>NZ_CP166780.1:4800000-6777476 GCF_059695645.1 Pseudomonas sp. LBUM1673
GACCCAATTGCAGCAGGCGTGAAGCGCCAACCGGATCGTCGGCTGCGGTGTTGATGCGAACCAGGCTGCTGGCCTCTTCGCTGCTCTTGACCACGTTGGCGAAGTTCTTCTGATAGTTGGCAGCAGAGGACTCGTAAAACTGGGCGGTAGAAATGCGCATGGGCTACGACTCCTTAAAGACTGTTGATCAGTGTGTTGAAGATTTCCTGCGCAGCCTTGATGATCTGCGAAGACGCGGTGTAGTACTGCTGATACTTGACCAGGTTGCCGGTTTCCTCATCGAGGTCGACACCCGACAGCGAATCACGAGCGGTCTTGGCATTGGCCAGGATGGCGGTGGTCGCGGCACTGTCGAGGTTGCCCTGGGCGGCCTTGGCGCCGACGCCCTCGACCAGCTTGCCGTAAGCGTCGGTCAGGGAAATGCCACCGCTGGTCGAACCGGTATCCACGGTCTTCAGGGTCTGCAAGTCGGCCAGTACGTTGCCGTTGCGGTTGTCCAGAGTGCCCGCCTGACTGAGCGTCACGTTGATCGCCGTCGCGCTGTCCGGTGAACCGGCGATGGTCATATCGAACGATGCAGTACGCTGCACGATTGGCGGTCCTGGATCATTGATCGCGGCACCGCTGGCGTCGACCAGTGGAATGGTCAGGCTCAGCGTATTGTTCTGGCCAGGCACGATGGTGCCGTTGCTGAGTTCATTACCCTGGGCATCGAGCAACTGGTAAGTCTGGGTGGTACCACCGGTGGCACCGAAAACCACTTTGACCGGAGTCGAAGTCTTCAGGCCATTCTGAATGGCCAGGGTGGTGGTCGCGTCATAGATATCGAACTTCGTAGTCAGGGTCGGTTGACCGCTGGCCGGAATCGTCAATGTGCCGCTGCTGCCAGCAGCAATGGCCGCCCCCAACGGTGCTGCGATGGCCAGACGCTGAGGGTCGGTCATCTCAATCTCGATGTCGGTCGCCGCATTGCGGGTCGGAGTGATCTTGAAGGTGTCGCCGGCGGCTGCGGTGCCGTTGAGCGTCATGGAGAAACCATCGATCACCGGAGCCGGCGTGGTCGTCGTGCTGAACGCGCCCATGGCAGTGCCTTCAGGCAGACGCTGCACGGTGTAGTCAGTGGCGGTGGTGAACGTGACCTTGTAATCATTGATGGTCAGCGCGCCGCTGTCCTCGATGGTCACGTCGAAGTTGCCCGAGCCTGCGTTGTTGCCGACCGTGGCGATACTGCGCTGGGCCATTTGCGAAGCACTGTTGATGCTGCTGAACAGGTTCGAGCCGAACTCACCGTTTTTGTCGATGCCCTGGGCCTGGATGGTGTTCATCTGATCGGCAACGACCAGCGCCACACGACCCAGCTCGTTCATCGCCGGGTCCAGTACGGTGCTGCGATAGCGGAGCAAGCCGCCTATCTCACCACCGGTCATCACCGAGGTGACGTCGATGGTGCTCGAGCCGCGATTGAGCTGAATGGCCGAACGCGACGGGTCGGTTTTGCTTGGCACCACTTCCAGCTTGCTGGCGGTGTTGCCCATGACCAGCGGCTGACCGCTGCCCAGGTAAATATCGAGGTTACCGTCACGCTCGATCACTTGCGCGCCGGTGAAGGTAGACAATTGACGTACGACCTCGTTGCGCGTATCGAGCAAGTCGTTGGGCTGGCCGCCGGCGTTGGAAATTTCGGAGATCTTCTGGTTCAACTGGGCCACGGTGGCCGCCAGTTTGTTGACCTGATCGGCCATGTCCGCCAGGTTGCCGTTGATGTTCTCGTTCTGCGTGGTCAACTGGCTGGAGATCGAGTTGAACCGGTTGCTCAGGGCTTGCGCATCGCTGAGCAGCAGTTGGCGCGAGGCATCATCGCCCGGTTTGGCGTTAACGTTCTGTACCGAGGCGAAGAACTTGGTCAGGGCGCCATTGAGGCCGGTGCCGCTGTCCGACAGCAACGCGTCGAGCGGGCTGATCTGCCCGGCGTAGGCCGCCGAGTCGCTGTTGAGCGAGGTGGTGGTCTGCAGCTGTGCGTCGAGGTAGCTGTTGTACACCCGACGCACATCGGCGAGGGTCGTACCGCTGCCGACCCAGACATTGCCGAACTGATTCGAGGCCTTGGTACTCTGCACGGTTTGCTGACGCGAGTAGCCGGACGTATCGGCGTTGGCAATGTTATTGCCGGTCACCATCAACGAGGTTTGGCTAGCGGATAAACCCGACATCCCGATATTGAGCAAACTCATGGTTCAAACCTTATACCTTGTGCCTATAAAGGCGTGGTGGAAGCGCCCGCCGCAGCGTAGTTTTGGTAACTCGTCATCTGCTTGGCTATCTGCGAAATCTTGCTTGCGTAATCCGGGTCGGTTGCATACCCGGCTTTTTGCAACTCGCGTACAAACTGTTCTGGGTTATCGGCCGACTTCAGCACATCTTGATAGCGATTATTGCTTTGCAGCAGCGTCACAAGGTCATGGAAGCTGTCCTTGTAAGAGGCGTAGGAACGGAACTCGGCCGTCTCCTTGACCATCTCGCCATTTCTGAATTCGCTGGTGATCGCCCGCGCCGAATCGCCCTTCCAGCTACTGCTGGCCTTGATGCCGAACAGGTTGTGGCTACTGCTGCCATCCTGGGCGCGCATGACCGATTTGCCCCAACCGGTTTCCAGGGCTGCCTGAGCCACCAGGTAACGCGGATCGACGCCGATACGGTCGGCAGCCTCTTTGGCCATCGGCAGCATGGTGTTGACGAATTCGTCGGCGGAGCTGAAGGCCTTCTTTGCCGGCGCCAGGGGTATTTGAGCCATGGCACGACCATGAATCTGCAGGCGCCCGCTGGATGTCGTATCCGTTTGCGAAGCCAGCCAATCGCCGTTGTACAGAGAGCCGGAACCGGTCTTGGTGCTCTGCGGCAACTGGATGTTGTTCTGCGCCGCTGTGGCAGTGGTCGCCGTGGTCGATGTCGATACCGATGCAGATGCAGATGGCACCAGCCCGGCAAGCAAGCGGTCGGCCAGTTTCGGCGGCAATGCCAGACGCCGCTGATTGATCAGTGCCATGTCATTGCGGTGAGCGCCCTCACCCGCACTTGCCGGCGACTTCACCGAACGCGAAGCCCACAACGGGCGCTCACCATTGAGGCGCGACAGCGGCCCGTTGGTGGCGACCGTGCCGGCGGCAATCGGTGTTTCCACGGCGGCTTTCGCGGCGGCCTGCTTGGCGGCAGACGCTGCCGCGGCCTCCCCTGGCGCCAGCGGTTTGTTCTTCGACATCTGGCGCATCAGCACGTCGGCCAGGCCAATACCGCCGCCTTCGCGGGACAGGGAAACGGCCAACTGCTGGTCGTACATTTCCTGGTATTGCTTGGCCGCCGGTGTATTGAGCGGATTGTCCTCGCCCAGCGCTTCGGTGGCCGAGCGCATGGACTTGAGCATTTCACCGAGGAACAGCGACTCGAATTCCTGCGCCACTTTGCGCATGTTCGCATCGCTGTTCTTGTCGCCAACCTTGAGCTGGTTCAGACGGTTCAAGTCCGAGTAGGAACCCGAATCGCTGCTGCTGACCAGACCGCTTTTGCGCATATCCATGATCGCCGTCCTCAGATCACGATCAGGTCGGCTTGCAACGCGCCAGCCTGCTTCAGCGCTTCGAGGATCGCCATCAAGTCACCCGGCGCCGCGCCGACCTGGTTCACCGCACGGACGATTTCGTCGAGGGTGGTGCCCGGGCCGAACTTGAACATCGGCTTGGCTTCTTGCTGAGCGTTGACCCGCGAGCGCGGCACGACCGCCGTCTGCCCGTTGGACAGAGGGCCGGGCTGGCTGACGATCGGGTCTTCGGTGATGGTCACGGTCAGGCTGCCGTGGGTTACGGCGGCTGGCGAAACCTTGACGTTCTGGCCGATCACGATGGTGCCGGTACGCGAGTTGATGATGACTTTCGCCACCGCCTGACCCGGGTCGACTTCGAGGTTTTCGAGGATCGACAAATAGTCGACCCGCTGGCTCGGATCGAGCGGCGCGGTCACGCGGATCGAGCCACCATCGATGGCCTGGGCGACGCCAGGGCCAAGCATGTCGTTGATCTTGTCGACAATGCGCTTGGCGGTGGTGAAGTCCGAACGGTTGAGGTTCAGGGTCAGGCTGTTGCCCTGATTGAAACCGCTCGGCACCGCACGCTCGACCGACGCACCGCCCGGAATGCGACCGGCCGACGGAACGTTGACGGTGATCTTCGAACCATCACGACCTTCGGCATCGAAACCGCCAACCACAAGGTTGCCCTGAGCAACGGCGTAGACGTTGCCGTCGATACCTTTGAGCGGCGTCAACAGCAAGGTGCCGCCACGCAGACTCTTGGAGTTACCGATGGACGCTACGGTGATATCCACCTGCTGACCCGGCTTGGCGAACGCTGGCAAGTCGGCACTGATCGATACCGCCGCGACGTTCTTCAACTGCACGTTACCGGAACCTGCCGGCACCTTGATGCCGAACTGCGAAAGCATGTTGTTGAAGGTCTGCAGGGTGAACGGGGTCTGGGTCGTCTGGTCGCCGGTGCCGTTAAGCCCGACCACCAGGCCGTAGCCGATCAATTGGTTGGAACGCACGCCGGAAATACTGGCGATATCCTTCAGCCGCTCGGCTTGAGCGTCGAAGGCCGCCGTCAGCAACAGGGCGCCCACCACAAGGCTTTTCAGATTCAACGTAGCCACCTAGAAAGGGAACAGCGGGCTGAGGAAGAAACGGTCGAACCAGCCTGGCTGACTCGCATCGGCAAACGCACCGGTGCCCGAATAGGTGATGCGTGCATCGGCGACGCGGGTCGACGACACGGTGTTGTCGGTGGCAATGTCATCGGCACGAACGAGGCCGGCAATCCGCACCAGCTCGTCACCAGTGTTGAGGGTCAGCCACTTCTCGCCACGCACGGCAATGATGCCGTTGGGCAGCACGTCAGCGACGGTCACAGTGATCGAACCGGTCAGGCTGTTGCTCTGGCCGGACTTGCTGTCACCCTTGGTCGCACGGTCGGCGCTATAGCCGGCGTTCAGACTCAGGTCGCCGCTACCGATCGGGTTATTGGTGGTCAGGCTGGAGCCGAACAACGAGGTCAGGCCAACACTGGTCTCACTGTTCTTGTCGATCTGCGAGTTGGCGTTTTTGCTCGCCTGGGTGCGTTCGTTCAGGGTGATAGTGATGATGTCGCCGACCCGGAATGCCTTGCGGTCGCTGTACAGGTTCTGTTCGAAACCGGCCTGGTAGATCGAGCCGTTATTGGCGGCAGCCGGCAGCGGCGTGCGCGGCAACACCGGGGCGTAGTAAGGGTCATTGGGCTTGGGCGGCGGGGCGACGCAGCCCGCGAGCACGACGGCCCCACTCAGTGCCAGAACAGATACGAAGCGATTCATGACCCTACCTCACGGTGTTGCAGGCGACCTCATGGCCGCCTCATAGACTTGATTACAGATTCTGCGTTACGAACGAGAGCATCTGGTCGGCGGTGGAGATCACTTTGGAGTTCATCTCGTAAGCACGCTGAGTGGTGATCATGTTGACCATCTCTTCAACGGTGCTGACGTTGGACGTTTCCAGGGTGTTCTGCAGCGTGGTGCCGAAACCGGCGAGGCCCGGGGTGCCAACTTGCGGCGCGCCACTGGCAGCGGTTTCCAGGAACAGGTTGTTACCCACCGCTTGCAGACCGGCCGGGTTGATGAAGTCGGCGGTTTGCAGGTTGCCGATCACCTGGGAAGCAGCGTTACCGGGAACGGTGACGGACACGGTGCCGTCACGACCTACGGTAAAGGTCTGGGCGTCGCTCGGAATGACAATCGCCGGCTCCAGAGCGAAGCCGCTGGCGTTCACGATCTGACCGTTGGAATCCAGGTGGAACGTACCGTCACGGGTGTAGGACGTGGTGCCATCCGGCTGCAGAATCTGGAAAAAGCCGCGACCGTCGATGGCCATGTCCAACGGCTGCTCGGTGGTTTGCAGGCTGCCGGCGGTGAAGTTTTTCTGGGTGCCGACGATGCGCACACCGGTACCCACTTGCAGACCCGACGGCAATTCGCTGTCCTGGGTCGACTGGGCGCCTGGCTGGCGTTTGATCTGATACAGCAAATCCTGGAACTCGGCGCGGTCACGTTTGAAACCCGTGGTCGAAACGTTCGCCAGGTTGTTGGAAATGGTGGTGAGGTTGGTGTCCTGGGCGGACAGACCTGTTTTGGCAACCCATAGAGCCGGAAGCATTCGATTCTCCTCGTGCGCCTGTTTTACGGCGCGACGTTCTGATAATTAGCTGATCTGCAAGACCCGAGCCATGGCCTGGTCATCGTCTTTGGCGGTGTTCATCATCTTGATATGCAGTTCGAACTGCTTGGCCAGCGCCAGCACCGAGGTCATTTCTTCCACGGCATTGACGTTGCTCGACTCAAGGAACCCGGACACCAGTTTGACGTTGGCATCGGCCTGCGCCGGTTTGCCGTCCTTGGTGTGGATCGAACCGTCCAGGCCTTTGGTCATGTTCTTGAAGTCCGGGTTGACCAGTTTGATGCGGTCGACTTCGGCCATTACACGTGGACCTTCGCCCATCGCACGGATGCTGATGGTGCCGTCTTCGCCAACTTCGATTTGCTGCTCGGGCGGCACGGCAATCGGCCCGCCATTGCCTACCACCGGCATACCGTTGCCGGCGCGCAGCACGCCCAAGGCGTCAACGTTCAGGCTGCCGGTGCGCACATAGCTTTCACCGCCATCGGGGTTCTGCACTGCAATCCAGCCATTGCCTTGCACCGCGACATCGAGGTCGCGACCGGTTTCCACCAGCGAGCCCGCAGAAAAGTCGGTGGCCGGACGCTCGCTCATGGCAAACGCACGCGCCGGAAAGCTGTCACCAAACACCGGCATCGAACGGGCCTGCTCCAGGTCCTTCTGAAAACCATTGGTAGAGATGTTCGCCAGGTTGTTGGCATGAGCCTTCTGCGCCAAAGCATTCTGGCTGGCGCCGGTCATTGCCACATAAAGGTACTTGTCCACACTCTTTCCTCTGCATGCCGGACGTTTGCCGCCCACCGCTGTACTGCTGAGCTATAAGCAATTTGCAGACCAACTTTTTTCTGGCGGCGCCGGGCCCGGCAAACAAAGGACTTGAGGGATTCAGAGGGGACTGGGGGAATGTATCGAAGACGAAAAACCGGCGGTGTTATGCCGGTAGGTGGCAAGAGCCGGCCTTCATGACCGACTCAGTTCCCTGTGGCGAGGGAGCTTGCTCCCGCTCGGGCGCGAAGCGGCCGCAAAACCATCCTGCGCGATCTGCCTGCAATAATTCGGTTGTCATTTTTGGGGCTGCTGCGCAGCCCAGCGGGAGCAAGCTCCCTCGCCACAAAAGCTGCTTAGCCCGGCTCTTTGCCGACTTCGTACTCACGCAACTTATTGGCAATGGTCGTATGCGAAACCCCCAACCGTTTACCCAATTGCCGACTGCTCGGATGCTCGGAATACAAGCGTTCCAGCACCGCTTTTTCAAAGCGCCCGACAATCTCGTCCAACCCGCCCTCAAGGGAAAAATCGCCAAGCGGCTGACGCACGCCGTAATCCGGAAGACGAATGTGCTCGGCTTTGACGGTCCCCCCCTCACACAGAGAAACCGCCTGGAACAGTACGTTTTCCAACTGCCGCACATTACCCGGCCAGCGGTAGTGACTGAGCCGCTCCATCGCGGCCGGGGCCAGTTTCGGCAACGGACAACCTATCTGTCGACTGGCCTGATCAAGAAAGTGCTCCACCAGCGGCGCCAATCCGTCGAGGCATTCGCGCAGCGGCGGGATGTGCAGTGAGAGCACGTTCAAGCGATGGTACAAATCCTGGCGAAACTCACCGCGAGCACACAACTCGGACAAGTCCACCTGGGTCGCGCAGATCACCCGCACATCCAGATAGACCTCCTCATCGCTGCCCACACGACGGAAGCAACCGTCCTGCAGAAAGCGCAGCAATTTCACCTGCAAGCGCGGGCTCATTTCACCGACGCCATCGAGAAACAACGTACCGCCCGCCGTCAATTCCAACAGCCCGAGCTTGCCTTCGGCCCGCGCCCCTTCGAAGGCGCCGGGGCCGTAGCCGAACAATTCAGTCTCGGCCATGGACTCCGGCAGACCGGCGCAGTTGAGCGCCATCAGTGGTGATTGCCCACGCGGGCTCGCCAGATGACAGGCCCGCGCCAACAATTCCTTGCCGGTGCCGGTTTCACCTTCTATCAATAGAGGTGCATCCAGCGGCGCCATGCGTCGTGCCTCGCGAACCACCGCCGCCATCACTTTCGAGCTCTGGAAAATGCTGTCGAACCCACGCAACTCCTGCTTGCGCACGTTATAAATGCGCTCGCCCACCCGGTCCGCCCGGTGCAGCGTCAACACCGCACCGGCCATGGCTTCGCTGTCGTCATGTTCCGATTGCAACGGCGCGATGTCGGCAAGAAACACGTCGCCCTTGACCTTCACCCGCAAGCCGTTGATCCGTGACTTGTTGGCGCGTACCAGCTCCGGCAAATCGAAATCCTCGGCGTACCGCGACAGCGGAATCCCCGGCACCTCATCCACCCGCACGCCGAGCAACTGCGCCGCCGCACGGTTGGCCGCGACGATGGAGCCGCCCATGTCGATCGACAGCACCGGAAACTCCAGGGCACCGAGCAAGGCATTGAGCTCCATGTGCCGACGCTCGCTGGGCATCAGTCCTACGCGCTTGACGCCGAATACCCCGGCAATGGACTCGAACTTCGGGCGCAGCGCCTGGAATTGAATGTTGATCAGGTTCGGGCAGTGCAGATAGATCGCATTGCCGTGCTCACCGCCCACCTCGCCGCGGGCGACGTTAATCCCGTACTCGACCAGCAGGTTGAGAATGTCGCGCAGGATTCCGATGCGGTTCTGGCAGTGGACTTTGATACGCATATAAAGGCCCGAAAAAGCGGTGAGTGAGGTTGATGCCGAGCGCACAACCTGTGGGAGCGGGCCTGTGGCGAGGGGGCTTGCCCCCGTTTGAGTGCGCAGCACTCACAAGATCTTTGGTGCATCAGAGATTTTGGGGCTGCTTCGCAGCCCAACGGGGGCAAGCCCCCTCACCACAGCCCGCTCCCACAGGGGTATTTGCACTGCCCTCGGACGGATTTTTTTGCCGAGCGGCTCAGTTAGTCGTCAAGATTATGTGACACCCGTGAGCCATTTCAAACCCGGAAATATCAATACTTGCGCCATAGCGGCCAATCCGTAACGAATACTTTACGAAAAGCAGAGATTTTTCCTGCTCGCAACGCGGATCATCTGCAGCAACATCGCACGCCTTGGGGTATTTCTAGGTCTATAGCTGTACACACAACAAGAACGAATCCCCTAGCAGGAGAGCAGCATGAAGCAGACGCAATACGTGGCTCGCGAGCCCGATGCGCAAGGTTTTATCGACTACCCCGCCGAAGAACACGCGGTGTGGAACACGCTGATCACTCGCCAACTGAAGGTGGTCGAGGGCCGTGCGTGCCAGGAATACCTGGACGGTATCGAAAAACTCGGTCTGCCCCACGACCGCATTCCGCAACTCGGTGAAATCAACAAGGTCCTCGGTGAAACCACCGGCTGGCAGGTTGCCCGAGTGCCCGCACTGATTCCCTTCCAGACCTTTTTCGAATTGCTGGCGAACAAGCAGTTTCCGGTGGCGACCTTTATTCGTACCCGCGAAGAGCTGGATTACCTGCAAGAACCGGATATTTTCCACGAGATCTTTGGCCACTGTCCGCTGCTGACCAACCCCTGGTTCGCCGAATTCACCCACACCTACGGCAAACTCGGCCTCCAGGCTTCCAAGGAAGAGCGCGTGTACCTGGCGCGCCTGTACTGGATGACCATCGAGTTTGGCCTGGTCGATACGCCACAAGGCCTGCGCATCTACGGCGGCGGCATTCTGTCCTCGCCGAAAGAGACCGTTTACTGCCTGTCGAACGAGCCGGAGCATCAAGCCTTCGATCCGCTGGAATGCATGCGCACGCCGTACCGCATCGACATTCTGCAGCCACTGTACTTTGCGCTGCCGAACCTCAAGCACCTGTTCGATCTGGCCCACGAAGACATCATGGGCATGGTCAAGCAAGGTATGCAGTTGGGGTTGCACACACCGAAATTTCCGCCAAAAGCCGCGTGACCTGCGTCTTTTGGCATCAAGTGAGTCTGTTACGGATCGCCGCTATGCTTTAGCGTGATCCCACTGACGACCGTTTTTCAAAACACTCGATTTCAGGAACACATCATGTCCACATTGAACCAAGCCCATTGCGAAGCCTGCCAAGCCGGCGCCCCTCAGGTCAGCGACGAAGAACTGCCGATCCTGATCAAGCAGATTCCTGACTGGAACATCGAAGTACGCGACGGTGTGATGCAGCTGGAAAAAGTTTTCCTGTTCAAGAACTTCAAACACGCGCTGGCGTTCACCAACGCCGTCGGTGAAATCTCCGAGGCCGAAGGTCATCACCCGGGCCTGCTGACCGAGTGGGGCAAAGTCACCGTGACCTGGTGGAGCCACTCCATCAAGGGTCTGCACCGCAACGACTTCATCATGGCCGCGCGCACCGACGAAGTGGCCAAGAACGCCGAGGGCCGCAAATAATGCATTTCGACGCCATCGGCCGAGTGCCCGGCGACCCGATTCTCGGCCTGATGGAGGCCTATGCGCAGGACCCTGCCCCGCGCAAATTCGACCTCGGCGTGGGTGTCTATAAAGATGCCCAGGGCCTGACGCCAATCCTCGAAGCGGTGAAGCTCGCCGAGCAGCGCCTGGTGGATCGCCAAGCCACCAAGACCTACATCAGTGGTCACGGCGATGCGGCGTTCGGCAAGCTCATCAACGCGTTGGTGCTTGGCGCCGATTCGGCGCTGATCGCCGAACAACGGGCCGGCGCCACTCAAACGCCGGGCGGCACCGGCGCGCTGCGTTTGAGTGCCGACTTCATCGCCCAGTGCCTTCCGGGCCGTGGCGTGTGGTTAAGCAACCCGACCTGGCCGATTCACGAAACCATTTTCGCGGCGGCCGGGGTCAAGGTCAGTCACTACCCGTATGTGGGCAGCGATAACCGTCTCGATGTGGAAGCGATGCTGGCGGTGCTCAATGAAGCACCCAAGGGCGATGTGGTGCTGTTGCACGCCTGCTGCCACAACCCGACCGGTTTCGACCTATCCCATGACGATTGGCGTCAGGTGCTCGACGTGGTGCGCAGCCGCGATTTGCTACCGCTGATCGACTTCGCCTATCAGGGTTTTGGCGACGGCCTGGAGCAAGATGCCTGGTCGACCCGGTTGTTCGCCGCCGAGTTGCCGGAAGTGCTGATCACCAGTTCCTGCTCGAAGAACTTCGGCCTGTACCGCGACCGCATCGGCGCGTTGATTGTCTGCGCGAAAACCGCCGACAAACTGGTGGATATCCGCAGCCAACTGGCCAACATCGCCCGCAACCTGTGGTCGACGCCGCCGGACCATGGCGCCGCCGTGGTCGCGACCATCCTGGGCGATCCGGAGCTGAAAAGCCGCTGGGCCGACGACGTGGAAGCCATGCGCTTGCGCATCGCCCAGCTGCGTAGCGGTCTGGTCGAAGCGCTTGAACCCCATGGCTTGCGCGAGCGATTTGCGCACATCGGTGTGCAACGCGGGATGTTTTCCTACACCGGTTTGTCGCCGGAGCAGGTCAAACAGCTGCGCGAGCGTCACAGCGTTTATATGGTCAGCTCAGGCCGGGTGAACGTTGCCGGGATTGATGCGACGCGCCTGGATTTGCTGGCCGAGGCCATCGCTAACGTCTGCAAATAACCATCGAGCACTGCAAGTCCCCCTGTGGGAGCGAGCCTGCTCGCGATAGCGGTTTTTCAGTCACATTAATGTTGAATGTGCCACCGCTATCGCGAGCAGGCTCGCTCCCACATTTGTTTTGTGTCGCCCCCTCTTGCTGACCTGTCTAGACAATCCCATCCGTCGCAACAATTGGATATAAAAGCCTATTTGTCATTTCTCCTGCTGTATCCTGCCCAGGCTTTTTTAAAAGCGCGGATCTACCAGATCTATCCACAGACTTAGCGAGGAGCGCGAACATGCACGAGATCCCTAATCTCCCCTTCCCAAGCCTGCACGAAACTGAGCAGACAACCACGCAACAAGCCGGTGCCCAACAGCCCGAGCCGAAAGAAGCCCCTGAACGCCGCCAGGCCGACAGCGAAGACTGATACAACCGCACGACCAGACCGTGTGGAAAGCGCTAATATGCGCTTTCCACACCGCCTGAACCTTGAGCTTTCCCATGACCGATGAATCCAGCGTCACATTCAACGAAGCTCAGGCCAGCGTCCTGATCGGCACTGCCGAGAAGATGATCGATATCTGGAATCGCCTTTCTCCCGAGAAACAAGCGGCTTTACTCGCCCGTTTCGGCAGCGAAGAAAACGCCCTGGCCGCCCTGGTCACGACGCAATTGGTTGCCCCCGCAAAATCCTGATTACGCCGTCCGGCAAATAGTTTTACTTTTCCACGACCCGCGACCGCCACGCCGCTATCATAAGCAGCCTATCTATCCTGCTGCCCCGTGGATTTTTACCCATGTCAGAAACCCAGCGCCCCCTGGCGGTCACGCTGCAAGTCGTTTCCATCGTCCTGTTCACTTTCATCGGTTACCTGAATATCGGCATTCCCCTGGCTGTATTGCCGGGCTACGTCCACAGCGACCTCGGCTTCGGCGCGGTGATCGCCGGGCTGGTGATCAGCGTGCAGTACCTTGCCACCCTGCTCAGCCGTCCTTATGCCGGGAAAATCATCGACAACAAGGGCAGCAAACTGGCGGTGATGTATGGCCTTGCCGGCTGTGGCTTGAGCGGTGTGTTCATGCTGATTTCGGCCTGGACCCAGAGCTTGCCGACGTTGAGTTTGATCAGCCTGTTAGTTGGCCGACTGGTGCTCGGCAGCGCAGAAAGCCTGGTCGGCTCCGGTTCGATCGGCTGGGGCATCGGCCGGGTCGGGGCGGCGAACACCGCCAAGGTCATCTCCTGGAACGGCATCGCCAGTTACGGTGCGTTGGCGGTCGGCGCACCGCTGGGGGTGCTGCTGGTGAGTCAATTGGGTTTGTGGAGCATGGGCGTAAGCATCGTGTTGCTGGCCGTTCTGGGTCTGGCGCTGGCCTGGCCGAAAACCGCCGCACCGATCGTCGCCGGCGAACGCCTGCCGTTCATGCATGTGCTGGGGCGCGTGTTGCCCCACGGCTGCGGTCTGGCCTTGGGTTCCATCGGCTTTGGCACCATCGCGACCTTCATCACCCTGTATTACGCCACTCAGCAGTGGTCCAACGCGGTGCTGTGCCTGAGCCTGTTCGGCGCCAGTTTCATTGGCGCGCGATTGCTATTCGGTAACCTGATCAATCGCCTCGGCGGCTTTCGCGTGGCAATTGCCTGCCTCTCGGTGGAAACCCTCGGGTTGCTGCTGCTGTGGCTGGCACCGGATGCTCATTGGGCACTGGCCGGCGCGGCACTGAGCGGTTTCGGTTTCTCGCTGGTGTTCCCGGCCTTGGGCGTGGAAGCGGTCAACCTGGTGCCCGCTTCCAGCCGTGGCGCGGCGGTCGGGGCTTATTCGCTGTTCATCGATTTGTCGCTGGGGATTACCGGTCCGCTGGCGGGTGCGATTGCGGCAGGTTTCGGTTTTGCCTCGATCTTCCTGTTCGCCGCCCTCGCCGCGCTAAGTGGCTTGATGCTGAGCGTTTACCTGTACCGGCAAGCGCCAAAGTATCGGGAAGAGCGCGACACTCGCTAGAAGTCGACCTTGCCACGCCCGGCCTTGATGCTGCCGCGCTTGGTCTTGGATTCGAGCCGACGCTTCTTTGAACCGAGAGTCGGCTTGGTCGGACGACGTTTCTTTTCCACTTTAGTAGCGCTGAGGATCAATTCGGTCAGCCGCTCCAGCGCATCGGCGCGATTGGCTTCCTGCGTGCGGTACTGCTGGGCCTTGATGATCAACACACCTTCGCTGGTGATGCGACTGTCGCGCAGCGCCAGCAGCCGCTCCTTGTAGAACTCGGGCAAGGACGAGGCCGGAATGTCGAAGCGCAGGTGCACGGCGCTGGAGACCTTGTTGACGTTCTGCCCACCGGCGCCCTGGGCGCGAATGGCCGTCAACTCGATCTCGGCATCCGGCAGATGCACGTTGTTGGAAATCACCAGCATGCCAAACCTTCCCTCGGGTTGCTCAAGCAACGGATAAACCCAGCTCCGACAACAGCATTGAAGCTTGCGCACGGGAAATCACCGCGCCTTTGAACAGTTTGGCATCATTGAGGCGAAAACCACTCAGGTCCGCGCCGCGCAGATCCGCACCGGCGAAGGTCGCCCCGTTGATACGGGCGTGCGCCAAGCTGCAGTCGACGAACTCCGCCTTGCGAAAATCCGCATCACTCAAGTCCGCGTCGGAAAAATCCAGCCCGCTCAAGGTGCTCCGGGCAAACGACAGCCCCGGAAGGAATGCACTATTGAGGCGGGTCTCGGTGAATGACAAGCCAAGGCTTGAGCAATGACTGAAGTTGGCCCCCGTCAGCTTGCAGCCGTTGAAACTGACCTGCGCCAACTTCGCGCGCTGCCAGCGAGTGTTGTTCAGGTCGCAGTTGCTGAACACCGCTTCCAGCAGATGGGCCGCCTCGAATATCCCGTGACCTCCCCGACAGCCCTTCCACGTCGTCCCTTCCAGACGCGCGCCGAGGAAATTGCTGCGCAGCAACATGCAGCGCTGGAATTCGCAGTGGTCCAGCACCAGCCGAGACAGGTCGATATCGGTAAAGTCGACGCCGATGAAGCGCAACGGCCGCTTGTGCTGTTCAATCAGCGCTTGTACGTCTTGGCGTCCAAGGCTCGCTTCTTCGATGTCGTAATGTATTGGCGCGTCGCCCATGCCGTGTTCCTCCGTTGAATTGACGAGGGCCAGTCTATAGTCACTCCGCATAAGACCGCAGACAAAAAAACCGGCTTTTCAGACTGTGTAAAAAAGCAGTCTGAGAAGCCGGTTTTTTTGTTGTAGGCATTTGCCTACTTGATGGCAGAGCCGACTACATCGACGGACGCCTGATCACGTCGCTTGGTCTTGATGCCGTAGCAGACCCACATGAACGCGACCCACACCGGAATCGCGTACACCGAGACCTGGATGCCCGGGATCAGCAGCATCACGCCAAGGATGAACACCACGAACGCCAGGCAAACATAGTTGCCGTACGGGTACCACAGGGCCTTGAACAACGGCGTCTGTTTGGTCTTGTCCATGTGCTGACGGAACTTGAAGTGCGAGAAGCTGATCATCGCCCAGTTGATCACCAGGGTCGCAACCACCAGCGACATCAACAGCTCCAGCGCATGTTGCGGAACCAGGTAGTTCAGCAGCACCGCGACCAGGGTCACGGCAGCCGACGCCAGAATCGAACGCACCGGCACGCCACGCTTGTCGATCTTCGACAGGGCCTTTGGCGCATCGCCCTGCTCGGCCATGCCCAACAACATACGGCTATTGCAGTAAGTGCCGCTGTTGTACACCGACAGCGCCGCGGTCAGGACCACGAAGTTGAGGATGTGCGCGGCCGTGTTGCTGCCGAGCATCGAAAACACTTGCACAAACGGGCTACCGCTGTAGGCATCGCCGGACGCGTTCAGCGTCGTCAACAGGCTGTCCCAAGGGGTCAGCGACAGCAGGACCACCAGCGCACCGATGTAGAAAATCAGGATCCGGTAGATCACCTGGTTGATAGCTTTCGGGATCACGGTTTTCGGCTTGTCGGCTTCAGCGGCAGTGAAACCGAGCATTTCCAGGCCACCGAAGGAGAACATGATGATCGCCATGGCCATCACCAATCCGCTGACGCCGTTCGGGAAAAAGCCGCCATGGGACCACAGGTTGGTCACCGAAGCTTGCGGGCCGCCGTGGCCGCTGACCAGCAGGTAGCTGCCCAGGGCAATCATGCCGACAATCGCCACGACCTTGATGATCGCGAACCAGAACTCGGCTTCACCGAAGACTTTGACGTTGGCGAGGTTAATCAGGTTGATCAGCACGAAGAACCCGGCTGCCGATACCCAGGTTGGAATGTCCGGCGCCCAGTAGTGGATGTATTTGCCGACGGCGGTCAGCTCCGACATGCCCACCAGAATGTACAGAATCCAGCAGTTCCAGCCCGACAGGAAACCGGCGAAACCGCCCCAGTATTTGTGGGCGAAGTGGCTGAAGGAGCCGGCCACTGGCTCTTCGACGATCATTTCGCCCAGCTGGCGCATGATCAGGAAAGCAATGAAGCCGCAAATGGCGTAGCCGAGGATCATCGACGGGCCGGCGGATTTGAGCACGCCGGCCGAGCCGAGGAACAGCCCGGTACCGATCGCGCCACCGAGGGCGATCAGTTGAATATGGCGATTTTTCAGGCCGCGTTTAAGCTCGCCTGAATGCGAGTTTTGTCCACTCATGAAAAGGGTCTCACGCAAGGTTTGATGATGTTCAGTAGACGTTGCTGCTTGGTTGCGATTTCAAGCAGCGCCGATCAAACCCCAGCGCAGGCACCAGGAGTTCAGCGTTTTTACGACAGTCATGCGTCACCTGTTTGTTTTTATCTGTGACGAAATCGAACCCGACACGCTCGTGACGCGGCGGAGTGAGCAAGGCGGATAGCCTTGAGGTTTGCGCTGTTGCGCAGAGGGTCACAGTTAAAACGCGGCGCATTGTACACCTGTAACCCCCTGCTGCCAGACACCGCTGGATCAGCGCGTCGCTTGCCGGGATTGCCTGTGTCCGCCCCGAGAGTCTCGGGCGGCTGCAAAAATTGAGTCAGACCTTTGCAGGTCATCGATGGGGGCGGCGGAAAAATCGCCCTTGGATGAGGGATGGAGATGAGTCACGGCGTTCATTGCGCCTCCTTCTTGTTATGCACCTGCACGACAGGCATGGGGCGCATCTCACCCTTCATCCGATGCTGAAACAAGCGCGCCAGAGCCCTTGGATGCCAGCAACTCGCCCGCGGGCGGCAGGTTTTCCTTACAGGGCTTTCCCTCGCGGCATTCCACGGGCTTTGAGAGGGCTTTTCGTCAGGTTTTATTTACAAAGCGTAACGCAAACTTTCCAAATCAGATCCAAAGACACGTTGACTGTAAACTGACGATAGGAAGCTTGCTAAGGAAATACCCGACTTAGTTTTCTGTTTTCTGTTTTCTGTTTTCTGTTTTCTATTAAGAAATTGGCTTTCGAAAAATGGAATAAATAGTTCAAATGAAAATTGTTTGATTATTTTTTTGCATTCCAAAAAGCTCTGAACTAGGTTTCAGCGACATGCCGAGTCGCATCGACCGGCAAATTGACGCGCTCTTCAACGAGTGAAAAGCACGCCGCTGTTCTTACCGAAGCTGTTCTTACCGAAGAAGGCATCTAGGAGATTCACCATGCAAGCACTGGACAAAGACTTGGACACTGAACTGCAACTGGACGATTGGTTTGAAGCACCGACCCACGAGGCCGCCGTTGAAATGATGCAAGCCGACGCGGTTGTTCCGTTCGGCACGGCGATGTGGCCTCTGTAAGACATCCCGGCAGGCACGATCCGGCCGGTCGTGCCCGCCACTTTCTCGGTTTGTCAGGGAGGACTACATGGATAAGCAGCGCGCCATCTCGCATTTCCTTTACTACCTCGAACATCACCCTGCCGTTGCCGGTATCAACCCCGCGAAGGTCTTGCTCGGCCATACCGCTGATTATGAGGCACACACCTGCGCCATCGCCGAACAGGCCGGTAACAGCCGACGCTTCAGCTTCAGCGCGATGCGTCTGGACCTCGAACCCACCGAATTGCTGGCCCAGGCCATTGCCGACAGCGATCTGTACATTTTCTTCTACGACTCTTCCACCCTGCCCAACCCGCGCCCCGACGGCCCGGACTTTGTCCGCGCGCTGCAAGGCGTGATGGCGCAGAACTGGAAGAAGTCGCTGCTGTTCAAGGATTACGGCGATTACTTCTACGACACCTTCATTGTCACCCCGCAGCGGATTGCCGGGTTGAACAGCCACTTGATCCAGCGCATGTCCCACGCCACCACCCTGAGCTTCAAAGATGATCATGGCTCGTGGTTCGAAACACCCTTTAGCAGTATCAAGAAGTGGACCGACATCAACGGTGTCGGCAACTTCGATCTGGCGCCCGGCGAGATTGCCACCCATAGCGAGGCCATAAATGGGCGGGTGAAGTTTATGGGGACTTTCCTCGGCACGATTCCGTTTGCCCGCAAGTACGGCGTATTGGCGTCACCGCTGGAGTTGTGGATCGAGAACTCGACCATCAGCAAAATCGCCACTGATGTGCCAGGGCTGGAACATGACTTCAACAAGTACCTGGACGCCAACCCATCCAATCGCCGAATCGAAGAGTTGGGGATCGGCACCAACGAAGGCGTGAAAGATTTGTATGCGCGCAATGCCGGGTTCGAAGAGCGCCATTGCGGCTTGCACCTTGGACTGGGCGGTGGCGCCAAGGGTAGCCATCATTTGGATCTGATTTTTTCTGGCGGCGTGTTGGCGCTGGATGATGAGCCGGTGTTTGATAGGCGGTTTTTGTTTTAACCCGGGATTTTGCGGTGATGCGGCTGACGTCTTCGCGAGCAAGCCCGCTCCCACAGGTGACCGAGTTCTCTCGGGAGATTGCGATCAAATGTGGAAGCGGGCTTGCTCGCGAAGACAGACTCACAAACACCACATCACTAAAACCAGACCCCAAAAAAACGCCATCCCGAGGGATGGCGTTTTTCATGGGCCGCTTACCGATTACTCAGGCTTGCGACGACCAAAGCCCGGACGCTGGCCGGAGCCGGCTGGTGCGCCGCGGCGTTTGCCCGATGGCGTGTCACGGTCGACCAGCACGATGCCTGGGCGTTTCTTGGGCGCCGGCTTGGCCGGGCGCTTGGTGTCGGCCGGGCGGTCTGCCACGGGCGTACCGCGACCGGCAGGCGCGCCACGATCGCTACGACCACCGGACGGAGCGCCACGGCCTTCGCCACGCTCAGTACGACCGTTGGCCGGACGTGGCGTGCGTGGGCCGCGCTCGCCGTCCTGACGTGGCGCTGGTTTGCGGGCCGGGCGTTCGCCTTCGATCTGCGGCTCGCGGGCTGGACGCGGACCGGCCGCCGGGGCACCAGCAGCTGGACGCAGAGTCCGTACGCGTTCGGTCTTGCCCACCGGACGGGACGACTTGCGTTGCATACGCTCGAGCTTGTCTTTGCTCTTGGCGTTCATCTGCGGCATCGCCACCGGCGTCAGGCCGACTTCAGCACTCAGAATATCGACTTCGTACTGGCTCATTTCGCGCCAGCGGCCCATCGGCAGGTCGGAGTTGAGGAATACCGGACCGAACCGCACGCGCTTCAGGCGGCTGACCACCAGGCCCTGGGATTCCCACAGGCGACGAACTTCGCGGTTGCGACCTTCCATCACCACGCAGTGGTACCAGTGGTTGAACCCTTCGCCACCCGGAGCCTGCTTGATGTCGGTGAATTTGGCCGGGCCGTCTTCGAGTACCACGCCTGCCTTCAGGCGTTCGATCATCTCGTCATCGACTTCGCCACGTACACGTACCGCGTATTCACGGTCCATTTCATAGGAAGGATGCATCAGGCGGTTGGCCAACTCACCGTCGGTGGTGAACATCAAGAGACCGGTGGTGTTGATGTCCAGACGACCGATGTTGATCCAGCGACCTTCTTTGGGGCGCGGCATCTTGTCGAACACGGTAGGACGGCCTTCCGGGTCGTCACGGGTGCAGATTTCACCGTCGGGCTTGTTGTACATGATCACGCGGCGTACCGACTCGGCGGCTTCTTCGCGCTTGATCACCTTGCCATCGATGGTGATGGCGTCATGCAGGTCGACGCGCAGGCCGAGGGTGGCGTCTTTGCCATTGACCTTGATGCGGCCATGGCTGATCCAGGCTTCTACGTCACGGCGCGAGCCGACGCCGATACGGGCGAGGACTTTCTGCAGTTTTTCACCTGCTGGGCCGATTTCCTGGTCGTCTTTCTGGTCGTTGATACTCATCTGGGCACCTCCCGGTGTGGTCTGTTCAGGCTTGCCTGAAGCATTGAAAGCTGGGTCCTCGGGCGAAGGGATCGCCAAAGGGTCGCGAATCATACGCTCATGACGACGTTCGCGCATCAGAGACTAGCGGATCAATGAAGACTTACTTGATTTTCCGCCGACCGGTGGCACCGAGTTCGATCAACCGCAGTCAATACTCCAGTCAACTCAACACCCTGTGGGAGCGGGCTTGCCCGCGATTGCGGTGGGTCAGGCAGCAATGATGTTGACTGACACTCCCTCTTCGCGCGCAAGCCCGCTCCCACAGGGATTCCCGTTGCCCGCAGGATTTGGGTCAATCTTCGAACTGACGACGCTCAGCCTCGATTGCTTCTGCCAGAGCCTTGGCTTCGGCTTCTTCGTCGGTCAACTCGGGCTCGGGTTTCGACTGTTCGAGAGCGGCGACGGCGGCCAGGAGTTTTTCCCGCGCTTGGGCGACGCCAAGTACGTCATCCTCCAGCTCTTCTTCGACTGGGGCTTCGGGCTCGACTTGAAGTTCAACTTCGATTTCAGGCTCAGGCTCAGGCTCAGGTTGAACAAGATCGTCTTCGGTCCCGGTCAACTCGCCATCGCGCAGCAAATCATCAAAGTCGGTCTTGAGCCCCTCTTCCATGGTGTCCAGTTCCAGCAGCAACGTATGGAAACTGGTTTCTTCCTTCGGCTCCTCCGGCTCGGCGCTGGCATCCGCCAGTTCTTGCAACCCGGCCGGCACCGGCGCGTCATCGAACTCGAGCATCGGCTCGGGCTCCAGCTCGCGCAGTTCGGCCAGCGGGGGCAAGTCGTCGAGGTTCTTCAGGTTGAAGTGATCGAGAAACGCCTTGGTGGTGGCGAACATCGCCGGTTTGCCGGGCACGTCGCGGTAACCGACGATGCGAATCCATTCACGCTCCAGCAGGGTTTTCACAATGTGGCTGTTGACCGCCACGCCGCGCACGTCTTCGATCTCGCCCCGGGTGATCGGCTGGCGATAGGCGATCAGGGCCATGGTCTCGAGCATGGCCCGGGAATAGCGTTGCGGCCGCTCTTCCCACAAACGTCCTACCCACGGCGCGAACTTTTCGCGGATTTGCAGGCGATACCCGGAGGCGACTTCCTTCAACTCGAAAGCTCGGCCATCGCAGGACTTGGCCAGAATCGTCAGCGCTTTCTTGAAAACCGCTGGCTCCGGTCGCTCGCCTTCTTCGAAGAGTTCGAACAGGCGTTCAAGGGATTGAGGCTTTCCCGAGGCCAACAGAAAGGCTTCAAGCAGTGGTGCCAGCTCGCGGGGTTCAGTCAGGTTCATGATTCAACTCGTTATTCGGCTCGGGCTCGCACGTGGATCGCCGCGAACGGCTCATTCTGCACCAGCTCGACCAAGGATTCCTTGACCAGTTCGAGGATCGCCATAAAGGTCACCACCACCCCCAGGCGCCCTTCCTCAGCGGTGAACAGCTCGACAAAGGGCACAAAACCACCGCCCTTGAGCCGTTCCAGCACATCGCTCATACGCTCGCGGGTGGACAATGCCTCGCGACTGACCTGGTGGCTTTCGAACATGTCGCCACGGCGCAAGACCTCGGCCATGGACATCAGCAACTCTTCCAGGCTCACATCTGGCAACAGCTTGCGCGCCCGGGCTTCCGGGGCATCGAGCCTGGGCACCACCACGTCGCGACCGACGCGGCTCAGGCCATCGATGCCTTCGGCAGCAGCCTTGAAGCGCTCGTATTCCTGCAAGCGGCGAATCAGTTCGGCGCGAGGGTCGTCTTCTTCGTCTTCGATCGTTTCGGCCCGCGGCAGCAGCATCCGCGACTTGATCTCGGCCAGCATCGCAGCCATCACCAGGTACTCGGCGGCCAGCTCCAGGCGCACCGACTGCATCAACTCGACATACCCCATGTACTGCCGGGTGATTTCCGCCACCGGGATGTCGAGGATGTTGATGTTCTGTTTGCGGATCAGGTACAGCAACAGGTCGAGCGGGCCTTCGAAGGCTTCAAGAAAGACTTCGAGTGCATCCGGCGGGATGTACAGGTCCAGCGGCATTTCCATGACCGCCTGGCCATAGACCATGGCGAAAGGCAGCTCTTGCTGGGCGCCGGCCTGGCTGTCGACGGGTTCTACTGCAGACATCTACGCCTCGACCATGAAGGGCGCGGGGTCGCCGCAACCGACGCGGATGACTTCCGGCTCGCCGTCGGCGAGGCTGATCACAGTGGACGCCTTGATCCCGCCGAAACCGCCGTCGATGATCAGGTCCACCTGATGCTCGAGCAACTGGCGCATTTCGTAAGGATCGCTCAACGGGTCGGTGTCGCCGGGCATGATCAGGGTCACGCTCATCAGCGGTTCGCCGAGTTCTTCCAGCAGCGCCAAGGCAATCGGATGGCTCGGCACGCGCAGGCCGATGGTGCGTTTTTTCGGGTGCAGCAACAGCCGCGGGACTTCGCGGGTGGCGTTGAGAATGAAGGTGTATGGCCCAGGCAAGTGAGCCTTGAGCAAGCGGAAGGTGCCGGTGTCGATCTTGGCAAACAGCCCCAACTGCGACAGGTCGCTGCAAATCAGCGCGAAGTTGTGCTTCTCATCCAGCTGACGCAGCCGGCGCACGCGCTCCACGGCGTTCTTGTCGCCGATCTGGCAACCAATGGCGTAGGACGAGTCTGTGGGGTAAATCACCACCCCGCCTTTGCGGATGATCTCGACAGCCTGTTTGATCAGGCGCGCTTGCGGGTTTTCCGGATGAATCTGGAAAAATTGACTCACATTCTCTACCTGTTCAGACGGCGGCAATAATTGGGTCATGTTTGAATCGACACCACAGTGGCGGCAGATCCTCCGGAAGCGGGCGATATTCACCGATCTCGGACCAGCCTCCAGGGCCATGAAAATCACTGCCGGCGCTGACCAGCAGACCAAACTCGCGGGCAAGAATCGCCAGGCTGCCCACCTGTTCGGCAGGCTGGTGGCCATTGACCACTTCTATTGCGTGGCCCCCTGCTTGAATATAGTCGGCAATCAGGCGGCGACGTTTGCTGCGAGTGAAATCGTAGTGCCAAGGATGCGCCAGGCTGACCCAGGCACCCGCGGCGCGCAGGGTTTCAACAGTATCTTCCAGGGTCGGCCAGTGCTGTTTAACGTCCCCCAGCTTGCCGGCGCCCAACCATTTGCGGAACGCTTCGGCGCGATCCTTGACGAAACCTTCGCGCACCATCCAGTCGGCGAAGTGCGGACGGGCCGGCGCGTTGCCGCTGTCGCCCAGTTCCTGCTGCATGGCCCGGGCACCGTCAAGCGCCCCCGGCATGCCTTTCAACGCCAACTTGCGGCTTATTTCTTCGGACCGTAGCCAGCGGCCATCGTGCAATTTTGCGATGGCCTCGACCAATGGAGCGGCATTGACATCGAAACCATAGCCCAGC
Source organism: Pseudomonas sp. LBUM1673 (assembly GCF_059695645.1). NCBI lineage: Bacteria > Pseudomonadati > Pseudomonadota > Gammaproteobacteria > Pseudomonadales > Pseudomonadaceae > Pseudomonas > Pseudomonas sp. LBUM1673. Next base: position 4,823,532 of record NZ_CP166780.1, read on the forward strand.
ACGTGAATGGTCGCCCCGCCCCAAGTGCAGGATAATTCGACGCCATTAACCAGTTGCATCCCCAGCGCCGTCGCGGCGCTACGGGCCTCATCGAGGCCTTCGAGGGTGTCGTGATCGGTCAAGGCCAGGACTCGCACGCCTTTCTCGAACGCACGCGCAACCAGTACCGCAGGCGCCAGGGCGCCATCGGAGGCCGTGCTATGGCAGTGCAAATCAACATTCACAGGACTGTGTCACCTCAAATCAGCTGACGCTATCGCGCGTCAATATGTTTGTTATTATGCCGCCACATCCTGCTTCTGGCTGCCACTGTGAAACAATTCATCGACTTCATCCCGCTTCTGCTGTTTTTCATCGTCTTCAAAATCGATCCACGGGTCGTCGATATCGGCGGTCATGAACTGACTGTCGGGGGTATCTACAGTGCCACCGCAATGCTGATCGTCAGTTCTCTGGTGGTCTACGGCACGCTGTACATCAAGCAGCGCAAGCTGGAGAAGAGCCAGTGGCTGACCCTCATCGCCTGCCTGGTCTTCGGCAGCCTGACCCTGGCGTTCCACAGCGAGACCTTCCTGAAATGGAAAGCCCCGGTGGTCAACTGGCTGTTCGCCCTTGCGTTCATCGGCAGCCACTTCGTCGGTGACCAACTGCTGATCAAACGCATCATGGGCCACGCCCTGAGCCTGCCGGAGCCGGTCTGGACCCGCCTGAACATCGCCTGGATCGGTTTTTTCCTGTTCTGCGGTGCCGCCAACCTGTTCGTGGCATTCACATTCCAGAGCTACTGGGTCGACTTCAAGGTCTTCGGCAGCCTGGGCATGACTTTGCTGTTCCTGGTCGGCCAGGGCATCTACCTGTCCCGCCATTTGCACGACGCCGACACCACAACGCCAAAAACCGAGGACTGACATGCTTTACGCAATCATTGCCACAGACGTCGCCAACTCCCTGGAAGCCCGCCTGGCCGCACGGCCTGCGCACCTTGAGCGCCTGCAAGTGCTTAAAGGTGAAGGTCGCATCGTACTGGCTGGCCCGCACCCGGCCGTCGACAGCAATGATCCGGGCGCGGCGGGTTTCACCGGCAGCCTGATCGTCGCCGAATTCGATTCCTTGAGCGCCGCAAAGGCCTGGGCCGACGCCGATCCGTACATTACCGCAGGCGTCTACGCCAATGTTTTGGTCAAGCCATTCAAGCAAGTCCTCCCGTAAAGTCCTCGCGCGCGATGAGTCTTCTCGGTTCATCGCGCGTTCAATCGCTCATTATTCTCGTTTACCGGCCGACAACCTGCCCAATACCCGTATTGGAATCAGGAGTTGCGATGCGCAAAGGTCCGTTGTGTCTGATGTTGGTGACGTTGTCGATCATGGCGCCCGCCCACGGTGAAGAAAGCGCCGAGGGCGGTAATTCGACGCCGCTGTCCTTGAGCGCCGGCAGCCAGATCACCGAGTTGCAGCAGCGCTTGAAGGCAAGCGAACAGCAACGAGAAGAACTGAGCAAACAATTGCAAAATACCGATGGCGAACGCGAAAGCGCCCAGTTGAGCCGGTTGCGCCAAGAGAATCAGCGCCTGAAGCTGCAACTCAAGGAAGCCCAGGCCAGCAGCCCGCTGCCGCGCTTGCTGACTGATCAGCAACAATGGTTCGTCATCGGAGCCGCAGTAGCGCTATTGGCCCTGCTCTGCGGTATCTTCGCCAGTGGTGCCACCAGAAAACGTAGGCAATGGCTAAATTGAGTGAGTCATGAGCGAGCTGTTACTAATTGATGATGACCAGGAGCTGTGTGAGCTCCTGAGCAGTTGGCTGAGCCAGGAAGGCTTTCAGGTACGCGCCTGCCATGACGGCCAGAGCGCACGCCGTGCGTTGGCCGAAACGTCCCCGGCGGCCGTGGTACTGGACGTGATGCTGCCGGACGGCAGCGGTCTGGAACTGCTCAAGCAACTGCGCAGCGACCATCCGGATTTGCCGGTGCTGATGCTGTCGGCCCGTGGCGAACCGCTGGACCGCATCCTCGGCCTGGAACTCGGTGCCGACGATTACCTGGCCAAGCCGTGCGACCCACGGGAACTGACAGCCCGCCTGCGTGCCGTGTTGCGCCGCAGTCATCCGACGGCAGTCTCCAGCCAGCTCGAACTGGGCGACTTGTGCTTCAGCCCGGTGCGCGGTGTGGTCAGCATCGATGAACAGGAATTTACCCTCACCGTCTCCGAAAGCCGTCTGCTCGAAGCCCTGCTCAAGCAGCCCGGCGAACCGCTGGATAAACAGGAACTGGCACAAATCGCCCTCGGTCGAAAACTGACCCTTTACGACCGCAGCCTGGACATGCACGTCAGCAACCTGCGCAAAAAAATCGGCCCGCACCCCGACGGCCGCCCGCGCATCGTGGCCCTGCGTAGCCGCGGTTATTACTACAGCCTCTGAATCCGGACACAATCCTTTGTAGCAGCTGTCGAGCCCCAGCGAGGCTGCGTTCGGCTGCGCAGCAGTCGCGATCCGTCTGAAGCCGGACGCAGCCTCGCCGGGGCTCGACAGCGGCTACATAGGTCATGTTTCGTCACAGATGAATCGTCGAAGTGTTGGAATTGTCAGGAAGATAGAAATTCGTCTTTACCCAAGCTTTACGCTCCGCTGACCGCCGCTGACCTTGATCTCCGTAATCTGCACACATCCGGAACGTACCGGGAACGAGACAAGGAGATACACCATGCGCAAGACTCTTATCGCTTTGATGTTTGCTGCCGCCCTGCCAACCGTTGCCATGGCCATGCCTGAAGGCGCCGGCCCGATCGGTGACCACATGGACGGCTCACGCCACGGCGGTCAGATGCACGGCATGCGCGGTAAAGGCCCGTACAGCCAACTGGACCTGAGCCGCGAACAGCGCGAGCAGATCCGCAAGATCATGGGCGAACAGATGCATGAGCGTCAGCAACTGGTCGACAAGTACCTGGAAAAACTCTCGCCAGCCGATCAGAAAGCCCTGAAAGACGAGATGGCGGCCAAGCACAAGAAAGCCGAAGCCGACGTTCGCGCCCTGCTGAAACCGGATCAACAGAAGCAATTCGACGAGATCCAGAAGAAAAAGGCGGAGCGTCGCGCCGAATGGGCCGAGTTCAAGGCCTGGAAAGCGCAGCAACAGCAAAAAGCGCAATAATGCGCTAACCCTGGACCCAACGGCTAAACCCCGTTGGGTCTGTTGCCACTCAATTCAATGTGGGAGCGGGCTTGTGGCGAGGGGGCTTGCCCCCGTTCGGCTGCGAAGCAGTCGTAAACCCATTACATGCGGTTTAACGTTGAAATGCCGGGGCCGCTTCGCGACCCAACGGGGGCAAGCCCCCTCGCCACACAAGCCCGCTCCCACATGGATTGCGTTTGTTTGAGGATTTTCTGTGCGCTCATTGTTCTGGCGTATCCTGGCCAGCTTCTGGCTGGCCATCGCTCTGGTTGCAGGGCTTTCCATTCTGCTCGGGCACATGCTCAACCAGGACGCGTGGATCCTCAGTCGTCACCCGGGCCTCAACACCCTGGCCGAACAGTGGACGCAAACCTACGAAAGCCAGGGAGAAGAAGCCGCCCAGGACATTCTGGAGCAGCGCAAGCGCCAGTATCACATCGACGTTCAGGTGCTCAACGAGACGGGGGACCCGGTGGTACGCGGCACCTTTCCCCGGCGGGCAGCCGCCTTCGAAGCCCGGCAGAACAATGACGATCGGCGCCTGCCATGGCGGCGTCTGACCGATGAATACACCAGCGCCAAGACGGGCGACACCTACCTGCTGATCTACCGCATTCCGCACCCGGAACTGGACGCCTGGCACCGTGAAAGCCTGCTCTGGCCGCTGAGTGCGCTGGGTATCGCCCTGGTGGTGCTGACCCTGTTCAGCCTGCTAGTGACCTTTTCCATCACCCGACCGCTGAGCCGTTTGCGCGGCGCGGTGCATGAGTTGGGGCAGACGACGTATCAGCAAAATAGCCTGGCGCAACTGGCCAACCGCCGCGATGAGTTCGGCGTGCTGGCCAACGACTTCAACCGCATGGGCGCGCGCCTGCAAAGCCTGATCGGCAGCCAGCGGCAATTGCTGCGCGATGTGTCCCACGAATTGCGTTCACCCTTGGCCCGGCTGCGCATTGCGCTGGCTCTGGCCGAGCGGGCCAACCCCGAAGAGCGAGAAAAACTCTGGCCGCGCCTGACCCGTGAGTGCGATCGACTGGAAGCACTGATCAGCGAAATCCTGGTGTTGGCGCGGGTCGACGCCGACAACGCCAGTGCCGAAGAAGTGGACCTCAATGCACTGCTCAACACGCTGCAAAAAGATGCTCAGCTGAGTTCACCCGAGCAGAGCGTGCGCCTTGAAGCCGAGCCGCAACTGAACCTCAGAGGCTGGCCGACCATGATCGAGCGCGCCGTGGACAACCTGCTGCGCAATGCCCAGCGTTTTAACCCGGTCGGGCAACCGATCGAAATGCAGGCGTTGCGCCAGGGCGACAGGATTGTGGTCTGCATACGCGATCACGGCCCTGGCGTCGAGGCCGAGCATTTGAATCAGCTGGGTGAACCCTTCTATCGGGCACCGGGGCAAACAACCGCCGGGCATGGCCTGGGCCTGGCCATTGCACGCCGTGCGGCGGAGCGGCATGGCGGCAGTCTGGTGCTGGCCAATCACCCAGAGGGCGGGTTTATCGCCAGCCTGGAATTACCGTTGGTGCCGGGAGTTGTGGTGCAGCCTTAAAAGCTTCGCGGGCAAGCCTCGCTCCTACAGGTTATGCGGCGATTACAATATTGTGCCGTAATACAAATCCGTAGGAGCGAGGCTTGCCCGCGAAGCATTTGATCTTCAGGCTTTGCCGGGCCAGGCGCTGACGAATTCGGTCAAATCAACCTTCTCCGCAACACGCGGTTCTTTCTGCGGTGTGCCAAGGTAAAGAAACGCAATCACCTCTTCCCCTTCCGCCAGCCCCAACCCTTTGGCCACATGCGCCGAATAAGCCAGCTCACCCGTACGCCACACCGCGCCAATGCCCTGCGCATAGGCCGCCAGTAAAATCCCGTGGGCCGCACAGCCTGCCGCCAACAGTTGCTCGGACTTGGGATATTTAACGTGCTCCTGCAAACGCGCGACCACCACAACCACCAGCGGCGCACGCAACGGACCGTTGCGCGCCTTGTCCAGCAAGGCCTCGGACACATCACTGTCTTGCAGCTTGGCCGCTTCGGCCAGCAACTCACCCATTTGCTCGCGTGCTGCGCCTTCGACTGTCAGGAAGCGCCAAGGCTGTAAATGGCCGTGGTCAGGTGCGCGCATCGCGGCGGCAAACAGCACTTCCCGTTGCTCGGCAGTAGGCGCCGGATCGAGCAGTCGTGGGACGGAAACACGGTTGAGCAAAGCGTCAAGAGCCTGCATCGGCTACCTCCTGTAAAAAGTGTTTGGCTATTCTAGCGGTATCTGGCACAGGGCTGCCGGTTTACATGCCCTGCCCCGCAGGTAGAATGGCGCCCTTCCCCCACTTCAGCCCGAGCGGACTTCATGGCGTTGCCGACCCTACGGATCATTGGTTTCATCATCGGCATCTTCCTGATCACGCTGGCCATCGCCATGGTCGTGCCCATGGCCACACTGGTGATCTTCGAGCGCACCAGCGACCTGCCATCGTTCCTCTGGGCCAGCATGATCACCTTTGTCGCCGGCCTGGCCCTGGTGATTCCGGGGCGCCCCGAGCATATACATCTGCGTCCGCGAGACATGTATTTGCTGACCGTCAGCAGCTGGCTGGTGGTGTGCATCTTCGCCGCCCTGCCGTTCCTGCTGACCCAGCACATCAGTTACACCGACTCGTTCTTCGAAAGCATGTCCGGCATCACCGCCACCGGTGCGACGGTGCTCACTGGCCTGGACAGCATGTCCCCCGGCATCCTGATGTGGCGCTCATTGCTGCACTGGATAGGAGGGATCGGCTTTATCGGCATGGCGGTAGCGATTCTGCCACTGCTGCGTATCGGTGGCATGCGGCTGTTTCAGACCGAGTCGTCGGACCGTTCCGAAAAGGTCATGCCCCGTTCGCACATGGTGGCGCGTTTGATCGTTGCGACCTACGTCGGCATCACCATTTTCGGCAGCCTGGCGTTCTGGTGGGCCGGGATGGGCCTGTTCGACGCCATCAACCATGCGATGTCAGCGATTTCCACCGGTGGTTTCTCGACCTCCGACCTGTCTTTGGCCAAGTGGCCGGAGCCTGCGGTGCATTGGGTCGCGATCGTCATCATGATTCTCGGTGCCCTGCCGTTCACCCTGTATGTCGCCACGTTGCGCGGTAACCGTCGGGCGCTGATCAAGGATGAACAGGTTCAGGGGCTGCTCGGCATGTTGCTGGTGACCTGGCTGGTGCTCGGCACCTGGTACTGGTGGACCACCCAGCTGCACTGGCTGGAGGCCTTGCGGCATGTGGCGCTGAACGTGACATCAGTGGTGACCACCACCGGTTTTGCACTGGGGGACTACAGCCTCTGGGGCAACTTCTCGCTGATGCTGTTCTTCTATCTGGGGTTTGTTGGCGGCTGCTCGGGTTCGACCGCTGGCGGGATCAAGATTTTCCGCTTCCAGGTGGCCTACATTCTGCTCAAGGCCAACCTTAACCAGTTGATTCACCCGCGCGCGGTAATCAAGCAGAAGTACAACGGCCACCGTCTCGACGAAGAGATCGTGCGCTCGATCCTGACCTTTTCGTTCTTCTTCGCCATCACCATTTGCGTCATCGCACTGCTGCTGTCGCTACTGGGCGTGGACTGGATGACAGCGCTTACCGGCGCGGCCGCCACGGTATCTGGCGTGGGCCCGGGGCTCGGCGAAACGATCGGCCCGGCGGGTAACTTCGCCAGCCTGCCGGATGCCGCGAAGTGGATTCTCTCGTTCGGCATGCTGCTGGGCCGGCTGGAGATCATTACGGTGTTTGTTCTGTGTATCCCTGCGTTCTGGCGTCACTGACCCGTTTTGGTGCCTCCATCAGCCGCGCACGGTATTCGCCAGGGGTGGTGTCGAACCAGCGTCTGAAGGCACGGAAGAAGTTGCTCGGATCGGCAAACCCCAACAGGTAGGCAATTTCCAGCAACGTCATGGTCGGTTGCGCCAGGTACTGCTCGGCCAGTTCACGCCGTGTGTCATCCAGCAGTGCCTGAAAACTCGTGCCCTCTTCCTGCAAGCGTCGCTGCAAGGTGCGTTGCGACAAGTGCAGCGTCTGCGCCACCGCCTCACGCTTGGGTTCGCCCTGGGGCAGTAAACGGCACAACACCTGCCGCGCCTTGTGGGTCACGCGGCTCTCGGAAAACCGCGCCAGGTACTCACCGGCAAACCGGTCGTGCAACAGCGCCATGGCCTCGTTGGCAGTGGGCAGCGGCGCCTCCAGATCGGCGCGCTCGAAGATCAAGGCGTCATAGGGCGCGTTGAACATCATCAGGGCATGGAAAGCTTGCTTATACGGTTCGAGATCGACGGGGTGATCGCCCTGCAGCAGCACCTTGCGCGGTTGCAGCGTGCGCCCGGTCAACCAACCGCACAGCGCCAAGGCGCAGGCCAGCGACGCCTCGGCACTCTGTCGGGTCGGCGGCAGGTGGTCGCCATGGACCGTCAGAATCAGCGCATAACCCTCATCCAGCAATCGGAAACTCAGGTCGGCACTTTCAGCAATGATTCGCTGATAACGCACCAGACGCTGAAAGCCTTCGGCCAGGGTCTGGCTGGACATCAAGGCATAACCGGCGACATGGAAGGACGCCGGTCGCACCACCTTACCCATGTTCAGGCCGATCGCCGGGTTGCCGGACAGCTCGACCGCGCGCTGCCAGAGCCGCGTCATGGAATCTTGCGGGAAGCGCGCATCCGGATCATCCAGTGCCGCATAGTCGAGCCCTAGCTGCTTGAACAGAACCCGGCAATCCAGGCCGTCCATTTCCAGTGCCTTGACAATCCCCATCGCCCAGCTTGCAGAAGTCGTTCGTTCGCTCATGGCGTTTACTACGTGATGGCCGCATGCCACGACCCAATTCCGAAGGATACTAAAGTGGCGCCTATTGTCACTGGCTGATGCCAATGATCACTCTAGACTCAAATAAGCTACCCGCAGAACAACTTGTAGCGCGCACAGCAACCACAGAGATCGCACTCGTGGAAAACATCAAACGTTTCAATAGCTTCGCTGAGTTTTACCCGTATTACCTCAGCGAACACCGCAACAGCACCTGTCGACGATTGCATTTTGTCGGCACCTCCCTGGTGATTTTCATTCTGGCGCTGACCATCGGCAAAGGCGCGTGGTGGATGTTGCTGGCCCTGCCGTTGGCCGGTTACAGCTTTGCCTGGGCCGGGCATTTCTTCTTCGAGAAGAACCGTCCTGCAACCTTTCAGCATCCTTTTTACAGCCTGCTCGGCGATTTCGTCATGTACCGCGACATGATTCTGGGTCGCGTACCGTTCTAGGCCATCAAGGCGTCCTGTGCAGCCAATGCTGCATTGGATCCAATGCCTTACACTCAACGCATCCCTTTCGATAAGAACAACAGGATAGCCGATGAATGCCCATGCCCGTTTTACCCACATGCAAGACGGCACGCAGGAAGACTGGGCGATCATCGCCGCAGATTTCAGCGCCTATGCCCGGCAACTGCCCAAACGGATCGTGGCGCACCTGAAGTTACTGGAGGGGGATTTCGGCGGTTTTCCAGTGGATCGCCTGACCCACTCTCTGCAAACCGCCAGCCGTGCCTGGCGCGATGGCCGCGACGAAGAGTACGTGGTTTGCGCCCTGCTCCATGACATCGGCGACACGCTGGGCTCCTACAACCACCCGGACATCGCCGCGGCGATCCTCAAGCCGTTCGTCAGCGCCGAGCACCTGTGGATGGTGGAGAAGCACGGGATTTTCCAGGGCTATTACTTCTTCCATCACCTGGGCATGGACCGGCATTTGCGCGAGCAATTCAGTGGTCATCCGCAGTATCAGGCAACCATCGAATTTTGCGCCCGGTACGATGCCGCGGCGTTTGATCCAGCGTACGACACGCTGCCGCTGAGCTTCTTCGAACCGATGATGGAGCGCTTGTTTGCGCAGCCGAAGAACTCGATCTACAAGACGGCGATGGAAGAGCACGCGCCCGCCCGATGAATGTCGGGGACCGCTGCGCGGTCCATTCGCGAGCAAGCCCGCTCCCACATTTGATCTTCTGTGAACACAACATTGGGGACCACCACAGATCCAATGTGGGAGCGGGCTTGCTCGCGAAGAGGCCGTCCCAGATACCCTAAACCTCAAGCCGGCTCCGCGACTTTCTCCGCCTTCAACTCAGCCTCCCGCGCCTGAGCATCGGCCAACCGATACAGCTCGATCGACCCATCCCAATGCTCGATCAGTGCCGTGCACGACTCCACCCAGTCCCCGCAATTGAGGTAGTCCACCTCGCCGACCTTACGAATCTCGGCATGGTGAATGTGCCCGCACACCACCCCGTGCAATTCGCGTTTGACGCATTCGTGGGCGATTGCTTCTTCAAAATCGCTGATGAAACTGACGGCGGTTTTGACCTTATGCTTGAGGTACGCCGACAGCGACCAGTAACCGTAGCCATAACGGGCACGCCAATGATTGAGCCAGCGGTTGAGCGTCAGGGTGAATTCGTAGGCCGAGTCGCCGAGAAACGCCAACCAGCGGTGATAGCGGGTGATCACGTCGAACTGGTCGCCGTGAATCACCAGCAGATGACGGCCATCGGCGGTCACGTGCACGGCTTCGTCCACCAGTTGGATGTTGCCCAGCATCAGTTTGGAATAACGACGCAGGAATTCGTCATGGTTACCGGTGACGTAGATCACTTCCGTACCGCGCTTGCTCATGGTCAGCAGGCGACGAATCACATTGGTATGCGCTTGCGGCCAATACATGCCGCTGCGCAGTTTCCAGCCGTCGATGATGTCGCCGACCAGGTAGATCTTGTCGGTGTGGTAGCCCTTGAGAAACTGCGACAGGTGTTCGGCCTGGCAGTCCCGAGTGCCCAGATGCACATCGGAAATCCATAAGGTCCGCACACGTTGCTTACGGCTGGGTTTGGCGAGCTCGGCGCTGGTCATGGGCAACCCTCAGGACAAGTTTTGGCAAGCTTGCGCCGGTCGGGTGAATTGCCCATGACAGTGGCAAGTCAGTCTTGTGACAGCGCGAGCCTGGCCGCACCCGGTGTAGACTGGCGACCTGCACAGGAGACCTGCGATGAGACCGATCCTCACGCTACGCCAGTACACCCACGACCTGATCGTCCACAGCCACGACCACGCGCAACTGGTGTTCGGGCTATCGGGCGCGCTGGACTTCGAGGTTGAGGGGCATGGTAGTCAGGTGGTGCAGCAGAGTTTCGTGGTGGTGCCGTCGGGAGCGCATCATGCCTGCGACAGCGCCCATGGCAGTCGTTGCCTGGTGCTGGATGTGCCGAGCGACCAGTGGGTTTCGCAGTCCCTTGGCGATCACGCCGAAGCCAGCCGCCGCTTGCTCGACAATGCCGGGCGCCTGTCGCTGGACGCCGGGCAAAGCCAACTGGTGAGTTGGCTGGCGGGCAGTCAGATCAGTGATCCGCTGATTGCCCAGCAAGGCGCGGTGCTGTTGCTGGCCAGCCTGAACAACACCAGACCCGACAGTGTGGGCGGTCGGCGCCTGCCTTATGCGGCGCTGAATGCGCACATCGATCAATACGCGGCCTATCCACTGCAAGTCGCCGATCTGGCACGCATTGCAGGCCTGTCCAGCGCTCGGTTGCATGCGCGATTCGTGGCGGAATGCGGGCAAACGCCGATGGACTACATTCGCAGTCGTCGGCTGCACATTGCCGTGAGCCTGTTGCGCAATTCAGCGCTGCCCATTGGCGAGATCGCCTGTCGGGTCGGTTACAGCTCGCAGAGCGCTTTCGCCGCGGCCGTGTTGCGCGAGTTCGGTACCTCTCCCGGTAAATTGCGCCGCGAGGCTGGCGACAAATGACGCGAGTCTGACGACAGACATAGCCAAGCGTTGCGCGATTAAATGTAGGGACCGACGGTGTTGTCGGTCGGATTCGATACGTTTATCAAGGATTGCAATGACTCCCCGTACCGCCCTTGGCGCTCTGCATATCGGTGCACTGATGTTTGGCCTGACCGGCGTATTTGGCAAACTCGCCGCCGCCTCGCCGGCCATCATCGTGTTCGGCCGTGCTGCGTTTGCCGTTCTCGCCCTGGCGTTTTTTGCACGGTTCGCCAGCAATACCCGTTGGCATAAACTCGACGCCGTGGACTGGCGCCGGCTGCTGCTCAGTGGCTTGCTGCTGGCCGGGCACTGGGTGAGTTTCTTCATCGCGGTGAAGATTGCCGGGGTGGCGATCGCGACCCTGGGCTTTGCCAGTTTCCCGGCGTTTACCGTGATCCTCGAAGGGCTGATCTTCCGCGAGCGCATCCGCGCCAATGAAATCCTGCTAGTGGTGTTGGTCAGCGTCGGATTGGTGCTGGTCACGCCGGACTTCGATCTGGCCAGCGGTGCCACCAGCGGCCTGCTGTGGGCGGTGGCTTCCGGCTTGCTGTTCGCCCTGCTGTCCCTGACCAACCGCGCCAGCTCCGGGCGAATCCCGCCGGTGCAGGCGGCGCTGTGTCAGAACGTGGTGGTTGCGATCTGCCTGCTGCCGGTGGCGGCACCGCAGTTGAGCGAAGTGCGCGCCATCGATTGGCTGTGGATCGGCCTGCTCGGGGTGTTCTGCACCGGCGTGGCCCACAGCCTGTTCGTCGCCAGCCTGGCGGTGATCAAGGCACGGACCGCGTCAGTGGTATTCGCGCTGGAGCCGGTTTACGGCATCACCCTGGCCTGGCTGTTGTTCGATGAAAACCCGACGCTGCGCATGTTGATCGGCGGCGCGTTGATCATCGTGGCCATCGTGGTCTCCAGCCGGTTATCCGGTAGTTCAAGCAAGAACGCTGTGGCGGCAGAGGCCGCGTCTCACTGAATGCGGTCGTTGTGGCCCAGGTCGCGGTCCGGATCGATCTGATCGCGGACCCGCTGCTTGAGCACCTTGGCCTCGGGAAAACCGCCATCGGCCTTGCGCTCCCAGAGCTGCACATCGTCACAGAAAATGTGAAAGACCCCACCGGTGCCAGGCACCAGAGACACTTTGCCCAGGTCGTCGCCAAAGGTGCTGAGCAGCTCCTGAGCCAACCAGGCTGCGCGCAACAGCCATTGGCATTGCGTGCAATAGGTGATGACGATTTCCGGTTTACGTGCGGTCATGATTGGTAAAACTCCTGTGCCAGAGGGCGTCGCTATAATAGCCGCCTTTATCGCTCGCCCCGAGATCCATGATGCGCCGTATGCTGTCCTGCCTGTTGCTGTGTCTCTTCCCCTTGATCGTGCGAACAGGCGGTTTATTTGAACCTGGGGCAGACGTTCTAAAACGAACGCCCTCTACAGGTATCCTCTATAAAAATGTGGGAGCGGGCTTGCTCGCGAAAGCGTCATAACATTCAACATCTTTGGTGATTGTCAGTCCGCTTTCTCGAGCAAGTCGAATCGTCGCACCGCCGCTCCCACATCAGGTCTTCAAAACTTCCCTATCGAATACCGGCCAACAGAGTCCGGGCCGTCTCCTTGAGCGGTTCGTCGCCTTCCTTGAGCAACTCGTTAAGCAGCGCGATGGCACTGTCCAGATCGCCGTCGTCGATGCAGGTCTGGGCCTGTTCGAGTTTGCCCGCACTGCTCGGCCCGGCCGGTTCAACGTCCATCGACTCAGCAGTCAGCGGCTCAAGCTCCAGCATCTGGCCAGGATCGCTGAATTCGTTGAGAAAGGTGTCGTCCAGAGACTGAGCGTCAGGTTCAGCGCTGGACGATGAGTGTTCGAAGGGGCTGATCAGGTCCCAATTCGCATCCATCGACAGGTCATCCAGGTTCAACTGGAACTCATCGCTCGGTGCCACTTCAGGGACTGCAAGTGTAGGTGTAGGCGGAGCCACGGCGGCGGCGACCGGTGCGGCGCTGATCAGTTTCGGATGGCGGGCGCGGATGTCCTGAAGTTGTTGCGCGTCGAACCCGGCATCTCGCAGGTTGCTTTCCTGCTCGTCATAAGCCTGCACATCGCCCTGTTTGCCGAGGACTTCCAGCAGTTGCACGGCCAGATCGGTGCGCTGGGGCTCCCTGATCAACGCGTCTCGCAACAAACCGGCCGCCTCGGACAAACGGCCATACGCCAGATAGATACCCACCCCCTCCAACACGTCGCCTGCGGGAATCTCTTCGGCCGATCCGGCTACCGGTTGCGGCTGGGGTGCCGGCTTTACCGGTTCTGTTGCGTGGTTGAGCACCGGTTCATGGCGCGACGGCCGCACCGGTAATGGATCGGGCAAAGCCTGAATCTGCTGTCGTTGACGGCGGATGAACACTCCGAGCAATACCAAAACCACCAACGCCAGCAACCCGATGATCAATGGCCAATGGGTTGCCTCGGGCGTCTCGACAGCTACCGGGACCGGCGCCGCCGATGCCTGTTTGACTTCCGCCAATTGGGTTTGCAGCTCGATCACCTGTCTTTTCTGGCCGGCGATCTGCTCGTCCTGAGCCTGAAGCCTCGCATTGAGTTCATCGATGGTCGTTTGCAGCTGCTGGTTTTGCAGCACGCTGGTCGCCAGTTGTTCGGCAACAGGATCACTCGCAGGCAGGACGGCTGGTTTATCGACGTCAGGCTTGGGCGCTTTTACAGCCGGTGGCTGAGCGGCAGCCGGTTCGACGGACGGGAACGCGGAAGTCTGAGGGGCGGGCGCTGGATCGTCGCTGACGGGAACAATTCCGGGCGAACCCGGCGGATCGATCAGCACCGTGTACTCGCGCAGCAAACGCCCGCTAGGCTGATTGAGCTGCACGAGAAAATTCAGAAAGGGTTCCTTGACCGGTTTACTGGAAGTCACCCGGATCAAGCTGCGGTTGCCTCGCAGGATCGGTGTGAACTTCAGGTCGTTGAGGAAGAACACCCGCTCGACCCCGGCGCGGCTGAATTCGTCCGCCGTCGCCAGGCTGACCGACAACTCGCCCTCACCCAGACCAGCGGCGTCCACCAGGGCGATATCGGCGTTGAACGGCTGATTCAATGCCGAATGCTGGGTGATGTCACCCAACCCGAGCGCAGGGGCCAATGCCGAGTAAGTGACGGCACCACCGACCAGCAACAACCTGGCGCAACACCGCAATACAACGTGCCAACTCTCAAGCATGAGCATCCCTTAGATAACCAGAACCAACCTGTACGTGTTCGCACATCCGGTACGAACACGATATTGCCTAGTAGTTCTTTATAGTCTGCCCAACGGGGTATCTCAAAAGTCCGGTGTGTGTTTGTACCTCAAGATTTTTCCAGGTTGCCCAGGATGTGCCCGTGGACACGCATGCAGACCTTCAAATCCGCCTCATCAACGCCTTCGAACAGTTCGTGGCGCAATTGAGTGGCAATGGTTTCAATTTGTTCGATCAAGGGCCGGGCCGGAGCACAAAGGACGATTTTTTTCGCCCGACGGTCTTCCAGCACGGATTGGCGTTGCACCAGGCCCTGACTTTCCAGGCTGTCGAGCAGTCGAGCCAGGGTGGGCCCTTCGACGCCGACGCTTTGCGCCAGTTCGCGCTGGGTGGGGGCATCATCGAAACGCGCCAGGTGCAGCAGCACCAGCCAACGCGCCTGGGACAGACCCAGGCCAGCCAGTCGGCGGTCCAGTTCGGCACGCCAGCCCCGAGACATCTGGGCCAGTTGCATGCCAAAGCGGTGTTGATCGGTTAACGGCATAAAACACTCATGGTTAGACTGAAATAGAGAAAAACTAATTATTAGTCAGCTAAGCATGACCTTTGGCTATAGGCAAGGGTTGCCCCGGACTGAATCGTTACATCTGTGCGGCAGGTCATTCAGATTTCGAATTCCGACTGCAGAGCAGCACGAACGCAATACAAAACACCTTCCGGCACTCTCCCTGCGAACAGCGCGGCAATTTCCGACACGGGCGGTAACTCGCCCTCGCCGTCGAGGAAGGCGTCCTGAACTTCGCCCATCAACTCTTCGGGCAGGTCCAGCGCCTGTTCCAGCGACAACTGCTGCTTGCCGATCGCTTCGGCGAGCATCGTGTAAACGTTCTTTTCCGAGCATTGCAGCTGACTGGCGATCTGCAGCGGTGTCATCCCGGCACGGGCCAGCGTGATCAGCTCGTGGCGCACATCGGCCACCACTTTCGGCGCCTCGACCTGACCGCCGAGCACTTCGAGGAAGGCCTCGCCGTAACGCTCCAGCTTGCGCGCGCCGACGCCGCTGACCGTGGCCATTTCCGCCAGTGAGGTCGGCTGGCTACGGAGCATTTCCAGCAGTGTCGAGTCGGGGAAGATGACGTACGGCGGCACGCCATGCTCTTCGGCCAGTTTGCGACGCAGGGCACGCAAGGCTTCCCACTGTTCGCGCTCTTCACCGCGAACCAGTTGGCTGGCCTGGCTCTTGCTGCTTTTGGCGGTGGTTTGCGGCTTGAGGTCGCGGCGCAGTTCCAGGGTCACTTCGCCCTTGAGCAGCGGCCGGCAGGTATCGCTCAGGCGCAGACCGCCGTAGCCTTCGAGATCGATGTCTGCCAGACCGCGGGCAACAAGCTGTCGGAACAAGGAGCGCCATTCGCTCTCCCCCATCGCTTTGCCTACGCCGAATACCGACAAATGCTGATGGCCGAAGTTGCGGACCTTTTCGTTGTCCTTGCCCAGCAACACGTCCACCAGATGACCGACACCGTAGCGCTGACCGGTGCGGTAGATCGCCGACAATGCCTGACGGGCCGGCTCGGTGGCATCCCAGGTCTGCACGCCGTCGACGCAGTTGTCGCAGTGGCCGCAGGGCTCGGGCATGTCTTCGTCGAAGTACGCGAGCAGGGTCTGGCGGCGGCAGCGGGTTTCTTCGCAGAGCGAGAGCATGGCGTCGAGTTTGTGCTGCTCCAGACGCTTGTGGCGCTCATCGCCTTCGGAGTTCTGCAGCATCTGCTTGAGCATCACCACGTCTTGCAGGCCGTACGCCATCCAGGCATCCGCCGGCAGGCCATCACGACCGCCGCGACCGGTTTCCTGGTAATAGGCCTCAAGGGACTTCGGCAAATCAAGGTGCGCGACAAAACGTACGTTGGGCTTGTCGATCCCCATGCCGAACGCCACGGTGGCGACCATGATCAGGCCTTCCTCGTTGAGAAAGCGCTTTTGGTGATGGGCCCGCGTGTCGTTGGGCAGACCGGCGTGGTATGGCAGCGCCGGGAAACCTTGTTCGCTGAGGAACACCGCCACTTCGTCGACCTTTTTACGCGACAGGCAGTAAACAATACCGGCATCGCTGCGCCGCTCGGCGAGGAACGCCAGCAACTGCTTGCGCGGCTGTTCCTTGGGCACGATGCGATAGAAAATGTTCGGCCGGTCGAAACTCGAGAGGAAGCGCTCGGCATCCTGCAAATGCAGGCGATCGACGATTTCTTCTCGGGTACGCTTGTCGGCCGTGGCGGTCAAGGCAATGCGCGGGACGTTGGGGAACAACTCCGCCAACTGGCCCAGTTGCAGGTATTCGCGACGGAAGTCGTGGCCCCATTGGGACACGCAGTGGGCTTCGTCGATGGCGAACAGGGCGATTTCAAGGCTTTGCAGGAAGGCCAGCATGCGCGGCTGTACCAGACGCTCGGGCGCGAGATAAAGCATCTTCACTTCACCGCGCTTGATCCGCGCCGCCAGATCACGCTGTTGTTCCGCGCTCAACGTAGAGTTCAACGCCGCCGCGGCGACGCCCAGTTCTTCGAGGGTCGCAACCTGATCGTCCATCAGCGCGATCAGCGGCGACACCACCACCGCCAAGCCCTCGCGCAGCAGCGCCGGCACCTGGAAGCACAAGGATTTGCCGCCACCGGTAGGCATCAGCACCAGGGCGTCACCGCCACTGGCCACGCGCTCAATGATTGCACCCTGACGGCCACGGAAACTGTCGTAGCCGAAGATGTCCTTGAGGACGCGTTGAGCCTGTTCGAGCATAAAAACTCCAAAAATCACCGAAACATCCCTGCAAGACTGGTTCAGAACCACGAAGGCTGCACCGACAAATCGTAAGTGCGCATTGCATGACGCTTCACATTTCAGCCCGGATGCCAGCAGGGCATCACAAAACGCGCGAGTATACCCGAGCCCTCCCCTGCAAAGGGCGCCGCTGATAAGACACACGAAAGCCAATGCAATGCAGACCTTGTGGGTCTCTATTGGTCCAATCACCTCCGCGCGGCTGGCCTGAGTGCTCAAGAAGGCCTAGAATTCCCGCATCTGTTTAATTCCCAAGGTAGCCCTTTAATGTCCTTCGCTGAGCAACTAACCCGCCTGCAAGTCTTCCTCGACGCCGACGAGCTGCATGACGAGGCGCTGGACTACGTGGCCGCCCACGGCTACCTCACTGCGCTGTCGATCTGTTCCGAAAGCGTTCCCGACCGTGAGTGGATCGATGCGCTCTTCGCCGAAGAGCCGCATTACGCCGACGACACCGAACGTGAAGCGATCGAATCCACCCTGCTGCTGCTCAAGGCGCACATCGCCCGCCAACTGGCGTCCGACGAAGAGTTCGAGCTGCCATGCGACCTCGACCTGGGCGACGATCCGGACGATTCCGATCTGCGCGGCTGGTGCATCGGTTTCATGGAAGGTGTGTTCCTGCGCGAAGCGGCCTGGTTCGAAACCGCCGAAGACGAAGTCAGCGAAATGCTGCTGCCGATCATGGTCGGTTCGGGTCTGTTCGACGAACAGCCTGAGTTCTCCGACATCGCGGCCGACGCCAACCTGATGGACGACATGATCGTGCAAATCCCGGAAGCCCTGACCGCGTTGTACCTGCTGTGCAACGCGCCGGACGAAAAACCGGCGATCCTCAAGCCACGTCACCACTAAGGTTTTGCCTATGGACAACCCCATAGGCAACCGCCCCCTGATGTTGCGCTACGTGCTGCTGGCCATCGGCTGGCTGAGCGTAGCGTTGGGGGTGATCGGGATTTTCCTGCCGGTGTTGCCCACCACACCGTTCCTGTTGCTGGCAGCCGCCTGTTTCGCCCGCAGTTCGCCGCGCTTCTATCAGTGGCTGGTTGAACATCCGCGGCTTGGGCCGTGGGTTCGCGATTACCTGAGCGGCAACGGCATTCCACTCAAGGGCAAGGTCTATGCCATTGGCTTGATGTGGGCGAGCATCCTGCTCTCCTGCTACCTGGTGCCCTTGCCGTGGGCACGTGCGTTCATGCTGACCAGTGCAGTGCTGGTAACGCTCTACATCCTCAAGCAGAAAACCCTGCATAAACCCTGAGCCTAGAGTTTTTGTGGCGAGGGGGCTTGCCCCCGTTCGGCTGCGCAGCAGTCGCCAAACCGATCGATACAGTGTGTCAGGAGAAGATGGGTTGCAGGTTTTGGGGCTGCTTCGCAACCCAACGGGGGCAAGCCCCCTCGCCACAAAAGCAGTCCTGCAATGCCCCTTCGTCCGACGACCTACCCTTGCTCACTGAAAACACCGCCTAGACTTCAGACATCTGCACTCGAGCAGCCAGACATGTCCCGCAGTCCGCGTAGTCCACGATGGTCAACGCTCCGACTTCGGTTCGGCGGATGGCTACTGCTGGCGAGTTTTCTGCTGGCCGGGTTGGGCAGTGTCTGGGCCGACTGGGATTTTGCGCAGATTCTGCAAACGGCCGAAAAACGTTACGGCCCCCTTGGCCCGGCCCGGGGACGGATCGAGGCCTGGAGCCAAATGCTGCAAAGCGAACGTAACCAGCCAGAACGCGAGCAACTGAACGCGATCAATCGTTTCTTCAATCAACAACTGAGCTTTCAGGACGACACGCGTATCTGGCGTCAGACTGATTACTGGGCCACGCCAGTGGAATCCTTGATCAAAGGCGCAGGCGACTGTGAAGACTACGCCCTGGCGAAATATTTCAGCCTGCGTCACCTGGGGATTCCCAGCGAGAAACTGCGCATCACCTACGTCAAGGCGCTGACTCAGAACCAACCGCACATGGTGTTGACCTTCTACAGCAGCCCCACGGCCGACCCACTGGTGCTGGACAATCTGATCGGCGAGATCCGCCCCGCCTCCCAACGCAAAGACCTGCTGCCGGTGTACGCCTTCAACGCCGAAGGCCTGTATTTGCCGGGGTCCAATGGCGGCAAACGCAGCAGCGACTCGAAGAAACTGTCGCGCTGGCAAGACCTGTTGGAAAAAATGCACATCGAAGGGTTCGCCGTGGGCGAAGGCTAGCCGCTACTGCAAGGAGCGTTTTATGTCACTGCGCAAACAGTTGTTTCTCGCCATTTGCCTGTTCTTGCTGGTGGCCTTCAGCGGCAGTTTTTTTGTCAGTCTGGAAAGCTCTCGCGAACAGATGCTCGGCCAGTTGCGTTCCCACGCCCAGGACGCCGCCACGGCGCTGGGCCTGTCGTTGACGGCGCAGATCGACGACCCGGCGATGATTGAATTGATGGTCAGCTCGATTTTCGACAGTGGCTATTTCAGCAGCATCCGGGTCATCAACATTGAGAATGAACACCTGCTGGTGGAACGCAGCACACCGGCGCAAATCGAGGGTGTTCCCGGCTGGTTTGTCAGCCTGGTGAACCTGCGCCCACAGGGCGGCGAAGCACTGATCATGCGTGGTTGGGAGCAGGCGGCACGGGTCGAAGTGCTGAGCAATCCGCAATTCGCCCTGGCCAAACTCTGGGACAGCACCCTCGGCAGCCTGATCTGGTTGCTGATTTGCGGACTGCTCAGCGCGGTGTTTGGTGGCTGGCTGTTGCGCCGGCAACTGCGACCTCTGGACAACATGGTCAAACAGGCCGAAGCCATCAGCAACCGCGAGTTCCGCAGTTTGCCGAAACTGCCGCGCACGCCGGAGCTCAAACGCGTGGTGCTGGCCATGAACCAGATGGTCGCAAAACTCAAAGCGTTGTTCGCCGAAGAGGCCGCGCGCAGCGAACAGCTGCGGGCAGCCTCCTATCAGGACAGCCTTACGGGCCTGGCCAACCGGCGCTTGCTGGATGAAAAACTGGCCGCCAAGCTACTGGTTTCAGAGCAAAGCCGCGACGGCCATTTGCTGATGCTGCGGATCAACGACCTGACCGGACTCAACCAACGTCTGGGCGGCCAGCGCACCGATACCCTGATCAGCACCGTCGGCGAATTGCTCAAGCGCCTGACGCAACCACCGGA
The DNA here is from genome assembly GCF_059695645.1 of Pseudomonas sp. LBUM1673. Lineage (NCBI taxonomy): Bacteria > Pseudomonadati > Pseudomonadota > Gammaproteobacteria > Pseudomonadales > Pseudomonadaceae > Pseudomonas > Pseudomonas sp. LBUM1673. Next base: position 4,843,783 of record NZ_CP166780.1, read on the forward strand.
ACGGCGCACCTGGCTTGCAGCGCGTAATCGCGGTGGCGAATTCAGCGTGCTGACCCCGGGTCTGGACAGCAAGGATGCCGCACGCCTGGCCTCCGAAATCAGCGCCACCCTGGAAAATCTGCGCCTGACCGGTGCCAGCGACTGCATGCCGGTGGCACACCTGGGCGTGGTCGCCTATCACCCCGGCGAACCGGTGAACGACGTGCTGCTGCGGCTTGATCAGGCATTGACCCAGGCCCGGCAACACCCCGAGCGGCCGTGGATACACCTGGCCCACGCCGACACCGCGCCGAACCAGTCCCAACATGACTGGCGCAACTGGATCGATGACGCGCTGACCGAAGGCAAGATGCAGTTGTATTTCCAACCGGTGGTGCAGTGCGCCGATACCAGCCAAGTGCTGCACCACAAAGTCCTCGCGCGCCTGCTCGACCCGCAGGGCCAAGCGATTGCCGCCGGACATTTCCTGCCGTGGATCGAGCGTCTCGGCTGGTCGGCGCGATTCGATCTGGCCATGCTCGAAACCACCCTCGAATACCTCGCTGCCAACCGTTGGCCGCTCGCGTTGAGCCTGTCCGGCAGCACCCTGCACGATCAGGCCCAGTTGAAACTGATCTGCGACCTGCTCGAATCACTGCCGGAACTGGCGCCTCTATTGACCCTGGAAATCGACGAGCGCCAATTACCGCCCCCCGAAGAGCTGCAACGCCTGAGCCACAGCCTGCTCAACACCGGTTACCGCATCGGTTTGCAGCATTTTGGTGGCAGCTTCAGCCAGATCGGCAACCTGACGCAATTGGGGTTGGCTTACCTGAAAATCGATGGCGCCTACATTCGCGGCATCGATGAGCAGAGCGACAAACGCGTGTTCATTGAGGCGATTTTTCGGGCGACCAACAGCATTGATTTGCCGTTGATTGCAGAGATGGTTGAGACACAGGGGGAGCTGGAGGTGATTCGGGAGCTTGGGTTGTTTGGGGTGATGGGAAGACTGATTGGGCCGCCAGAGCCGATGTAGAGAGGGCGTGCCGACGGGCGCTAACGAACCACCCCGGCACGCCGCAACGCTTCAATCCGCTGCGCACTGAAGCCCAATTCCCCCAACACCTCATCGGTATGCTCACCCGGCGCCACACCGATATGCCGCGGCTCAGGCAGCCCTGCTGAAAACTTCAATGGACAGGCTATCTGTACTTGAGTCGAACCATCGCCACGGGGCACCTCAGTCACCAATTGCCGCGCCTTCAACTGTGGGTGTTGAACCGCTTCGCCCAGACTCAACACCGGCTCGACACACGCATCGACTCCGGCAAATAGTTCACACAACTGGGCAAAGTCGTATTTTTCGAATTCAACTTTCAACGCCGCCTTGAGCGCCTGTTGCCGGGTTGGGTCGGGCGACAGCCCCTGGGCCGCCAGTTCCGGCTGGCCCAGGGCCGTGCAGAGTTGCTGCATGAATGCCGGCTCCAGACTGCCCACCGACAACCAGCGCCCATCGCGCGAACGGTAGTAGTCGTAGAAGCTGCCACCATTGAGCATCTGCTCTTCCCTGCCCGGCTCCACGCCACAGGCCAGGTACCCGGCACCGGCCATGGCGTTCAGGCTGAAAGCGCAGTCGGTCATGCTCACATCCAGGTGCTGCCCCTGCCCGGTCTGCTGCCGCGCGATCACCGCCGCCAGCAGGCCGATCACCCCGTGCAACGAGCCACCCGCGATATCCGCCACCTGCATGCCCAACGGCAACGGGCCGCCGTCGGCACGGCCGGTGTAGCTCGAAAGTCCCGCCAGCGCCAGGTAGTTGATGTCGTGACCGGCGCGATCCTTGTAGGGACCGGTCTGGCCATAACCGGTAATCGACACATAAATCAGCTTCGGATTGATCGCCTTCAAGGCTTCATACCCCAGGCCGAGCCGGTCCATCACGCCGGGACGAAACTGCTCCAGCACGATGTCGTGGTCCTGCAGCAATTGCTTGATCACCTCCAGTGCCTCGGGCTGCTTGAGGTCCAGCGCCAGGCTGCGCTTGTTGCGATTGAGGTAGGCGTGGCTGGCCGAAATGCCTTGATCATGGGGTGGCAGTACCCGCAGCAGGTCCATGCGGGTCGGTGATTCGATGCGCAGCACCTCGGCGCCCATGTCCGCCAGCAGCAACGAGGCGAACGGCCCCGGCAGCAGTGTCGAGAAATCCAGAACCTTGAGTGATGCCAGTGGACCGAGCATGAGTTGTTCTCCAGTGCGATCCCCCAAGCCTAGGCAGCCCAGGACATTGCAGCAATCACCTTATGTATCAGTGGCGGTGACCGTTACGCTCAAATCGCAGGCATGAAAAAACCCGCCGAACAGACTGTGTGAAAACCTAGCAATCTGCATCGCGGTTTAAGAAAATGCCCCGTATCGAAAGATACGGGGCATTCTTGTTATGGCTTACATCCAGGGCCAAGCGCGCGATCAGACCAGCCTTTTTCCGGTTTCGCTGGAAGATTTAATCCCTGAGGATCACCTCGTTCGCGTGATTGATGCCTTCGTTGCCAAGCTCGATCTCATACGTCTGGGGTTTGACAAGGCGGTGCCCAAAAGCACAGGTCGCCCCTCTTACGATCCGGCCGATCAGCTAAAGCTCTATCTGTACGGCTATTTCCAGCGTATCCGCTCCTCCCGTCGTCTCGAAGCCGAATGCCAGCGCAACATCGAAGTCATGTGGTTACTCAACCGCCTCAAACCCGATTTCAAGACCATTGCCGACTTTCGCAAGGACAACAAACAGGCGTTCAGTGCAACGTGCCGGGTCTTCGTTCAGTTCTGTCGTACGGTCGGTTTGATCGCTGGCGACCTGGTTGCCATTGATGGCAGTAAATTCCAGGCGGTAGCCTCGTCGCGGCGCCATCTGAACGTGAAACAACTCAAACGCCAGCAGGAAAAACTGGATAAGCGCATCGCCCAATATCTGACTGAACTGGATGAGGCCGATAAAGCCGAAGCGGGTGAAACCATTGATCGCAGCGCCATCAAGACAGCGCTGAAGCAACTTGAAGCCCGGCAACTGAACAATCTGACCTGCCAGGCGCTGATGAAGTCGATGGGGATCGAGCAGTTCAACACCGGCGAAAGCGATGCCCGAATGATGCGCACGCCCAAAGGTCCGCGGGTGGCTTACAACGTACAAACCGCCGTGGACGCTGAACATTGCTTGATCCTGCATCACGACGTGACACAAGACGGCAACGATACCCAGCAACTTGAGCCCATGGCCAAGGCCGCCAAAGAACAGTTGCAGCAGAGCGAACTGAGCGTGACCGCCGATGCGGGCTACTCCAACGGCAAGCAGTTCCAGGCGTGTGAAGACGCGGGCATTACGGCGTACGTGCCGCCCAACCGAGCGGTTAACCCCCGTAGCAAGGAGAAGGAACTCTTCGAGCGAAAAGATTTTGCTTACGATGCGCAGCAGGATCAGTACCAATGCCCTGCCGGCAAACTGCTGACACTCAAACAGCTGAATAAAGGTGAGCGCATTTACCACGCAGCTATCAGCGACTGCGCCAACTGCCCACTGAAAGGTCAATGCACCGACGCTCAGCGCCGATACGTCTCACGCCACGCCCACGAAGATGCCTTCGAGCGAATGGAGCAGCGCATGCAGGCGCATCCCGAAATGATGGTGAGCCGAAGGTCCATCGTTGAGCATCCCTTCGGCAACCTTAAACAATGGCTGTTTGGAAACGGCCGCTTCCTGCTGCGACAGTTAGAGGGGGCAAAAGCGGAAATTGCCCTGGCGGTGAACGCCTACAACCTCAAAAGAGCGATCAATGTGCTGGGTGTACGTCAAATGATGGAGTTGATGGGCTGAAAAGCCTTTTTTCGCCTGTTACCTGCACAAAAGCAAACGCCCCGAACAAGTCGGGGCGTTTGCTTAGGCCGCCTTCAGCGTGTTTTCACACAGTCTGCGAAGCGGGTTTTTCAGTGCAGCCTGTGTTTCTGTGACGCGTTTACTTGACGCTGGCCGGGGTTGGACCTTCAGCCACGCCCAGGTCGTCTTCTTCACGCTCGTCGGAGATACCGCGACCGCCAGAAGCCAGCTCGGTATGCAGCGTGTCTTCGTCCAGCTCTTTGACCCACTTGGCAACCACGATGGTGGCCACGGCGTTACCAACAAGGTTGGTCAGGGCACGGGCTTCGGACATGAAGCGGTCGATACCCAGGATCAGCGCCAGACCGGCAACCGGCAGGGAGCCAACGGCGGACAGGGTGGCAGCCAACACGATGAAGCCACTACCGGTCACACCGGCGGCGCCCTTGGAGGACAACAGCAGCACCAGCAGCAAGGTGATCTGGGCAGTGAGGTCCATTGGGGTGTCAGTCGCCTGAGCGATGAACACAGCGGCCATGGTCAGGTAGATCGAAGTACCGTCAAGGTTGAACGAGTAGCCAGTCGGGATTACCAGACCCACAACCGATTTCTTCGCACCCAGGCGTTCCATCTTGATCAGCATGCGTGGCAGGGCGGATTCCGAAGAGGAAGTACCCAGCACGATCAGCAGCTCTTCACGGATGTAGCGAACCAGTTTCAGCACGCTGAAACCGTGTGCGCGGCAGATCGCGCCCAGCACCACCACCACGAATACAATGCAGGTGATGTAGAAGCAGATCATCAGCTGACCGAGTTGAATCAGCGAACCGACGCCATAGGCACCGATGGTGAAGGCCATCGCACCGAACGCGCCGACTGGAGCCAGCTTCATGATCATGTTGATGATGTTGAACATCACGTGGGCGAAGCGATCGATGAAGTCCAGCACCGGTTTGCCGTAGGCACCCAGGCGATGCAGGGCGAAACCGAAGATCACCGAGAACATCAGCACTTGCAGGATGTCGCCGTTGGCGAACGCACCGACGATGGTGTTCGGGATCACGTTGAGGATAAAGGCGATGATGCTCTGGTCTTTACCAGCCGAGATGAAACCAGCGATTTTGCTGGTGTCCAGGGTCGACACGTCGATGTGCATGCCGGCGCCCGGTTGCACGACGTTGACCACGACCAAGCCGATCAGCAAGGCAATGGTGGAAACAATTTCGAAGTACAGCAGCGCATAGCCGCCGGTCTTGCCGACCGATTTCATGTTCTGCATGCCGGCGATACCGCTGACGACGGTACAGAAGATGATTGGGGCGATGACCATTTTGATCAGTTTGATGAACCCGTCACCCAGCGGCTTGAGGGCTACACCGGTCTGCGGGTAGAAGTGACCGAGCAGGATGCCGATAGCGATGGCAACGATCACCTGGAAGTACAGGGATTTATACAGTGGCTGACGAGTCGTCATTGTAAGTTCCTCAAGAGTGCCTCAGTAACAACATCCATCTGTTGTCCCTGGCACCTCAATTGCGAACCCTCCTGCACTGGAGGGATTTGTTTTGTCGAGCTGCGCGATGGCAGACCTCTGCGGCTTGTATCGCAAGGTGCGTGCCATCTTCGAAAAAAAACCTGCCAGCCTTGTGACATCAAGGGTTACAGGTTTTTTTCCGTCCCCCATCGGCTACAACCATGTGGCGGATTTCCGCCCACCTGCCAAAACCTCGTCCTGCAATTTGGCGGATATCCGCCTTGTTCATCGTCGACCGGCACCGCTACCATCCATTGCTCAGTGGACGGACCTGCCCTCTATGCGCGAACGCACTATCGCCAGCCATTTCGCCCGTGCCGCCCTCGGTGGCGCGCGTCGGCGTGGCTACGACTATTCAAGTCTTTTGCAGCAACTGGGGATCAGCCCCGAGTTGCTTGAGGAGCCGCGCGCCCGAATCGCGCCCGAGCAGTTCGCCCGATTGATCCAGGGGCTGTGGCTGGCCCTGGACGACGAATACCTGGGCTTTGGGCAGGCCCCGAGCAAACCCGGTAGCTTCGCGATGATGTGTCACGCGGTGATCCACTGCCGCAATCTCGATAAAGCACTCAATCGCGGCTTATTGTTTTACAGCCTGTTCCCCGGGGCACCCCGGCTGACGCTGAGCCGCGAAGGCGACATGATTCGCCTGAGCCTGGACGATTCACAGCTATGGGACCCGGACCATTTCCTCAGCGAAAGCCTGCTGGTGATCTGGCATCGCCTCGGCAGTTGGCTGATCGGCCAGCGCATTCGCCTGGAGCAGGCCACATTCAGCTACCCAAGGCCCGAACACGGGGCCGAATACGATTTGCTGTTTTCCTGTCCGCTGGGCTTTTCCACCGTGAAGAGCACGACGGCGCAAAGCAGTCTGCTGTTTCACAGTCGCTACCTGAATATGCCGCTGTTGCAGGACGAACGAACCCTCAAGCACTTTCTCGAGCGCTCCCCCGCCGACCTGCTATCGCGCCCAGACGAAGGCGACAGCCTGAGCAGCCAGTTGCGACGCTTGCTCAGCCGCGACAGTGCTCGCTGGCCGGACCTGGAAGCAGTGGCCGCGCACCTGCACATCAGCCCGCAGACGTTGCGTCGGCATTTGCGGGAAGAAGGGACGAGTTTTCAGGAATTGAAGGATCAGTTGCGGCGGGACATTGCGATTTATCACCTGGGGCGTGCGGATCTGTCATTGCAACAGATTGCCGAGCAGCTGGGGTTTTCCGAGCCTTCGGCGTTTCATCGGGCGTTCAAGAAGTGGACGGGGCTTACGCCCGGCGCTTACCGAGCGCAAGAGAACTGATTTTTGCGTTGAATTGACTGGCCCCATCGCGAGCATGCTCGCTCCCACATTGAATCGGCGTCATTCACAAATAATTTGTTCAGCACAGATCCCCTGTGGGAGCGAGCCTGCTCGCGATGAGGCCCAAAAAAACACCGCACAACTATGCAGCCAGCCAAGCTGTTGTGGCGAGGGAGCTTGCTCCCGCTGGGCTGCGAAGCGGCCCCATAACCTACAACCGCATGTTTTCAGGTACGCCGCATACACCGGTTTTACGACGGCTTCGCCGCCGAACGGGGGCAAGCCCCCTCGCCACAGATGCCCAATCACTTCAGATCCAGTGTCAGGCAGGCGGATCGAGGTTATCCAGCACCCGATTCACTGCCAACTCACCGAGCATGACCACCTGTTGTATCCCCAACATCATGTTGCGATGTGGCATGTCCATCAACCCGGCGAACTCACTGAGCATCACGCTGGCTGATGCCAGGGTTTCGCAGGCGTTAACCAGCAGGGTTTCGTTATCGACCTTCGCACCCACATGGTAAATGGTGCTGGGTTTGCGCGGGGTGTCTTTGGGGATTGTCGGTTTGAGGTAGTGATCGAGGGCGCGGTCGGCGGCTTCGTGGAGTTTTTTCGAATCGAGGGATTCGTAGGGAGAGGTTGGATCGGTTTCCGGCGGGTTTGGCGTTGGTTTGAACATAGTGAAACTCCTGACGAGCGAAATATAAGGAGCCATCACCCTCGCTACCAAACGAAGGGTGGAGGCCATACGCAGGTTGGTAGACCGGTCGTCAGGAACCCCGGCGCGTCCGAAGACGCCCCGCGCATGACCACCATAAAACAGAAACGATAAAAGTCTCCGCAAACGGTAGCGCTGTGCAACTGACGGAATCCGGGCTACCAAACCCGATCGCTGTTTTTCAGCGACCGGCAAACGATAGAGCCCGGCCCTTAGGCGCACAAGCCGGCGGATTCTGGCGTAGTCGTAGGCAGCGGCGCAAGGATGTGTAGCCTGAGTGAGTATCTGGAGATGTCTTTTAAACATCGCCGTTTATTGGTCTTGCTGCGGGCTTTATGGTGGATGGGCTGGCCCCTTCGCGAGCAAGCCCGCTCCCACAGGGGATCTGCTGCGAACACAGTATTTGTGAACGACAAAGATCCAGTGTGGGAGCGGGCTTGCTCGCGAAGAGTGGCGGATAAATGCGTCCCCTTTTCCCTTCTTTTGATCGAAAGGAAGGACGGATAAATGCATCCGCCCTCTTCAGGACATGGCGTAGCACCATCCAATAGTTCGAAGGTGCTTCACCGGCCACCCTCAATCAGTTCTCAACACCGAAACGAAGTTGCTAGACGAATTGCATACATACAATCGACCGTCAGGTGTTAAAGCCGCGCCGTGGGAACTACCACCTGTTGCAAATGTGTTGAGCAACGCACCTGATTGGGTGTCGTAAACCTGGCATTTACCTGATGGAGAATCATAGGTGCAAAGATACAGGCGTAAGCCATCAGGACTGAAGGTCCCGGTATAGCTATTGGGTGCAACCGCATGAATGGTGCGACGCGGTCCAAGGGGTTCTGCGTTCATTTCCAACAACGGGGCGTTGGGCTGATTAGACGGGGGTAAAAATATTTGAGTTCCTCTAGGGTCAAGGAGAACAATAGCCCGATGGTTTGCTACCGCGACCTCCTCGATTCTTCTTCCCGTCATGAGATCAATTGCTACCAACTTACTAGGATTTGTACCGTACTCGCAGTAGTAAAAGCGTTGTCCATCCGGACTGATTGCCGCTCCGCTTGTATAGCCTCCCACAGGGAAGGTTTTGATCACTTGGTCCAAACGGGTATCAATTACCTTCACCGCTCCGTGGGTACTGCTATTGGTATGGACGACCAGAAGAGTTCCATCTGAACTCATGGCAACAGAGCCGAAAGAACCTTGCGCCGGGATTCGCTTGAGCACCGTATTTAAAGCCGTATCGATTACCAGGACCTCATGCGGCCCAGCGCTGGCGGCATACATCTTGGCGCCGTCCGGAGTCACAAAAATACCCGCAAAAAAACGCGTATTGAATGTGGTAATGGTGTCGATCAATTGATTGGTCGTGGTATCGATCACCGAGATCGATCCGTCGTGTCCGACATAGGCCCGCAAGCCGTCCGGGCTTATGGCGATTGCTCTCTGGGGCTTGCCTAACGTGATGTTGCCCACAGGCCCTGTAGCTACGACCCTTACCTGCGCTGTGGCGGTGGGCGCGCCATTACTGCTGGCGGCCAAGCTGAAAGTCCCTATACGTTGAGGGCCTTTTACCCCCGCTACCGATACTGCACCGACTGTATCGGTGTTGAAATCACGCTCACCACTGGCACCATCCGGATAAGTGAAACCCTCGGGGAGGATCAAGCGAACAGGTGTATCAGGGACAGGCGTGCCATTGTCGGAAAGGAACAGGTTGATCGCCTTGAGTTGTCCTCCGATAGACACCGTATAGGGTGCGTTGGTAAACGACAATTCAAGCGGTGACGGCCGCTCGCCGATCACCTGCGCCTCGGCGGGTTTCGAGGACGCGATAACGCCCACTCTGATCTGCTCATAACTCGCGGTTACCTTCCCACCCTCCAATACTTTCGCCGCCGGCACTTCAAAAATCGGAAAGTAATCTGTTTTTTCCAACGTGATAACGCCGCTGTGCGTTACATCCGGTCCCGTTGGCGGCGTGCACGTGTAACTGAGTCGAGCACTGTCACCCTTGGCCCACTGCGATGAAGGCGCATGAAATTGTACATATAGAAAATCCTTCACCTTACCCAGATCAATGGTCTGCGGATCATCGGATGGATCGTTCAGAACCTCACTCAACACTGGCGAGGGCAACACGACGCGGTCTACGTGGACGTCAATGTACTGGGTCGCGGATTCAGTGAAATTACCCAGTTGATCGGTAACGGAATAAAAGATCGGCGTTTTAGGGTTATCGTGATTCTGCTGGAATGTGTCGGTGAACAGATGCTGTGTGAGAGGTATTTGGGGATTCTCATCTTCCGGTGTGAGTTCGCGTTCCACGTAAGCGTTGGTGCCGACCCCCAGGCTAATGTTTTCATAAGCTCGGCGGGGGAAATACTCGAACTTGAATTCCACACCACGCGCAGCATCATCCGGGCCGACACCATTCTTCAGAGTTTCTTCAGGAATAGTTAAACGGATGCCATCGGGATCACCGGGTGCCGAGCGGTAATGGAGCACTCTTAGCTCTCGCGACTTTTCGGGATTGCCCGACGGGCGGATTACCTGATAGTAAATCTCGCTGACGCCTTCGAGCAGGCGCGCCTTCGGCACGTACAGGCGAACGCGTTCGTTTTCCTCCCCCCTGGCAATGGTTTTGCCATCCACCAGACGAGCGACCGATGATGCGCTGTGCTTGATGTACAGTTCGATGCGGTCATCCACCGCAACGGTCTCGTTGAAAGACTCTGCCCAAGGGTCCACCAGACACTCGAGCCCCTTCTCACCTTCGGCAAGCGCTATCGGTATGCCGCCGTCCGCTATACCTGCCGGCCTGACAGGCGTGACCCAGCCGGGAATGATGACCGGGTAAAGCAAAAACAAACCGTCCAAATCATTTAAATCGGTAAATTGCGCAGACAGAATGTCCATCGTTCTCTCCAGACACGCGATGAGTCCGAGCTATCCCCGGATCCGAGTACTCATCAAACGTGCGCCAGAGAAAAATGACCACTGTCAGAAATAACAGGTACAGAAGGATTTCCGACGAGCAGCGTGCGCAACAACCGCTCTTAAACCACCGGAAAATGAATCCGGAACGCCGCCCCGCCCATCGGCGAATCCCCCAGCATCAGCTTGGCGCTGTAGCTTTCGATGATGTCCTTGACCACCGCCAACCCAATCCCCTGCCCCGGATGCTGGCGATCCAGCCGCTCGCCACGCTCGAGAATTCGCGCACGCTGGTCCGGTGGTACACCAGGGCCGTCATCTTCAACGCACAACTCAATCCCGCTAAGGGTTTCACGCACGCTGATGCGCACTTCGCCGAGGCACAGGCGATAGGCGTTTTCCAGCAGGTTGCCCATCATTTCCAGCAAGGCGCCTTGCTCGATCGGCACATAACATGGCTCCGGCAGATCGAAAGCGACGCGCACGCGTTTGTCGCGGTAGACCTTGTCCAGGGTGTCGCAGAGGCTTTTCAATATCGGTTGCAGGCGCACCTGATGGCGCACCAAACCGCTTTTGCGCAGGCTGGCGCGTTGCAGCTGATAGCCGATTTGCTGGCTCATGCGTTCGATCTGGGATTGCAGCACCCAGGCCTGATCGCGATCTTCCGGGCGCTGGGCCATGTCCTCGCTGACACCTTGCAATACCGTCAGCGGGGTTTTCAGGCTGTGGGCCAGGTCGTCGAGGGAATCACGATAACGGCTGCGTTGTTCACGCTCACTGTGCAGCAAACGGTTGAGGGAGCCCGTCAGGCGCAGCAGTTCGCGCGGGTGTTCTTCACTGAGGCTTTCGCGGGTGCCTCCTTCGATCTGGTCCAGCTCCTGGCTCAGCCGGCGCAATGCCTGTAACCCCCAGGTCAGTCCAATCCACAGCAACGCGAGCAACACCAACAAGGCTGCGCCGAAGCCCAGGTAAAGGTTTTCCCGCAGGCCTTCGAGGGTGACTTCATACTCGCGCACCGGTTGCAGCGCGACGATGCTGAACGCCGCGCTTTGGCCGCCCAGCAGTTTGACCTCGACGTCATAAACAAAGAACTCCTGACCATCGGCTTCGCTGATCCTCGCGAACTCGCTACCGCGTCCGTCGTAGCGCGGCTTGTAGTTGATCTTCTCTTCCCGAGTGGCCTTTGAGCGCCAGACCAAGTGACCTTCGCGGTCATAGATGTAGCCGAGCAAACGGCTGTCGGTGAGGTTGAAGCGTTCATCGGGCAACTGCGCCGGCATCTGCAAGCGGTTGTTATCCACCCGGGCAGCGGAGATCAGCGTGGTGACGTCCGACGCCAGGCGCTGCTCGATGGAATCCTGCAACGCCAGGCTGAACGCGCCCTGCATCGCCGGCAGCAGCGCCAGCATGAACAGTACCGCCAGGATCGTGGCGGCAAGCATCAAGCGGACACGAAGGGAACGAATCAAGTGCAACGCTCATTGAACAGATAGCCGAGGCCACGCACGGTATCGATCGGCTTGAAGCCGGCCGGGCCTTCGAGTTTGCGGCGCAAGCGGCCGACCAGCACCTCGATCACATTCGGATCGCGCTCGTCGTCGTCCGGGTAGAGCTGCTCCATCAAGCGGTCCTTGGCCACCACTTGCTGGTGATGCCGCATCAGGTACTCGAGGATCCGGTATTCGTAGGCGGTCAGCGCCAGCGGTTGTTCATCGAGGGACGCCTGTTTACGGTTGAGGTCCAGCAGCAAAGGACCGGCGACGATAGTCGACTGGGTGAAACCGCTGGAGCGGCGCAGCAAAGCATTGAGCCGAGCGTCCAGCTCTTCGAACTGGAATGGCTTGACCACGTAGTCGTCGGCCCCGGCGGCGAGGCCTTCGACCTTGTCCTGCCAGTTGCCGCGCGCGGTGAGGATCAGGATCGGAAACGTCTTGCCCCGGGAGCGCAGTTGACGAATCAGGTCGAGCCCGCCCATGCCCGGCAAACCGAGATCGATCACCGCCAAGTCATGATTAAACTGCTCGGCCTGATACAACGCATCGATAGCGTTGGCCACGGACTCGACCACATGGCCGCTATCCGTCAGGCGGGTTTGCAGGTGATGGCGCAACAGCGCTTCATCTTCGACGACCAGTAATTTCATAACACTCTCCTGGGCAAATCAACATCTCCAGAGGCACAGTTTCGCAACTCAATGGTTGACAGGCCGACGCCAGCCAGTTGAACCGCGAAACCTGTGGGAGCGGGCTTGCTCGCGAAAGCGGTGTGTCAGGCGACATCAATGTTGACTGTGCTGCCGTCTTCGCGAGCAAGCCCGCTCCCACAGGGGTTTCGTTTATCTGACGGGCATTGGTGCATGCCCGCGACCCTTTTAGAAAGCGTAGTTGGCAGACAGATACGTCTGGGCGCTGCTGGTCAAATCCAGCGAACCCTGTTTGCTGCCACCGCGCTCGCTCATCTCGGTGCTGGCGTTGCTGCGCAGGTAACGGTAACCCAGCTCGACCGAGGTGTTCTGCGAAACTTGCTGCAATACACCGAACTGGCCGCCCAAGGCGTACCCGATGTCGCTGTCATGACTGAAGCCTGGCGAGTTCTGGCTCAGTTTGGTCAAACCGGCTGTGGCACCGCCGAACAGTTTGGTGCTGGCGCCCACCGGGTAGAACAAATCGTAGCTGCCCAGCAGGTTTTCCTGACGCAGTTTAATGCCATTATGCGAGCCCGACACGTTGTCGTAAGTGGCGTAGTAGCGGCCCTGGCTGTCTTGCTGGCCCAGACGCACGCCCCAGGTGTTGTCCTTGCCGATCACGCCGTCGGCGTTCGGATGGTTGAGGTTGTCGTTCAGGGCGTTGGATTTTTTCACTTTGTCGCTGGTCTGGCCAAAGGTCAGGCCCGCGAAGTTAGTGGTATCGGCGTGGGCGGCAACACTGGCGCCCATCACGGTGAAAGCCAGCAGCAGTTTTTTGAAGGTAGTCATTGGGGAGTTTCCTCATGTGCCATGTGCTTTTCGGGTACGGGGCAAGGTTACTGCCCCCACCCTGTACTCCCCCTGAACGCACTCTGAACCTAAGCTGAATCAAATCGACTACGCTCAATTCACGGTTTTTAATTTAATAAGGAGACCTGATCATGCGCATGTTCCTCGCCCTCGTATTACTGGCTCTGAGCGGGCTCAGCCAGGCCGCCATCAAGACCCAGGAAATTCCCTATCAGAGTGCCGACGGTACGAAGCTGATCGGCTATTACGCCTACGACGACGCCATTAAAGGCCCGCGCCCGGGCGTGGTGGTGGTGCATGAATGGTGGGGCCTCAACGACTACGCCAAGCGCCGCGCCCGTGATCTGGCCGGTTTGGGCTACAGCGCGCTGGCCATCGACATGTTTGGCGACGGCAAGAACACCGAACACGCCAAGGACGCCATGGCGTTCATGCAAGCGGCGTTGAAGGACAGCGCAGCGGCCAATGCGCGGTTTCAGGCCGGGCTCGATTTGCTGAAAAAACAGCCGCAAACCGACCCGAATAAAATCGCCGCCATTGGTTACTGCTTCGGCGGCAAGGTGGTGCTGGATGCGGCACGTCGGGGTTTGCCGTTGGCTGGCGTGGTGAGCTTCCACGGCGCGCTGGCGACCAATACGCCGGCGACACCAGGCAGTGTGAAGACGAAAATCCTTGTGGAGCATGGCACTCTGGACAGCATGGTCACTGCGGATAACGTGGCGACGTTCAAGGCGGAAATGGACAAGGCCGGTGCCGACTACAAGTTTGTCAGCCTCGAAGGCGCCAAGCATGGGTTCACCAATCCCGATGCGGATCGTCTGAGCCATGGCGATCATGGCGGGCCGGACATCGGTTACAGCAAGGTCGCGGATGAGCAGTCGTGGGCGGATATGCAGGCGTTTTTGAAGAAGGTATTTGGTTGATCAGGTAGGCCCTGTGGCGAGGGGGCTTGCCCCCGTTAGGCAGCGAAGCAGCCCTAAAACCTGGAATCGCATTTTGACAGACACACCGCGTTCGCCAGGTTTACGACTGCTTCGCAGCCGAACGGGGGCAAGCCCCCTCGCCACAAAAGCCTTGCTGCCACTACCCAGCCATTGCGCTAGACGGCAAAATGCCTGTCATGAATCCCGTCCCCGCCCTACCCGCCTGCTGCACCCCACTCGACACCCATTGGCCGCTGCCGTTTGTGCTGCCCGATACGGTCCTGCTGGGTACCCACTTCGATACCGCGCAACTGGCCAGCGATGATTTCCAGCGCAGTGCCATCGAGCCGCCTGCGAGCATCCAGCGTTCGGTGGCCAAGCGCCAGGCCGAGTTTCTCGCCGGGCGGGTCTGTGCTCGAGCCGCGTTGCAACAACTGGAAGGGCTGAGTTTCATACCGGCGATTGGCGAAGACCGCGCACCGGTGTGGCCAGCACATATCACCGGTTCGATCACCCACAGCACCGGCCGGGCTGCGGCGATTGTCGCGAACAAGGCCCATTGGCGCGGCTTGGGGATGGACCTGGAAAACCTGCTCGACGCTGAACGGGCCGAACGCCTGGCCGGGGAAATTCTCACCGGGCCTGAGCTGCAACGCATGGCCACCGGGGCTCGCGATCAACTGGCCCTGTGGGTGACGCTGACGTTTTCGGTGAAAGAAAGCCTGTTCAAAGCGCTCTACCCGATCGTTCAGCAGCGCTTCTACTTCGAACACGCCGAAGTGCTGGAGTGGAGCGAGGGTGGTGAAGTACGGTTGCGGTTGCTGACTGACCTGTCCAGTGAATGGCGTAGCGGTACTGAGCTGGATGCGCAGTTTGCAGTGATGGATGGGCAGTTGTTGAGTCTGGTCAGTATCAAGACCTGAAGGCTTTCAGTGTTTGGGGTGGCCTCATCGCGGGCAAGCCCGCTCCCACAGTTTCAGTGGTGTTCACAGATTTTGTGTACGACACGGCCCCTGTGGGAGCGGGCTTGCCCGCGATGAGGCCCTAAAGGACACCAACAATCTCAACGCCGCTCCTGATTCCTCGGCCAGCTCAAACTGAAACAGGCCCCGCCCAGGCTTTTGCTCTTGCCGATCAAGGCTCGCCCGTCATGCCAATGGATGATTCGCCGCACGATCGACAACCCTAACCCATGCCCGCCCGAGGCGCGGGTGCGGCTGTCATCGAGGCGCAGGAACGGGGTGAAGATTTTCTCCCAGGCCTTTTCCGGCACGCCCGGCCCGTCATCCTCGACATCCACCCGACAGCGCTGCTGCCCCACCTGATAACTGACGGTCACCCGTGAATGGGCATGGCGCATGGCGTTGCTCACCAGGTTCTGCAACGCCCGGTGCAAGTAACGCGGCTCGGCCTCGACCCAGGCGCCGTCACAATCGACGGCCGACAGGCACAAGCCGCGCAGCACCGTGACCTCGGCGCGCAGTGGCGCCAGTTCTTCTATCACCTGATTGACCAACGCATCCAGGTCGATCCGCTGGAAATTCAGTGCCGGTGAACCCTGCTCCAGACGGGCATAGGTGAGCATCTCGTCGACCAGCCGATCGAGGTCCTCGATGTCGTGGTCCATCCCTTCGCGGTATTTCTCCTGCGCCTCTGGCGTGGTGGCCGAGCCGATCATCTCCAGGCCAAAACGCAAGCGCGCCACCGGCGTGCGCAACTCGTGAGACACGGCGCGCACCAGTTCTCGCTGAATCGCCAACAATTGCTGCAAGTGCTCGGCCATGCCGTTGAACGCCGAGGCCAGGCGCCCCACCGAGTCCGCGCCGCGTGCTGGTACGCGGGTTTCCAGGCTGCCCTGGGCGATGCGTGTGGCGGCGGCTTCCAGCCCGCGCAAACGGCGCTCGAGTTGACGCACCAATAGATAGACAATCAAACCGATCAGGCTCAGGCCAAGGGCCGCGATCAGCACCAGCCACTCGGGCGGATAAGGATTCATCTGATACAGCGGGCCGATTTCCAACACCCACGGCGTACCGACCATGCCGGCAAACACCCGGATCGAATCGCCGCCCTTGCCCAGCGCCATCACCGTGTCGCCTTCGGATACGCGGCGGCTCTGGTCGTCGTCCATGTCGGCCTGATCGACCGTGACCAGCCGCAGATCAAAGCCGAAACCCTTCTGTTCCTTTAACTGCGCCAGACGCTTGGGCTGCTCGGCCACCGGGACGCGCACCAGCTCATCGGCCAACAGATAAATGGTCGCTCGCGCCAGTTGCTCGCTGATCTGCTGGACTTCGCCTGTGAGCACCAGCTGTTCCTTGTCACTGACCAAGCGATAAACCTTCGCCGCATGCGGACCGGTCTGCTCCACCAGTGCCTGACCGCGCAGCACGCGGGTGCGCTGTGTGAGGTCGAGGTCGGTCTGGGGAAACGTCTTCAGCGCCAGCGGAATCCCCAGCAAACGCCCCCACACCAGCAAGGCCCGGTGGCGCTCGGTTTCGTTCATCGGCTGCAGGTTGTCAGCCATCAGCGAGAACGTGCCGTGGGCCAGGCGCTCACGGTACTGCTCGCTGCGCACCTGGTTGAGCAGGTGCAAGGCCAGCACACCGAGCACGGCCACCAGAATCAGCGCCGCGCACATGCCGCCATAAATGCGCAGGAAGATCGAGTTCACAACGACAGGTCTGCGCAGGCTTCGGGAACGAAAAGATAGCCTTTGCTGCGGATGGTTTTGATCAGCCGCGGATGCTCCGGGTCATCGCCGATCTTGGGGCGGATGCGCGAGATGCGCACGTCGATGGAACGGTCCTGGCCGTCATAACCGATACCGCGCAGCGCGGTGAAAATTTCTTCGCGAGACAGGATACGCCCGGCGTTGGCCACCAGCAGCCACAGCAAATCGAACTCGGCGCTGGTCAACTCGATGCCTTTGTCATGCAGCCAGGCTTCGCGCAATGCGTTGTCCACCACCAGCGGGCCGAACTGTAGTCGCCGTTGTTTTTCCGGGGCCACTTCAGAGGGTTCACTACGCCGCAGCAGGGCTTGAATACGCGCCAGCAACAAACGCGGACGCACCGGTTTGCACACGTAGTCGTCGGCGCCCAGGTCCAGGCCGAGAATCTGATCGGAGTCATCGGTGCGCGCGGTGAGCATCAGGATCGGGCCATCATAGCGGTCGCGAACCTTGCGGCAGATGCTCAGGCCATCTTCGCCCGGCAGCATCAGGTCGAGGATCACCAGGTCCGGCTGTTCATTGATGATGCGTGCCACCGCCAGGGCGCCATTGCCCTCGATCGCCACGCGCAGGCCGTTGGCTTCCAGGTAATCGCGGGTCAGTTCGGCCAGACGCTGGTCGTCCTCGACAATCAATACCTGCCAGGCTTCTTGCTCCACGATGACCTCTGCTTGCCAACACCACTGATAAGGAAGGATCCGCCCGTCTTTTTGTAATGATTGGGGAGGATAAGAATGCATCTGCATCGGCCGATTGTATAAACGCCACTCGCCGAGAACACAAGCCGGTAAATGCGTTCGGACACAACGGTTTTTTGTGATAGGGTTCGCGCCCTTAAAAATCCGGATGACTGTTTTCAGTCGCTGAAAATCAGTGAAAAACGGTCGGCTCCAGCTAGGTCGCGGCCTACACGCCTGTTCCCTCTTTCACACACAATTTACGCACAGGTTTATCCACAGGTAGTACGTTGCAATCACCCCCCAAAACGCATTATCTTGTACCTCGGCGCTCAAAAACCCCTACATGTAGGGGTTTACGCCAAAAACCAAACACAAACCGGACACCGATTTCAAGCGCTTTTATTGCCTCTTTCCGGTTGAACCAAACGTATTTTCGAAAGACCAAACCGCGCGTGCGGATGGCTACTGTTTTTAAGCCCGAAACGGCGATAACGGTACGGGTGTTGCAGTCATTTACTGCCGCCCAAAACGGAATTCGGTTTCAGGCCTAGGGCGTGACACCAAAGACTTCGGCATGGAAGCGGCATCAATAGCCTTCTTCCTACTGTCCCGAAGTTGTTATACCCGGCGTTCGCCGGTTGTAGTGCTTCAGGACAGAACGGTGGGCACCGTGATGGTGCCCAAACAAACATAGAGAACGTGGAGACACCCATGCAAACCGACACAACTCGCGAGAACCCGCAGGGCACCTTGCCGCAGGCCGCCGATTCGAATTCGGATCTGTCCGCCACCGCGCCTGGCCAGCTGCGCGTGATCAAGCGTAACGGCACTGTCGTTCCTTACACCGATGACAAGATCACCGTCGCCATCACCAAAGCGTTTCTTGCAGTTGAGGGCGGCACCGCTGCCGCTTCGTCGCGCATCCACGACACCGTTGCCCGCCTGACCGAACAGGTCACCGCGACCTTCAAGCGTCGCATGCCATCGGGCGGCACCATCCACATCGAAGAAATCCAGGACCAGGTCGAACTGGCCCTGATGCGTGCCGGCGAGCAGAAAGTAGCCCGCGACTACGTGATCTACCGTGACGCCCGTTCCAAGGAACGTGCCGTACGCGCCCCAGCCGAAGAAGCCGTCAACGCCCACCCATCGATCCGCATCACCCGCGCCGATGGCAGCCTTGCACCTTTGGACATGGGTCGTCTGAACACCATCGTCACCGAAGCCTGCGAAGGCCTGGAAGAAGTCGACGGCGACCTGATCCAGCGCGAAACCCTGAAAAACCTGTACGACGGCGTGGCCCTGAGCGACGTCAACACCGCCCTGGTGATGACCGCCCGTACGCTGGTCGAGCGTGAACCGAACTACTCGTTCGTGACCGCCCGCCTGCTGATGGACACCCTGCGTGCCGAAGGCCTGAACTTCCTGGAAGTCGCCGAGAGCGCGACCCACCACGAAATGGTCGACCTGTACGCCAAGGCGCTGCCGGCGTACATCGCCAAAGGTATCGAGTTCGAATTGCTGAACCCGATCCTGGCCACTTTTGACCTGGAAAAACTCGGCAAGGCCATCAACCACGAGCGCGATCAGCAGTTCACGTACCTGGGCCTGCAAACCCTGTACGACCGTTACTTCATCCACAAGGACGGTATCCGCTTCGAACTGCCACAGATTTTCTTCATGCGCGTGGCCATGGGCCTGGCGATCGAAGAGAAGCAGAAAGAAGACCGTGCGATCGAGTTCTACAACCTGCTGTCGTCCTTCGACTACATGTCCTCGACCCCGACCCTGTTCAACGCCGGCACCCTGCGCCCACAGCTGTCGAGCTGCTACCTGACCACCGTGCCGGATGACCTGTCGGGCATCTACCACGCGATCCACGACAACGCCATGTTGTCGAAATTCGCGGGCGGCCTGGGCAACGACTGGACGCCGGTTCGTGCGCTGGGTTCGTACATCAAGGGCACCAACGGCAAATCCCAGGGCGTTGTACCGTTCCTGAAAGTGGTGAACGACACCGCCGTCGCCGTTAACCAGGGTGGCAAGCGCAAAGGCGCTGTGTGTGCCTACCTGGAAACCTGGCACATGGACATCGAAGAGTTCATCGAACTGCGCAAGAACACCGGTGATGACCGTCGTCGTACCCACGACATGAACACCGCCAACTGGATCCCTGACCTGTTCATGAAGCGCGTCTTCGATGACGGCCCGTGGACCCTGTTCTCGCCATCCGAAGTGCCGGATCTGCACGACCTGACCGGCAAGGCCTTCGAAGAGCGTTACGAGTACTACGAAGCCCTGTCCCAGTACCCAGGCAAGATCAAGCTGTTCAAGACCATTCAGGCCAAAGACCTGTGGCGCAAAATGCTGTCCATGCTGTTTGAAACCGGCCACCCATGGCTGACCTTCAAAGACCCGTGCAACCTGCGCAGCCCGCAGCAGCACGTGGGCGTGGTTCACAGCTCGAACCTGTGCACCGAGATCACCTTGAACACCAACAAGGACGAGATCGCCGTTTGCAACCTAGGCTCGATCAACCTGCCGAACCACATCGTGGACGGCAAGCTGGACACCGCCAAGCTGCAACGCACCGTGAACACCGCTGTGCGCATGCTCGATAACGTGATCGACATCAACTACTACTCGGTGCCGCAAGCGAAGAACTCCAACTTCAAGCACCGTCCGGTCGGTCTGGGCATCATGGGCTTCCAGGACGCTTTGTACCTGCAGCACATTCCTTACGGTTCCGACGCTGCCGTCGAGTTCGCCGACAAGTCGATGGAAGCGGTCAGCTACTACGCGATCCAGGCGTCCTGCGACCTGGCCGACGAGCGCGGCGCCTACGAGACGTTCCAGGGTTCGCTGTGGTCCAAAGGCATCCTGCCGCTGGATTCGCAACAGATCCTGATCGAGCAACGTGGCCAGAAGTACATCGACGTTGACCTGAACGAATCCCTGGACTGGGCACCGGTTCGTGCCCGCGTTCAGAAAGGTATTCGTAACTCCAACATCATGGCCATCGCACCGACCGCGACCATCGCCAACATCACTGGCGTATCGCAGTCGATCGAACCGACCTACCAGAACCTCTATGTGAAATCGAACCTGTCGGGCGAATTCACCGTGATCAACCCGTACCTGGTTCGCGACCTGAAGGCTCGCGGCCTGTGGGACTCGGTCATGATCAACGACCTGAAGTACTACGACGGTTCGGTGCAACAGATCGAGCGCATCCCGCAAGAACTCAAAGAGCTCTACGCGACTGCCTTCGAAGTGGACACCAAGTGGATCGTCGACGCCGCCAGCCGTCGTCAGAAGTGGATCGACCAGGCTCAGTCCCTGAACCTGTACATCGCCGGCGCTTCGGGCAAGAAGCTGGACGTGACCTACCGCATGGCCTGGTACCGTGGTCTGAAAACCACTTACTACCTCCGTGCCCTGGCCGCGACCAGCACCGAGAAGTCGACCATCAACACCGGTAAGCTGAACGCTGTTTCCAGCGGCGGCAACCACGGTGACGACTCGGTCCTGGCAGCTCCTGCCGGTCCTGCTCCAGTGCCGAAGGCGTGCGCCATCGACGAGCCGGATTGCGAAGCTTGCCAATAAGCTGAGCTGGTGAGCGCTGAAAGGCGCTTACTCGAACCCCCCGATGAGCCTCTGGCTTGTCGGGGGTTTTCTTTTGTCTGGGGAAAAACCATGGCAAAAAAAACGGCAAAACCCGAATTGCAGGTTTTGCCGTTTGTGTTTACAACCGCAACATCCATCAAACCTCGACGGATGTTGCCGCTACGTTGCGACGCTTAAACCGGAATGGTGAAAGAGTCTCCGTTGTTGGTCATGAACGTCTCGATGGTGTTGGATCCGGCATACCAGTCCTTCAGGAATACCCCGGAGTCCAGGTTACCGCTCTGGTAATCGGCAGCGTTGAAGATGTAGGCACCCAGGTCGTTTTGGACCACCCGAACATCGCTGAGACTCTGGATGTTTTTCAGGGTGACGGTGTCGATGCCGCTAGTGCCGTCATCGAAGATGGCGACCATGGTTTTGGAGGAAACAAAGTACGCATCGCTTCCCTCACCGCCATACCCGTCACCCGAAGAGCTCAGATACAACTTATCGGCACCCGCACCGCCACGCAGCTCATAACCATGGCTCAACCCCATCAACGTGTCGTTTCCGTCGCCCCCGTCAGCAATACCCGACAGGACGGTGATGTTGTCATTACCGGCTTCGCCATAAAAGACCGAACCGACGTCATGGTTGTGACCGATGATGTAATCATCACCGTTACCGCCATAAATGGTATCGGCCTGGTCGGCACTTGAAGACGTCACCGCCAGCGCCCCCGTTACAGTGAAGCTGTCGCCGTACAAAATGTCGTTGCCATCACCGCCATAAAGAGTGTCGTTACCGGCACCGCCTTCCAGCATGTTGGCGTAGGTATTGCCAGTCAGTGTGTCATCGAAGGTAGAGCCGACCAGGTTATCGATGTTATTGAGCACATCGCCCTGAGCATCGCCCCCAGTGCCGGTGCCAGTCAGCAAATTGACCTGAACCGCGTCGGAGCTATTCACGTACCAGGCTGCGTCACCACGGCCCACACCGGTCAAGACGTCAGCACCGCCACCACCCACAAAACTTTCGACCGCGCCGGCACTGCCGGTGAAGGTGTCATCGTAGTTCGAGCCCTGAAACGCTTCGATGGCGGTGTAAACATCGCCTGCTGCAACACCGGTAAGCACCGCCGCGCTCAGATCAAGGGTGACACCCGAGCTCTCTGCTGCAAAGCTCAGAATATCGGTACCCGAACCGCCATCGAAGCGGTCGATGCCATCGCCACCGACAAAGATATCGTGGCCGTTTGAACCTTTGATCAGCTCGATACCCGCGTAAGTGTCGCCAGCAGCGATACCTGTATTGATACCGGTTTTGGTATTGATCGTCACGCCGCCAGGGCTATCGGCGTAGCTGACAGTGTCATTGCCATCGCCGCCAATGAACTGGTCCGCACCGGCACCGCCGAGCAATGTGTCGTTACCTGCTCCGCCGGTGATGATGTTGTCACTGGCATTACCCGTACCGGTGAAATTGCCGGTGCCGGTGAAGGTCAGGCGCTCGACGTTGTTGGCCAGCACTTGCGTGTTGAGCTGGGTGCGCACTTCGTCGTCACCGCCGCCGACCTGCTCGACGACCGTCGCGCCCTGATTGGTGATGACGTACACGTCGTCGCCAGCGCCGCCTTCCAGGATATGGATCGGGCTGTAGCCGGCCAGGGTGTCGTTGAACACCGAGCCCACTACCCGCTCGATGCCCACGTAGCTGTCGCCCTGCGCATCACCACCGGTGCCCTTGCCGGTCAGGAAGTTCACGTCCACCGCACTGCTCGAGCCGGAGTAGTCCACGGTATCAGTACCGCCGGAGCCGTCGAAAGTATCGACGGCGGCGCCACTGATAAAGGTGTCGCTGCCCGAACCGCCCTGCAGGATTTCAATTCCCACGTAGGTGTCGTCAGCAGCCAGACCGAGGTTGATCCCGGTTTTGGTGTTGATGGTCACCGACTGGATACCAGCGTCGCTGTAACTCACCGTGTCCGTGCCGGCACCACCGATAAACTGATCGGCACCGCCAGCACCACGCAGGATGTCGTTACCCGCTCCGCCGGTGATGATGTTGTCCGAGGCGTTGCCGGTCCCGTTGAAAACACCGGTGCCGGTGAAGGTCAGGCGCTCGACGTTGTTGGCCAGCACTTGCGTGTTGAGCTGGGTGCGCACTTCGTCGTCACCGCCGCCGACCTGCTCGACGACCGTCGCGCCCTGATTGGTGATGACGTACACGTCGTCGCCAGCGCCGCCTTCCAGGATATGGATCGGGCTGTAGCCGGCCAGGGTGTCGTTGAACACCGAGCCCACTACCCGCTCGATGCCCACGTAGCTGTCGCCCTGCGCATCACCACCGGTGCCCTTGCCGGTCAGGAAGTTCACGTCCACCGCACTGCTCGAGCCGGAGTAGTCCACGGTATCAGTACCGCCGGAGCCGTCGAAAGTATCGACGGCGGCGCCACTGATAAAGGTGTCGCTGCCCGAACCGCCCTGCAGGATTTCAATTCCCACGTAGGTGTCGTCAGCAGCCAGACCGAGGTTGATCCCGGTTTTGGTGTTGATGGTCACCGACTGGATACCAGCGTCGCTGTAACTCACCGTGTCCGTGCCGGCACCACCGATAAACTGATCGGCACCGCCAGCACCACGCAGGATGTCGTTACCCGCTCCGCCGGTGATGATGTTGTCCGAGGCGTTGCCGGTCCCGTTGAAAACACCGGTGCCGGTGAAGGTCAGGCGCTCGACGTTGTTGGCCAGCACTTGCGTGTTGAGCTGGGTGCGCACTTCGTCGTCACCGCCGCCGACCTGCTCGACGACCGTCGCGCCCTGATTGGTGATGATGTACACATCATTGCCAGCACCACCTTCCAGTATCTGGGTCGTGCTGTAGCCGGTCAGGGTGTCGTTGAATGCCGAGCCCACAACCCGCTCGATGCCCACGTAGCTGTCGCCCTGCGCATCACCGCCGGCGCCCTTGCCGGTCAGGAAGTTCACGTCCACCGCACTGCTCGAGCCGGAGTAGTCCACGGTATCAGTACCGCCGGAGCCGTCGAAGGTATCGACGGCGGCACCACTGATAAAGGTGTCGCTGCCCGAACCGCCCTGCAGGATTTCAATTCCCACGTAGGTGTCGTCAGCAGCCAGACCGAGGTTGATCCCGGTTTTGGTGTTGATGGTCACCGACTGGATACCAGCGTCGCTGTAACTCACCGTGTCCGTGCCGGCACCACCGATAAACTGATCAGCACCGCCAGCACCACGCAGGATGTCGTTACCCGCTCCGCCGGTGATGATGTTGTCCGAGGCGTTGCCGGTCCCGTTGAAAACACCGGTGCCGGTGAAGGTCAGGCGCTCGACGTTGTTGGCCAGCACTTGCGTGTTGAGCTGGGTGCGCACTTCGTCGTCACCGCCGCCGACCTGCTCGACGACCGTCGCGCCCTGATTGGTGATGATGTACACATCATTGCCAGCACCACCTTCCAGTATCTGGGTCGTGCTGTAGCCGGTCAGGGTGTCGTTGAACGACGAGCCCACTACCCGCTCGATGCCCACGTAGCTGTCGCCCTGCGCATCACCGCCGGTGCCCTTGCCGGTCAGGAAGTTCACGTCCACCGCACTGCTCGAGCCGGAGTAGTCCACGGTATCAGTACCGCCGGAGCCGTCGAAAGTATCGACGGCGGCGCCACTGATAAAGGTGTCGCTGCCCGAACCGCCCTGCAGGATTTCAATTCCCACGTAGGTGTCGTCAGCAGCCAGACCGAGGTTGATCCCGGTTTTGGTGTTGATGGTCACCGACTGGATACCAGCGTCGCTGTAACTCACCGTGTCCGTGCCGGCACCACCGATAAACTGATCAGCACCGCCAGCACCGCGCAGGATGTCGTTACCCGCTCCGCCGGTGATGATGTTGTCACTGGCATTACCCGTACCGGTGAAATTGCCGGTGCCGGTGAAGGTCAGGCGCTCGACGTTGTTGGCCAGCACTTGCGTGTTGAGCTGGGTGCGCACTTCGTCGTCACCGCCGCCGACCTGCTCGACGACCGTCGCGCCCTGATTGGTGATGACGTACACGTCGTCGCCAGCGCCGCCTTCCAGGATATGGATCGGGCTGTAGCCGGCCAGGGTGTCGTTGAACACCGAGCCCACTACCCGCTCGATGCCCACGTAGCTGTCGCCCTGCGCATCACCACCGGTGCCCTTGCCGGTCAGGAAGTTCACGTCCACCGCACTGCTCGAGCCGGAGTAGTCCACGGTATCAGTACCGCCGGAGCCGTCGAAAGTATCGACGGCGGCGCCACTGATAAAGGTGTCGCTGCCCGAACCGCCCTGCAGGATTTCAATTCCCACGTAGGTGTCGTCAGCAGCCAGACCGAGGTTGATCCCGGTTTTGGTGTTGATGGTCACCGACTGGATACCAGCGTCGCTGTAACTCACCGTGTCCGTGCCGGCACCACCGATAAACTGATCGGCACCGCCAGCACCACGCAGGATGTCGTTACCCGCTCCGCCGGTGATGATGTTGTCCGAGGCGTTGCCGGTCCCGTTGAAAACACCGGTGCCGGTGAAGGTCAGGCGCTCGACGTTGTTGGCCAGCACTTGCGTGTTGAGCTGGGTGCGCACTTCGTCGTCACCGCCGCCGACCTGCTCGACGACCGTCGCGCCCTGATTGGTGATGATGTACACATCATTGCCAGCACCACCTTCCAGTATCTGGGTCGTGCTGTAGCCGGTCAGGGTGTCGTTGAATGCCGAGCCCACAACCCGCTCGATGCCCACGTAGCTGTCGCCCTGCGCATCACCGCCGGCGCCCTTGCCGGTCAGGAAGTTCACGTCCACCGCACTGCTCGAGCCGGAGTAGTCCACGGTATCAGTACCGCCGGAGCCGTCGAAGGTATCGACGGCGGCACCACTGATGAACGTGTCGCTGCCCGAACCGCCCTGCAGGATTTCAATTCCCACGTAGGTGTCGTCAGCAGCCAGACCGAGGTTGATCCCGGTTTTGGTGTTGATGGTCACCGACTGGATACCAGCGTCGCTGTAACTCACCGTGTCCGTGCCGGCACCACCGATAAACTGATCGGCACCGCCAGCACCACGCAGGATGTCGTTACCCGCTCCGCCGGTGATGATGTTGTCCGAGGCGTTGCCGGTCCCGTTGAAAACACCGGTGCCGGTGAAGGTCAGGCGCTCGACGTTGTTGGCCAGCACTTGCGTGTTGAGCTGGGTGCGCACTTCGTCGTCACCGCCGCCGACCTGCTCGACGACCGTCGCGCCCTGATTGGTGATGATGTACACATCATTGCCAGCACCACCTTCCAGTATCTGGGTCGTGCTGTAGCCGGTCAGGGTGTCGTTGAACGACGAGCCCACTACACGTTCGATGCCTAGGTAGGTATCGCCTTGGGCGTCACCGCCGGTGCCCTTGCCGGTGAGCAAATCTACGTTAACTGCGGTCGTCGAGTTCACATAGGAAACTGTATCGGTACCCGCACCACCATTCAAAACATCGGCACCCGCACCACCATCCAGCAAATCATTCCCTGCCCCGCCATCCAGCGAGTCATTCCCTGCCAACCCATAGAGCTCATCCGCACCCGTAGTACCTACCAGAGTATCCGTACCCGATGTCCCATTAATCACTGCCATTTTTTCTTCCTTGCCGTTTTGATGAATCGGTAGATAACGCAACAACTCAGGCAGCGTGTCACCCTTCCCGGAACGCCCGCTGAGCGTGATCGCTGATCGGTTTGAGCAGATAAGAAATGACGCTTCTGGAGCCGGTCTTGATCATCGACTCCACGGGCATACCCGGCACCAATGCCAGCCCTTGCAGCTTTGCCATTTCGGTCTTGGGAATTCTTATGCCTGCACGATAGAAGCCGACACCGGTGCGTTCGTCCTGAATCAAATCCGCCGACAGGCGAACCACAGTGCCGCTCAATTCGGGAGTGGTGCTGCGATTGAAAGCACTCAGGCGCAGCGTGGCGTCCTGACCGAGGGAAACCTGATCGATGTCCTGCGCACTGATCTTCGCCTCCACCAACAACTCATCATCAGCCGGCACGATCTGCATCAACCCTTCAGCCGGGGAAATCACGCCGCCCACGGTGTGCACGGCCAATTGCTGTACCCGCCCGGCAATGGGCGAGGTGATGTCAATTCGCTTGAGCTGATCATTGGCGCTGATTTCACGTTCGATCAACTCGCCCTGGCGTGCGAGCAGGTCGCGTAGTTCCTCTGAGACTTCGCCGCGAAACGTCTGATCAATTTGAAGCCGTTGCAACTCGGTTTCGGCGATCTTGCCCCGCGCTTCGGCAATGGAAGCCATCAGTTGTCCGCGCTCACCGCGCAGTCGAGCGATGCCGCGGGCCAAGGCGTTGACCCGATCCAGCGTCATCAAGCCTTTGTCGAAGAGTTTTTTGACCGCTTGATATTCCTTGTCGATCAACTCGATTTCTTCAGACTTGGTTTTCTGCTGAATGTCGTGGCCGACGATGGTTTCGTTGAGTTGCTGTACCCGCTCGCGCAGTTGCTTCTTCTGCCCTTCACGGGAAGCACGTCGGTCCAGGAACAATTGCCGCTCGCTGGCCATGACCGCCCGCGCCTGATCGGCACTCATGCGTGCGAGCAACTCTTTCGGCACTGCCACTTCACTGGCATTGTCGCGCTCGGCTTCCAGACGTGCCTGGCGTGCCCAGGCCTGGTTCAACGACTTGCTCACGATGGCCTGACTGGCCGCTTGCAAGGTGGCATCGAGGCGCAGCAAGACATCCCCCGCCGCGACCCGCTGGCCTTCCTTGACCAGTAACTCGGCCACCACGCCGCCGGTCGGGTGCTGGATCTTTTTGACGCTGCCTTCCACCGCGAGGGTGCCGGTGGCAATGACTGCACCGGACAGGTTGGTGCAGATCGCCCAGGTCAGACCGCCGCCGAGCAACACCACCAGCGAGATGGCACCGAGGCGCAAGTGGCGAGATAGCGAATGGCTCAGGGTACTTTCTTGATCGTTATGCATCAGTTGGACACTCCCAGTTCCACTACATTGGTCGCGGGCCGGGAGGCCGGTGGCGCAGGCTTTCTAAGGACGGATTCTTTAGGGCCAAAGGCAACCTGCACGCCGTTTTCCAAAATCAGCACCTGATCGATCACCGACAGGATGTTGGTGCGATGGGCGATAACCACGACGATCCCACCGCGCGCCTTGACCGCCAGAATCGCTCTGGCCAGCGCATGCTCGCCTTCGGCATCGAGGTTGGAATTGGGTTCGTCCAGCACCACCAGGAACGGGTCGCCGAACAACGCTCGCGCCAGGGCAACGCGTTGCCGCTGGCCGGCGGACAGATTGACGCCGCCCTCCCCAACCTGGGTTTCATAACCTTGGGGCAATTGCAAAATCAGCTCGTGAACACCCGCCAGTTGCGCGGCGGCGACGATTGCACTGTCTGCCGCTGAAGGGTCAAGTCGTGCGATGTTCTGAGCCACTGTGCCGGTAAACAAGCCCACGCTTTGTGGCAGATAACCGATCAACTTGCCGCGAGCCTGATCCGTCAACAGATCAAGCGGCGCACCGTCGAGCCGCACATGTCCACGGGCCGGGCGCCAGGCGTTAACCAGAACACGGGCCAATGACGACTTGCCCGACGCGCTCGGCCCCACCACGCCGACAGCGGTGCCAGCCGCCACGGTGAAATTGACGTTCTGAAGCGTCAGGCGCTGGCTGCCGGGAGGTGCAACGAAAATCCCTTCCACCTGCAGACTACGATGAGCCGCCGGCAATTCGGTCTTGCTCTGCTGATCGGGAAACAGGCTGAAGACTTCCAGCAGTTTCTTCCAGGCGATGTGCGCACCCAGCAAGCTGCGCCAAGTGGCGATGACTTGCTCGGCAGGCGCCAGCGTGCGGGCGACGATGATTGAAGCGGCGACCATCGTGCCGCCACTCAGGTCACCTTTGATGACCAGATAGGCACCGAGGGCCAGCGATCCCGACTGCACGGCCAGGCGCAGGTTTTTCGAAATACCGCCAAAAAAGCTGCCGATATCCACCGAGCGACGCTGCAACGTGGTGTAAGTGCTGTGGTGGTTTTGCCAAATGGTCGAAGCATTTTCGGTCATGCCCATGGCTGCCAGCGCTTCGGCGTTCTGATGGGACTGCTGGCCGTGATGATTGCGCTTGTTCAAGGCCTCGGCCGAGACTTGCATCAACTTGCGGGTTTGTCGGTCGGTCATGACCGTCAAGGCGATCAGGACGATCATCAGCGCGGTGGTCAGCCAGCCGAACAACGGGTGGACATAGAAGCAGACCGCCAGATAGACCGGCATCCAAGGCAAGTCGAAGAACGCCACTAGCCCCGGCCCGCCGATGAAACCGCGGATCTGATCCAGTTCCTGTGCTGGCTTCAGGGCATCTCCGGTAATCGGCGTTTTCAACGAGGCGCCGGAAATGACACTGAAAACTCTGGAAGACAACGCCAGATCGAGGGACGAAGCAATTCTGACCATGACCCGGGAACGCACGATGTCCAGCAAACCGGACAACGCGTAAACACCAAGCACCAGCAGCCCCAGAGCAACCAGCGTCGGAATGCTCTGGCTGGGAATGACCCGGTCGTAGACTTCCAGCATGAACACCGGGCCGATCAGCGCCAGAATATTGATCACCCCGGAAAACACTGCCGCGCCGATCAGTCCGCGACGCAATACCGATTTCAGTTGCAGCGCCACGACAGGCGCACTGACGGCTTTATGACTCTTCACTGGTGTTCCATCCCTAGGGTTTTCATGGCTTCCATGTCGCCGAACGCGTGTTCTGGCTTGATGACGCAGGTCGACAGAAAACTTGACGCGCATCGACCCGCGCACGCCGAGGGTGCAAGTTCCGCACCAGACAGACCCGACGAACGGTAGAAACCCACTCAGGCACTTTTCCATCGGGCATAAAAAAACCGACGCATTGCGGCATCGGTTTTTTTAGAGCTATCGAATCACATCAGGTCATCTGAATGATGGTCTGCATGATGGTGCTCTGGGTGGAGATGGTCTTGGCGTTGGCCTGGTAGTTGCTCTGGGCCTTGATCAGCTCGACCAATTCGTTGGTCAGGTTGACGTTGGACTCTTCCAGAGAGTTGGACACGATCGAACCCAGAGTACCGGTCTCTGGCGCATCGACACCCGCCACACCCGAGGAGAAGGTTTCTTTCCAGCGTGTGCCGCCGATGGGCTGCAAGCCTTGCTCGTTGGCGAAGCTGGCCACCGCCACCTGGCCGATGGCCTTGGTTTGCTGGTTGCTAAAGTTGGCGGTCATGACGCCGCTGGCGTCGATGGTCAGGCTGGAGATCTGGCCAGTGGCATAGCCGTCCTGGAACTGGGCGGTACGAGCGGTCGCCGAGTTGTAGGACGTGGTCTTCGCCATGCTGAACGCGATACCGCCAGTAGCGGCGTCGGAACCATTCGGGCCCCAGGTCACAGGAGTCGTTGTGGCGTCGGTGATAACGCCGGGGATCCAGCCGGTCATGGTCAACGTAGTATTGTCTGAACCTAGAGTCCAGCCGGTCCCTGCGGTGATCGTGTCGATGCTACCGTCGGAGTTGAAGGTAATATCTGCCTCGATAGCCGTCGGGGAGGTGTCAGTCGGGTCGCTCGGTGTCCGACCATCCATGTAGGTATAAATCTTCCATTCGTTTACGTCAGTCTTGACGTAATACTGATCCATGGTGTGCTCATTACCTTGGGTGTCATAGACCTTGGTGGAAATGGTCTTATTGTAGCTGTTGGTATCGGTCATGCTGAACGTCGCCACGGTCGGCAAATCTTCAGCCGAATTCAGGTTCATCGTCTGATCGATCGTGGTGGTCGCGTTCGGCTTGAGGGCGGAAGTATCGATCTTCAGGTCAGTCAACACACCGTTGATGATCTTGCCATTGGAGTCGACGCCATAACCCTGCAGACGGTTGCCGTTGTTATCAATCACATAGTTTTCGGCATCAGTCTTGAACGCACCGGCACGGGTGTAGCTCAGGGAACCGTTGTCGCTGAGGATGAAGAAACCGCTGCCCTGGATGCCCATGTCGAGCACGTTGCCGGTGTTGTTCACATCGCCTTGGCTGAACTGCTGGGAGACGTTGGCCAGACGCACGCCGTTACCGATGGTCTTGCTGCCGGTACCCAGGCGGGTGGCCGAGTACACGTCTTCGAATTCTGCGCGGGACGATTTGAAACCGGTGGTCGCGACGTTGGCGATGTTGTTGCCGGTCACGTCCAGTTGTTTGTTGGCGGCATAGAGACCGCTAAGGCCGATATTGAAAGACATATTCCACTCCTTTGTGCCGGGTTAGTCGGCTCTATATACCAATGGTTTGTACTTCGGACAGGGCAACGCTGCCCAGGCCTGCCAGGTTCAGCGTCAACTCACCGCCGGTCTGGCTGAGGGTCACGCTGTTGACCGTTGCCGGCAGGTAAGTAATCAGAGAGGTGGCCGTGTCGTCGATGGTGGTCGTCGCGCTGAAGGTGTAGGTACCCGCCGTCGCCACGCTGCCCGCATCGTCCTTGCCGTCCCAGACAAAGCTGGAATTGCCGGCACTCTGGCTACCCAGCTCAATCGTGCGAACGGTTGTACCCTCGGCGTTATTGATCTTGATGGTGACCCCGGATACCGACGAAGGCACGACGACCGTACCGTTGAGGCTCTTGGAGGTGTCGACCACGGCGGTGTCGGTCTGCGCGATGACCGAACGGCCCACCAGCGAAGAAGCCTGCAAGGCTTGCGAGGAGTTGTAGCTGCTGGCAAGGCCGGTGACCGTGTCGTTCAGCGTGGTGATGCCTTCCAGGCTACTGAACTGCGCCAGCTGGGCCACGAACTCGCTGTTGTCCTGAGGATCGAGCGGGTTCTGGTTTTTCAGCTGAGTCACCAGCAGTTGCAGGAACGCGTCTTTGCCCAGTTCCTGGCCGCCGGTAGCGGCCGAGGTCAGGCTGCCGGTAGTAGAAGTAGTGGTCGTGACCGAAGAGTTGGCCAGTACATCACTGATAACGCTCATATGAATCGCCCCTTATCACTGACCGAGGGTCAGGACCTTCTGCATCATGGTTTTGGCGGTGTTCATCATTTCGGCGTTGGTCTGGAACGAACGGCTCGCGGAAATCATGTCGGCCATCTCTTCGACGACGTTGACGTTCGGGTAGTAGACGTAGCCCTTGCCATCGGCAGCCGGATGGTTCGGCTCGTAGCGCGCTTCAAGGTTGCTCTGGTCTTCGACCACACCCAGCACTTGCACGCCTTGACCGGCCGCGTCCTGGTTCTGGAACAGCGAGTCGCTGCCGCCGCTCTGGCCGCCCTGGAACATGGTGGCGAACACTGGGTGACGGGCGCGGTAAGTCTGGTCGATGCTCGACGAAACGGTCTCGGCGTTGGCGATGTTACTGGCGACGGTGTTCAAGCGAGTGGTCTGGGCACTCATGCCGCTACCGGCAATGTTGAAAACACTGGATAGAGACATGGATTACTCTCCGCGCAGGGCTGACACCAGCCCTTTGAATTTACTGTTGAGCAGGGTGAAGCTGGCCTGGAAGTTGACCGCGTTTTCCGCGTAGTTCGACTGTTCCAGTTGGGCGTCCACGGTGTTCTGGTCGATCGACGGTTGCATCGGTGTGCGATACATCAGCGACTCGTCGCCGTTGCCCAGGCCTTCAGCTTCGATGTGACGGCTGTTGGTCATGTTCAAGGCGAACTTGCCGTTTTTGGTTTTCTCGTTCTGCTCGGCGAGCACTTTCGAGAAGTCCAGATCCCGAGCCTTGTAGTTCGGGGTGTCGGCGTTGGCGATGTTGTTGGCCAAGACTTCAGCGCGCTGAGCGCGAAAGCCCAGGGCTTGTTCGTGGATACCGAGCGCTTTATCGAAGCTGATGCTCATGTCGGGAAACCTTCGGGTGACCTGATTTTTCGTACGATGGATATAGCAAGCGGCGTGCCAATTCAAAAAAGCCCGTAAACCGGGGCTTTGCCGGCGGTGGCAGGGCGGCAATGCCAGAAAAGCGGCAACCGATTTCCGCCGCCTGCCGCTTTTCTGCCGCTTCTTGCAATCGAAAGAACACCACCGCTCCCACAGGGGTTGTGGTGATTTTGAGAGATAATTACAGGCATAAAAAAACGGGAGCCCCTGAGGACTCCCGTTTTTTTATGCCGCCAACGAATCACTTCGCCTGGTAAATGATTCCCGGGCTGCACTGGACCATCTGGTAATGGTCCGGCAAACCGTTCAGCGCTTCGGACGCGCCAAGAAACAGATAACCGCCCGGCTTCAGCGTGCTGTGAATGCGCAACAGGATGTCTTTCTTCACCTCGGCGGAGAAGTAGATCAGTACGTTGCGGCAGAACACGATGTCGAACTTGCCCAGGCTCGCGTAGCTGTCCAGCAGGTTGAACGAACGAAACTCCACCCGACTCTTGATCGGCGCCTTGATGGCCCAGCGTCCCGGCCCTTTGGGGTCGAAGTAACGCTGAAGGCGCTCGGGCGACAGACCGCGGCCAATGGCCAGGCTGTCGTACTCGCCGGTCTTGCAGTTGGTCAGCATGGTGCCGGACAGGTCGGTGGCAACGATCTGCACGCCCATCTTCAACTGGCCCATGTTGACCCGCTCGAACTCATCGATGGACATCGACAGCGAATAGGGTTCCTGCCCCGACGAGCACGCCGCCGACCAGATCCGCAGGCGCTGGCCGGGGCTGGCCTTGATCGCTTCAGGCAATACCTTGTTCTTCAAGACTTCAAACGGATAGGTGTCACGAAACCACAGGGTTTCGTTGGTGGTCATGGCATCCACCACCATCTCGCGCAAACCGCTGCGCGGCTGGGTCTGGATGCGCTGAACCAGCTCACCCAGGGATTTGATGCCCTGCTGTTCCATCAGTTTGTTGAGACGGCTCGAGACCAGGTATTGCTTGTTTTCACCGAGCAAAATGCCACAGGCTTTTTCCAGGAATACCCGGAACTGTTCGAAATCCAAATTACCCGTAGACAATGATGCCGCCTCTTAAATCGTGTTGACCGCCAGGGGCAGAAGGCCCCTAGCTGTTATCTGCTGCTTTGATCCGGTCGACTACCCGGGATGCCAGGTCATCAGGACGGAATTTGGCCAGGAAGTCATCGGCACCGACCTTCTTGACCATCGCCTGATTGAATACACCCGACAACGAAGTATGCAGGATGATATGAAGCTTTTGCATGCGCGGGTCGGCGCGGATCTCGGCCGTCAGGGTGTACCCGTCCATCTCCGGCATCTCGATGTCGGAGATCATCATCAGGAACTCTTCCTCCGGCTTCTTGCCCTCGTCGACCAGCTTGCGCAGGTAATCCAGCGCTTGCCGACCGTCGTTCAACGCCACCACTTCGACGCCGACCGTTTGCAGGCAACGAGTCACCTGCTTGCGCGCCACCGACGAGTCATCGACCGTCAATACTCGCAAAGAGAGCGCCTTGTGCTGAGTCTCGACATCCACCACGCCAATCGAAATCGCTTCCGGTGTCGGCGCCACTTCCGCCAGCACCTTCTCGACGTCGATGATTTCGACTAACTGGTTGTCGACCCGAGTCACAGCCGTCAGGTAATGATCGCGCCCCGTGCCCTTGGGTGGCGGATGAATCTCCTCCCAGTTCATGTTGACGATGCGTTCCACCGACCGAACCAGGAAGCCCTGGGTCTTGGTGTTGTACTCCGTGATGATCACGAAGGGATTGCTCTGATCCAGCAACCGACCGGAACCGGTCGCCATCGCCAGATCCAGAATCGGAATGGTCGCCCCCCGAATATTCGCCACACCGCACACGACAGGACTGGACTTGGGCATCAGGGTCAGCTTGGGGCATTGCAGCACCTCGCGAACCTTGAACACGTTGATCCCATACAGCTGCTGGCCGTCGAGACGGAACAACAACAGCTCAAGGCGATTCTGCCCTACCAGTTGCGTGCGCTGGTTCACCGAATCCATTACACCAGCCATGCCCAGACTCCTACTACCTACCAACGCTAAGTGTGTTGCGACGCACATTCTTCACTAAACGGCACGGCGCTTGCTTTTTAACTCTTATGAACACAGAACCGACATTTTTCCGACGCCTGACATCAACCTGCCGCAGATTACTCTGTGCGATGTCGGCCGTTTGCCTGTTCAACGCTGGCAGCCCTGCCCTTGCTGATGCGGTTACCTTGCCTGACATGCTTATCGGCGTCACTCAGGGCTTTCTTGAATTCACCGTAGAAGACTATCTGGCCACCAGTCAAACGCAAGGACGCTACGAAATCGAGGTCAACCAGCTCGATCCGCGTCTGCGCATGCCCATGTGCGACAAGGAATTGACAGCCACCCTCGAGAGCCCGGCGAGGCCTCTGGGCCGGGTCACGGTCAAGGTTCGCTGCGATAGCGCCTCCCCCTGGACGGTCTTCGTACCCGCTCAAGTGCGGCTGTTTCGCGACATCGTGACGACCACTCGTCCGCTCAAGCGCACAGGTATTATCGAGCCTCAGGACGTGACCCTGCGCGAGCGCGATATCAGCCTGATAAATCAGGGCTTTCTGACTTCCGTCGATCAGGCGATCGGACAAAAACTTACCCGACCAATGGTCGCCGATCAGATCATTACCCTGGTGCATCTCGAACAGGCGGAAGTGATCCGCAAGGGCGACCAAGTGGTGATTACCGCCCGCAGTGGTACGCTCAGTGTGCGTATGCCGGGTGAAGCGCTGTCCAATGGCGGCATGAGCGAACAGATTCGCGTGAAAAACCTTAACTCCCAGCGGGTCATCAAGGCGCAAGTCACCGCGCCCGGCCAGGTGGAGGTTTTTATGTGAGCGGCCATGCAGGGCTCTGTGTTCGTGAAGAGTGGCGCTGCCCGAAGCTGTTCCCTAAACTGTGCCGCATGCAGGACATGCGCTGGCGCATGCAAGCTCATTGATAAATGGGCCTAAAGTTTTCCGGGGGATAGCCGAAAACATGGCAAGCGTCCAAATACCCAGAGGTTTTTTGTCATGGTCATCGATTTCAGTCGTTTAAACAGCTCCTCGTCACTTACGGGCAGTACACGTACCAGCGCAGCGAAGGAAACCGCCGAAGCCGGCCAATCCGCGCCGCTGAATACCCCGGCCGAACAGGCCAGTACCACCAAAAGCGGGGAATCGGTACACCTCAGTGATGAGGCTCAACAGTTGCAGAAGGTCACTGACAAGCTGCGCGATCAGCCTGCCGTCGACAAAGCCCGCGTGGCCGAGTTGAAAGCAGCGATTGCCGATGGCAGCTATAAAGTCGACAGCAACCGTGTAGCCAGCAAACTGCTCAATTTCGAAGCCCAGCGCTAGGCCACGGCCCGCGCCAGGCTTTTGGACGCTTAAACCCAAGGCCAGCCATGCACGACACTAATTTACTGCAACTGATCATCGACGACTTTGCCCCGGCGCAACACCTGCTGGAGCTGCTGCAAACCGAGTCCCTCGCGCTGCACGGTCGCGACATGCCACTGCTCGAAGACATTCTGGCGCAGAAACAGGCATTGATCATTTTGCTCGATCAGCATGGTCGCAAACGCAGTGAAATCCTTACCAGCCTCAACCTGCCGACCAATCGCCAAGGCTTGGAGCAACTTGCCAGCCATTCGAGCATTGGCGAACAGTTGCTGGCGCAGAGCGATGTGCTGACCGACCTCCTGGCCCAGTGCCAGGCCGCCAATGCCAACAATGGCCAGTCGATTCTGGTGCAGCAGGCCGCCACGGCCAACCAGCTGAAAATCCTCACCGGCGGCGAGCCGCCAGCGCTCTACGATGCCCGCGGTTCAACCTCCAGGCTCGCAAAACCACGCCCGCTCAGTCAGGCTTGAGCCTTTCAATGAGCACGCTCTATCAAGACGCGAAACATGCTGGCAGAATGCTGGCCAGTAGTCATATTTGTCTGGAGATTGATGCCCCGTGTTCAATGCCTTAAGCGCGGAAGATGCTCCGCAGCCACCCAAGGTGCTCACCACACCCCTGGAAATCTCCGGCAATCTGCGTCAGCTGCAAGACAGCCATGACCCGCTGATCATCACGTTCCACGAACGCAGCCAGCGCTTCCAGAGTTATCTGGTGGACGTCGACCGTGACAGCAACATGATCGCCCTGGACGAAATGATCCCCCGCGACGGCGAACGCTTTCTGCTGGCCGGCGAACCGTTCAAGGTCGAAGGCTTCCACGAAGGCGTACGCATCGCCTGGGAAAGCAATGGCCCGCTGACGATCGACGAGTCCGGCGATGGCCGCTGCTACCGTGGCGCTCTGCCTGATGAGGTGGTTTACCATCAGCGCCGCAATGCTTTCCGCGCCGCGCTGAAGCTGGCCCAACTGGTCAATGTCGAACTGGGGGGTGACAAACTCAAGTCGCCCGTCAGCGGCAAGCTGCTGGACATCTCCGCTACTGGCGGCAAATTGCGCTTCGAAGGCGACATCACCGCCCGGCTGCAACTGGGCCAGGTCTACGACCGTTTCGTCGCCGCCCTGCCCTTCGGCAGCATGACGGCACCGGTGGAGTTGCGTTACCTGCATTTCGAAGAAAAGATCAACACCACCTTTGCCGGCGTGCGTTTTCACAACATGAGCGGTTTGGTGCAGCGGCAGGTCGAGCGGTTCGTCTATCAGCTTCAGCGCGAAGCGCGGCGCTTCGATAAAGACGACTTCTGATACACCGCTCTTATAAAAAACGGGCAGTCCCTTGCGGTGACTGCCCGTTTTTTTATGCCTTGATCAAGGCCTCGCTTCGGTAAAGCTTTGCTCACGACCCGCGTCAGGGTCTTCTGGCTCCGGATCCGTTTCAGGCACTGATTCGGGCTCAGGTTCAGGGTTGATCGGATTTTGCATCTGATCCTGCACTACCTGCTCATCGACTCGCGGATCAAGGCAAGCGACCAGTGGCGAATTCGACATACTGTCCGGCATGGCCACGTGATGCAGCGGAGCATCGTCCACCTGATGCAGGTTGGTGACCGCCTTCGGACGGATTCGCCACACCAGCACCAGGGCGAAGAAGCTGAAGAAGGCGTAGAGCATCTGACTGCCGAACAACTTCATCAGCACCCCGGCCACCAGCGGCCCGATACTCGCGCCGACACCGTAAGTCACCAGCAGCATCGCCGTCAGCGACACCCGGCGATCACCCTCGACGTGGTCGTTGGAGAACGCCACCGCCAATGGATACAGGCAGAACTGCACCAACGAGCAGAGGAAGCCTGCGATGAACAGCACCTCCAGCGGCACCTGCCGCATGATCGCCAGCGGCAACGCGGCCAGCGCCAGGCTAAACGCAAAACAGCGGATCAGCAGCGCCCGGTCATAGCGGTCCGACAGCCAACCCAACGGCCACTGCACCACCAGGCCTGCAAAAATGCAGCTCCCCATGAACAGACCGACCTGTTCGGTGGACAATCCTTGCTGCGAGGCATACAGCGGCGCCAGACCGTAGAATGAACCGACGATCAGCCCCGACCCCAACACCGTGCTCAGCGACTGCGGCACGCGTTTGATGAAGAAGCGCGGCTCCATCGGCGCCGGATGCAAAGGCGCCGGGTGAATCCGTCGCGTCAGGGCCACCGGCACCAGGCACAAGGCGAAACACAGTGCGACCAGCATCAACAGTTCCAGGCCCAACCCCGGGTGCATGACCAGAATCAGTTGACCCAACACCAGCCCCAGGTACGAGGCGATCATGTAGCCGCTGAACACCACCCCACGCTGCTTGGCTTCCGCCTGCTCATTGAGCCAGCTTTCGATCACCATGTACTGGCACATCATGCCCAAGCCGACGATCACCCGCAGGAACAGCCACGCGGGCAGCCAGTCGACCAAACCATGACCGAGCACCGCCGCGCCGACGATCCCGGCGCAGGCTGAATAGGCTCGAATATGCCCGACGCGGGCAATCAGCCGGTGGCCGATCTTGCCACCCAGCACCAGGCCGAAATAGTTGGCCGCCATCAATGCACCGACCCACAGGCTGTCGACTTTATCGGCCGCCAGGCGCAGGGCAAGGTAAGTACTCAACAGGCCTGAGCCGATCAACATCATCAGCGAAGCGAAATAAAGCCCTCGAAAGGATTTCAGGATTTGGCGCATCGGCGTTCCGAGCGGCTCCTTACAATGAGTATCGGGCTATCGACAAACGATAGCCCGTCGGCGACGGATCGTCAGGCCTGGGTGGCTAGAACACGCCGTTCCCAGGGAGTAATTTCATCAAAGAAGCTGGTCAACTCCAGGGTCTTCGAAGCGATGTAGCCTTCGATGAACTCCTTGCCGAACAGTTCCTTCGCCAATTGGCTACGTTTCAGACGTTCAAGAGCGGCATGCAAGGTACACGGCAACGAAAGATTATCCGGCACCACGAACTCGCCCTGGATCGGCTCGCTCGGCTCCAGTTTGTTTTCGATGCCATACAGCCCCGC
This sequence comes from Pseudomonas sp. LBUM1673, assembly GCF_059695645.1. Taxonomy (NCBI): domain Bacteria; kingdom Pseudomonadati; phylum Pseudomonadota; class Gammaproteobacteria; order Pseudomonadales; family Pseudomonadaceae; genus Pseudomonas; species Pseudomonas sp. LBUM1673. The sequence goes on from NZ_CP166780.1 coordinate 4,883,484, forward strand.
CGCCAGGCTCGCGGCGATCGCCAGATAAGGATTGGCATCGGCCCCCGGCAAGCGGTTTTCGACCCGACGAGCGACCGGTGAACTGGCCGGAATGCGCAGTCCGGCCGCGCGATTGTCGTGGGACCAGCAGGCATTATTCGGCGATGCGAAAGGATGGCACAGGCGCTGATAGGAGTTCACGTTCGGCGCAAACAGCGCGGTGAAATCCGCCATGCCGGCCTGTTGACCACCAATGAAATGACGGAATGTGGCGGTTGGCTGGCCGGCCTTGTCGCTGAACACGTTACGTCCGGTGCCGATCTCGACGATGCTCTGGTGGATATGCATCGAACTGCCCGGCGTGTGAGCCAACGGCTTGGCCATGCAGACCACGGTCAGGCCATGCTTGAGCGCCACTTCTTTAAGCAAATGTTTGAACAACAAGGTCTGGTCGGCCAACAGTAGCGGATCGCCGTGCAGCAGGTTGATCTCGAACTGGCTGACGCCCATCTCGTGCATGAAGGTATCGCGCGGCAAGCCCAGCGCCGCCATGCATGCGTAGACTTCATTGAAGAACGGTCGCAAGCCGTTATTGGAGCTGACGCTGAACGCCGAATGACCGTCCTCACGACGACCGTCCAGGCCCAGTGGCGGCTGGAAGGGTTGCGTCGGATCGGGATTAGGCGCGAAGACGAAGAATTCCAGCTCGGTCGCCACGACCGGCGCCAACCCCAGGGCGGCATATCGAGCGATCACGGCCTTGAGTTGGCCGCGGGTCGACAATGGCGAGCTTTGGCCGGTCAGCTCGTGCGCATCGCAAATGGCCAACGCTCGAGGCTGCGGGCTCCAGGGCAAGCGGTGGATCTGCGCGGGATCAGGCACCAGCGCCAGGTCGCCATCATCGCTGCCGTAAAAGCGCGCTGGCGGATACCCGCCCATGATGCATTGCAGCAGCACCCCCCGCGCCATCTGCAAACGCCGCCCTTCAAGAAAGCCTTCGGCGGTCATCACCTTGCCGCGTGGTACGCCGTTCAGGTCCGGCGTGACACATTCAATCTCATCAATGCCCGTCAATCGCTGCGCGAGTGAACGATGACCATCGGTTGTCATGACGCAATCCTTGTTGTTGTACGAGCCGCGAACGGCGACCTGTACAAAATAGGCTCCGGCTGTTCGGGATATCAAGCAGCGTCAAACAAAAAGGCGTAATCCTGTGAGGACTGCCGACCAGAACAAGAAGTGCCCTGAACAAGAAGCGCCCTGAACAACACGGGAGCGGTGTTGTTCAGGGCAGATAGAGACTGAACACACCGCCGCCCAATGGGCCGCCATTGCTGATTTCAGTACGTCCGCCCACGCCATTGCGCTGATGCAACGCGGCAATCCGCCCGGCAAAGTACAGACCCAAGCCAGTACTGCCACTGCTGTGGTTGATACCCTGCACGTAATCGGCCTGATGCTCGATCATCTCGGGCGGGTAACCCTCGCCATCGTCGTTGATGCTCAGCACCAGTTGCCCGGCCTCATCGCTGACGCTGATCAACAAGGCATGGCGGGCATAACGAATAGCGTTGTTGATGCTGTTGGCGAGCACCGAGGCAATCAGCTCCCGGTCAAAGAAACCCAGTGGGCTCAACGGATCCACTTCATACGTCGCGATGATGCCACGGCTGGCGAACACTTCTTGATGAGCCGCCAGTTGCGCCTCAATAAAGTCATCCAGCTCGTGATAGGCCGGCTGCAACGGCATCTGGTTGACGCCGAGTTTGTACAGCCCCAGCAACTGCACCAGCATGCCATTGAGGTGGGCGAACTCGAACTCGATGACGCCCTGTTGCGGGGTGTGCCGCTCGGGATCGGGCAAGCGCGCCAGCCATTGGCTGTGAGCCTGCATCAGCATGGCCAGAGAGTTCTTCATGTCGTGCACGGTGGAGGCAATCACCGTGGAGAAGTCGAGTGACGGTTCGCTGTCGATCATTCGCCGAACGCCTTGATTTTCAGTTTCTGGTAGCGCGCAAAACGCGTGTCGGTATCGGGCATCAGGCCGACTGTTTTCAGGCAGGCGCGACATTCCTCCAGTTCGGCCGACGGCACACTGGTGTCGGTGCCATGCAGCAGCGCCTGCGCCATGTTCAGGGCAATACTGATGTTCTTCGGCTGCAGCGCCAGGGCTTTGCGGAATACGTCCCGGGCTTCCACCAGATTGCCGGTTTTGTACACCCGCACACCCTGGCGGTTGAGATCGGCGGCCGCATTACCGGAGTTGAGGATGGTCGGGTCGTCGGTCAGCTTGGCGATACCCTTCATCACGGTCGGATCGTCGCCGTAGATTTCCGCACAGTTTTTCAGCATCGAAGCGCCGGCATTCGCCTGCCCCAGCATTTGCAATTGCTTGGCCACCAGCAGCGCCGCTTCGGCGCTCATGAACTGCTCCATGCCATCAAGGCGCATCATCGCTTGCTCGGTGAGCTTCTCGGCGGTTTCGGCATCGTTGAGCAGCAGGCTGGTGGCCTTCATCAAACGCGCACGAATCTGCAAACCAGGGTCGGAGGGGTTCTCCTTCGCCACCGCACTCAGCGTCGTGTTGATTTCAAGGCGGGTCCGGGTGTCCAGCCCCTTCTCACTGCCTTTGCTGATCAAGGCATGGGCGAGGCCGAGGTTGCTTTCCGCATCCTTGAACCGTGACTGCGCCCCTTGGGACACGGCCTGACGATAGGCTTTGGAGGCGGTGTCGAAATCTTCGTTGGTCATTGCCAGCTTGCCCAGCAACGCTTGCCGGCGCACCGCCAGCGGCGACAGACGAATAGCCTCTTCCAACACTTTCTGCGCCGCTTTGGTGTCGCCTTCGGCGACCAGCACATCGGCCATGCCATCGTAGAGGGCCGGCATCATCGGGAAGACTTTCAGTGCTTTTTCGTAAATGCCTTTGGCCTGGCCGACCTGACCACGCTTGAACAGCAACTGGCCCAACCCGGCAAACGCCCACGGCAACGGGCGATCCGCGAGAATGCTGTCGTACAGACGCTCCAGCGCTTCGTTCTGGTTCAAGTCACGCAGAGCATCGGCGCGGTAACGCAGGCACAGCGGCGAATAACGAATGTCCTGTTTGCACAGGGCGATGCAGGCATTAAGCACCTCCATCGGTTTGCCCCGGTCAAGGGCTTGCAGGATCGGTTTGAGCAACGTCTTGCGCTGCTCCAGTCGTTCCAGACGCTGGGCCAGGCCGGAACGGTTGAACGGCTTGGTCAGGTAAGCGTCGGGCTCATGCTCCAGTGCGCTGAGCACCATGGCCTGACTGGTTTCTGCAGTGACCATGACAAATACACTTTCATGGCTGATCAGCTTCTCGATCATCAGGTCTTCGAGCACCTGCTGGCCGTTCTTCTTGCCATCGCCCAGGTGAAAATCCTGCAGGATGAAGTCATAGGACTTCTGCGAGCACATGCGCAGCGCCTGCTCGCCGGTATCGGCGGTGTCGACGTCCTTGACGCCCAGCTCCCGCAGCATGGACCTGACGGAACTGCGGAAATCCGAGAAATCATCGACGATCAGAAAACTCTTTTGGTGGTACGACAGCATCGAAGATTTCCAGGCAATTTAATAAGAACAATCCAAAGGCAATGACACGGGCGAACTCGGCTTCGCGGCCTTTTTGGCGCGCAGATGATAGCGGGAGGCCATAGGCTATCAAGTCATTTCGCATAAACCGTGATGACGTTTGCCGGTCGCCAGAGACGAAAATCACAACGACCTATCGGGTTATCGGCCAGTAGTCACGTTCCCTTGAAGCGGCGGGCGTGCAATCGCGTATTTGGCTGTCGTGACTGGCTTTTCCATGTAGTCGTCGGGGGACGGGTATGAAAAAGCCCCGCCAGAAGGAATGCTCTGACGGGGCTTTTTAACAGCCGAGTGCTGAAGATCTGATGGTTTCCCAGGGCCACACGACTCGGCCAGCCCATGCCCCGCTTGGGTTTCAGCTCATTCGAGCCCCGCCAGTGTTGAGTGCCCACGACCCTTTCGCCAAAAACAAATCGACATAATATTGACACCAAAACATCCACCTGTCGGAATATTGGCACATCGTACTGTTACCTCCGGTTAACACCTTTACAAAGCCTGACCCCACAACTAAACACACATCAAACTGATATCAGGAAAGGCCGTATCCCTGAGTCAGTGCTACCCCAAAACGCGGCCTCACCCAGCCTTTCTCCAGGAGTCCCTTCCATATGGGTACTCTCAGTCTATTGCGTGCCACGCGCAGCGCAGCCCCAGGCTGGCGTCCACGTTCGCCCGACTTGTCCTGCGATCCGCTCCTCAAGCGCGGCGAACTTCTCCACCCTCGCGATACCCGCGCGCCTTTGCCGGCAGCGCTTGTCCCGTCAGCCGGCCACCGATGTCCGGCACCCGCCTCGCACCGCTCCTGAACAACCGGAGCGGGACAAGAACGGGACTTCGTCCTGTTAGCAGTCCCTGGCGATTCTAAAAATAAAAAACTGGCATTTTCGGGAGAAAGACATGACTACCACCACAACTACCGGCGGCACCGATACTTCGTTTTCCAACACACCGCAGGCGAAGGACGACATTTTCACTACAGGTGTCATTGGCACAAGCAACGCGACCATCACGGAAGACCTGCTCGCAGTCGTGTACCTGAACGTCATGTCCAATGACCTCGGTGGCAACGCAAAGACACTCTGGTCACTCGATAACGCGACCAGTCTTTCTACCGCCACCAATGTTTATGCCCCGGCCGACCTCCTGATGCAGGACACGAGCAGAATTGAGGCGACGAGTACTGACACCAGTTTCAATGGTGCAAAAATCTGGATTACGTCGGATGGCAAGGTCGGCTACGACGCCGCTACTTTGTCGACTGCTTTCAAGGCACAACTTCAGGCGCTTGCTGCCGGAGGATCCCTGACGGACAGCTTTACTTATGCGATTCGTCTCAGCAACGGCACGCTCAGCTGGGCCACTGCGCAGGTGCAATTCGCAGGTGTGAATGACAGTGTGACGATGAGCCTCGGCGCACAGGCCGACACGGTCACCGAAGATGCGACCACAACGCCGAGCACGACCGATTCGCTGAGTGCGACGGGCACGATTGCGTTTAGCGATGTTGATCTGAGTGACACGCATACCGCCTCATTCGTGGCTGCGGGAGGCAATGCTACAGCGCTGGGCAACTTCGCCCTTACCTCTGTGGCTGAAGCGGCCAATGCGGCCAACGGCACCGTTAACTGGACTTACACCGTGAGTAATGCGGCAGCCCAGTATCTGGCCCAGGGTCAGACGGCTACCGAAACCTATGTGGTCACCATCAATGATGGGCATGGTTCGTCGACAACGAAGAATGTGACCATCACCATTACCGGCACCAACGACCAGGTGCAAATCACCAGCGGCGTGCAGGCCGGCGATGCCGGGGAAGACAGCGGCGACTACGCCGCCAGCGGCAGCATCACCTTCACCGACGTCGACCTGATTGACACCCACAGCGTCACCGTCACGCCGGGCGCTTCCGGCTACCTGGGCAGCTTCACCACTAACCCACTGAGCGACAGCACCGGCACGGGCAGCGGTTCGCTGGGCTGGAATTTCGCGGTGAACAACGCCGCGTTGCAGTTCCTCGGCGAAGGCCAGAACGTCACCCAGACTTATAACGTGGCGATCGGCGACGGCGCGGTGCAGACCGTGACCATCACCATTACTGGCACCAACGATCAAGTACAGATCACCAGCGGCGTGCAGGCCGGCGATGCCAAGGAAGACAGTGGCGACTACGCGGCCAGCGGCAGTATTACCTTCACCGACGTCGACCTGATTGACACCCACAGCGTCACCGTCACGCCGGACGCTTCCGGCTACCTGGGCAGCTTCACCACTAACCCACTGAGCGACAGCACCGGCACGGGCAGCGGTTCGCTGGGCTGGAATTTCGCGGTGAACAACGCCGCGTTGCAGTTCCTCGGCGAAGGCCAGAACGTCACCCAGACTTATAACGTGGCGATCGGCGACGGCGCAGTGCAGACCGTGACCATTACCATCACTGGCACCAACGACCAGGTGCAAATCACCAGCGGCGTGCAGGCCGGCGATGCCGGGGAAGACAGCGGCGACTACGCCGCCAGCGGCAGCATCACCTTCACCGACGTCGACCTGATTGACACCCACAGCGTCACCGTCACGCCGGGCGCTTCCGGCTATTTGGGCAGCTTTACCACCAATCCCCTGAGCGACAGCACCGGCACGGGCAGTGGTTCGCTGGGCTGGAATTTCGCGGTGAACAACGCCGCGTTGCAGTTCCTCGGCGAAGGCCAGAACGTCACCCAGACTTATAACGTGGCGATCGGCGACGGCGCAGCGCAGACCGTGACCATCACCATTACCGGCACCAACGACCAGGTGCAAATCACCAGCGGCGTGCAGGCCGGCGATGCCGGGGAAGACAGCGGCGACTACGCCGCCAGCGGCAGCATCACCTTCACCGACGTCGACCTGATTGACACCCACAGCGTCACCGTCACGCCGGGCGCTTCCGGCTACCTGGGCAGCTTCACCACTAACCCACTGAGCGACAGCACCGACACGGGCAGCGGTTCGCTGGGCTGGAACTTCGCGGTGAACAACGCCGCGTTGCAGTTCCTCGGCGAAGGCCAGAGCGTCACCCAGACTTATAACGTGGCGGTCGGCGACGGCGCAGTGCAGACCGTGACCATCACCATTACCGGCACCAATGACCAACCAACCCTGACAATTGTCGACATCGCCGGGGCGATGAACGAAGGCGATGGCACGGCGATGCTGAGCGACAGCGGCGCCCTGAGCTTTGCCGATGTGGATAGCACCGACACGGTGACCGTATCGCAGACCGCCAACAACGACATCACCTGGAGCGGCGGCACGCTCAATGCGGCCGTGGCCTCGGCACTGGTGACCGGCTTCTCGGTCGATCAAGACAGCTGGGACTACAGCAGCAACCAGAACCTCGACTTCCTCGGTGCGGGTGAAACCATCACCTTCTCGTACACGGTGGTCGCCACCGACGATAGCGGTGCGGCTAACTCCACCTCGGCGACGACCGTCACCATCACCATTACCGGCAGCAACGACGCGCCGGTGCTCAGTTTTGTGACCGGCAATGATGCCGGCGCAGTGCAGGAAGACACCGCGCTCAGCGTCAGTGGCCAGTTCGGTTCGGCCGACATCGATCACGATGCCACCGCCACTTGGACCATCAATGGTACCAATACCGGCACCTATGGCTCGATCGCCGTGGACAGCACCGGCCAGTGGACCTACTCCTTGGCCAACGGCACCGATGGCGTCGCCAGTGCGGTGCAATCGCTGAAGGCCGGCGAGAGTCATGATGAGGTGTTCAGCGTACAGGTCAGCGATGGCCAGGGCGGCATCGACACCCAGTTGGTGACCGTCACCGTCACCGGCAGCAACGACGCACCCGTGCTCAGCTTTGTGACCGGCAACGATGCCGGCGCAGTGCAGGAAGACACCACTCTCAGCATCAGTGGCCAGTTCGGTTCGGCCGACATCGACCACGAGGCCACCGCCACCTGGAGCATCGCCGGTACCAATACCGGCACCTACGGCTCGATCGCCGTCGACAGCAGCGGCCAGTGGACCTACACCTTGGCCAACGGCACCGATGGCATCGCCAGCGCGGTGCAATCGCTGAGCGCTGGAGAGAGTCATGATGAGGTGTTCAGCGTGCAGGTCAGCGATGGCCTGGGCGGCGTCGACACCCAACTGGTGACCGTCACTGTCACCGGCAGCAACGACGCGCCGGTGCTCAGCTTCGCGACTGGCAACGATGCCGGCGCGGTACAGGAAGACACCACGCTCAGCATCAGTGGCCAGTTCAGTTCGGCCGACATCGACCACGCTGCCACCGCCACCTGGAGCATCGCCGGTACCAATACCGGCACCTACGGCTCGATCGCCGTGGACAGCACCGGCCAGTGGACCTACACCTTGGCCAACGGCAGCGATGGCGTCGCCAGCGCCGTGCAGTCGCTGAAGGCTGGTGAAAGTCATGACGAAGTGTTCAGCGTGCAGGTCAGCGATGGCCAGGGCGGCATCGACACCCAGTTGGTGACCGTCACCGTCACCGGCAGCAACGACGCACCCGTGCTCAGCTTCACAACGGGCAACGATGCCGGCGCGGTGCAGGAAGACACCACGCTCAGCGTCAGTGGCCAGTTCAGCTCGGCCGACATCGATCACGAGGCCACCGCCACCTGGAGCATCGCCGGTACCAATACCGGCACCTACGGCTCGATCGCCGTGGACAGCACCGGCCAGTGGACTTACACCCTGGCCAACGGCACCGATGGCGTCGCCAGTGCGGTGCAATCGCTGAAGGCCGGCGAGAGTCATGATGAGGTGTTCAGCGTACAGGTCAGCGATGGCCAGGGCGGCATCGACACCCAGTTGGTGACCGTCACCGTCACCGGCAGCAACGACGCACCCGTGCTCAGTTTTGTGACCGGCAATGATGCCGGCGCAGTGCAGGAAGACACCGCGCTCAGCGTCAGCGACCAGTTCAGTTCAGCCGACATCGACCACGATGCCACCGCCACCTGGACCATCAATGGTTCGTCAACCGGCACCTACGGCTCGATCGCCGTCGACAGCACCGGCCAGTGGACCTACACCTTGGCCAACGGCAGCGATGGCATCGCCAGCGCCGTGCAGTCGCTGAAGGCTGGTGAAAGTCATGACGAAGTGTTCAGCGTGCAGGTCAGCGATGGCCTCGGCGGCCTGGATACCCAACTGGTGACCATCACCGTCACCGGCAACAACGACGCACCCGTGCTCAGTTTCACAACGGGCAACGATGCCGGCGCAGTGCAGGAAGACACCACGCTCAGCGTCAGTGGCCAGTTCAACTCGGCCGACATCGATCACGAGGCCACCGCCACCTGGAGCATCAATGGCTCGTCAACCGGCAGTTACGGCTCGATCGGGGTGGACAGCACCGGCCAGTGGACGTACACCCTGGCCAACGGCACCGATGGCATCGCCAGTGCGGTGCAATCGCTGAGCGCTGGAGAGAGTCATGATGAGGTGTTCAGCGTGCAGGTCAGCGATGGCCTGGGCGGCGTCGACACCCAACTGGTGACCGTCACTGTCACCGGCAGCAACGACGCGCCGGTGCTCAGCTTCGCGACCGACAACGATGCCGGTGCTGTGCAGGAAGACACCACGCTCAGTGTCAGTGGCCAGTTCAACTCGGCCGACATCGATCACGAGGCCACCGCCACCTGGAGCATCAATGGTTCGTCAACCGGCAGCTACGGCTCGATCGCGGTGGACAGCACCGGCCAGTGGACGTACACCCTGGCCAACGGCAGCGATGGCATCGCCAGTGCGGTGCAATCGCTGAGCGCTGGAGAGAGTCATGATGAGGTGTTCAGCGTGCAGGTCAGCGATGGCCTGGGCGGTATCGACACCCAACTGGTGACCGTCACTGTCACCGGCAGCAACGACGCGCCGGTGCTGACGGTGGAGACCAGCGGAGCGGTGAGCGAAGACATGACCGCCCCGATCCTCACCGACAGCGGCACGCTGAGCTTTGCCGATGTGGACGTCAATGACGCTCACATCGTGAGTGCGGCATACAACGGCGACGCCAGCTGGACCGGCGGCAGTTTGAGCGCGGGCCAGATCACGGCGATCACCAGTGGCTTCAGTAGCGACAGCAATAGCTGGGACTACAGTGTGGCCAACAGCGCGCTGCAGTTCCTCGGTGTCGGCGAGAGCATCACCCTAAGCTTCGACGTGACGGTGACCGACGACTCGGGAGCGGGCAATGCCAGCGACACCGAGACAGTAGCCATGACCATCACCGGCACCAACGACCAACCAACGCTGACGATTACCGACACCACCGGTGCGATGAACGAAGGCAACGGCACGGCCACACTGAGTGACAGCGGTGCCCCGAGCTTCGCCGATGTGGACAGCAACGACACGGTGACCGTAGCGCAGACCGCCAACGGCGACATCACCTGGAGCGGCGGCACGCTCAATGCGACCGTGGCTTCGGCACTGGTGGCCGGCTTCTCGGTCGATCAGGACAGCTGGGACTACAGCAGCAGTCAGAACCTCGACTTCCTCGGCGCGGGTGAAACCATCACCTTCTCGTACACGGTGGTCGCCACCGACGATAGCGGTGCGGCTAACGCCGCCTCCACCACCGAAACGGTCACCATCACTATCACCGGCAGCAACGACCAACCAACGCTGACGATTACCGACACCACCGGTGCGATGAGCGAAGGCAACGGCACGGCCACACTGAGTGACAGCGGTGCCCTGAGCTTCGCCGATGTGGACAGCAACGACACGGTGACCGTATCGCAGACCGCCAACAACGACATCGCCTGGAGCGGCGGCACGCTCAATGCGACCGTGGCTTCGGCACTGGTGGCCGGCTTCTCGGTCGATCAGGACAGCTGGGACTACAGCAGCAGTCAGAACCTCGACTTCCTCGGCGCGGGTGAAACCATCACCTTCTCCTACGCCGTGGTCGCCACCGACGATAGCAGTGCGGCTAACGCCGCCTCGGCCACCGAAACGGTCACCATCACTATCACCGGCAACAACGACGCACCCGTGCTCAGTTTCACAACGGGCAACGATGCCGGCGCGGTGCAGGAAGACACCACGCTCAGCGTCAGCGGCCAGTTCAGCTCGGCCGACATCGATCACGCTGCCACCGCCACCTGGAGCATCGCCGGTACCAATACCGGCACCTACGGTTCGATCGCCGTCGATAGCTCCGGCCAGTGGACGTACACCCTGGCCAACGGCACCGATGGCATCGCCAGCGCCGTGCAGTCGTTGAAGGCTGGTGAAAGTCATGACGAAGTGTTCAGCGTGCAGGTCAGCGATGGCCTCGGCGGCGTCGACACCCAACTGGTGACCGTCACTGTCACCGGCAGCAACGACGCGCCGGTGCTCAGCTTCGCGACTGGCAACGATGCCGGCGCGGTACAGGAAGACACCACGCTCAGCGTCAGCGGCCAGTTCAGCTCGGCCGACATCGACCACGAGGCCACCGCCACCTGGAGCATCGCCGGTACCAACACCGGCACCTACGGCTCGATCGCCGTCGACAGCACCGGCCAGTGGACCTACACCTTGGCCAACGGCACCGATGGCATCGCCAGTGCGGTGCAATCGCTGAGCGCTGGAGAGAGTCATGATGAGGTGTTCAGCGTGCAGGTCAGCGATGGCCTCGGCGGCGTGGATACCCAACTGGTGACCATCACCGTCACCGGCAGCAACGACCAGCCAACACTGACGATGGCCGACACCACCGGCGCGATGAGCGAAGGCAACGGCACCGCCACTCTGAGCGACAGCGGCGCCCTGAGCTTTGCCGATGTGGACAACAACGACGCGGTGACCGTATCGCAGACCGCCAACAACGACATCGCCTGGAGCGGCGGCACGCTCAATACAACCGTAGCCTCGACACTGGTGGCCGGCTTCTCGGTCGATCAGGACAGCTGGAACTACAGTAGCAACGAGAACCTCGACTTCCTCGGCGCGGGTGAAACCATCACCTTCTCGTATGCGGTGGTCGCCACCGACAACAGCGGCACCGCTAACGCCACCTCGGCGATGCAGACCGTCACCATCACCCTCACCGGCACCAACGATGATCCGACGATCACTCTGGCCGCAACCGATGCACTTGGCGTGGTGACCGAAGACGGCGACGCGCCTGATCTAACGACGACCGGCATGATCGCGTTCAACGACATCGACCTGAGCGATGTGCATACCACCGATGTAGTGGCTGACCCGGGTAACACGCTGGGCGGCACCTTGACGATGGGCGCTGTGAGCGAAAGCGCTGCGACCGAATCGGGCACGGTGGGCTGGACCTACACGGTGGCCAACAGCGCCACGCAGTACCTGGCCGATGGCGAGACAGTGACCGAAAAGTTCACCGTCACGATCGACGATGGCGAGGGGGGTACTGTGGATCAAGTGGTGACGGTGACCATCACCGGCAGCAATGACGATCCAGTGGTTGCTGCAGCCGACGTCACTGGCGGAGTCACCGAGATGGTGACTCCGGTGAGCAATCTAACCGACAGCGGCACTATCGGCTTCAGCGACGTTGATCTGAGCGACAGCCATAGCATCGACCCAACCATCACCGTTTCCGCGGGCGCGCTCGGCAGCCTGACGGCCAGTGTGACCACGCAGACCTCGGATGTGGACGGCGCCGGAGGTGTGATCACCTGGAACTACAGCGTGGCGGCCAGTGCGGTCGAGTACCTGGGCGAGACCGATACCAAGGTGGAATCATTCACCATCACCTTGGATGACGGCCATGGCGGAACAGTTGATCGCACCATCGAAGTTACTATTACCGGCACCAACGACGGTCCCGTAACGATGGCCGATGTCGCCGCCGGTACAGAGAACCAGACCCTGACCATCGACGTACTGACCAACGACACCGACGTCGACGACGGTCATGTGTTCACCTTGAACACCGCCAGTACACCGGCCGACAAAGGCACCGCCAGCGTGGTCGGCAATCAACTGGTGTTCAACCCTGGCACCGACTTCGACCACCTGGCGCAAGGTGCAATCGAGCACGTGACGCTCAGCTACACGATGCAGGACGAACACGGCGCGCTCTCCAGTTCCACGGTCGACGTGACCCTCACCGGCACCAACGATGCACCGGTAATGACGGCAGGTGGGTCGCTGTCGTACACAGAAAACCAGGCAGCAACTGCGATCAACTCAGTGCTGACGGTCACCGATGTCGACAGTAGTAACCTGACAAGCGCAACCGTATCGATCACCAACAATTTTGCCTCGGGCCAGGACATACTCGGGTTCACCAATCAGAACGGCATTACCGGCAGCTACAACGCGGGCACTGGCGTGCTGACACTGACTGGAACCGCTACGGTGGCGCAGTATCAGGCCGCGCTGCGCTCGGTGACCTACTCCAACAGTAGCGACAACCCCACAACAACGGCGCGCACGATTAGCTTCCAAGTCGATGATGGAGCTTCGGCCAACCACGCGAGCAATTTCGCGACAACAACCGTCACGGTGGCGGCAGTCAATGACGCACCGACGACTTCTGGCTTGGCCATCACCGAAACGTCGATCAGCTTCGTCGCGACCGACCCGGACAATGCGACGCTGTCGCTGCAGAGTCCGTTTGCCGCGGCGTTCGGCAATCCCTCGATCACAAGCGGCGCCAGCACGAGTCTGACCCCGGTGGAACAGGGCTCCGTGGTGTCAGGCACATTGCAGGTGAAAGATGGCAGTGTTGCGACAGGCGTAGTGGAGCTCTACCTCGGTACGAGCGCGGGCAACAATTTCACAGCGGGTAGCTCCGACACAGCGATCTACGGTTTCGGTGGCACGGACAATCTGTCCGGTGGTACCGGCGCCGACTGGATTTTTGGCGGTGCGGGCAACGACGTGATCGGCGGCATGAACAATGACCGCCTGCTCGACGGCGGCATCGGAACCGATACCCTCAATGTCACCAGTGTCTTTGTCAACGCGAGCGACAGCCAGATCGCGAATATTGAAAACGTACTGTTCAGCACATCTTCAGGAACGCTGATCCTGAACGCTCAAACTGAGAGTTTCACCATCTCCGGCACTTCGGGTGCCGATTACATCGTCGCAGGCAGTGGGAATGACACGATCTTTGGCACTGACAACGACACGCTGCTGGATGGAGGCACCGGTTCCGATACCTTGGGTACCGGTCCCCTCTTCACAAGCACAAGCGACGGGCAGATTACAGGGATCGAGAATGTATTGATCGGAACGGCAGCGACCCTGAACCTCTCCAACCAGACCGAAGGCTTTACCATTACCGGTTCTTCGGGTGTCGACACCATCACGGGTGGCACAGGTGCAGACAGTATCAGCGCGGCGGGTGGCAACGACATCATCAACGGTGCACAGAACGACACGCTGCTCGACGGCGGAGCCAACACCGATACACTCAACGTCAGCGCAAACTTCACCAGCACCAGCAACGCCCAGATCGCCAATATCGAAAACGTGACGCTGACGACTTCCGGGCTGACACTCAACCTTGGCAACCAGACCGAAGCCTTCAATATCAATGGTTCATCCGGCGTCGATAGCATCAGCGGCGGCAGCGGAGCCGACACCATCAACGGCCAGGCGGGCAACGATACGCTGACCGGGAATGGCGGGGCTGACCAGTTCCGGTTGCGCACCAACGGTGGCACGGACACGATCACCGACTACACGGACAACACCGACAAGATTGGTTTCCTCGATAGTGCCGGGACGGGCGGTGTCAACTTCACAACCGTTGGGAGTTCGGCCGGTACAACGCTTCTCGCCACCGACTTTCAAACCCGCAACAGCATCAACAACATCAACAACAACGACGACAGCAAGGTTGATGTGATCGACGCGAGTTCGCAGACGACGTTACAGATCACAACCACCAATGGCGGCACCGCCACCAACACCTACGTGATCGTATTCAACTCGACGACCGGCAAGGGCGAAATCTGGTTTGACACAGACTGGAGCACTACGGCGAGCCGGGTACAAGTGGCAACGCTGAACAACGTTACGACATTGGCCGGGGTCGCTAACATCACAGCCTCAGACATCGTTGTCCACGACAGTACCCTCGGCCCCGCTGGTGTTGCTGGCAGCCCCATTAACCTGGGCCTGGCCGATGCGGCAATTCGCGCGGACGTCACGACGGTGAGCATTTCCGGTATTCCCGCAGGCTGGACCCTGAACCAGGGCACCGACAATGGCAACGGCACCTGGACGGTGGACAAGAGCAGCCTGGACACGCTGACGGTCACAACACCGGCAGATTTCGTGGGCGCCAGGGTTTTGCCGGTCACGATGACCTGGACCAATGCCGATGGCACGGTGGAAAGCGAAGTGATTCGCGACAACGTCGAGGCCTACGCCCCCGGCTCGCCGATCTTCGCCTTGTCAGCGGACGACAACCTCACCGGCTCCAGCGGCGCCGACCAGTTCGTGTTCGCTCAGCCTATCGGTAACAACGTCATCCACAGCTTCGATGCGGTGGCGGACAAGATCGACTTGATCGGCTTCGCGGGGGTCACCGCCTTTGCTGACTTGAGTATCGCTAACGACGCCAACGGCAATGCACTGGTCAACATCGGCTCCGGCCAGACGGTCACCCTCAAAGGTGTCGATGCGGCGGACTTGAGCGAAGCGAACTTCCAGTTCGATGTAGACCCGGTCACGACCAATACCGGCACCCTCACCATTGCCGACGGCGCGATCATGCCGTTCGGTGGCAGCATCCATAACAGCGGCGCCATCGAGCTCGGCTCCGCCGGCAGCGAGACCAATCTTGAGATTCTGTTCCGTGGCGCGACCTTGACCGGTGGCGGCCAGGTACTGCTATCCGACAGCACGCAAAACGTGATTTTCGGCGGTAGCGCCGACACCGTGCTGACCAATGCCGACAACCGCATATCCGGCGCAGGCCAGTTGGGCGCCGGGCAAATGGTGCTGGTCAATGCGGGGCTGATCCTGGCCAGCGGGCTGAACAGCCTGGTGCTCGACACCGGCAGCCACACCATCACCAACAGCGGGGTGCTGGAGTCCACGGGTGAAGGCGGCATGACAGTGGCCAGTGCGGTCGACAACTCCGGGCACTTGTGGGCCAACGGTGGCGACATGCGCCTGCTGGCCGACGTGATGGGCAACGGCAGCGCCACCATCGACGGCGACGCGACCCTGAGCTTCGATGGCACCGCCCATGCCTCAGTCGCCTTCCATGGCAATGGCGCGGGCACGCTGGTGATCGCACAGGCCGAAGCGGCGAGCTCGCTGGTTGGCATCCTCGGTCTGGAGAGCGATGACATGCTGACCTTCGGCGATCTCGCCTTCGGCGCCAACACCCAGCTCAGCTACAGCGCCAACGCCTCTGGCGCCGGCGGCTTGCTGACGGTGGACGACGGCATGCATCGGGCCGAAGTGAACCTGCTGGGGCACTACTCGGTGGATGACTTCCAGGCCACCGACGGCGGCGAGGCCGGCACCCAGATCAGTTACACCGGCGCATCCAGCGGCACACTGGTGGGAAGTATGGCGGCGGACGTGCTCAGTGGCGGCGACGGCAACGATATCCTGGCGGGTCGTGGTGGGGAGGACACGCTCAGCGGTGGCGCGGGAGCCGATGTATTCGCCTATCTCAACGGGGCAGAAGGCGGGGACACCATCCTCGACTACAACTTCGCCGAAGGCGACGCACTCGACCTCTCCGCACTGCTCAGTGCCAACTTCGTTAGCGGCAGCAGTCAGGTGTCCGACTTTGTCCAACTGGCGCAGTCCGGCAGCGACATCGCCGTGCAAGTGGATGCCGATGGCGCAGCCAATGGTACGAACTTCGCCGATGTGGCGGTCCTTGCCAACACTGGCACGAGCGGTACCGATCTGGTGCGCACCTGGTTTGGGGAGGGTGACCATACGCTGACAGCTTGATGCACTGGGCTGGAGCTGGCCGGGAGGGTGCATTTAGCACCGAACGGCCGGCGCTACCAGACTATGCTCATCGCAAAGGTAGTCGTGCTAGGACTGCCTCGATTTGTGAGGGCAATGGAAATGCGCAAAAAATCTCAGCCTTGGCTCGTACCACTGCTCATCCTGTTCGCTGCCTTATGGCTCATGGGCAAAAAAGATACGGCGCCAACACAGCAGAAGGCATCCACCATCCAAGCTACGCCGAGTAATTTCGTTTCATCACTCTCCCCTACGCCTGAACCTGTCGCGACACCGACGCCAGCGGATCAATTTGTCAGCGCTGACAAACTCAACCTCAGGGATCGCCCTGGCGGCAAAGTGATTTCCAGTCTGGAACGGGGCGACAAGGTGCAGGTGTTCGAAAAGCAAAAGGAATGGGCAAGAGTGAGTATCGATGGCCAACCTGCTAGATGGCTGTCCTCCAAAAGCCTCTGTAGCGGTGCGAATTGTTACAGCGCATCAAGGCAAAGTACTCCAGCACAACCAGCATCATTACCGAAACCCAGTCGTCAGCAATCGCCTAGCTATGGGTCGTCCTGTCCCTGCTCTTCAGGTAGCGTCTGCGTCGGACCAAGGGGCGGCCGCTACTGCATTACCTCGGGCGGGAACAAGCGCTACGGCGTTTGAATGAGGCCGTGAATTATTGACCACCTGACAGCAGACTGAAGCAGGTCAAACCGACGTTGCAGCGCGATACGGTAGAAAACCGCATCGGAGCAACCATCACGATGATAAGGACAGGAAGAGAACGTATGCGACTCGAAGTGAGCGGCAACTGGATTTTCGGGGACGGGATACGCATTGAGGGTAAATATCCCGCCCTTGAAGCTGTATTGGTCAACGGGCGGGTGCTGGTGACGTTTGATTGGATGGCTTTTGAGAGGAATGCTCCTGCGCAAAATCTTTTTTGCTACGACTCGTCAGGCAATCTACTTTGGCGAGCGCCAGGTATTGGAATGGGTGCCGTGGATGCCTATACCGGCGTAACGGGCGAGGAGCCGCTGTGGGTAGGAAATTTTGCTGGATGCAATTGCCGGATAGACGAAGCATCTGGCCAGGTCCTAGAGGTTCTCTTCACGAAATGAACGCTACGCGCTTCTCCATAGAACACTTCACCTCTCGCTAGAGCAAATACCGTTAATTGTGACCCTGGCTCACATTTGAGTCATCCGGACCGATGTTGGATTTGGCTTTCAGGCGTTCGCCTATCCAATTCCTGAACAACCATCCGAGGGTCGCCAATAGAACAGCACTGCCTCCCGCAGAGACAATTGTGGTCACAGCGAAACTCATCAGCGTATCCATTGCACCTTCCTGATAAAAAGCCAGAAGGGGTAAACCTTATTCAGGACGCGACACTGAAGCAATTCTATTGCCCCCCCTGCACCCATGAGGAAAATACGGAAGAAGATGAAATACTTGGATGCCTTGAATTATATGGTGTCCCAGGGCAGGTTCGAACCATTCTCTTGAGGAACCCAACCATCGGCAGATGGTAAGCCATCTATCATGTTGATTAAATGACCTTTACGTTAGAAAAAATCAGGCCTGGTTGGTGTGACTGGTCACCTATAGCTGCGATCCCAACTGCTTAACAGCTCTAGCTCGAGCGTCCCGGAGGAGATCTCAACTCCTTCCTCTTAGCTCGAAAAAATCTAGCAAAAACGAGATTGATGTCCTCATAAGACAGGTCTTTATGGAAGAAAGCCACGCTCCGAAGCTTTTGGCTGATTTCCGATGGAAACGCTATAGCATCGCAGCGATACCGATCTCAGCGCAGGCCCAAGCTAAATTGTTTCATCTGTCCATCACCCTGGAGATCCGTTTGGCAGAAACGACAAAACGCATCTTATCCTTAGCTCCTACTTTGCTGTTAGATGGCGGCTGATTTTTAGTCAGAGCGACGGAAATCGCCATCCGCACTCTGGGAAAACTGGGGAGTCGTTACAAAAGGATTTTTGGGACCGAAACGAAGCTGAGACCATCTCTGCTACAGACATTGTGGATTGGTGGTATTAGACGGAAGCATCGAAATTCTTGGATGCCTCAAATGGGAAAGGCACCCGCTGGCCTCACTGGCTCGAAACATTTTTTGCACGCCAGGCCAAAAAGGCAGAGAACCGTGCTTCGTTTATCAATGTCGGCCTAGCGGCACTTCGGCTAACCAGACCGCCCTCATGGACAGCAACCATATCTGAAAAATGAATTATCAATGTCTCAATGCATTTGAAAGCGTCCTCAAGCTTTTGCTCGTTTTGATGAGAGGGACTCATTGGCATATCCGACCATTCAAGTGACTGCGCGTGCAAAAGATCGTACTGTGCGCGGAGTTTAACTAATTGGGATTCAAGCTCGCGAATACGTTCACGGCCTCTGTCACCTTTTTTGTTAGGATTATTAGACTCGACCCACGCATCAAGATATACCCGATAACCACCACGAAGCAAAGTCTTCCAACTTAATACGCTTTGTGTGGTAACTAGGACTCCTCTGGGAATACCCTCATCAAGAGGCCTCTGCTCCCACTCTCGTATCAAACTTGCACAAAATTTTGAGAGTTGAGTGACACCTTTAAATTTAACGCTACTCACAGAAGCAATATCCAGTGATCGCTGAAGTAAATCTAAGCGCTGTACTCGTTGCCTTATGAGGACGGTGTTCAAGGCTTTCCCTTAAAAATCAAACCACTGAGGCCTAGATCTACATTTCCGTTCGGCTGATGCTGTTCCAACTGTTGGAGCCACGTCGTTTTATCCATGTGCAACAGCCTCATGAATTCCGGTAAATCAAGCTTTTTGCTAGCACAAAGGCTCCTAATCATAGACACGACAATCTCCGCGTTGCCAAAACCAACGGGCGCCGTAAGCGCTTCGATTACTTGGTTATTCCCGGCCATAAGTAGTCGGGCTGCACGATCAATTTCAAAACGAGTCGTTTCGGACGTCAAATCAGGAAACACCTCTGACATGCCTACTCTATAGAGAAAGTCTTCTGGAGAATTTACATCATTTGAAAATACCTCTAACGATGATGTCATAAATGACTTGTCTCGTACGATCAACTCATCCTGTTTTGCAGAGCTGTTTTTTTTACTTTGAATAACAGCCCACAAAGAATGCTCTACCGCCGCCCAGCCTAATGCGTCTTTAGCCAACTCATTTAGCTTCGCCGCAAAAATCTCCCGCTGCGCGGGGCTTGACTTAGATGCAATCTCGACAACTTGTCTCTCGTAATTCAAAAACCTGTCGACCACCGCTTGTCGCTTCATCGCAACGGCAACTATATTATGAACAGAAAATATAGCTAATGAGCAAAACTGGCAATTGTGCTTACCGATAGTGAGAATCACCTCTTTGTTACAAATAAAACCGAGTGGGCAAACATGGGTATCACAGTGACTGGCCGTTTGCTCTTTGTCCGACGCCAAATAGCCAAGGCCATTGGGTAAGGTTGTATGCCGTAAACTGATCCAGCCGTTTTCTTCAGCAAGACCCACAAAATTCGGATCGTCGCGAATTCCCTCAAGCGTTCCAACCAATTCATCCATGTTATGGGTAATCTTAAATATGTCCTTCAGCTTTACTCTGTTGTCTTCTCCATTGAAAACTCCATGCATCGCCCTACGCAAATGGTCGCCTTTATCATAGCTTCTGACCTGCATTAAAGACTGCCCTGTAAGCTGAATAACAAGCTCTGGCTGCAATATTGAACTCAGCTCAGTCACGAAACTAGCGCGAGCCCCATGTGGAGTAATTTTACATCGAAGCCTAACAGGGCAATAGGGAGCACCGACAGCCTCAGACGACTTCACATTAGACGCGTCAGGGGTAAAAACTTTGACATCCTTTTCAGTTATTTTTCTTTTTTCAAAATCATCCCATTCAAAATAACCTTTTCCATCTTTACCAGATGATTTTATCGGCAGAAATGCTACAAGTGGTAATTTCACTCCCATGTTAATGCGCATATACGCTTGAAAAGCCAGGCAGCCTTCTGTCCAGAACAAAGAATAAGCATTATCAGAAAATGGGGTACCATCTGAAAAATTGTATAAAAAAAGCGGGGCAATTTTTTTCCATTTAGTTTTTTTTCGTCCATCATAATCCACCTCACGACTCAAACCCGGCGAAGTCAAATGGGACGACATATTTACCAACCAGTCTCTTTGTGCATCCATCAACTGTATAACGCGCATAATGGTAACAACAACAATTGGAACAGACGAAACCTTATCTGTGTTTAACCATAGCAACGTCAAATGAAAAGGGTGGGTGGTCAACCGGTCACATAGCTGATCGTACTCACGCGCGTCGATCCATTGAGCAGCCTGCCCCCTCGGGCCAGCTTCCAGAAGAACCAATATAAACCGAATTAATCCAGGATAGTAGTAGGAATTACCCTTTACAACAATAAAAGAAAACAGCTCCGGACTTACTCTTTTTATGTAGTGAATTTTACCACGAATAAAAAAACACGGTACAACCCCGACTAACTCCAATTCTAAATCGTTACCATTTTTCTTAGATTCCAACACTGCTTTATGTAACACCTCTGAATGCTCAGAAAAATATTCGCTTAGCATCTCCAGAGAGTGAAGGAAGTTGACAAAAAACATGAAATGATCACCAATGAAAGCATTTTTTGTGACAGTTCGATATTTTTTACTCTTTGGGACCTTAATTACGGGTTGCCGTAACCCCTCACATCCGGGCATCTGAGAACCAATCAACTCATCGAAGAAGCTTCGAAAATGGGCACCATTCTGGGAATTATATTTCCACCCCATGAACTTCATCCACTCCACCAAAGAGAGAGGCCTAACGGCGTCCTTATCTATGCAGAAGTAGTGCACATGCGCGGTAAATAGCGCAGGTGTCTCGGGATACATATAAGCAACCGTGCCATTTTCCGCAAACCATAGAGGCAAATAGATAAACAACCATGCGTTCAGTCGACCGAGACATGTATGATATGGCCGTTCCAGTTCTAATATACGAGTTCTGAAGAAGTGCTGCTCACATTCCAGCCACACTTCAGAAGCGGTCTGAATGTCTACATACGGGCAAATCTTTGAGCTGAACTCAACCGCTCCGCACTCTTTGATCCCTTGAATACTAAGTGCACTCATATCTACGTTAGCGATGGCAAACGCATCCCGCATACGCTCTTCTAGAGTTCCGTCGCCCTCGGTCAGATGACTAAAACTCTTGAAGTCCGCATAACCAATAGAACGTTTAGTGGACGGGAAATTGAATCTCCCAGTCCATGCAGCTACATCGGCAGATACTCTGCCAGGAAACGCCTCTATCAGTGCAATAACAATATCCCTCATTGGAACTGGAGATTGGTTACGATCAGTAGCATTTGCTTGGTACGCCCTCCAAGCTTGTAGGTCCTCGACATTTAGATCTTCAGGGCCATACATATCAGTGGTGAGTAGCACCTTCGATCCATTTTGAATGAGCCGGCGAAGTTTACGTTCCTCAGGGGAGCGACCAGTTGAAGAACTACTGATAGCATCCCTTTTGCGCTCTGCCTCCATAGTTATGAATAAAAGTAGATTTTCCGGCCATACATTGAAATCAACATCGAGTTTTGAAAGCCACAATGCTTGGGGCCGCATAAAACCATACGGTAGTAATATTGCTCTTTCATAATAAAAACAAACGAGAAAACACCTAAGTACTGGCAACCACTCCTGTAGCTCCACACTCGAGGGGATCAACTTGTTTGGCAGCATGTCAACAGCTATCTGGGGATTTTGTTTTACGTCATCAATTTTTAAATTAGATAGCTTAAACCATACATCGGCGTATATACGTACTTCGTCCGCATTGAAATCTAAACCTTGAAAATGGTGAAGAAACCGCTCTTTAGGTAGCCCTGCCGCTTTGGGTATATCGACCAGAACCGCTGATAATATCAAGCAGGTTTTTTTCATCGCGTTTTTGAATGAATCCACTAACGCGGCGCCCGAAAGCAAATAAATAATTTCCGCCCCAAAATTAACCATTTACTTGATCTCCTTTTCTGAATTCAACAACTTCGCAACTTCCTCTAAACGGTTACGAAGATATTCAAAACGCAGCTGGGTCTCTGTTACATCTCCGCCGTTGATTCTGGACTGAGTTGCAATGTAGATCTCCTCGTAGAATCTCTCCCTATCTCTCTGGGCGTATATCGCTAGCGCTCCGACATCTTTATGCCCGGTAAGCTTCGCGAGATCATAGAGGCTCATCCCCATCCCTTCCTCAAAATGAATA
Source organism: Pseudomonas sp. LBUM1673 (assembly GCF_059695645.1). Lineage (NCBI taxonomy): Bacteria > Pseudomonadati > Pseudomonadota > Gammaproteobacteria > Pseudomonadales > Pseudomonadaceae > Pseudomonas > Pseudomonas sp. LBUM1673. Next base: position 4,906,310 of record NZ_CP166780.1, read on the forward strand.
AAGTTATACATAAAGTAACAGTAGCTATGTCTTAAGGAATGCGGACCAACTCTAAACAACGATAATCCGAGCTTTTCATAAATAGGGGCAGCCGCTAATTTGAACGCATCTAACACCCCTGAGTAACTGGAAAGGAATAGTGGGCGACCGTTTTCCGTCTCGAAAATGAAATTATGCTGCGATGAATTTTGATTTTGCCTATAGAGAGCTAGATTTTTAAAAAATAATGTTCCATATGGTTCGAGCAGCACGGTTTCGCTGGTTTCGCGGCCTTTCCAGGCTAATTGCTCGCGCTCGTGAAAACTAAGGCCAACGTAGGCATCTAGATAGTTGCCTCGGCCAATAGGCTCTCGGCAGTAAATCTTACGAGTTGCAAAGTCAATATCTTCCCAAAGTATCTGCATGGCTTCAGAAATTCGCCAACATGAAGCGGCACACAAAGACATAAGAGTTGCGTCACGAAAACTTCTAAGATTAGCTATAAATTCCGCAATATGTCCCAGTGGGAAATATTTATCAGGCGTTATAGGTACCAATTTGTCGCTTTTGGCACCTACCACGTGTTCGGAAACTTTGTTCGATCTACGCGAGTAAGGATGTCTTTTCGAGGCAACATCGTTTCGGCGCTGTGCCATTTGGTGTATTAAAGCTAAATCCCGAATTAAGTCATCCTCCACTCCTGATGAAGTACTCAATCCGTTTTTAATGTAGTCTATTTTCCTAATGTATTCCTCTGCGCAAAACGAAATAAACGAGTCGATACCGTTATGGACTACAACAAGGCTTTTGCGGAGAACTAAATTTTCTCCTAAAATGTTGACCATGCGTATGACCATGGGGTCATCCGACAATCTTCCATTCGATAAATAATCAGAATAAGAAAGATACAACGAATACGTTGAAACTTTATTTCCGAAAATTTGCATGCCAACATACATATAATCCAACCATCTCGCAACAGCAAGAGTGTAGCGTTTGAAAGTCCCATTCCTTCTGCCTCCCACTGCCAGCCACAAGCAATAGCTTAGAAACACACCAAATTCAGATCGCTCGCCACTTGGTGAGAATATAAAAAGCCTGAACGCTGCTCGCCCTCTTACCAAACATGGTACTGAAATAAAACTTTTATAGTCTGGCATACTGCTTTCTCTTTCAAGTTACGGCGCAGCATAGTACCAACCTTTATAACTTTCAAATTTCACCAAGTCTCAATTGCCAAACATAATATCGACAAATCGTTTACAGTTAATATCTAATTATATCGACCAACATAACTAGACTATTGATTCTATTGACCCGCAAATATCTCCCTCTCCAATCAAGTACAGAATTCAGTCATAACGAAATTCTGTCATATGAATACACATTATAAATTTTATGGTATTCATTCCAATCTAGTCTTAAAAATATGAAAATAGCTTGGGGTTTTCAGCTGCATATTTAGGGTTGGTACAAGAATGACAACGATTAAAGACGACTTGGGGAACGATCAGTCAGTCATTCGCGGAGGTAATGACTAGGCTGGGAGCTGCTTAAACCGCCACTCTTCATTCAAAGGCGGTCTCTGAGGGAAGATGGTTTTTGTCGATAAAAGCGGTATTTTTAAGCGTTGCCGCCTGCATGACGAGTTTCCGGCAGCTCTCGGCCCCTCCGAATCGTCCCCATCATCGGTCTCTATATTTGCCTATATAGACAATTGGTAAATGCCTAGCACCTCTTTACACAAAACCGCAGTGCGGCTGAGGCAGCATTCAGCTGTAGCCTTTTTCGGACGTTCATTGTTCAGCAAAGACGCAGGTAAATCAGATACCAAGGCAGCTGGACCACCAACGCTGAGGTGTTTCGTCTGTGACTATCTCTATCTATTGAGAACCATCGCGAGGTAATGGACTAAGGGGGCTACCTCGACTTCCGGTTATCGCAGAGCAAGCAATAACGTAGTCAGCATTTTGCAAAGGGTAGCCGCCCAGTGAGAGGTCGGAGTTAGGTGATCGGTTAGGGAATTCTAGCTCTAAATGACCAAGGCCGGTCCTTGGGTAAATATTGAGACATGAATTTTTGAATCTCTACGTAGCCGATGTATACGCGACCCTTTGACTGAGTCATGGTCAAGGCCTTGATTTCAAGCAGTTCACTTCTTGCCAGCAAATCTGTGAGGGAACGCACGTTGTCTATGCAGAGAAGTTGTTCAGCGAAGCGAGACTCATCGCCACCTGCATATACTTTCATGATGCCTAATACCCGAGAGAGCCAAAACTCCGAAGTTCCATTCGATGTTTTCAACAAAGAATGCAACAACAGACAATCATTATATATCGACTCTCGTCTCAACCACGCGAAAGCCAACAGCGGGAGGTAGGATAACATTGAGCCGTTGGAAATAGGAACCACTTCGAATACAACTCCACTTATCTCCTCCAGTTCCATCGCCTGTTCAAGAACGCCATACACTTGAGGATCGAATATATCCAAATAAAGTATTGGCACAATCCCACCTCCTTATTTGGTGAGTAACGATATAAAGATTCGGAGCGTGAATAGGATCTACAGAGATTTATAAAAATGTAGCTGATATGTTCGCTTATGCAAACAATATTTAATTAGCCATGTCGTGCTCTATTGAAAATGAAATTTACTCCAACTATTTCAACCCCATAGAATCAATTAGCCCACCACATGTACTAATTGACGTATCAGACACATTGAGTTTTACACTCGCTCTGCTTTGGATGGTGGTCGGTTACCACCTCCGTGTGCGCCCCCAATGTCCGTTCAAACGTCCAACCGCAACAAACCCGAATTCACCCGCTGGTAACTGCGCTGCCTGTCCTTTTCCATGACCAATTGCCCCCATCGATGCACGTTATGCCTATCGTTTGTTTTTCTCTGGCCGGGCCCGCCGTTACCTTGGCAGTATCTAACGATCAATGGTCCTTCCTATGAAAAACGTCTTTGGTTTGAATGTTATATTTTCAGCACTTACTGCCACACCAATTCCACGTGTGTCTATTTTGGATGACAGCACCTTCAACCCGTCTCCTTCCGACGTGAACAGGGCCCGGACGTTGCGCAGAAGAGATAGGGCCACAGACCACCTCGATGGTGACGCCCGTAGGTAATTCGGGAACTAAGCTCGATGAGCTGCGAATTGAAGCCGTGCGTCTCGCATCGCTTCAAAACATACCTGAGCAGCCACGATACGTTTGGCTGAAGCAAAGAATCTGATCTGTGGATTTGGATATCTTGGTGCACCACGAGGACTGGAATCCCCATGGCTCTCACCTTTCCACGACGGGCTGGATACTTCAGCGTCACAGGAGACCGGCGATTCCCCCTTGGTTCAATCCTGGGTGATGTCGTTCAACGACCTACACGGCAGCTGGACGCTCAGCGAAACTGACGCGCACCGCTAGTAACGATCCCCGTCCACATAGAATCCTAAGTCATTGAGTATGTGGTTGAGCGCTCCAACAATCCGGGACTCTGCGCGGAACTCGGCGTCGGTGTAGGACAGTGCTACAGCCAGGCACAACTGTTCCTCAGTGAGGCCCGCGGGCTCGAACGACCAGATCTGGATTTTCGAAACATTTGTATCGTTGTGGTGAAAGTCCTCAATCAGCTCAACGCTGGACGACAACTCCCGCCATTGCTCGAGAGAAACCCCATACGTCCGCTGCGGCCAATCAGCGAGCATCGATCGGTGGTCCAGGAACGTATCGCCGACATAACTCAGTGTTCGCTTGAGGTCTCGAACGGTGAGATCGAACAACCTTGGTGATGAGACGTATCTTCGAACCTCATCTAGGTCAATTAGCGAGTCGCCGCATTTGAGTTGCTCGTGCAGCTTCGCTATCAAATTCTCGCGATTTGCCATGCTGTACTTCAAGGTCTACTCCCCATAGTGGATCGCACAACGAGGATGGTGATAATGCATCCTCCGGTTGGGGGCGCGGTTGCCACAGATGGCACAAATATGAACGGACGCAGCTTCCGCAAGGTTGAAGACACCTTCGACGAAATCGTCACCCCCACGGTAATGAATCCTCAGTCCGCCGAATTTTTCCTTAACCTGCTCGACGGTCACTTCACCGCAACCAGGACTAATATCGGTTCTCGCTGAAACAAGGGAGAACGCATGGTTAAGGATGTCGAACCATCCGTCTCCACACTCAAAGCCCCAAAAAAAGTGATCGTTCACTATTACGGCGTTTGGAAAAAGCGACAGATGTGGCTTACAGAGCAAATGTTCTAGATCAGGACTCATTTGAAAATCCTCCTACCGCAGTGGCCATATGGTTTTTCCCACAGGATGTGGGGAATCCACTTGCCGCACCGGATAGGTGCTGCCACCTGAAACCTCGTATGAGTATTTGCGTCCCTCCTCACCGGGCGTTGCGATCAATTTAGTAAGCGCCTCCATTCGCCACTCATCCGTACCGTTCAACCATCCCGGCGATACGAGCTGTACTCCACTGACAAAGGCACTATCGGAATCAGACTGCACCAAGCTCATCAGGCCGATGACATCGGGGATCAAAAACTGCTGAGCACACACGCAGTCGGGATCACCATCCTGAAAATATTGGTGCGTCACATAAAACCATTCACGGTTCTCGGACTGAGCGATGAACGCCCAGCGTGTCGTGTTCTGCTCGAAAGACGGCAGCACCGGCAGCCTCGCTGCCTCATAGGTTTCAAACATATAATTTCTCAAAAAAGCACTTATGAACGCTATAGTACGTGGCATTATAGTGTTCATTCCATGCTTCATCATCTCTTTTGTGAGATGAAAAAATGGAACCGAGTGCCACCTTTGGCGCCGCGCTGAGAAAGCTGCGGGCGCGACAAGGTCTTAGTCAGGATGATTTTGCGTTAGTCAGCAGCCGGACCTACATCAGCCAATTGGAACGGGAATTAAAATCTCCAACGGTCGAAAAGATCGATCAACTCGCTGCGTTCATGGGCGTGCACCCAGCAAGCCTGATGGTTGGGAGTTATCTAGAATCATGGACGCTGGAAAACATCGAAACACTTTTTGATCAGATCCGGCGTGACCTCATTTGGAGGGATACTACGGAGAAGGGTCAGCTGGAAACGGACGAGTAAGGCACTGTTAGGGAGGTAAATTCACGAAGGTGTTACGAGGCTGAATGATCGATCGCGTACAAGAAGGCGGAGAAACCAAGCTGCTATCGGATTCATTTCTGAGCATGCTTGATGCTCGCTCAGATTGGTTGGCGGCTTCAACGCTAATTCGTGAAGGTCTGCCCTCATCTTTTTTCAGCGAATTGAGCGTGTTTGTCGGGTTTACTCAAGCAGCCCTAGGGAGGCTCCTGGACGTAAAAATTTCCACGCGCAGGCGCTGGTTGAAGGCAGGCACGTTGAATCCAACTGAAAGCGATTACCTCTTCCGTGCAGCAGTTGTCCTCAACGGTGCCCTGGGTTTATTTGCGGGTGACAAAATCGCCATGCGGAACTGGCTTGAAAGCCCTGCCCTGGCTTTGGGCCAGAAAGCGCCAGCCGAGCTGTTGTCCACATTCGTTGGGCTTAACCTTGTCGAAGCCTTAATCTGGAAAATAGAGCACGGTGTTGTCGTGTAGTCGTGTTCCCTAAAAGTGTTACGCGGAACAAGTTTCCGCCTCCGGCGGCCATGCTCGGCCTGTCGTTATATCCGGATGCCTTGGCTCGTCATTAATCCGCCCCTTTTCGTCCCGATACTCTTCAATCGCCAGTAAGCACCGTTTGGCCAACCGTGAGTGCGCGTCGTTGGCAGGTAACATTGCGAAAAGTCGTGCACGTATCCCTGTAAGGGGCAATCCAAACTCCTCAAAAGCGCCCCTCCATTGCTCCGAGGGCCGCCGGGAAATAGCTAAGTTTCTTAACGCCCCACCCAGATGTTGAAAAGGATGAGGGGCTTCGACGTTACCTTCAAAAAGCGCCATGAAATTGTCCTCGCCAGGTAAGTCATTCATTGCCATTTCAAGAACACGGCGAGTGCTTCCGGGGGGCAATGCAAGGTAGCGCTCGATTAGAATCCTATGGAAATCAGGGAGCAAAATGGCAAGCCTGGTTAACTCAGACGACAGGTGGAAGCCATCCCCTGCTGGGATTCGCCCCTCGCTAAGGTGCTCAAGCACAGCAACAACCGCCTCCTGAGTGTTCAACTTCAACATCGCGCTTGTCCATTGGGAATCACCCAAAAACGCAGGGATGTCAGCGGCCAGACGTTCTAGCATGACAAACGCAGTATCGGCGGGGCTTTGGGGGATGGTCTCTAACAAACGTCGTAAAGCGTTTGGGCTACGGTGCTGATCTGACAACATAGAAATGGCATCGTGTACCCGTTCTGGACCGTCGGAAAAGGGGAATAAATCAATCCACCCCATCAACTCCCCACGATTCTCGTCAAGTCGCCATCTTTGTTCCTGGGCTTCGGAGAGTAGTGACTGCACACCTTCCATCAGCATCGCAGAAGGAATAACTTCGCCAGCGCGAGCAGCATTTACCAGTAAACGATGCTTGCACGGTGTCGGCTGAGGAAGCGACAGAAGCAAATCTATTTCTGATCGCTTTGCTCCATGCGGTAAAGCAAGACCCACACTGCCAAGTACAAGAGCATACTTCTGCTCTGCATCAGACTTTGAAGCAACTCCGAAATCCATCGCCACAGCAAAGATCGCCTCCGCGAAATCTGATGTCGCAGGGCGTTGCTTCACGCGTTCCGCTCTCCGAATCAGATGATGCGAGTAATCGGTCGACCTATTGAAGTACGGTTTATTTGAAGGGGAATGATCGACCAGCCAAATCTCCAGCAACGCCCCTGCTGCCTCCTTGCCCCAACGTAAGTCACCCAACCCCCGAATGAGTACTGCGACAGCAGGTGCATCATGCATAGCTGCCAAGGCCCGGGAGTACATCAACGAATGCCCCATTGGGTTCACACCTCCACGTCCCCCAGCTTGAAGCCAGCGAGATCGTTCAATCTCATATTCGGCCAAGTCACGCTCAATGAGAGTAAACAGAGGTTCCGCCAACTCAGCATCCGCAACTCTTTCAGCGGCTCGAGCCACCTCGGAAGCAACATTACGGGGTAGCTGAGGTGCAGCTAGTAGTGCGTCTATCCAAGTGCCAATGACTCGAGACAAATTCGAGCGAGATTCATTGTCAAATGGAGGCTTCGTATCACCACCGCCCCGGCCGTGACGGGCGAGAAAATCAGCTAACAAGCCGATGCGACGATAGTTAGCCTCCTCTGACTTGGATACAAGCACCTGTGCGAAGACGTTTTGCCGTGTGCCGGATAGCGCACCTACCAATCGATGATGGGCTTTCGACAATACCTCGTCATATCGCCCAAGCACCTCCACTTGGCTATCTATTACAAACAACTGGTCGAAGAGCGCAGCGATGGTGACCGGGCCAATGACGGCCGCAGCAGCATTTAAACGACGCTCCGAGGTGAGTGGATCGATAGCCGCCTCAGCAACCGGTCCTGAATCGATTAGTGGTGTCTGATGGAGATAGTCCTCTATTCGAAAAGGAAGTGGTAAATCTGCGACGACTCTGGCAACGAGCCCAGCAGCAACGGCGAGCGGATACTTTGAGAACGAAGTCATCACTGCATAATCGATCCTACTGCCATTCGGATCGAACTCGACTGTCCCTATTAGCTGCGTAATCTGGAACTCCGCGTCCTCTGGGCTCTCTTGCAAGATCCAGTCAAGTAATTGCCCTGGCGTAGCGTCAGCTTTGCGTGCCGCTCCGCGCAGAGCCATCAGGCGAGCATCAAGCTGCACGTCAGTGAGGTGTTCAGGGAAACCCTCGTGCGCTACCACGTCCCAAACCGTGTCCGAAGCAGCCTCCAGAATTAGGTTCACATGGCGGTCAGCTCGGCGGAACGCCAATGCCTTTACAACGGCGGCAACTACCTCCGGATCAGGATCGGAAGCAGCCAGTTCAACCGCTAGCTCCAAGCCATCGAATCCACTATTGCGTACGATCTCAGGGAAAGCTATTAGTCGCTGGGCCGTAGGTATCTGACCCAACTGGATCGCACAATCAACTCCGAGGACACTGGGGTGAAAACGATCAATTAATCCGAATAGACCGAATTGAGTTTGACGCTCTGTGCTTGAGACAAACGGCCAAATTGCTTGCGCGAAATCGGGCTTTCCAGAGGCGACCATAAATCTCACAGCTCTATCAAGTTCTCCCGGGCGGTGCCAGCGCTCAATAAAAGCAAGAACTTCATCGCGCACCTTCCTCCATACCAAATCATCGGCTCTCTCGAGCATTACCGCAGCCAAAACCGGGTCAATTTTAAGCGCCTCGTTAATTGCAACTGCGACCGACCGCACGCCTTCTTCACCTTCACGTGAAACTCTGTCGCATGCGAAGAGGACCGAATCCTCCCAGCTCGGCCAATTGAGCATTTGTTCGCGCAGTACGTTAAGCGCATCCGCATCCCCTGCTGACGCGTCAAGCATCACACGTCCTACTTCCAAAGACGCATACCAGTCTTGGAACAACTGATGCTGGAAACTCACTGCTCCGTCGATGCCAGTCGAGCGAACCAGCAAGTGCGCGGCAACTAACCCATCAACAATTGCACGGGGTTGCGGTGCTGAGCCAATTTGTCCAGCCGCTATAAGACACTTCGTGACGTCTGAAACGATGCGGTTAGCGCTGGTGTCGGCGACTATAGTATTCGCGCCACGGACTGCTTCGACCGCAAGCCCAATCAAAAAGGCTTTATGCTGACCAGCAGCATCTCTCTGCAAACGTTCGACTTTCTCAGGTGCGCTCTCATTCTGAAGCACAAACATGCGCAACACCGCTTCCTTCGTCACCGGGAATTCCGCACCTGTGGGCAACGTCAGCAAGGCATTTAGATAAAGTGGATTGCTCACCAACTCGCGGACTCCACGTGTTCGCCAAGCCCTATCCACAAAACCAACGCCCTCATCCCCCCTCACCGCTTGCGCGATCTCTAGCTGTTGCTCATCGGAAAGAGGATCGATCACGATAATCGGCCGAATGTCCGGTAGAGCCTGACGTCGCGAGCTTATGACAATGCCGAGTTGCGGGTAGTCGCGCTGTAACGCCGTCAGGTCACGAGTTGCTCGCAACCGAGCATCGGCTGGTAGTTCATTCCAGCCATCCAACAGCAGAGCAAGATTCCCGTGGTAGGCCAGCTGCATCAAGTGTTCTCGCCTGATGCCATAGAAAGCGCTACGACGTAGGACGAAATCAAAAAAATCTTCCAGTCGGTCAGACCACTCACCGAGGGGGACAAGCATAGGAATCAAACCTTCCTGATGACCCATGCATTCTGCGAGCTGTAAAAGAGTGGTCGATTTCCCGGTGCCGCCTACCGCGACAACGCCAACTGGCTCTGCAAGCGAAACAAGTCGTGCAAAGCTTTCAAACGTCACTTGGGGTGTGGTACTGCCCTCAAGCCTTAGCGTTAGCGCAATGGTTCGCGCGGGTTGACCGGGTGCAGCACGGAAACCTTGAATGTCTGTTAGTGTCGCCGCACGAAGTCGTCCTCCGACCACATCGATCGCTTCAACGGTTGGAAGGTTGAGCCCCTGAAGGAAATCCTGGTCTGCATCATCGAGCAGTTCAGCAGGTCTAATAGAACCTAGCGGTTCGCCACCGGCGATCGCATCCAGTGCCCGTTGTATTGCCGTGTCTTTCCATTCTTGCAGCAGTGCGACCGTAAAGCGCGAATCGTCGGAATCGATGAGTTTTGAACAACTTTGGCACATCCAGATACCATTCATGGGGCTGCTGCGCTCGGCGGAACTCATGCTGGGATCGTAGCGCTTCCCTCCAGGTGCCGCTGCTGCGATGTGCGCACCGACACCGATATTAACCGCCCCTTCTTCAGCTAAAGCTGGGCCGGAAGTCGAGCGCATACAGGATGGATTCGAGCAGTGATAACCCACACGAGCGGCAAGGTTACGAATGGTTTTGGCCCGGAAATCGTCGCGCATAGACATTCAAAATTCTGAAGTGAAAATTCACGGCTATACCAAATAAGGTATAGCCAATAGTCCTGAGATCGCTGAGGCTCAGTGTGTTCCCAGTTACATTCGGTTTCAACGAGTGAACCCTGCCTCTCCCTGCCAGGTACTACGTACTTGAATGATGTTGATCAACGAAAAGTACCGGACTCAAAATGATAGACCAAACACTGGAAGGCTCTGACTTTGAACGACTGCTGAAAATCAAAGCGATGAACCAGGCACGCTTGTCGCGGCAAAGAAACGAATGGCTTGCAAAGTATGAGGCGCTGAGCCCGGAAGAAAGAGCACTCGTTGACGAACAATTCAAGAAAACATTCGTGGAAATTGCGGCTCAGTTTGGCCGGAGCCGGCATTTTGTCTTTGGAAGCACAGGTACCACCTCACCAGATGACGAATAAGGCCGCTGAAGTTTGAGTACTCGGTAAAAACGCCAGAGTTGGACCATTAAGCCAAAGTGAAACTGGCCAGTTTCTAGTACGCTGCGCCTTCTGGCCAATAGGACGATATCAAGGATGACACTGTCGAGAATCAACGATGAAGGCGGCGTTTTTTTGCTACCGGCAGACTTCCCAATAGCCGATCTGCTACTGGTCGCGACGTCTCTTGAGAAAGCAGATATTTTGGTTCCCGGCTATCTCCCCCCAGGCAGGGGAATCTACGATCCTGCCGTCTATCTTTATGCTCAGCATGAGGGGATCAAAACCCAGATCCTGCCCGACCGCAATGTTGCCTCTCGCTTTGCTCAGCTTGCGAGAGGGTACGAAACAATAGCGGATCGTCAGCTTCAGACAGCAGCAGGTCTGCTCGCCTTCACCCACTGCCTCAAGATTGATTTTGAGCCCAGCATTGCCTTTCACGAACTCGCTCACCTATCCGGCAACGACTGTGCTCACGAAGAGCTGGGCTGGTTTCGAGCAGCCGATAGCGCGCATCCCCAGGATATGATCAACGTTGCCCTCCATCGCACGGATGGCGTCTCTCGCTCATATAAGCCCTCCCCCATTGCTGCGACTGACTTAGCGAGGCCTCTGAAGCGCTGGAACCGAAATTACATCCTTGCGCTAAAGATCCTTGAGCTGGACTTTCTTCCAATGACTCCTGTTGGGAGAGTTCTTCATTTGTTGGATTGGATGGCTGACGAATTCACTTTTGGCGGACCGGCGGCTCTCTTGGCCAGTGTGTACCTAGCGCCAAACTCCCCCCCCAAAAAAGGGGTGTTTAAACAGAAGAACTCCCCCGACCGCGACGGCGCCATCGCAGGGGTTCGAAATGCCGCCTGGGACCTCACGCTGTGTAATTGCATTCATCTGAACACTCAATTGCATCGGATCTGAACACCTAATTGCATCCGACTTGCACACCCAATTGCATTCCCACTGAACAGCAGTTGCATCACTTGCACTGTCGGAAACCGGGCCCGTTCGATTGCACTTTCTTATCCGGATGGTCAGATTTTATGGCCTGTTGTGAATGTTCACGCCCCCAACAAAAAACCGGCACTCAGTGCCGGTCTGTTTTTGCCTCAAGTGTCGCTCTACAGATTCTTACCCCGGCGCTTACGCATGGACTCTCCAGTCAACTCCATCAGATGTGACCGATGAATTATTCGGTCCAGGATGGCATCGGCTATGGTGGGATCACCGAACAGGTCATACCACTTTTCGGTTGGTATCTGGCTGGTGAGCAACAGCGAGCCGTTCATAGACTGCAAATCCACAATTTCCAGTAGCGCTGGCCCGAGGTGTTTAGCGATCCCTCCGATACCCAGATCGTCAATAATCAGCAATGGGATCTTGATCAACTGCCGGCGCAGTTTAGGGAGAGAGCCATCCGCATGCGCGAAAGCAATGTCCTCAAACAGCTTGGTCGAGGTGGTGTAGTACGCGTTAAACCCCAAGCGACAGGCTTGATTCCCAAACGCGCAGGCCATCCAGCTTTTTCCCGTACCGGTCGCTCCGGTCAAAATCAAATTCTGCTTACGCCGAATCCATTCGCAATCGGACAGCGCCATGATCCTGCTGCGATCAAGACCTCGATCGCTCTTGAAATCAACATCTTCAAGGGTTGCCTGAGCGAAACGTAACTTAGCCGACTTGAGGTAGCGTTCGATTTTCCGGTTTTCTCGCTCTGAGGTCTCGACATCCAACAGTTCACCCAGTCTGGCATCGAAGGACTTTTTTTGCAGGCTCGGGATGCTCTGCTGACGCTCGTAAGCTTGGGCCATGCCGCGAAGACCAAGCTCATGCAGGCGCTGCATGGTAAAGGGCGCGTTACTCATGCGATATCTCCAGCTTGAACAACATAGTAAGCAGCGCCACGCAGATTCTCGTGTTCCATGGCGGGTGCATGTGGTGGGATCTCTGGGTGCTGATCGGTACCGTTTCTCAATATCGAGCGCAGGCGCTCATAGCCCAGGATTTTTAACTTCAGGGCGTAGGCACAGGCAGACTCAATACGTTCATGCAGTTGTTCGTTCCGAGTGTCTCGTCGTAAGGCAATAACGGCCTTCAGTCCATTGGCGAAATCCTTGCGCTCCTCGAGGTTACGTCGAGCGTAGGTAAGTGTTGCGGGCCCAATGGACTCCGCCCAGGCCAATAGAGCCTCAGGCTGGCAGTCTTGATAGTGTTTGTGTTGAGCCGGCTGATGTTCTGGCAGCGTGGTGATGCCTGGGCCGATGACCAGTTGGTGGCTGGCGATCTGACGACGTCGATAGCTCACGATGAGGTTTTCACTGGTCGCACGGATGTCGACTAATAAGCTGGTGTATTGGTAGGGAAGTGAGTAGCGATGACCTTGATGCTCAATGTGGTAATCGCTTTCTACACGAACTTGGTAACGCCACAGGCTGAATGCATAGCGATCATTGGGCAGGCTCTTCAGCGCTGGTACATCGAGTTCCTGAAAACGTACCAGACGACTCTTGGGGTAGGTTCTGGTGATCCGTTCATTCAACTGCGTCATCCAGTAGCTGATTTGCTGGTTCAGCTCATCCAGCGCAAAAAAATTGTGATTCCGTAAGCGAGCCAGCACCCAACGCTGCACGATCTGAACACCAATCTCGGCTAGCGACTTGTCCTTAGGCTTGCGCGGTCGAGCAGGCAGAATACCGAATCCGTAGTGCTCAGCGAACTCCTGATAAGCTGAGTTCAGTTGGATCGAATCCCGCCCGTTTTTCAGTACCGCAGCCTTGAGATTGTCCGGCACTACGTAGCGTGGCACACCACCCAGGTGTTGCAGGGCGATGACGTGACAATGCAGCCAATTGGCAACTGTCTGGCTGGCGACGGCTGTTGCACATAGATAGCCTGACGCGCCCAAGGCGCCGACAAAGACGTGAGCCTTGGTTTCTTCACCGGTCTCCCGGTCGATGATCGGAATGGTGCGCCCGCAGAAATCCACAAACAGTTTGTCGCCCGGCTTATGAATCTGCCGCATGCTGATCTTCTGTTTCTTCAGCCATGTTCGATACTGTCGGGTGAACTGAGTATAAGATGCGCTCTCGGGGTCGTCGTTACGGAACTCCTCCCACAGTAAGCTCAAGGTAATGTCACGCTTTCGAAGCTCGTCATGTACTTGAGCAAGGTTCGGTATTGAGCGGCGACGGCCCCTCGTTTCCTGCCCGTAGTTAAGGCGAGCTTCGAAAGCACTGTCATCCAAGGCCCGCAAGCTCTCCCAGTCTTCACTGATGGAACTCAGATGGTCGCGAAGCGCACGCACCGTGTTAGGAGACACCCCAGAAAGACGTGCCACCGCACGTAGAGACAGCTTTGGACTGTTGGCATGTCGCACGACCTGCCGCAGTTGATCTACTTTTAGCCTCATCACATTCCCCTGTGACAGGCGAAACAAAGCCTCGCCGGTCGCGTTCAATGCAAATTCATGGATGAATGGGCAGGTTGCTGACTTGACGTCAGCCGAGGGGAGACACAGAATGTAGTCGTCAGGGTGTTCAAATCTGACGCTTCTCCTAAACGCTCTGGGCGCTCACCCAGGGCTTTTTTCATCTCCAAAGCCTGCTATTTCAATACAGTTATCGGGCTGCGCTCATTGATATGTCCCTCCTTTAAGTTTCAAAGCCTATTTCCTATCGTTCGGTTAGCCGAACGATAGCCTGTTCCTGAGTTCACCTGGGATCAGTTGTTGCCTTGTGATAAGACTGGTTCGAGTTCAGTGGTGCACTGGTAACGCTGCTGGGCAACCCACAGGGCAACGTCCTTGGACAATGCAAAGTATCCGCGACGGTGCTTTACCTCAAAAATCGGAACTTCCATATTTCCCCGGATGATCGCCTGGCTAAAAGCCGCGGGCGAATAGAAGCCAAGCTCGCGCCATAAGGCGCGACTTCCCAACATGACGCCATAACGAGATGTCAGCTCTCGCTCCAGTTCAGCGGCGAGCGCTTGAATACTAGGTTGTTGGTTCATGGCAATCATCGTTTGAGGTAGTTGGACACATAGTAAAGAAAACAACTACAGTCGAGAAGTCGTAAAAAAATCACAATATTTTACTGTGAAATTATGCGGGTTATTCTTCTATATGTCTGATTTTGAAAGAATTAAGGAAATTTACTTGGGTTTCGCAGAGGATATGCGCAACTTCTCTGATGAAAATAATTTCGCCTCAATAGAGACAATTGACTCTCTTCGGGTGCGCTATTGGTATGAGGAGTTGAGATTGCGCACCCAGTTGGATACGGCATCCGAAATGGAATATTACTTTGAGGGGGAGTCGTTCAAAAGGGACGCGAAGGGGGCTGTTGCCTGGTACCGGAACAAGTGGTCACGCTATGCGAATGGGCAGCATGTGCCTCAAGCCAAAACGCTTCTTCGAGTCGCGGCGCGAGAGCATGGCTCTACTCGAGAACTCAGCCTCCCGCTTTGGGAGGCCCTTGATGTCTCAAATAGCCGCGTAATGGAAGGAGACGGCTTTCTCAGGTATGTAGATCCTGAAATTCAGGCGGTGATTTTTAGCCGATCATCGTCCGGGGTGCGGACATGCTATGGCCGGGTGGTCATCACGCAACTCTTACTGGAAAAGCTCGAACGCCGGGCAAGTCTGGATGCATTAGCTTGTCTGACATGGTTGCTGCGCGAATCTTCCATGCAGGAAGACCAACAGATCACGGTGAAGATAGCTCGCGCACTCCACAACGTTTTGTTGATGGTAAGCATCGAACTGCACATGCATAAAACGGCTTTGCCGTTGTTACGGTTATTTATTCGAGACATTCTACCACTCGGACTTGAGCGACATTTCAAGATGTGGATGACTGAATATGATTTTATGCATGCTTCTGCACGCCTCAATTTGCTGGTGTACCAGACCTCACAGGGCAACAAGCGCACTTTGAGCTGGCTTCAACGCGTCAAAATTATGCAGCGGTTGCTGGAAGGCGATTTCGGGATGGATGTGCAGTTCGCTATGGCTCCGCAGTTCGACCTCAGCGAAGAGTTGGCTACCCCAGAGGATATCCTCAAAAATTACTGGCGCGCAGCACGACTGCGCGAGTGGGGCTGGGACCAGATAATGAACGGTCGATGTGAAGCATTTCCACCAACTGAGCTCCTCCTGTAATTCCAATGTAACGGGTTTCATGAATGCGTCCCCACTAATTGCTCGATGATCTTGGTGTAGGATTCCGAAATAAATGCGACAGGTCTTGAGCTGATCCGAAGAGTGTGGTGCTGGGTTGTTTCCCCTAAGGCCCGCTACTAAACACTCGATTACCCCGCTCTAGCAGTCCGAAATAATCAGAGCCTACTCAGGCCATTCCAAGCCCAATATCCAGGCAAACGGCAATTCATTCGATTGACGCCAGAATAATGGCCATCTAATATCGCGCCACTATTGTGCTACTGCTCTCCATTCGAGGGATCGAACATGTACCCAGCCGCTCTCGCGGCGAGGTTGTGCGTGGCTTTGCTGTGCCTGTCTCCGCTAAATCTTGCTTATGCCGCTCCGACTCCTGGGGAAACCGACCTTATCCGTGAACGCCAGGATCGCCTGCTCGAAGAGCAACGTCGGCGTCTAGAAGAACTCAAGGAATTACCCGGCAAGGAAGTCAAACCCGCCGCACCGACGGCGCCCGCCGACACCCGTTGCTTCCCGATCCAAGACATTGAACTCAAAGGCGCCGACAGCCTCTCCGAGAGCGAGAAGAATCGTCTGCTCAAGCCTTACATCGGCCAATGCCTGGGCGTTACGCAGCTCAATGAACTGCTGAAAGTCATCACCGATCACTACATCGAGAAAGGTCTGGTCACCAGCCGCGCCTACTTGCCGCAGCAGGATTTGTCCGGCGGGCATTTGAAGGGGCTGGTAGTCGAGGGCAAGCTCGAAGGCTTGAAGGGCGCGAAGGGCAGCAAGCTGTCGGACCGCGAGTTGGGCATGGCTTTTCCCGGCAAGACCGGCGAGCTGGTCAACCTGCGAGAAATCGAGCAACTGGTCGATCAGCTCAACCGTTTGCCATCGAATCAGGCACAGATGGAATTGGCGCCGGGCAAGAATGTCGGCGGCAGTGAAGTGCTGGTCAAGAACACTCCGCAGAAGCCGTGGCGTGCCGGGTTGTCTCGTAGTAATGACGGCCAGCGCAGCACCGGCGAGCAGCAGTGGGGCACCACGTTTGATTGGGACAGCCCGCTGGGCCTGGCCGATCAGTTGATGCTGCGCGGCGGTCACGATGCGATGACCGATCACCAGCACACTTCCAACAACGCGATGCTCTATTACAACCTGCCGTGGGGCTGGTGGAATTTCAGTTACACCTATAGCCAGAGCGAGTACCGCTCGCAAGCGCAGGCCAATGGTTTCAATTTCAAGCAGACCGGCGACAGTGAAAACCATCAGCTGCGCGCCGAGCGGGTGATCCATCGCGATGCCCTGAGCAAGACCTCCCTCAGCGCCGGCCTGTCGTACCTGCGCACCAACAACTTCATCGAAGACAGCAAACTCAAACTGAGCAGCAACCGCCTCAGCGAAGCGCAGTTCGGCATCAACCACGGTCGGCGGATCGGCACTGCGTTCGTCAACCTCGACCTGGGCATGCAGGAAGGCATCGGCATCCTGGACGCCCAGGGCAACGGTGATCCAGGCCCCGGCGAGCCGGACGCGCGTTACCGCAAATACACCGCCACCGCGAGTTATTTGCAGCCGTTCAAGCTGTGGGGTGAGTCGTTGAGTTTCAGCAGCCTGATGACCGGGCAGCGCAGTGAAGACGTGCTGTTCAGCCCGCAACGCACCAGCCTCGGCGGGCAGTCGTCGATCCGTGGTTACAAGGACCAATCCTTGTCCGGTGACAGCGGCGGTTACTGGCGCAACGACCTGCGCTGGAGCCGTCCGATAACGCTGGAATGGCTGCGCCCGGTGTTCGCCGAATACGGCACCAGCCTCGGTTACGACCAGGGCGTGATTCGTGGCGATCGCTTCAACGGCGATCAGCACGGGCGCATGTCCAGCAGTTCCGTGGAGCTGTTCGCCCGTGGTCAGCATGTGGCGGCCAGCGTCACCTTTGCTCACTCCCTGGAACGCCCTGACGCGCTGACCGAGCGCGAAGCACCGATCTATTTCCGCGTGGATTTCTTCCTCTAAATGCTGCTTTAACGAGATTCAAATCATGGACGTTCGTCAACTGGCCTTCCTCGTTGGTCAACCCTCTGCTGCGATCAAAAACCGCGAGCACTTCTGGGGCATGCCCAAGCGTGGACTGGCATTCCTGTTGGCCAACGTCATGTTCTGGCAGCCGATGTGGGCGCAAGCGGACGGAATTGTGGTGGCCTCGCCGGGCACCAGCCTCGGGCAGGCGGGCAACGGTGTGCCGATCGTCAACATCGCCACGCCCAACGGGACGGGGCTGTCGCATAACCAGTTCCATGATTACAACGTAGGCACCCAGGGTGTGATCCTCAACAACGTCGCCAACCAGACTGGCGCGACGCAACTGGGCGGGATCATCGTCGGCAACCCCAACCTGACCAACCGGGTTGCGGCGCAAACCATCCTCAACGAAGTGGTCGGCGGCAGCCCCAGCCAGTTGCGCGGTTACACCGAAGTGGCGGGGCAGTCGGCGCGGGTCATCGTTGCCAACCCTTATGGCATCAGCTGCAACGGCTGCGGCTTCATCAACACTCCGCGTGTGACCTTGACCACTGGCAAACCGGTGTTGGACAACGGTCGTCTGGATCGCTTTCAGGTCGATCAGGGCAGCATTGCCATCGACGGTGCCGGGCTCAACGCCAGCAACGTCGACCGCTTCGAAATCATCACCCGCAGCGCGAAGATCAACGCCGAGATTCAGGCCAACAACCTGACCATCGTCGCCGGTCGCAATGATGTCAACGCCGACAGCCTCAATGCCACCGCCCGCGCCGATGACGGCAGTGGCAAACCGGGACTGGCCATCGATTCCTCGGCCCTCGGCGGCATGTACGCCGGGGCGATCAAACTGGTGGGCACCGAAGCCGGGGTCGGGGTGAAACTCGACGGCAACCTGGCGGCCAGTGGTGGCGATATTCAGCTCGATGCCAACGGACATCTCAGCCTCGCGCAGGCGTCGGCCACGGGCTCGGTCAACGTCAAAGCGGCGAGCCTCGACGCTCGCGGCCCGGTCTACGCCGGCACTTCGCTGAACGTGCAAACCCAAGGCAGCCTGACCAACCAGCAAACCCTCGCCGCCCGGGACAGCATCACCCTGAGCGCCGGCGGTGTACTGAGCAACAACGGCATCATCGAAGCCGGGGTTAACGCCGACACCAGCCGCAACGCCAACGGCGATGTGAGCCTGAGCGCGCAGAACCTCACCAACACCGGCAAGAGTGTGGTCGCCAGTCGCAACCTGACGGTCAATACCAGCCAGACCCTGAGCAACCAGAACGGCACGCTGAGCGCCGGGCAAACCGCCAACATCACCGCCGGGACCCTGGATAACCAGAACAACGGCCGGGTCTTGAGCAGCGGTGCGCTGAACGTGACGGCCAATCAGGTGCTCAACGGGAACGGTCTGATCACCAGTACCGGCCATCTCAGCGCAACCCTTGGCCACCTGAACAATCGCAATGGCGAACTCTCGAGCCTGGCGACCGCGACGTTGCGCATGGCCACGCTGGATAACGTGGCGGGACTGGTGAACGCCGGTCAGGCTTTGAGCATCACCGCCACGGGTTTGGTGAACAACCAGGGCGGCAAACTGACCAGCCTCGACAGCCTGAGCGTCAACGCCGGCAAGGTCGATAACAGCAACAAGGGCCGGATCGCCAGCAACAAGGCCCTGACGGCCACCGTCAGTGGCCTCGACCAACACGATGGCGGGCAACTCACCAGTGGCACGTTGCTGACCCTGGATCTGAATCACGGCGAGCTGAACAACCAGAACGGTTTGATCAACGCCCCAGTGCTGGTGCTGAAAAACCTCGCGCAGGTGGACAACCGCAACGGCGAAATTTCCAGTGCCCAGGCTTTCACGCTGGCGGCCGACAGCCTCGACAACAGCAACGGCAAACTGCTCGGTAATCAAGCGGTGATCCTGCGCGTGCAGCAGGCGCTGACCAACATCAAAGGCCTGATCGCGGCGGCAAGCGTCGATGTACAGGCCGGTAGCCTGAACAACAACGGCGGCACCCTCACCAGTCGTGCCGGCCTCGAACTTCGGGTTAACGGCCAACTCGACAATCAGGACCAAGGGCTGATCAACGCCACCGACAACCTGACCATCAACACCGCGAGTTTGAACAACCAGAATGGCGGCTCGTTGCTTGGCAGCGCCATTGCCATCGACTTCAGCGGCGCCATGGGTGACCTGAACAACGCCAACGGCCTGATCACTACCACCGGGCAACTGAGCCTGCGCAACCTGCGGGACTTGAACAACCAGAGTGGTGAAATCTCCAGCAGCCAAAGCTACACGCTGACGGGCCGCCACCTGGACAACAGCGATGGCACACTCTTCAGCCGTCAGCAACTGGACCTTACTGCCGATGCCACCACTAACCTCGATGGTCTGATTTCCGGCTGGCAAAGCCTGAGCCTTTTGGGCGGCAGCCTCGACAACCGTAATCTAGGCACCTTGTCGAGCCGCGACGGTGACGTGCTGGTGGACCTCACCGGCGCCGTGCGCAACAGCAACGCCGGCGCTCTGGTCAGTAACGGCACGTTGAAGGTCACGGCGGCCAGCCTCGACAACAGCGACAACGGCATTCTTTCCAGTGCCGGCGCGCAAACCTTGGTCATCGCCGGAGCACTGAATAATGCCCAAGGTGGTTTGATCGACAGCGGCGCCAGTCTGGATATCCAGGCCAAAGCGCTCGACAACACCAACGCAACCATCAACGCCCAGCAGGACATCAGCTTCACCGGCACCGACCTGAACAACAGCACCGGTACCCTGGCCGGCACTGGCGCGGTCACCCTCAATCTGCTCGGCACCCTGACCAATACCAACGGCAAACTGGCGAGCAACGGCCCGTTGGTCATTCAGCGCGCGGTGCAGATCAACAACCAGGGCGGCCAACTGACCAGCCAGGGTTTGCTGAGCCTGTCGACCGGCGGATTCGATAACCGCAATAGCGGCATTGTCGCGGCCAACGATCTACTGACGCTCACGGCCAGTGGCGTGGTGCAGAACAGCGCGAACGGTCAGATCTTCAGCAGCGACGCCGGCCTGACACTCAACGCCGCCAGCCTCGACAACGCCAAGGGCTCCCTGCAAAGCGAGGGCGACCTGACGGTAAAAACCGGCGGCGCCATCGATAACCAGAGCGGGCGCATTGTCGCCAAGGCCGGCAACCTCGACATCACCGCCACCAGTCTCGACAGCCGCGGCGGTGTGCTCTCCAGCCTGCAAGGCGCCTTCAATAGCCACATCACCGGCGTATTGCGCAACGGCTATGACCTGAACAATAACCGTCAGGGCGGGATCATTCAGGCCCAGAGCCTGGACCTCGAGGCACTGGCCGGCATCGACAACTACGGCGGGCGGATCACCGCGCAAACCGGTGACGCCATCGTCGACACCGGCACCAACGGCAACTTCGACAACCGCAATGGCGGCCTCTACGCCAAGGGGTTGGTCAGCGTCACGGCTAAAGACTTCGACAACAGCGGCGACAACGACGGGCAGATCGGCGGGCAACAGATCGACCTGAGCCTGCGCGGCGCATTGAACAACCGCCTGGGCATTATCGAAAGCAAAAGCACCCTGACCATCACGGCGGCGAGTCTCGACAACCAGACCGGTCAACTTCGCGCACTAGGCGACAATGGCAAAACCGCGTTCACCCTCGGCGGCCTGTTCGACAACCGCAATGGCACCGTGGAATCCGCCAACAGCAACCTGGCCCTCGCTGCCGGTAGCTTGCTGAACGCCGGCGGCAACGTGCTGCACGTCGGCACCGGTATCTTCGATATTGCCACCGGACAACTGGGCAGCGCTGGCGGCACCTTCGTCACCCGTGGTGGCCTGACCCTCACCGCCGCCAGCTGGACCAACAGCAGCCTGATCCAGGCCGATCGCCTGACCGTCAACATCAACAGCCTCAACCAGACGGCCAGCGGTCAACTGTTGGCCGTCAGCACACTGACCGGTAACGGCGGTAACTGGAATAACGAAGGCCTGATCGCCAGCGACGACAGCCTCGACCTGACTCTCACTGGCAACTACACCGGCAACGGTCGTACCAGCAGCCTCGGCGACCTGACCCTCAAAGCCAATCAACTCACCTTGAACGCGGCGACTAGCATCGCCGGTGGCGGCAACACCACCATTTCCGTGGGTGGACAGCTCAGCAACGCCGGTCGCCTGACGTCGGCTGCCGACCTGACCCTGACGGCCGGCAGCGTAAACAACACCGGCACCGTGGGCGCCGGCGAGAACCTGACGTTGACCACAGACGTGTTGCGCAACGACCGCGGATTGATCTTCAGTGGCGCAGACATGCAGCTCCTGAGCCCCAGCTTCACCAACTACTACGGGCAGGTCTACAGCCTGGGCAGCACGCTCATCGCCAGGGACAAAAACAAGACCAAGGCTGATCTGCTGGACAACAGGTCCGCAGGGATTGAGAGCACCGGCGACCTGACGATCGCCGCCACGACGGTTAACAACGTCATGGATGTGTTGCAGTACACCGAGCATGAGAAAAGTGTCGCGACCATCACTCAGTTGTCGTGCACGCTGATTGCCTATGGATGTGACAGCCGTGGCGGTGGTCGCATCAACGGCCTTTGGGAAATTGCAGAAACCGATCGCTTGAAGATCACGCTTCATTCTGAAGCCGCCTCGATCAACAGCGGCGCGGACCTGACGATTAACGCCGGCGAAGTGAACAACACCAGCAGCAGCATGACCGCCGCCGGGGATTTAAAGATCACGGCATCGACG
Source organism: Pseudomonas sp. LBUM1673 (assembly GCF_059695645.1). Lineage (NCBI taxonomy): Bacteria > Pseudomonadati > Pseudomonadota > Gammaproteobacteria > Pseudomonadales > Pseudomonadaceae > Pseudomonas > Pseudomonas sp. LBUM1673. Next base: position 4,928,711 of record NZ_CP166780.1, read on the forward strand.
ATCAACAACAAAGGTGTGCAAGAGCAGGACATCGAAACCACCCGACGATTCGTGAGCTGGGTCAACGAAACCGCCTCGGCCATTGGCATGGCCGATCTCTTCACCCAACGAAACAACCCGACACCTTCGGCTACCGTCGAACAGGACATGAGTAACTTTCTGGCCTGGATGGGCGAAACACTGCCGACCAGCAGCCGCGTCATCAGCGGCGAGTCTCTGGATGCCATCATCCAGGCGGGTGGAAACGTCACCCTCGATGCCACCCAGAACATCAACAACAGCGTGGTCCGCCCGTTCTACGCCTATGTGGCGGCGGGTCGCACCACAACCGACACCGGCGCGGGCAGTGGCTACTCGACGCCGATCCAGATCAACCAGCAACTCGCCCCCGATCTGGCCCAGCAACAAGTCAACCCGTTGATGCTCCCCGGCTTCAGCCTGCCCACCAGCCAGAACGGCCTGTTCCGTCTGAGCCAGGAAGGCAGCACCAACCCAACCGGCACCGGCCCACAAAGCTGGACCCTCACCGGCGCCAGCGTCACCTCGTCCACCAGCGCGCCGGTCACCCTCAACCGCGTCCAAGGTCTGCCAAGCAACGCCGGCAAATCCCAACCGCACAAATACCTGATCGAAACCAACCCGGCACTCACCGACCTCAAGCAATTCATGAGTTCGGACTACCTGCTGTCCGGTCTGGGCTACGACCCCGACCAGAGCGCCAAGCGCCTGGGCGACGGCCTCTACGAGCAGAAACTGGTCCAGCAAGCCGTGGTCGCCCGCACCGGCCAACGCTTCATCGACGGCCAGACCTCGGACGAAGCGCTCTACAAGTACCTGATGAACAACGCCATCGCCAGCAAGGCGCAGCTCAACCTGAGCCTCGGCGTGACCCTCACTTCACAACAAGTCGCGGCCCTGACCCACGACATCGTCTGGCTCGAAGAGCACGAAGTGAACGGCGAAAAAGTCCTGGTGCCGGTGCTGTACCTGGCCAACGCCAACAATCGCCTCGCGGCCAACGGCGCCCTGATCCAGGGCAGCGACGTGACCCTGATCGCCGGCAAAGACCTGAACAACGCCGGCACCCTGCGCGCCAGCCAGAACCTGGATGCGACGGCGAAGAATGATCTGGTCAGCAGTGGGTTGCTGGAGGCGGGGGATCAGTTGAAGGTGCTCGCCACCAATAATTTGACCAACAAGGCGGGGGGGATCATTGCCGGGCGGGACGTGACGCTCACGACCACGAACGGCGACGTGATCAACGAACGTACCGTCACCACCCATGAAAGTGGTACGGGTTACACCAACGAACGCACGGACTTCGCCAACAGCGCCGCCCGCATCGAAGCCGCCAACGCACTGACCCTCAACGCCGGGCGCGACGTCAACAACACCGGTGGCGTGCTGAAAAGCGTTGGTGACACCACGATCAAGGCCGGTCGTGACGTCAACATCACTTCCGCCGAACAGATCGTCAGCCACGAGGTCGGTACACACCGCGATCAAACCATCACCCAATATGGTTCAAGCGTTGATGTAGGACAGGACCTGAAGGTTACTGCGGGTCGAGACCTCAGCGTTATCGCCAGTCAGATCGACGCCAAACGTGACGTCAGCATGAGCGCAGTCGGTGACCTGACATTGGCCTCTGCTGCGGATGAACAGCACTCCTTTAGTCAAAACAAAAAATTCACCAGTCAGGAAGACCATGTCAGGCAGGTGTCTACGACGGTGAATGCGGGCGGTACCGTCTCGCTAGACGCGGGTAAAGATCTAGGCCTGATTGCCAGCCGGGTGAGTGCCGGGGATGAGGCGTATCTGGTTGCCGGCGGTGATCTATTGGTAGGAGCAGCACAAGACGAGGACTACAGCTTCTACAGCAAGACCAAAAAAAGCTCGTCAGGCAAAAAGAGCCAGCTTCAGGAGTTTTCCAGCACGACCAATGTCGGGAGTTCGGTGACTGCCCAGGGTAAAACCGTACTGTCCGCCGGCAACGATTTGCTGATCGAAGGGAGCAATGTGATCTCTGAGAAAGGTGGCATCGGTCTGGCTGCTGGCAACGATGTGAAGATTGTTGCCGTCACCGATTCAACCAGCGCACGCAATGAAAGCAGCTCAAGCAAAAGCAGCTGGGGTGGTTTGAAATCGAGCAAAGTCCAAGACAGCGTCTCGGAGTCTCAAACCACTGCGGTGGGTAGCCTGATATCGGGTAACACCATCGCAGTCAGCGCGAAACGAGACGTGGCAATTACCGGATCGGCCTTGGTCAGTACTGACGATTTGGCGGTTCGCGCCGGCCGCGACTTGGATATCACCGCCGCTGAAAACACCTACACCCGCACCGAATCGCACAAGGAAAAGAACCGTGACCTGACCGGTGTACTCACGGCCAACAACCTTGGCGTCGATGACATCACTGGCAACCAACACCTGTCCATCAGTGGCCAACGCCACAACGGCACGATGTCGCAAACGACTCTGACCGGCAGCACCATTGGCTCCAGCAACGGCAACGTAAGCCTTGTGGCCGGGGGAGATCTCAGCGTTATCGCCAGCGATTTGATCAGTACCAAAAACATAAGCTTGCGCGGTACTAACGTCACTATTGCGGCGGGCATGGAAAGCTCAAGCCAAAGCACCGCCGACCAATCCAACAGTCTGGCGGTAGGACGTGTTGTCGGCGGAGCGATCATTGACACCGTTAACACCATTCGTACGGCGGTCAAAGCCGCCAACGATGCGGACGATCCTCGTCTTAAAGCGGTGAAGTTTGCCCAGGCTGCATTGGCTGCTTACAACCTCAATGGCATGGCGGGTGATGCGGAGGCAAACAGCACCGGTTTCAAAGACAAGACTGGCGGTACGTCCAGCAATGGGTCGCTGATTAAAATTGGTACCGAGCTTGCCAATACTCACAACAAAAGCACCAGTGAGTACAACAGTCAAACGGCGAGACAGAGCTCCGTCAATGCTGGCGGCACGCTTTCGATCATCGCCACGGGGAACGCGGAGGGTGAGTCCGGCGACATTCATGTCATTGGGAGTACCTTAAAAGCCGCCGACACTGCCTTGATCGCGAAAAACGACATCATTCTGGAGAGCGCGCAAAACACTGCTGAATGGGCCAATAACAATTCCAGCAACAGAACTGCCATCGGTGCCAGTTTCAACATTGGGCAACAAAACGGCTTTACCCTGGATCTCGGTGCGTCGGGCGCGAAAGGCACCGGGACCGGCAGCTCCATCACGCAGGTCAATAGCACACTGAACACAGGTTCGCTCCTGTTGCGTAGCGGAGGCGACACCACCCTTGCGGGCGCTCAAGTTCATGCCGACAGCATTAATGCGTTGATTGACGGCAACCTGAACATCATTTCCCGTCAGGACGTCGAGATCCAGGGGAACAAGCAAGGTAGTGGTGGTTTCGGCGCGAGCATTTGCATTCCTCCGTTTTGCTATGGCGTACCGGTGTCCGGCTCGGCAAATCTGGCCGCTGGCAATATGAACAGCGAGTACAGGGCTGTAACTGACCAAACCGGGCTGTTTGCCGGCTCGGGCGGGTACACCATTGATGTTGGCAAGACTACCACTCTGACCGGTGGGGTTATTGCCAGTGACGCGACGCCGGACAACAACCTGCTGATCACCGACCGACTCATTGTCAGCGACATCAAGAACGTCAGTGAAATCGAGGCTCAGTCCGCAGGCATTTCGGCCAGTTTCAGCAGTGCAGGTGGCGGGAGTGGTTCTGCCGGTGGTTTGTATGGCATCGCACTTAATGACTCAGACCAAAGCAAAACCCGTAGCGCCGTCAGTGAAGGCACCATCATCGTACGCAACCCGGAAGGTGCGAACGATCTGGTTGGTCTGAATCGCGACACCGCCAATGCCAATGAACAGCTCGACAAACCAGACCAGCATGCAATGGACGAACGCATCGAGCTTGTAAAAAGCGCGATGCAGTTAGCACAGGGCATTGGTGATGCAATCGCTGCTGCAAAAATCGACGAAGCCAAGGATCTGAATAGCGACGTATCCAACGCTGCAAGGCAGAAGCTTAACGACAAAGGTATTGCCGACCCGACTCCTGAACAAATTGCGCAGCAAGTTCAGCAAGATTACGGCATGGGCAGCAGCTTCCAAAAAGCCTCGAAGGCTGTAAGTGCAATCGTGCAAGGAGTGCTGAGCGGCAACATTCTCGGTGCCTTGGCCGGTGCATCGGCGCCTTATCTGGCTCAAGCCGTGAAGCAAATGACTGAGGGCGATGACGCGGCCAACTTGATGGCGCACGCCTTGTTGGGGGCGGTGCTTGCGAAGGCGCAGGGCGGATCGGCCTTGGCCGGCGCTGCGGGAGCGACTATCGGTGAGCTGATTGCCAAACAGCTTTATCCGGACAAGACCAGTGATCAGCTGACTGAGTCAGAGAAACAGACGGTTTCGGCACTGTCGACACTGGCTGGTGGGTTGGCTGGGGCTATGGTTACCGGGAATTCCGCAGGAGCGGCGTCAGGTGCCTGGACTGCGAAGAATGCGGTAGAAAACAACCATCTGAGCGTGATTGAAAAAGTCTCGCTTAGGATGAAGCAGAAAGAGTACGACGAGTCGTGCAACGGCTCTACATCAAGCTATTGTCAGGGGCTGTCCAGCGACATTGCTGATCTTATCGCCAAGGGCTTCAGCGTGCTCAAGGACGAAAGAATCGTAGAGGATAGTGATTTCACGCGTGCTTTTGTTTCCAGTACCAACCCTGGAGATATCGTTTCCTGCGCTACATCAGCGAATGGTTATTGTGTTGCCACCGATAAGTCGATTACGACGGATCAGGGTGAGGAGTGGATCCTGCAACCAGCCTCTTACGAGCAATCGATCAGAGGGAAAGCACAAAACAGACTGAATGAAGCAACTATGCAAGCTCAGCTTCAGGGACTATCCAATGAGCTTTTCATTTCTGGCTGCGGTGGGGCGGGCATCATCGGGATAGCGTGCCAAGGCTACATGGCCACGGGGGGGGTGAACCCTATTACAGGAGTGGGAGGAACAGCTGAAGAGCAGGTAATGTGGGGCGTTGGTGCTCTGCTAAATGCTTGGGGATTGTTTGGCTCCATTTACACCGGGGGCGTAAAAGGGATTCCTAGCCCTAATAGCTTGTTGAAACTAGGCGAAACACAGCTTGTTGACGGAGTTGCTACAACTCGTGTAGGACGATGGATGTCACCCTCCGAGTTATCTCAGATGCAGAATAGTGGTAGTGTCGTTCAGGGAAGCGGCGGACAAACCTTTATTTCTATTAATGGAGCTTTGGATTTTAAGGGGGCGTCCCCCAAAGGTTCTGTTTACGTTGAGTTTGATGTTCCGGCTAACAGCTTGTTACAAGGTGGCAAAGATGGTTGGTTTAAGATGATTGGGCCTGACGCTATGAATTCGCAGCAATTTTTGCTAAATAAACAAGGTGGCGTACAGCTCCCTAGTGTAAAGAATATACGTATTCTGGATGGCAAGTGAGGAGGTTGTAATGAATGTTGAATATTTCAATGAGAATATTAAGCCGTTATTGAAAGGTTATTGTTTTAGATATTCCTCGTTTTCTAATGGTGATTTTGGTGATCTTGAACGGATTGAGATTGAGGGATTTAACAAGGTGGGGGGGGTGGAGTTTTGGTCTATGGGATGGATGGGTGTTGATGTTTATGATTGCTCTTTAGATGATCAAGTTTTGAATGTTTTGCTTTCGCCTGAAGAAAAAGAGCTGGCAGAGGGGGTGTTTGCTCGGTTGTTAGAGGTTCTAGAGGTGAAGTCTACATAACAAAGAGATGAATTGGAGCAGATCACCCCTTTCCTGGAAGTAGAAGGACGGTTGTAGTCTGTCCCACAATTTCCGTGAAGGTATGCTGCGGCGATTTTCAATATTTATGACGCATTGTTTTGACAAATATTTTCTCATCAGCCGAATATACGCTTATAAGGACTTTCATTCGTGAACAGAACCACGCTGCTAACACTGACTTTGATTTTTACATTATCAGGCTGCCATTCCAACGTCAGAGACTCTTCACCCAGCCTGCTGAAGGACGGTGTCCAGCTGCGTCAGAACACGGTGACAGTCGATGCACAACACGCCAAAGTCGTCATGAAAGCCTCAGGTAATACCTATCCAGTAGAGTTCGCGATCAGGCGTGCAGCGGATCCTGACCAGCGTATTGAGGTGCTTGGAACCGTGGTGGATTCAGGTCAGGGGAAGGTGTTCGGCTGGATCGCCAAACTTAACGAAGTGGCCAACAGCGCGACTGTTAAACGCTTCCCACAGTTGGAAGTACAGGCCGATGCCGATCAGCCGTTCCAAGTGTCGGGTTATTCGAATGGCGGAGGTGTTGGGAGTACCTATAGATGCGGTCCGCTCAAAACCACTTTCACACCGGAAAGAAGCAAGGTCTATCTGGTGGAGTTTCAGTTTGTTGGTAGCCGCTGTGAGCAGCATGTCTACGATATCACCCAGCCTCAGGGACGTATTCCCGTGACGAGCATACCGTCAGCGTAAAGTGGCAAATTTAATTATTTGGTTTGGCTGAGGTAAACCAGTACAAATCACGTTTTTTCTTGAGAGAGGGGGTAGTACTCCTTCGATTTCTTTCTGACCAGGATGGGCGAAATACTGCCGACCAGCAGCCGCGTCATCAGCGGCGAGTCTCTGGATGCAATCATCCAGGCGGCTGGAAACGTCACCCTCGATGCCGCCCAGAACATCAACAACAGTGTGGTCCGCCCGTACTACGCCTATGTGGCGGCGGGTCGCACCCAAACCGACACCGGCGCGGGCAGTGGCTACTCGACGCGGATCCAGATCAACCAGCAACTCGCCCCCGATCTGGCCCAGCAACAAGTCAACCCGTTGGCGCTCCCCGGCTTCAGCCTGCCCACCAGCCAGAACGGCCTGTTCCGTCTGAGCCAGGAAGGCAGCACCAGCCCAACCGGCACCGGCCCGCAAAGCTGGACCCTCACCGGCGCCAGCGTCACCTCGTCCACCAGTGCACCGGTCACGATCAACCGCGTGCAAGGCCTGCCGAGCAACGCCGGTAAACCCCAACCGCACAAATACCTGATCGAAACCAATCCGGCACTCACCGACCTCAAGCAATTCATGAGTTCGGACTACCTGCTGTCCGGTCTCGGTTACGACCCCGACCAGAGCGCCAAGCGCCTGGGCGACGGCCTCTACGAACAACGCCTGGTCCAGCAAGCCGTGGTCGCCCGCACCGGCCAACGCTTCATCGACGGCCAGACCTCGGACGAAGCGCTCTACAAGTACCTGATGAACAACGCCATCGCCAGCAAGGAGGCCCTCAATCTGTCGATGGGTGTCAGCCTTACCTCGCAGCAAGTCGCAGCGCTGAGCCACGACACCGACTAACTCGGCACGATGCGCTTCGAGTAGCTCGATGATTTTCGTCAGCTCGCTGGGACACCCAACGTGTGCAAGTGGTGCAACTGCTGTGCAGTGGGAATACAAATGGGTGTGCAAGTCGAATGCAATTGGGTGTTCAGGTGCGGTGCAACTGGGTGTGCAAGTTCATGCAATTACGCACTCACGCAGGTAAGCGACTTTGCACTCAGAGTTAACAAAGCCGGCTACGAAGGAAAAATCCAGTACATCTTCGCGAGCTTCGACGTCCACCTGAGGCAGATGACCCGCCTGTTGCTCGAAGTAGGAAAGGAGGATGCTGCCGAGGACGTCATGGCAGAAAGGCTCTCGCAGTGGTGGTCTCGCAAGGATGCAATGTGTATCGCCACAAAAATCAAAAACCATTTGGTCCGTATTCAGACTTCAGGATTGAATCCAAAAAACTCATCAGATCCAGACTTCATACAAAACCTTATCCTCAATGGTGAAACGCGAATTCGGAATGCCGCTTTGAGGAGCTGATTATTAGGCCCCACTATAGCGCTGGCAGCCGAGGCAACAGAATGGGTAAATTTTGACTGGCCTAGGCCATGAAGGGTGTGTGGAAAGAACTATGTTTGGTCGACGTAAAAACCTGCTTAAAAGGCTAGGAATGGTGCCGACTTAAATTTAAGTGCAGCCCCTATGCCTTGTCTCCGCAGTGCCAGGTCGATGAATTCGCCGGACACATACTTACCTCCCGGCAGGCTAACGTACAGGCTTCCCAGCCCCGCAGTAGACACCTCTCGGTGATATCTCAAATGCCCTATAGGAATGGGGTAACCCCTTTACAACATGGCTATCCTCGGTTCAAGTCGACGCCTGAAAAGGCCGGTAATCACTACCTTAGGATGAGCAATCGTGACCGAGATCAGACACCATACAGTCCATGCTAACGGCATTCGCCAACACTACATAGACCCCTGGTACCGGCCCAACGGTAGTGCTGCTTCATGGCTTCCCAGAGACCGATTACGGATGGAGACACCAGATCCCCGTGCTCGCCCAAAAATACAGGGTGATCGCTCCTGATTTGAGGGGTTATGGTGAAACGGACAAGCCAGTTGCAGGTTCGGCACAAAGCTAAAGGCGCCTTTAACTGCTTCCAGAATTGGCTTCGAAGCGGCTGGAGCATTGTCGATGGTGTAGGTAGTGAAAGTGGTCATCGGAATTTCCTGAGCTTATGAGTGAATGCCGCGTTTTTGGGATCAATCTTGCGACTCATACCGGCATTGCGAAACACGGGTGCCAGGCATATCACTCATTCTGTTCAGCAATGGTCTTGAGATGGGCAGTCGATTACTTCAAATAGCCGTCGACTGGGTTTAGAGAGGATGAAGGCAATCCCCCAAAGGCTTACTTTGGAGTTTTTACAGAGGAATTTGAGACTAAAAATCGCTGAGAAACTGAGGTATGGACGCTTTTGTAAAGCACCAAACGGAACTGCGCTATTGGGTAACGTCACCGGCCCATCAAATTGGTTTGATAGAAACGACGTCGAAATATCGAAATTTCTTTTTCTTAGCCTCGTTCTTCGCGTCCTGCTCGGCAACAAGCGTGCTGAGTGTACTGGCGTCGTAAACGAACACCTCGATCTCACCTTCGAATTCCTTCGTGACATTGAGTGTTACTCGCAGTTTTGGTGACAATGCATTAACAGCTGAACGAGGCTTAGGGCTAGGTAGCGGTTTCGCAACTGCTACTGGCTTAGGTATTTCTGGCGTGGGTTCAGGTGCTGGATTGCTTGATACACCGAAGAGTGCTTCACGCATCTCTTCCTCACTCAACTCTGTGCTCATCATGCTTATCCTCAAAATACAGGGCAAAATATTTTACACCCCAAGCAGTGTCACACTCTGGGCTTTACTGGTTATCTTCAGCGAAGGTGGCAGTGCCCCCTGGCGTGTTGACGGAAGCGTTTCACGTAAGGCGGATCAATTGTGGCGTTGGACACACTTACCAGCAGTCATTCAGCGAAACCAGAAAAATAGAATTATGACAAGTCCTAAGGCTAACAATCCCAAGGACTTGCCAGAGGCTTTTTTGTCGAGGGTACCCACTGTGGTTTATTGACTGAATTTGGCATCGGCTCGCTAGCAAACGAGTTGATGAACCGCCTCGCTTTTACCGCATCCAACATCAACTTGACATTAGATGAAGGAAAGTCATTTACGGAATCAAATTCCGCCATAGAGCAAGCAGTTGATGGGGACGCGGAGGGGTTCCCCTCGGGAGGAAAAATAGGCACTTCACCACGAGATAAAATTTGCAAATTTGTAATAACGACAGTGCGACCTGCCCTGTCGTTTCCGGCCCGCTTCGAACATGAAAACAACGCTGTACCATTTTTTAGCTTGGAGTATTGCGCGTAAACAAAGCTGTCATCTTGATTCTCCCTCAACACCGATTCAGGTATCCCGAGCACAAAACTGTTAGGCAACGTCCCAAGGTCAATAATTTCATGTATGGGTTTAGTTGTTGTACCTTCTAGAGCTTTCACGACTCCACTTTGTTCAGAGTCTGGCAGGAGCCATAGATTCCTCACTTTTTCGTAACCTCTGCAAATACTTCGTTGAGCACACTAGTAAAAAAAGTCCTAAAAAGATAATCGTCAATCATGCTAATAGGGGAAACCCCAACAATAGCTGCTTTCTCCTCACCAAGAAATTTATGGGCGATATTTTGAATTTTTATCGATTCGTCCTTTACCAAGTTGACAATATAATCACGATGATCTTCCGGATTGCCGGAAAACTCGATCCTGTCAACCTTATTTAAAAGAATATGAATTCTTACACCTTGTTTGAAACTTTTCAAGCAACTTGCCAACCACTTAAAATCATCTCTTACTCTGTCTATTGAGGACTCTCTATCCTCAAGCAACCTATGGAAATCGACCAAATAAAATACGACGTCAGCATCCGCACAGGCTTGTTCCCAAAATCGCTGTCTTTCGTCAATCTCTCCGCCAACATTAATAGAGCGCTTGCATTTAAACTCGATCTTTTCGCGCCCCCCAACTCCCCAAGAGACGTCAAAATTTCCGACCGCCTCCGCTCCCCGAGTCTGGATGTGCTGACCTGGTGGAGGCAGATCTTTGATCCTATCAAATAAACTATTTTTTCCTGACGCTGTCGGCCCAATCACAGCAATCGTTCTTCCAGACCACCAAGATTTCATGCGAACGAAATACTCTGGAGCTTTCTCGACGACCTTTTCGAGTATCTCTTTCGTCAGATAACTGAGAATAATTTTCGCAATGTTGGACATTAACCCTTCCTTATCCTTTTTTCCCGGAGGCACTTTTTTCTCACCAGCCATACCGTTTCCCTATATGCAGAACATGGAAACACTTTCTTCAGAAAAACCAAGGTTATTTTTTGCTGAAAACATCTTCTTATGAGTTGTGGCCATCATCGATATCAAATGCAAAAGCCAGTCCATCTATTGAAGGATAATCGGGCTTAGCGCGAGTCCCCCCTACCAGCAAACGCTAGCAAAATGCCTCTACTGTGTCGAGAGACTCTATCGCGCTGTTTTCCCCTCCGTATGGCAGCAGATTGAGAACTGCCGCTTTCACACATGCCCAACCGCCTCGGGCTCAAAAAACGTCCGCGTGAGAAAAATGGACTGAGGTATGGCATTTTGCTAGCCTTCATCGAATTTTATCTTGAAAGCCATATTTTTAAGTCTCATACCATCAGTCTTCTAGCCCTTCGCAAAGCATTCTCTTTATGACGATGTAGCCGGAAAGGGAAATCCAGTCAGCGAGGAGCGAAGTAAAAATGAATGTCAAAAGTATCGCCTTGAAAGAATCTTTCGAAGGGCTCGTTACCGACCCACGGCTAGTGCAACTTTGCGACGTCCAGAGGACTGGCGATGAGTTTTTAGACGTTGTTAGATTGTTAGAGAACCAACATTCGGATATTTTGGCTTGGCTGCTCGACCCTAGAGAAGGCCATGGTCAAGGCGAAGAAATTTTGAGAGACCTGCTTATCCACGCTTCTATTGCTGCCAGAGACAGTTATAGTGGACTTGACGGCAGAGGGACTACGGCTCGCTTTTTCAAAAGCTGGCAACCATCCAAGATTCGGACCACAGGCTTCGGTTCTGCATTTACCGCTCGAGAGCTAGGAATGAAGTCGGATGAGCGCGTCGATCTGTTTGTAATTGACTCTCAGAACAAATTTATCTTGGCTATTGAGAACAAAGCGGGAACCCGCCACACCGAAGAGCAACTTGAACGATACAAAAATCATCTGAGCACTGTGGTGTCGGCAAATTCCAGGCTGAGCGATTACTCCCAGGTCTACATCGCGCTGGATCGAAACTCTAACGAAGAAGATCTAGAGTACGCGCCAGGCTCAAGTCACTGGTTGCATATGGGATACTCGTGGCTAAAGCCCTCAGCCCAACGCGCCCTTCTTCATGTTAATCGTGGAAATTCAGCCGCCAAAATGGTCATGACTTATTGCAATAGACAAACGGACTGGGAGGATCCTGATGACGCGCTATGTAACCGACTTTGCGCTGAGCTTCACCACTCGTACCCAGAAACTATAAAGCAATTGATACTTATCAACCAAGGTCGAGCTGAGAAAGACTGGCTAGCAAGTAAGAAAGAAGACGCCGTTCTACTGTTCGCCTTGCAAAATAAAAGTGCCATCGACTTATTGAGAGCCACTAAAGGCATGGCTTCTGTGAAATCGGAAATTATCCACAAACTTAAGATACGAAAAGAGCACATCTCTAGCAAGCGTACACGCCTATATATTTTCCCCGCTTGTTGCGACGCGTTTTTAGGCTACGACTGGCCTATTTATCTAACACTCAATTACCACGACAACTCCACATCTAAATACAACCTAACTCTTTGCTGGAATGCTGAGTATGCGAACAATGACACGGAGGCTGAGCATCTACGCAAGGTTTTAACATCTCTTTATTCTAATTTCGAAAAACGGAGTGAAAGTCGTGTTCGTCGGGTAAATATAGCTACGGGCCAGTCTTTGACGGACATCATCCAAAAAATCTCGGTGGTCAGCAAAGGGATTGAAGAGGCATTGGCAAGTTTTGACTCTAAAATTTCCTAGTCGGCACGCAATGTAAATTTAGCAAGCATCTCAAGCACATATGCATTAGCTCGAGGTTTAATTTTTCATGAGACCCGAGTGACGACCGACGCCAGACGGATATGAACCGTCTGGCGAAAGGCAAAGCCATCAATCAGATGCTTTTAAACGCTTCAAACTCGGGCTGCGTCAGCTTGATATTGATCTCGCTGATTTGGTATTCGCCGATGCCTTCGAGCAGTTACCCACCAAACTCACCACCGATTTCAGTGGAATGATCAGCTCGCCTCGGCGAGCTGTCTGTCGTTGGTGACGGCTCTGATTTCGCTGCCAACCAGCCCGCAAAGATATTCATCTTTCCAATTGGCCCATCCGCGCGGGCGAAGGTTAAACCCATGACGCCAATGATTTTGGCTAAGAGGTTGATACGTCCCGCCCAATTAGGCGAAGCGTAGCCACGCGATCAAAAAAGCGCGGATAAGTGGCAAGAAATCGATTGTATGCGCTCTTTCATTAGACACTAATAGTCATCGAGCAGAAGAGGCTTCGCTTCTGAATTTTCGTCCTCAATCGTTGCTGGGCAGCTTGATCTAGGACAGAACCCGATCCGAAACAAGTTGCCAGGAAGCATCATCGACGCGTAATTGGAAAACTTTTGGGCAGATGTCAGCGAGCTTTTTAAGCTCCAGTGGATCTTTCTGAAGGTGATTCCTCACTCCAAGGAAAATCTCCTTGATCGGCACTTGATGGTTGTATAAGTGAAGGCCATCGGGAAGATCGTCGCGTATATCAATCGCCCGCATAGGGTCGGCCTGGAACACTTGTACCTCTTCGAAGTAGCTGTGCGCAATTTTTACGACTCTCACTTCTTCTTCGTAAACCCAGCTTGCGTGCTTCGTTAGAAACAGGCGTCGGGCGAGCGCCTGCTGCTCGTATGATTGATCGCCCTCGGCACCTAACCCCCATTTGTAAACCTTTTGCAGCACCTTCATAGTTTCAGGCGTCATCACAAAAGGTGACTTCGTGTGGGTATAAATCACGTCGCCGGCTTCAGCAGGAATAAGGTTGTAACGAGATGAGTTAAGAAACGCTCCGCTTACGTCGTACCCAACAACCATGCCCGTGTGCTCCTGGCCATAGTGAGCCCACATTAATGGGTTTAGGGGGCTGCGGGTGAGGCTTAGGATCACCACTTGGGCCTTAAGATCTTCAACACGCTGCCTAAGCGTATCAAGCTTAATCCGGGCCCCTTCTCCATTCGAAAGTGCAGTCAGCTCAAATGGATCGTTGAAGTCCTTCGGCGTTCGGAAGCCAAGCTTACGGCTCTGAATAGCTCTAAGTCCGCTACATGCCCCGTAGTATTTGTAGAGAATAATAATCGGCCCTCCCTGTCATGTAATACCTAGCGCACCAGCCGACGCGATCACCTTCGACCGGCAAACTCAAAGGCTGAAAGAAGACATTTCTATGTGTTCATGAATACGGCAGCGAATCATTCCGCATCCCCACCAGTCCTTTTTCAGAAATTACCTTTTGGCACACCATTTCTCAAAGCGCGTTCAAAGTCTCGGGGGATGGTTCACGTATAGCGTTGAGAATCAGACTGAAGTCCGCCGATCAATTTTGTTATCAAGTCCAGCGTGTCACGTACGCTGTCCGTGCTGACAACAAGCCGCTGACCGGCTCTATAACGCGAGTCGCCGCTTTTCAAGACGTAACCATCATCGACAATCCCTTGCGTATGCGCGAGTAGGTGACGCTGCTGGAAGGCAATTTTGAGCCGATTCAACTGCTCAATAGATAAATGATCGCTGAAACCTTTGCCTGTCGCGGACCTCCAGAGTTCGTCTCCCTCAGCAAGGTTCTGAAAGGCATTTTTGCGGAATTTTGGAGAGGATGGAAGACCTACGAAAAGGGACTCCGCACACCTCTGGAAGGCGGTTACTGTGTTTTGAAGACCGTTCTCAATCAAAAGGCGCACTGTGTACTCACCAATGTCGCGATCCGCAATGGCAGCTCGTACAGCATCAAGCTGATCCAAAGCTCGCCCTACCCCGTTGGCGGTTTGACTAAACAATTGATCCGCGGCGTTGTGACCGCACGCCGGGCAAAAGTAAGCAGCCCCGATTACCGCATAGCAACAAGCACAGATGGGGCACGTGATCTTTAACTTCATCGGCTCCGTTGCTGCCGGAGGGAGCGGCACATGCTGACGCCGACTATCGACAGACATGGTCATCGAAATAAAACCATTAGGTCGCTGACGCGCATTCCATCCAATCGCATCCTGCTCCAACGCTACACCGATTCGCTCGCTGATCTGAGTGATCGCTGCCTGTCGTGCATGGGCAAGCTGCTCCTGGGTCCACCACTGTCCAGAGTCGGCTGTATGCGCACAATTGGGACAGAAAACTTCCTCATTACGAACTTTTTCCTTCCAATCGTCGCTACGAACTTTGAATTGGAACAAGCATTCTTCCGATGGGCACTCGCGATCAAAGAAGCCTTCCTCGTCATCACCTATAAGGACGGATACCGTGGTCTGCCCTTCTAACTGATGCAAAGCGCGTATGGTTTCTTCAAACATAACTGCCCCCAATTCCAGCACGTTGCGGCATGAGCTTCCATCCTAGGACCTCGGCATCACCAAAGCGAGCTTATCAAGAGACAGAAATGCAAAGGTATTTTCCGCCTCTCTTCAATATTGAGTAACGCACCGCATCAAAACACTCGCTTTTCTCATTATTTTTAAAATATTTTCGGCGATCTGAAAACCTTGAAATTGCAGGATGATTCGTCACTCCTAAGGCTCTAATCAGGGCATCAGAGCCTCGAAATGACCGCTCAGCTCTGAGCGATTTACCGGACGCACGGTATGATGTGCGCAACCCGCTCAATCTGGTCAGCGCCGACGCAGCCCCGAGTGACTTGATGCTCAACCTGCTGCTTCGCACCCTTCTCTACACGGGCCATCAGATGCGATCGCGAAGTCTCGCGAACGTAAAAACGACTTTTCTATGGTGAACATTTAATGCAATTTAAGAAATCTGCTTTCGTCGCAATCGCAATCGTGGCGTCCCTGATCATGGGGTGTGACTCAGGCCAGAAAATCGATCTCAAACGCGACATGAAAATCTCGGCAACGTTGTGGAATCGCCAGGGCACCCTCATTGGAAAGGATCTGACCGTTCAAACCGGCACACCTGGCTCCGAAAAGGATGACATTTCAACTGAGAATGCTCTGAAAAAGTACGAATGTAACCTCGCTGTTGAGCAGACGCTGGATGAAAAAACTCACCAATATGTTACAGGCCCGGCGAAGCTTGCTTGCGCTAAAGACATTGTTGAGATCCCCGCAGTTCTGATTGATAAAGATGGCAAAGCGGACGTCCCAGCGCTTGCTGTGGATCAGCGCATCAGTGTGAAATTGACAGAATCAACAGAGGTCAAAATCAAGTAACCCAAAAGCCCGACATGCTTCACATGAGCGCCTTCTCGCCTTGTAACAGCCGACCACTGTAAAAAATAACAAAAAAGGCGCATCCCATATGGAATGCGCCTTTGATTTTAGCGGTTTGTATCAGACAGCTACTGCTTCAACCATGTGGGAAAGATGACTATGTTTGACTTATCCGCATTTAGTGTTCCGCAGGTACGATATGGTTTCGCCCGACTGTGAACGCTCACACCAAGCGACTCCATACCTAAACCATTCTGGCGCACTCAGCCCGCCTAGCAGACTCATCAAATACAGGAAAGCTCTCAATGGCACAGGAGACCGGCATGAAGATACAAATCACCCCGCCGCGCTTACGCTCACAGTCCAATTGGCTCACATTCAATGAACTACAAGAGGCTGGCAACAATGACTGTTACGGGGGATCGGAATATCCGCTGTATTCTGATGTCGAGATTCATGGTGAATTAGATAACGGTTTAGGCCCATATGCGCTTCTCAATGCAAGTTCCTTTGGTCGACCTAAGGGCGCTAACATCGCCATCGTCCTTCGATATTTTAACTTTGAAGCTCCAGAACGTAGGAATTTGGCCGAACTCAAAACTGACGTCAAACTCTTTCACGGCGGAAGCCTACCGGAGGAAATCACGTCTCTGGCTTCGTTGGCGTTAGGAGTTCGATTGAAGGCTGGCGATGCAAATCGCTACTTTGATGGAGGTGACCCCCTTGGGCGCTATATGGCCCACAGCTCCCGGCCAGCACCATCACTCTCGGTAAATCATGGTCTTCCGCTAATTCCCATGCCTGAGCATGTGCTTCTGAACGACATCCAATCACGCTTAGCGACCATACCGACAGTGAAAGCCAAACTTTATACCGAGCTGGTTAGGTCGGCGCGGGCCTATCAAGATGCGCTCTGGATTTCAGAAAGTGAGCCCCATCTAGCTTGGCTACTATTTGTGTCCGCACTCGAAATTGCCGCGAACGCCCAGTTCTCTTCTGCTGGATCGTCGACCGAAAACCTGAGGGAGCTTATGCCCGAACTGGCCACAATGGTCGAAGCATCAGGTGGGACGGATTTGCTGAATAAAGTGGCGACGGATCTGAAGGGGCTGTTCGGTTCCACCAAGAAATTTCTCATGTTCTGTGAAGCATTCATGCCAGCAGAGCCGCCTGACAGACCCAGCTTGGATTGGATGAAGATTGAGTGGACCTGGGATGCCTTGTTGCCAATCCTTAAGAAAATTTACTCACTCCGCTCGTACGCATTGCATGCTGGTATTCCTTTCCCTACGCCGATGTGTCAGCGCCCCCACCAGTGGGCTCAAGATACCGTACCGGCAGAGCGCGCTATTACCTCACTTGCTGTCCAAACCCTCAACGCCCAGTGGGTACCTGAAGACGCACCCATTGCCCTCCACACATTTCAGCACTTCACACGTGGGGCGCTTCTGAATTGGTGGGATCGAATTTCTATCACTGCTTAAAGGAGACGAGCATGCTCAAGCATGGAATGGATTGGTCTAACCTGGCTGAAGGTGGCCGCCCGCGGAAGACTGCAAAATACCTCTCAAGTAGATGTTTTGTTCTGCTCTTGTGCGCTGCTGCACCTGCAATGTGCTGCGACTGGAAGGTCTCGCAGAGGACGCAAACCGGCGATAGCGTGAAATAGCTTAAAAAGGAAAGTCAAACCAATGGGCATTGTGGAAAAAGATTCAATAGCAGAACAGGTGTCTCAACCTCATCCACCTGCATTTCGCCAATTTCTCCGAGTAGTGAGATTCGAGAGCATCTCGATCATCACCGTCTTTTTTGCCATGGTAGTAACCCGGGGATATGCCTACTTGGAAAAGGTGGATCTAATACTGGGTGTTCCTGCTTGGAGAGTGGGATACGACAGTTTGATATACGCGATATATGGCGGCCTTCCTTTCACGTTTCTCCTCACCGGAGTAGGTGCAGGTACCGCTTTAGCGCTCGCATTTCTTGGAGGTCTCGTCCTACTAGAAAAGCCAGCAGTAACGAAACCACCAGAGAAGCACTATGACCAAAATTCAATACGCTACCGATTACCTACCGCGCTTCCTCTACTGTTAGGCGCTTTCTTTGTCGGCCTATTCTCTATTTTGCTATGGCTCGTGATGGACTTCATGGTGAAAGATGCGCAAAAAAGTGCAATCACTGTTGCGTACGAGCTAATTGAAAAGTGTTCGGAAGCCACACTAGCACTGACAAACACAGATAAAGTTACCGGATGCATAGTCGGTGAGACCGACGACATGCTTTACCTTGTAAAACGAATAAGCAACGAAAATGACGTCATGAAATTCAGTAAAATCATGCAGCCAAAAATTGCTTTAGCCTCATCATCAGAACCAGCAGAACTGAAAAAACCGATGTAAAACCAACATTGACTTATTAAGACCCCAGCGATGTTCAATATAGGATGATAGCGTCGATGAACAGTTTCTCAGGTGCTCCAGAAGAATTGGCCGAAAAAATCACGTTCGAACTGGAAGCATTGGACTATCTACGTCGCGAGCTTTTTGACCAGTCCGAGCAACCAGATAGCAGCATGGACATCGTTTTAGGGGATGTTGCCGAAAACGGTAATTTGCTAGCCACAGTAAACGTTGTATTCACAGAAAGCATGTCGGCAGGCGCCGTGGGTGCGGCCCTGGCTCGTTTAAAACCTCTAGTGTTCAGTGCGTGCTTCAAGCTCCACGACATGCTTGCAGAATGGATATTGAGATCGAACGGTTGTATCGACTGGCCATTTCGTAAAAAAATCTCATCTTATCGTAGGCTCAAAACCTCAAATACGTTGATTGAACCTGACTTCTTTTTACAAAGGCCGGATGTCAGCGCTGCATTTTGGGGTATGTACGAATCTCTAGTGGAGTTTCGAAATCCAATTACTCATGGTGGAGGAACGAGAATCAATGAAGATGGCGCAATAGAAATCAAAAAAATTGGATCTTCGCAGATTTTCACCCACAGCGAGCTTGGTTCTTACATTAGAGCGATGTGTATCATTGCAAATCATTATGTAAACTTAGTCAAAATAGATATTCACCTAGAACGCCTACTAAACTTCGATTTATCGATTTTAGAAAAGCATCACAACATGATCTTCTTGGATCTCGAGACACCTAGATTTGCACGACTAAATCTTGAGATACCTGAACACATGCTCGAATGCAAAAATCCCATCAAGGCAACTTTCGACTTTGATACCCTTAGACAAAGGATGGTTGAGACCTACTCAAGTGATAATCCCTCGCGATTGTTTTACTCCACCTGCGTTAAGGTATCCACAACGGGACGGAGCGCTATGTGGGTATTTCCGATGGAGTCGACACCGTCGGGACTCGTCACACTAGCAGTTGGAGACGTAGCGCTTGATAAATACCTTGTAAATTAATCCCGCTTTCGAAAAATTAGCGTTCTCGTGCCGATAGAGTCCCTTTATCCTCTACGCCATAAAGTAGAGGATTTTCTCCCAGAGTCTCCTCGACGAAGGCGACGAACGCACGCGCTTTTGCACTGGCCATCCTTTCTGTCGCGAACACCGCCCAGAGATCCATGCAGGGCAAACGCCAGTCTTCAAGCACTGCTTTCACCTCCCCACTAGCCATCTTCGGCGCGAACATCCAAGCCGAACAAAGCGTCAGACCGAGATCGGACAAGACCGCCGTGCGTACACCCTCAGCAGCAGTGACCCGAATACGCTCTGACACGGTTATAGATTGCTCGGCGCTTCCTCGCGTAATCGCCTCAATTTTTCCAGCAATCTTCGCAAAAGCTGCACAGTTCGATGGGGATTGCCGAGTCGACAGGTCAACGGCTCACCCTGAGGCCCGGGAAAAGCAAATCCTCCAAAAAACGATCCAGCATTTCGCAACGCATGGTTTCTCAGGGAGTACTCGGGAGTTAGCACGTCAGCTCGGGGGCACTCAGCCTCTGCTCTACGGTAGCCCGCATGCGCTACAAGACGCCACTAAAGAGCTTGGCGGAATCGGTATAGAGATGCGCTGACACCTCCATTCGGTCGGCGGCTGATGACATCGTTGACTAACTCTAATCCATTCGAGCAGCTTAAATAGCTGATCGTTGACATCCCGAATGAAGCGAAATTTGCTGCATCCGAGAACGCCTCTGTCGGCTTTCTTTTCTATATCTAATCGATTCGATGATATTCACTTGATGCCTTATCGCCCACCTACCTTTTCAAGAGATGATCGATTTTCACTACCGCTAGGACCGTAATCCTTATTAACGTCGCCAGATGATTCTTACAACAAGAAAATTATTTTCTCTTCTTCGTTTCTTGATAATTAACCTTAAGAAACTTACTCTTCTTTGTAAAGCTAGCAATGGCAACCTCACGCAAGCTCCAGTTTAAATTATCAAAATCCGCCGGCCTGAATTTATCCTCGTTTATAGTAAGAACATATTGCTTCTTATTTAGCTGATCGCGCCTCGAATCAAGATAGTTCAAACTTTTAACTAATGTATCTTGATCCACATCAAAAATATTGTCATGGACTAAAAACCCCGGATGCCTATTAGATATTCTTTCATCTAATAATAGAGCGACATCATACATGAATACTTTTTCTCGCTCGTTACTATGACTACCATCATCGTGAATCCGCAATTCAAACCTAACAACCTCTTTGGTATTGAGAACCTCAATATCAAATGAACAATGCTTATTCCCTGCCACAAAATCGTGAATATCTAAAATAGATTCCTCTAAAGAGTCGAGAGTATTTGATGCTTCGAGCAAAGAAAATTTAAGATCAAGCAATCTGTTATTTTTCTGGATTACAGTTTCAGATTTTTCTATCTCAAACTTTGCGTAGTTTTTCATCCATGCGGACAAAGACGAAAGATCTTCTACTTTCCGCTGATGGACAGCAATAGTCTGTTTTAGATTTTTGAGAATACCGTTATGATCTAAGAGAGAAATGCGGTCTTTGTATTGCTTATCCAACGCAACCAAATTTTTTTCGATCAACTTTAGATCATTTGAAATCTCAGATCGCTTTCCATCCAATATATCTTTCTGAAAATCATCAATTTTTCTCTTAAAACTAATTACCTCATCAAGCTGCTTTTTTATATAGCTTCCAAGCCCATCGCTAAACTGGTTATATAACTCTACTATTTCCTCGTCAGCGATGTAGGAATCGCCATGAAAAACCCGAATTTTTGCAAGCTCATGCTTCAATGTGACTTGCCGAGCCCTAGCCTCATCAATGGTACTTTCAAGATTGAGAATTTCGTCTTTAACAATCTCGTACCCTTGAATATTTTCAAGGGCGTCAATTTCTTCTTGTATCTTATGTACCTGACTTGTTAACTCGTTAAGTTCCGCCTTCGCCTCAGCAAAATTCTTACCCGTCAGAGTCTGAATATTCTCCTTTATCTTCGCCGTCGCCGCTCTAATCTTATCTAGTTGCCCCCAAAGAAACTTGACCTCCTTATAGGGTTTAGCATCAATATTTAAAAGATATAAATGCGGAGAGTAATCAGCGGGAATTCTCTTATTGGTATCATGGCAAAGCACCAAAGACTTGAACTCTGATCGTTCGTCGCGAATAAGCGGTCCAAGCATGGACCTGAATGAAGGAGCATCGTCAACATCTGGCCTTCTGAATTCACTGTTGAAAAATTCAGTCGCGTCTTCTAGCGACGAGAATTTTGTAACGAAATCTGGGCCGTATAAAGTTGGATTTTGATGACCGGTCACACTTCTTTTTATTACAAACTCCACCTCATTATAACTAAATTTTAAACATATTTCAGTATCAGGATCAAACGTATCTTTTGGAACAAGCGAAATTCGTG
The DNA here is from genome assembly GCF_059695645.1 of Pseudomonas sp. LBUM1673. Lineage (NCBI taxonomy): Bacteria > Pseudomonadati > Pseudomonadota > Gammaproteobacteria > Pseudomonadales > Pseudomonadaceae > Pseudomonas > Pseudomonas sp. LBUM1673. The sequence continues at coordinate 4,950,531 of NZ_CP166780.1, forward strand.
ACTCTGCGAGTTTCTTTAAAAGTGCAAAATTGAGAAACTCAATGGCTAGAGACTTGCCAACGCCGTTGGTTTTTATGCTCCCCTCATTCGCTTCTCCTAAGATTAAATTTAACCCCGGCCTAAACACTATTGGCTTGAACGTCTCAGGCTCACTGTACAACAACATCAACTTAAACATTATTTAGACTCACATATGGAGCGTGAAATTCGATCAACCCTAAAGAATAAAGAAACAACATTCCATAATAGACCCCTCTAACACCTGCTTTATCTCTCTTTTTAATTTCCCTTGCCAGTTCAAAGATACTTACTCTCGATAGCTCTTTTTCCTTAAGTAGCTTCAATATCGCAAAACCAATTACTGGTGCTGATGTAGCCAGGTCATCATCTTTAGATATTAGGCTGGGCATGATATGACCTTATTCGGGAATACGTTGCATTGAATCAACTGGTCAACGATGTAAAACTCCACAGCCCGCCCATCAAACTCGACCTGGTTTTGACCGAGAATGGAAGTAAAATGCGAGACAATTTTCTCTAGAGCCAATTTTGGATTGCCATCACATTGGGTTAACACCTTGTCACTGTACGCCCTCAAATGCGCACCGGCTTTCCTTAATTTCACCTGCCCAAGGTCGGTATTATCCTTCACCACCTTAAGGATTGCGCCGTATTCGATAAATAACCGTGTAAAATTATCCTTCAGATCTTCTGCGTGATCAGAGAATCTTCTATTTATTTTTTCATCGGGAAATGGCTCTTCGAGAAATCCATTCCCAGACTCCGGATGATTGTCATCGCTGATATACTCAATCAAACGAAGAATTGTTGTAACCTCTTTGGGTATTGATGCCCTAGAACTCAGGGTAATCTCTCGATCAAGAAATTCAGATACCACCTTTATTTTTTCAGTGGGCAAGTCAGATATTTTCTCAAGCAGATAACCTACATCCCAAACATCTTTAACTGTATCTAAACTCCAGCCATCAATTTCAATAAACGGCTCTCTATACTTTTTCTTACTTGCAATATTTAAGACAATCAAAGAACTGTATTTTTCACCCAAGCCATACTCTACAAACTTCGCTATGGTCTTTTTGATTTTTTTTACGTCGCTAGAAGATGTTACCTGAATCGCTATTTTAAGGACTTCGTCACCCAAATCAATTGCAGCTGCATTTAAATCTTGTACATTTATATTTTTAAGGTTGTATCCCAGCAGCAAATTTAATAGATCTCGATAAAAATTTTCAGAGTATATGTTTATATCGGTTAAATTCAGACGACTATATAATTCGACCTGAGACTTTATCCAACCCAGCTTATCAACCACATTACTAATTAGTGATCTTCGATTCTGCATCTTATTCGCTTCTAATCCATTATTTGTGATGCAACTCGGCTTAAACTTAATAAGTCATTGAGGGATGCGTGAAACCGCCAGCTTTTGGTTCAGCCTCTAAAATTGAACACAACAAGCCAGATCCACGATCTCATCAAACATGCGCTGATTGCAGCATAGGTAGCCTCCATACTCACCAGGAGAGTAACTGTCGCATTGCCACCATCGGCTGGCAACCATTTTGTACATCGAATTCGGACTTCTCGGCACAGCCTCCACAGGCCTCAAAATCCTGAATTAGAGTATGCGGAGTTCAATTTCTCGCCGGACCAATTGAGATTTACTGAGTGAAAGAAGAAGCATAGCTGGATGAAAATTTGGTCCTTAAATCTATGAGTTACGCCTACTTCACACGAGAGAAGCTCCTCATCGTTTCCCACCACCCACCGCCGTCGATCCGTAATTGACACTTTTCAGTTTTCAAAAACCCTTTTCGAACCAGCGTGTTAACCCCACATCGCGTCGTGTAATCTCCAAACCCGAATTTCTCCCTCTCCTACCCCCTTTACTTGGCTCACGGCAGGCCCTGCTATTTATCGAACGATAACTACGAGAACAAGCAGGAGACCTCCATGCCCGTACAAAAGCTCGCTCATTGCTCGATCCGGTCGTTCGACCTCGAAAAACCCTATCGCTTTTACGAGAAGATCCTAGGCTTCAAGCCCGGCTACCGATCTCCTTTCGACTTTCCCGGCGTCTGGCTGTACATGGCAGGTGATGAAACCGATTTCGGAACGGTCCACATCACTGGCATCGACCCACGAATCCGAAAGGCCTGAAGAAGTACCTGGGCGATAAAGAAACGCCCCTGACCGGCACCGGCACCGTCGACCACATTGCGTTTTTGGTCACAGGCTTGGCCGAGTAGTGGAATGTGTTATGCGGACTGGGCTCTGACCATTCGGACCGCCAACGCTAAGGGAATCGTTGGCATAGGTTGAAACGGAAATCAGTCCGTAGTGGCGCGCCTCGGCTATGTGAGTTTGTGCATGTGGGCCCTCTAAACTGCAAAGGGCCCATCTGCCTCACCCGCTCCGCCCCTAAATGATTTAAAGCGCGAAGTCGGAAAGCAACGAATAACGATGAGGAGATAATTGGCGACTACCTTCAAATCGGGATTCGCGCCTCGCAGCTTAGGTCAGTGGCAGCCTTGTTAGGCAGCAATCGGATTTCTACCTTTCCCCTCCGTCCGCTGTGCTTCGCTAACGGCCCATGTGGCCAGACGGCAATTGACCGGTCTGTGTAGATCGTCGTTGCGACGCCTGCTGGTCAAATCGGATGATGCCTATAACTGCCGTAATCTCATGATGGTGTCTGTGATGCTTTGAGCATTCGTGTCTAGCGTTTCCAAAGCCGCAATTGCGTTAGCGGCGACACTCCCCACTCCATTCTCTGAGAGCCATTTCGTAATTTCCTCAATGGCCGCAGCAATGGCGTGCTGGTTGTACAGGAGCATTGTGAGAGTGTCCGCTATATATATGTTGGTTTCAGAGTTGTCTGGCATGAATCTCGTCCTTGAATAATCGATGCTGGAAGACTAGCTGAACTCGCCGTTGACTGGGGCCACGTCTCCAGATCACTCACACTCGGACAGTCGCTGACCTGAACGCTCCAAATGCACCTGAACTGACACGCCCCCTCAGCGACCATTAAGCGTAATGAGGGGCTGAAGCAGTCATCCAGAATCGCTTACGGAATCAGAACATTCATTCGACGTCGCAGGCGCGTCGGGATCAAACTCAGGCATATTGATCAGCGTATCGGGCGGTCACAAAGACCCGTTTTTCAAGATCAATTGCGAGGCTCTGTACGAAAAATATTGTCGCGACATCGTGTCCGACCTTTTTGGGCGGATCCATATAATCATCGAGAGGAGATTTTCAGGTGACGCAGGATAGAGAGCATCCCCTTGTAGAACTGATGTCTATTGCGGCCAAAGCCGGTGTAGGGCTTTTGCCTGGAGGCGGGCTGCTCGCTGCTGGCTATGAAGGCTTGCAGCTTTTGAGTAAGCAGGCAGCTTTACAGATGGAGCGTCGGACTGAAAAGCGCTACGAAGAATTCATCAAGAATGTCTTTGAGGGTGAGGTCACACCAGAGGTTACCCAACATCTCACTGCTGATGATTACACCGCGCTCCTTTCGGGCTGCATGAACGATATGGAGAACGAGAAAGCTAAATACTACGGCCGTTTGGCGGCTGCGATCGGTAGAGGTGAAATCAAGAGTGACAGCCGACGATTCATGATTATTACACTTAACCAACTGTCTGAGCTTCAGCTTCAAATGCTGCGAAAATCTTTCATAGCCTCTAAGTTTTCGTTACGCCCTAGCCAGGGTAGCGGGCAGTTGGATGCTATTCAGATATTGCAGATCAGTGATCCAATCCATAATCATGAGTACAAGGACCTCGTCAACAGGTCTCTCTACATCGCTGACAAGCTCTCAGATTTAGCAAAAAATCTAGTAGAGGCTTGTTTCGATCCTCAAGAGCTTCAGCCAGCAGCCATAGGTCATTTGGAGTGGTATCCCAAAATAGTGGATATTATTTTCGACTCGAATCAGACTGAGTTAGTCTTTTCGTTGATTAATGCTTGTTGGGCGTCGGCGATTCGTTCGTCAAACCGGGGGGTTCAAATAATTGATCGACCAGTTCTAGCCCACTTCGCTAGTCCACGCATCATGATCATGGGGAGCGATGCTGAACCGAATTATTTACCGTCCTTGAAGGCACGAATGAAAGATAATGACGTTCTTTTCGTGTGCTATCACAATCACGAACAACTCATTCGTGCCTATTACCCGGACAGCACAGTTATCAATGCTTATGGTTTGTCTACGGTCGAGATCACTGAACAAGTAATGAAGCTGATCAAAACAGCGAACGGTCTGTCTATTTAACTGATTCCTGGCTATCGCTGATCAAAAACAGCCAATTTGTAGGCCATATAGTTGGCTTTTCATAACTGGTCTAGCTCCGAGGAGCCAGCGATACTGAACCGTGGCAGAAGACGTGTCCTTTGTGCGGGTAAGCCTTGCCGCTGTGTAACTGTAATGCCCCCTTTGGGTCGGACAGTGACCTACACTCGTAGTGACTGATCCACCATTGTCCAACCCCAACGAGGAGGACGAATCATTTCTGACCTTACTGGTCCGAAAACGCTACCCGAAATTACGGGCTCGCACCCGGCCCCGGGGTATCCGCTAACCTACCCAGCCTTCGGAGAATTTTGTTTCTTATATTCTTCGAACTGTTCCTCGGAGTTAATGTTTTTGCGATGAACATCTGCGTGGGTTTCTGGATTGAGGTTTCGACCTTTTGTCGGATCTAGCGAGTCTTCCGGATCTGTATGCAGTTCTTTCGGATTCACGTGATGGAAGGCAAAACCCTTTTGAGCAGCTTCTCCAGTGACTTCGTCCACCATGACATTTCGCTCAGCGCGCAATGTAGGTAGCGTTTTAGCGCTGAAAGCGTCGAGCTGCCTCCTGGCCTCCTGGGCCTGAGGTGAATCCGAAATCGTGAGTAGAGAGTCGCGAGCGTATTGAAGCAAGGCTTGCTTGCCGGCATCGCGAGTCTCCTGAGCTTTTTTATCTGCAAGGCCTACAACCGCTGAACTATGCGCATACTGCTCCCCCCCAAAGGTGCGCGTATCTTCCTCGTCAATTTGATTAACGAAAATGAAATGAGCCTTGGCTTTGGTCGTTTGGAACACCGTAGGAAAAGCCTGCTTAGGGACATAGAGGACCCCATTAGTACCCAGCGTAACAAAATCACTTATCTGGCTATCAACTTGGTCATATTTCTCGATCGGTACAAGGTCATTTCTTCGCTTTGGCTTAGGGTAGTCGAAATCTAAAGGCTTCAGAAGAACTGGCAACTTGCTGGTTGACGGAGAGTCATCATTCTTCGCCATTATTCTTCATCCCTTCGTAAAGCTCATTCAATTTCGCCGTAGCTTCACCAGCTTCCGGATGTTTACAGTAGTCAGGGTGAACAAATTTTATTATAGAATTTCGCCATTCTTTTGATTTTTTTTCCGACTCGTATAATTCTGGCGTAATGCTTAAAAGTTTTGCGCGATTTCGTCCATCAAGGTGCACCAAAACGAAGATAAAAAAAGCCGAATCTGAGGAAAAGTAATTGCTGACTTTGAAGCCCGCTTCTTCCGAAGGCATTTCGCCGTCGAGGGTTGTGGCACTTTCTGTCATAAGTAATTCCTCATAATGATCAGATAATCTCCTTGCACATAAAGGCTCGGTGAGGAGCAATGGAGGGCCACGGTAAACTCTCCCTGTCAGCTGAGAAAGTCAACTAAAAGGGTTCTCGTCGAGCTATATCTATTAGGCGTACCAACGTAACCGCCTTGATCTAGCAAGCGACAACCAACGCACGTGAAACAGGCGAGTCTTCGATTCGGGTCGATTCCAGCCCCCCGTGACGGGCAGAAATCGGCCAGGAGCAGTCATTCAACCTCTACGAAACCATAGGGCGATACAAAGCGACCGTCAGCTTACGACTGTGTCCGATACACAGGTAGCCTGATCGAGGACTAAGCTAATTCCTGGTGACGCCCGGTCCATCCAAATCAGCGGTGGCGCATGAACATGGTTTTCTCTTTATTGATGGCGTTGGTATTAGCGTTCCTGATTGGCTGGGTTTCGCAGCGCATGGGCATGTGCCTTGTCAAAGCGAGCGAACAACTGCTGGCGGGGCGCCCGACGTTGTTTGTGGCACTGACATCGTGTGGATTGTTCGGGTTGCTGCTGGCCCCGCTCTATCGTTTCTCCGAGTTCAGCCTTCCGCTGTACTCGCCGGGTATTTCCTATCCTTTACTGGTTTCGGGAGGCTTCTTGTTCGGGGTGGCATCGGTGCTGAACAACGGTTGCAGCGTAGGTACGCTGACCAGGTTTGCCTGTGGCAATTTCAATAAACTGTTCACAATGATCGGCTGGGTCCTGGGGATCGTGCTCTGGTATTACATGCGCATGATGCCCGAACAGAAGACCATTCTGATGCCGGAAATTTCCAGCCGCCATTACTGGCTGTTGATCGGTGTAGTGGCGCTGGTACTGATTTTTTTAGTCTGCACACATGGTAATAAACACCTGGTTTTCTCCAGCATGCTGCTGGGTGCGTTGACGAGTGCGCTCTATACGTTCGAGCCGTTATGGACACCGAGTGTGTTCTTTTACAATGTTTCGCAGTTGTTCTGGCAAGCCGATATGGCAATCAGCGCCCGGCGTATTGCCGTGTTTGTCATGTTGCTGGCAGGCATGCTGAGTTTTACCGTGTACAGGAAAATGTTCCGTTTCGAGGCCTTTACCCCATCAAAGGCTGGCGTTCATTTGTTGGCGGGTATTTTGATGGGGATTGGGGCTTCGATGATGCTCGGCGGTAACGACTCGCAAATACTGTTGGTGTTTCCAACACTGAGCGTTGCTTCAAGCATTCCAATGGTGTCGATTGCCACAGGCATTCTGGTGTCATTGTGGTGCAAAAAACGCTTTACGAATTGAACACCCTCAAGATAGTTCCGCTTTCGACGCAATAAAACAGACAGTGATGACAGACAGAAATCGGCTAAAAATGGACGTTCCACCTACGCCTGTTTCCAGTCAAAAGCCGCGTACCGGCTGTGTCTAAGAAGTAAGTTGCGATTCAATGGGATGGACTCCTATTCACCTCAACATTTTGAATATCAGGCAGAAGGGGCGATCCACAGTCACAGTGAGAAGGAGTCCACACATGAAGCTAATGCGCATTGGGGGCGACTTGGCTAAAAACGCGTTTCAGATCCAATCCACTGCACGGATCACCCTATCGCAGTCGTTGGCTAGATAGTCCCGGTTAAATCCACTGCTTGTAGATGTGATTTCCAGACTGGCAGTTAACGGGATGCCTCTGCACCAACTAGAACTTCCGGAGCTGCCTGGAGTTTGAGGTCGCGTCTAGCTTCCTCCCAGGTGTCGTACTGGTCTGACGTTAGGAACTTATTAAGAGTCGGCGTGTGTTTTCCTTCCCCGTTAAGTGACACGAGGCGAACCTTGGCGGCAGCCTCCAAGCGCTTCCCTTGCAATCTCGGCATCTACCCAAGCTTTTCAGGGCAGAACCTCCGTCCGTATTCTGCGAAATTGCACCCTTCTTAACCACCCACGCGCACAGCAACTGACCACCTATTTGCATTCGACCTGACCAGTCATTTTGATTGGATTTGGCCAGGGTAGCTGTACTGTTCTCAAACTTGCGACGATAGTCAGTGGTGGAGTCGCTGGATAACTAGCGATTTCCAACCCCACTACCATTGAAGCCAGCGCGGTCCGAGCAGCGCACCGATAACGGTTGGTATCAACATGCCAAGCAAGTACCAGACGCCCCAGAAAGGGACTTCCATTTCAGGGCAATGCAGGCAATAAGCAATGGTAGCCATCGCCCCTGAAAGCAGTCCGCCGCAGGCGCCGGCCAGTCTCAGGCGAGTGGGTGCCAACCCACGCAGCGCCCAAAAGACAGCAATGAACCCCGGAATCGAAAGCAAGGTGATGTTCAGCGTACACACGCGCCATGTTTTACCGAAGATCATCGAAGCACGCACGTCCGGGGCTGCTGTCATCAGGACATAGAGGGCGCCAGCCCACACCGCTGCAACCGCAGCAATAACAAGCAGTTGTCCGGCGCCTGGCGTAACTCCGGGCCTCGCCAGGCGCACAACCTGGCTCAACGCGCCGACCATCAGGCACAAGGGCAAGGCAATCTTTGCCCAGAAAATCGGAGTTGCCGCCACTTCGGCCAGATCCGGACGTGCGCCAAACATAACCATCACCAGCAAGAAGGCCGTTATCAGGCCGACCAGCACCGCGACGCCGAAACGCTTTGCGAGCGCATGCCGGTCGACCGGTGTAACACCGGTCGCCAGCATGGAAATAAGATCGTCAGTTTTCATCGTGTACCTCTAATCCTGTCGGCCAACGCCTTAAGCCCGCGATGGATGCCAATCTTTACCGCTGACTCCGAAAGCCCGGTCATTTGCGCGGACTCGGCGACCGACAAGCCTTCAAGCTTCACCTGCTGAATCGGCAAACGCTGCCGGTCAGGCAGTTGCTCAAGTAACTTGCCGAGGTCGCGATGGGCCTGCTCCGGCTCCAGATGAGGCTTGGCAAACAGCTCCGCCACATCGTCGAGCGAGTCATTGAGCACTTCATTGCGCGACCTACCACGAAAAAAATCCGTGAGTTTGTAGCGGGTGATGGCAAACACCCAGGCCGTCAGCGGTTGGTCCGCACGGTACGTTTGTCGACCGTTATGGACGGCCAGCAAAACCTCTTGCAGCAAATCCTCGACTTCACCCGGTTGCCGTTGAAGTCGGGTTCGAACAAAGCCGCGTATATGACCACTCAGCTCCTTGAGGAAAGTGCCATAAGCCCGCTCGTCGCCACCCAAGCCCGCGAGGAACAAGGTCTGAAGATGAATTTCCCGGCTCCGCAATGCATCGTTATGTGTAGTTCGTTCCATCGTCCACTCTGGTTACACGAGGATGAAAATATTCTGTACTTGCATAACGCCAGCGCCAATAACGGGCGATGGATCATGCTTGCCGCCAAAGGCATATGGCAACAAGCAGATTCATTTTGTGGATCTAAAAAATATTTTGCGATGGCTGTAACCGGATTTGAAAACTCAGCGAACTACCTTTCGGATCTGAAGCACAGAGCACTCCTGCACTGATGCGACGACCCACCCTCATGATCCCGGAGAATAACCATGAACAATCTGAAGCTTGCTGCCATCGCCGTTGCCTTTTCCTCCTTTGCTGCCGGCGCCATTGCCGCCGAGACCCCAGCCGCCGCAGGCGCCATGGAAAAATGCTACGGCGTCGCCATGGCCGGTCACAACGATTGCAAGGCCGGTGCAGGTACCACATGCGCAGGTACGGCAAAAATGGATTACCAGCCTAATGCCTGGAAAAACGTTCCCGCTGGCACTTGCACCACCATCAAGACACCAAAAGGCACCGGCACCCTCACACCAATGTAACGTCAACGCCACGGGGCACGTACTTATCATGAACAAGGCATTCCAGATCGGGGCGGGACTTGGCCTCAAACCGAACCATTACCAAGAGGCCCACGACTGCACGGTCGAAGGTCTCTGGTTCGAAGTTCATCCGGAAAACTACATGGTTGGTGGCGGCCCCCGCCTGGCATGGCTGGAGGCCATTGGCGAGCGGCACCCATTGTCGTTGCACGGGGTGTCACTTTCGCTGGCGGCCGATTGCCCGCCGGACCCGGAGCACTTGAAACGCCTGAAACAGCTCGCTGATCGCGTTCAACCGGCACTGATTTCCGAGCACCTTGCCTGGTCAGCCTGGCGCGAACAATACCACCCCGACCTGTTGCCTTTTCCCCGAACAAATGAAGCGTTACAGCGTATCGCAAGCAATATCCAGCGCACACAAGACGCCCTCGGGCGTCGCATTGCCATCGAAAACCCGACCCATTATTTGCACCTGGACGGGCATGACTACAGCGAACTGGAATTTCTCACCGAATTGAGCACGGTGACTGGCTGTGGCTTGTTGCTGGACGTCAACAACGTGCACATCAGTGCGCACAACTTGGGTTTTAGCGCCGCCGATTATCTGGATTCCTTTGCGGCCGACGCCATCATGGAGATTCATCTGGCCGGATTCACCAAAGACCCTGGCCATTCAAAGTTGTTGATCGATAGCCACGACGCCCCTGTCGCCGAGGATGTCTGGTTTCTGTACCAGCGGCTGATCGAACGGATCGGCCCGCGTCCAACACTGATCGAACGCGACGACCATATCCCCGCTTTCGACGTTTTACTGGCCGAGCGCAACCGAGCGCAGACGTTATTGAACCTTGGGCAAAATCAGCGAATGAAGGTGGCGATATGAAGCCCTCTCTCGCAAGCTTTCAGGATGCCTTCGTCGATGCGTTATACGGCACTGGATCATCCACGATGGATTCGCTGACCCAACAACCAGGCTTTGCGGTCTATCGCAATACCGTACTCAAAGGCACGACGGATGCGTTGCTAGCCAACTTCCCTACCGTAGAGCGCCTGGTGGGCACTGACTGGCTTAAAAGCGCCTCCGCCATACATGCCCGGCTTGCACCGCCAACAGATGCACGTTTACTGAATTACGGAGCGGGCTTCCCCGACTTTCTCGACAAATTCGAGCACGCGCAAGACATGCCGTATCTGGGCGACGTCGCCCGTCTGGACCTGCTCTGGACACAGGTTCATTGCGCCGCTGATGAGCCCGGTCTTGGGCTGAACGACTTGGCGCAGATTCCCGCTACGGGATTGGGCAACTTGCGGCTTAAACCACGGGACACCGCCCGTTGGGTCTGGTTGCCGGATTGTCCCGCCTACACGATCTGGTGCGTCAATCGTGAACAACGGGAAATGCCTGAAAAACTCGAATGGCAAGGTGAAGGTGCACTACTGACACGCAAGTCCGGCCGCGTGCATTGGCAGGCTGCCAGTGCCGCAGACTGCGCCTTTCTCGACGCCTGCGCGGCCCACCTGCCCCTCGATGTCGCCGCTGACTGGGCCATTGAAGTCGAGTCTGACCTGAACCTGGAAAACCTCATTATTCGCCTGGTGAGTGCTGACGCGTTTGTAACGGCGGAACTCCTGACAACCAGTTACTGAAGCCATCAACGGAGCACAGCATGGATACCATTAACACCCGCTCACCTGCCGCCGACAATTCCCTGCGTGGCCTCTGGAACCGCGTTGCAACCCGATTGGGCAATCTGATCAGCGATTCGTTTCTGGTGTTGGTGGCGCGCATCGCCATCGCCGCCATTTTCTTCATGTCAGGACGCACCAAAGTCAGCGACGTTCTGACGATTACGCCGAGTACCTACGAACTGTTCCGTACGGAATACGCCTTGCCTCTGATCTCTCCAGAACTGGCGGCACACCTTTCGACCTACAGCGAGCACCTATTTCCACTGCTGCTGGTGCTCGGGCTGTTCACCCGTCTATCCGCCTTGGCGTTGCTGGGTATGACCTTTGTCATTGAGGTTTTCGTTTACCCCGATGCCTGGCCGACGCACCTGTCCTGGGCGGGATTGCTGCTAATCATCATCGCACGTGGTGCAGGAGCACTTTCGCTGGATCGCAGACTGGGCATCCGGTGATCCATTCACGTATGGGGAACTCTCTAGCAGGAGTTTGCGAGTAGTTATCGCCCACATCAGCGTGAAGTTCGCCGTCATTCCAAGAGCACGCCTTTGTACTAGTTAACAATCCTGCGACTGCCTCATGTGGGTAAGCGCAGGGCACGCACGCGCATTGCGTAGGCAATACGCAACTAAATAAGCGAATACAGCCGATCTATCTTCAACCAATTTCTACATACCGGTGAAAAATATGCAAAGCAACATCGTACGATTCTCCTGTGTAGGCTGCGGTATTTGCTGCAAGGGCCGACTGATACCGCTGACATTGGCTGAGGCACAACAATGGTTAAACCGCGGTCACGACATCGCGGTGATTCTTGAGGCCTTTGATGAATCAAGTTGGCCTCATTCATCAGCGGAGTTTGCCCACGCCAAAGGCCGATCTGTAAGTGTAAATTGTGGTAAGACCCAGATACAGGTCATCGCTGTGTTTGCCGGCAAAGCACTTGAGCAATGCCCTAATCTCAGAGCTGACAATCTTTGCGGCATCTACGAAGAACGCCCCCTGGTTTGCCGCATTTATCCGATGGAAATCAACCCATTCATCGCGTTACGTCAAGATAACAAAGCGTGCCCGCCACAGGCGTGGGAGAGCGACGACATTCTCTGTACAGATGGCCGTGCAGATCAGGCTCTGGAAGCACTCGTCAGTCAATCTCGACAAGCAGACAGAGCCGATGCATCAAGCAAAATCGCCATCTGCGCGCAACTGGGCCTGAATGTGGCGAGTTGGAAAGACAACGCGCTGGCCGTTTACTTTCCACCACGAGAAAAACTGCTCGAAGCGATACACCGCGTCAAAAGTACTCTTGAGGAATATCCAGGCTGCGAGTGGCAGGTGCGGGTCGATGATTTATCGCTGCGCGAGCGATTGACCGCATCGGACGTGTCTCTGGCTGCCAACGAGTCCGCCGAGTACATCTTTCATGTTTTATGAACCGCCTTTAACGCTGAGTTCGCTCATCAATACCGAACTACTGTGCGTACTCGCGCGTTTATTTTTCACGCAATATGACCAAGAGGCCACACGGGTTGATTGCAGTCCTCCGCGACGGGCAGCTGTAGCTTCACAGAATAGTTGATCATTTTCACAAGTAATTGAGCAGACGCCCCCTGACAGGAAAGCGACAAAAAGGCCAATTCTCCGAATTGGCCGAAAGCAGACCTCCGCCATGCATTAGCCATCGCGAAACTCGCGCGACTAGCTTCAGCAAATTCTCCAGCAACTCTTTAAGCTCAGCGCGATACTCATCATTTTCACGGTACGTGTAGCAATGGAAGATCTGCTCAGCTGTCATCAGTGGCCAGCGTTGTCGCAGACCTACACCCTTCCCCATCAGGCAAGATTGATCAGAACCAGCTAGCCCTTGGGACTGACGCTGTGGGTCGAGGAGCGCGGCTCAGATGAGGTTGGAGGCAATGTGCGCAGTGCGCTGGCAACGATCAGCAAGAACGAAGAGTTCATTAACATGACGTTAGCGGTACTCATGACATCTGAATGACTTCTATTGAAATACAGCAATCGGCCAATTTCAGCTATTGCTGACCGGCAGCTATGGGGCCTGTACGCCGATCGCCAAGCGAGCGATGCAACCCTTAGCGTTTCAGGTCGGGATAACTGTAAGGGCGATACACCATCTTGCAGGGCAAGGCACCCACCCGTCGACTCCAATTGAGAAAGGTTTGATGTACTAGCTATATGCCGCTAAAACTTAAGCGAGGATAAAAATATAGGTGATGACATGGTATCGAGATTTGTTGTCGTTCCGGCGATACCTACTGAGACGGGATCGGTACGTGATGGTGCTCGCTTCTACTCCAGCATGGCGCCTTGTGGCTACAGCATCTACGACAACAAGGAAAAGTGTCGTCTTCACCTGTCATTTCCGACGCGAGATGAAGCGGAGGCTGCGTGTGAATTGAAAAACTCAGAGCAACTATTCAGGTCAATGTCCTAACTGCGACCACCGTGGGACCTTCATAGCACAGCGCAAAAATTCTGGAATTTTGACCACAACCTGCCAATGGATCTACTAAGGGCGTAAAGATCTGAATGGTGACCTATGACGGCAAACGAGGATTTGATTGATTGAAATGGCCGCTGGCATATCACTAACGGCGTCGTGTCATGCCGAACGTGCCAAGCACAGCAGAAAGAGATTGATCGTAGTGCAGTGTTTGTACATTCCTCAGGCTGTGGTTATGCGGGACAACTACGTAACCAATGGGATGACTTGAATGCCATCTGCAAAAAGCTCGGTCACCGGGTATAGGTAGCTTTGAGTGTTCGTCTTAGACATCTTTGACTAATAGAAGACTTCTCAGTCCGCCGACGGTCCATAGCTACCTGCGGCTCGCCCGTCCAGCATAGGCATCGGATCAATTTTGGGGGAGTTAAGAAAAGTAGCCCACGCCTCATACGCCAGCTTCTGGCGATAGGTAGCTTCATTCCACAAGGTCCCCTCCAACTGTCGTGCCGATACGAGCATCATAAGATTGGTGGTGGCTGCATCAAGCTCAAGCAAAAGCTCGTGGGACTGGAAGCGATAGTCGTCTAGGTTGTTCATCATCGAGGTACACCAGTCATGGCTCTGAATTACGAGCTGTTGTTCCGATATAGGTTCAGTGTGAGATCAGTTTCATCATCGCATTGATCCGCAAGACAACCGGCTTCATCTTAGGCAAGCTAGAAGGTCAGGTAAACACTTTCCCCCCACTCAAAGCGAGGCAGCATTGCGCAAGGGCTGAGCGACGGCTTTGGCTCGGATTGCGTCCACGCACTGTGACTGATCGTAACCGTCCGCCCAACACACCTTCCCGACCCCAGCACTTAGGGCAATGATGACAAATCAATCTAAAGTGGACACCTGAAATGGACTCACCCATACCGGCACAGTCGCATTAGTTTCAACTAGGGGTAGTTATTACACTAAGCCGATGTGTGTTGCCCTGCGGTAAAAGGCGTGAATAGCCCACACCACCCCAACAAAAAGCAATGCTGTCCCAAGCGCTTCCATAGGAGAGGGCCAGCGATGGTTGATGAGCAGGCCCATCGCAGTCGCATAAATGGTTCCGCTGGCGATCAATTGCCCGCTTAGCGCCAGAGGTAGGCGCCGAGTTGCGATTGACCATGCCCAGGCACCTGCAAGGGTGGCCCCTAACCCCTGAATCAACCCACAGACTATTAGCGCCTGAGTACCTGCTAACCCGCTCGGATGGCTGGCGAAGTGGGACAGTTTCAAGTACAGCCCAACTGGGATAAAGGCCAGCATTTCGACGCTGCACATGAAGATCAGCATGGCTGACCACAACATGGGCGACATGCTTGGGCGTCGAGCCAAAGCACTTTCATTTATTAGGCCAAAACCAGTCCAAAATCCGATTGCCATCAACGATGCTAGTAGTCCAAACACTATCGAGGTTGTCGGGGACACCACCGTCGCGTTACTTAAATCAAACACGCTCAAGTTGACCAAACTTATGCCTAAAGCCGCCACCAGCAGCGGCCCAGAAATGGCGCGCCAAGGCACGCTGGAGCTTCTAATGTTGCCGGCAATCGCTAGCACGATAGGTACGGACCCCATCATCACCGGAGGGATCACCGGCCCAGCAGCCAAGACCGCAGTGGTTATCAGGAAGAAGTAGCCGATGTACCCTAAGAAGCCCAGTAGCGCAGCGCATGCCCAATCGCTCAACCGCAATTGCCGCACTTCGCTACGGTAAACAAAAAGCACTAGCAGGCTACCCAAACCGGCAAAGGCATAGCTCACCACAGCCAGGTCAAAAAGGCTGTAATCGCCGACTAGTCCCGGAAAGATGTAGAGCAGTGACCAGGAAAAAGTGGCGGCAATGGCCGCTAACAAGCCTAGGGTCATACGCTCTGCTCCTGCTGGCCCTGATTCTGGATCCAGCAATGAGCTAGTTGCCGGGCAGTGGCGAATACCTGCACGTCTTGGCCCATGGCGCCGCTAACAAAACTGCCCTCCAGCAAGATAAACAGCCCCTCAGCAACTACGTCAGGGTCGCTTACACCGGCGCTCATTGCCAATGCAGTAAGATTTTCGCGTATCCCTTGCTTATGCCTGCTCACTGCCAAATGCACAGGATGGCTAAACTGGGGGAACTCAGCCGCACTGTTGACGAACAGGCACCCGCGCCCGCTATCTTGCAAAAGAAAGCGTTGATACAAATCGAAAAACGCGAGCATGCCACTGACCGGATCAGAGTGCCCCGCCAAGGTGCGCGCTACCTCTTCGCGCCAGCGGCGGTCACGCTCCTCAAGGCAAGCCACTATCAGCGCATCTTTGGAAGGGAAATGGCTGTAGAGCGTCATCTTGGTAACACCCGCCATCGCGGCGATGGCCATCACGCTAGTAATGTATATGCCTTGTGACACAAACAGCTTCAGCGCTGAATCAATCAAGCGCTCACGTGTGTTGTCCATGTTGCGGCACTCCGGCATAGCGACGGAGATGACTATACTGACCGGTAAGATTGAGGTGCATCCAGACACGACCTGAATCATGGCCGTTACGACACAGATCGCAGCATGCCAACGCAGCGGTAATTCTTAGGATATGGCCAATCAGGATGTTCACTACGGTAGCTAAGTGTCCTCGGAATCTGCGTGGTTAAACTGATGGCCATTTATGTGGCAGCAGCTCGGTAACATCACTCGCCCGCTGCGTCGGTAGTAGAGTGAGAACATTCATCAGGTGGGCATATGGATCATGTCCATTAAGTTGCGCGGACTGGATCAAACTCATGATCGCAGCCGCCCTTTTTCCGCTGCGTAGCGATCCGGCAAACAACTAATTAGAACGCCCAAGGCCCCACGGCCGGATCTGGTTCTCGACCTGGTAGTTGTCGATGGGCACAGCCCCATCGTCCAGGTAGCGCGTCAGCGCTATCCAGCGTTTAAGGCTGTAATCCAAGGATTTGGCTGTCGCTGATTCATTTGGCACCAGATCCCGCTGGGCTAACATCCGGTCATACGATGTTTTGATTATCGGTACTGCCTTTTCCTGCCGTATTCGCCAGCGATCCTCATCGCTCATGCCTCGCGCTTGGCGCTCAACTTCGTACAAGCCGCCAATTGAGTGCAGCACCTGTTCAGCCAGCCGCCGCTCGGAGCGAATACCGTAGCAATAGCCTACGATCAGCATGCGGATCATCAGCTCAGGGTCAATCGACGGACGCCCAATCGGGCTCGAAAAATCGGCGAGGTAATGGCGCAAGTCGCTCAGATCAAGACATTGATCAATGCCGCGCAGAAGGTGATTGGCTGGGATGTGATCTTCAAGGTTGAACGAGTAAAACAGTCGGTCCTGCCCACTCGATAATTGTCCCAGCATTTGCGTGCTTCCCTGCTGGCCAATGTAGAGATTTTGCCGCCGGCCAGAAAGGGGAGCTACTTTTTCAACAGAATCGGCCAATAGCTGCCCGTCAGAACCGGCGAAGCGGGGGCGATTCAGTATTTGCCGACAGGTTAACGAATATCCAGACGACAAAAAGCCCGCGTATGGCGGGCTTTTTGTCGAAGGGGAACCAAATCCTTTGGTCTTGGCCCAGTATTGCGCAGCAATACACAATCTATCAAGGCAATCCAATTGGAAGTTTAAAAGATTTGGATAGCTGGACTAAGTTGAGCTTCTCGCTAACGCACCCGATGAAATTGTCACAACTGGTATTGCGAATCCGGACGCTAGGACGTGGTAAACGGGCTTCCTGGCGACTCAAAGGCGAAGCGATCAATATCTCCAGAACACAGGTGTCAAAATTACCAGCACCGTCAGAATTTCCAATCGCCCAAGCAGCATGCCGACGGTCAGCAGCCACTTAGCAGCGTCAGGCAACGAAGCAAAATTGCCCGCAGGCCCAATGACCGTGCCAAGCCCCGGCCCAACATTGCATACTGCGGTGGCGGCCCCACTCAAGGCAGTCGTCCAATCCAGTCCAATCAATGCCAACCCCAAAGCGATCACAGCAATAGTAATTGTGAAGAAAAACGAGAAGGTCAACAGCGAACGCAAGACGTCCTCATCGATGGAATGGCCGTTGTACTTTTTCTGGATCACCGCACGGGGATGAATCAGTTGTTTCAAGCTACTCAGGAGCAGCACAGCGGCAACCTGAAAGCGGAAAATTTTCAGGCCACCGGCGGTTGAGCCTGAGCATCCCCCGACGAAGGTCAGGTAGAAAAACAACAGCACGGAAAAACTGCCCCACAACGTGTAGTCACCTACCGCGATGCCGGTAGTCGTAACGACCGAGGTCACATTGACGGCCACGATGCGAAAGGCATCCCACCATGTGTAATCACTGTGGAAACACAACCAGGTGCCCACTACCAACCAGGTAACGATCAGAAACCCAACAAACCCGCGCACCTGATGATCCTTCAGTAACACACGTCGATGGCCGCGCAATGTTGCGACGTACAAAGTAAAGGGCAGACTGCCCAGAATCATGATTACCACAGCTACCCAGTGAATCGCTGGCTGCATCCAATGCCCAAGTGAAGCGTCCGACGTAGAGAATCCCCCAGTAGAAATCAATGACATTGCGTGGTTGACCGCTTCAAACGGTGTCATCCCGGCGATCCAGAGTGCCAGTGCTCCGGCGCCAGTGAGCCCTAGATAGAGACAGAGGATGTACTTTGCTGCCACGTGGGAGCGTGGCGTCACTTTCTCAGACCAGTCTGAGGACTCTGTCTGGAAAAGACGCATGCCACCCACTCGCAACAGTGGAAGGATTGCCACCGCCATGCCGATGAAGCCGATTCCACCCAGCCAGTGCAGCATCGAACGCCAGATCAACAATCCCGGTGACGCAGTATCCAAACCACTCAAAACGGTAGAGCCAGTAGTTGTGATGCCGGACATGGTTTCAAAGAAAGCATCGGTGTAACTGATGTGGCTGATGAACACCATTGGCAAAGCCGCGAAGGTACACACCACCACCCAACTGCCCGTAGTCAACAGGTACATATCCCTTGGACGAAGCACCACGGTATCTGGACGTCCTCGCACGACCAACAGTAGGCCACCAAGGAAAGTGATCAAACTCGACCAAAGAAACGCGGGAAGGTCATCGCTGTACCCGTAGGCCAAGAGCGTAACCATAGGAATGGTCATGCTGACAGCCAGCGTGATCAGAAATACACCGAGGATGAAACCAATAAGCCGCATTGCCGCGATGGACATAGAAATAGCCTCCCAGATTTAAGCTGCGAAGCCTTTCAATCAGGCCTTCAGAACGCTACCGACCATCCAACTCATAGCCAACGAGCTGAGAGTATCTGCAATGTAATTGAGTAATGTTGCCTACGAATAAAAAACCCGGCACAGGGCCGGGCTTACCTGTACTCCCCTACAACACAGTTCCCAAATGAGAGGGATGGAGAACCGACTGAGGAACACAGGTCGCCGATATTGCCAAAGCATGTTTTGCAAAGCAATCCATCTATGAAAAATGCTCCGACAGCTGCGCGCTGGCGGGTGTCGGTGACTACCACCGGTAGCGGTCCGTCGCCGAGCCCAACAGTCACCATAAGCTCGGCGTTTGGAAAAAGCACCACTGCTCCCATCAGCAGTCATTGAACCGTATTTAGGAGGGCTTTGCGCCCCTAGCATGAATTTGGGCACGCTTGTAATCACCACCGAGCAATGGCAAGTCAGCCGTTGCCGGGTGGCGATTGCATCGTTGCAAACTGGCACATTGTAAATGTGCTTAGTACTTCAGCTTCCCCCAAATCAATCCGATGAGTGCAGCCAAGCCAGACGCCGCGAGCACGCTAAGTTTCGCCGTTGAGAGTAACGCCGGATCAGGAAACGCTAACGACGCTATGAAAATGGACATGGTGAATCCGATACCCGCCAGCAGTCCCACCAGGCCGACACCCGCCCAGGTCACGCCCTCAGGTAGCTCACAAATTTTGAGTTTAACGAGGGTTACGCTGGCCAAAACGATTCCGAGAGGCTTGCCCAGTACCAGTGCCAATACAACCCCAATGAATACATTCAGGGAGACAGCATCTTCCAGGCGGTCGCCCTCTAGACTCACCCCAGCGTTTGCCAGTGCGAAAAGAGGCATAACCCCAAAAGCTACCCATGAATGCAGTCCTGCCTGTACGCGCTGCACTGGGGGCAGTATTTCCCGCTCGGCCTGTCGGAGTTGTTTCAGCGGTGTCGCCACGGCCTGCGGACTATTCCCGGACTGGGCAAGTCGATCCATCAGTTCATGGAACGTGCGCCCGATGGTGTCCAGCGGGCGCTCCGTTGTGGGCTTGGAGCTGGTCGGTGTCATCAGCCCAAGAATTACACCTGCGAGCGTTGGGTGCACCCCCGTCTTCAGGAGGCCAAACCACACAATGGCGCCAGGCAGTATGTACGCGTAGGCCTTGCTGATACCCATTCGCTGAAAAGCCAGCACCAATACCAGTCCACTCAACGCCACCACCAAACCGATATAATCCAGGCTTGAGGTATAGAACACGGCGATGATGAGGATGGCGACTATGTCGTCGATGATGGCCAGTGCCAACAGCAGCACGCGAATACCACCCGGGATCGACTTCCCCAAAAGCGCGAGAACACCCACTGCAAATGCGATATCAGTGGCCGTCGGCACGGCCCAACCTGCACTGCCCTCGGTTCCATGATTGAACAGCGTGTAGATGGTCGCCGGCACCAAGACGCCGCCCAATGCGGCTCCTAGAGGCAGGGTCGCCAACTTGAAGTTCGCAAGCGCGCCGTCATGAATCTCCTGGCGTATCTCCGCCCCAACAACAAGGAAGAAAACTGCCATCAAGCCGTCATTGACTAAGAAGTGTAGTGAGCAAACGACTTTGAATTCACCTAGCCCTAAAGTGAGTTGGGTGTTCCAGAAATGTTCGTAGGAGTCGGCAATCGGGCTGTTCGCCCAGATCAGTGCTACCAATGCCGCGAGTAATAGAACGACACCGCTGACGGCTTCGATATGGGTAAACCGCTCAATCGCTGTCAGCGCGCGTACGGTCAACTCTTGGGGACGTGGAATCGAGGGTGACGCCAAGTTTTTATCAGGCACATTAACTCTCCGCTGGCGGCCCGACCAACGTTTGAGCATTAACCTGCGATGTGCCGTATGCAGCAACGCACCCGGCTCGATGATAGGTAGCTTAACAGCGGGAAGCAAATGACTCCGCCAATGAACCTTCCGCCGGCAATGTCACTCCATCAAAGGTGATCGAGTTGTTGCATTGGCAGACCGAACTTGAATCGTGGACCAGTGACTTCGCTATAAAAGGTATTGAAGATGATCGCTCGTTGGCGCTGGCTGCTACATCAGATGACGAAACGGCTCTGGTTCAGAGCCAGTTTATTTTCTGTACTGGGTGTGGCGACCGCATTGCTCGCCGTTGTCTTCAATGACTACATTCCCGCCTCACTGCCAGCGCGTATCGGCGCTGACGCTGTTGACAAGATTTTGGGCATCATCGCCTCCAGCATGCTCGCCGTGACCACCTTTTCGCTCAGCACAATGGTGACGGCCTACGGCGCCGCTAGCAGTGGCGTAACACCTCGCGCCACCACACTGGTGATGGAAGACCGCACTACCCAAAATGCCCTCGCCACGTTTATCGGTTCATTTCTGTTTAGCTTGGTGGGAATCATTGCATTAAGTACTGGAGCCTATGGCGCGCAAGGAAGGGTTCTGCTTTTTGCAGTGACCATCGGCGTGGTGATTCTGATCGTGTACACACTTCTGCGTTGGATCGATCACCTATCGAGATTGGGGCGGGTGGGTGAAACCATTGATCGCGTCGAAGCGGCCACCATCCATGCGATAAAAAATCGGGTCGAATGGCCTTATCTGGGGGGCGTCGCCTACCCTGCCGATGGGAGTGTTCCGTGCTCAGCGAAAGCCATTACGAGTCTTCAGACCGGGTATGTCCAACACGTCGATGTGCATGCGTTGGGTGCGATTGCTGAAGAGCATGAGACGCAGATTTATCTCGATATTCTTCCCGGCAGCTTTGTGCATGAAGGCATGCGTCTGGCCCAGGTCGTGATTTTAAGCAATGAACACATCGGAGATCCGGGGGCCTGCGCTGAAAAAATCCTGGGTGCCTTGACCATTGGCGTACGCCGAACCTTTGAACACGATCCACGGTTCGGGCTTTCGGTGCTGTCGGAGATCGCCTCACGAGCCTTGTCGCCTGCGGTCAATGATCCTGGAACTGCAATTGACGTACTGGGACGCGGGGTCAGGAGCCTTACCTGCTGGGGTAAACCAACAGAACAGATGGCGGAAATAGGTTCAGGGTGCGAGCGAGTCTTCCTGCACGGACTGGATGTCGGTGACCTGTTCGACGATTTTTTCGCTCCCATCGCCAGAGATGGTGCGAGCTTGATTGAAGTGGACGTCCGACTGATGAAGGCCCTGATCAGTCTGGCGCAGATAAATCCGGATATTTTCAAAAGTGCCTGTACCAGACATATGAGCCTACTACTCCAACGAGCGGAACATGCGCTCACATTGTCGGAAGACCAGGCGAAGCTCAGTGCACTGGCCCGAACACTGGTCCACTAGAACACCCTAAGGATTTGTCTTTCGGGTTGTGACGTCATTATCCGGCGATTGCAGAAAGCCACGAGCCAGCTGCTGATACAACTCGGGCCCCATCCGTGCGCTGACCGCTTTAGCAATCAATGCGACTGCCATGAGGCTGATCACCATCCCATGGCTGTCGATCATCTCCATCACGATAATTGCGGAAGTGATCGGGGACTGTGTTACTGCGGCCAGAAAACCGACCATGCACAACGCAATGATAGGCTGCGTCGCCAAACCAAAGAAGTCCGCGACGTTGGCTCCTACAGCGGCGCCGACTGCCAGGGACGGGGCAAAAATGCCGCCCGGGATACCGGAGAAGTAAGTCACTACCGTCGCAAGAAAACGCGTGATCGGTGCGTGCCATGGCAGGCCGACATCGGACACGATGATCTGCGACGTGATCCCGTAGCCGCTGCCAAATGACATACCGCCACTCAACCAGCCCAGTATTGCCACGATCATTCCACACGCGCCGGCGAACCATACAGGATGCGTGCGCCGCCATTCCCAGAGGACGAATCGATGATGGCGCTGGGGCCACAGCAACATCCGACTAAACAGGCCGCCCAGCAGCCCGCAGCCAATTCCGATCACCAGCACCGGGGCAATGATATCCAGGCCGATTTCGTGTATGTCGAAGTGACCGAAATAATTGTAGTTGCCCTGCAAAGCGATGGCGACCATCCCCGACAGGATGATCGTGCTGAGCAAGACTCCGCTGGTGCGGGTCTCAAGTTTGCGCCCCAGCTCTTCGACGGCAAACGCCACACCGGCCAGTGGTGTATTGAAGGCTGCCGCGATGCCTGCCGCCCCTCCGGCCAGAATAAGGTCCTCGCTGCGGATGATTCGCGCATTGGGCAGATAGCGGTGAAAGAAATGCATGATCGAAGCAGCGACTTGTACCGACGGCCCCTCGCGTCCTGCGGAAAAACCACCGGTCAGCGCCAGTGTGCCAAGTCCTATCTTGGCAAAGGCAATGCGCAGCGACACCAGTTTGTCGACGGGTTTGCCCTGATGAGCCAGGCGCGTGGCGGCAATCACCTGGGGAATGCCGCTGCCTTGGGAGCCGACAAAAAAACGAGTGGTCAACCACACTACCAACATGCCGACCAAGGGTGTGTAAATAAACGGCAACCAGGGCCGTTCGGCAGTCTGTTGCGCAAATTGCGTCAGTGCCAGATCAGCCAACCGAGCAAACATCACGACAAGTAGGCCCGCCAGGGTCGCAGCCGCCCAAAGCGTCACGCGTGTGCGCCAGCGTATGGAGGCGAAGCGGCGGCGCAGTAGCACTATCGGTTTGATCACCCGAGCGAATTCCCATTGAGTTTCAGGACTGTGGTGCTGGCAAGACTAACCGGATATGCGCTGTCGTCCAACGGCTCTAGCGCCAATGCGGAGAACCATCCCGTCACTGCAAGCCTTTATCAGGACTTCCACCGCCGAGATTGGCTCAATCCACCGCTGTCCGCGCCTGAATCAACTACAGTGGAATCACTCTGCATACAGACAAAAACAAGACGGAGATTTCCCATGCGAGTAATAAGCCGCTTTGCCCTGTTAGCCGCCGCTACGTTGGCTGTCACCACCGCAGTTCAGGCCGCTCCAGTATTCATCAACATTCTAACGGGGGGAACCAGTGGGGTTTACTACCCAATTGGTGTTGGCCTGTCGCAGATCTATAACGACGGCATCCCAGGCGTGAAGACTTCGGTTCAGGCCACAAAAGCTTCGGTGGAAAATTTGAACCTGTTGCAAGCAGGTCGTGGAGAGTTGGCACTCGCACTGGGGGACTCCGTAGCCGATGCGAAGAACGGCGTGGAAGACGCCGGTTTCAGTGCGCCGTTAACCAAATTGCGCGCCATCGCGGGTGCTTACCCTAACTACATTCAAATAGTGGCCAGCAAAGAGTCAGGAATCAAAACTCTGGCGGACCTTAAAGGCAAGACCATCTCCGTAGGAGCGCCAAAGTCAGGCACTGAACTGAACGCGCGAGCGATCTTCAAAGCCGCAGGCCTGACCTATGAAGACATGGGTAAAGTGCAATACCTGCCCTTTGCCGAATCGGTCGAATTGATCAAGAACCGGCAGTTGGATGCCACCCTGCAATCTTCCGGGTTGGGCATGGCGGCTATTCGCGATTTGTCCTCTGTCATGCCGTTGAACTACGTTGCAATCCCGACTGAGGTGGTCGCAAAAATCGGCAACCCCGCCTATCAGGGCGCGATGATTCCGGCCAATACCTATGATGGGCAACCTGAAGCGGTACCTACGGTTGCGATCACCAATATTCTGGTAACGCGTGCCGATGTATCCGATGAAGTGGCTTATGAAATGACTAAGCTGTTGTTCGAAAACCTGACTCGCTTGGGCAACTCTCATTCAGCGGCCAAGGACATCAAGCTGGAAAATGCAGCTAAAAACCTGCCGATAGCACTGCACTCGGGCGCGGAACGCTACTACAAGGAAAAGGGCGCGTTGTAATGACACAAGGCGTGGCGGCAGGACCGCTACGCCTTCTTTCGCTCTTTTCAATGTGGTCATGAGGCAGGCAGCTAATGAGTGAAGATCATCAGGGCATCTCTGCAAATCCGCGAGACTGGCCAAAAACCCTGTTTTACGTGGCGTTGCTGTTCTCGATCTTTCAGATTGTCACCGCAGCGTTTGCACCCATCTCAAGTCAGGTTTTACGCGCCGTACACGTCGGTTTTTTGCTTTGGGTAGTTTTTCTGAGCTACCCCGCTTACGGCAAGGATCGTCCCTGGCAACCGCTGGCTTGGGTACTCAGTCTGGCTGGGATTGCCACGGCCTTGTATCAGTGGGTGTTCGAGGCTGACCTGATTCAGCGCTCCGGCGATCTGACGACAGCAGACACCGTGATTGGGCTTGTGCTGATCGCACTGGTGTTCGAAGCCGCCCGACGGGTAATGGGAATTGCGCTTCCAATCATCTGCGGCCTGTTCTTGGCTTATGGCTTGTTAGGCGAATATCTGCCCGGCGACTTGGCACACCGGGGATATGGATTTGACCAGATCATCAACCAACTCTCATTTGGTACAGAAGGGTTGTACGGAACACCAACCTACGTGTCGGCCACCTACATTTTCCTGTTCATCCTGTTCGGTGCCTTTTTGGAACAGGCTGGCATGATCAAGTTGTTCACAGATTTCGCCATGGGGTTGTTCGGTCACAAGCTGGGCGGTCCGGCCAAAGTCGCAGTCGCCTCGTCGGCACTGATGGGGACCATAACCGGTTCCGGGATTGCCAACGTCGTGACGACAGGGCAATTCACTATCCCGTTGATGAAGCGTTTCGGTTACCGGGCGGCGTTTGCCGGCGGGGTCGAAGCGACCTCCAGCATGGGCAGCCAGTTGATGCCGCCCGTGATGGGGGCCGTCGCCTTTATCATGGCTGAAACTATCAACGTGCCGTTCGTGGAGATTGCCAAGGCAGCGTTGATTCCCGCTATTCTTTACTTCGGATCCGTGTTCTGGATGGTACATCTGGAAGCCAAGCGCTCGAACCTCAAAGGCCTGCCCAAGGACCAATGCCCCAGTGCACTGGGCGCGGTAAAGAAGAGCTGGTACCTGCTGACTCCTCTCTTGGTTCTGGTTTACCTGCTGTTTTCCGGTCGCACGCCCCTGTTCTCCGGCATGGTGGGGCTGGCACTGACGGCCATCGTCATTCTCGGCTCGGCGATCATTCTCAGAGTGCACAATTTTGGCTTGCGTTGTGCGTTTTGGATCGCCCTCGGAGTTCTGTGCACCGGATTCTTCCAGCTGGGAATCGGCGTTATCTTTTTAGTCATCGCGGTGCTGGTATTGGTGTGCGGATTCATAAAAGGTGGCCGGGAAACGCTGACGATCTGCCTGCATGCGCTGGTCGAAGGTGCGCGACATGCAGTACCGGTGGGGATTGCTTGTGCGCTGGTGGGCATCATCATCGGCGTAGTGTCACTGACAGGCGTCGCCTCAACCTTTGCGGGTTACATTTTGGCCATTGGCCGGGACAACCTGCTGCTTTCACTGGTGCTGACGATGATCACCTGCCTGGTGCTGGGCATGGGCATTCCGACCATTCCCAACTACATCATCACCAGTTCAATCGCAGCACCTGCACTGTTGGAACTGGGTGTGCCCCTGATCGTGTCACACATGTTCGTGTTCTATTTCGGCATCCTAGCCGACCTAACGCCACCGGTGGCCCTCGCCTGTTTTGCCGCAGCACCGATTGCGAAGGAGACCGGATTCAAGATCAGTTTATGGGCGGTCCGTATTGCGCTCGCTGGGTTCATCATTCCGTTCATGGCCGTCTACAACCCGGCGCTAATGTTGCAAGGTGGCAATTTATGGATGACTGCCTACATGTTGATCAAGACAACGTTGGCGGTCGGTCTCTGGGGAATGGCATCAACGGGATACCTGCAACAAAAAATGGCGCTATGGGAACGCTTGTTGAGTGTTGGCGCGGGAGCATTGTTAATCGTGGCGTTGCCGCTGACCGATGAAATTGGCTTTGCACTTGGGCTGCTGGTGATCCTTCAACACGTGTGGCGGTCGAAGCAGGTCGGGACGGCTAACGCATGATTGGATTGTGTCTGGGTCTCGCTGGCGTCGTCTGGGCGCAGTTACCCATTTCGCAGTTCACGCTGGCGTGGGACCACACTATCGAGAAGATCCGTTGGGAGGAGGACTACCGCGTCACCAAGCAAGGCCTTGTGTTGAAGGAAGCCAGAATCCGGGGCAATGGTGCGGGAATGGAAGTTCCTGAGGACGCCCGACTGGAAAATGGCAGTTGGCACTACCAACGTCAGCTGCCACCGCTGCAACCTCTGCGCTTGGGGCGTACTCCGGAGGCTGGAGACTACCAATTGTGCATTAATGGGGCGTGCAACTTCATGAGCCGGTGGGTTGGAATACCGACCAACAGCCAGCCTTTCATACAGATGTGGAGTTGCGAGACGGGCTAATGCCTGGATATCCGAATTCGGATTTGGAAAGACAGGTAAACGACTTGGCAGACTGAAAAAACGCCTATCGACATTTATGAGCGCATTTTGCCAGCGACCAAAGGTTAGGACGGATCACGAGAAAGGTCATCGCGCCCCATCAGATTTAAACTTTGGCATACGGTCTCTGCTTCTTCACACACTAGGTACTTTTCACTGACGAAGATACCCGTAACCGTGTTGACGATCCGGTAATAAAAATCCGTGTTGGAATTGTTCGCCGCGTCTCGATAAACAGGCCCATCGTCCGTAAGCAATGGACGTTTTTGCACGACAAATATTTCGTCCATTCCCCTCCCAAGTTTTTGCTCACCGATAGACAAAGCCACCCTCTCCAATTCGCGCAAACGATTCGAGCGTCTGTGGCGTAGCAAGATACCTCAAGCGGGAGAAATAGGTCGACTAGGTGCGGGGCCCCGTTGCGACTCCTTTAGTGAATCAGGTGAATGGGACGTATATCGCACGAAGCGCAGACTCAGCGCGCCCACTCCCCCCTGGAACTGCACACCTGTGGTAGACGCCATGATCTGGAAATCTATTGAAATGAAGGTCAGTCGACAGCCTGGAAGTCTCCGTAACCTCTAGGAAGCTCCATCCAAGTGTCAAGAGCTGCGAGCTGCCTGGCGACAGCAGCATCCCACTCGGAACCTACGGCCATGTTTTTACTCATCATGGCGTGGATGACAGCTGTCGCCTGTTGGTACTCATGATGTATTTCCAACGCTTTTGCTAAAAACTCTTTTTGCCGAGTCATAGGGGGCTCCAAAGGCTGAAACCGAGCATTGATCCGCATCCTTATACAATTGACATCAGCATGAATTCGTTGGTTGCAAGAGGCTGGTTGATAGCCCCAGATCTACATCAGGTACACCTGAATGCTTCATGCAGTGACCCAACTTGCGTAGGTACACATCAAACCAAAGGCTAACAAAAAGAACGCCAAATAAGGGGTCATGTTTTCCCTCCTCTCGGTGCGGAGCGCATCAGTTTTCGAATATATCGGTGCTTTGGCATGCATCAAGGTTAAGGTGGGTTAAGAAAATTTAATCTTCGGCCGCTGCGCTGGTCACTAAGGTGGACCTGCCAAGGCGGCATTGAGTCGCAAGCGCTAAGAGCAGGCTGAAGCGGAGGAAGGTATGAATTGCGCATTGGTCATAGAGGACGACAAGGTGACGGCGGAAGTCATCATCACTGAACTCCAACGCCATGGTTTCAGTGCGAAATGGGCCGCAACTGGACGCGACGGATTAGCACTGGCGATTGCGGGAGGTTATGACGCCATTACCCTGGATCGAATGCTTCCCGATTTTGATGGCCTAACCATTGTCAGTACGTTGCGTAGTCTTGGGATTCAAACACCTGTCCTGATGATCAGTGCACTTTCAGACGTCGATGAGCGCGTTCAGGGTCTGCGTGCGGGCGGCGATGATTATCTGACCAAACCCTTTTCTGCTATCGAGATGGTTGCGCGTCTTGACGCATTGCTTAGGCGCACCAGTGTAGACGCAGGCCATCCGCAACTTTGTTGCGGAAACCTGCGATTGGATCTGGTCGAACACAAACTGACTCGAAAAGATGAACACATTCTGCTGCTACCGACCGAGTTCAAGCTGCTCAATTACCTGATGCGCAGTGCCGGCCAGTTGGTCACTCGGACCATGCTGTTTGAAGAGGTCTGGGGTTATCACTTCGATCCTGGGACGAACATCATCGATGTTCACATTGGTCGGCTGCGCAAAAAGCTTGAAGGCGACGAAGGCACACCCGTCATTCATACAATACGCGGTGCCGGCTATGTCCTTGCTACCAAAAACTGAGGAGTGGCGCTCATCCGGTAGTCGATTGATCGGGTTCTACGCCATATTTTTTGTGGTTTGGGGGGCACTCTTCACCGGCGTGTTGTACTGGGAAATCTCCCACTACCTGGGCACCGTTGCAGAGCGGACATTATTGCAGCGTGCCCACTACTATCAAAAAATCGATGACAAAAAACTGGTGAAAGAACTGGCTGCCAGTGAAGCCTACTCAACGCCCGGGATCGATGCTTACGGATTGTTCACTTCCGACGGACAACACGTTGCAGGAGACCTGCTCAAACTGCGCTCCAGTTTGCCTGATGATGGCAAGGTTCATTATCTTGAGCGCGGACTGAGCATTGCGTTACCTGACAAAGAAACCAGAAGCAGTTATGCCCTGCTAGCACGTCGCCCCGACGGGCATATTCTTATTCTGGCGCGTGACGGCGGCTCGATTTTAGCCGTTGGCGGGATTATCGAGCAGGCATTGATGTGGGGACTTTCGTTAACACTCATCCCCGGATTGATTGGTTGGCACTTGTTGCGGCGTCTGCCCTTACGCCGTGTCAAACGCCTACAGCTTTGTACCGAGAGCATCGTTTCAGGCAACTTGTCGGAGCGTTTACCCTTATCCGCCCGTCGCGATGAATTGGATATGCTGGCAAATGCCGTGAATACGATGCTCGATCATATCGAGCAACTGATGCATGAGGTCAAAAGTGTTTGTGATGGTGTCGCTCACGATTTGCGTACGCCACTAACTCGGCTGCGTGCAAGGCTTTATCAGCTCCAGCAACTGCCTATAGACAACGATCACGAGCAAATTTTGAACCAAGCCCTTGAGGAAAGCGAATCGATCATGGTGCGTTTTCAAGGATTGCTTCGGGTTGCTGAACTCGACGACATTCGTCGCCGCTCGGCATTTGCACCTTTCAAAATTATGGCGCTGTTACAGCAAGCGCATGAATTTTATGAGCCTTTGGCACTCGACCGCTCTCAGACGCTCTCTCTGGAAATTACCAATAACCTGCCTCAACTGTATGGCGACTCTTCGTTGATGTTTGAAGCCTTGGTCAACCTGCTCGATAACGCCATCAAATTCACCCCGGAGGGAGGGCACATCAAATTGCGGGGAAGTATCAAGGATTCAACGGTCATCGTTGAAGTTGCTGACGATGGCACTGGCATACCCGAGACAGACCGTACACACGTCATTCGCAGGCTCTACCGAGGGGACGCTAGCAGAATGCAACCCGGCCATGGCCTCGGATTATCCCTGGTCGCGGCCATCGTGAAATTGCACGGCTATACGTTGGATATTCAGCCTGCCGCTATGCATAGCGGTACCCGTGTCTTGATTATCTGCCCGACGGTTTCCGGTTGATTTGCGGATCTATCGATACCTGCACATTAAATTTAACTTAATCCAGCTTAATTTTGAGGCTCGACGCCCTGAGGGCTAGCTTGACACCACTTTATGTTGATCTAGGGCCTCTTCCTTGTGAAATACCTGTTGTCCCCGCTTGTGCTAACCGTGTTCTGTCTAACGATGCATGTAGTCTTCGCTAACCATGCGCTGGCTGAAACTAACGCGCCAAGAGCGATGATCCCCGCCGCGCCAAAGCTCGGGGCTAAAGCCTGGATTCTGATCGACGCGGCTACGGGAAGCGTCATTACCAGTCACAACAGCGATAAGCGACTACCTCCTGCAAGCCTGACAAAAATGATGACGGCGTTTGTCGCCACACGTGAGATCAAGGCCGGGCGCATGAAAGATGATGACAGCGTCTCTATTAGCGAAAACGCCTGGCGCACGGGTGGCTCACGAATGTTTCTCGACCCGGGCAGTTCGGTTTCTGTTCACGACTTGCTGAGCGGTGTGATCATTGACTCTGGTAACGACGCAAGCGTTGCACTCGCCGAACATGTGGCTGGAAGTGAGGGCGCCTTCGTCGGGATGATGAATTCGACTGCATCTGTATTCGGCATGAGTAACACGCACTTTGTGAATTCCACCGGGCTGCCTGACCCAGAGCATTATTCATCTGCCCGCGATATGGCTTTGTTGGCGCGGGCAATCATCAGCCAAGAGGCTAACTCTTACGCGCTTTACTCCAAAAAACACTTTTCTTGGAACGGCATTCGGCAAGCCAACCGCAATCTACTTTTATGGCGCGACTCAAGCTTTGACGGATTGAAGACTGGCCATACTGAGGCCGCTGGTTATTGCATGGTGGCTTCGTCGCACCGAGCTGGGCGACGCTTGATAAGTGTGATATTTGGCGCCATCAGCGCGCATAAACGCACGGCAGAGACGGAAAAGCTCATGGGCTATGGTTTTCGCTTCTACGACACCCAAACCTACAAAAAAGCAGGGGAAATACTCACGTGGTCTGCACTCTGGAAGGGTAAAGAACGATTGATCGCCTTGGGATTGTTGGACGATATGACCCTCACATTACCCAAGAATGAAAATCGTGAAGTAGAGACACGTCTGGAGATTGACGGACCACTTGAAGCGCCTATCTCTGCTGGCACCGTCGTTGGAAGACTGGATCTGTACGATGCTGAGCAAAAACTGGGCAGCCTACCACTGGTAGCACTTGAAGACGGTGAACCGGGTGTTTGGTGGAAACGTTGGTGGGACACAATGCATCTGTTTTTTTACCAAACGATCCGCGGTTGGTTCGATGAGCCGCAGATTGCATGACCGTGGCAAAGGCGTCCTCACACTGGGAAGAAAATGCCCAGACGACTCACAGGGCCGGAGTAGCTGATGAACTCGGATGACTTGCGAAGAGAATTAGCGCTGTCGAAGTTCTTCAATGGCGACTCATCACTCAACGACGCCGTCCAAGGACTGAGTCCGGACGATAAAAAATTCTGCATCGAGTCGGCCTTTGAACAAGAGGCCATGCGGCTGGGGATCGAGGTATGGGAGCTAACGCTTACATTGATTTCAGAGTCGCCCGAAGAACTGAAAAATTTGACCCTGGAGTTTCATCGAGAGGTGGCAGAAATGGTAGAAATGGAGTGGGAGGAGTATTGCAAACTGAATGGGATTAATGGGTAGTCTTCTTAAGTCATTGGAGTACGAATATGAGTTATGAAGATTTTTCAGCAGGTCACGAAATTCCCGATGATTTTTTTACGGTCATCGATATCCCTGCAAACCATTCTCCAGTTAATTACGAGGTGGATAAACTAAGTGGGCAGATTTTCGTCGAACGCTTCCTCAGTACAGCAACGCTCTATCCGGCGTACTACGGATTTATTCCAAATACGCTATGTGATGATGGCGATCCTCTGGACGTACTGGTGATTTGCCCTTACCCAGTATCGCTTGGCGTTGTTGTTCGCAGTCGACCAGTTGGTGTTATGTACACAACGGACGAAACCGGCCCGGGAGCCAATATAATAGCTGTACCGCACGAGAAGCTTAGCGCGTTGTACAGCAACGTGAAGGAATGGGAAGACCTTCCCGTACTACTGCTCGCCCAGATCCAGCATTATTTCGAAAACTCCAGAGTGTTGGAGACGGGCAAGTGGGTGAAGATGGGCCGCTGGGGGAGCGCAGATGAGGCGAGGGAGGAGATTCGCAAGTCGGTAGCCAGCTATGTCAAAAGCTAGATTTTGGAACTCCTGAGTCAAAGTGACATATCCATACCAATGACGTGGAACATAAGCGGGCTTAGGCCCGATGGCACATTTTCAGTCTCCGCCACCGTTTACTTCATTTTTATCATCCCTGATGGCGTAGACACATGTTTCCGTCAACTTGTGGTTTTATTTGCGCATTATCGCCAGCGACAGATTTTGCTGAGTTCCGCCCTTGCTGACCGACAGCTATGGGTCGTCTTCTGCCTCACGAGACGAGCAAAAAAGTCGGCCAAAAGCAGCCGCTCAACTGTGTCTATCAAACTAGGGGCATTCAGTATGTATCCACTGATTTCACCTGCTATAAGTAGAGGCGTTGATTTTTTACATCGAGGGAAGCATGCTTGAATTTCATACTACAGCTACAGGTGTCGATCTTGAATACGAAGGGGATCTGGGAGCCAATGACAAATGGGTCTGGGATGAGTTGACGACCAACCACAAAGCGCGGATATCTCGAATATTCTTGTTCAAATCTTCAGACTTGCTAAATCCTCCCTCCGCCAACCAAGATTTTGAGAATTACAAGTATAATTTTCGATTCGGAACATTCGAAAATGACTATGTGAGGATTCCTGCGCGGATCCTCGAGATTAAAAATGATTTGCTCATAAGTCGTGATATTACACTCAAGCGGTCGTTCTTTGTTGCTGAGCGCAATATCTCGATTTTCCTTCGACTATCAGAATTACTAGATCACTCCGATCCCATTGTAATAGGAGGGGCACACCCCGACGCAATACCGAAAGACGTATTTGAGGAGTTGCTCAAAAAATTCCCGAACACCTATGAACTCAATCGCTACGCCGATGCTCGTGTTCACACAATACTTTCTCAGTACCTGGATGGCATGAGGGATGCACGGGGCCGCTATGAGAACTATCTCAACAGAAATAAGTCTCTCACCGGCACCAAAAAAATCGATTTGGATGTAGTAAAGAAGCTGGAAATCGAGAAATACGTTTTGATTCGAGACCTGATAAAGGACTCCTTGGCGACCAAGAAAAATTGGTCCGAGGGCGACTGGCAGAAGCTGATGCTGTCCTTCTTACTCCTTTTGTTCCCAAAATATATCATAGTTCTCGAGAACGTCACTATCCACGACTACTACAGTAATCCCAGTAAGAAGACTGATCGTTTTATCGACATTGCCTTGGTTGATGCCAACGGAAATCTTGACGTCATCGAAGTCAAAAAGCCCTTCGATGACAAAATCCTTCGCAAGAGTCAGTACCGTGGTAATAGTATCCCGACCTCAGAGCTGAGCGGAAGCATCATGCAGTCCGAGAAATATCTGTTTCACTTATCGAAATGGGGTATCAAAGGTGAAGAGACGCTCACTAAAAAATACACCACTGAACTACCGCCGGGCATGAAGATTCGGATTTCCAATCCTAAGGCGATTATCATCGTCGGACGCGATCAGATTGGCGGTGCCGACATGACTGGCAGCCAATTGTTGGACTTCGAGATCATAAAACGTAAGTATGCAAACATGATGGACATCATCACATACGATGATCTTCTGCGACGGCTCAATAATACTATTGTTGCCCTCGGCGGCTGAAAGATCGATCAGGTGAGATTTTTTAATAACTAATCTTGACCGATTTTCGCCTTCCATCTCCGTCAGCTTTGGGTCACTTATTGCTCTTCTTTGGAATACCAGCATTCGCGTGTACGAATGCTGACGATAATTTCAACCGCCGCTCTTGAATGAAATGAAAAAAGGGCCCTCGAAGGGCCCTTTGTACTCAAACCAAAATCACTTGGTCAGCCAAGACTCAACGGTCGCGGAGCCGTGTTCCGCTTTCCATTCTTTCAACGTTTTGTGATTGCCGCCTTTGGTTTCGACGACTTCACCTGTGTGAGGATTCTTGTAAACCTTCACTTGGCGTGGCTTACGGGTGCCAGATTTGGAATCGAAAGCAGGGGCGCGACGGCTCGCTTGCGGATCTAGCAGGTTGATCACGCTCGGCAAGCTGTAACCGTACTCGACCAGCAGTGCCCGCAGTTTGGTCTCGAACTCAATTTCTTTCTTGAGGCCAACATCACCTTTCAGGGCTTCGAGAGCTTGGAGCTGTTCAGCCAAGTGCTTTTCGAGCTGACGAAATTCGGCGAGTTTTGACATATTCATTCTCTATGTAGTTAGTCACCTAACAATACACCAAAAACCACAATTTGAATCTAGGGTTATGGAGCCAAGTGCATGCGAGTCCAGGTTGCGGCTCTGTTTATTCGTCCTCCGCCAATCGGCGTATCGAGGTCAACATCAATCTGACTGACTGGCGAAAGGATGCAAGCGACTAGATGCGTGTCCACAGGAAGCACTCGCTTCCGACTTGTCTCCGCCCATCAGGGATCGTGAAACTGCAACTACGTTGCGGCTATGAGCTACCCAACGGCAAATCGCGGTACTGGCATCAGCTGGATGAGTGGCGTCGGACGGTTTGGCGCAATTCTCAGCGGATTTGTCGGAGCCCAATTGTTAGAGTCTGGCTGGAACCTATTGCAGTTCACTGGGATGTTGACCGTACCAGTGTTAATCGCCGCGGCCGCAATCCTCCTTAAATGGAAAACTTCTCACGGGATACCGATACTCATCCACCCACCTATGGTCGCCTTCCGGCAGCGCCGGCTTCACTCAAGCGGACTTGAAGCTAAACTGCGATCGACGATGGAGTTGAACCATGAAATCTAAAAAGCAAAGAGCCAAGTCCAAGACTGCTAACCGAGGGAACGCTCCTGACAACGCCCCGTCTTTGGGCCCTACCAATACACCAACCACAAAGCTAAATCTCTCTACGTTGTTGGCCCAGACGCCAGAGCAGTGTATCGACAGCAGTTGGGAAAATTTGGCTCCGGTGGGCCGGGAGTTTCGATAAGCGACAACGCATTAGCGCCAAGTTCTTCGTTTGGATCTCAGCACCTTAGGCCTCGGTGAGTGCTGAGAGCGCCGGCTCTGCCGAACGGACCCATTGGTGGCATCCGCCCAGGGGGGGCTAATGTCGCGGGGACTGAGGTACGCGCGCGCTGAAGATGCTCAGTCTGCCAAATCCCTCAGTAAGGTCCGAACCTCTCTCACCAACCTCTTGATCTCGTCAGCCGGCGGAGACTCAGGGGCAAAATTGACCACCGCATTGAAATAGCAGAATCCCTCCCAAAATGTCCGGTCGGCGTTGTAGCGCTCGATTTCAACTCGGTGTGAATTTGTAAGATGCACGTTCAGGAGTGGAATTTTGGTTTTCTTAACGATTTGATAAACTCGGCTGTAATGCTCATAAATTTCAAGGTCCTCTTCTCTTACCAACTCGGCAAGCTCTTCAGCCCAAGACTGATCTGGTTCCCCATTTCCAATCACACTAAATGCACTATCACTCGGCGCTGACGGATTGAAATTTGTCATGAGACCAAACACTTTTTCTGGGAAATTCCCACCGTTTAGCTCAACGAACCGATCTCGAAGCTTTCTCGCACTGTTAATGGAAGCTACACACATGCCGTCGAGAAGGATCACAACCAACGTAGAAAGCAAAAAAGTCTCGTCAGGCATCCGGTTAAAGTCGACAAAAATGTAGTCGTACTGAGGTAGAAGATCCTCCCAGGTGTATTTTGCCGTCCTCTTTGACACCAAACGGCATATATCAGAGTCGTACATTTGCTCAAGATTACATTTAGCTATCACTTCGGGATCCAGGAAAACCTCATCCTTGGCAAGCTGCTCTTCTATATCTTTAACCTCGTACGGGTAGAGCCGAACGTCAACTTCGTCATAAAAATCGACTCCAATTTCATCACGAAGTCGATTTACGCTCGCAGGCCGCTCTCCCTTTATGTGACAGCGAAACACAATGTCGTTGGTAACCACCGCAACCCGATAACCCTCATTTGCCAAAAGAGCTGCCGCCGCAATGGTGATGGGTGATTTCCCAACTCCGCCTTTGAACGTTGCGAAGCTAAGAACCTTGCAGTTCTTGTAAATGAGGCGGCCGTCGTCAGATATCGGAGGATAGGCAAGTTCATGCTGAATGCAAAAATGCGAGAGCGTGCTTTCAGATATGTCGCGATGCGAAGGTGCACCGTAAGGTGCTTCGTAGCCTTTCCAGGTTCTGTAATTAACTCGCACAGAGTCAGCCGCTTGTTGGGCCGTTAAGCCTAACCGCTTCCGAAGATCCCGGAGCTGAGTCGGGGTGATAGCTGCATCCATCGAAGTGTCTCCCAATTTTTTCTCAATATAGTGGAGAAATTTGAACTGGGGCAGCGGGTGCAATGCACCCTATGCTAACTACGTAGGGAGAAGGCAATCTATATAACTATTTAGTTATGCATTTATAATACAAATCATGCAACCTCAAGAAAAACAACTAGACAATGGAGCCGGATTGTTGACTAGTATATTATGGAGCGCTAAACTAATAACAAATAATAAAAAAGGCCTTAACATCCATGAAGTACGTAATACAATGCAACACCAAATCCAATCAAACCCAGTGTAATAAACAATTGAAACGCTTGATGGGCGAACCTATCGAAATTACTTTCTTCCAAGAAGCTTACGACCCCTTAGAAAATGTTGTAAGCCTCCATCAAACCCCGATTACATCACCTACCAGATATACCAGAATTGCTGCACGCATTGACACAACAAAAGGCACTATCGATAGCTGGTTTCTCGCAACATCAGATGTCCAAGGAAAAATCTGTAATTTGCATACTAACAACAATCACAGCGTCGCAAATTTAAAAGGTCAAATTGTCTTTTTCCACAGCGCGATAAAAGAGCCGAAAAAAACCGGGGGAGACAAAAATCACCTTCCGGGCGCTTTCTATCAATTCCATCATTGGTTGGTTTCTGAAATCACTGAGCATTTAAACCACTTAGGATTCTTTTGTCGTTTACACGGTACGGAGATCCAGTCGTTCGTTTTAAACAAATCGCCCTAAGCTTTGGTCACTGCTCTGACTCATACAGCGCTTCAAACACCCATCCACATAATTTCCAGCACTAGAATTATGCAATTTGTCGTTGTGGTGTTGGTGCCTCGCTTATTGAGGATTCGCCCGCTTGCCATATATAGCTCAAGCCTTTCGCTTAGAAAATGCATAATGATCCGGCATGTTAGGTCTACTCATCGCATGCACCTCAACAACCTTTAATTTGTAGCCACACGTATATTCATCGACCAATGGCAACTCAATATAGCTAGCCGCGCCCTCCCCTCTCACCTCCCCACCCGAGCGTGAACTGTGAAAAGCCCTAAGCTCCTGCTCGTGACCAAAGGAATCACCAGACAAATAGAAAGCGCACAATGTAGATATACCTTTTAATGTAAACCTCCTTCCATACCGTTTACTTATGCAGCTCATTAACTCACTGAGCAAAGGAATGGGTTCACCCGCACGCTCTTCGTAATAGATATTTCTGAAATTAGGACCGACAGTCTGAATCTCAATTTTTAATCGAACTCCGTTTCCGCCTGCAAAATCCTGCCAAAAGGTTTCCTCTTGCTCTGGCGTTAGACTAGTGTCCGTAAAAGACGCGTAGAACATATGCGGCATCAAATCTGTTCGATAGTATGGATTTCCTTCAGCATCCTCATCAAGGTAACCCGCTAATTCGTGGCTTTCGCAAAAGGTCAGAATCTCATCTTCAGCATAACGCTTTTCAATATTGCTAAGCCGGAAAACTCCTGAATTCAAAATAGATTCAGCTGATTCAGTTTTTGTATAATGGTAAACTGTTGCAGATTCAATACTTGGCCACAGCGACTCAATAATCAACCGCGACAACTTGTCATCCTGTGTTACTAGATCAGTTACTGACTTGTCCGTAATAGTCACATCTGAACGTAGAATGGTATCGTAGATCCCATGTTTATTCAGTATAAAATTGATATCTTCGATTATAGCTTGATTTTCACTAGCCCTTTCCAAGCTCTCTTCTGCCGCGTTCATAAAATTCACCTTCTCAAAGATTTTTATTCAGTTCACTCGCGAATTTTACGCCACGAATAAAACTCAGATTATTATTAATCAATAATTAACCAATTCCAATCGCTAAGACACGACATGCCAAACCACATTAACCCTCTGCGTACTACCAACTAGGTGTATGCACACGAATGAACAAGCTTGTTTATCAACTGCACGCTCGATGACTGTGCAAAGCTTATTCTCAATTCCTTCTTGCGCAGAAACAACCATATCCTCGAAGAAAATCACGAGACGAGTAGATTCCGGATACACCTTTTTAGTTTTTCGCAGTATCGCTTCTTCGATGAGACTTTCAGTGTCACTCACAACCTGGTCAAGCGAGGTTAAGATTCGCCGCACAACAACCTTCAGTTCCGTCGATTGAGTTCCATTTCTTTTCAAAGGTAGCGAAGGCCCTGGCGACCATCTTTCGCGCTCTAAGTGCAAGCGGCGTAGAAACTCCTGCTCACCCTTCTGGGCTTGTGTGATTTCGACATGGTAGGAGTCAAATCTATCCAGCGTGTCCGTCACGACCGCGTCGTAATTCTGCGATCCGATTTTCGGTTCCAGGATCACTTCATGTGAATTCGGTAGCTTGTCTCCCCAAAGGGCCAATGGGTAGATCTCTTCAACCAACTCCTTAAGCCCACCCTTGAGCCTTGTGAACGCGGGCCTGGAACCTTCTATCTGACCTATTTCCTCGAGCTTGGACGTAACCCATTGCAATAGCTCGGAAGCGAGGCGGGGCTCCTCCATTTCCTCCTTGGTAACGTAAATCATGATTTCCTTAAGCCGATGCCGGTGGTCGAGATTCTCCTCGGTTCCCCTGAGGCCGCCAAGCCTTTAGCTGGAACGCTAGTGAGGCTCTGTGAAAGGCGGCATACCATATTGAGCAGCCAAGGCCTCCACCTCATCAGAGCTGATAACGCCTGACTTGCCAAACTGAGCCACGATATCAAAAATAGCATGCAAGACCTCCTCCACGTCTGGAATTGGCACGTCGGTATTCCTGCAAAAGACGGTGCGAACACGTTTGCCGACCTCGACCTGCCGCACAAGGATCTCATAGCGATACTTCTCAGGTGGTGCACCCAGTACGACTTGATTCGAAAGGCTCGATGCCTCGCCTTTGTACATCGGTCGCATCCGATGGGAGCGTTTTGGGTGGCTTTGGAACCAAGCTGCGTCATCGGCCTTCCAGGCACTACTCTCGAATGACACGTTGGTAGCTGGTCGGTGTATCCCAGCCCGTCGCAGCAGGTCGGCTGACTGCTTATCCAAATCGGTAAAATGCGACTGTATCGCTGCGATCGTAGCCTCCACATCCTCTTGCGAACTTTCGTGGTTCTTATCACCCTGACTCCCACACGGCATATGATCGATATTTTTGTTCACGTAGACGCCGCTGGCCATTATCGATGAAAGCCTTCGAACACAGCACTCGCCAGTTAGTACTGTATGGGAGTAGACAGAGAAGCCGCCGTAGGTTTTGCTGTTGTGCTCTAAGGCTTTTCCACAAAGCCCACAGCAATCACCATTCGTACTCAGCACCTTCCGAAACTCTTTGTCAAACCGGCGTCTATCATTCCTGTTCATTACTTACCCGCCTACTCATTGTTTTAATCAAAGGAAATGTGACCGTCGCTATTGAGGGTTCAATCGAAGTCAGGGAGTCGCTCGAAAATTTCGGCAAGTAGATGAACGTAGGCGGGAAGCAAATCGGCCGCACTGGCCCACCTAACTGACATATACGTTCAGCATGTCATGCTCGCTACCCTTCCTCCTCCAACAAGACAGTCACAACAAATGCAATCCAACATTCCTATTGCACCACTCAATTACTAGTTGGAGAAATCAATTTGTGCAAGCAACTAACAAAAAATACCCGATAAAATGCCACTCACGGACCTATGTTGCCAAACAGACGCAAGGAAACATGAGCACGTAGGCGTCACGACCAACCGCATATGGAAAACACCAGCAACATGAAAAACGCATGAGCGCGCACAAATGGAAGAAGTTGCGACGGCTCCATGCTATGAGCGCACCCGATGTTCATTACGTGCTTACATAGGTAAGTTGTGAACAAATTGCGCAGGAGAGCCTGTAAGCTCGGTGCGGTGGCAGAACCAGGTCACAAGAGTCATTAGGGATGGTAGGAGTGCCAACAGATGGCCTAGGGCGCCCGCTGGCGGGGCTAGCACGAGGGCTTGCCGCCCGAAGTCTCACACGCTCGACTCCTGCTTAAGCCCTGTCTTTCACCGGAGGAAGCTCTAACGCTCCTCACCTTAGGATTCGATTTGGTCAGTGACTACGCAAACTCTAGCTCTTGTGATCAGCGTATACGTTCCATCGATTCTGAAATCGCATGCAAGTCCGTCATGCCTTCAGCAATTAATTGCAGATCCATTATCGAACAGAGGATGTCTAGCTCAACTTCACAGTCGGGAAACTGCGGATCGTGCGATATGCTGCAATTGGAGAACCGGAAACGTTCGGCCACCACAGCCAAAAAATCCAATACGTCATGTATGCATTCACTACGAAATCTAAACTTATTCATTAAAAACCCTTTATTATTGTTTAGATAAATCATAGCACACTCGACATCACGATATTAATCCGCCTAACAAAATCGCAACCTTAACAACTTATCAGACTCAAATCATTTAACGTCAAATTTGTAATATTGATGTCGTGCTCTGCAAAAGCTGATCATGGCCGGATTAATATATGAGCCGCTCACCACAAGGCATTACCCTCCCTTATTCTCATACTCAGCCAACTAAAAGTGTCACGACGACGCCTCCTAATAACACCCAAATGTTAACAGGCTCAGCGACGCACTCCAGTAGAACTCGATAAGTTTGGTAGAAATAGATGAGGCTGATCGGTGTGGGGATGACAGGATGAGCATTTCGTTACTTGAGTAATATAAACAAGCTTAATAAAATATTATATTGCTGACCTTCTACAATCCGCTGTTACGAAAACATCGGAGCCATCTTACCTATGAGCGACCTTTTCCGCAGGGGGAAGCCATTGTGATCTTACAGCTCAGGGGGAGGTACGGAGCACGGGGAATCACCAACGACTGAAGCGTCAGGTTGTGGGAAGAGTCTGAAGGTGCGGCAGCTGTCGAGGGTATTGCTCCCTGCTGGAGTTGAACCAGCATCTAACCCTTAGGAGGGGCTTATTCTATCCATTGAACTAAGGGAGCACGTCTACAGATCTGCGGTGGAGGA
This sequence comes from Pseudomonas sp. LBUM1673, assembly GCF_059695645.1. Classification (NCBI taxonomy): domain Bacteria; kingdom Pseudomonadati; phylum Pseudomonadota; class Gammaproteobacteria; order Pseudomonadales; family Pseudomonadaceae; genus Pseudomonas; species Pseudomonas sp. LBUM1673. The sequence goes on from NZ_CP166780.1 coordinate 4,992,417, forward strand.
TCTTACACGAAGGATCGATTCGGGTGAAATCAATTGGTTAGCCGAGGTTGGTCCAGGACAAGCTGCTTCATCCCGAGGCGAATCCTTTTGGATGGATAGAGGCTCATCCCACTCCCCATGGAACGATTGATACGTTCATCATTTATGAATCTTGGACACCAATCCATCTGAGCATCAGGCTATGGATTCTATTGGTGACTAGTCACAGGCGTAGAGAAGAACTGCCAACCTTCCCCTTAGGAGGGGGATGCTCTATCCAATTGAGCTACTGAGACACAAGTCGCCCGCAAAGGAATGCGGAGCGATGGACGGCGTGCATGTTAACGGGCAAGCCTGCTTTTGTCATGTCGTCCGTGGGCTTTTTAAGTGTAGGCAGATGTCTCACGGTAGCGTGGCTTTGTTTACCGTGCAAATTGCATCACCGCAAAATGCCATCATTGCAAAATGCAATGTGGGCATTTTGCAAAAATATCTTAGTTCATTGTTTTTAAAGGATTTAATAGCCGTTAAACTTTTGGCATGCGGGCTGCTTCGACTGTTCTTCACAGAACACAGGAGATCAGCCCATGAACAGCGCTCTTTTAGTCGCGAACGCGGTCGCTTTGGCGGTTCTGTTGGGTTTTCATTTCTTCCCCGAAAACGACGCTGCGACGCTTGCCCAGCGCATACCCCATTACCTGCAACTGCAAAAAACGCCTCAATTGGCAGTCATGAGCGATCAACGCAGTGTTGTCGGGCAAGAGGTGAGTCAAGAGAGCATTCAGTTGCGCACACAGTCTTTCGAACGCTTGGCATTTTGAATCACCCCATCAGGAGCACCGCATGTCCAAATCAGCCGCAGGATTTTTCATCCTCGCTTTACTGAGCGGCATTCTTCATCTGTCATTGGTCCAGGACACGGTCATCACCCTGCCCCTGATTGCCTGCAGCGTGTTCGGTGCGCTGTTCGTGCTGGCGCTGATCGCCGGGCGCAAGATCAAGTTCGATCCGGTTTTACGCTGAGGCTCAGCAGTTTCAGAAGATTGGCAACGGTGACAGTAAGGTCGCCGGAGTTATCGAGTCGACGGATCTGCGTATCACCGATTGAATCGTCAGCCGTGAACAGCGCATTACGGCGCAGTCTTGCTTCAATTTCTGCCGGGCTTTCACGCCCCCGCTGTAGCAGACGCTCGCGCAGGGCTTCATCCTTGACCGTCAACAGCACCGGCAATAGCGTGGGATAGCGCTGTTGCGCTTCTGCCAGGTGCCCGCGCGAACCGTTGATCAACACATCGCGACCGTCCTTGAGCCATTGGTCTATGCGAGCAGGAATCCCGTAATCCAGCCCATTGGCCTGCCACGACAGCGCGAAATCCCCTTGTCTTTTACGTCGTTCGAACTCTTCGCAGGAAACCTCGATGGCGTCTTCGCCCACGGATTCGGCCGAGCGCGTAATAACCCGGCGTACGACTTCACAATGGCGTGTCCGCAACGGTTCGCGAGCGGCTTCGATGAGGCTGTCCTTACCGGATCCGGAAGGTCCCATTAAGTAAATCAGCCGGCCATCCATCCTGAAATCATCCCGCGCCACGCGCCCACCCTAGTAAATCGGCCATTTGCCACTATCCTGTTAAAATAAGGATCAAGGATCGAATCCGCATAGCATGCACCTTCAGGCGTCTTCGGGCATCACCTGTCGGGCAAGAGGACGCGGTCAGCGATACGGACTCATGGATAGTTTTCAAACCAGTCCGCATTTCTGATAATAGGTGCTGGCATTAAGCCTTTACCCGGATCAATATTTGTCACAGAATTGACGCCAATGATCTGGCTAATTTGAGGCATGATGCGCGCCTCTATCAATTCAGGTTGAACATTTGGTCGGAGTGCTTGTCCTATCTGACATCCTGCGGCCAATCCCGAGAACCGCTCCCCTGAACTAACCGGTTAAATATATGCGCCCATTGAAACAGGCAATTTATTCCAGCCGTACGGCTGACAAGTTTGTCGTACGTCTGCCAGACGGAATGCGTGAACGCATTGCCGAGGTGGCTCGCAATCATCATCGCAGCATGAATTCCGAAATCATCGCGCGTCTTGAACAGAGTCTTATTCAGGAAGGTGCGTTGGGCGAAGAATTGAGCATGCGCCTGGACAGCCCCGAGCTGTCATTGCACGAACGCGAACTGCTGCAGCGCTTCCGCCAACTCTCTCACCGCCAGCAAAACGCTCTGGTTTCGCTGATCGCCCATGACGCCGAAATGGCCGCAGACGTCTCCTGATTCATTCCGAAAGCTCAAGCCAGCGTAATAGCTGGCTTTTTTTTGCCTGAAATTCGGGCAAAAAAACCCGCCGATTCGGCTAATGCCAGTCAGTTAAGGAACGAAACCTGTGGGAGCGGGCTTGCTCGCTCCCACATGGATTGCGCTTAACTGACAGGCATTTGCCGAATCGGCGGGTTCTTTAAAGCACGACGTCAGAGCAGGAAAATCGTTGCCAGCCCGAGGAAGATGAAAAAGCCACCACTGTCGGTCATGGCTGTGATCATCACACTGGCCCCCATTGCCGGGTCGCGCCCAAGCCGTGCCAGGGTCATTGGAATCAAAACCCCCATCAGTGCCGCAAGCAGCAGGTTAAGCGTCATGGCGGCGGTCATCACCACGCCCAGGGACCAACTGCCATAAAGCAGATAGGCCACCACACCAATCACGCCGCCCCAGACCAGGCCATTGATCAAGCCGACCACCAACTCCTTGCGCATCAGCCGCGACGTATTGCCGGTACTGACCTGGTCCAGCGCCATGGCCCGAACGATCATGGTGATGGTCTGGTTACCCGAGTTGCCACCAATACCCGCGACGATCGGCATCAATGCCGCGAGTGCTACCAGCTTCTCGATGGAACCTTCGAACAGACCGATCACCCGGGATGCAACGAACGCGGTGATCAGATTCACCGCCAGCCAGGCCCAACGGTTGCGCAGGGATTTCCAGACTGACGCGAAAATATCTTCTTCTTCGCGCAAACCCGCCATGTTGAGAACTTCGTTTTCACTCTCTTCACGAATCAGGTCGACCATTTCATCGATGGTCAGACGGCCGATCAGCTTGCCGTTCTTGTCGACAACGGGCGCGGAGATCAAGTCGTAACGTTCGAACGCTTGAGCGGCCTCGTAAGCGTCTTCGTCCGGATGAAAACTCACCGGGTCGCTGGCCATGACTTCCGACACCTGCTTTTCCGGGTCGTTGACCAGCAGACGCTTGATCGGCAACACGCCCTTGAGCACGCCGTCGTAATCGACCACGAACAGTTTGTCGGTATGACCCGGCAGCTCCTTGAGACGGCGCAGGTAACGCAAAACCACTTCGAGACTGACGTCCTCACGGATGGTCACCATCTCGAAGTCCATCAGCGCACCGACCTGCTCCTCGTCATAGGACAACGCGGAGCGGACGCGCTCACGCTGTTGGCCATCAAGGGTTTCCATCAGCTCGTGGACGACGTCTCGCGGCAGCTCGGAGGCCAGGTCAGCCAGTTCGTCGGCATCCATGTCCTTGGCCGCGGCCAGGAGCTCGTGATCGTCCATGTCGGCGATCAGGGTTTCGCGAACCGAATCGGATACTTCGAGCAGAATGTCGCCGTCGCGATCGGCCTTGACCAATTGCCAGACCGTCAGACGATCGTCCAGCGGCAAAGCTTCAAGAATGTAGGCGACGTCGGCGGAGTGCAGATCATCGAGCTTGCGTTGCAGCTCGACAAGGTTTTGCCGGTGAACCAGGTTCTCGACCCGGTCGTGATGCGGACCTTCCTGGCGATGAGTCAGGTCTTCGACCACCCGCTGGCGCTGCAGCAGCTCAACGACTTGAGCGAGGCGGTCCTGCAAGCTTTCCTGCGTTTTCTTTACTTCAACTTCAGACATAGGCGAACTCCACTCCCAGCAGCGGGGCACGCCGGAAGGATCAATCAGTCAATTCATGATTGTAAAAACGGGGTACTGAGTAACTACTGGGTAAGTCCATGGAGGTATTCCACAAGCCCCGGCGGGGCTGACGGGCGCAATGATACACCGCTTGGCGGCTTTAAACGTTAAAAAATCGCGGCTGAAACAAGCGCTTGCGAGACAAACCTGAGCGCCGCCCTGATCCATGAAATTGCGACGACTCATCCTGAAAAGAAAACACACTGTCATCGAAGAATGTAATGGCTACCCTTGATAAGGACCGTCAAGGAGGACGTCGAATGCCATCGAATGCTCATTATTTTTTGCTTGCCGCCCTGCTCTTCCTGCCGCCCTGGGCGCTTGCTGCGACCGTTCACCGATGCGAAGCCCCTGATGGGCGAATCACCTTCACGACCTTGAGCTGTACGGCTGGAGAAAGCCTCTCACTTCAGGACGTGCACACTTTCATACCCGGCAGCACGATAACCTTGATGCCAGAGGCCGACCCTCGCGAAACATCAGGTATAAAAATCCAAAGGAGAGAACTGACCATCGTTGGTCAGTCCGAGGACAAATGTGGAAATCTGCTCAGCGCGAAGGAACGTCGCATAGCGATCATCAATCAGCGGATTGTCGCCGGCATGAGCCAGCAAGACGTCGAAAGCGCTCTGGGCAAACCAGACAAGATCAGCACCCGCAATTCAGCCACGAGTTACCGCTACGACAACAAGCGAGGGCGTAGTGCACGTCGAGTTCGATGAGAAAGGCTGTACCAAAGGAAAAGCCAAATCGCAGACGGCAAAAAGCCCGCGTTAAACGCGGGCTTTTTGGTGTTTGGTGCACTCGACAGGATTCGAACCTGTGACCGCTCGGTTCGTAGCCGAGTACTCTATCCAGCTGAGCTACGAGTGCATTTGTGTTTTTATACCAGATCACAACTTGTTGGAGCCAAGTTATTCACATTACTGCAAACAACTCTTAAATGGTGCACTCGACAGGATTCGAACCTGTGACCGCTCGGTTCGTAGCCGAGTACTCTATCCAGCTGAGCTACGAGTGCATTTGTTGCCGCGCATTATAGGCCGTCGAATCTTTTTGTAAAGCGCTTTTTTCTAGTAATTTCAACAACTTACTGAAGAAGCCAGATTACAACGTACTAAGCAAATAATGGCGGAGAACGGGGGATTCGAACCCCCGACACCCTTTTGAGGTGTACTCCCTTAGCAGGGGAGCGCCTTCGGCCACTCGGCCAGCTCTCCGCAACACGGGGCGTATATTAACCAGCTTTATCCCCGTTTGCAAACACAAAAAACGATAAAAATTAATGGCTTGGTTCTTCGTCCTTCTCTTTCTTTATACGCAGGTAAATTTCCTCACGGTGGACAGCTACCTCTTTCGGGGCGTTGACACCAATACGCACTTGATTTCCTTTGACGCCGAGCACGGTCACGGTGATTTCTCCATCACCAATAATCAGGCTTTCTGCGCACCGACGAGTCAGAATCAGCATACCTTTCTCCTCACGCATTTCATTTCAGGGACAACAGTCTGCAAAAAAAAGGCATTCGACCTACAACCAGAACGATCGTAGCCCTACATGCCTGAGTATTGACTAGCGCGAGCAAAAGAACAGTTTTGGAACGCACCATTCAAAAAAACAAAGGGCGCGGTTAGACCGCGCCCTTCGGGAAACGCATTACTCACCCTGCCGGGCCGGCGCGTCCAGCTCGAAAGCCGTGTGCAGAGCGCGCACAGCCAGCTCCAGATATTTCTCTTCGATCACCACGGACACCTTGATTTCCGAGGTCGAGATCATCTGGATGTTGATGCTTTCTTTCGCCAGGGATTCGAACATGCGGCTGGCCACGCCTGCATGGGAGCGCATGCCAACGCCAACGATCGAGACCTTGGCAATCTTGGTGTCGCCAACGACTTCACGGGCACCGATCTCGCGAGCGGTGTTTTCCAGCACGGTTTGCGCTGCCTGGTAGTCGTTGCGGTGCACGGTGAAGGTGAAGTCGGTGGTGTTATCGTGCGCGACGTTCTGCACGATCATGTCGACTTCGATGTTCGCGGCACTGATCGGGCCGAGAATCTTGAACGCCACGCCCGGGGTGTCTGGCACGCCACGGATGGTCAGCTTGGCTTCATCGCGGTTGAAAGCGATGCCGGAAATGATCGGCTGTTCCATGGTTTCCTCTTCATCAATAGTAATGAGGGTGCCCGGACCCTCCTTGAAGCTGTGCAATACGCGCAGCGGAACGTTGTATTTGCCGGCGAATTCCACCGCACGGATCTGCAACACCTTGGAACCGAGGCTGGCCATTTCCAGCATCTCTTCAAAGGTGATCTTGTCCAGACGCTGAGCCACGGACACCACACGCGGGTCGGTGGTGTAGACGCCGTCGACGTCGGTGTAGATCTGGCATTCGTCAGCCTTCAGGGCTGCCGCCAGCGCCACGCCAGTGGTGTCGGAACCGCCACGACCGAGCGTGGTGATATTGCCGTGCTCATCGACGCCCTGGAAACCGGCCACAACCACCACACGACCAGCCTTCAGGTCACCGCGAATCTTCTGGTCATCAATCTGCAAGATACGCGCTTTATTGTGCGCGCTGTCCGTCAGAATCCGTACCTGATTGCCGGTGTACGACACCGCTGGCACGCCGCGCCTGATCAGCGCCATGGCCAACAGTGCAATCGTCACCTGCTCACCGGTGGAAACGATCACATCCAGTTCGCGAGGAACCGGCTGGCCGTCGCCACTGATTTGCTTGGCCAGATCGATCAGACGGTTGGTTTCGCCGCTCATTGCAGACAGCACAACCACCAGGTCATCGCCCGCATCGCGGAATTTCTTAACCTTGTCGGCGACCTGTTCGATTCTCTCGACAGTGCCGACTGAGGTGCCTCCAAATTTCTGTACGATCAAAGCCATTTCAAAGCCGCCTCTGCCCATGAAGGGCGCCCAATAATCACTCAAACAGCGTTCTGGCCCGCCACTAGACCGCGAACCAGACACACTGCCTTATAAACCCTGCTCTACAAATGGAACAGTCAGGGCCAATGCAGCATCCAGTGCGCCAGCGTCAGTACCACCGCCCTGCGCCATGTCTGGACGACCACCACCCTTCCCGCCCACTGCCGCAGCAGCCTGCTTCATCAAATCACCGGCTTTGAGTTGGCCAGTCAGGTCTTTGGTCACGCCTGCAACCAGGACGACCTTTTCCTCATGGACACTGCCGAGCAGGATCACTGCGCGGCCGAGTTTGTTTTTCAGTTGATCGACCAGCGCCAGCAGCGCCTTGCCATCCTGACCGTCCAGACGCACGGCCAGCACTTTCACGCCTTTGACGTCCAGGGCAGAAGCCGACAGATCGTCGCCTGCCGCGCTCGCCGCCTTGGCCTGCAACTGCTCGAGTTGCTTCTCCAGCAGACGGTTGCGCTCAAGCACAGCCGACAGCTTGTCGATCAGGTTATCGCGGCTGCCCTTGACCAGGTTGGCCGCTTCCTTGAGTTGCTCTTCAGCCGCGTTCAAGTAGGCCAGCGCTGCTGCGCCGGTCACTGCTTCGATACGACGCACACCGGAGGCTACACCACCTTCACTGATGATTTTCAGCAGGCCGATGTCACCGGTCCGGTTGGCGTGAATACCGCCGCACAGCTCGACGGAGAAATCGCCGCCCATGCTCAGTACGCGTACGTTGTCGCCGTACTTCTCGCCGAACAGCGCCATGGCGCCTTTTTGCTTGGCGGTTTCGATGTCGGTTTCTTCGGTTTCAACCTGGGAATTCTTGCGAATCTCGGCGTTGACGATGTCTTCCAGCGCCTTCAACTGCTCAGGCTTGATCGCTTCAAAGTGACTGAAGTCAAAGCGCAGGCGCTGACTGTCGACCAACGAACCTTTTTGCTGAACGTGATCGCCCAGCACCTGGCGCAATGCGGCGTGCAGCAAGTGAGTGGCGGAGTGGTTCAGCGAAGTCGCGTGACGCACGTCGGCATCCACATGAGTTTCGACCGGAGCACCCACGATCAGGCTGCCCGATGCCAACACACCGTGATGTAGGAACGCGCCGCCGGTCTTGGTCGTGTCGCGCACATCAAAGCGCGAAGTACCGGCTTGCAGGAAGCCGCAGTCGCCGATCTGACCGCCCGATTCAGCATAGAACGGGGTCTGATTGAGAACGACCACGCCCTCTTCGCCTTCACTTAATACGTCGACCGACTGCCCTTCTTTATAGAGAGCCACAATTTTGGCCGCGCCCTTGGTGGCGTGGTAACCGGTGAACTCGGTAGCTACATCAACCTTGACCAGGCTGTTGTAGTCCATGCCGAAGGAGCTGGCGGAGCGAGCACGGACGCGCTGGGCTTCCATTTCGCGCTCGAAGCCTTCTTCGTCGATGGTCAGGCTGCGCTCACGCGCGATGTCGCCAGTCAGGTCCATCGGGAAGCCGTAAGTGTCGTAGAGCTTGAACACCACGTCGCCCGGCACCACGTCGCCTTTGAGTTCGGCCAGATCCTGCTCGAGGATCTTCAGGCCCTGTTCCAGAGTCTTGGCGAATTGCTCTTCTTCGGCTTTCAGGACGCGTTCGATGTGCGCCTGCTGGGATTTCAGCTCAGGGAACGCTTCGCCCATCTCGGCGACCAGCGCCGCAACGATCTGGTAGAAGAAGCTGCCCTTGGCGCCCAGTTTGTTGCCGTGACGGCAAGCGCGACGAATGATCCGGCGCAGCACATAACCGCGACCTTCGTTGGATGGCAGCACGCCATCGGCAATCAGGAAGCCGCAGGAACGAATATGGTCAGCCACGACTTTCAGGGAGGCCTGAGCGTCATTAGTGCAACCGATGGCCTTGGCCGCTGCACTCAGCAAACTCTGGAACAGGTCGATTTCATAGTTCGAGTGAACGTGCTGCAGCACGGCACTGATCCGCTCCAGGCCCATGCCGGTGTCCACCGACGGGGCTGGCAACGGGTGCAACACGCCATCGGCGGTGCGGTTGAACTGCATGAACACGTTGTTCCAGATCTCGATGTAACGGTCGCCGTCTTCTTCCGGCGAGCCTGGTGGGCCACCCCAGATGTCGGCGCCGTGATCATAGAAAATCTCGGTGCAAGGACCGCACGGGCCGGTATCGCCCATGGTCCAGAAGTTATCGGATGCGTAAGGCGCGCCCTTGTTGTCGCCGATGCGAACCATGCGCTCGGCCGGCACGCCGATGTCCTTGGTCCAGATGTCGTACGCCTCGTCATCGCTGGCGTAGACGGTGACCCAGAGCTTTTCCTTTGGCAGGTTCAGCCACTTGTCGGACGTCAGGAAGTTCCAGGCGTAGGTGATCGCGTCGCGCTTGAAGTAATCACCGAAGCTGAAGTTACCCAGCATTTCGAAGAAGGTGTGGTGACGGGCCGTATAACCGACGTTTTCCAGGTCGTTGTGCTTGCCGCCGGCGCGCACGCATTTCTGGCTGCTGACCGCGCGGGTGTACGCGCGCTTTTCCTGGCCCAGGAAGCAGTCCTTGAACTGGTTCATCCCCGCGTTAGTGAACAGCAGGGTTGGGTCGTTGCCCGGAATCAAAGAGCTGGAGGCTACACGGGTGTGGCCTTGCTCTTCGAAGAAGCGAAGGAAGGCTTCACGGATTTCTGCGCTTTTCATTAGGTTCTTCCACGGAGGCTGCGGCCAAAGGCCTGTGCGAAACGTCAACAGACGAAGCGACGGCAAAGGGCCGCATTATATCGGCCCTGCGCGCGGGGTACAGCGTGTTTATACGATAGAAACGGTCAATTGGACCGCTAGCGCGATCAGTTGCGGGAAAACTCGACGAATGTAGCGACGACCTGCTCGATTTGCGCACGGCTGACGTCCATGTGCGTGACCATTCGCAGACGGCCGGCAGCGCTGAGCTTGATCCCGCGTGTCGCGGCAAAGGCCTTGATCGCTTCGGCCTTGTCGCCCATTTGCACGTAAACCATATTGGTCTGCACCGGCTCAACCTCGTAGCCCGCCGCTCGCAGGCCTTGGGCCAGCCACTGTGCGTTGGCATGGTCGTCGGCCAGGCGCTGAACATTGTTGTCCAGTGCATAAAGCCCCGCTGCGGCGAGAATCCCGGCCTGGCGCATACCGCCGCCGACCATCTTGCGCAGGCGTCGCGCCTTGGCAATCAACTCGACCGAACCGCACAGCACCGAACCGATCGGCGCGCCCAGGCCTTTGGACAGGCAAACCGAAACCGAGTCGAAATGCTGAGTGATTTCCCGGGCATCGACACCCAGCTTGACCGCTGCGTTGTAGAGCCGCGCGCCATCCAGATGCAGCGCCAGGCCATGTTCACGAGTGAAGTGACGTGCCTGGGCCAGATACTCCAGCGGCAGCACTTTGCCCTGCATGGTGTTTTCCAGCGCCAACAAGCGGGTACGAGCGAAGTGGAAGTCATCCGGCTTGATCGCGGCGGCGACCTGCGCCAGGTCCAGCGAGCCATCGGCCTGCACATCCAGCGGCTGCGGCTGGATCGAACCGAGCACCGCCGCGCCGCCCCCTTCGTACTTATAAGTGTGGGCCTGCTGGCCAACAATGTATTCGTCACCGCGATCGCAGTGGGCCATCAAGCCCAGCAGATTGCTCATGGTGCCCGTCGGCACAAACAACGCCGCGGCAAAACCCAGTCGTTTGGCCAGTTCGGCTTCCAGACGGTTGACCGTTGGATCTTCGCCATAAACGTCGTCACCAGTGGCCGCAGCGGCCATCGCGTCGAGCATCCCTGCGGTGGGTTGGGTGACGGTGTCGCTGCGAAGATCGATAACACTCATGAATCTGGCCTCGGTAAACAGGGGAAAAATCCGTTTCGGAAAGGAATTACTGCGGTCATACCGACAAATAATCAAGCCTTGGACGAGGAAAAGACGCTTTACGCCTTCGAACAACCCGATAGCAATCATCAGAAAACAGCGATTCGCGACCAATGCCTGTCAGTTAAACCGCTCCCACAGGTTCCGTACCTTGACTGGTCGGTATTGGCCATGCGCACCGCGCAAATATGTGTTAAAAACGCTTCGCCGCCAAACAAACGGGCGGCAAAACGTTCTCAGGGCGGGGTGTAACTCCCCACCGGCGGTAATTGCGCGCAATGCGCATAGCCCGCGAGCGCTTGGCGTCTGACATGGCAATGGCTGTGGATTGCGGCAAGGTCAGCAGACCCGGTGTGATCCCGGGGCCGACGGTCATAGTCCGGATGAAGAGAGAACGGGATTGGCGCCAAAGGGCCGTCCGTTGGCACTCGTGCGAGCGTGCGTACCCTCAAATCCCATTCGATTCATAACGCCCTGTTTTTCACACAAACAGGAGTCAGAACATGCAACCCACCGCAATCGATAGCAAAAGCAAAAACCATCAGGGCGAGCGCGTCGCGTTCATCCAGGCCTGCTGGCACAAGGAAATCGTCGACCAGAGCCGTAAAGGCTTCGTCACTGAAATGATTGCTCAGGGTTACCAGGAGTCGGACATCGATTTCTTCGAAGTCGGCGGCGCCTTTGAAATTCCGCTGCACGCCAAGCTGCTGGCCAAGTCCGGCCGTTATGCCGGCATCGTCGCGGCGGGCCTTGTGGTCGACGGCGGCATCTATCGCCATGAATTCGTCGCCCAATCGGTGATCAGCGGCTTGATGCAGGTTCAGCTGGAAACCGAAGTGCCGGTGTTCTCGGTGGTTTTGACCCCGCACCACTTCCATGCTGGCGAAGAACACCAGAAGTTCTTCTTCGAGCATTTCGTGCATAAAGGTCAGGAAGCGGCGAAGACTTGCGCGGATACGCTGCACAAGACTCGCGCATTGCGTCGCACTGAGCACCGCGCAGTAGCCGTTTAAAGCACAACACCATCCCCTGTAGGAGCGAGGCTTGCCCGCGAAGGCGATGTCCAATTCAACGATGATGTTGAATGTTGAATCGCCTTCGCGGGCAAGCCTCGCTCCTACAGGTGGGCGGCGATAATTTTCAGGCGAGGTTTTCGTCGGTGGTCGGCACGATCAGGATGCCGGCGCGCAGGCCATTCTTGACCTTGGGGTTCGGGAAAATGATCCGGGCGCCCGGCTCTTCGATAATCCAGCGGGTATTGGCGATATCCTCGGCCAGCACATAACCCACTTTCAACTCCGAAAAATTTTCGATGTCCGCCGGCAGGTTCAAGCGAAAGCTATCGCTGTGCTTGATGACTTCCCGCGCGACGCTGAACAACTGCAAACCATCCAGCCCTTCGTCGGTCATTGGTGGCTCGGAGCCTTCGATGATCTGCTTCAGGCGGGTTTCAAGAAGACTGACGTTGACCCCTTCGTTTTGCCCAAACGGCCGGGCCTTGCCCAGCTCCAGAGTGAAGGACTCGGCATCGAGCTTGTCGTAGGTGTAGGAGCTGAAGACGATAGAGGGCTTGTTCTGCAACAGCACCGCTTCCATGCCGGCAGCGCGCAGGCGAGCCAGTTCCAAGCGTGAATGCTGACGACCTTCTTTCCAGGGGTACAGGGCGAACTGCTCGATTTTCGAGCCACGGATGGCTGTGTGCAGGTCGTAGTGCAGACGATTGCGGTCCGGCAGGCTGAAGAAAGTCGCCGCCAGCCGCTCCAGCTCACAAGCGCGCAAAGCCTCGGAGCCGCTGCTTTGTTCGTGCTGGCCGTTGAACAGCCGATTGACGTCCTGCTCGACAAAACGCTCACCGCGGCGGATGGCCTCAGGGTTGCCGAACAGGAACAGAATACGTGCGCGCGGCTTCAAGTCACCGCGTGCGATGTCATGCAACAGGCGGTCGAGCAGCTCGATCGGCGCTGTTTCGTTGCCATGGATGCCGGCCGAGAGCAGCAGGTCCAGGCCGTTGTCGCGAGCTTCAGGCGGCCGGACTTCCAGCGCACCTTCGCTCAACCAGCGCATCCGCACGCCTTCGACAGTCAGTTGAGTCTTCTCCGCCGGTTCGCGGCCGGCGAGGGTCAGTTCAAGCAGTTTGCCGAGGGCGAGCATAGAGCGGCTTCCTTAGTGGTCGTGCGCGCAATCCGGGCCGTGCACGTGGTCTTCGTCACCGACTTCAGCCGGTTCCATTTCCAGTTGCAGACTTACCAGATTAGTCGCCAATGGGCGCAGCAGCAGGTTGGCGTATTCAGCGTCACCTTCTTCGACGTCCACGCCGATCAACAATTGGCCGCGGCCGTCTTGCTGGATCCACAGCTCTTTGCCTTGCCACATGACCGCGACGCGGGTGCAGGAAGTTTCCAGTTGCGTGCCGTCGGTGTCTTCAAGGATCAGCTGCAGGGTATCGCTCATGTTTTACGCTCTCATCTGGAGATTAAGTGGCGCGCCCGCTGTTCATAAAAAACAAAAAGCGCGCCGGCTATCAATTGATCTGGAATGGATAAACCGCGCCCAGTTTAAGGATTTGCGTCAGTTCATCCAGTGCCGTCCGGCACTCAAGCAGCAATTGCGGGTCCGCCAGATCGTTTTCGGTCATACGGTCGCGGTAGTGCTTGTCGACCCATTCGGTCAACGTGCCGTACAACGGTGCCGTCATGATAACCCCTTGGTTGACGGCCGCCAGTTCGGTTTCGTTGAGTGCGACGCGCAACCGCAGGCAAGCCGGACCACCACCGTTCTGCATGCTCTGCTTGAGATCGAAAACTTTCACTTCGCGGATCAGGCCGCCAGAGCGGGTCAAGCCTTGCAGGTACTGCCAGACACGCTCATTGCCACGGCATTCTTCCGGCACGATCAACAGCATCGAGCCGTCAGGACGCGACAGCAGCTGGCTATTGAACAGGTAGGAACGTACCGCGTCTTCCACGGTGACCGCGGAACGCGGTACGCAGATCGACTGAAATTTTCCACCGACTTTTCCGAGTTTGCTTTGCAGTTCAGCGAGCATCTGGTCGGTGTCGAGGAAGGCGTCCTCGTGATAGAACAATACCTCGCCGTTACCCACTGCGATCACGTCGTTATGGAACACACCCTGATCGATCACCGAAGGGTTCTGCTGCGCATAAACCACGCCGTCATCACTCAGGCCGTGCAGACGTGCGACAGCCTGGGACGCTTCGAGGGTCTGGCGCGCCGGGTATTTCTGCGGCGACGGGTAACGGGTGTCGAACGCGCTGCGACCGAACACGAAAAACTCGACACCGGCTTCACCGTAGTCACGGCAAAAACGGGTGTGGTTGGCCGCGCCTTCGTCGCCGAACTGCGCCACGGCCGGCAAAGCGGCGTGGTGAGCAAAGTGCTTCTGATCGGCGAACATCGCCCCCAGCACGCGGCTGGTGGTCGGGTGTTCGATGCTGCGGTGGTATTTGCAGTTCAGGTTGGCGGCGGTGAAATGCACGCGGCCATCGGCGGTGTCGGCGCTCGGGCTGACCGTGGCGGCGTTGGCCACCCACATGCTCGACGCCGAGCAATTGGCAACCAGCAGCGGCATGGCCTGTCTGGCTGCCTGTTCGATCACCTGAGCGTCGGTGCCGCTGAAACCCAACCGGCGCAGCGCCGCCACGTCAGGACGTTCTTGTGGTGCCAGCACACCTTGCTGAAAGCCCATCTCCATCAGCGCCTTCATCTTCGCCAGGCCTTGCAGCGCGGCTTCCTTCGGGTTCGAAGACTGCTGGCTGTTGCTCTGGGACGCGACGTTACCGTAGGACAGACCGCCGTAGTTATGGGTCGGCCCCACTAGACCGTCAAAATTGACTTCATAGGATTTCATCAGCGAGGCTCCACGAGAATCTGTTTTTATAGGCTTCAAGTAACAATTCAGTAAGACCGAGTTGCGGCCTTCGCGGGCAAGCCTCGCTCCTACAGGTTCAATGGGATCCGTAGGAGCGAGGCTTGCCCGCGAAAGCGGTCTTACGACATGCGCACGCCCGGGGTCAGCGCGCTCGGCAAGGTCAGGCTCGGGGTTTCCAGCGAGGCCACCGGGTACGCGCAGTAATCTGCGGCGTAGTAGGCACTGGCCCGATGGTTGCCCGATGCACCGACACCACCAAATGGCGCACTGCTTGCAGCACCGGTCAGTTGCTTGTTCCAGTTGACGATACCGGCCCGGCTTTCCAGCCAGAACTGCTGATAACGCGCTTCGGAATCCGACAGCAAACCAGCCGCCAGGCCATAGTCGGTGTCGTTGGCTTCAGCGATCGCCGCTTCAAAGTCAGCGTAGCGGATCACCTGCAGCAGTGGACCGAACAGCTCTTCGTCCGGGCGATCGGCAACCGCCGTCACGTCCAGAATGCCAGGCGTCAACAAGGCTGCCTGGGCCTGGGGCTGAGTCATTTCCAAAAGTGCTACTGCGCCGTTGGTCAGCAGATGTTCTTGCGCATCCATCAGCGCTTTCGCAGCGCCGAGGGAAATCACCGAGCCCATGAACGGCGCCGGTTGCTGATCGAACGCACCGACGTCAATCGTCGAGCTGACTGCCACCAGACGCGCCAGCAGCGTATCGCCCCAGGCGCCTTGCGGCACCAGCAAGCGACGGGCACAGGTGCATCGCTGACCGGCAGAAATGAATGCCGACTGAATGATGGTGTAAACGGCGGCATCGAGGTCCGCGACCTGATCCACCACCAGCGGGTTGTTGCCGCCCATTTCCAGCGCAAGGATTTTGTCCGGACGACCGGCAAACTGCTGGTGCAGGTGATTGCCGGTACGGCTGGAACCGGTGAAGAACAGACCGTCGATGCCCGGGTTCGCCGCCAGGGCAATACCGGTTTCGCGAGCGCCCTGCAGCAAGTTCAACACACCGGCCGGCAGACCGGCTTCGATCCAGCACTTGACCGTCAGCTCGGCGACTTTCGGGGTCAGCTCACTGGGTTTGAACAGCACACTGTTACCGGCCAGCAGCGCCGGCACGATGTGACCGTTCGGCAAGTGACCGGGGAAATTGTAAGGTCCGAACACCGCCACCACACCGTGTGGCTTGTGGCGCAATACCGCAGTGGCGTCGCCCAGCGGGCCGCTCTTCTCGCCGGTACGTTCGCGGTAGCTCTGCACCGAGATCGCAATCTTGTTGACCATGCTGGTGACTTCAGTCGCTGCTTCCCACAGGGGTTTGCCGGTTTCTTCACCGATGGTGCGAGCCAGTTCGTCAGCATGATTCTTCAGCGCAGTGGCAAAGGCTTCCAGCACGCTGATGCGCTCTTCCAGGGTACGGCGAGCCCAGCTCGGGAACGCCTGACGCGCGGCTTGCACAGCCGACTCGACCTGACCGGCCGTGGCGCCTTCGCCGTCCCACAGCACTTGCTGGGTCACCGGGTTTACCGATTGAAAGGTTTCACCCTGGCCGGCCAGCCATTCACCGGCGATGTATAGCGAATTCATTATTTCGACTCCCGAGCAGCGGACAACGGAACGGCGCGTACTTGATCGCCTGCGTTGAGTTGAAGACGTTTGGCAGTCAGCGGATCGACCACCAAGGTGCCGGCGGCGAAGCGTGCGGGAGCGGCCGTGATCCGGCAGTCTTCGCGTTTGCGGTTATGAATCAGGAACGGCGTAGCGTCGTCACCCGGGGTGCCGATGGCCAGCACCAGCGCCTGGCTGTCGCGCACCGCGCGGATCTTGGCGGTTTCGCACTCCACTGCAGGACCGGCGTCAAAGATGTCGACGTAGCCTTGATAGCTGAAGCCTTCGCTCTTGAGCATCGCCAGGGCCGGCTCGGTGTCCGGGTGAACCTGGCCAATCACATTGCGCGCATCTGGCGACAGGAAGCAGGTGTACAGCGGGAATTTCGGCATCAGTTCGGCGATGAACGCCTTGTTGCCCACGCCGGTCAGGTAATCGGCCTGGCTGAACTCCATCTTGAAGAAGTGCCGGCCCAGACTTTCCCAGAACGGCGAACGCCCAGCTTCGTCGGACACACCGCGCATCTCGGCGATAATTTTGTTGCCAAACAGCTGCGGGAACTCGGCGATGAACAGCAACCGCGCCTTGGCCAGCATGCGGCCGTTGAGGCCACTGCGGTAATCGGCGTGCAGGAACAATGAGCACAGTTCAGAGTTGCCGGTCAGGTCGTTGGCCAGGAACAATGTCGGAATTTCACGGTAAATGTTCAGCTCTTGCGAGGCGCTGACCGTCAGGCCAACCCGGAAGTTGTACCAGGGCTCACGCAGGCCGACGGCGCCAGCAATGGCGGAAATACCCACCACACGGCCATTGTCGTCCTCGAGCACGAACAGGTAGTCCGTATCGCCCCGCCCGGCTTCGCCGCGGAAGGTCTTCTCGGCCCAACCGACCCGATGGGTCAGACGTTCTTCGTTGGCCGGCAAGGTGGTCAGGCCGGTGCCAGTGCTGCGGGCCAGGTCGATCAGAGCGGGTAAATCGCTGCTGCGTACGGGACGAACGATCATGCTATCTCCTCAAACGGGCCGCTTGCGCCACCCGCGAAACTCACTACTTTCCAGGATTCTTTCCAGGCACTCTTTCCAGGCATAGCAGCAGGCGTTAAACCGCCACCAGGCGCACGCTGGCACCTTCACCGACACCCAAGGCTTCGGCCGCTTCAAGATCCAGAGTCACGGGTTTGCCCGGCGCGTAATCGAGCTCAAGCAAAACGGCGCGGTAATCCTGCAACTGGGCGTTAGCCACCAGATACTGACGACCGGCACCTTTGACCGGTTCACCGATTTTCACCGGGACCACACGGCTCTGGGCGATCGAACGGATTCCCGAGACACGGGCATGCAGGGTCGGGCCTCCATCGAAAATATCGATGTAGTGATCGGTCTCGAAGCCTTCGCGCATCAAGATGTCGAAAGTGATCTGCGCCCGTGGGTGCACCTGGCCCATCGCCTCTTGAGCGGAGTCCGGCAGCAACGGCACATAGATCGGGTAATGCGGCATCAGCTCGGCCAGGAATGTGCGGCTTTTCAGGCCACACAGACGCTCGGCTTCAGCGTAGTTGAGGTCGAAGAAGTTACGACCGATGGCATCCCAGAATGGCGAGTCGCCATTTTCGTCGCTGTACCCGACGATTTCGGTCACCACCGAATCGGCAAAGCGCTCCGGATGGCTGGCCACGAACAACAAGCGACCACGGGAGTTGAGCTCCGCCCAAGGCGAACCCACCAACTCCGGCTTCACGTAGAAACTGGTCAGCAAGCTGTTGCCGGTCAGGTCGTGGCACTGGGAGAGCACGTGGATCTTGTTGTGAATCTTCAGCTCGCGGGAGGCATGCACGAAAGTTTCGTTACGAAAGCTGTAGAACGGCTCGGAATAACCGGCCGAGGCAACGATGGCCGAACAACCGA
The DNA here is from genome assembly GCF_059695645.1 of Pseudomonas sp. LBUM1673. Lineage (NCBI taxonomy): Bacteria > Pseudomonadati > Pseudomonadota > Gammaproteobacteria > Pseudomonadales > Pseudomonadaceae > Pseudomonas > Pseudomonas sp. LBUM1673. The sequence continues at coordinate 5,010,579 of NZ_CP166780.1, forward strand.
CCAACTTGCCGGTAGCGGTGTCTTCGAGGACAAAGAAATAGCTTTCTTCACCGTTGAAGCTGACTTCGGCGGCGAACGAGGCTTCGCTTGCTGCGATCTTGTCGCTCAGGCGTTCAACGTCGTCCGGCAAGGAAGTGACACCAATCGGGCTGTCCGCAGCCAGACGCTGTACCTCGCCCAGATCAGCCATTTGCGCGGGGCGCATCACCAGCATGGTGTCACTCCTTTCTCGTAACTCTTTGGGGGGAAATAAGCCGAACCCTTGTAGGAGCGAAGCTTGCTCGCGAAGGTGTGTCAGTCGACATCACGGTGGCTGACACACCTTCGCGAGCAAGCTTCGCTCCTACAGAAGAGCGGGTCCGGCATAAAAATTGGGTTCGACGCCCGGATAGCCAGGCGTCGAGGGGGTCTATCAGGCTTGCGTCAGTTTGGCCACGGCACGTTCGAAACGGTCCAGACCGGCATCGATATCGGCGTCTTCGACCACCAGGCTTGGCGCGAAACGAATCACGTCCGGGCCTGCTTGCAGAATCATCAGGCCTTCGCGCTCCGCGGCGTTGAAGATGTCTTTGGCTTTGCCTTTCCAGGCATCGCTCAGCACACAACCGAGCAGCAGGCCCAGACCGCGAACCTGAGTGAAAATGCCGTACTTCTCGCCGATCTGCTCAAGACGGGTCTTGAACTTGTCGTGCTTGGCTTTGACGCCGCTCAGCACTTCTGGCGTGTTGATCACGTCGATCACGGCTTCAGCGACAGCGCACGCCAGTGGGTTACCACCGTACGTGGTGCCGTGGGTCCCGACGACCAGGTGTTTGGCCAGGTCTTCGGTGGTCAGCATCGCTGCGATCGGGAAACCGCCGCCCAGGCTCTTGGCGCTGGTCAGGATGTCCGGGGTCACGCCGTAATGCATGTAGGCGAACAGCTCGCCGCTACGGCCCATGCCGGTCTGGACTTCGTCGAAGACCAGCAGCGCGTTGTGCGCGTCGCACAGCTCACGGGCGCCTTGCAGGTAAGACAGTTCGGCCGGCAGTACACCGCCTTCGCCCTGGATCGGCTCCAGAACCACCGCACACGTCTTGTCGGAAACAGCGGCTTTCAGCGCGGCCAGATCGTTGTAAGGCACGTGGGTGATGCCGGTGATCTTCGGACCGAAGCCGTCGGAGTACTTCGACTGGCCACCAACGTTCACGGTGAACAGGGTACGGCCGTGGAAGCTGTTGAGCGCAGCAACAATTTCGTACTTCTCGGTACCGAAACGGTCATGGGCCACGCGACGGGCCAGCTTGAAGGCGGCCTCGTTGGCTTCGGCGCCGGAGTTGCAGAAGAACACACGCTCGGCAAAAGTGGCGTTGACCAGCTTATGGGCCAGGCGCAAGGCCGGCTCATTGGTGAACACGTTGGACACGTGCCACAGCTTGTTCGCCTGCTCGGTCAAGGCAGTGACCAGCGCCGGGTGCGCATGGCCCAATACGTTAACGGCAATCCCGCCGGCGAAGTCGATCAGCTCGCGGCCAGACTGGTCCCAGACACGGGAACCGGCGCCACGCACAGGAATGAAAGCGGCAGGCGCGTAGTTGGGAACCATTACCTGGTCGAAATCGGCGCGTTCTACCGCAGCGTGCTCAACGGACATCGGAGTCTCCTGAAGAGGAACACCCGCCTGAAACTGGCGAGCGATGAGGGGATTGTAAGGACAGTTTTCAGCCCGGCCTTGCCGCCAAGCGACAACTTCTTATAGCGCAAACACAGGTTTTTCCCGGGTTTACGGCAATGCGACAAATAGGGTCGCAAAGGCGCAGTTTAAACTGCCGCCGCCGATTTGCGGCAGGCCCGAGAGGATATCAATTCAAGTCGGCGTCACAGGTATAAATATGTACCGCACCTTCATCCCATCGTTCTGATTTGCTGGGCGCTTTCCAGACGCCAAGGATTGGCCCGATGCAATCGACTGAAGAACGGCAACCCGCCATCACCGACACAATCCATTCGCAACATCCCGACAGCCATTATTCGCACCTCAAAGCCACCCTTCCCGATTGGCTGGGCAACGCCTCCCCTGCCAAGCGCCAGGCATTCAAGAACGCCCACCCCCTGTTGCCGCTACAGCTGCGGGCTGCATCGGCGACCCAACACCAGGAGCTCAAAGCACTCAACGCTGCACACTGGACGGCTCAAAACGATGTCGACCAACAACTGAAGCACCTGCAAGACGTCAGCGCCTTTGCCGAGCCGTTGCTCAAAGCGGCGCTGAAAGAACACTTTGATCTGGAGCTGGACGTCAGGACAACCTTCCTGCGCCTGTACATACCCGCGAAGACGCCATGGTTTCCGATCAAGACCGGCGCCCGTGCCTGGACGGTCTCGTTACTGGACGCAGCGCTGCATAACTTCGAAGAGAAGGAGACTGAAGACGGCGCCTATGAAGCTGACTCGACCTTCATCACCGAGCCTTCTGCGACCGGGCAGTTCGATACCCTGCCCTTGATCAAGGGCAAGCTGAGCATCCCGGCGTTTACCAAACTATGCAGAGAGCTGGATATCGGCACTCAATACCAAACCCATCTGAAAGAAAACCTCGGCTTTAACGACCCGGCTAAAGCGTCGGCACTGCGGCTAAAGGTCGACGAAAGTCAAAAGGCCGCCCTGAAAACTGCCCTTCAATGGGCACGGATGAACCGCGACATAAGCGAAGCTTACTTCCGCTTGATTACAGGCCTGCTAGATGGGCTGCAAGGCATGCGGATCAACAGGCAGACCCTCTTATGTCACGACCTGTCAATGATGTCCGCCTCCCTCACCGGTATTGTCGTATTCGCCCCTGACGCTGAAAACGTTCGAGAGGTAACGCGGGTAGTGGCCTACGTCCCGGATGACCCGGAACACCCGGTCAAGGAATATGCATCGACGGCCGAGATGGAAGCCGAACTCACCCGTCAGTTGCGCTCGAAAGATTACCAACGCTTTTTCAGCCGGTTTGTGGATCATGAGCAAACTGGTGTTTTGCTCGCCAACCTGAATAGCCGTTTGACCAAAGTGAAGTGGCATTCGCCCGTTCAAGGAAGCTCTGAACCGCCGTGGCGGGAAACGCCCCTCGACAAGCCAGATCTGCAGCTTGCAAGCACTTTGATTAAAGATGATCTGTGGCAGCACCGCTATCAGGCCAAATTGAACAAGATCCTCAACGACGCGAAAGTCATTGCTGTCCCGACCGCTACAGTCGATCAGAAAGCCCGTTGGGCCCGCTGGGATTCACTGATCAAAACAGCCTCATCGATCATTGAAACCGCCGCATTCATCATTGCGCCGTTTGTGCCAGGCCTGGGTGAATTGATGATGGGCTATATGGCTTATCAACTGCTCGACGAAACTTTCGAGGGAATTATCGAATGGGCCCAGGGCAGAACCACCGAAGCGTTCGAGCACCTCATGGGCACGCTGGAATCGCTGATACAACTGGGCGCGTTTGCGGTAGGTAGCGCCATTGCTGCAGGTGAGTTTCGCAACGCATTACCCAAAGAAGTCGTCGCCTTTATCGACCGGTTCAAGCCTGTCGAGCTGCCCAATGGCCAAACCCGGTACTGGGAACCGAACCTGACCCGCTACGAGCAGAAAACCATTCCTGGCAAGGATTCCCTGCCCAATGAGCTGGGCCTGCATCAGCATCAGGGAAAACAGCTGCTGCCCCTTGAAGATGCGCACTTCGCAGTGAGCAAAGGCCCGCTCTCCGACAGGTATCTGATTGAACATCCGACCCGCCCTGACGCTTACAAACCGGTAGTGCGGCACAACGGCGACGGGGCATGGCATACCGAGCTCGAACAACCGCTGGAGTGGGACAAACCCACTGCATTGCGCCGGATCGGACATTCTGTCGAATCGTTTTCTCCAGCCCAACGCGAGCAGATTCTCAAGGTCAGCGGCTACAACGAAGACGCACTGCGCAAAATGCATGTCGATCAGGAGTCCCTCCCACCCTTGCTCGCCGATAGCATCAAACGCTTCAAAATCGACCAGGATCTTCAAGGTTTTATCGATCAACTGGACAGCGAGCTCCCCGAGCATTACCTCAGCGCCGACCCAGTGCCACAGCTGCAACTCCTCGCAGAGCACGGCCGATGGCCAGCCAGCAAACGGCTGCGCCTGGTGGATCAACAGGGGGAAATCATCTGGCAGTCTTCAAGCGACGAAACCTTGCCCCTCACAGAGATTCGCCAGGACAACCTGATGGAGGGTGACTTACTCAAAACACTGCTTTATTCCCTTGATGAACAAGAAGCCAAAGCGCTGCTGGGAGAAGAGTTCGCCGGCCCGATGCTCGCACTGGATGTGCGCACCCGGACATTGAGACAACAACTGGCTCAGCTCGCCAGGCAACAACGAACCTCAATGTTCGAAACACGCTACAAGGCACTCGAGTTAAATGAAGCCCCCCTGGCGCAGCACATCGCCCGACACGCCCCCCAGTTGCCAGCCAGTGTCACACGGGAATTGCTCAACACCGCCACCGGAACGCAATTGCTGCAAATCAGCGAAGGGCAATTGCCGGAACGCCAACAGGATCTTGTACAACTGGCCAATCAGGAAGTGCGCGTCGCGCGTGCCTATGAAGGGCTGGAGCTGGATTCCGTCAGCAATCCGGATACCAATACCCTGGCATTGCACAGCCTCAAACGCTTGTCCGGCTGGACAGGCGATGTGCGCATCGAGATCCGGGACCGGGTTTATGAAGGGCCGATGCTGGACAGCACCGGACGTTCGGATGCGCCCGTTCAGAAAGTCCTGATCCGACAGACCGATGGCACCTATCAACCCTACGACGACCGTGGCCAGGAACTGCATTCGGCAACTGACTTCTACTCCAGCGTTTTGTACGCCCTGCCTGACGCAGAACGCCAGGCCCTGAACATCCAGATCGGCCAGACGCAGAAGCTGAAAAACTCAATCCGCGAGCGACCTCTGGAGCGCAGCGAGTTGCGAGTTGCGATCTCACAACCACCACTTCGGGAGCCGGCCGTTGACACTTTGCGTCTGGTGGGCGTGGAAGGGTATCCACCCTTGCGATCCGAGTCGCCCCGTACCCTGGAAGACAGGGTCCAAGAGGTTTATCCGTCACACGCTCCCGAACAAGTCCAGGAATTGATTTCCAGGCTGCAGAACCACCCCGCTGGTGTGCGCGGCGAACTTTCCCGCCTGCGCAACGAATACGCCAAACTCAGCGATGACCTGCGTCGCTGGGAGACTGACGTACCTGCCACCCACCCCGACAACGGCCTCCCGCTGACGACAGATCAGCGTCGAGCAGCCCTGCAAAGCCGCTCGGCGCTCAGAAGCGCTATCCAGTATTCCTGGCGCAGACAAACTCGCGGGCCCGCCGGCTACATGCTCCAGGTAGCAGATCCGATACTGGGCGACCTCCCCACCCTGGATGCTGACTTCAGTCATATCGCCTCACTGTCGATCAATGGCAGCACCGGCACCCGTGCCGTCGATCCTTTTTTGCAGCACTTCCCTGGATTACTGTACATGGACGTGCAAAACCTCACCTTGCCGAACCTGCCACAATCCATCACCTCAATGCCGGTTCTTCGACAGCTGATCATGCGTAACTGCGGCATTACGCTCACCCCTGCCAACCAGTCCTTGCTCTCTTCATTACCCGAGCTCTCCCTGCTGGATCTACAGGACAACCCGCTGGGGCTCCCCCCAGATATACACACGATGCCTTCGTTGCGTTACCTCAATCTGGCCAACACGGGCATCTCCACGCCGCCAGCCGGTCTGCTGGATCATCCTCGACTTGTCACCGGCCGGTTCGATGGCAACCAGATCACCGAAGTGCCCGACGCGCTCTTCACGTTAGCGGCCCCCCTCAGTGACGGATTCGATTTTGCAGGCAACCCGTTGTCCGCAGCCACCCGGGAGCAGGTGAAAATCCACTACCAACGCACCGGGAGACATTTCGGAATATTGCCCGAACAGGCGGATATCACTCGCACGACAGCCCTGTTTCCAGACCTGAACACTCATCAAGCGTCTGACGTACTGTACCGATTGCCCGGGACGCTGAATCAAGGCCGAGTTCAACTCACGAACTGGGAGGCCGAGATTACCCAAATGAAGGATGACCTGGCGCAATGGGTCAGAAACATTCCTGAGCGCAATACCTCGACTGGTCAACCTCTCAACTTCAACGAGCAGTCGAGCGAACTGATCAAAAGAGACAGGTTCGGACAAGAGCTGGAACAATTCTGGCGCAAGAGATTGAGTAACCAAACGAGCGCCAGGGACAGCCATTTGATGGCGACCCTCGAATTCATGGGCGACATGCCAGTACTCACCGCGGATTTCAGCCATGTTTCCAAGCTGACCCTCACAGGCAACAAAAGTGTTTCTGCAATGGCGCCGTTCCTGCAACGTTTCCCGAACTTGAGCGTCCTGGAACTGCGTTTCTTTGATTTGGAACCGACGTCCCTGTCAGCCATCAACATGCCTCTGCTGAATACACTTGAACTGAAGAATTGCGGGGTGCTGCTGACTCCCGAAAACCAGACAGCGCTCTGCTCAATGAGCAACCTTGAAACGCTGGAACTGAGCGACAATCCTTTAGGTACGTTTCCCGACCTGAATCTGTTGCCTCAACTGACGTACATTGACCTGTCCAACACCCGTATCTCCGATGTTCCCGCCGGACTGGCCGATCATCCAAACCTGCGAACCGCGATTTTCAGCGGCAACTTTATTACCGAAATGCCCGACGCCGTTTTCGACCTTTCCGCCAATCGCAGTGACGGATTTGACTTTGCCGACAATCCGTTATCGACAGCGACAAGGAATCGGATAAAAACCTACCACCGCAAGACCGGACACGACTTTGACGTGCGGGCCGATAACGCTGATATCGCCTTGGTCCGAGAGCTGTTCCCGACGCTGGATATCCAAGAGGCCAGTGATGTGATCTATGACTTGCCCGGAACCCTGGCAGATGGCCAGCTTCAACTCGATCGCTGGAAAGCGGAGCTGACCCAACTGACGGCCGATCTGACCCTGTGGGCCCCACAGGTTCCGAGCGTTCACCCCGTCACCGGCGAAGTGCTCACTGCCATTCAGTTGTTCGACGAGTACACGTCCCGGTCGGAGTTCGGCCAAAGACTGGAACAGTTCTGGCGTCGTCGTTCAGTCACATCCGGGATGCGGGAAGACTTCTTCGCGTCGGATTTGAAATTCATAGGTGACATGCCACGGCTGACAGCGGATTTCACTCATGTTTCAAGGCTGAACCTCAAGGGCAACCCGGCAATCCGTGGAACCGAGCCGTTCCTTGAACTTTTTCCGAATGTGCAATACCTGGAAATGCGTGGCTTCGGACTGGATCAAGTGCCTCAGACCATCACTCGCATGCCGGCCCTCAAGGAGCTGACACTGGCCAATTGCGGTGTGACGCTCACACCCGAAGGCCAGACCGCACTTGCATCGCTGGGTGAGCTTGAGCTTCTGGATCTGAGCGGCAACCCGCTGGTGGTAGCGCCTGACCTGGAGGTCATGCCCGCACTGAACGACATTCGACTGTCCAACAGCGGAATTTCCAACCTGCCAAACGGTATCGTCAATCATCCGAATCTAAGAAACGCCCTGCTCAATGGCAACAGGATTACCGAGCTGCCCGAAACCTTTTTCAATCTCGACATCGATCTCGCCTATAGCGTTGATCTCACCAGCAACCCGTTGTCCCTGATCAGTCGCGACGGCATCAAGACGTACTATGCGCAAAACGGACATGACTTTGGCGTACTGCCGGAGGTGGCCGACATTGTTCGAGCGCGAGAGTTGTTTCCGGGGCTGGATGTCGAAGACGCCAGCCATATGATCTATCACCTGCCGGGAACACTGGAGGCCGGCAGCGCTCAGCTTGTGCGCTTGGAGGCGGAAATTGCCCGGATGACCAGCGACCTCACGGCCTGGGTCGAGGGCACTCCAGCGCGCAATCCGAACGGCGGTTTTCTGAGCACAGCTGAAAAGATGACACAGCGCATCAGCAGAAGAGAGTTCTGTCGAAAACTGGAGCAGTTCTGGCGTAACAGGCGGACTGACAGAACAGAATTCAGGTCTAACACGTTCGTGGCGGATCTGGCCTTCACCGGGGATATGCCAACGCTGACAGCAGACTTCAGCCATGTCACGCAGCTGTCCCTCCAAGGCAACGATGCCCTGAATGCCCCTGATAGCTTTCTGACGTGTTTTACCGGACTGCAGGGACTGGAAATGCGCGATTTCGCCTTGGGCCGATTACCCCAGGCGATTACCCGGATGTCCTCACTCAAAACACTGGTGTTGAGCAGCTGTGGTGTCGTATTCGACGCCGAAGCACAGGCAGCACTTTCTTCCTTGCCCCGCTTGGAAATGCTGGATATGTACAACAATCCACTGGGCAGCGTCCCGGATGTATCGCGCATGACAACGCTGACTTTTATCGACCTGGCTAGAACCGAGCTTGACCGTGTGCCTGTCGGCCTGTCGAATCTGCCGCGACTTGATACTGCCTTATTGAACGAAAACTGGATAACTGAACTGCCGAACGAACTCTTTAACCTCTCTACCGACGCCCGTAATGGCGTTGACTTAGGCAGTAATCCGCTGTCCGCAACCGCGCGAGAGCGGATAAAAACCTATCATCAATTGACCGGAAGCGATTTTGGCGTATTGGCCGACCGGGCCGATATCGAACGGGCACAAACGCTATACCCACATTTAACCGACACACGAGCCAGCGATTTCGTCTATGCCCTGCCCGGCACGCTGGCCGAGGGACGTCTAGAGCTGGCCCGCCGGCAAACCGAGCTCGCCACCCTGATCAGCGACCTTGAAGTGTGGATGAACGAGGTTCCACTAGACCCCGCCACCAACGCGCCGCTGGATGCCGAAGCTCTGCTTCAAGAGCGATCCAATCGAATGAAGTTCAAGGAAAGCCTGGAGCATTGCTGGCGCCGGATTGTCCCAGAGAATCAGTCCGAGTTCAGCTTCACGTCCAATCTGTCGATCATTGGTGATCTACCTGCTCTGTCGGCAGACTTCGGGCATATACGCGAACTGAGCCTGACGAGTACATCGAATGTTGCCCCTCGTGCCAGCCGATTCCTGAATCATTTCCCCAATCTGCAAAAGCTCGCGATCCTGGGGTATCAGCTGGACGACATTCCCTCCGTGGTCTTCGCAATGGAAAAACTGACGGCGCTGAGCCTGCCCAAGTGCCGCATCACCCTGACCCGGAATACCGTGGAGGCACTGGGTGCGATGGAAAATCTCGACAGCCTGATTCTGCGAAACAACCCGCTGAGCCTGGTGCCTGACGTTAGCCGCCTGAAAAGATTGACTTGGCTGGATCTGAGCAATACCGGACTCAGCGAAGTACCAACAGCGCTGTTCGACAGTCCTGTCCTTAGTCACGCAGACCTCTCCAATAACGCAATCACCGAGTTGCGGATCGAGATGCTGAACGCCGCCCCCGTCGGCACTGTCGATGTCAACTTCAGCGGTAATCCGTTATCCGCGCAAAGCCAGCAACGCCTTGATGCTTACATCGCCATCAGGGCAGACAGGTTGGCTTACCGGCAAAGGCTGCGCCAAGAATTCGACGAATTCGAGGATTCTTCGTTTTCCGATGGAACTGAACGATCGCAGCGATCTACCGGGTCATCGGAGTCGTTCCCATGACCGTTTCAGTTAACGTCTAGCCGCGTTCCGACGGCACCGACGACAACTCGAACGGGCTGCTGCTGCGCCGCTGGTTGCGATCTTCCCGCGGCGTGGCACCGAAGAAATTGCGGTAGGCGCTGGAGAAATGCGGCCCCGAAGAGAAGCCACAAGACAGACCGATCTGGATGATCGACTTGCTGGTTTGCATCAACATCTGCCGGGCCTTGTTCAGGCGCAGCTCCAGGTAATACTGGCTCGGCACGCGGTTGAGGTACTGCTTGAAGATCCGCTCCAACTGCCGACGTGATACGCACACATGCTGGGCGATTTCGTCGGTGGTCAGCGGTTCTTCGATATTGGCTTCCATCAGCAACACCGCCTGGGTGAGCTTCGGATGGCTCGAGCCCAAGCGGTTCTGCAACGGAATACGCTGGCGCTCGCCGCCTTCACGGATGCGCTCGACCACCAGTTCTTCCGATACCGCGCCGGCCAGTTCGGCGCCGTGGTCACGGGCCAGCACCGCCAGCAACAAGTCCAGTACCGACAAGCCACCGCAGGCGCTCAAGCGATCGCGATCCCAGTCGAACAGATGGCTGGTGGCGATGACTTTCGGGAAACGCTCGGCGAAATCGTCCTGCCAGCGCCAATGCACGGCAGCGCGATAACCGTCGAGCAACCCCAACTGCGCCAATGGGTAAACACCGGCTGACAAACCGCCGATCACACAACCGGCTCGCACCAGTTGTTTCAGCGCACTGCTGAGCGCTGGCGCGAGTGCGGTCGGCGGCTCATCGGCGAGCAGGAACAGCTTCTGGAAGTTTTCGAGCTTGCCGGCCCAAGGTTCACCCGGCAATTGCCAGGCGCCATCGGTCGGCGGTTCGGCCTGCAAAAACGACAGTTCGTAAACAACGTCCGGGTGCACACGCTGGGCAACACGCAAGGCCTCCTCAGCCAGCGCAAGCGTCAGAGCTTTAGTGCTGGGCCAAATCAGGAAACCAATTCGATGGGCAGTCATGGCGGGCAATCCGAAACGAAAACAGTGTTAAAGCCGAAGGCGGCTGCAACCAAATTAGACCATCTGGCGCGCGGTGCGCAGCATGACCTAATTTGGTGCGTAACGGGAGCGATTACTTGAGGCTGCCCGAGAGGAATTGTTGCAAACGTTCAGACTGCGGATTGACCAGCACTTCGCGCGGGTTGCCGCTTTCTTCGACGACGCCTTTGTGCAGAAAAACCAGCTGGTTCGACACTTCACGGGCAAAGCCCATTTCGTGCGTCACCACCACCATGGTCCGGCCTTCCAGCGCCAGGGCCTGCATGACTTTCAGCACGTCACCGACCAGCTCCGGGTCGAGGGCCGAGGTCGGTTCGTCGAACAGCATCACCTCAGGCTCCATCGCCAGCGCACGGGCAATCGCCACACGCTGTTGTTCGCCGCCGGACATGTGGCCTGGGTAGCCGTCCTTGCGATGAGCCACGCCGACCTTGTTCAGGTAGTGCTCGGCCTTCTCGCGGGCTTCGGCCTTGGACATGCCGAGCACGTGGACCGGCGCTTCCATGATGTTTTCCATCGCGGTCATGTGCGACCACAGATTGAAATGCTGGAACACCATCGACAGACGCGAACGCATGCGTTGCAGCTGTTTCGGGTCGGCCGCTTTCAGCCCGCCATCCTTGTTGGCGACCAGTTTCAGCTCTTCGTTGTTGAGCAGAATCTTGCCCGCGTGCGGCTGCTCGAGCAGGTTGATGCAGCGCAGGAAAGTACTTTTGCCGGAGCCACTGGAGCCGATGATGCTGATCACATCGCCAGCCGCCGCTTTCAGGGACACGCCCTTGAGCACTTCGTGACTGCCATAGCGTTTATGCAGGTCTTGGACTTCAAGTTTGTACATGCGGTCGGTTCTCACAAAAACAGTCAGTCAGTCGTTGAGCAAGCGCCCGTGACGCAGCGCTTCGCGCCCCGCCACCTTGGCCAGCCAGAAACCGGGTTGGGCATAACGCAGCCGTTCAATGGCAAACAGCACCCCGGACGTACCAGCACACACCGTGCTGACCCGATCCGATAACGGATCGATCACTTCGAAAATCTCGTCACCCGCTTCAACCCACTCACCGGGTTTACGCAGAAAACTCACCACGCCAGGGTGCGGCGCGAACAGCAATTCGGTGCCTTCGAACGGCATGCCTTCGCAAGCGTCTTGCGCGGGTTTTGGCCATTCGCCGCTGATCAGCCCTTGCTCGGCGAGGAACGCCAGGATGCCTTCGGCGTGAGCCTGCGCCTCAAGGCGCCCGGTATCCGACTGACCACCCAATTCAATGGTAGTCGCCAGGCAGGCCAGTGGAATCTGAGCGTCCGGAAACAGACGCGACAGGCGCAGCCATGGCAGCGAGCACGCTTCATCAAAGGAACTGCCACCGGAATCCTCCGCCAGCAGCCCCACCTTGACGTTCAAGTGTGCGGCCAGCGAACGCCAATGCGACCAGTGTTGCGGCAAGGCGTACATGTGCAATGCCGCCTCGGCATCGCAATGCAAATCCAGCACCACATCGGCGGTGCAAGCATGGCTGAGCAAGATGCGCTGCATGCCTTGCAGCTGACTGGCAGCCGGTGGCAAGGCGGCCAGCACATCGCTCATGGTTTCACGGATCAAACGGATATTGGCGTGAGGATCGTCACCCAGATGCCCTTGGAGCTCGGCGGCCACGGGCTCGCTCAGCTCAACGAAATCCCGGTTGAAGTTCTTGCCGCTGCCGGCCTCGAAACGCCCCTGATGATTACCCTGAAGCAGTTGCCCCAGGCCCAGCGGGTTAGCCACCGGCACCAGTTCGATCACACCGTTCAGCAAGCCTTGGGCTTCGAGTTCGGTCAGGCGCTTTTTCAGCTCCCAGGCCGTGCGCATCCCCGGCAGTTCATCGGCGTGCAGGCTGGCCTGGATGTAGGCCTTGCGCTCGCCGGCGCCGAAGCGGAACACCGAAATCCAGCGTTCACTGCCCAGGTGGCTCCACGGCAATGCATGATCGATGCGTTCCATATCAGTGCTTCCGCGGGGCCAGGTAGCCCAGCCAGCGGTGCTCGGCCATTTTGAACAGGCGCACCAGAATGAAGGTCAGGCACAGGTAGAACACGCCGGCGGTGATGTAGGCTTCGAACGGCAAGTAGAACTGAGCGTTGACCGTGCGCGCGGCACCGGTGATGTCGATCAGGGTCACGATGGACGCCAGACTCGTGGTCTGCAGCATCATGATCACTTCGTTGCTGTACTGCGGCAGCGCCCGGCGCAGCGCCGATGGCAACAGGATCCGCTTATACATTTTGATGCGTGACATGCCCATGGCCTTGGCCGCTTCGATCTCGCCGTTCGGCGTGGCGCGCAGGCTGCCGGCGATGATTTCAGCGGTGTAGGCGCTGGTATTGATGGCGAAGGCCAGGCACGCACAAAACGTGGCGCTGGACAGCCAAGGCCAGAGGAAGCTTTCCCGCACCGCTTCGAACTGCGCCAGACCGTAGTAGATCAAAAACAGCTGCACCAGCATCGGTGTGCCGCGGATCACGTAGGTGAACAGCCAGGCACTCATGTTGACGATCGGCTGCTTGGAGACGCGCATCAGCCCCAGCGGCAGCGCCGCCAGCAGACCGAAGAACAGCGATAGCGCGAGCAATTTCAGGGTGGTCAGCAGGCCGCCGAAGTACAGCGGCAAGGCCTCCCAAATGACGTTGTAGTCGAAGATCATAGATCAGCCGCCCTTACGCCTACCGAGTAGCGCTTCTCAAGGTGACGCAATGCCAGCAACGAGACGCTGGTGATCACCAGGTACATCGCCGCCACTGCGAGGAAGAAGGTGAAAGGCTCGCGGGTGGCATCTGCCGCCTGCTTGGCCTTGAACATCATGTCTTGCAGACCGACCACCGAAATCAGCGCGGTCGCCTTGGTCAGTACCAGCCAGTTGTTGGTGAAGCCCGGAATCGCCAGACGAATCATCTGCGGCACCAACACCCGGAAGAACACCTGAAAACTACTCATGCCGTACGCCATGCCGGCTTCTGCCTGACCTTTGGGAATCGCCATGAAGGCGCCGCGAAAGGTTTCCGACAAGTACGCACCGAAGATGAAGCCCAGGGTGCCGATACCGGCGGCCAACGGGTTCAGGTCGATGTAGTCGTCATAACCGAGCATCGGCGCGACGCGGTTGAGCAGGTCCTGGCCGCCGTAGAAAATCAGCAGGATCAGCACCAGATCGGGAATACCGCGGATCACCGTGGAATACAGATCGCCCAGCCAGGCCAGCCAGCGCACCGGCGACAGACGCAACGCAACGCCGATCAGCCCCAGAACGATGGCCAGGGCCATGGACGACAAGGCGAGCTGAAGCGTCAACCATGCGCCATCGAGGATGACAGCCCCGTAGCCTTTCAACATGATTCAGGTCCTCGAAAGTTGGGATGAAAAAATGGCGCAAACCTCAGAGATCCTGTTGCTTGCGCCATTCCGGACTTGTTGCGGGGACGGTTACTTGCCGTAGATATCGAAGGCGAAGTACTTGTCCTGGATTTGCTTGTACTTGCCGTTTTCGCGAATGGCCGCGATCGCGGTGTTGATCTTGTCTTTCAGCGCGTCGCCCTTGCGAACCGCGATACCGATGCCGTCGCCGAAGTACTTCTCGTCGGTGAAGGCCGGGCCCACGAAAGCGAAACCTTTACCGGCGTCGGTTTTCAGGAAGCCGTCATCCAGCAAGGTCGCGTCTGCCACGGTGCCGTCGAGGCGACCGGCAGCCACGTCGAGGTAGATTTCGTTCTGCGAACCGTAAGGCTTGATCTCGGCACCCAGCGGGGCCAGGACTTCGCGGGCGAAACGCTCGTGGATCGAACCCCGTTGCACGCCGATGTTCTTGCCCTTCAACTCAGCCAGGCTTTCGCTGACTGGCGTGCCGGCCTTCATGACCAGGCGAGCCGGGGTGTTGTAGTACTTGTTGGTGAAGTCCACGGACTTCTTGCGGTCTTCAGTGATGGACATGGACGACAGGATCGCGTCGATCTTGCGCACTTTGAGTGCCGGGATCAGGCCGTCGAACTCTTGCTCGACCCACACGCACTTGACCTTCATCTCTTCGCACAGGGCGTTGCCGATGTCGTAGTCGAAACCCACGATGCTGCCGTCCGGCGCTTTGGAGGCGAACGGAGGGTAAGCTGCTTCGATACCGATTTTTACGGGCTTGTCATCGGCGAAGGTCGGCAGGGACAGCACGGACAGTGCCAGGGCGCCAAGCAGCACAAGTTTCTTCATCTTGGGACTCCATCGGTAAAGGGCAAAAACGGCAGAGTGAGCGACAGCCCAATATGCGAATGGGTTAAACCGCAAAGCGGTGCTGCGTCTTCAGGATGCGTGCATGGAATTCAACAAGTGATTTCAACGCAGACAACGACGAGCGAGTGATCGGCATTCTAACGACAGGCCCGAAGCCGATATTTCTTCAATGCGACAACAAATTACAGATGCACCGAGAAAGCCGCTTGAGCGCGTTGACAGCCTTGCAATTTCATGCAAGAGAAAAAGACAGTAAACCGATCTATGTTGCAAATTGCGGGCCTATTATTGGCAAACCCTTCTAATCCGGCAAGCGCAGCGTGGCGTCTTATTTTTCATGGCGGGTGATGAGGCCCAGAAACGGGGCTTCGCGTTTCCCAATGCCTCGTTGTCGGGCGTGCGGTTACACATTCAGTTACTTGAAGGGTGACGGGTAACAGAGGGAAATGACCTACAGATGAAGCCGATAATTATTGGGCGCCTGATAGATCGCCTTCGCGAGCAAGCCCGCTCCCACAGTGGATTTGGTGTTCGCTGGAGATCTACTGTGGGAGCGGGCTTGCTCGCGAAGAGGCCCGAACTGCCACTGCAAAAACATCAGACAATAAAAAGCCCCACCGGGCTCAACACCCGGCAGGGCTTCAAAGACGCCGAACGCGGTTTAAGCGACGTTCATGGTCTTATGCGTATCAATCAAATGCTGCACCACACCCGGATCGGCCAGGGTGGAGATATCACCCAACCCATCGTATTCCGCCGTGGCAATCTTGCGCAGAATGCGGCGCATGATTTTGCCCGAACGGGTTTTCGGCAGGCCCGGCGCCCACTGAATCACATCCGGCGAAGCAATCGGGCCGATCTCTTTACGCACCCAGTTCTTCAGCTCCAGGCGCAGTTGCTCGTTCGGCTCTTCGCCAGCGATCAGGGTGACGTAGACATAGATGCCCTGCCCCTTGATGTCGTGCGGCACACCGACCACCGCCGCTTCGGCGACTTTCGGGTGAGCGACCATCGCGCTTTCGATCTCGGCAGTACCCATGCGGTGCCCGGAAACGTTAAGCACGTCATCCACGCGACCGGTGATCCAGTAGTAACCGTCTGCGTCACGACGCGCACCATCACCGGTGAAATACATGCCACGGAACGTCTTGAAGTAGGTATCGACGAAACGGTCATGGTCGCCGTACAGCGTACGCGCCTGGCCTGGCCACGAATCGAGAATCACCAGGTTGCCCTCGGCAACGCCTTCGAGGATGTTGCCCAGGTTGTCCACCAGTGCCGGCACAACGCCGAAGAACGGACGTGCCGCTGAACCTGGCTTGAGGCCGTGAGCGCCCGGCAACGGGCTCATCATGTTGCCGCCGGTTTCGGTCTGCCACCAGGTGTCGACGATCGGGCAACGGGATTGGCCGACGTTCTTGTAGTACCAGTCCCACGCTTCCGGGTTGATCGGCTCACCGACCGACCCCAACAGACGCAAGCTGCTGCCATCAGCGCCTTCAACAGCGGCTTTGCCCGACGCCATCATCGCGCGAATCGCGGTTGGCGCGGTGTAGAGGATGTTGACCTTGTGCTTGTCGACGATCTTCGCCACCCGGGTGATGTCCGGATAGTTCGGCACGCCTTCGAACAGCACCGTGGTCGCGCCATTGGCCAGCGGGCCGTAGACGATATACGTGTGGCCGGTGACCCAGCCGACGTCGGCGGTGCACCAGTAGATTTCGCCCGGACGGTAGTCGAACACGCGCTCGTGGGTCATCGCCGCATACAGCAGGTAACCGCCAGTGGTGTGCTGCACGCCCTTCGGCTTGCCGGTGGAGCCGGAGGTATAAAGGATGAACAGTGCTTCTTCGGCGCCCATCTCTTTCGGCGCGCACACACTGCCCGCCACTTTCATCAGGTCTTCGTACCAGATGTCGCGATGCTGGTTCCACTTGATGTTGCCGCCGGTGCGCTTGCACACGATGACTTTCTGAATGCTGCTGGTTTCCGGATTGGTCAGCGC
This sequence comes from Pseudomonas sp. LBUM1673, assembly GCF_059695645.1. Lineage (NCBI taxonomy): Bacteria > Pseudomonadati > Pseudomonadota > Gammaproteobacteria > Pseudomonadales > Pseudomonadaceae > Pseudomonas > Pseudomonas sp. LBUM1673. The sequence goes on from NZ_CP166780.1 coordinate 5,027,577, forward strand.
GTCGTCGACGTTGGTCTTGAGCGGGATCTTCTTGCCGGCTCGAATGCCTTCGTCGGCGGTGATCACCACTTTGGATTTGCAGTCGATGATACGGCCAGCCAAAGCTTCCGGCGAGAAACCACCGAACACCACCGAGTGAATCGCACCGATCCGGGTGCAGGCCAGCATGGCGACCACGGCTTCGGGGATCATCGGCATATAGATCGTCACCACGTCACCGCGATGCACATCCTGGCCGCGCAAGGCGTTGGCGAACTTGCAGACTTGTTCGTGCAGCTCGCGGTAGGTGATGTTGCGACTTTCGGCAGGGTCATCCCCTTCCCAAATAATCGCGATTTGATCGCCGCGCTCGGCCAGATGACGGTCGAGGCAGTTGTAGGAAACGTTCAGCGTGCCGTCGGCAAACCATTTGATGTCGACATGGTGATCGTCGAAGGAGGTCTGCTTCACCGTGGTGAAAGGCTTGATCCAGTCGAGGCGCTTGGCTTGTTCGCGCCAGAAGCCATCCGGGTTGACGACCGATTGCTGATACATGGCCTTGTAGGTGGCCTCGTCAGTCAGCGTGTTGGCTGCTACCTCGGGACGAACGGGATACAAAGAAGCCGCACTCATCTTTCTTACCTCGGTGGAATAGTTGTTTTTGTATGGCCCAGTTGTAGCCGGGCGGGGCCTATAGAACCATTCGACGATGGTAGTAACAAGCCCCTACAAATTATCGTGGATACCCCGAAACCCCACTTCCACGCCTCTTCCAGACAATTCCGGCACCCTGCCATAACGCGACATGTAGCAGCTGGCGAAGCCTGCGTTCGGCTGCGCAGCAGTCGTAAATTCAGCAAATGCGGTATGTCTGGCAAATCGCGTATACCGAATTGCGACTGCTGCGCAGCCGAACGCAGGCTTCGCCAGCTGCTACAGATCGTGCGTCGCAGTAAATTAAGTGCCGTAGCTTTTCGGGGATTGTTACCAAATCTGCCAAAGGTGTTTATCAAAAGCACGGCTATATGCACGCCCCCCCTCAGGCCTAAAATCAGCCTCGCCAACAAGGCAACGTGATTAGCCCAGTTGCAGCCCCCACGAAGGCAGTTAATCCAAGACTCTTTATTAAAGCTCCACACGCCATCCCAAAAAGATTGCGCGATCCCATTCGACCTCAGAAAGGTAAATTTGAAATGAAAGCTTTATTGGTTCTGGCCCTCAGCAGTCTGTGCGCAACCGCCATGGCGGATGAGGCCCCGACTGATGTCGCACAAAAACAACCCGCCATTGAGGAATACACCTACTCCACCCACCTGGACATCGCCAAAGTTGTATCGATGAGCGAAATCCCGAATGTCTGCGAAGTGGTTCCGGCCAAAATGGAATACGACGACTCCAAAGGTCAGCGGCACATTCTGCGCTACAGCGTCATGGGTAACGGCTGCTCTAACGGCTGATCCGCCCACCTCTATCTACCAAAGCTCGACCCATCCGCCCGCATTAAAAGCAGATGAGCCCAGGGCGTTAATATCGATAAATACGATTATTTAAAGCATTTATTTGCGCTTTTTAATCAAAATATCTGGCGTAGTATGAATTCCACACCCAAGGCACAAAACGCCAACAAACCTGGAGCCACTACCATGAAAACCAAACTGATCCTCGCCCTGACCCTTTCCGTCCTGGCCGCTAACACCTTCGCCGCCGATGGCTACGACCGCACTGGCTCGCCTGCTTTCACAAATGAAGCGGCTGTCGCTTCTGACGGTTATGACCACACAGGTGCTGCCTCTTTCGCTGCTGACGGCTTTGATCGCACTGATGCCGCCAAAGTCGCTGCCGATGGCTTCGATCGTACTGATGCCGCCAAAGTCGCTGCCGATGGCTTCGATCGTACTGATGCCGCCAAAGTCGCTGCCGATGGCTTCGATCGTACTGATGCCGCCAAAGTCGCTGCCGATGGTTCTGACCATGTAGGCGCAGCTCGTTTCAGCTAATGGCTGAACGCGACATTAGAGCCCGACTTCGGTCGGGCTTAGTTGTGTCTGAAGTGGTTGAAAATCAACCAAAACCACAACATGTAGTGAAAAACGCCATTTTTTGGTTGTTTTTTGAGCAGCGAATTTCAAGCACATTTTCAGCCAAAAACTGCACACAATCTCGCCCACAAAATCCCCTCTCCTCCCCTGAAAGCCCCGTCCCATCCGGTTTGGGACACATCAGCAGACCGTAACGACGCGAGCACCCTGACCTCACCGTCAAAAACCAGCCGAAACCGGCGAAAAAAAAACTTCCTCCGCCAAAGCCCTGTAAACCCTCGCTCCAACCTGAAAACGCCCCTCGCCGACCGCTCCGGGTGCCATTTCGCCGCACCACGGGGCTGAAAATTTCCTTATAATGCGGACTTAAACGGGCCTGCAATATTCCCTTACAGGGGTGAAAAGCCAGTCTGAAGCCCACGCAGAAACAGCTCACGTTCTCTGCGCCCATCAGTGGCTTCGGAACACCCGTACAAAATTCTGTTTATTGCCTGCGTTGTACTACGGCAAAAAACGATTTCCTTTAGATCCAACGCGGCCAGAAACGGCCGTGTGAAAAACCAACCTATCAGTTTTCACACGGGCAACTGGCCCTCACGCAGGAGACGACACGTCATGCTGAGCTGGGACGAATTCGACAAAGAAGATGACGGCGAAGTCGCTGTAAAAGGCGCCAACGCCGGCCACGCTTCTGAAGCCAACATGGACCGCCTCGACAGCGCCGGTGGTGCCGCCGCTCAAGAAGCCCGCGCCGTGACCGCGACCGACTCCGCCGCGATCGCCCGCGCCAAGGCTGCCCTGGATTCCCTCGACGTCGCCGAAGGCCTCGCCGAACTGGAAGGCGCCTCGGCCCGTGTTGCTGTCGATGAAAAGCGCATGATCAACTGCCGCGCCGACCTCAACCAGCTCGTCCCATTCAAATACGACTGGGCCTGGCAGAAGTACCTGGACGGCTGCGCAAACCACTGGATGCCGCAAGAAGTCAACATGACCGCCGACATCGCCCTCTGGAAAAACCCGGAAGGCCTGACCGACGACGAGCGCCGCATCGTGATGCGCAACCTCGGCTTCTTCTCCACCGCCGACTCCCTGGTTGCCAACAACCTGGTCCTGGCCGTGTACCGCCTGATCACCAACCCGGAATGCCGCCAGTACATCCTGCGCCAGGCCTTCGAAGAGGCGATCCACACCCACGCCTACCAGTACTGCATCGAATCGCTGGCCATGGATGAAGGCGAGATCTTCAACATGTACCACGAGATCCCATCGGTCGCGAAAAAAGCCACCTGGGGCCTGAAATACACCCGTTCGATCTCCGATCCGAAGTTCGAAACCGGCACCGTCGAAACCGACAAAGAGCTGCTGCGCAACCTGATCGCTTACTACTGCGTTCTGGAAGGCATCTTCTTCTACTGCGGCTTCACCCAGATCCTCTCCATGGGCCGCCGCAACAAAATGACCGGCGTCGCCGAGCAGTTCCAGTACATCCTGCGCGACGAATCCATGCACCTGAACTTCGGCATCGACGTGATCAACCAGATCAAAATCGAAAACCCGCACTTGTGGGATGCCGAGATGAAGGAAGAGGCTTCGCAGATGATTCTGCAGGGCACTCAGCTGGAGATCGAATACGCGCGGGACACCATGCCTCGCGGCGTGTTGGGCATGAATGCGGCGATGATGGAGGACTACCTCAAGTTCATCGCCAACCGTCGCCTGTCGCAGATCGGTCTGAAAGAAGAATACCCAGGGACGACCAACCCGTTCCCTTGGATGAGCGAGATTATGGACTTGAAGAAAGAGAAGAATTTCTTTGAGACGAGAGTTATTGAGTATCAGACTGGTGGGGCATTGAGCTGGGATTGATGCCCGGAGCTAGCCACGATTTGCCGGTCACGAGCTGAATCGGAAAAATCGCAAAAACCAAAAAGCCCTGACTTGTTCAGGGCTTTTTAGTTTGGGAAAAGAACGCACGCCCCTCGCAGCAGTTGCCGAAGGCTACGTCCGAGGGCGAAGCCCTCGCAAAACCAAACCCCTCCCGCAATCGCTAGAATCGCGAAAACCTATTCGATGAACTCTTGAAGAGCCCGATCAAAATCCGCTGACATGCGAATCTGCCCTTTAAGCTGCCCGGGCTTACACCGTGCGTAATCGCATCCATCTGACCACCTGTTTGCATCGCCACTGACCACTCAATTGCGTTCGTGCTGCCCACCGCTTGCCTCCGACTCGACCATACACGCCACGACCGGAAGAGAACGGACAGATACCGCCGTTGGTCAGGAGGGGCTCATGATCATCAGGCACGAATGGAAAATCCATGAAACAGAACTATCGTTTTTCATTACATCATATGGATACGCTCCTTTCAGGCGCGCACTCATGATTGATGCCAAGGCGCTCAAGGAGCAGAGCCATCCCTGTGCGCATATTATTTCCAATGACCTGCTAGAAGGAACAAAGTCATGTCAGGAAAATACAATGCGGAAAATACGGAAACAGAACTTCAGATCCTCTCGAAACAATCGGATACTCCCGTAATCCTGAAAGGCAATCTGACATCTCTGCACGACAATCCGGAAAGAATCCATCAGCTACTGGATATCCTGGAGCTACCGAAAGGAACTGAAGTTCGAGTCATAACCAAGGCAGCATCAGTCATCGTGCGCTAACCCAAGTGTCCTTGCACAAGTGCTTGTAACTTGTGCAAGGGAGTGCAGCGAACAAGAAGCCAAAGGGTTAAAGGTCATGCATAGCAAGGAAGCCATCGGCATTATCAGCGAACGCTTAAAAGATAACGTCTCTGTGGTGTTCTCGAACGACAAGGCAACGATTGCCTATGCACTGTGGGAAGTGGAGCTTCCTGTAAGCTGGGTGAACGCTCAACCCGTGATAAACGATCTGCTTAATCGGCGTATATCTCGTGCCCAGGCACTGGAGAGTCCGATGGCCAATCCGCTGGTAAACCTGCTCAGCGCACAGGGCTGTTTCACATCGATTGAAAAAACGCATTACTCTCTTAAAGAAATAAAAGCGCTGTTTGATCCGCTCCGTTCCGAATGGTACGCGACCTATTATGCCCATCTCGCCTGGGAACAAATAAGAACCGGAAAGTCCAATCGCAATGTATTATTGGCCTGGTTAATACACAACTATCACATCTCGCGCGCCGCTGGCATTGTAGCGGCCCGAATGGCGGCCTTGGGGAAAGACAAAATCTCGACTCAATTCTTTCAACAGGATGCACTGGAAGAATATTGGCACTGCGATGCGTTCTACTCTCTGGATACGCCCTTACTGCAAGGCGTAAGTCTGGCCGATGTGAAATCCTATGTGCCCCTGCCTGGTTCGCTGGCATTTGAAGAGCACTGCCTGCAAGTCGCAGAAACCGATCCTTTAGGACATTTATTGATCGCCTATTTTCAAGAGTCGAGCATCGCTTTCGCCAGCGCCAGCAACGATTTCTATCAAGTCGTAGAGGATCAATACGACATCAAAGGTTTATTCAATACCTGGAAACAACATATCCAGATAGACGTCAACCATGGTCATGCCGAGGGGCTTGGTCAATTATTGGACTCCGCTGCCGAAGTGGAAGCAGCTGTATTGGAGCGCGCATTGCGCAATGCCTGGCTCGGCTACTATTTTCTGTGTTGTAGCCTGGACGACATTCAGCAGGAGCAGCACGGCGATGAAATATACCTCCGGCTACCGGTTGAACAGAATGCAGCAGGCAATCTCCCTGACTTGTGGGAAGCGCTGGTCAGCCATCTCGACACGGAAAAGTTTCCCCAGACTGCCCGCTTGCGCGATGCCGATCAGGCTTTTCTAGTCGACGGATTATGCAAGAGTGCTTTTCGGGCGCTCGGCTTTGCTCGCGACCACGATCAGATCATCGCCTGCGGAGGAGCTGCTAAAGCTTTCTCCCGACATGACAAGCCAAACGAATCCGACGATCCGCTCAATCCATGGTCGGTGGCCATCACCAACCACTTGCTGGAAGCCGCCAACTGCCCCGCCACTTGGTTGATGCTGACTAGCCTGCTAGGTGAACGACTCACCCGGTTCAAGTTGACTGCCACAGTGAGAACCTGCATCGAGCAGGCACTCCGCGGCTGCGTAGTGAACAGCTCAAGCTGCCGTTTACCATTAACAGCGCTGCGCCAGCTGGACGAACTGATAGTGCGCTGGCTTGGCAGCCGTGATCTGATGCCGCACAGGTTGTTACAGATATAGGACGGGGTCAGCGATGTCGCACTTCTCGCTCTGTGGGCAGTACCGCGTACAAAGCCGGCGTGACTATGCCACATCGGCGCTGGAGGGTGAGTGGTATGGCGGCCCGGGTTTGCTGGGCAATACAGGTGTCAATGAGGCGTTACGGGCCCATCCGTTCTGGACCGGACAGGTACAAGTGGCGTTGCGGCCTGCGCTGATCAGTCAACGTTGCGGCAAGTTCGCCTCCGAGCCGGACATTCTCTACAAGCATGACTTGTTCATCCCCGCCCCCGGCAGCGACGCCATGCTGGAAAATATTGTCGATGTGCTCAAGTCGTGGCAGAACTGGATCCAGAGAAAAAAATTTGTCCAGACGCTGCTCTGTGCTGAAGACTATCAGCACGCCATGGGGCATTTAAGCGACTTGCAAACGACCATCGCCAATGAATATATGGTGCATGAGGCCGGGCACTTCATCGCCTATGATGTTTTTACCAAGCAGAACGATGGTTATTTCGCACCAGGCGGAAAAGCTGTGTGGCCGCTTATCTATCTTGAAGAATTCCGCGCGGATTTGAATGCTTTCGGATTTGCGGTAAAACTGCTACCGCCTGAACAGGCTGTACAAATCTTCCTGTATAACCTGCTACTTCGCTTTGGCGTTCATCGCCAGGGCATATTGACCCTGCACAATGCACCTTACGGCCTGATACCTTATCTTTTGTTCTGTTTACTGCACGAGCTTGGCTTTGTTGCAGTTATTAAAGTGTACGGGCGTTATTGTTTTAAGTTGAGCAGCCTTCATACAACAACCCTCATCGGCCTAATGCAAGACTGTGCCCATCATGCGAAAGTACAATTGAACGCGGTGGAAATGGCCACCACCAGTTCATGGGAGCGGGCTCTCGCCGCGGCGAGTTACGTTCGGAATCGATTGGAACAAAATGAACAGACCAGGCAATTCGCATTGGTAATGAACCAGCCTGCAGCAGGCAAGGAACAACCATGACTGACCAACAACCTAATCCCTATATGCTTCCTCCTGACTTGCCTGTCCCGCAGGATGACGGTGCTTGTGATCATCTACCGAGAATACGGTTGCCGGAAATCGAATTGACGTCCACAGAGGGCAAACTCTGGAATCTGGCTAAACAGGCCGGGAAAGCCATAGTCTATATCTATCCGGCCACCGGTGTGCCTGGCAAAGACCCCATGCCAGACTGGGATGCTATTCCAGGAGCACCGGGTTGCACCCTGCAGTCACTGGGCTTTGGCGAGCGTTACGAGCAGTTTAAGAAGATGGGGTATCAGGTATTCGGTGTCAGCGGGCAGAGTGCGGCCGAACAGATCGAGTTCAAGCAACGAACAAAGCTACCCATCATACTCTTGAACGATTCAAACTTTATTCTGCGAGACAAACTTGGCCTGCCCACATTCCAAGCCTACGGCCAATTGTTTTATAAGCGTTTGGCTCTGATATTGGAAGACGGGAAAATCAGGCAGGTGTTTTACCCAGTATTTCCACCGGATCAATGCGCGGCCAAAGTATTGGCATGGCTGGAGAGCAACGAATAGGCCTGCCCGTAGGCTGTGTAAAAAAGAGGGCAATACGTCAATTTCGTACAACTGAGCCGTCAGCAGCCCTGGTGCCGGTACGGATGTGAAAGAAAAGGGGACAGATTTATTTACGAAGCCAGCAAACCAAATAAATCTATCCCTTTGCGCCAGCTCCCCGTTTACCGTGTTCGCTCAGGACCGCATCTGTCGAAGGATCGTTAAATGAACGTCTAGATTGCACTTAACTAAATGATCTAGCGAAGCCGTCCCTCCAACGAACAACGCCGGCTCAAAGCCATAGAGCTCACTTTCGTCAAGGGCACCCAATTTTTCCAGCGCTCGCTCAAATAAAAACTCACCCTGATTATCTTCCAAATCATAACGCTCCTTATCAGACATAGCGAAAAATGTCTGAATGGCAAGATCCGGATTTTTATTAGGTGTTTTCAACTTGTTCATCAACGCGACGATAGAGCCCGTCGGACACGAAACAACAATTTTCTGATTGTATTTTCCCCCAAGCATAAAGAGTTCCAAACGCACTCCTTGCGATAACGTGGTAATTATCTATCTGCGGAAATTCAGTGCCCGAGAGCCACATGTCGAGCAGGTGCTTGTAGTCATCTGGGTTCACTGTCCAGAAAAGCCCGTTGGCATACTCACACCACCCTTCGTGCTGCCAGTAGTCAAGCAGCACATCAGGTAGCACCCCACGATATTTCGCAATCTGGGAGTCTGGCGCTTGCCGATGAGATGTCGCCTCCCCCATTACACTGATGAAATACTCGAAATCCTTGTCTCTCACCGTATGGCTTCCTCTGGTGGCAAAGTCCAATGCTGTGGCCAACGTTGTCGCCAATCAGCACACAACTGCTCTCCCCGTTACCCCCCTAGAAGAGCATTCCGGTTACGCCTGCACGCTCCAGACGATGCTTCACTTCTTCACTAACAATTAATACCCCCTTTTCCTTAGAAAATTTTTATACAAACTACTCGCCGTCTATCCACGCACGCTTGATCCAGCTAGCGAGACTTGGCCAAGTTTCACTAGAACTTCCATCATGCGACCAGTAACTGACAGAGCCATCCTCAAGAAGACAATAGTAGTTTCCATTATCCTCGCAAATAGGAAGCCACGATTCAGGAACACCCTGCTCTCGCGCTTCATTGACAGCCTTTAAAAGCTCCCTTGGGCTATCTCTATTTATCGTTAGTCGAAGCGCGTCCTTGCCATTAAAAACACTATCACCTACCTCTTTTAAAAAAAATTTGTAATCATCCGAAAACGAAATACCTACCTCACCCTCATAATCGCCAACCAAAGCGTCGTCAGGAAGTTTCTGGACAACTGGAAGACGCATGCGAACGCTTCTTAACTCGGCAACAGCATCACCAATATTAATATTCACAACCCTCCCCAAAATTAAAAGCTATAAACTCAAGAGAAAAGTGGGAAGTTTTATTTATGAACCTAGCAAAACAAATGAACCCTTCCTCTTTTCACTAACTAGCACACAACTTCGCCCTCGCCATTTACACCCTCGAATAGCATCCCTGTGAGACCCGCTCGCTCCAGACGAAGCTTTACGTCCTCGCTAACTATCAATGCCCCTAAGTGCTTCTTGATACGAAAAATGTGTTTTCCCTGAACCTTGGCAGGATCGATCACGAGGTTCAGAAAAACCCTATAGTCACCAGCTCTATCAGGCCGTACGGGATCATTAACCTCATATATCTCGAAATCGGAGCGTGATTCATTTACACAATCCAATTGGGTCTCGACAATCATTACATAGTAACTTTCTTGAGCTTGCTCCCCCGCAACCGTCACAGGCTCAAGCACGACATTCATATAAGGCTCATCAACGTCGGGAACTCCAACCAATGCATCCCAGGCTTTCTTGCTCAAAATCGGCACGGAGGCATATCCAGCTAAGGAAAAGTCCAGATTCACGCCCTCTTCAAGAACCTCTAGAGCGTAGGTACATGGCTCCATATACTCAGCAGGAGGATCGATAAAGAGCCAGTTATTGCAGTGTTTTATATCACCCAAATACCAGCACTCAGGAAACCATACACCTTCACGTAACAAGTAATATTTCATCCCGGCTTCCTGCCCTGCTTTAGTTGGCAACTAAAAAACCATCCTCGGTGAGAGCACATCTCCCTCCAGCTCGCCAGAACCTAAAATACATTTCCAAGTTCATATCAAACATAAACAACGGCTGCCCAATGTACCAAGCAAGATAATAATCCGCAGCCAATCCATAAAACGCCTCAAACAGCGCATAAATTTGCTCGGTGTCAGAAACCCTGCTCCCCCTGATTGCATCCCCGAGTGCATCAAACAACCAATAATGAGGAATATCTTGTTGAAGCCAGCGGTCCATGTCTTGATTATCAACAAAAAGCACTCGGGCATTTTGGCAAATTTTGAGAACGTCGGAATCACCAAGCACACCACATACTCTTTCTTGCTCCTTAAACCACTCCCGGCCTAGCTGAATCAGTTCATTTTCCCCAACTTTACATTTTGGCAAGAGATATAGAGACTTCTCCATATCTCCAGAGGCAAGAACGCGCTCAGCCCTAACAACCAACTCTTCCGAAAACGGAAAATAGCTGAATATACGCCGAATTTCCTCTGAACTACTGTGCGCCTTCAACAATCCCAAAAAATGAGATTTATCGAACACTGCCTTGCCTTCACAGAAGGCACACCAGTCCGACAATAAAGACTTCATGCTTACCTCCCGAAAAGGGGGACAGATTTATTTACGAAGCTAGCAAACTAAATAAATCTGTCCCCCTTTTGCTCATCTTGCTTTCGCCCCTCGAGCGCCTCCGAAAGCTATCGACGACCCCACAACCTTGCCCAAAACCCGACCTTATTCTGTACAGCCACCGTTGCAGGCGGCTCAGCCTCATGCCTCACCGGGTGCGTACTCGGGCCGTTAGGCCTCAATAAATCCCCCGGATAATGCTCAAGCCCCAAGCACTGCGAATCATCCATCACGAAAGCTTTGACTGCCGCCACGGCTTCCACGCACCAGCGGCCAAAATACGCGCCGCCCTCAAAGTTCGCATCGCCGTAGATGTACCAATAAGGATGTTTATAACTGACTGCCTGAGGGTCAGAGCCGGATTTCGCGCCTGTACGCACTTCTTTGTACCAGTGCTGAACGAAGGCATTCAGCAGCGATACTTGCGAATCCGCCGGAGCATCCACCGCCGCCAGCAATCGACCATAGGGTTTTGGGTAAAGAAGCACAGAACCTGCTTTGCGCTCGGGGCTGCGACTCGCGATCACCCGGTCAAGCAGCACGTCCTCACCTTCGTTGCCGATCAACACTAACAACCGCTTCCATTGATCATCCGGAATCTCCAACGCTAACCCCAATCCGACCAGCCAAAAGCAAATGATGTAATGGTCGTAGTTAACGCGCCAGCTATGGCGGGTGACTTGCTGCTCCTGAGTCCAGACCGTCGCACCAAGGCGTTCGGCCCTTTCCCAGGCATTGAGCAACCCAGGAAAATAACACGGCAGGTCGGCTACTGGACACCCGGCAGAATACCGACGCAGCATCTGGTGCCAGTGTTTCTTTGCGAGGATAAAAAGAAACTGAGGGGCATAATCCGGATCGCCCGCTGCTTTATTGGCAGTTTCAAACGCCTCACCAATGTATTCATCGCCATATTCGACCCATTCCGACCAGTAGCGGGAGTCCCCCAGCGGTGCCCGAATCATTTACTGCCCCTCCAATAATTTAAATATTGAAACCGGTTCAGCCACAAGCTTCCCACTTTTTCCAGAACACCTACAGAAAAGGGGACTACAGAAAAGGCAGAAAAGGGGACAGATTTATTTACGAAGCCAGCAAACTAAATAAATCTGTCCCCTTTTGCTTGACCCATTTTCTACCGCCCAAAGAAATTCTCGTAGGCAGTCTCCACACGGACAGCAACTTGATCAGAAATGATGACTAAGTTCTCTAGCGCAGCTGTTTCAGCGGATAACAAAGCACTCGAAACGGTAGGTGAAGTCAGACCTAGCTGCTGTCGAACCTGAAAAATTGCGCGAACTTCTAAGGGCAACAAATCGAAAGGCGCATATTTGAATTCAGGGTCCCACGCCCCGCCGTTATCTTCCGAGTGGGCTAAATGATATTGACACAGATCTTCCAGAGCCTGAGCAAGCCCTTGCTCATTAGTCCACTCATCTATCACTTTTTGGTAAATACCCAGATTCATTGTCTTAATCTCTGGAAGCAAATCTCCTTCCGAATAGACTGAATAAAGCCAGAGCATAAAAGGTTCGAATCGACGCTGTTTAAGATAGCCAGAATCGACGGCGCCGCTGACGGTTAGCATCCCGGCAAGCACATCGGCTACGGACGAAGCTACATCTCGACGATCAAGCACGATGAATCCGGCCAGCAAGCATCCAGCAATGCTCAACTGGTTAGTCAAATTGGGTACAGTTTTGATGCCTTGAAGAAAACTCGTTTTGGAGAAAGCCTTTGCTTTGAGCATAAGCGCCCAATAACGGTACATCATCGAACGAGAGACATGCTCCCAGCCAGAGGCATCTCGGTCACTGATAGCAACCTCGCCCTGAATACCGTAATAGGTAGCCAGCATCCCCAACGAATCAGCCACGGCGTCCAATCCGCCTAATGAGTCGCTGGCAAGATCCTCATCAATATAGTCAAGCTCTTGAGCCATCATGCCCTTTGACTGGGAAAGCCAACGTCGGTGCTGCTCAAGTATGCTGTTAATTTTTTTCATTTTAGTACGTCCCCATGTATCCCAAAAACATCAATTGCGTGCCCAAGGAGAGACTCTCAATACTTCTCCCTTTAAATCAACACCGATCACATTTCCACTCACATTTTCAGGTGCTTGCCTAAACTCCCTGAGCATCTGGCGTGCCTGTTGTTGGTCGGCGAGGTCAATATTTCGGTAACGCCCCTGGCGACTAGCTGCCTGAGTCAAAATATCCTCGACAAACGTCGTCATATTTTCTTGACGACTGGAAAGCCCCCCGATACTCCCTGTTCGCGATGATTTCACCTCAGTGAAAGCGAGACGACCATCAGGTGTCCGACTGACAATATCGATGCCATTTCCACTGCTGTTCTGGATAGCAAAGATGTCAGTATGGTTATTATCGCGCAAGAAGGTTTTGGATATAGTCTCACCCAAATCGCCAATCTGCTGGTTTGTCAGGGTCGAGAGATCTTTACCTCTAGACGCTTCAAACAAATCAGTCGTCGTGCTCGGGGGGACTGTTCTATCTAACCCCCTTCCAACAGAGGGTCCATCACCGCTCCAGTCAGGCAACGGTTTGGTAGCCGGCGCTTCAACTTTCGCTATTTTTTCAAGCTTGGCCATATCGGCCATCTTTTCAAGACTTTCCGTCCCCACCTTAATCCCGGTTTTCGCCAACGCCACGCCGCCCTTGGCCGCCCCGCCAACGCCGGTGGCGATGCTGCCGACGTCCCAGACGAGTTCGCCAATGTCCTGGCCCAGTTGCACGGCGCGGTCGTCGCCGCCGTTTTCCAGGGCGTCTTTGACGCGGTCGATTTTGGCGTTGAGTTCATTGACTTTGTCGTCGCCGAACTGCTTGCGGGCCTCGGGGTCGTTGACCAAGGCTTTGAGGCCGTTGAGCCCGTCAACAGGATGCAGGAGGAATTGCGCCAGGCCCTCGACGTCGCTCCAACCCGCCTGCACCAAGCCTTTGCCCACGCCGAAGCGAGTCAGTACGTCTTGTTTTTGATTGATGAAGGCCCATTTGGCGATCACTTGCAGTTTGGCCGGACCGACGGCCTCTGTGTATTCTTTGTCGGCCTGGACCAGTTGCTGGGTCGCCAGCCAGTTGTTGTCCACCGCTGCGCCTGCCGCACTGTTGGCAGTGGCGGCATCCAGTGAGGTGCTGGTGGAGGCCAGCCCGGTGACCAAACTGACGATCAGGTTACGCTTGGCTTCGCGCTGTGCTTCGCTTTCGTTGGGGCTGGCTTCGGAGAACAGCCCGGTGAGCAGGCTCGACGCCGCCGCGCCCGCTGCACCGCTGCCACAGCTCTGGCTGCTGGCCGCAGCTCCCGCGCAGGCGACGATGCCGTGCAGGGCTGCGTGCAGGGGTGAGCCTTCGGTGAGTTTGCCGTCCGCCACTAGGTCGCCGATGTAGCTGGCGCCCTTCTGTTGCACGTAATTGACCACCAGCCCCTGAACGAACGCGCTGTTGCTGCCGCTGATGTTGCCGCTGGCGGCACCCACCAGTGCAGTGGTGATCTGGCGGTAAGTGCCGCCCGCTCCCCAGTTGTCGGCGATGCCGCGGGCTTCTGCGTTCAGCTGCTGGGCGCTGTTGAGTAACGCCAGGCGTTCGGTGTCGGTCAGCTGGGCCTTGGAGTCGAGGGCCTTTGCTTGTGCATCGCTGGCCTGTTGGCGCTTGAGGTCGACTTCCTTGGCCTTGTTGGCGAGCAAGGTGCCGGCTTCGTTGGCGAACGCCCCCACAATCTCGAAACCGGCGCGGATCTCGTCTTCGTCGAAAATCGGCTTGAGCGCGCTGCTGGTGTCGCGGTCGCTGGAAACGTCGCGGTTGAGGCTGGCGACGGTTTGTTCGGCGCTCTGGCCGGTGCGCTTTTGTTGCTCGGCGTCATTGGTAATGACGATGGTGCCGCCACTGATGCCGCTGCGGGTGACGCTGCTGGCGTCGTCGCTGGCGCTGATGGCAATCGGCATAGTGACGCCGATGTCATTTTCATTCTTCGGCAGGTCGGTGCCCGGGGTCTGCGCGGCGCCGCTCTGGGCGTTGCCTTGCTGGTCCTTGCCGACTTCTCGATAACCGCCGCCGACGCTGACAGTACTGGCGTCGTACTCGGCTTTGTTTTTGATGTCGCGGCTGGTGAGGCTGGCGGTGACCAGCCGATTTTTGCCGTCCTGCGAGGCCTTGTCGCTACTGGCGATCACCCCGCCGATCAGGTCGGTGTTGCCACCGACGCGGATGTCGAAGCCATCGTCCCCGGCCTTGATGCCTGACTGTTCGGTAACGCTGGCATAGTCGGAGTCGATATCGGTGGCGCCGAAGCTGCCGCTGGCACCGCTGACCGAACTCAGGCCGTAGCAGAATGGCGGAATGCACAGGCTGATGCCGAAGCCCAGGCTCTGTTCATCGACCTCATAGGTGTTGGTGTCTTGCAGACTCTCGATGTTCAGGTTGCCGCCGACATCGGCCACCACCTGCTTGCCGCTCGCCACCGCGCCTTTGAGGTTTGTGTCACCGCCCGAGGACAGCAGCAATTGGTTGCCCGCCTCGACATGGGTATTGGTGTGAGTGAGTTCATCACCATCGGCCTGGCCACGGCTGCCGGTCGCGCCCAGGTCCAGGGTGAAACCGTTGCGGGTGCCTCCCAGCGAAAAGCCGATGCCCACGCTGGCGCTGCTGCCTTTGCTGTCGGTCTCCTGTTTGTTGGTGTTGCTGGCGGCCAGCAGGTTGATGTCACCGTCCGCCAGCAGGCTGGCATTGCGTCCGGCCTTGATCTGGCTGCCTTGTACGGTGATGTCGCTGGCGGCACCGGCACCCGTCGCGCGCAGGCGAATGTCGTTGCCCGCGGTCACGGTTGAGCCGGCGGCGCTGTCGCTGGTATGGGTGGTGGTGCTCTCGTTCTTCTTGGTACCCAGCGACAGGCTGATGTTGATACCGCCCGCCGAGCCCGGGTCCATCGCCACGGCGGTGGCGGCGTTGTTGGCCGCCAGCACGGCAGTGGCAGCGGCCAGTGCCTTCATACGCCCGTCTTCGGTTTTCTCCGACGCTTGTTTCATTTGCTGGGAGGTCTGAATCGCGCTGATCACCGGGTTCGTCACGGTGAGGGTGAACCCGGTTTGTTTGAACAGGGTTTCACGCTCGCGCTGGCTGGTATTGCGCGCTTCAACGATGTCGATGGTTTGCGCCGTAACGCCGATGTCGCCTTGAGGGGCCGACACTTGACTGCCCACCTGACGGTAGCCCTTGCCCGCTTCAATCAGCACATCGCCGGTGGTCGAACCGACGGTGCTGGCCACTGCCGTCTGTTGTGTGGTGAGGTCCTTGACGCTCTGCTGCTGGCTACCCATGGTGACGGCGATGCCACCGCCGCTGAACAGACCGCTTTTTTTGACGGACTTGTCGTGGCGTTCGCTGCTGCTGTCGGTGGCCGCCTCAATATTGATGTTGTTGTCCGCCGCCAAAATGGTCTGGGTGGTGGACACCACATTGCTGCCGCTCAGGTTAATGTCGCGACCGGCCTGCAGGTATGTTTGTTCGCCGCTCAGGGTGGAGCCTTGGGCCTGGGTCTGGCTGACGGTGTCGCGCGTGGTGGTGGTCTTGCTGGAGAACAGCCCGTTGCTCCCTTTGACCTTGTGCGCTTCGTCGGCAAATTGGTGGTCCTGGCCGGCAGTCAGGTGAATATCGCGTTTTGCCTCGGCAATCACCGCGCCTTGCTCGCTGGTCACGTGAGCGGCTCGTGCGTTGAGGTCCTGACCCGCACTCAGGCGGACGTCGCCCTGGCCTTGAACCAGAGAGCCCACTTCGGTTTGGCTGGCGTCCTTGCGCCAGTTGCTACTGTTCCAGGTCAACGCTTGCTGATGCGCCTCACCCACGGTCGCCAGGTTGATGTTGTTGCCCGCCTCCAGTGATGTGCTGCTGCCGCTGCCTGCGTTGACGACCTGGGCGCCGGCGAGGTTGAGGTCGTTACCGGCGCGGACACTCATCGTGCCTTGAGCGCCGCTGACGAACAGCCCGGCCACCCGTGACAGGTTGGTACGGGTACCTTGGGCGCTGCTGCTGTCTCGACTGCTGGAGATGACGTTGATGTCTTGTCCGGCCTTGAGTGACAGGCTGTCCACGGCACCGATCAGGCCGCCGAGGTTGTTGAGGTTCTCCCGCGCGGTGAGCGATGCCTTGTCGGCCTGGATGCGCCCGCCCAGGTTTTCGATGTTCTGCGCAGTGATCGCCATGACGCTGCGCCCGGCCAGGCTACCGCTGTTGATCAGATCGCCTGCGATGTTCAGGTTCAACTGCTGCCCGGCAATCAGGGCGCCAGAGCCGTTGAGGTCGCCTTCTTGAACCCGCACGTACACTTGCGGCACCAACACATTGCGGGTTTCACCGTTGGCGAGGGTGACCTGCTTTTGCACCAGCCAAACGATGTCGCTGGTCAACTGGGCCATTTGCTCGGAGGTCAGGGCCACGCCAGGCACCAATTGCCACTGACTGGCGACGGTGACAGCGCTGTCGATCAGGGCACGGTACTGCACTTCGTCATTCGCGTAGCCATCAAGGAAACGTCGGCCGGTGAGTTGCGCCACCTGTTCGCGAATCAGCTTCTGCTCGTAGAAGCCGTCACCTAAACGTTGCTGGGTCAGGGCCGGGTCGACTTGCAGGCGTTGCAGCATGTAATCCGAAGACAGCCAAGTGCGGTAGCTGGCAAAGCGCGGGTCGGTTTCGATCAAGTAATGGCTGGTGCTCTGAGGGATAGTGCTGAACAAGCTATTGTTCGGCAATGCCAGGGACAGCCCACCGCTGCGAATCTGCTCGGCAACGCCTTTGGTGTTCAGTGTGGTTTGAGCGGCGACCTGAACGATAGGCGCCACCAGGTAGATCCTGTCGGCGGGCGCGCTGACAGTGCCCGTGGAGGCGATCTGTTGGCTGACGTTCTGTGTTTCGCGGGCGCTAATCTGGGTGCCGGTTCCGTTACCGGCGGAGTTTTGTGCGTACACGGTCGGCTGCAGGGAGATGTCCTGAATCGAGGGTGCAGGCGTATAAGCCGTGGCGACCCTTCCTTGACTGTCGCGGCCCTTGCGCTGGATGCGAAAGAAGTGGGTGGCGGTGCCGCTGTCGGTGGTGGTGCGCTGGCCCGACAGCTCGGTGTTGGTCAGGCTGGCGATGTCAGCCTGCAACAACCCACCAGCAATGATGCGACTATTGTCGTTGAGGACATCGCCTGCGCTGATCTGCATCGTCCCGCCAGACAGGATCTGTGCCGGTGCCGAGGTGGCGATCTGGGTTTCCCGCACCACGCGGGTGTAGTCGTAACGGTTCCAGTCGTCTTGCTTGCCCTCAGGAGTAACCAGGTGAAGGACCTCGTCGTCGCTCAGGGAAATCTGGTTGCGCTGATAGCGGTTCGACGAACCGCTACGCTGGAACTCTTGCAGGGCGGTGCGGCTGATTTCCACCTCACGGGTGCTGAAGTGTTCGTTGGTGTTGCGCACGCTTTGCACGTTCAGCGACAGGTTGCCGAGGGCTTCGATGGTCGCACTGGCGTTGGTCAGCAATTGGGCACGGCCTTGGGCCTTGTCACTGGCGTTCAGCGTGCCGCCGATGGCGAGGTCCCCGGCACTGAAGATCAGTGATTGTTCGCGGTTATCCAGGGTGCTGGCGCCAATGTCCAGCGACTCGCGGGCGGCAATGGTCGCGGCAGTGCCGTTTTCATCACGGTTGGTCAGTGTCGAGGTGACGATAGCCAGTTGGTCACCGTAAAGACGCCCCGTGCCCAGGTTGTTGAGCGAGGTGGACTGCACACGCACTTGCTGGCCATCGATCAGGCCACGGTTGGTCAGACTGTCGACTACAGTCAGGCGAACCTGGCCGGCGCTAATTTCTGCATTGACGCCGTTGTTCAGTGTCTGCGCACTGATCAGCAGGTTTTTGCCCGCCAGCAATCGCCCGTTATTGTTGAGGGCCCCGGCGGTGCTCAGGTCAAGATTGTTGTTGGCCTGAATCTGCCCGCTCAGGTCCAGGCCACTTTGCAACCTGAAGGTCAGATCGCCAAGGCTCAGGGCCCGACCGGAGCCGCCGTAATACGCCGCGTTGAGCGACAGCAGTTTGCCCGCGAGCAGGGTGCCGTCAAGGTTGTTCACCGACTGGCGACGTTGCGCCGAGTCACGGTCACTGATGATCAGGCCGGCACCTGAGGAAATCAGCCCGCCTTGGTTGTTCAGCACCCGGCTTACGCCAATGGACAACCCTTCGTCAGTGCGTACAGCACCGGCCTGGTTACCAAAGGTATTGACCGCCAGGGACATGGCGCGACCTTCAAGGCCCTGATTAGTGCCTTGGGTGGCGCTGTTGTCGAGCACGTCGGTGCTCAGGTCCAGCGTACCCGCGCTGCGAACCAGCCCGCCCTGATTGTTGAGCGTCTCACCCAACACCAGCTTAACGTCGCCAAGGCCTTGCAACTGGCCGCCGCGGTTATCCAGTCGGGCGCCTTCGACACGTACGGTTTTCTCGCCAATGATTTGGCCACCGCTGCCGTTGCTCAGGTCGACGGCATTGAGCAGCAGACTGCCCTTGGCGCCCAGAAAACCGGCGCTGTTGTTGAGGTGGGCGCTGTGTATTTCGACCGCATCCTGGCCGCTGATGCCTTGGGTAGTGCCAGACTGAATGTTATTCAGCGCCTGGCTACCGGTGTCGATGAACAGCTTGCCTTTGGCCTGGATCAAGCCTGCAGCGTTGCGTAGTTCACCACTGCGCAGATCGAGAGTCGCACGGGCATTCAGCGTGCCCTGGCTGTTGTCCGCCAGGTTGCCATGGCTGTCTAGATCCAGGGCCTGGCCGCTGATCACGCCGTTTTGGTTATTCAGCCCTTGGGCCGACAGCTTGATATCACCTTGGGCTTCCAGACGCCCGCCGCTGTTGTTCAGCGCGTCATCTGCCACGGTGACCAGCAACCCGGACTGCACCGAACCCAGTACGCCGTTGCTGTTGTTCAACTGCCCGGCGATGATCTCCATGCGTTGAGTGGCCGCGAGCGTGCCGCCGATGTTGTTCAACTGATCGAACTGCGCGTGCAGCTCACCGCCTGCACTCACGGTGCCTTGGATGTTGTCCAAGCGCTCGCCGCTCACCCGCGCCGTACCACTGGCTGCCAAGGTTCCGCTGCTGTTGTCGATCAGCTTGCTGGCGGTGACCGTCAGTGCCCCGCGATCAGTAGCCAGGACTTTACCGTTCTGGTTGTTCAGCGTGCCGACATCGAGGACCACGGCGCCGGGGTTGCTGACGTGTCCGTTCTGATTGTCGAAACGCTGGCGGGCGGTGATCTGCAACGGCTGAGCGCCGGTTTGGAGAATACGCCCGCGCTGGTTGGACAAGGTCGTGGTATCGAGGGTGATCTGCTGGCCTTGGGTCAGGCCGTCATCGACCACCACATCGGTGGCCTTGATCGTCAACGTTCCGTTGCTCGCCAGGCTGCCTCGACTGCCGTCCAGCCGGGTGGCCTGGATGTCCAGGGTGCCTTTGCCTGCGTGTTCGACCTTGCCTTTGCTGTTGTCGAAGCGGCTGGCGCTGAGCTTCAGGTTGTTGGCATTGGAGGCAATTCGCCCGTCGCGGTTGTCGAGGGTGGCGCTGGCCTTGATCAAGGTGTCTGCGGTGCCGGTCTGCACCCATTCACCGCCGATGTTGGAGAGGTCACGGGCGCTCAGTTGCAGGTTGTCGGCGTTGAACTTGGCCGTATCGGTTCGCAGGGTTTTGGCAACATTTGCCGTCAACACCCCAGTCGCATCGACCTTACTGCCACTGAGGTTGGCGTCGCCGGTGCTGGCGGTCAGGGTGATGTTGCGCCCTTGGGTCTGACTGCTGCTCAGGTCCAGATCAGCGGCCTGAACGCTCACATCGCCTGCTGCGAGGTTCTGGCCTTGCGCCTTGACGGTGGTCGCCTGTAGCGCGAGGTTGCCACTGCTGCCCAGCTTGCCGTCTGCATCCACACCCGCCGCCAGGCTGGAGGCATTGGTGCTGCGAATAGTTTTAGCGGTGAGCGTCGTGTGGTTCTGGCTGGCAACGGTGCCGCTGTTGTCGATGTCACTGGCGCTGTTGAGATTCAGGTCGCCTTTGGCGTAAAGCGTGCCGCTGTTTTCAACACTGGCGACGTTGATTCGGGTCGTTGCTGCGCTGCTGATAGCGCCCTGGTTTTGCAATTTGCCGTCGGCGCTGATCACCACCTCACCGGCCATGGCGCCGATCTGCCCGGCGTTGCGCACACCGACGCCAGATTCAGTGCCCACCAGCATGATTTTCCCGGCGTACATACCGCCCAGCTTGGCAACGTCGATGGCTACAGCTGGCTTTTCCCCTTCAGCAGCAGGCAGCGGCGTGGCCTGGGTGTTATCGGCGTTGACCTGATTGCGTCCGGCCGTGACCTTCAGGTCGTTGGCCCAGACCCCAGCGTTGACCTGTACGGTGCGGGCGATCAGGTCTGTGTAGTCGGTCTCACGCGCATCCAGGCCGTTGCCTTCGATGTTGATGGCGCCGCCCTGCACGGTGTAGCCGGTGATGCGACCGTTATCAAACTGCGCCTGGCCGGTGCTGAGGGTCGCACGGTTAGCATTGATGAAGCCGCAACCGTTGCAGGTAATGCCGGACGGATTGGCGATCACCACTTCGGCGCGTTGGCCTGCGACTTCGACATAACCGCGCAACTGACTGGGATTACTGGAGTTAATTTCGTTGAGGATGACCCGCGCACTGCCATTGGCCAGCGAAGCGTTACCCTCAATCCAGCCGCCCAGTTGCGTCTGGCTATTAGCCCCACTGTTGTTGAGAATCGCGCCACGGCTATCGACGTCGAACTGGTTGTAGGTGTTACGCGAAACACCGGCGGCGCTGGGGGTCTGGATATTCACCTGCGCAGTACCGTTGGCACTTTCGGTCACCATCGGCCGCTGATCGGCCGGGGCTCCGGGGTCGGCTACGATGGTGCCCGCCCAGGCTGGCACCACGCTCAAGGACACCAGCCCAATCGCCGTCATCAACGCAAAACGCAATGCCCCGAGCGTCGCGATGCAAGCAGGTGCGCCTGCCATCGGACCGGAACGGGTCCCCGGCGCCTTGACCTGGCTGGCGACATTCTCTGCCACGACCATCAGCAGTCCACGGGCCTTGTTGAAAACGATTCGGTACAGGTGTTTGTTCATTGCAATTCCATTTGCGGTAGCAGCCCGCGATACCAGAGGGTGGGGTTACGGTGCGATTGCCAGCGGATGGGCGGCAAACCAGGCCTTGGCCTGCTCAGGGATGACACCGATCCCTTGGAATGTCTTGACCCGCAGACCGCGCTCATCGCCTCGGTGATAGAGGGCACGCGCGCAACGATTAGCGAATAGGTGACGCTGCAGCAACCGGCTCAATGCAGCGGTGTGGCCAAAGGGTGCAATCCAGTCGTTGAGCCAGAGGCGCTCGCCGCTGTTCCAATCGGTTTCAGTCAGCGTCAACGGCGACTGCTGCAAATAGCGTTGCTCGGCGGCCTCGTCGAAGTTGAGCCAGGACAGGAAAAACACCGGTTTGCCGTGTTCAGTACCGAGCACGAACTGGCGATGCTTGAGGGCGGGCAACAACAGCGTCGGCAGGCTGTGCAACGGTGCATCGCGATGGGCTTTGGAATGCATCCACAGCCAAGTGGCCGAGCCGAACACGGCGGCTTCGTTCCAGGGTTCGTCGATCAGACCGGGGGCGGTAATGTCTAGTGTCTCGAATTGCATGGGATCACCTCAGAATGACCAGATGACGGTGAAGGCGCTGGTCACGTTTGCCGTCTCGAAGCCATCGGGCTTCTTCAACGGGGTGCCCAGCGACCAGTCATAAAACAGGCCTTTGTAACCACCGCGTATGCCCACCACGGCCCCCGCCAGGCGCTGACCAATCAGGAATTCACTGGATTGACCGCTGACTTCGCCGTAGTCGACACCGGTGTAAAGCTCCTGGCCGGTCTGCCCCAAAGCCAGGCCGACTTCGTTGCGCAAAGTCCAGCCACGGTCAGCGGAAAGTGTGTTTTCACCATCAAAGCCCCGCACGCTGTAGCGCCCGCCGATCGAGAAGCGATCCTGAGGCACCAGCGGGGTACGGTTCCATTGCGCACGCCAGCCGCTGATGTAGCGCAAGCGCTGGTCGCCGACCACGAATGGCACCTGCAATTGGGCGTCGGCGGTGATGATTTGCGAGCGTGAAGTGCCTGCGCCAAAGGGCTCTTCAGGGGCTTGAAGCGAGTGATGGGCACCGGTGCCGCGACGATAAGCTGCACCGAGGTCAATAATCGAGGCGCCGATGAATTCGCGATGGTTCAGCCCGAACTGCCAGCCGGCCATGCGCCGATCCTGGTTGCCGATTTCGGTGTCATCAATGAAGTTCTCTGACGAGCGCGTCCACAGGCTGCCCCAAGCGGTGGTCTTGCGTACGGCGTCGCGGTACAGCAGGCGCGACAGGCGCAACTCGTTGTTGCGACTCTCACCACGGTATTGATAAGTCTGGGTGGTGCCCGCGACGGCCTGTTCGTAGTTGTATTCACTGCTGGTGAAACCCAGTTGCCAGTAGCCGAACGGCAGCGAGTAATGCAGGGTGCTGCCATCGGAGCCGCGCTGGCCGGACTCGCCGCCACCCAGGTCATGGTTAACGCTGGCGTAGAATAAGTCGTTGAGCGACAGCAGGTTATCCAGGGACAGCGACAGGTTGCCCTGATATTTACCGGTAGTCTTGCTGCCCGAGTTGTCCACGGACAGGCTCATGCGGGCCGGAAACTGCTGGCGCCAGGCAATCACCACGTCACTCTCACCGGGTTTGGCGTCGGCGGCGCGGGCAGGTGCGATCTGGATGTCGGCTTCAACCGTAGGCACGCGTTTGAAGTTTTCCAGCGCCTGCTCGATGTCACGCAGGTTGAGCAGATCGCCAGGATTGGCGGGTACGGCATTCCAGGCATTGGCACGGTGGCTGGTGCCTTCGGCGAAACGAATCTCGCGGATGCGCCCCGGCATCAGGGTCAGTACCAGAATCCCGCTGTTCAAGTCCTGGGCTTCAGCGAGAACGCGGGTGGTGACGTAACCCCTTTCGATGATCGCGTTCTGCATGCGCTTCATCGTCAGGTTAATCCCGGCACCGCCCAGGCAATGCCCTATGGCGGGGTCATGCTTGGGATTGGCGGCGCGCAGTGCCCACTGAAACTTTTCGGACGCCTCGCCAATCAGGCGGATTTCGTTGATGGCAAAGCAGGGGCTTTCCTTGGCGGGCAAGCGTGTGCCCCCCTCGGTCACCGGCGCCGCCTGAAGGCGCACGTCCGGCCGTGACTCCAATTGATCACGCAGCACCCGTTCGCGCTCACGCTGGCGCAGCAGCTCTTCTTCAGGCCCGGCAGCCTGCGCAGCGCCCCCCACGCCCATGATCCACACGGCCAGTGAAAGTAGCGCGAGACGCTTGGCGTTACGTGGAGATGAACGGGTCACGTCAACAAGACGGCGAGCGGTGCTCGGCTTACACGTTCGGCAGCGTGCATCTGGGTGCATGTCACATCCTTGTGGCCTGAATCAGAGGCACGGTGAGTCAGGCCGCTGGAAACGGCAGTAGCACTGACACGAATAGAGGGAGGTACGCGCCTTCGCACGCAGCGAAAGGAAAAGTCCTACAACGTACCGAGACGGTCAGATAGCAAAGGCGAGATAAAGTTTCGCGTCATACAAAACTTTTGAAACTGATTCGTAGAAATGGGGGATCTGTCACAGCGTTGAGGGGCTGGGGTTGGGCTGGGAGTGATTCCCGCTGAACCGAGCACGCTTGAAAAGACCGCCGAAAGGCGGTCTTTTTTCATCCATTAGAAATGGCAGTTTTAGTCATCATTACTGTATCGATGCCTGTCAAAAAAAAGACCTGCACCGAAAGAAAGAACCATGATCGGTAGAGCGCCAAGATCAAGCCCATCGATCTTCGGCACCACTATAAAAGCAGCCACCCCACCCAGGACAAAAGCGCTGATACCCAACCATTTCCTGTACCGGTACGGTCTAACGAAGAACCCCAGAATGAGCGCAATACTCAACAATAGCCCGTCGCCAACATATTCACTCATCGCTTGTTTCAACCTTTTGCCTTGAAAATGTGCAGCTTTCGTCTCATATAAATAAAGCCCTCTAAGTCGGCCTCGATCACTCGGCTCAACCGTAAAGTGCACGACTGTGAAAGAAACACCATGACGACCAAAATAATGATTCCGTTCCAGCTTCACGGATACGTCCTTTATTTGAGTAATGGCATAGATGTTCCTTTATTTTGTGCTGGTGTAGACGTTGCTATAGGGGAAACAAAAAAGGCTTACGGAGTTTTCGGATGTGTCCTACACAGCGTTTATGCGCGTGATTCGGAGGTAAGAGCCTGGGTGCGGAAATCGCTTTAATCATCCCTACGGCAATCCAACGATACTCCTACAGAACTTACAGCTTCTTCCACATTGATGCCCAAGCGAAGCCTCTTTAAGCTCTATCATAGGTGCCTAAGAAACACCCAACGTAGAAGCTGACTTCCTCACATAGAGCCGCGTGCTGTCCCAAAGACATGCGCAATTTTGTGTTTGAAAGAGACTGCTTGTTGGGATTTCTTACGTCCCTCTACGTCGGGTTCTGGCCTTCCCAAATTCAGCGTAGAGGTAATGGTTATGCCTACACAAAATCTACTCCGCTCTCCCTCCGTTTCGGAGATCGGTCATGTCTGATCCCTACACCACTACAGTTTTCATCCGCCACAACCTCCACCTTCACGCCCTCCTCCTGGAAAACCAACCATGGTTCTGCGCCCGTGATCTGGGTCGCTTAATGGGCTTTCATCTGAATGATCGTGTGGTCCGCAAACTGGACGAGGATCAGCGGCATACGTTGTTGATTGAATACCATGGCCAACCGGAGAAGCGACTGATGCTCAGCGAATCCGGTGTGTATGCGTTGTTGGTGTATCACTACGCGCCGGGGCATCGGTTGTTGCGTGAGTGGTTGACTCATCAGGTGGTGCCGGCATTGCGCGATGCGGGGCAGGCGAAAAACGAGGATCGGCCGATGTTGAGTTTGTTGGATTGGCCGGAGATGTCGTTGAGTCTGTTGCATTGGCAGGATGAAGGCTGGATTCGGCTACGGGACATGCCTTATCTGTTGCTCAATCGCACACGGCGGCGGGTGCCGGTGGTTAAGCCTTGGTGGCGGAAGGTTGTGGAGGTGTTTCAATCGTAGAAGCATTCGGTGGGTTAGAGCGACGGTGTTTTTGTAGGATCGCTTGAGGGATGCGTCGGTCTTTTCTGTAGGAATTTTCGTAGACAGGTGTAATGGCCACTCAGTATCGTCCGAGGGTTTTCAACCCTCGGCGATTGTATGGGCACTCCAAAAGAAAGAACGGGCTGGGATGATCAGGAGCTTGAGGCTTCGGTTGATGCCTATCTAAAGATGTTGAGTCTCGAGCAGAGCAATCAAACTTTCAGGAAGGCTGACGAGAATCGTCTTTTACGCGAAGGACCGTTGAGCAAGCGCAGCGCCTCGTCGGTTGAGTACCGCATGCAGAACATCTCCGCTGTGATGGAACAAATGGGTCTGAGCCACATTGTCGGCTATGTATCTGCAAAAAACGTCGGCACCGGGATTGGTAACCGAATTCGAAAGATTCTTGCCGAAAAAGATATCGAAGCATTTCGCAAAAAACCAACGCGAGCCAGCCAGCACTTTACGTATCGGCTGTTAGAGGCTCAGACACCTCAATTTGATGATGCACCTGAAGGCATTCTGAATCCCAACCAGACCAGCTCCGCAACCATTAGGTATTCGCGGGCACGAAGGATCACTGATTGGGTATTGAAGCAGTCTCAAGGCTTCTGCGAGGGATGTAATCAAGCAGCTCCTTTTCTGTGTGCTGATGGATCGCCATACCTTGAAGTCCATCATGTTAAGCATTTGGCGCAGAAAGGCTCAGATCGTCCGAAGAATACCGTGGCGTTGTGCCCTAACTGCCATCGACGTTGTCACTATTCGAGCGACAAGGATGAATTCACTGCTTCGCTTTATGACAAAGTCGGGCGGTTGAGACGTGAGTAATCGGGCTGAATGAGATTTGTGGCGAGGGAGCTTGCTCCCGTTCGGCTGCGAAGCAGTCGCCAAGCAAACAACTTGATCTGTCTGATGTACCGCGTTTGCCGGGTTTGGGGCTGCTGCGCAGCCCAGCGGGAGCAAGCTCCCTCGCCACAGTAGGATGCGTTGCTGTGGAGTCAGCGCTGGGTAGATAGACTGAGTTGATGCTGGGATTCGCGGGCAAGCCCGCTCCCACAGGTTTGGTGTGTTGCCATCGATTTGCGGTGTGTTGAAAACAGTCAGTGCAACCCGCCCCGCCTCCCGCTATTAATACCCTTCCCCCCTCTAGGACCCGAGCCCGCCATGAAATTCGACCTCGCCTACTGCCTCAGCCTCGACGACAAGCTGTCGATCTATGACGTGCGCGATTTGAATTTCGACGAAACCATGGAGTTCGATTCCGCCAAGGAGCATTTCCAGTGCCCCAACGATGCCTGCCGTTTGGCATTCGATGTGGCCAACGTGTTGGGGACGTTCAACGCCAAGAATGTGAATTACGTGCGCACGCCGCATTTCAAGAACATCCCCAGCACGCGGCATGTCGAGGGTTGTCCTTATGTCAGCCTGAAGACGCCGGCGTCTGGCCTGGAGGCGGACGGGGCGGAATCGGATGACAGTCGGGAGGAGCATTTCCCGTCGGAGTTGTTGCTGACTCGGCGTGAGTATGTGCGTAAGCCATCAAGCCCTGCGGTGGTGGCGGATGTCATGCGAGATGCCCCGAAAACCACTTCAGCGGACAGTCATGCAGAGCATCCGAACCGCGAGTCGGCGCCGGACAAGACCAGTGTCTTCGCCCATCCGGTGGAGTGTTTTGTGTCGAACTTCGAGGATAAGGAGCTGCTCAAGCGCATGCCGCTGAAGATTGGCGAGCACACGGCGCCTTATGGGTCGTTCTTCAAGAAGATCGAATACCTGCAGGACAACAAGGGGCTGATTTACTGGGGCAAGATCAAGGAGATCAAGGATTACACCCAGAGCTTTCGCATCGATTTCGAACAGAAGGTCTGGTTCAAGCAACCGGACGAGGCAAAGAAGAAGCCTTACTCGGTCAATGTTTACCTGAGCAAGAAGCTGATCGACAACTACCGCAAGCGCAAAGCATTCCTAGAAGAGATCAAGCACGCCGTCGACAGTGAGGCGCAGTTGTATTGCTTCTTTTATGGTGTGACGCCGGAGTTGAAGCAGGTGCCGAGCAAGAAAAATCCCGAAGAGACGTTCGGGGTGTTCAGTGCCAATATTGAGAACCTGGATCACTTCATCATTCGTGAGGCGCCAGGCTTGGCGAGTCAATAGTCATTGGCTCACCCTGCTGGACGTCGCGCTCAGTAAACCTTCTCTATTAGATGCAATGCTGTTCACTTAAGCAATTTCAGCCGCGACGCACTTCCTTGTAGCAGCTGCCGAAGGCTGCGTTCGGCTGCGTAGCAGTCGTAAAACTGCGGTGCGTCAGGCAGACCGCGTTTGCCGGATTCACGACTGCTACGCAGCCGAACGCAGGCTTCGCCAGCTGCTACAGATCGCATCACGGCTTAAGTGAACAGCATTGTGTCCACTAGGTGGACTTTATAAGCCTGTGGCATGATGCCAGTAGTGTTTTCCCTGATGTTCAACGCCGGTGAGTGCCCTATCTGTGTCAGTGACTCCCCTACTGGTATGTGACGACTCCAACATGGCCCGTAAGCAGGTGTTACGGGCGCTGCCGGTGGACTGGTCGGTTTCGGTCACCGAGGCCAGCAATGGTCGCCAGGCAATGGAGGCCATACGCCAGGGGTTGGGGCAGGTGGTGCTGCTTGATCTGACCATGCCGGAGATGGATGGTTATCAGGTGTTAAGCGCCTTGCGCGCCGAAGGATTGAAGGCGCAAGTCATTGTGATCTCCGGTGACGTTCAGAAAGAAGCGGTGCGCCGCGTGCGTGAGCTGGGCGCGCTGGCGTTCCTGAGAAAGCCTTTCGACGAACACGAGCTGCGCCAGACACTCAGTCAGCTGGGGCTACTGACGGAACTTGGCCTGGCGTCGCTGGGGAGTCGTCCGGCGGCGAACACGGTCATCAGTTTTCACGATGTGTTCCGCGAAACGGTCAACGTTGCCATCGGCCGGGCCGCCGCCCTGATAGCCCAGGTATTGGGCGTATTTGTACAGTTGCCAGTCCCGAACGTGAACATCCTCGAAGTCGGCGAGTTGCACATGGCGCTGACCGATGCCGGCAGCTGCAAGCAACTCACGGCCATCTGCCAGGGTTTTATCGGCAGTGGCATCGCCGGCGAAGCCCTGCTGATGTTTCACGACTCGGAAATCACCGACATCGCGCAATTGATGCAGCGTCAGAGCCCCGATTATTCGGACCTGGAAATGCTGCTGGACCTCTCCAGCGTTCTGATCGGTGCTTGCCTGAGCAGCATTGCCGAACAGATCGATGTGGCGTTTTCTCAAGGCCACCCGCAGATCCTCGGCCAGCACGCGGCCATCGATGAGCTGATCCGGGTCAATCACAAGCGCTGGAGAAAGACCCTGGCGGTGGAAATCAGCTACAGCCTGGAAGGGCATGACATTCGTTTCGACCTATTGTTGCTGTTCACGGAAGACTCAATCGAGCGGTTGACCCACAAACTCGCCTACTTGATGAACTGAGCCATGAACGATCCTATCGATCTGAACGAGTTTCACTGGTTGCTGGCGATCGTCCAGAGCATCGACGTCGGTGTGGTGGTGCTCGACCGCGACTACTGTGTGCAGGTCTGGAACGCCTTCATGGAGAACCGCTCCGGGGTACAGCCCAAGGACGCTCACAATCAGTATTTCTTCAGTCTGTTTCCCGAAATCGACCGCCAATGGTTCCGCCGCAAGGTGGAAAGCGTCGTTACCCTGGGCACGCCAGCGTTCACTGTCTGGGAGCAGCGCCCGTATGTGATGCGGTTCAAGAACTACCAGCCGATCACCGGCCAGGAAGAGTTCATGTACCAGAACACCACGTTGTTCCCGCTGCGCTCCACCGACAGCAAAATCAACCATATCTGCCTAGTGATCTATGACGTCACCGACGTCGCCACCAACCGGCATCAGCTCCAGGCCGCCAATGCGCAACTGCAGCAACTCTCCAGTACCGATCGGCTGACGGGCCTGTACAACCGCGGTCATTGGGAAGAAAGCCTGAAATCCGCCTATGCCCGGCACCAGCGCTATGGCAATGCCACCAGCCTGGTGATGTTCGATATCGACCACTTCAAGCGGGTCAACGACACCTATGGTCACCAGGCGGGCGACAAGGTCATCGAGCAAGTCGCCAGGCTGGTCCACGAGCATGTACGCGACTCCGATGTGGCTGGGCGTTATGGCGGTGAAGAGTTCGGCGTGGTGCTTTCGGACACCGACAAGGCCGGTGCACAGGTTTTCGCCGAGCGTCTGCGTAAGGCAGTCGAAGGACTGGAAGTGCTGCACAACGGCCAGAGCATCCGTTTCACCATCAGCCTGGGAGTGGCCGACCTGAGCCAGTCCTCGATCAACTACACCGACCTGATCGGCTGGGCGGACCACGCGCTGTATGCGTCGAAAAAGGCCGGGCGCAATCGGGTGACGGTGTATGAGGAGGTAAAGCCGTCCAGCCCAACGGTAGTGGCGAATAAGTAACTTCGTCTCAGGGCAGTTGCACCGCTACACCGCCGGGGTGTTGCTTGATGACGCTGTAAGGCAGGACGCTCCATTCAACATACCCACACGAAGCGGCTACATGGGGAAATGATGGCTCTAGCTTGATGCCCTTTTCGGTGAAGTGCCAAGACAGGAAACGCCACGGATCTTCGTCACTGTAGGCACACTCCTCATCACTGGTCATTTGATCCGGATAAAGCTTAATGAACTGCGCCACCAACCAGGGCGCTAACTCATTGGCGCGATACGCAGAAAACGCGGTGAACGTGTCAGGTGATTGATCGCTTTCAGCGTAAAGTTCTTCGTAATGCAGCGGTTTCCCCTCCCCCACCCAAAGAACATCTTCAAGTACCAAGGGCTTCCCGGTCTTGGCATCGAGGTTAAGCGGTACATCGTTTTGATCCGGGTAAGCGCCGCCACAGTTGTACTCAGTGCCGATGTTCAGGCTGATGACTGAAGGCGTCATCAACAACGGTTTGATCGTTTGGTTATAGAAGTTCTCGCCACCGCCGGCGAGGCATCCGTAATAACCCACCACTTCCTGCCACAAGCGCCCCATCAACTGTTGATTGATGCGCTGACGTTCTTCGGCACTGTAGCCCGACACGACTTCAAACAGCGTCGTCCTGGTTTGCGGCTCGCTCCACCATTGCAGCGAGTAGCCATTGAACGTTTCTGTCTTTCCTTGCGTGAGCTTCATGCCTTGAAGGCGCAGAAATTCGTAAGGCGAATTTTCATGGAGTGCTGCGAGATAGGGCAAGGTATCGGCGGACACTGGCGGGAGATTGGCTTGCTGCAACTCGATCTTGAGGACTTTACCCTGAGGGCTGGTCCATTCGCCGGACAAGCCGTTGGGTTGGCCCTGCAAGCGAACTTTTGGGAGAGCTGTTTGCTCGCCATACCGCGGGATTCCCTCGTCAAGGAGCAGGAGTTCGCCTTCCTTTTTGCCAGAGAGTACGAGGTCTTTGCGGTACTTTTGATAGAAGTAGCGGCCCTCACTGCCGTTGGCGTTCACTTCCAGCACAATCGGCATTTTACCCAAGGTTCCGGTGTAAACCTGAGTGTCGTTTTCAGCCCACAGCACGGTAGAAAAAGTGGAACACGTCAGCGCGACAATGCCGGTAAGACGAAACAGTCCTTTGAACATCAAATCATCCTTGAAAGAAGAGAGCGTCTACTCACGAAATATTGGCCCCGAGTATGGCGAATCAGCGTCTGAGAATCGAGATGGCAATGTCCGGTCAATCCTGCTCAAGCTGCTGCATCAGTTCTCGAATTTCCCGTTTCACTTCTTTGCGCCGATCACGCGCTTGAATACCTGACTCGTCGAGACCGCAGTAATCCAACCTTACTTGGCGCACATACTCAGCATCACCAAAACTAGCAAACCAATATATACCCGCGCATGTATTTGGTCCGGTATCCGCCCGATCCACGGCGTGGCCAGCCGAATCCCCACTAGCGACCCAACCGTCAGCACCGCAAACGCCAGCACATCCACATAACCGACAAACCACGACCCCAGATCAAACTCGGTAAACCCCGCCATAGCCATGTAAGTCAGCGTCCCGGCCAACGCCACAGGCAAACTCAATGGATTGGCCATGGACGTCGCCCGAGACATGCTCAGCCCACAACGTCGTAGCAACGGCACGGTCATGACGCTGCCACCCACGCCGAGAAAAGTGGCGATGGTGCCAATGCCTACACCGCCGCCCGACACTTCTGCCCTGCCCAATCGCCGCGGGATTACAGCGTCAGACTGTGTGAGGAAACCGCGTCTGAACAGGCAGTCCAGTAGGGTGACGCCCAAGTAAACGATGAAGGCAAAACGGATCAGCTCGCCACTCGCCCACATCGCTGCAACGGCTCCGACGATCGCGCCCAGGCCGATGAACCCGCCCAATGGCCACAGGTAATGGCGAATGAGATTACCGGCGCGGTGATGCTTTGCGGTGGCGATCAGGGCATTGACGACCATCACGCAGGTCGAGGTGGCCACCGCAATGTGCATCGCCGATTGGCCGATGGGGTCGTCGGCGCCGTGGCTGGCCGTGAGCATGCAGTACAGCAAGGGCACGACGACGAATCCGCCGCCGAAGCCGAACAGCACGGCGGTGACGCCGGTCATGCAGCCGAAGAGTGCCAGCAAGAGGTAGAAGAACATCACGCATCGTCCGTTGGTTGAGAGTGGCCGACGATAGAGCAATGGGGCTTGGCCTATTGCCGGTAAGTTAAGAGCAATCCATGTGGGAGCGGGCTTGCTCGCGAAAGCGGTGTGTCAGGCGACATTAATGTTGACTGCGCCGCCGTCTTCGCGAGCAAGCCCGCTCCCACCCATTGCGCACCTAACTTACTGGCATCAGGGCTTGGCCTGCTTCAGCAAGCAGGCCAATAATGTTTGCGTTTACGCCAACCGCTGGATACCGCTCGATGCGCAATGTTTCGATTGATCTGCTGGACGCCACACCACGGCCGGTGGTGGCCATCGGTACGGATTACTCCTACGGTCATCGGCTGCCGCGCCATACCCACCGGCGGGCGCAGTTGTTGTACGGCGCCACCGGGGTGATGCAGGTGAGTACGCACGACGGCAATTGGGTGGTGCCGCCGCAGCGTGCGGTGTGGATTCCGCCGGGGGTGGCGCATGAGGTATTGATGCTGGGGGTGAGCACCCGCAGTGTGTACATCGAACCAGAGGCGGTCGACTTGGGAAACCGCTGCCAGGTGATCAGTGTTTCGCCGTTGATGCGGCATTTGCTGATGGATGCGGTGGAGGTTGCGCCGGAGTACGACGAGGCCGGGCGAGACGGTGTTTTGATCGACTTGCTGCTGCACGAACTGGCCCGTAGCGCTCACTTGCCGTTGCACATTCCGTTGCCTGTCGATTTGCGGCTGCTCGGGCTATGTCAGACGTTTCTCCAGCAACCGAACATTCATCAATCGCCGCAACAATGGGCCGATCAGCTGCATATCAGCCTGCGTACTTTCAATCGCCTGTTTCGTCAACAAACCGGCCTGAGCTTCAGCCAATGGCGGCAGCGGGCCTGTGTGGTGCTGGCCTTGGCGCGGCTGGCGGTGGGCACGCCGGTGACGCGGATTGCCCTGGATTTTGGCTATGACAGCCCGGCAGCGTTCTCGACCATGTTTCGTCGTGTGCTGGGGCAGGCACCGTCCGTCTGGTTGGAGGGGGTGAAATAGCGAGGCCAAAAAAAACACATGCCCAGTGCATAACCTGTGGCGAGGGAGCTTGCTCCCGCTGGGCTGCGAAGCAGTCCTAAAACCTGCAACCTTGTTCTGTCAGGCACACCGCATGCATCGGATTGGCGACTGCTGCGCAGTCGAGCGGGAGCAAGCTCCCTCGCCACAGGTACGATGTGCGTCTCAAAATTCCTGGCCTTAGCCACTGCCTTGTTCTGACAGCAACTCAAAACTCTGCTCCTTCACATCCTGAGAATCCAGACCTATCTGCACCCGGAACTCGCCCGGTTCGGCGACGTGTTCCAACTGGGCGTTGAAGAACTTCAAGTCGTTCTCATTGATGCTGAAATGGACCGCTTTCTCCTCTCCGGCCTTGAGCATGATTTTTTGAAAGTTCTTCAGTTCTTTGACCGGACGGCTGACGGATCCAACGACATCGCGGATATACAGCTGAACCACCGTTTCGCCGTCGCGCTGGCCGATATTCTTCACGATGACGCTGGCGACGAGGTTGTCGGTCTTGCTCAGTGTGGTCGAAGACAGGGCCATGTCGGTCAGGCTGAAATCGGTATAACTCAGCCCATAGCCGAAAGGATAAAGCGGACCGTGGGATTGATCGAAATATTGAGACGTGTAGTTGCGAAGCGCACCCGCTATGTAGGGGCGACCGGTGTTCAAGTGACTGTAGTAATTCGGGATCTGCCCCACGGAGCGTGGAAAGGTGATGGGTAACTTGCCGGACGGGTTGTAGTCCCCGAACAACACATCGGCAACGGCATTACCTCCCTCGGAGCCGCTGTACCAGGTTTCCAGAATTGCATCGGCCTGTTTCTGTTCCTTGCCGATGGAAAGCGGCCGGCCGTTCATCAATACCAGTACCAGTGGCTTGCCGGTGGCTTTCAGGGCAGTGATCAATTCACTCTGACGCCCAGGCAGATCGAGGCTGGTTCGACTGGCCGCTTCATGAGACATGCTGCGGGGTTCACCCACCACGGCAATCACTACATCGGCTTGCTGTGCAGCCTTGACCGCTTCGTCAATCATTTCTGCTGCCGGACGAGGGTCGTTCGCGATTTCGGACACTCCCTGGTATTCCAGGTATTTAACAACCTCCTGATCCTCCTCGAGATTGGCGCCTCGGGCATAGATCAGCGAGCCCTGGGTCATCGCGTTTTTCAGCCCGTCGTAGATCGTCACCGATTGCGAGGCCACGCCGCTTGCAGACCAACTGCCCATGATGTCGACGGTACTTTTTGCCAACGGGCCTATGAGCGCGATCACAGCCTCTTTTTTTAGCGGCAAGAGCCCGTTTTCGTTCTTCAGCAGCACCAACGTCTTGCGTGCCACCTCACGGGCCTGCGCTCTGTGCAGACGGTTTTCAGCATTGTTATCCGCGGGGTCTTCACTGGCAACGCCGATGCGCCGGTAAGGGTCTTCGAACAGCCCCATATCGTACTTGGCCCCCAGCACTTCCCGCACCGCGTTATCGATATTGCTCTGGGAGATAGCGCCAGACTCAAGCAGCCCCGATAGCTCCGGACCATAGGAGAAGTCGTTCATGCTCATATCAACGCCAGCCCTGATCGCGAGCCTGGCCGCTTCGCGGTGATTCTTCGCCACACCATGCTGAACCAGATCGTTTATCCCGTTATGGTCGCTGATGACCAGTCCCTTGAAGCCCCATGCCTTGCGAAGCAGGTCTTGCATCAACCATGCATTGGAAGCGGCGGGCACGCCATTTATCGAGTTAAGCGCCACCATCATCGCCCCCGCGCCACCCTCAATCGCCGAACGATAAGGTGGCAGGTAGTCCTGGTACATCCTGGCCAGGCCCATGTCGACGCTGTTGTAGTCGCGTCCACCCTCGACAGCACCATACAACGCAAAGTGTTTGGCGCTGGCCATGATGCTGTCGGGTGCATTCGGGCTTGTGCCCTGGTAGGCCTGAACCATCGCTTTGGCAATGCGCGACACCAGGTAGGTGTCTTCGCCGAAGCCTTCGGAGGTGCGCCCCCAACGAGGGTCACGGGCAATATCTATCATGGGTGCGAAGGTCAAATCGATACCGTCAGCACTGGCTTCTTTCGCCGCCGTTCGACCGCTCAATTCGATAGCGCCAATATCCCAGCTGGAGGCCAACGCCAGGCCAATGGGAAAAATGGTTCGATGGCCGTGTATCACGTCCCAGCCGAAAAACATCGGGATTTTCAGGCGGCTTTGTTGAGCCGCGTCCTGCATGGGTCGGTTTACGTAACGGCTCACAGAGCCGTACGTACCACCAATTCGCCCGGCGGTGATCTCTTGGCGTATTTTTTCGGGCGTCATGTTCTCATCAATGGCGATCAATCGCAGTTGGCCGATTTTTTCCTCCAGGGTCATCTGATTGATCAGGTTGGTGACAAAGGCCTCTTTGTTTAACGATGCCATATCGGCCAGGACCGGCAGACTTGTGAAACCGATCAGGGCACATAGCAGACGTAATCTGTTCATGATTCCCTTCCCTGCATAACGCTGTGGCGCACTGCGTCTGAAACGCCACCTTTCCTTGTATTGAATATCAGAAAGCTGACGTTCAATCATTGCCGCTAACGGGAGTTGAAATCCCATTGAGGTTTCGATCCCGCATAGAAGTAGCGTAGTCGGTCCCACGCTCCTGCCTGAGCGAAAAACAGAATCGATCAAAAAATGAGTTTGATCCGGGCATAAAATAACTGTACAAAAACACAGTATTTTATCGAATCGCCACTTTTGAGCTCCGGAGAACACCATGGCCTCTCTTGCGATGAAAATTACCCTGGAACGTATCGCCCTCTTCCAGTTCACCCCCGCCCACTGCGCCCAGGCCCGAGCGATGCTGGGCTGGAGTGTCGAGGAGTTGTCTGAGGAGGCCGGAGTTTCCGTTGATGCCATTCAGCGTTTCGAGGCGGAGCGTGATGTGCTGGATGTCACCCGACTGGCCTTGGCGTATCGGTTTGAATCGCAAGGTTTGGTGTTCTTCCCGGGGTTTGCACCGGGTCGAGGGATGAATGTGAAAGGGTCTACGCCGGATCCGGTGGGGCGGGCAGATTATGCGATGGTTGAGTGAGGTTTCAGCGGATGAATGAAAACGACGAAAGCAACTGCTGCGCTTACGAGGCGCGGGGGTCCGCCGATGCGGGTGAGATGCGGGCCAAAGCCGAACACGTCATGAAGATCGGCATGCTCCTGGAAGCCGGTCGTCTGAGTAAGACCGAGGCTGCGCAAAGGCTCGGACTGTCTCAGGAAGAACTGGACGAAATACTCCATGGAAAATTTCGCGAGTTGACCGTCGCAAAGATCTCGAAATATCCACCTAATACCACCGCGACATCCTCTTTGTAGCAGCTGGCGAAGCCTGCGTTCGGCTGCGCAGCAGTCGTGAATCCGGCTGACGCGGTCTGCCTGACGTACCGCAATCTCTGATTTTACGACTGCTGCGCAGCCGAACGCAGGCTTCGCCAGCTGCTACAGATCGCATTACGGCATAACTGACCGGCATAGGGCCGCTCCTATAGCGAGCGGCCCGGCAGCACAACATCAAGCGTTCTGAGGCGCCACCTGATCGCTTACATCTTCCAACTCCGACCACCACGCGCTGCCCCGCTGCGGATACATCACGTTAAACGCCTCGCCCATTTGCGGGGTGGTGATGGAGACATTCCGATCCCAGGCCAACGCCAAAATACGATCAAAGGGTTCGTACCAAGCGTGCATCGACAAGTCGAAGGTGCCGTTGTGGATGGGCAGCAACCAGCGCCCTTTAAGGTCAATGTGCGCTTGCAGGGTTTGCTCGGGCTGCATGTGAACGTGAGGCCACTCGACGTTGTAGGCGCCGGTTTCCATCAGGGTCAGGTCGAACGGGCCGTACTGTTCGCCAATGCGTTTGAAGCCGTCGAAATAGCCGCTGTCGCCGCTGAAGAAGATCCGCGTGTCGCCGTCGATCATCACCCACGATGCCCAAAGGGAACTGTTGCTGTCGAACAGGCCACGACCGGAAAAGTGCTGCGAGGGTGTGGCGACAAATTGAAGGCCATCGACCTCGGTGCTCTGCCACCAATCCAGTTGCCGTACTTTGCTGGCATCGATGCCCCACTTGATCAGGGTATCGCCCACGCCCAGCGGTGTGAGGAAGTACCGGGTCTTGTCCGCCAGTTTGAGGACGGCCTGATGATCGAGGTGGTCGTAGTGATCGTGGGACAGGATCACCGCTTCAA
Organism: Pseudomonas sp. LBUM1673; assembly: GCF_059695645.1. Taxonomy (NCBI): domain Bacteria; kingdom Pseudomonadati; phylum Pseudomonadota; class Gammaproteobacteria; order Pseudomonadales; family Pseudomonadaceae; genus Pseudomonas; species Pseudomonas sp. LBUM1673. Next base: position 5,065,337 of record NZ_CP166780.1, read on the forward strand.
TCGGCGGCAAGTCTTCGAGGCTGATCGGCGGTTGGTGGAAACGCTTGGGGCCGGCCCATTGCACCGGTGAGGCGCGTTCAGCGAAGACCGGGTCGGTGATCCAGAATTTATCCCGCAGCTTCAGCAGAACCGTGGAATGGCCGAGGCGATAGACGCTGTGGTTGGGCGCGGCTATCAACGCTGCCTGGGTCAGGGTTTGCACCGGGACCGGCGCCGTCGGGCGGGTATTACGCGGTTTGTGGAAGATCATGTTCCACATGATGCGCAACATTTTTCGAAGGCCTTCACGTTGCACGGGCGCATGATTTCGGAAGTGCCCTTCTACCTGACGGGAAGCTTCAGGCGTGGAGACGCTATCGGCAGGGGAGGTTGAAGTGGTCATGACTGAATGGCTCCAGAAAAACCGCACAATTCACGATTTTCCGCTTGGGACGATAAATGGCCAAGGCACGCACGCATCAGCCGGAGATTCCATTTTTCACGGTGCAGGATTAACGCAACATTACACTGCACAGTGTAGTTTCAAGGTTGCATCAAAGCCGATCACAAGTAAACTATCTAGTGTAATTCTCCACTTCTTCCTGCCGAAGCGTATTTATGACAGCTCTACAGCGCCTCACCGACCGTAAACGCGAAGCCATCATCCAGGCGGCGATTGCCGAATTCCGTGCCAACGGTTTCGACATCACCAGCATGGACAAGATCGCCGCTACCGCGGGCGTGTCGAAGCGCACGGTGTACAACCACTTCCCGAGCAAGGAAGAGTTGTTCGCCGAAATTCTCAATCAATTGTGGACGCGGGTGACGGCCGAACAGGAAACGGCCTACCGCCCTGACCTGCCGCTGCGCGATCAACTGCGTCTGATGTTGCAGGCGAAACTGCAAATGCTGGCCGATGATAATTTTCTCGACCTGGCGCGGGTGGCGATTGCCGCCACCATCCATTCTCCCGAGCGCGCGCAAAACATGGTCGCCCGAATGGGCGAACGCGAAGAAGGCCTGACCCTGTGGATTCGCGCCGCCCAGGCTGATGGCCGATTGAAACCGATCGCGCCTGAGTTCGCCGCGCAACAGGTCCAGGGATTGCTCAAGTCCTTTGCGTTCTGGCCACAGATTTCCATGGGCCAGCCAGGCCTTTCGCCCGAGATGCAGCACACTGTCGTGGAGTCGGCGCTGGACATGTTCCTGGCCTGTTATGAGCGCTGAATCGGGCTGCAAAAAATGACAATGTCCGCCACTTTTATCGCTGTCCGGGCGCCCTGAATAGAACATCGTAATGTGTTTCAGAATGAAACTGGCGCTGGGGCTATAGTGAGCCTCAGTCCCAGCGCCATGCAGAGAGCATCATGAGCACCCCGACCAGCGAAACCGAAACCACCGCCCCCGTCGATCACCTGCGCTTCCATCGCCCTCACGCTCACCTGGCACCCACCTTTGGTACCGACCGTTTTGCCCTGCGCGCCGAGGCCTTTGCGCGGTTCTTCGGCACGCCGATCTTTCTCGGCGCCCAGACCCTGATTGTGGTGATCTGGGTCTGCCTGAACCTGTTCGGCGTGACTCACTTCGATGTGTACCCGTTTATCCTGCTCAACCTGGCGTTCAGCCTGCAATCGGCCTATGCCGCGCCGCTGATTCTGCTGGCCCAGACGCGTCAGGCGGCGCGGGACAAAGCCCAGTCAGACGCCGATGCGCGACATCGCGAAGCCTTGGCCGTGGCCAACAGCGAACGTCAGGCCCAGGCCGCGCAAAACACCGCGCAACTGATGGAGCTGCTGGAGCAAAACACCCGGCTCACCGAAATCACCAAGACCCTGACCGAACGCATAGAAAGCCTGACATCGGAAATGCATCAACACTTCGTAGGCAAAGAGCCACCGAAGGCGTGATCCGACTCAAGGCAACTTCAGCGCCCGCCCCAACTCATCGAACAACGTCACCACCGAGCGCAACGCGCGGCAGTCCGGGCGTGTGAGCAACCACAGCGCGGTGTCGTAACCGTGCAAGGGGTCGGTCAACGGTTGCAGTCCGTCACCGATCAGGAAGTCCGGCAATGCCGCAACACCCAGCCCGGCCCGCACCAACTCGGTCACCGACAACATGCTGTTGCAGCGATAACCGGGTGTCACGCCAGGCAATTGCTGACGGCGCCAGGCGACGGTGGGGTGATCGGGCAGGAAATCGTCCGGGGCGATCCAGGTCAAGGCGGCCAGGTCGTCGGAATCGACCGATTGCAGATAGGCCGCGCTGGCACAGACCCGGTAGGAAATATCTGCCAGACGCCGGCCAACCAGATGCTCGGGCGGTGTGCGGGTCAGCCGCAAGGCGATGTCGGCATCGCGACGGCTGAGGTTGGCGAAATCGTTGGAAGTGCTGAGTTCAAGGGTCAACGCCGGGTAAGACGGCATGAACCGCGCCAGCGCCGGCAACAGCAGACTTTGCAGGACCGAATCGGTGCAGGTCAGACGCACGGTGCCGCTGACCACTTCACCACCCTGCTCCACGCCAATGCGCGCCGCCTCCAGCGCTTGTTCGGCGCGTTCAGCCTGCTCGGCCAGGGTCTGTGCCAGCGTGGTCGGCAGGTAACCGGCACGGCTCTTTTCGAACAGTTGCTGGCCCAGCGCGGCTTCCAGTCGGCGGACGGCGCGAAACACCGTCGAGACGTCGACCTTCAATAACGTCGAAGCCCTGGCCAGAGAGCCGCCGCGCACCAAGGCGAGGATCAGGGACAGGTCCGGGTAGTCCAGCCGATAGTGCATCGATGCATTAATCAATTGGGATAACGCCAATATTGATTGCGTGAACGCCAATCTATAGTGGGTGCCAGGAATCAACAAGCGTCGAGATCACTCATGGAAACCAGCGCCATCCGCATCGCCCTGATCGGCGATCACGACCCACAGGTCACCGCCCACCAAGCCATCCCCGTAGCCCTCGGCATGGCCGCCGAACACTCAGGCAAGGACATACAGTTTCAATGGCTGGCCACTGACCATATCAACGCCGATACGCCACTGGATGACTTCGATGGTTTCTGGTGCGTGCCTGCCAGCCCATACCGCGACATGGACGGTGCGTTACGGGCGATCCGTTTTGCCCGCGAGCAGCAGCGACCGTTTCTCGGCACTTGCGGCGGTTTTCAGCACGCGGTACTCGAATTCGCCCGCAATGTTTTGGACTGGAAAGATGCCGAACACGGCGAGACAGCGCCCGACGCGACGCGGGCGTTGCTCACGCCGCTGAGCTGTTCGCTGGTGGAGGCTGTCGACAGCATTCATTTGATTGAAGGCTCGTTGATCGCCAAGGCGTACGAAAGCGCTGAGATTCGCGAGGGATATCGCTGCCGTTATGGTGTGAATCCTGAATTTGAACCTGAGCTACTGAAACAACAGTTACACGCAGTTGGCCACGATTCGGCAGGGGATCTGCGGGCAGTGGAGCTAAAAGATCATCCGTTCTTTGTCGCGACGCTGTTCCAACCGGAGCGCGCCGCGCTCAAGGGCATTCTGCCGCCGTTGGTCCGGGCGTTGATCGAGGCCTGTGCGAGGTAAAAACCATGATCGCCCAGACACCTGCAACGCCTTACTACGCCGTGATTTTCACCTCGCTGCGCACCGACGGCGATCACGGTTACGAACAGGCCGCCGAACGCATGGTTGAACTGGCCCGTGAGCAACCCGGCTTCCTTGGCGTGGAATCGGCCCGGGGTGCGGATGGGCTTGGGATTACGGTGTCCTACTGGGCCAGCGAAGCGGCGATCCTGGCCTGGAAACACCACCCCGAGCACAGCGCGATTCGCGAGCGCGGGCGGTCGACCTGGTATTCGGCGTGTCATACGCGGGTGTGCAGGGTTGAGCGGGCATATTCGTTTGAGCAGTGATTGCTGCGGTGTTTTTTAAATCGCCTTCGCGGGCAAGCCTCGCTCCTACAGGAATTCAACACGACCTGTAGGAGCGAGGCTTGCTCGCGAAGAGGCCAGAACAGACACAACAAAACATCAACCCCGCACCAGACTCCTCACCGCCGTAATCTGCGGCACTTCCCGCCGGTTCATGTACACCCGCAACGGCTCGGTAATATTGATCCGGTCATCGATGTTCTGATCCAGCAGCAACTGGATCAGCTCACGCTTGAGCGTCATGGTCTGCTCAGGCCCTGGCGCCCAGACAAACTCACTGGTGGGAATGATGCCGTCATCAGCCACATCCATACCGAACGAATCCTCACTGAAACGCACGATGTAATGACCGGTCTTGCGATTAAGACCGACGAAGCCTTTGAGTTGGTCGGCGGCCTGGCAAATGAGCTGGGAAGTGATGCGCATGGTAAACCTCACAAAAGGTCGCAAAGGACCGGTGATCGATGGTTTACACGCAGGGCAAGCGAACGGGTTTCCCTCTGCCGGGGAAACGCCTCGGCCAAGAGTACTGCAATGCGCCATACAAACGCGTTGAAAAATTCTCCTTTAAACATGTTTATGTCGGTCTGGCGATAGCGCAAGCGGCGCTCAGTTGCTAAAAGATACGTCTTTGAAATCTCATCGCAAAAGGACTTCGATCATGCCTGTTACCTTTACCCAAGGCGCCCTGCTGCTGAGCCTGATGCTCGGCCTCGGCCAGGCACAGGCCGCCAGCGAGCCAAGCCCCACAGCACTGGCGACCCGTTTGGGCATTCCGCACCCGGCGGTGATCGCCCACCGCGGCGCGTCCTTCGATGCACCGGAATCCACCGCCGCGGCCTACAAACTGGCTCGCGATCTGGGTGCCGACTACCTGGAAATGGACCTGCAACGCAGCAAGGATGGCGTGCTGTTCGTCCTGCACGACAACAACCTGCAACGCACCACCGACGTCGCCACCAAATTCCCTGAACGCAAGGACAGCCCAGCCAACGAATTCACCATCGCCGAACTCAAAACCCTGGATGCCGGCAGCTGGTTCAACACCGCTTACCCGGATCGCGCGCGTCCGAGCTACGCAGGCCTGAAGATCCTGACCCTGGACGAAATCATCGACATCGCCCAAGGCAATCCGCTGCACAAGCCTGGCCTGTACATCGAAACCAAGGAGCCAAAGCAGTTTCCCGGCATCGAGCGTGATCTCAGAGACAAATTGCAAGATCGCGGCTGGCTGAGCCCGACCGTTTCCAAACTGGCGAAGAGCAATCTGGCGGTCGGCCAGGGCAAAGGCAAAGTAGTGCTGCAAACCTTTGAGAAGAGCAGCCTCGAACTGCTCGAGAAGGAAATGCCGCAAGTGCCGAAAATCCTGCTGCTGTGGGTGGGCGAAGGCAGCATCGAGCCGAAATCCAAAGTGACGTTCGCCGAGTCCGGTGACAAGGACAAAGCGACTTACTACGCCAAACAGGAACCGAAAGACAAAGCCGAATTCCAGCAATGGGTCGAGTACGCCAAGGCCCAGGGCGCTATGGGTACCGGCCCTTCAGCCGCGCTGACCAAGGGTGGCGATCAGAGCTATTCGGACCTGGTGAAACCGTGGATGAATCAGTACACCCACGATCAGGGCCTGCTTGTGCACGTCTATACCATCGACGATGCCGTGGATTATCAGAAAGTGGCGGATGCCGGCGTCGACGGCATCTTCACCAACCGCGCCAGTGAACTGCTGAAGTTTTATAAACGTCCGGCGGCGGCGAGCGTTGCGCAGTTGTTGCAGAACAACGGGTACTGAGTGACGCAAAACACCGAATGGACAGGCCGCCTGTGGTTAGGGCGTGACTATGGTCTGATCCACGCAGAGCTGGGGCGCACCGCGCCCCATGCCCATTACGCCCATCAACTGATCCTGGCCCCTGATCGACCGGTCACCGTCAGTCTCGACGGAAAGAACCAAACAGCCCATCGCCTGTTCATCCCCTCTCAAACCTGCCACGCCATTGTCGAATCGCCGGATGCGGTGTTCACGGTCTATGCCGAGCCACTGATGTTCGATGGCCAAACACTGCACAATTGCGTGTTCGACGCCGCCCTCTCTCTGGAGAACTTCGACCATGCCATTCGCTATTGCCCGCGCCGATCCCTTGGCGATCCTCGGATCGAGCGCGCCTTGTCTACCCTAGACAGTTTGCTGACGACCAAGGTGCCGGCCAGCGCATTAGCCGCCGAGGCGCACCTGTCCTTGAGTCAATTGCAACGGCTGTTCGCCAGCCAGCTCGGTCTGCCCGTGCGCAGGCTGGTGCTGTGGCGACGACTGCGTCTGTCGATGGTGCTGATCCTGGCCGGTAGCTCCGTGACCGACGCGGCGCACGAGGCCGGGTTTGCCGATTCTGCGCACTTCTCTCGGAGCCTGAAAAAGCTCTTCGGCGTGACCGCTCGCCAAGCGTTGCATCACATCGATCTACGTCTGCTGGCTTGATTCAGCGCCGCAACGGCTCAGGTACTGCGGGCTCTTTGCTCAACGACACCGGCCCGAACGGGTCCCGCAATTGCGCCATGTAGTCGCGAGGGAAGTCTGGACGGCTGCCGATGCCCAGGTCGCCCTGACGGATTTCATAACCCGCTGTGTAAAACCCGGTCCCCAGAAGCCAGTCCCACAGGTTGAAGAACAAGGCGAAGTTCACGTCGCCGGCCCGCCCATATTTCATGTAATGAAAGCGATGCACCGGCGCCCAGGCGAATATCCAGCGCAAGTACCCCAGCTGCATATCGACATTGGAATGTTGCAGCAGCAACTGGATGGCGATGACAAATACCAGCAGTGCCGCCACGTCCAGCGGGATGCCCAGCAGCAACAACGGCAACAGCCCCGCAGAGGCTTCAATGGCTTGATGCAACGGATGTTTCATCAAGCCATTGAAGCCGTACAGCCGTTGAACGCTGTGATGCACCGCATGCAGACGCCACAACCACTGCACGCGGTGACTGGCGTAGTGCATCAGGCTGAAACCGGCGTCGGCGATGAAAATCGCCAGCGCCAGTTGCGACCACAGCGGCCAGTCCCTTGGCCATGCGCCATCGAATGACAGCAGCGCCACCAGGCCCGGTAACGCCAGCAGTCCGAGGGTGTTCAACGCCTCGTTGACCAGCGCGTGAACAATGTCACGGGCGCGATCACCGGCCGAGCGATTCCAGCACGCCTCATAGGGTAAAGCCCATTCGGCCAGAAACGACACGGTCAGGGCTGCGAGAAACACCGGCAACAGCCATCCCACCCATAATCCGGTAACGCCCATTAACCAAAGACCGGCCCCAATGAATCCGCCCCAGAACACTGGCGCATAGATCCGCGCAAAGATGTATTTCATCGCCACCTCCATTGATCGAGGTCGCAGCATGAAAGGTTTCCGGAGTGACGGAATTGAACAAACGGCGCAATCGAAGCCCGTTTTTAAGGGTGAATTAAGTTGCGCGAGCTAACCTGATCCCACTTAAACAGCTCACCCAAGGAAAGAACTTCATGAAAACCTTAACTGCCCTGTTCACCGCTGCTGCCCTGACCCTCACCGCTGGCCTGGCCCAGGCTGACATTCGTGTCGACCAAATCCCTGAGTTGGTCAAAAGTGGCAAGATCAAACCACTGGAAGAAATGAATCAGGCCGCACTGAAGTTACACCCGGGTGCCACGATTACCGATACCGACCTGGACAACCACTTCAATGGTTACGAATATGAAGTCGAGCTGCGTCTGGCTGACGGTACCGAGTGGGACGTGGACTTCGATGCCACTACCGGCAAGGTTCTGAGCAACAAACAAGACACGTGATTCAACTACAAAAAAGCCGCACGATCTTCGGATCGTGCGGCTTTTTTGCATTCGGCGTCAGGCAAATCGAGCGAGCAACAGGGCTTCAGCTTACCCTCACGGACTTAAGCGGTGGTGCTGACCACCGACCCCGACGTACTGCCCCCCTCATCCTGCAACACCTGCATCAACGCCGCCGTCGCCGTCTGCAACGAAGCCGAAGTGGCCGCAATCTGCGACTGAGCCGCCGCGACGTTCGCCGCTTTGGCTTCGGCGCTTTCCTGCTTGGCCTGGGCCGCTTGCAGTTGTTGCTGTTGTTCCTGCAATTGCTTTTGCAGCTCGGCGATCTGCTTGCGCAGGGCTTTCACCGTATCGGATTCTGTGCTGCTGGAACTGCCGCCACCTGAGGCAGGCGCACCGCCAGCGGAAACCTTGGTGGTGTCGCTGGAGGCCTCAGCCGTCGCTGCGACTGAGGTATCTTCAGTGCTGCCGCTGATCGCGACCTGGCTTGAAGAGGTCGACAGGGTCTGGTTGATCGAAACGGAGCTGATGCTGACCATGGGATTTATCCAATATGGAGTTTGGGTAAATCTGTCATCGACAGGCGCGACATAAACTTGAGAGGTACTGTGTACCGGTTTGGTAAGCCAATTGGTACACAACCCATTTCACTAGGCGCTCAACCGCGCCGTCACTTCATTCAACTGCCCCGACAATCCATGCAGATTGTGGCTGGCCGCTTCAGTACGCTGCACGTTGTCCAGGTTGGTACTGGCGATGCTGGTAATTTCGGTGAGGTTGCGCGAGATGTCTTCGGCCACGGAGGTCTGCTCTTCGGCGGCGGTGGCGATCTGGCGGTTCATGTCGCGAATGGCTTCCACGGCATGGGTGATGCGCTCGAGCATGGCGCCGGCCTGGGTCACTTGTTCGACGCTTTCTTCACTGCGCGACTGGCCGCTTTCAATCGCTTGGGCCGCGTCCACTGCACCGGTTTGCACGGTTTGAATGATCTGGTTGATCTCGATGATCGACGCAGCCGTGCGCTGGGCCAGGCTGCGTACTTCATCGGCGACCACCGCAAAACCGCGCCCGGCTTCACCGGCACGGGCCGCTTCGATCGCCGCGTTGAGTGCCAGCAGGTTGGTTTGCTCGGCGATGCCGCGAATCACTTCCAGCACTTTGCCGATGCGCCCACTGTCTTCTTCCAGACGACGGATGACCGTGGCGGTGTTGGCGATTTCGCCGCGCATTTGGGTGATGGTATGAATGGTGCCCTGCATGACTTTTTCGCCCTGTTGAGCGGACTGATCCGCTTCGTCAGCCGCACGCGCGGCGTCTGCCGCGTGGCGCGCGACCTCTTGCGCGGTGGCGGACATTTCATTCATCGCCGTGGCCACCTGATCGGTGCGGTTGAACTGCTCGTTGGTGCCGCTGGCCATGAGGCCGGCAATCGAATTCAGCTCGCTGCTGGCGCTGTTCAGATCCGTCGCACTGCGCTGCAAACGGTTGAAGGTTTCAGCGAGAAAATCGCGCAAGGTGTTGGCGGCCTTGGCCAGGTTGCCCAACTCGTCCTGACGGGTGCTGGCCACGCGCTCGGCGAACCGACCCTGGCTGAGTTGCGCCACATAATCGATCAGTTTGCGAATCGGTTCCACCAGGTTGCGGTTGACCAGCCACAGACTCAACAAGCCAATCAGCAGACCCGACACCAGCATCACCACGATCCCCAACAACACCGTCTGATCGGCGCTGGCACTGATCAGCTTCGATTGCTCGGTGCTTTGCTTGCGCAGTTCGCTGACCAATTCATTCATCTGTTCGCTGGCGGCACGGTCCACGCCCTTGACCGCGTTGTCGCCGGCCGCGGGATCAGCACCGGCAGCGACGTAGGCATCACGGCCCTTCTGATAGGCCGCACCTAATACACGATGCTCTTCACGCAGGCGTTCAATGCGAGTCTTGAGTTGCGGCTCGATGCCCTTCTGCCCGGCCAGCTCACTCAGGATGCCCTGCACGTCGCGCTGACCGTCCTCGAACTGCTTCCAGTATTTGTCCAGGTTCGCAGGTTCCTTGCCGCGTAGCAGAACGTTTTTCCACTCCTGAACCTGCACCTTGAATTGCAGGTTGGCTTCATCGATCAATTGCGAGGTGCGCAACGGACCTTCGATCAGATTCGCGTAGTTCTGAACGCCGTTGGACAGAAAGTGAAAGCAGGCCAAAGCGATCAGCAACATCGCCAACAGGCTGCCGCTCAACAGGGCGAGGATTTGCGCTCTCAGGGATTTTTGCAAAAACATCGAGTGATACCTCATGGCAGGGATAAGGCACGCCCAAGTGGCGCGCAAGATGTCCGGACATCCCTGTCAGCGACGCTGGTTCACGACCAGAATCGGAAGATCGACATCAGCAACATCGGCGTGCCAGAGCCATTCTTTAGCCCTTCCGACCACCGGTATGGAGGCGGTTTTCCGGCGCCATTCAACTGTCACAAAACCTTCAAAATACGTTGCGATGATGGGGCTCAAGTGAACCTGTAAAACCCGCGACAGGCGCCTCCCCCCGCAGCGAGACCTCATGAACCACAGCATTGACCAACGCCATCGCGATTCCGACCTGTTCGGCCTGCTTTACGGTTTCAGTTTTCGCCCCGGCGAGCGCGGCCGGGAGATCGATTCGGCCAAGGCGCTGCACTGCCTGCAACAACCGGACGACAGTGACGAATTTCTCTGGCTGCACCTGAACCTGGCCCATGCTGCGTGCGAGCGCTGGATGAAAAGCCATCTGGCATTGCCCGACGAGTTTTTCGAAGCGCTGCACGAAGGTTCCCGTTCGACGCGCATCGAGCATGTCGATTCGGCCTTGTTGGCAGTGGTCAACGACGTGGTGTTCAACCTCAGCAGTATGGTCTCTTCGGATGTTTCGACACTGTGGGTCTGTGCCCGCAGCCGGCTGATCATCAGCGCGCGGCTGCAACCGCTGCACTCGGTGGACAAGCTGCGTTCTTCGGTGAAGGCCGGTGAATGCTTTCGCTCACCGCTGGAACTGCTGGTGCATTTGCTGCGCGATCAGGGCGAAGTGCTGACGCAGATCGTGCGCAAGACCAGCCTCAGTGTCGATCAGATCGAAGATGAGTTGCTGTCTTCGCGCCTGTCCACCAACCGCGCCGAACTGGGCGCCAACCGTCGGGTGCTGGTGCGCCTGCAACGGTTGCTGGCGCTGGAGCCGGGCTCGTTGCTGCGCCTGCTCAATCGCCCACCGCAATGGTTGCAGAAGGAGGACGTCAAGGAACTGCGTAAATCCACCGAGGAGTTTGCGCTGATCATCAACGACCTCACGGCCCTCGGTGAACGGATCAAGCTATTGCAGGAAGAAATCGCCGCCAACCTCAACGAACAGAGCAACCGCACGCTGTTCACCCTGACCGTGGTCACGGTGCTGGCGCTGCCGATCAACATCATCGCCGGTTTCTTCGGTATGAACGTCGGCGGGGTGCCGCTTGCCGGTGATCCGGAGGGGTTCTGGATTCTGGTGGCGCTGGTCGCGACGTTTACCCTGATTGCCGGACGCTGGGCGTTTCGCAAGCGGCAGGATTATTGAATCCTTCGGCCCTACCGATACATTGTGGCGAGGGAGCTTGCTCCCGCTGGGTTGCGAAGCAACCCCAAATCCTGCAAACCGGTTTATTCAGACAAAACGCGGTTGCCTATTTGACGACTGCTTCGCAGCCGAACGGGAGCAAGCTCCCTCGCCACAGATGTTTGTCTGCTTTAGCATCCGGCATCGCAAAAAAACCAAACACTGACCCAGCGCAGCCTCTCTGTAACATTTGGCAACGATCATGACCGATACTCCTTCTCGGCTCAGGATTATCCGGCATGGCTACGCCTTCCTTCACCTCCACTGCCCAGGCTCCCGCCAGCAGCGCCAGGCCGCAGCTCGATAAAAAACCCGGCCTGCTCACCTTTGTGGTGTTCTTTGCAGTACTGGGCAGCGGGCTGTTGTTCACCGCCTACAGCCTGATGCACGACATGAGCGAGCTTGGCACGGTGGTCACCACCTGGACGCCGTTTCTGCTGTTGGGCGTCGCACTGTTGATTGCCTTGGGTTTTGAGTTCGTCAACGGTTTCCACGACACCGCCAACGCCGTAGCGACGGTGATCTACACCAACTCCCTGCCGCCGAACTTCGCCGTGGCCTGGTCCGGGTTCTTCAACTTTCTGGGGGTGTTGCTGTCGAGCGGCGCGGTGGCATTCGGCATCATCGCCCTGTTGCCGGTGGAGCTGATTCTGCAAGTCGGTTCCTCCGCCGGTTTCGCGATGATCTTCGCCCTGTTGATCGCCGCGATCCTGTGGAACCTCGGCACCTGGTGGCTGGGTTTGCCGGCCTCTTCATCGCACACCCTGATCGGCTCGATCATTGGCGTCGGCGTGGCCAATGCCTTGATGCACGGCCGCGACGGCACCAGCGGCGTGGATTGGGCCCAAGCGACCAAGGTCGGTTACGCGTTGCTGCTGTCGCCGCTGATCGGCTTCGCCTTTGCCGCGCTGTTGCTGCTGGCGTTGCGCGCCTTCGTCAAAAATCGCGCGTTGTACAAGGCGCCTAAGGGCCACACCCCGCCACCCTGGTGGATTCGCGGCATGTTGATTCTGACCTGCACCGGTGTGTCCTTCGCCCACGGTTCCAACGACGGCCAGAAAGGCATGGGCCTGATCATGCTGATCCTGGTGGGCACCTTGCCGATGGCGTATGCGCTGAACCGCACCATGCCGGCGGATCAGGCCTTGCAGTTCGCTGCTGTAGCGGAAGTCACCCAGCAAGCGCTGATGAAAAACTCGCCGCTGCCGGCGCCCGCCGATCCGCGCCCGGTGCTGACCGATTACATGCGCAGCAAGGAAGCCACGCCGCAATTGATCCCCGCCCTCGCCGCACTGGCGGGCCACATCGGGAACGAAGTGAAGGGATACGGCTCGCTGTCGAAAGTCCCGGCCGAAGCGATGGGCAACGTGCGCAACGACATGTACCTGACCAGCGAAACCATTCGCCTGATGGACAAGAACAAGGTCGGCAACTTCGACGCCGACACCACCGGCAAGCTGCAACTGTTCAAGCAACAGATCGACAACGCCACACGGTTCATTCCGCTGTGGGTGAAGATCGCGGTGGCCATTGCCCTGGGGCTGGGCACCATGGTCGGCTGGAAACGCATAGTGGTAACGGTCGGCGAGAAAATCGGCAAGACGCACCTGACCTACGCCCAGGGAGCCTCGGCGGAAACCGTGGCCATGCTGACCATCGGCGCTGCCGACATGTTTGGCCTGCCGGTGTCGACTACCCATGTGTTGTCTTCGGGGGTGGCCGGGACCATGGTCGCCAACGGTGGCGGTTTGCAGATGAAGACCATCCGCAACCTGCTGATGGCCTGGGTACTGACCTTGCCAGCGGCAATTGTGTTGTCGGGCAGTTTGTACTGGCTGTTCACCAAACTGTTCTGACCCCACAGGACCTGTAGGAGCGAGGCTTGCCCGCGAAGAATGCACTGCGGTTTACCCGAATGACCGCATTATCGTTCTTCGCGGGCAAGCCTCGCTCCTACAGGGATTGTTTTTGCCCGGCGAAAGCATTTCGTCGCAAACTCAGAGGATTGCGCGTCTATTGATTCACCACCCACCGGATTGCACTTCAGTTTGCTAACGTCTGGCCGACTCATAAGAGACTCGATGTATTCAGGAGGGGAACCGTGAATCTGTATATCAATCAGCTTCAGCACAAAGCTGACTTTAAAGAAGCCATCTACGCCGGCGACATCTTCCTGAACACTCAGCTGCGCGCCGCCAAAGAGCTGTGTGCGTTCGCCCAGGAAAGCATCACCGCCGCCTTCGACGGCGAGACCAATCACCAGGCGCTGCACACACTGATGCCGGTGGAAGAATTCGTGGTACTGGTGACGCGCCTCAAAGGCCAGTTCACCAACAGCCAGCGCGCCAAGGACTTGATCCTGTCGTTTATCGACGAGATCGGTGTCGACCCGCGTGAGTACATTTTCGACGTGCCGCGTATTCGCGTGGTGCCGAACTATGACTACCTGCACGCCGGTGTCAGCTACGCCTACAAGCCTCATCGCGACACGTGGTACGGCAGCGTCGATTGCCAGATCAACACCTGGATGCCGGTGCATACCATTCGCCCCGACCAGACCATGATGATCAACCCCGGTTACTTCGACGTGCCGGTGAAAAACACCTCCAGCGAATGGAGCCTCAACGACTGGATCAACAACCAGCGGCATAAGGCCAAGGACAACCTCAAAGAGGAAGTCCGCATGCACCCGGTGCCGCTGGAGGCGATCAACACCGCGTCTGAAGTGCGCATCGCCGGCAATACCGGCGAGATGCTGATCTTCTCCGGCTCGCATCTGCACGGCACGGTCGCCAATCACACCGAACAAACCCGCTTCAGCGTGGACTTCCGCCTGATGCACCTCGACGACCTCAAGCACAAGCGCGGCGCGATCAACGTCGACAGCGCCTGCCCTGACGTCGGCGCCGGTTTCAAAGACTATTTCCACGCCCACGACTTTTCGAATTTCCAAGGAATCGACCAATGACCAAGCGTCGCATCACGCCTGCCGAGGCCCAGTACAACGAAACCCGTGCCAACGTCCTGAAACGGGTCGATGCCGAGTATGTGGCCGACGCGCCGTTCGTCTTCGCCAACCGTATCGGCGTGACCGCTGCCCTGTCGCGCATGGAGCTGTTCAAGAAGGTTGCCGAAGTGCCGGGTGCGATCATCGAGTGCGGCGTGTACAAGGGCAACTCGCTGATGCTCTATATGCACCTGTCGATGATTCTGGAGCCGTACGCGATCAACCGTTCGATCATTGGCTTCGACACGTTCGAAGGCTTCCAGAGCATCGACAAGAAAGAAGACCCGGCAGACGTCAACGAGACGATGTTCTCCGACACCGACCAGTCGCTGATCCAGGACATGATCGACGCCAACGACCTGCTGCGCCCGGTCAACCGTATTCCGCGTTGCGAGCTGGTCAAGGGTGACATCGTCAAGACCGTGCCGGAGTGGGTCAAGACTCGTCCAGACCTGGTGGTGGCGATGCTGATCCTCGACACCGACCTGTACGAATCGACCAAAGTCGCGCTGGAAACCTTCCTGCCGTACATGCCAAAAGGCGCGATTGTGGTGCTCGACGAAGTCGCTTACCGCAACTTCCCTGGCGAAACCAAAGCCCTGCGCGAAGTGCTCGACCTGAACAAGATCGAACTCAAACGCCTGCCGTTCGATTCGTGCGTGGGCTACTTCCACGTCTAACACATAACCCGCCCCCGTAGGAGCGAGGCTTGCCCGCGAAGAACGATAACGCGGTCATTCGGTTAAACCGCGGTGTCTTCTTCGCGGGCAAGCCTCGCTCCTACAAAGGCGGGTTTTTACGCTTCGCAAGCCCCGCGTACCAAAAGCCGCTCACGCACCACGTCATAGCTCCAGTGGTACACGTAGGTGTATGGCAGGAAAAACAGCAGCACGCCAACGTCCAGCAGAAACGCCTGCCACAGGCTGACCTTCAGCCACCAGACAATCAGCGGTACGCCAAACGCGACCAGACCGCCTTCGAACAACAGCGCATGCACCACGCGGACCCAAGCGTTACGCACAATGGCAAAGCGCTTGAGCAACCGGTCGAACAGGCCGTTGAAGACCACGTTCCAGGCCAGGGCAAGGGCTGCAATGGCCATGGTTGCCGCCCCCATTTCCAGCATGGGTTTGTCCATGACCCAGGCCAGCAGTGGGGTACAGATCAAAACGGCCAGCAGTTCGAAACCGATGGCCTGGAAAATTCGTTCAGTAATGGATTTGTTAGCGTTCATAGCCAGGCTCCCTGAGTGACTGTGATTGCCATGATCTGTTATCACGCCGATACTTCATAACCAATAACCATCGATCAAGGCGATAGTTCATGGCCTCCCACGAAGTGTTGCTGGCGTTTGTCCAGGCGGCGACTCAAGGCTCGTTTTCCGCTGCGGCGCGCAAGCTCGGTCGCAGTCAGTCGACCATCAGCGCCGCAGTGGCCAGCCTGGAAATCGACCTGAACCTTGCCCTCTTCGACCGCAGCAGTCGCAAACCGAGCCTGACTCCGGCCGGGCACGCCATGTTGCAGCGGGCCGAGGACATCCTGGCCGCCACCAGCCGCCTGGAAATGACCGCCAGCCAACTGTCCCAAGGGGTCGAGCCGAAGCTGACCGTAGCGATTTCCGACACTTATCAGTCCGACCGTTTCGAAGTGGCGCTCAGTGCTTTCGAGCAGCGTTATCCGGACCTGGAATTGGAATGCCTGATCGCCGAATGCGATGACCTGGTGGCACTGGTACAACGCGGCCGAGCACATATCGCCTTCGCCGAAATGCAAGACCGTTACCCGCCAGACCTGGTCAGTTCGACGGTGGACGAGCGCACGGAAATAGCCCTGTTCGTGTCCCATGCACACCCGCTGGCGAAGCTGAGCGGAATCGATCAGGACGTGCTGCAGCAACACCGCGAATTGCGTCTGGCGACGATCGTCAATCCGTATGAAAGCCTGGCGAAGGGGCGTGTCTGGTCGGCGCCGAGCTACCTGATGCTGCTGGAAATGGCCCAGGGCGGCTTCGGCTGGGCGCCGTTGCCCCGGTGGCTGGTGGGGCGGTTCGGGGCCGGCTCGTTGGTGGAACTGAAGGTGCGCGGCTGGCCGAAACCGGTGTTCGTCGATGCGCTGTGGTCGCGTTTGCATCCGCCGGGGCCGGCGGGGAGTTGGTTATTGAGCAAGATGTTGGAGTGAAGGTCCTGCGGACCTTATCGCGGGCAAGCCGCGCTCCCACAGGGTCGAGTCGAATCGCAAAAGTGTGATCAACTCAATCCTGTGGGAGCGAGGCTTGCCCGCGAAGGGGCCCGCAAGATCACATCATCCCAACTCTCGCAATCGCCCCTCGATAAACCGCCGCTCCGGCATCTGTTGCGTCAATTCCAGCGCTCGCTCATACGCCGCCCGAGCCTCTTTCACCCTCCCCAACTGCCGATAAAACTCTGCCCGCGCCGAGTGCGCCAAGTGGTAATCCAGCAATTCACCTCGCGCCAGAATCCCTTCGATCAACGTCAGCCCGGCCAGCGGGCCATCGCGCTTGGCCAGCGCCGCCGCACGGTTCAGTTCGATCACCGGCGACGGCACGGCCCGCAGCAGCACCTCATACAGCCCGACGATCTGCGGCCAGTCCGTCTCCGCCGCCGTGAGTGCTTCGGCATGCACCGCGGCAATCGCTGCTTGCAGGCAATAAGGTCCGAAGCGCCGCGTCGTCAGCGCCCGCTCCACCAGTGCGCAACCTTCGGCCATCAGTTCGGCGTCCCACAACGAGCGATCCTGTTCATCCAGCACAATCAGCTCGCCGTCAGGCGAGGTTCTGGCGGGGCGCCGGGACTCATGCAACAGCATCAGCGCCAGCAGCCCCATCACCTCCGGCTCGGGCAACAGCTCCATCAACAACCGACCGAGACGAATCGCTTCACGCGTCAGGTCTTCGCGGGTCAGTTCGCTGCCGATAGACGCCGAGTACCCTTCGTTGAACACCAGGTAAATCACCCGCAGTACACTGTCGAGACGCTCGGGCAGTTCCGTCAGGGTGGGCACTTGGTAAGGGATTTTCGCGTCACGGATCTTGGCCTTGGCCCGCACGATGCGCTGGGCGATAGCGGCCGGTGCCGAGAGAAAGGCCCGGGCGATTTCTTCGGTGGTCAGGTCGCAGACTTCACGCAGGGTCAACGGCACTTGAGCGTCCGCCGCGAGTGCCGGGTGACAACAGGTGAAGATCAAGCGCAGGCGATCGTCTTCCACATCTTCGTCGCTCCAGTCGGCTTGCTCCAGCGCCTCCAGTTGAGCGATCAACATCGGCCGGGACGCGTTAAAGCGCGCGCGCCGGCGTAACACATCGATGGCCTTGAAGCGCCCGGTGGACACCAGCCAGGTGCGCGGATTATCCGGCACACCGTCACGCTGCCAGCGCTCGACCGCGACGAAAAAAGCCTCGTGCAGCGCCTCTTCGGCGAGGTCGAAATCGCCGAGCAAACGGATCAGGGTCGCCAGGATCCGCCGCGACTCGTTGCGGTAGACCTGCTCGACCTGTGCCCGTACCGATTCGCCAGGCATCAGTCCGGCATGCCTTCAACTGGCTTTCGTTGCATAGGTTGCGGACTCATGAAAGAACTCCTGTTGTGATTATTATTCAGGGATTCAACTGGCGAACGGGTCGCACCTCGACACAGCCGACCCGGGCCGCCGGAATGTTACCGGCGACCTGGAGGGCTTCATTGAGGTCCTTGGCATCGATCAGGTAGAAGCCGGCCAACTGCTCCTTGGTCTCAGCGAACGGGCCGTCGGTGATCGACATCTTGCCGTTGCGCATGCGCACGGTGGTCGCGGTTTGTACCGACTCCAGCGCCTCGGCGGCGATCATCCGGCCGCTGCCCTGGATCGACTCGGCATAGGCCATGCATTCGGTGTCTTTCGGGCTATCGGGCAGCGAGTGCAATTCCAGCTCATCGCTGTAGACCAGGCATAAATACTTCATGGGACTCTCCATTTCAGGGGGTTCTCCATCTCTTGGAGTTTTGCCCTGATCGAACGGATCAACTATGGCTGCAGATTGGCGCTTTGGCGCTGCTTTCCGATAAACAGCCCGACGATCAGGGTTCCAGGTTGAACAGCGCCGTGCCGCTCGTCATGTCGAACGGTGTCGACCAGTGTTCGTGGACGATCTGCCATAGCCCCGCTTCCTGCCGGTAGCACGCGGTGACCCGCATCCAGCAGGCCTGGGTTTCACCCTTTTCATTGGTGCCGCCGCAATGCGCCAGCCAGTGAGCGAAAGCGATCTCCTGCGACGGCACGATGTTGATCTCGTGGAACTCGAAGATGTGTGGACCGGGGCACATCTCCATGCATGCCTGCCAATGCGCGCGGTAGGCTGCTTTGCCCTTGAATTGCAGGGCTTTGACGGCATCGAAGGAAACGATGTCATCGGCATACAGCGCCATGACCTTTTCCACGTCCTTGGCAATGACCGCCTGGCGGTAGGTATCGATCAGGTTATGGATTTGTGTCTGAGCATTCATGATGGTTCTCCGTGTTTTTTTTTGTTGAAGACACCCTTAGTCGTTTGGTGAAAAGCCAAATCGACAGCCGAAATAAAAATAATCCATAGACGCAAACTCGCTAGAATCCGAGGCTCATTTCCGTTGGAAAAAGGACACTCCAGTGACAGCCCGACTCGTGCCTTACGAAAGCCTGAACGCCCTGCAGCGCCAACAGGTCGAGGCTATCGAAATCCACGCCGAACAAATCAAGTTCTCCGGCGACATTCATGGTGCATTGCACACCTTGCTGTCCAAACCCGGCCCTGGCGTCAAAGGCTTTGCGCTGTTGGTGGAGGATGCTCCGGTGGCTTTCCTGCTGCTCAAGCGCCCGCCAGTGCTGCCGGCCTGGGCCAACGAACACAGTGCCACCCTGCACGCCCTGCAAGTCGATCGCCGCGCCCAGGGCAAAGGTTATGGTAAAGCCTGCCTGCAAGCCCTGCCCGAGGTTGCGCGTCAGGCCTGGCCGGAAATCAAAGGGCTGGAGTTGTCGGTGGATGCGGACAATGAGTCGGCCATCGCGCTGTATGCCAAATTTGGCTTTGTCGACAGCGGCGAAGCGTATAAAGGCCGGATCGGTTATGAACGGCGGATGGGGCTGGTTTTCTGATTCGTAGAGGGATGAACGATGGTGAATTCAATCGAAGCGCTGGAAGCGATCTACGGCCTGCCCCATGAGCGTGCGGTGCGCAAGCAGATCCCCTTTCTGAACGAGGACTATCAGGCGATGGTCCGCGCCTCGCCGCTAGTGATTATCAGCTCGGTCGGCCCCGACGGCATGGACGGCTCACCGCGGGGCGATGCGCCGGGTTTCGTGCGGATCGTCGATGAACGCACGCTGGCGATCCCGGATCGCCCGGGCAACAACCGCATCGATACGCTGCGCAATGTCGTGCTCGACTCGCGGGTATCGCTGCTGTTCATCATTCCGGGAATCGGCGAGACGCTGCGGGTCAACGGCACGGCGCAAATCAGCGCCGAGCCCGAGTGGCTGGAGAGCTTTGCAGTCAACGGCAAACCGGCGCGCACGGTGATGCTGGTGACAGTGGAGGCGGCGTATTTCCACTGTTCGAAAGCGATTGTGCGTTCGGATTTGTGGAACCCGCACAAATACCTCGAACGCTCTGCCCTGCCGACGGCGGGCGCATTTCACAAACGGCTGAACGATGGACAGTTCGATGCCGAGACGTATGACCGGGAAGCACCGGCGAGAGTGCGGGATAGCCTTTACTGATTGTTTTTTGGAGGGCGGCATGGACAACATCTCAAGGGTCCAGGCAATCATTTCGGGCGACCCCGACCGCTGGCGCCTGCTTCAACTTGTTCACTCCCTGAATTTACCGGATTGCTGGATTGGTGCCGGGTTTGTCAGGAATGCCGTTTGGGATCACTTGCATAACCGGGTTCCGTCCCCGGTCTCGACCGATATTGATGTCATCTGGTTTGACGCCGATCGCTGCACACCCACGGATGACCGACAGCTGGAGGAAGCGTTGCGGAACCTGGATCGAACTGTCAAATGGTCGGTAAAAAACCAAGCCAGGATGCATGTTAAAAACGGTGACCAGCCCTACACATCCTCGACAGATGCGATGAGATATTGGCCGGAAACAGCAACAGCGGTCGCTGTCAGACTTGTGCAGAGCGATGTTTGTCAGGTTGCCGCGCCGTTGGGACTAGATGATCTTTTTCGATTGGTCATCAGGCCTACTGCAAGATTTGTTTCAGATAAGCACATGATTTTTCAAAAGCGCTTCAGATCGCATTACGGCTTAACTGACCGGCATTACCTTCATAACCACTCATTTTTTTCTGCTACAGCGCCAACACCATCTCATGCCACGCCATCCCGCCATGGTCGGACGCTGAAGGCTTGATGTAGGCAAAACCAAACCCGGCATAGAGCCGAATGTGCTGTTCCTTGCACATCAGGTGGATGCTGGCCTTGTTCAGTGCGCGCATCCGCTCGATGAATGCCCCCATCAAGCGTTTCGCCAGGCCCTGCCCTTGGTAGTCCGGATGCACCACCACCGACATGATCACCACGTGCGGGCCAGCCGGGTCGTGGCCGATCAGTTCCTTGAACGCCTCGTCCGACATTTCCACCTCAAACGCCGCACCGGAATTGATGAAACCGGCTACAACGCCATCCACTTCAGCCACGATGAAGCCCTCGGGCCAGGTGGCGATGCGGGTGGCGATTTTCTCGCGGGTGGCGGCTTCGTCGCCTTCGTAGGCAAGGGTTTCGATGGCGTAGCAGCGGTCCAGGTCAGTGGGGGTGACGTGGCGGATGACGGTGTTCATGGCAGCTCGGAATCAGCGAGGGAAAGGCAGAGGATCATAAATTAATAAGGTGTTCATATCGATCAGAGAGGCGGACCGCCGATCCGCCACTCGACCCGCCATTACGCTTTGAGCGGCAGCCAGATTTCCAGCACACCAGTGTTGAGCTTCGGATTGAAATCGTCGCTGTAGCGTTCGAACTCCGGGGCATCCGCCGCCTCATGACCGGACTGCGGCAGCCAGGTTTCCCAGATGTACTGAAAGGTTTGAGGCAGCGTATCCAGAGACCCGTTGTGCTCGAACACCGCGTAATACTGGGGCAGAATCTCGACCCAGCGGTATTTTTCGGGCAGGTCGTCGAGCTTGCTGATCTCGACGCCAGCAATGTATTCAAAACCACCCTTGCCGTCGGGGTTGCAGCAAACGCCGTAGGTCACTTCGCCCTTTTGCCCGGGAACATTCCCGATGTGGGGGACGAATTTATCCCAGAGCTCGGGAATCTTACCGGCGGTCTCTTGGGTAAATCGTCCACCAAGCCCCGCAATAAGCATGAAGTGCCCGTTTTCGAAGCGTGGTTCAGCCTTTTCGACGCGTGTTTGCTCATCCATGACTCAACTCCTGGGAACGAAAAAAGTGGGTTCGGCTGGGAGTATAGAAGCCAAACCCGATTCGCCCAATTACAGTGCGTGCAACTGTTCGACGGTGCCTGGCGCAATGAATTCGTTATAACCCGATAGGATCACGTAGACCGCGAAATAGCAGAAAATCGCCGCCGATGCCATGTAGGAATAACGCAGCAGTTTGTCACCGAGCAACTTGCCGCCGTGGCTCGCAGCGAAGCACAGACCGATACACCAGAGCAGCCCGGCACAAAGAAATCCGCCGAGAAACAGCGCCGAGCTGAGCACGCCACCGCCGCCGGAACGGGCAATCAGCGTACCGCCCACCGCGGCGAACCAGAGAATGGCGCTGGGTGATGACATGGCGAGAAAGATCCCGCGGAAAAACTCGCGGCGGTGCGAGTTGTGCCCCACCTCCGGGGTTTGCGCCAACAGCGCTTCATGGTGGATCGCCGAATAAATCATCTTCGCCGCGAAATACAGCAGCAATGCCGACCCGCCGATCCACAACACCCAGCGCACCGTTTCGTATTGCAGCAACACGGTCATGCCGGCCAAGGCCAGCACGGCGTAGATCAGGTCGCCGACACACGTCCCCAAACCCAGCGCAAAGCCTTGAAAATAGCCACGCTGCATCGCCAGCGTGATCATCGCGATGTTGGCCACGCCGATGTCCAGGCACAGCGAAAGGCTCAGCAGGAAGCCACTGGTAAATTCCATCGACCATTTCCTTGGGAAATATTTATTGACGCGCAGGCTAGACAGTTTGCCACGACTGCCCTTACATTCCGCCACAGGCCACCGCAGTGGCCAGCGTCGCTCGGACGGTTCCGGGCGCTTACGTTATCCGAGGCAACAATGGCCGAACAAGGTTCGCCGCGCCGCTTTGCGCGCATAGATCGACTCCCCCCTTACGTTTTCAACATCACCGCCGAGCTGAAGATGGCCGCCCGTCGTCGTGGTGAAGACATCATCGACTTGAGCATGGGCAACCCCGACGGCGCCACCCCGCCGCACATTGTCGAAAAACTCGTCACTGTCGCCCAGCGCGAAGACACCCACGGCTACTCCACGTCCAAAGGGATTCCGCGCCTGCGCCGGGCGATCTCCAATTGGTACAAGGATCGCTACGCAGTCGACATCGACCCGGAAACCGAAGCCATCGTCACCATCGGTTCCAAGGAAGGTCTGGCGCATTTGATGCTGGCCACCCTCGACCAGGGTGACACCGTACTGGTGCCGAACCCGAGCTACCCGATTCACATCTACGGTGCCGTGATTGCCGGCGCCCAGGTGCGATCGGTGCCGCTGATCCCTGGTGTGGATTTCTTCGCCGAGCTGGAACGGGCGATTCGCGGCTCGATCCCGAAACCGAAAATGATGATCCTCGGCTTCCCGTCCAACCCCACCGCCCAGTGCGTGGAGCTGGACTTCTTCGAGCGGGTGATCGCCCTCGCCAAGCAGTACGACGTTTTGGTGGTGCACGACCTGGCCTACGCCGACATCGTCTATGACGGCTGGGAAGCCCCGTCGATCATGCAGGTGCCCGGCGCCAAGGACATCGCGGTGGAATTTTTCACCCTGTCCAAGAGCTACAACATGGCGGGCTGGCGCATCGGTTTCATGGTTGGCAATCCGGAGCTGGTCAACGCCCTGGCGCGGATCAAGAGCTACCACGATTACGGCACTTTCACTCCACTGCAAGTGGCGGCCATTGCGGCGCTGGAAGGCGATCAGCAATGCGTCAAAGACATTGCCGAGCAGTATCGGCAGCGGCGCAACGTGCTGGTCAAAGGCCTGCATGAATTGGGCTGGATGGTCGAAAACCCGAAAGCATCGATGTACGTCTGGGCCAAGATTCCCGAAGCTTACGCGCACCTGGGCTCGCTGGAATTTGCCAAGAAACTGCTGGCCGAGGCCAAGGTTTGCGTCTCGCCGGGTGTGGGATTCGGTGAGTATGGGGATGATCATGTGCGCTTCGCGCTGATCGAAAACCAGGACCGGATTCGTCAGGCCGTGCGCGGGATTCGCGGGATGTTCCGGGCGGATGGGCTGGTTCAGAAAACCAACAGCTAACACAAAACACTGTGGGAGCGAGCCTGCTCGCGATGAGGGCTTAACATTCAACGAAGAGGTTGAATGTAAGTCCGCCACCGCGAGCAGGCTCGCTCCCACATTTGTATTGCGGTGTGCTTAAACGAACAACGACAACAGCAGGATGAAGCCCAGGCCCACCACGGACAGGATGGTTTCCATCGCGGTCCAGGTCTTGAAGGTTTCCGCCACGGTCATGTTGAAGTACTGCTTCACCAGCCAGAAACCGGCGTCGTTGACGTGGGACAGGATCAGCGAACCGGCACCGGTGGCCAACACCAGCAGCTCACGGTTCACACCCGGAATCATCCCCACCACCGGCACCACGATGCCCGCGCCGGTAATGGTCGCCACGGTCGCTGAACCGGTCGCGATACGAATCACCGCCGCCACCAGCCAGGCCAGCAGGATCGGCGAGATCTGTGCAGCCACCGCCATGTGACCGATCACATCACCTACACCGCTGGTTACCAGCATCTGCTTGAAGCCACCACCCGCACCGATGATCAGGATGATTGCGGCGGTTGGCGCAAGGCTGGCATCCAGCCATTTGAGCATCTGGTTGGAGCCAATGCCCTGCTTGTAACCGAAGGTGTACAGCGACAGCAGCAACGCCAGCAGCAGTGCCGAGATCGGATGACCGATCAGGTCCATGAAAGTGCGGAAGAAGTTGCCGTCCGGCAGCACCACATCGGCAAAGGTCTTGAGCAGCATCAGGAACACCGGCGACAGCACGGTGATCAAGGTGATGGCGAAGCTCGGGAGATCGGCAGAATCGTTATCACGAGCCAGTTGATCGACCAGTTCCTGGTTAGGATGACCTGGAATGTACTTGGCGATGAACGTGCCGTAGATCGGGCCGGCGATGATGGCCGTCGGCAGCGCAACGATCAGGCCGTAGAGAATGGTTTTACCGATGTCGGCACCGAACACGCCGATGGCCAGCAACGGACCCGGGTGCGGCGGAACCAGACCATGCACGGCGGACAGACCGGCCAGCAGCGGGATACCGATCTTGATGATCGACACGCCAGTGCGACGGGCCACGATGAACACCAGCGGAATCAACAGCACGAAGCCGATTTCGAAGAACAGCGGGATGCCGACCAGGAACGCGGCGAACATCATTGCCCACTGCACCTTGTCCTTACCGAACGCGCGAATCAGGGTCTGGGCGATCTGATCCGCCCCGCCCGACTCGGCCATCATTTTGCCGAGCATCGTGCCCAGCGCCAGGATGATCCCGACGAAACCGAGTACCCCACCAAAGCCGTCCTGGAACGCCTTGATGATGGTGCCGATCGGCATGCCGGAGGTCAGCCCGAGGAAGGCTGCGGCGATGATCAGGGCGATGAAGGGGTGAAACTTGAACTTGGTGATCAGGACGATAAGCCCGATCACCGTGACCACTGCGTCTAGCAGCAGGAACGTCTCGTGGGACATGCCAAACATTAGGGGTGTCTCCTGTTTGTTGTTGTTATTAAAGCGGTTATTCAAAAGCCGTCAGGACAGCGCTATCTTTTGGAGCCAAACTCAACTGGCGAGTTTCAAGCCATGTTCGAGCCACCAGGCATGAGCCTGCTTCGCCAACTCATCGACGCTGTGGCTGGAAGCATCCAGAGCCAGGGTCAGGGGCTCACCAACGGGCGATTCAAGTGTGGCGAACTGGCTGTCGATCAAGGTCGACGGCATGAAGTGGCCCGGCCGATGAGACACACGATCGGCGGCGACTTCAGGGGTCAGCTCAAGGAAAACGAAACCCAGGCCCGGCAAGGCACTGCGCAAGCGTTCGCGGTAACTGTGTTTGAGGGCCGAGCAAGTCAGAACCGGGTGCTCGCCCTTGGCATCGACGCGGCGCAGTTCATCGCACAGGCTGTCGAGCCAGCCGGCACGGTCTTCATCGTTCAGGGGGATACCCGCGCTCATCTTTTCGATATTGGCGGCCGGGTGGAAAGTGTCGCCTTCAATGGCGGTCGCGCCGCTGAGCTGGCACAGGGCTTGGCTGACGCATGTCTTGCCGCAACCGGCAACGCCCATGATGACCAGGGCGGTGATGGGATGATTCATGTAACACCTCAGCGCGCAGACAGCGCTACCTTTGCTACGTAAAACACTCGTGCAAAAGCAGAAATTGCCGACGCCTTCTTGTCATTTTTGTGGGTTGCAGCATGTTCGTTCTCGATGCCAAAAAGCGAGGATCAGGCAAACCTCGTTCACGCATTTGCAGCTGCATCGAGACAGCGCTACCTTAGTGCCTTGAATTTTGTTTGGCAAGCCGTCCGATGAATACCCCTAAAAACGATAAAAATACTCGCACCACTGGCCGCCCTACCCTCAACGAAGTCGCGCGCCTGGCCGGTGTCAGCCCGATTACCGCCTCCCGCGCCCTGCGTGGCGTCAGCACGGTGGCCACCGAACTGGTGGAAAAAGTCCAGAAGGCCGCCCTCGATCTGAACTACGTAGTCAACCCCGCCGCACGCGCCCTGGCCTCGGCCCAGAGCCATTCCGTCGTGGTTTTGGTGCCGTCATTGTCCAACCTGCTGTTCATCGACACGCTGGAAGCCATTCATCAGGTTTTGCGACCAAAGGGCTTCGAAGTGCTGATCGGCAACTTCCATTACTCGCGTGATGAAGAAGAAAACCTGCTGCGCAATTACATGGCCTATCAGCCTCGCGGCTTGTTGCTGACCGGTTTCGACCGCACCGAAAGTTCGCGGCGAATGATCGAAGCCAGCAACATCCCCTGCGTGTACATGATGGAGCTGGACAGCGCGGCCGGGCTCAATTGCGTCGGTTTTTCGCAAGTCGCCGCTGGTGAAACGGCGGCCGAGCATTTGCTTTCCCGCGGTCGCAAACGCCTGGCCTACATCGGCGCGCAACTGGACCAGCGCACGCTGCTGCGTGGCGAAGGTTTCCGTCGCGCGCTGCAAAAGGCCGGTTTGTATGATCCGGCCCTGGAAGTGCTGACACCGAGAGCCTCGTCGGTGGGTCTGGGCGGCGAATTGTTCCTGCAACTGCTCGCAACCCATCCGGACGTCGATGCGATCTTCTTCGGCAACGACGACCTGGCCCAGGGCGCGTTGCTCGAAGCGTTGCGCAATGGAATCAAGATCCCCGAGCGCGTGGCGATCCTCGGCTTCAACGACTTGCCGGCGTCTGAGCACATGGTGCCGCGCCTGAGCAGCATCAGCACCCCACGAGAAGCCATTGGCCGTCGCTCCGCGGAGCTGATGCTGACCTTGCTGGCCGGCAACTCGGTGGCCAAACCGGTGCAGGACATGGGGTTTGAGTTGAAGGTGCGGGAAAGTACCTGAAGCGCGATCGCTCCCATGCTCCGCGTGCTAGATTCCTGACACCTGGAACGGAAAACGGAGAACCTAAATGGAACATGCGCTGAAGATTTTGGGTAAAGCCTCCTCGATCAACGTCAGAAAGGTGCTGTGGACCTGCGAAGAACTGAGTGTTTCCTACGAGCGAGAAGACTGGGGCAGCGGTTTCGCGTCGACCCATACTCCGGAGTTTCTTCGGCTCAATCCCAATGCACTGGTGCCGGTGATCATCGATGAGGCCGGCGTGCTGTGGGAATCCAATACCATTTGCCGGTATCTGGCCGGTAAACACCAAAACACGGATCTGCTACCGCACGAGCCGGCGGCGCGCGCTCGGGTGGAGCAGTGGATGGATTGGCAAGCCACCGAACTCAATGCGTCCTGGAGCTACGCGTTCACCGCGTTGGTGCGCAAAGATCCAGAGTTCCAGGATGCGCATCGCATTGCCGCCGGTGTACGCGGCTGGAACCAGAAGATGGGCATTCTCGAGCACCAGCTCGCGACCACCAAAGCTTATGTCGCCGGGCCACGGTTCACGCTGGCCGACATCGTCCTCGGGCTGTCAGTCAATCGCTGGCTGATGACACCGATGGAGCGACCCGACTACCCGGCCATCGACGAGTACTTCCAACGGCTGGCACAGCGTCCAGGTTTTCTGAAACACGGCTGCAATGGCTTGCCATAACGCCAGACCCGCCCCCTCTGCCGCTCCATAAAAAGAGAAACCCATGAACGGACTCAACGTACTGCTGACCGGCGCCTGCGGCCGAATCGGCAAAACCTTTTTCGAAGCTTCACAGGACCGCTACACCTTCGTGCTGACGGATCGCATCGAGCCCGACTTCAATGTCGATGCGCCCCATCGCTTTGTACGCCTGGACCTGTCCGACCTCACCGCCACACGTGAAGTGCTCAAAGGCATCGACGTCATCGTGCATCTGGCTGGCATCCCTCACGCCACCGCCTCTTTCGATGAGTTACTGCCCAACAATATTCTGGCCACCACTTACCTGTTCGAAGCCGCAGTGGCCGCGGGTTGTAAACGGTTGGTGTTCGCCAGCAGCGCACAGACCATCGAGGGCTATCCGGTGGACCGGCAGATAACACCAGGCATGCAGGTGATGCCGGCCAATCTGTATGGCGTCAGCAAGTGTTATGGCGAAGCGTTGTGTGCGTTCTACGCTGCCAAACACAACCTCTCGAGCATCGCCATACGCATCGGTGCTTTCGAGTTTGCGGACCGTCACGAATTGACCAACGCTCGCGACCTGAGCGCATGGCTCAGCCCTCGTGATGCAGTGCAGTTGCTGCAACTTTCGGTGGAAGTCGAAGGTGTGCAACACCTGATCGCCCACGGTATTTCCAATAACCGTTTCAAGCGCCTGGACCTCAGTGAAACGACCCGGGTGTTGGGTTATCTGCCGGTGGATGATGCATTTCAGGAGTTCGACATTCCCATTGGGTTTCCTTGACCGGGCTTTTCCATGGCCGGCGGACTCAGCATCGCCGATGCGTATCTATTTACGGTGTTGCGCTGGACTCAGGTGTTTGGCATCGATCTGGATCGGTGGCCGGCGTTGATGCAGTTTCAGGCGCGGGTTGATTTGCGGCCCGCCGTGAAAGCGGCGTTGGCTGCGGAATTGGTGTAAGGCGTTAGATCGCTTCGCGGGCAAGCCTCGCTCCTACAGGTTCGCGTCTCGTAGGAGCGAGGCTTGCCCGCGAACAATCCTTCAGTCAACGTAATCGTCCATAGTCCAACGCCTCAGACTCTTGCTGATAGTCGAGTACGACTTGATAGTCGCTTTCGGTGGCCGGCAGCACTGGCAAAAAACTCTCCGTCACGGTGCAGCGGTGCCAGTCGGTGGCGTAACAGGTTCATGCCACTGTTGGAGTCTTCAGCATTGATCACGCCACGACTGCCCCGGAAGGCCGACAAGGTCCATCGAGGCTCATCCGCGCGCGTCAGCAACAGGCTGCAATGGTTACCGCCGTTGCTGTCCGGGAGTTCATAACGGGGACGACCGATAACCCGGACGCGACCGCGCAAGACCGTCATCAACGGATAGCCGCAGGTCTGGGTCAGCAGCAGGTGCGGGGGCAGCCAAAGGTCCATCAGCGACAGCCCTTCGGTATCAAGGCGAGTGCTGCCGAGCCGTTCGACGATCTGCGCCAGCCAACGCTCGTTGGCCTGGCGGATCGGCTCGGGGGCAACGTACATCAGTAATTCCGCGAGGTGTTGTGTCATCGACACCTTCCCATGCAACAAAAATCCAGTGTGGGAGCGGCGGTGCGGCGATCCGACTTGCTCGCGAAGGCGATGTGTCATGCAACATCAATATTGACTGACATGGCCCCTTCGCGAGCAAGCCCGCTCCCACAGAGGAACTCATTCGCAATCAGTGAAACGGATGCTGCGGGCTGTCGATCGCCCGTACGCCGTGCTGACGCACCAACTGAGCATAACCCTGCACCAAAAACCCGCCACTGCGTGTCAGCCATTGCTCGCGACGCGCGCGATAGACCTGCGGCAGGTCGTACCAGGGCAGGCCCGGCAAGTCGTGATGCACCAGGTGCAAGTTGAGGTTCAGGAACAGCCAGCGCCATAATGGGGGATGGCTTTGCTCAGAACGGGGATCAATCCTCCTCTGTGCAATGGCGTCAGGATTTCTTGCAGACTATTTGGTTATTTCGTTAGACGTGAGGAACAGGAGCCCGAGGACCCCGGGCTCCGTTGACGCGGGATCAGTGACCGAACACACCCACCTTCTTGGCCTTCTTGTCCGCTCGTTTTTCATCGGCGGTTTTCGCCGGTTTTTTCTTTGCTGCTTTTTTTGAATCCATGCCTTTGGCCATGATACGTACTCCACTCATACGGGATGTGAGATCAGGTATACACCTATCCCTGCGCCGGCGTTCTTTTATAATCACCCGCTTTGCGTACCGACAGTCCGAACCCATGCCCAGCACCCAGTACACCTTGCTCGACGAGCCGTTATGGCCGTTGATGAACAAGTTTTACCGCGCCCACCAATCGTCGATGAAAGCGGTGCGCGATGCACAACTGTGGGTCGCAAAACGCGAAGAGATCATTGCGGCGTTATGTTTGCGGCCAGTGGCCGGTGGGCATTGGCTGACCGGGCTGTTCGTCAACCCGAGCTGTCGCGAGCAAGGAATCGCCGCGGCGTTGATCGCCCACGCCGTCCAGCACCTCGAAGAGCCAGTCTGGTTGTTCTGCCATCCGGATTTGCGTGGCTTTTATGAGCGTCGCGGTTTTACTTTCAACCCGCCCCTGCCCTACGCTATGGCTGAGCGGTTGAGCCGTTATGCGCGTAGCAAACCGATGATTGCCATGGGTCTGGAACGCACTAAAGATCTATGAAGATGTGGGAGCAGGCTTGCTCGCGAAGGGGTCGTCACATCCGGCATATCTGTCGGCTGACACTGTGCTTTCGCGAGTAAGCCCGCTCCCACATGGGTTATGTGGTGGTTCAATCGTCTGCGTTGGGATCAAGATCCGGGAACATCACCTCGGTAAACCCGAACTTGCTGAAATCACTGATACGCGACGGGTATAACCGGCCAATCAGGTGATCGCATTCATGCTGCACCACGCGTGCATGAAATCCCGACGCAATGCGCATGATCGGCTCGCCCTTGGGATCGAAACCTTCATAGCGAATCTGCTGATAACGATCCACCGCCCCGCGCAGGCCCGGCACCGACAGGCAGCCTTCGAAACCCTCTTCGAGGGTCGGGCTCAAGGGCGTGATGAGAGGATTGATCAGAATCGTCTGCGGCACCGCTTCGGCGTCCGGATAGCGTTCGCTGTGCTCGAAACCAAAGATCACCAGTTGCAGGTCGACACCGATCTGCGGCGCAGCCAGGCCGACCCCGCCGACGCTTTCCATGGTCTGGAACATGTCGTCGATCAATTGCCACAGCTCGGGGCTGTTGAACATTTCTGTCGGCACCGCAGGGGCAATGCGCAGCAGGCGCTCATCGCCCATTTTCAGAATTTCACGGATCATTTTATGGCTTCGTCAGTGGTCGGCTTGATCGAGTGGTCCCGTCCCAATCCCGAAACGTGGTGTTTGTGTTCGTGGTCGTGCTCGCCGGGCACCTTCTCGCCAGGATCCTTGCCTTCGGTCGACATGTGCTCGATCACCGCGTTCATCTCCGCGCCGAGCAACAGCACCGCGGCGGAAATATAGAAGTACAGCAGCAACACGATGATCGCGCCGATACTGCCATACATGGCGTTGTAGTTGGCGAAGGCTTTAACGTAAAGACCGAAGCCCAGCGAAGCGATGATCCAGACCACCACGGACAACACCGCACCCGGGGTGATGAAGCGAAACTCTTGTTTGACGTCGGGCATGACGTAGTAAATCAGCGCCACCGCCATCATCAACAGAATCACGATCACCGGCCAGCGCACAATGGTCCATAAGGTTACGATGAAATCTTCGAGGCCGACTTGTGCGGCGATCCAGCCCATCACCTGCGGCCCGAGCACCATCAGCGCGGCAGCGATCAGCAACATGCCGGCGATGCCAATGGTGTAGAAAATCGACAATGGAAAGCGTTTCCAGACCGGACGACGTTCGACCACGTCATACGCGGCGTTCATCGCACTCATCATCAGCCGCACACCGGCGGACGCGGTCCACAAGGCGATCACGATACCCACCGAGAGCAAACCACCCTTGGATTGCTGGAGCTGGTCGATCACCGGGTTTACCTGCTCCAGCGCCTGGGGCGGCAGCACCAGTTCCGATTGCAGGCGCAACCAGGAGAAAAAGTCCGGCAAGTGGAGAAAACCGATCAGGGCGATCAGGAACAGGATGAAAGGAAACAGCGAGAACAGCATTTGATAGGCCAGCGCCGAGGCATAGGTCGACATCTCGTCGTCGACGAACTCGGTGACCGTGCGCATCATCACGCGATGCAGGGGCAGACCTTTCATGGTCGGAAAAAACATTAGCGTCTCCTTTCGCCGCAAAAAGGTTGAAGTCAAGGCGACTCAGGGGCCGTTTTCTACAACAAAGTAGCCTACTTGGCGACTTTGAAACAATTTCGTTGCTCAAGTTCAAGCTGACACAAAAACGGCCATCCGCGGATGGCCGTTTCTGTTACTCATCAAAAGCCGGATTATGCCTTGTCGATGCCTTTTTTCAGAGCATCCTTGGCTTTGCCAACCGCTTGCTGGGCTTCGCCTTTCTTTTCCTGCACGACGCCTTCGGTGCGCAGTCTGTCATTGCCGGTGGCCTTGCCGACACCTTGCTTGACGTTGCCGGCCGCTTCGTTTGCCATGCCTTTAACTTTATCGCCAGTGCTGCTCATGGTATTTCTCCTGTGAACATTTTCAACGGGGAAAGTCGTTACACAACGATGGACCG
Source organism: Pseudomonas sp. LBUM1673 (assembly GCF_059695645.1). Taxonomy (NCBI): domain Bacteria; kingdom Pseudomonadati; phylum Pseudomonadota; class Gammaproteobacteria; order Pseudomonadales; family Pseudomonadaceae; genus Pseudomonas; species Pseudomonas sp. LBUM1673. Next base: position 5,097,916 of record NZ_CP166780.1, read on the forward strand.
GGAGCCTTTGTGCGGAGTTTCATTTATTTATTAACCGGACATTTCACAGGTTAGGCTTTATGTTTGCAGGCTTTGCCCCGAGAATGCGCAACGTATTCAGGCCATGGCGCTGAAGATCCAATCCCGTAGGAACGTTATGAAACTCGATAAAAAGCAGGCCATTGCCCGCAGAAACCAGGAACTCGGCGGTGCTGTGCTTGGTGTCAACAACTGCCATTTCACCGAATTGAACCGCAACCGCAACATTTTCTGGTTCGATATCCCGGTCGCGCGCCTGGCCATTGGTCAGTACGAATGGATTCACTTGCTGATGCACACCCCGGATACCGACGAACTGCTGCACCTGAAAGTGCCGACGGTGTTCCTGCGCGAGAAGCTCGAAGGCCTCGTAGTGCGCAACCAGGGCAAGCGCAAGGCAGCCCTGAGCCTGGAACTGAGCGCCGACAAGGACTCGTACCTGCAAGACATGCGCCCGGCCGGTACCAACGTCAATTTCGCGCAGTTCCGGCAATAACCACCCGTCTGCATTGAGGACTACTGTGGCGAGGGAGCTTGCTCCCGCTGGGGTGCGCAGCGCCCCCAAATCAGGCACCTCGATTCACCTGATCAGGCCGGTTGCAGCTTTTACGACTGCTGCGCAGCCGAACGGGAGCAAGCTCCCTCGCCACAAAAAGCGCTCTTGATACCGCTTTAAACAAAAATCCCCGCATCTGCGGGGCTTTTGTTTGACTAGGCGCCTACTTTCTTCGCACCCAGCTTCTTCAGCTCTTCGTCGCGCAATTCGCGGCGCAGGATCTTGCCGACGTTGGTGGTCGGCAGCGCGTCGCGGAACTCCACGGCTTTAGGCACTTTGTAGCCGGTGACGTTGGCGCGCATGTGCTCCATCACCTGTTCCTTGGTCAGGGTTACGCCCGGTTTGGCGACGATGAAGATCTTGATCGCCTCCCCCGACTTCTCGTCCGGCACACCAATGGCTGCGCATTGCAGCACACCCGGCAGGGTCGCCAGCACGTCTTCCAGCTCATTGGGATACACGTTGAAACCGGAAACCAGAATCATGTCTTTCTTGCGATCGACAATGCGCATGTAACCGTCAGGCTGGATCAGCGCGATGTCACCGGTCTTCAACCAGCCTTCGCTGTCGAGTATTTCGTCAGTGGCGTCCTGGCGCTGCCAGTAGCCCTTCATGACTTGCGGACCTTTCACACACAGCTCACCGATGGCGCCCAACGGCTGTTCAACACCGGCATCGTCGATGACTTTGCACAGGGTCGATGGCACCGGAATACCGATGGTGCCGATCTGGATGTTCTGGCTCGGGTTCACCGTGGCCACCGGGCTGGTTTCGGTCATGCCATAACCTTCGCAGATCGGGCAACCGGTGACCGCTTTCCAGCGCTCGGCCGCGGCCAGTTGCAAGGCCATGCCGCCGGACAGGGTGATTTTCAGGCTCGAGAAATCCAGCTTGCGGAACGCTTCGTTGTTGCACAGCGCAACGAACAGCGTGTTCAGGCCGACGAAACCGCTGAACTTCCACTTCGACAGTTCCTTGACCATCGCCGTCAGGTCGCGCGGGTTGCTAATCAGGATGTTGTGGTTGCCGATCAACATCATCGCCATGCAATGAAAGGTGAAGGCATAGATGTGGTACAGCGGCAGCGGGGTGATCAGGATCTCGCAACCTTCATTGAGGTTGGAGCCCATCAGCGCCTTGCACTGCAGCATGTTGGCCACCAGGTTGCGGTGGGTCAGCATCGCGCCCTTGGCCACGCCGGTGGTGCCGCCGGTGTATTGCAGCACGGCAACGTCGCTGCTGGCCGGGTTGGCTTCAGCCACTGGCTGGCCATGGCCCTTGCTCAGCACATCATTGAATTTGATGGCCTTGGGCAAGTGATACGCCGGGACCATCTTCTTCACGTATTTGATGACGCTATTGACCAGCAGACGCTTGAGCGGCGGCAAGAGGTCGGCCACTTCAGTGACGATCACATGCTTGACGCCGGTCTTCGGCACGACGGTCTGGGCCAGGTGCGCCATGTTGGCCAGGCAAACCAGGGCTTTGGCACCGGAGTCGTTGAATTGGTGTTCCATTTCCCGCGCGGTGTACAGCGGGTTGGTGTTGACCACGATCAGCCCGGCGCGGATGGCACCGAAGACGGCGACCGGGTACTGCAACACGTTGGGCAGCTGCACGGCAATTCGATCGCCCGGCTGCAAGTCGGTATGCTGTTGCAGGTAAGCGGCAAAGGCACCGGACAATTCGTACAGTTCACCGTAGGTGATTGTCTTGCCCAGGTTGCTGAATGCCGGTTTGTCGGCAAAGCGTTGGCAGGACTGCTTCAACACCGCCTGAATATTCGGATACTCGTCTGGATTGATCTCGGCAGCAATCCCGGCAGGGTACTTATCCTTCCAAAAGTCTTCGATCATGGAAGCCCACTCCTCAGCAACGCGAATTCAAATACCGCATTTGATGCGATTATTATTGGTGTGTGTTTTTGGTGAGTCTGGCTTTTAACATTAGGCCGAGAAGTCACAAAGCGCGCCGAGAGTAGCAGCTTTGCCAAGGGCCGACTAGAGCCTAAATCAGCCCCTACAGTCACATTAATGACTCAAGATAAACAAGCAGTCATTTTAGAGCAAAAATTCTATACAGCCCTGGAAGTCGCTGAAACCGGGGCTTCATTCCCTAAAAACATCGCGGGCAAGCCCGCTCCCACAGGCTCAGTGTTGTTCACCAAAGTAGGTGAACGACGCGAAACTTGTGGGAGCGTGGCTTGCCCGCGATCCGCGCCAAGCGCGGCCATTCAACGATCAGGCGATATCACGCAACTCCCGCCGCAGAATCTTGCCCACCGGCGTCATCGGCAACGACTCACGCAGCACGATGTGCTTGGGTACTTTGTACGCCGTGAAGTTTTCCTTGCAATAGGCCTTCAGCTCCTCGAGGCTGACCCCCGATTCACGGGCCACCACAAACAATTTCACCGCCTCCCCCGAACGCTCGTCCGGCACGCCGATCACTGCGCAGTTGGCGACTTTCGGGTGGGCCATCACCACGTCTTCAATCTCGTTCGGGTACACGTTGAAACCCGAGACGATGATCATGTCTTTTTTGCGATCGACGATGCGCACAAAACCATCCGGGTCGATCACCGCGATGTCACCCGACTTGAACCAGCCGTCGGCATCCAGCACTTCGGCGGTGGCTTCGGGTTTCTGCCAGTAGCCCTTCATGATCTGCGGGCCCTTGATACACAGTTCGCCGCGCTCGCCCAGCGGTTGTTCGACGCCTTCATCGTTGATGATCTTCAGCGTGGTGCCCGGCACTGGCAGGCCGACCGTGCCAATACGCGACTTGTCGCCGTAGGGGTTGGTGCAAGCCACCGGCGAGGTTTCAGTCAGGCCATAACCTTCGGTGATCCGGCAACCCGTTAGCTGTTCCCAGCGCTCGGCCGTGGCCTTGACCAGCGCGGTGCCGCCAGAGTTGGTGAGTTTGAGGCTGGAGAAATCCAGGGTCTTGAAGTCCGGATGGTCCATCAGCGCGACGAACAGCGTATTGAGTCCCAGAAGCCCCGAGAACCGCCAGTTCTTCAGTTCCTTGATGAAGGCGCCAATGTCCCGTGGATTGGTGATCAGCACGTTGTGGTTGCCGGTCACCATCATGCACATGCAGTTCGCCGTGAATGCATAGATGTGGTACAGCGGCAGCGGCGCGATCATCACTTCCTGCCCTTCGCGCAGCAGCGGCTGACCATCGGCACCGAGTTGCCCCAGACACGCCCGCGCCTGCTGCATGTTCGCCACCAGATTGCCGTGGGTCAGCATCGCGCCCTTGGCCAGACCGGTGGTGCCGCCGGTGTATTGCAGCACGGCGAGATCGTCGAGGCCGACGTTCAGCGGTTTGATGCCCAGGCCCCGGCCCAGACGTAGCGCGCTCTTGAAGGAAATAGCCTGCGGCAACGAATAGGCCGGGACCATTTTCTTGACCTTGTCGACCACGGTATTGATCAGCCAGCCCTTGGCGGTGGGCATCAGGTCGCCCATTTTCGCTTCGATCAGGTACTGGATGTCGGTGTCGGGCAGCACTTCCTGGACCTTGTGCCCGAACACGTTCAGGTAGACCAGCGCCCGGGCACCGGAGTCCTTGAACTGGTGACGCATCTCCCGCGCGGTGTACAGCGGGTTGGTGTTGACCACGATCAGCCCGGCACGCAAGGCGCCGAACACGGCAATCGGGTAATGCAGGACATTGGGCATCTGCACCGCGATGCGGTCCCCTGGTGCCAGGTCGGTGTGGGCTTGCAAGTAACCGGCGAACGCCGCGCTGTAGCGTTCCAGTTCGGCGTAGGTCAGGGTCACGCCCATGCTGCTGAACGCCGGGCGATCGGCAAATTTCTTGCAGGAACGCTCGAACACCTCGATCACCGACTTATAGACCCCAAGGTCGATATCCAGGGGCACGCCGGCCGGGCGTTTGTCATTCCAGAAATCAGGTTGCATTGTTTTTGTCCTCTTTACCTGAACCTATCCAGGGCCGCTTTCTGTCACTGCTGAAAAGCGGGGCTTCCCGGACACTAGCAGCTATGGTGAATCAGGCAAATATGCGCACGGCCGTCATTGATCGCGTGAATCTTGCTGCCCCGCCGTGGCCTGATCAGACGGCAAGCGACGGATGCGCTATACAATGCATCGAGGCTGTTTCCCACCCTGCCGCCCCATGCAGCCCAACGCAAAGGAATCGCCATGATCCACGACACTTTCTGGCTGACCGCGAGTGACCACAGCCGCCTCTTCGTCAACCAGTGGCTGCCGGCTGCACCGTTGAAGGCCGTGATCCTGCTGGCCCACGGCATGGCGGAACACAGCGGTCGCTACGCCCGTCTGGCGCAAAAGCTCTGTGATCAGGATTATGGCGTCTATGCGCCGGACCTGCGTGGACATGGCAAAACCGCCGAAAACGGCACACTGGGCCATTTCGCCGACGATGATGGCTGGCGCAAAGTGGTCGGCGACCTGGCCAGCCTTAACCAACATATCGGCCAACAGCATCCTGGCGTGCCGATCGTGCTGCTGGGCCACAGCATGGGCAGCTACATCGCCCAGGCTTACTTGCTGCACCACAGCGCCAGCCTGCACGGGGCGATCCTCAGCGGTTCGAACTTCCAGCCCGTGACGCTCTATCGCGCAGCGCGACAAATTGCTCGCCTCGAACGCCTGCGCCAAGGCCCCAAGGGTCGCAGTGCGCTGATCGAATGGCTGTCGTTCGGCTCGTTCAACAAGAAGTTCAAACCGGCGCGCACGCCATTCGACTGGCTGAGCCGCGACCCCGCCGAGGTTGACAAGTACGCCAACGACCCGCTCTGCGGCTTTCGCTGCACCAATCAACTGTGGATCGATTTGCTCGGCGGCTTGCAGCAAATCAGCAAAGCGTCCAATCTCGCCCAAATCGATCCGGGCCTGCCGCTGCTGGTAATCGGCGGCGAATGTGATCCGGTGAGCGAAGGCAAACGTCTCAAAGATCTGGCTCATGCCCTGCGCGACGCTGGCTGCCAGAGCCTGCACCTGACTATTTACCCGCAGGCCCGGCATGAACTGTTCAATGAGAGCAACCGCGATGAAGTGACTGGCGATGTGTTGAACTGGATCGCCCAGGCCTTGAGCAACCGCCGGCCCCCCAGAGCCGAATAGTTTTTTGTGGATTTATTTAATTCGTCACAGGAATCGAGACAGATGACCCAGGTTACCAACACCCCTTACGAAGCCCTCGAAATTGGCCAGACCGCCAACTACAGCAAGACTGTCGAAGAGCGCGACATTCAGTTGTTCGCCGCGATGTCCGGCGACCACAACCCGGTGCACCTGGACGCCGAATTCGCCGCCGCCAGCATGTTCAAGGAGCGTATCGCCCACGGCATGTTCAGCGGCGCGTTGATCAGCGCAGCGGTGGCTTGCGAGTTGCCTGGGCCGGGGACTATTTATATCGGTCAGACGATGAGCTTTCAGAAGCCGGTGAAGATTGGCGACACGCTGACTGTGCGCCTGGAGATTCTTGAAAAACTGCCGAAGTTTCGTGTGCGTATTGCCACTCGGGTGTTCAACCAGCGCGACGAGTTGGTGGTGGACGGCGAGGCAGAGATTCTGGCACCGCGCAAGCAACAGACCGTGACGTTGCCTACCCTGCCGGCGATCAGCATCGGCTGATTCACCGATTATCTGCGGCCAGGATGGGCTTTTTGTGGCGAGGGGGCTTGCCTGTGGCGAGGGAGCTTGCTCCCGTTCGGCTGCGGAGCAGTCGTAATACAGCTGCCATCGCGCCTGATCAGGTGAGTCGAGGTGCCCGATTTGGGGGCGCTTCGCACCCCAACGGGAGCAAGCTCCCTCGCCACAGTGAATGCAGCGTTATCGCTCTCCCTCCTGCACCTGCACACTCGCGGTCATTCCCGCACTCAAACTGATCCCCTCGGGCAACTTGTCCAGCTTGATCCGCACCGGAATCCGCTGCGCCAGGCGCACCCAGTTAAACGTCGGTTCCACTTCGGCCAGCAACTGCCCATCGGGCGTGGTATTGCGGTCGGTGATCCCGCGACTGATGCTTTCGACGTGCCCCTGCAACGCCTCCCCCGCACTCATCAACCAGACTTTGACCGGATCCCCGACGCGAATCCGCGACAGTTTGGTTTCTTCGAAATACGCCTGTACATAAAAGGTCGAATCGTCGATCAATGCCATCACCGGTTGACCGGCATTCACGTAATTACCCTGGGCCAGACGCAGGTTGGTGACGTGACCGCCGCGAGGCGCATGCACCTCACTGCGGGTCAGGTTGAGTTGCGCGACCTTGGCTTCAGCCTGAGCTTCACGCAGTTCGCCCCGGGCGATGCCGGCATTGATTTGCGCGTTTTCGCGCAGTTCGACGCTGATCGCCTGCGGCCCGAGACTGGCGCGGCGGCTCGCTTCGTGTTCACGCAGGCTGAGTTGCTGCTGACGGGTCTGCACCACCGCTTGAGCCCTCTCCAGCGCTGCCTCGAAACGATCGCGGTCGATGCTCAGCAACACATCGCCAGCCTTGACCTGCTGGTTATCGAAAGCCTTGAGCTCGCGCACCCAGCCAGACACGTCCGGGGCGATGACCACCACGTCGGCGCGAATTCGTGCGTCGCGGGTCCATGGCGTCAACATGTAGTACTGCCACAGATGGAAACCGGCAAAAATCGCCAGCGCCACCAGGCTCAGGGTGACCGCGACACGTACGGGTGTACGCATATTCAACTCCTTATAAAGGCCCGAGGACGACGGTGATCAGGGTCAATACACAGACGAACAAGGCGCAATCAAACAATGCTTCGTGCCAGATCCAGCGGCCGACCGGGGTCAGGCGCAATACCATGCGCAACGCTCCGGTGGCCAGCAACGCCAGCAGCACATCAATCAAAAACGGACTGAGCAGCACCCCGCCCACCGACCACTCACGCAAGCCCATGGCTTTGCTCCTGTTGACGACACCAGGCACGCCAGCTGCTTTGCAATTGCAGCACCGCGCCCTGGGCGAGTTTCACCGCATCGCTGGGCGGCAACGCGTACAAGGTTTTCAGCAACGCTTCGCTCGGTTGCGCCAGCGCCTCGGCGCGACTGCCGGCCGGGCCTTGCTCGAGGACTTTCTGCAGTTGCTCGAGATAGCGCCGCTGGGGTGCACTGACCGGCATCTGGGCGACCGCCAGGCTCAAGCGCAAATGCAGCAACTCGTCGCCGATGTCCAGGCCGAGCAAGCCGTCATCCCAACGGCTGCGTGCCGGTTCCGGCAATTCGGGATAGTACCGCGCCAGTTGCAGCAAACGGTCGGCCATGCGCCCGCCGAACCAGCTTTCGGCACCGTGCAGATTACGACGGGTCAGCCGCACCAGATCGGCGAGGGTCGCCGCCAGCAACCGTTGGCCATGCCACGCCGGGTTACGCAGAATCAGCAAGTGGAACGCCAGCACCGCCGCGCCCACCCCGACCAGCATCGCCTGTGCACTGTTGAAGAAATTCGCGACATCGAACTTCATCATGTTCAGCGGCGATACCAGCACAATAAAATGCAGACAGAACGAGGTGGCCGTAGCGCCGATCTGCGGTTTGGCCATGCCCAGCGCCCCGAGAAACAGCGGCACGCCCATCCCCATGCACAGCAAGGCAAACCCGCTCCATTGCGGCAGCAGAATCTGCCCGATGATAAACGCCGACGGAATCGCCAGCAGGATGCCACGCAGAAAACTCATGCCGATTTGCGCGCCATTCTCGCGACTGGCAAACAGACTGCACACCACACACGTCAGCACCAGCGCTCCCGATGCCGCAGGCCATGCCGTCGCCAGCCAGAAACCCGCCACCACCAGAAACGCCAGCGCACTGCGCGCGCCGAAGACCAGTGCCAATGACAGATCACGGTGCGGCGTCAGGGTTCTCGGCGGATCGATTGTTTCGCTGCCCTCCTGTACCGCTTTCAACGCTGTGCAGGCCGCCATGGCGGTATCGAGCAGCAAGGTGAACCGGGCCAGGCAATAACTTTGCGCAGAACTGATTTGCGCATCGTGAGAGGCATCGAGCAGTCTCGGGCGCAAGGCTTGCAGCGTGTCAGTATCGCAAGCGCCAAGGGCTGCTTGAACCTCGGCCATCCATGGCATCAACTGCTCGGTTTCCTGGGGTTCCAACTGATTCCATTGGCGACGAACCGAACGGGCGATGCGCAACAGCATCAACAGCTTCTGACTCAAGCCGCTGATGGCCCGAGCCCGTTGTCGACCGAGGCTGCCTTCAAACCAGGCATGCTCGCGCTGGGCGTCAACCGCGACGATTTTCCCGAGAATTTCCAGCAGACCTTTGCGCGCCTGACCGTCGCCAGCCAGGGTCGCACGCGCGGCATTCATGCCACTTTGCCAGGCCACCCGGGCCTGATCCGCCAGTTGCTGCTCGACTCGCAATGGCCAGAGCAACGCACTGGCGGCGGTAGCACAGAGAATGCCCAGGCAGATTTCCGTGCAGCGAGCCACGGCTTGATCGAACACCGTCAGCGGATGAGTAATGGCCGGCAATGCGATGATCGCCACTGTGTAACCGGCCAACACGAAGGAATAGGACCAAGCGCTACGTAGCAAGGTCGAGCACGCCGTACACAGCCCAAGCCACAACGCCAATGCCAGCAAAAACAGCCAGGGTGCCTGGGCGAACAGGCCCATGAACACCACCGACATGATCGTCCCGACCAGCGTGCCCAACAGCCGTGCCAGGCCCTTGTGCACCACCATCCCGGATAAAGGTTGGGCGACGATAAACGCCGTCATCAACGCCCACGAAGGTTGCTCCAGCCCCCAGCGCAACGCCAGCCACAGCGCCAGGCCGCCGCCGATCAAGGTCTTGATCGCGAACTGCAAGGCGCGGCGGTCAGGCGCGAACAAGGCCTGCAAAGTGATAGGCACGTAAGACACTCTTGAAAGGACGATTTAACGATAGTCGGGCTGAACGAGGTCACTTGGAAAACAAATTATTAGCTAGCTATCTATATCCCGTCCAGCGATAAATCCCGAACACAAAAAACGCCAGACTGGCTGGCGTTTTTGACAGGCAACGAACGTTTACGAACGTGCACGAGCCTGATTGCGCAGGGCTTTCACTTGATCGTGGTTGCGTTGCACGCCGTGGTATTGGCGCTCAACGATGTCACGAATGCTCACCAGGTTGTTCTTGTTGATTTTTTCCAGTGCTTCCTTGTAAGCCTTTTTAGCGTGGTCTTCACCGCGTTCGGCCTCGTTCAGCACTGCCTCTTCATCCTTGCCGGTGAACATCGCCTTCACGTCGACCCAGCGACGGTGTAGATCGCCACTGACACTGGTGGAGGTTTCCGGATCACCACCCATAGAACGCACAGTAGCCTGCAGCTCGGCAGCGGCAGAGGCGCAGTCGGCGGAGCGCTGAATGAACAGGTTTTTGAGTTCTGGATTTTTGATGTCTTCAGCGCAAGTCTTGAACCCTTCCTGACCGTCTTTACTGGTTTCAATCAGGTCGTTGAGTACAGAGATCGCTTCTTTGTTGATGTCGGTCATTTTTCAATTCCTTGCGGTTGATGAAAGATGCAATAAGTAGTTGCACCTCGCATGCCAGCTTCGAATTGATTAACTTTTACTTATATTTCAATCGGTTAGTTTTTAAGGCGACATCTGTATCCGCTTTTTTTGCATGATCTGTCATTTGGCCTGCATGCAGAATGCCTGTATTTTCCAGACTGTTTGAATCAAGACGACTGATGATGAATCCCGAAAAGCTCGAACTGCTGATTACCCGCGAAATGCCCTTCGGCAAATACAAGGGCCGCATCATCGCCGACCTGCCCGGCCAGTACCTCAACTGGTTCGCTCGCGAAGGGTTCCCTCACGGTGAACTGGGTGGTTTGCTGGCCTTGATGCAGGAAATCGACCACAACGGCTTGTCGGAGCTGCTCGAACCGCTACGCGCCAAACACGGCAAGCCCGCCCCTCGTCACTGACCTGCCCTGCCTCACCGAGTAGCTCATGCCCGATAACACCCGCCGTACCCGCGATGAAGTCTTTTGGCAGACCTTTGCCCACCGCTATGCTGTCGAACCCGGCCCCCTGAATCTGGAGAACGGTTACTTCGGGCGCATGTCGCGCTCAGTGGTCGAGGAATATCAGCGCAACATCGAACTCATTAACCGCGGCAACTCGGTGCATGTGCGCCAGCGCTTCGAACAGGGCGAAAGCGGCATGATTCGCGCGCAACTGGCCGAGCTGATCGGTGCACCGGCCGAAGCCGTCGCCTTCACCCGCAACGCCTCGGACGGCCTGCAATCGCTGATCCGCAACTACAAGCGCCTGGAACCGGGCGATCAGGTCCTGATATGCGATCTGGAATACGACACGGTCAAGAGTGCGATGCGTTGGCTGGCCCGTTATCGAGGCGTGGAAGTGATCGAGATCGAACACCGTCACCCCGCCAGTTCCGATAGTTTACTGGCCACTTATCGCGAAGCTTTCGTGCGTTATCCGCGATTGAAGCTGATGGCCCTGACCCACGTCACCCATCGCACCGGGTTGGTGATGCCGGTGCAGACAATTACCGCTGCCGCCAGGGAACACGGCATCGACGTGATCCTTGACGGCGCCCATGCCCTCGGCCAGATCGAGTTCAATCTCGATGAACTGGGCATCGCCTTTGCCGGCTACAACCTGCACAAATGGATCGGTGCGCCGCTGACCCTCGGCTTCATTTACATCGCGCCCGAGCGCCTGGCCGATATTGACCCGGACATGGACGAAATGCATTTCCCGGTCACCGACATTCGCGCCCGTACGCCGTACAGCACCCCGAACATTCCGGCCCTGCTGACCCTGCCGTTGGTGTTCGAAGAGCATCGTGCCATGGGCGGTTCTGTCGCCAAGGGCGCACGGCTCAACTACCTGCGCAACCGGTGGGTCGATGTCGTTCGGGAGCTACCGGGGATCGAAGTCATGACCCCCGATGATCCGCGCCTGTATTGCGGCATCACCTCGATGCGCTTTACCCGGCATGCCGACCAACAAGTGATGGTCGAGCGCCTGCTCAACGACTACAACCTGTTTACCGTGGTGCGCAGCGGCGCAGCGTGTGGCCCGTGCATCCGCATTACGCCGGGGCTCACCACCACCGCAGCCGACATGGATGTACTGGCCCGGGCCCTGACCGAACTGCGCTGACGTCACACGGTGTACTTGTCGAAGTCCTCGGGCTTGATCTGCGAGGACACGGCAAACGTGTCGACACCGATGGTCATGTGCCCGAAAAAGCCGTCTTCATTCGAGTCTCGACCGATGGTATGAACGTTCAGGGTCGAGGCTTCGCCGCCCATGGCGTCATAGAAAATATCTTGATCGTTGGTCAGCGGCAGGACAGCTCGACCGCTGTACTCACGGGCGTTGAGCACCGACCTTGATGCAACCTCGGGAAAGTAAAGCTGCCCGACCCAGGCGACATGTCGCTCTTCCAGATAGTTGTTGCCGGCCGTGATGCGGACGGCGACGTGGATGTGCAGGGCGCGTCCGGCGTAATACCCCGGATAAATGGTGGTAAACCGCACGATGCCTTTTTTGTCGGTGAACTGCCCGCCACGCAGGTAGGTATCGTCATCGGTACGCGGGATCGAACCGATGGCATTGACGTCGACTTCCTTGTCCGGGTCGACCTTGCTCCAGCCCGAATACGCCCCACGCGCATTGCAATGCCAGATATCGACCACAGCCCCCGTAACCGGTTGACCGGTCATCGCATCGACGATCGTCAGCCGCAACACCAAGGGGATGCCGTCCATGCCTTCGCTGATGTTTCGTCTGATCAGTTTCGGGTTACGAAAATACGGGCCGGCGACCTGTTCGGGTGACAGCTGATAAACCGATGGAGGGGGTGCAATTGCAGTGTTGTCGTCCATGACGCTCTCTCTTCCATAAGATGAGCACAGGTTAACGCTGGACGAGCGGCGAGACGCGGTAACTATGTACCGCATGATGTCGATCTGTAGCAGCTGCCGAGCCTGCGAGGCTGCGTTCGGCTGCGTAGCAGTCGTGAATTCGGCCGATGCGGTTCTGCCTGACGTACCGCAATCTCTGGTTTTACGACTGCTACGCAGCCGAACGCAGCCTCGCAGGCTCGGCAGCTGCTACAAAGAGCGTGTCCACAGACACAGTTTTTTCAGGCAAAAAAAAACGGTGCGCCGACCAAGCGCACCGTAAAGCCGTAGAACACACAACGAAGTGTTTGGTAAATCCAGTGAATCAGTCCAGCAGGGCCAACGCCTCGGCCGTGCACTCCTGGATGCGGGCCCAGTCGCCATTCTTGATCCACTCGGGGTCAAGCATCCAGCTACCGCCCACGCACATCACGTTTTTCAACGCCATGTAGCTCTTGATGTTGGCCGGGCTGACACCGCCGGTCGGGCAGAATTTAACTTCGCCGAACGGGCCGCCCAGCGCCTTGATGGCCGCGACGCCACCACTGACTTCTGCCGGGAACAGCTTGAAGCGGCGATAACCCAGGCTATAGCCTTCCATGATGCCGGAGGCGTTGCTGATGCCCGGCAACAGCGGGATCGGGCTGTCGACACTGGCTTCAAGCAGATCACGGGTGATGCCCGGCGTTACGATAAACTGCGAACCGGCCGCTTCAGCAGCGGCCAGCATGCTGCGATCGAGCACGGTGCCTGCGCCGGTCACCAGTTCCGGACGCTGTGCGCGCAGGATCTGGATTGCCTTGAGGCCGAACTGCGAACGCAGAGTCACTTCCAGCGCCGTCAGGCCACCGGCTGCCAGGGCGTCGGCCAACGGCAGCACGTCCTGTTCACGAGCGATGGTGATCACCGGCAGGATCCGCGCCTTGGCGCAGAGGCTGTCGATCAGGGCAACTTTGTCCGCCATGGAAACGGTCGGGGATGTGTTTGTCATAGCGGCTGATCCTTGGTTCATGGGCACCAGTAAATCTCTAACGTAGGTTGCAGAAACGCCCGAATCGGCATGGCGGCAACATCGTCACCGGCCAGTGCGGCACTCAGGGTGGTCAGCTTGGACTGACCGGAAATCGATAGAACGGTGTTTTTTGCAGACGCCAGCAGCGCACGGCTCATGGTCAAGCGCTGATGCGGTACGGTCGGCGCCAGCATCGGCCAGCAACGACGGGTGCCGTCGACTTTCAAGGCATCGGCCAGGTTCGGGCTGTTGGGGAACAACGACGCGGTGTGGCCGTCGTCACCCATGCCCAGCACCAGCACATCGATCGGCGGCAATTCGGCGAGCAAGCGATCAGCCTGCTCGGCGGCCAGTTCCAGGTTGGCGGTGGCACTGTAGAAGCTCAAGAACTGGGCCTTGGCCGCCGGGCCTTGCAACAGGTAGCGCTTGAGCAGACCGGCATTGCTGTCGGCATGCTCCACCGGCACCCAGCGCTCATCAGCCAGGCTGACCACCACTTTCGACCAGTCCAGCGCCTGCTTGGCCAGGTGCTGGAAAAACGCCACCGGGCTGCGTCCACCGGACACCACCAGCGTCGCGGTGCCCTGTGCAGCAATTGCGTCGCTCAGTTGTCTGGCTACCGTCAATGCCAGGCCTTCGGCCAGCAGCACCGGGCTTTTGAACTCATGGGCGCTGACGCCCTGAGGCAATTTCAATTCAGATATCGCCATACCACGACCTCCCGTCCCGCGTGATCAATGCAATGGAGCTCATCGGCCCCCAGGACCCGGCCGCGTACGGCTTGGGCGCATCACCGGATTTTTTCCATCCGGCGATCAACTGGTCACACCACTTCCACGCGGCTTCGATTTCATCTTTACGGACAAACAGGTTCTGATTGCCGCGCATCACTTCCAGTAACAACCGCTCGTAGGCATCGGGAATCCGCGCGCTGCGATAGGTGTCGGAAAAATTCAGCTGCAACGGACCGCTGCGCAGCTGCATGCCCTTGTCCAGGCCTTGTTCCTTGGTCATCACGCGCAAGGAAATGCCTTCGTCCGGTTGCAGGCGGATGATCAGTTTGTTGCTGATCTGCAAGCGCTGCTCAGGAGCGAAGATGTAGTGCGACGGCTCCTTGAAGTGAATGACGATCTGCGACAGCTTCTGCGGCATACGCTTGCCGGTCCGCAGGTAAAACGGCACGCCGGCCCAGCGCCAGTTGCGAATATCAGCACGCAGGGCGACGAAGGTTTCGGTGTCGCTCTGGGTGTTGGAGTTAGGTTCTTCCAGATACCCGGGCACCGATTTACCTTCGCTGTGACCGGCAATGTACTGGCCACGCACCACCTGAGTAGTCAGGCCTTCCGGGCTGATCGGCGCCAGCGCCTTGAGGACTTTGACTTTCTCGTCACGGATGCTGTCGGCGGACAGGTCGGCTGGCGGGTCCATGGCGATCAGGCAGAGCAGTTGCAGCAGGTGGTTCTGGATCATGTCCCGCAGCTGGCCGGCCTTGTCGAAATAGCCCCAACGGCCCTCGATCCCGACCTTCTCGGCCACGGTGATTTCCACGTGGGAGATGTAATTCTGGTTCCACTGGGTTTCGAACAGGCTGTTGGCGAAACGCAGGGCGATCAGGTTCTGAACGGTCTCTTTGCCCAGATAGTGGTCGATGCGATAGGTGCGGTTCTCCGGGAAGAACTGCGCCACGGCGTCGTTGACCTTGCGCGAGGATTCCAGGTCCGAACCGATGGGTTTTTCCAGCACCACGCGGGTGTTTTCGGTCAGGCCGACCTTCGACAAGTTCTCGCAAATGGCGCCGTAAACCGCCGCCGGGGTGGCGAAGTAGGCAATCACCCGCTGGGCGCTACCGGCCTGCTCGGCCAGGGCAACGTAGTCGTCAGCCTTGAGGAAGTCGACGTGCAGGTAGCTCAAACGAGCCAGGAAGCGCTCGACCACAGTTTCATCCAGCTCTTTGGCACCGACGTAGCGGCGCAGCTCGGTGGCAATGTATGCCAGATGCTGCTGCTCGCTGCCCGGTTCACGGGCCAGCGCGATAATGCGCGTATCCTCATGAAGCAGGCCGGCGCCATCGAGTTGATAAAGGGCAGGAAACAGCTTGCGCAAGGCTAGATCGCCAAGAGCGCCGAACAAGGCAAAGGTGCACGGTTCAACCGTAATCGAAGGCATGATGTTTGTTCTTTTATCAAGTTAAGCTACAAATACCTTTTTTCAAGGCATCACTCAAGGAAAAATGTAGTAATAACCACAACATTTTCGCAAAATATAGATTCCGTGTGGTGGTCGGTCGGGGCCATCAGTAGGATAGGCCACCGTTATGGGCCATATCCAAGGCCCAATTTGCATAGCCGAACGCTTATTTGCGCTGCTGACCCAAGGAACATGTAATGGACCGCGTGCGAAATTTACTGGAACAGATCCAGAATCGCCTTGAAGACCTGAACAAGGCAGAACGCAAAGTCGCCGAAGTGATCCTGCTCAACCCGCAGCAGGCCACCCGGTTCAGCATCGCCGCCCTCGCCCAGGCCTCAAAGGTCAGCGAGCCGACGGTCAACCGTTTCTGCCGTTCGTTCGGCGTCAGCGGTTATCCAGAACTCAAGCTTCAGTTGGCCCAAAGCCTGGCCAGTGGCGCGGCGTATGTCAGCCGGGCGGTTGAAGCCGATGACAATCCGGAAGCCTATACGAAAAAGATTTTCGGCAGCGCCATCGCCTCTTTGGACAGTGCATTGCAGGCTCTTGACCCGAGCCTGATCAGCCGCGCCGTCGACCTGTTGATCCAGGCCCGGCAGATCCACTTCTTCGGCCTCGGCGCCTCGGCCCCGGTGGCGCTGGATGCACAGCACAAGTTCTTCCGCTTCAACCTGGCGGTGACCGCCCATGCCGACGTGCTGATGCAGCGCATGATTGCCTCGGTGGCCCACACGGGTGAGTTGTTCGTGATCATTTCCTACACCGGCCGTACCCGCGAACTGGTGGAAGTAGCGCGCATCGCCCGGGAAAACGGCGCTTCGGTACTGGGCCTGACGGCCGAGGGTTCGCCGCTGGCCAAGGCCAGTACCTTGAGCCTGAACATTCCACTGCCGGAAGACACCGACATCTATATGCCGATGACGTCGCGGATCATTCAGCTGACTGTGCTCGATGTGCTCGCCACCGGCATGACCTTGCGCCGAGGCGTGGATTTCCAGCCGCATTTGCGCAAGATCAAGGAAAGTCTGAATGCCAGTCGGTACCCGATTGGGGATGAGTTTAATTAGTCCGATAGCTCTATTGCCTGCTCCGGCCTCTTCGCGGGCAGCCTCGCTCCTACAGGATTGATGTCGGTCGCGAAATTGGCGGTCAACCGAAAACTGTAGGAGCGAGGCTGCCCGCGAAGAGGTCAGCCGCAACACCGAAAGTCTTGAGCTAAACCCCAACCCGCGCCTGCAAACTCAAATGCGCCCGCTCCCCCGGTGCCAGGCACAGGCTGTCGGTCCCGCCGCTGGCCGCTTCCACACAGACGAACTCTAAAACCTCGTTCCAGCTCACGCCCAGCAACGGCCGTGCGCCGGGATGCCAGACCACCGTGTCTGCATGGTCACCGGTGTCGATGCACAATTGCCGCTGCCAGGCGTGGTCCTTTAGTTGCAATTCACCGTCATGCTGGAACACCCGCTGACAACCGCCGTCGACCCGCAACTCGCCTTCCTGCTGGCAAACCTGGCGGTTCAGCTGGTCGTAACCTTGCGCGCCGTCGAGCCCAGACAGCGCTACCTCACCCACGTCACCAATACGCCAATAGGCGTGCAACGCCTGACTCAACTGGCACGGCATGTCGTCCTGATGCTCGGTGCTCAGGTGCAAATCCATGCGCTCGCCCAAGTGCGCGTGCAGGTCCACCTGCCAGTCGCATAGCTGAAGCTGCCAGTGCAAACGCACGCCATCATCGTCGCTACGGCTGTCCATCAGCTTCCAGTCGAGCAGCCTTGCCCAACCGTGGGACGGCCAGGCGTTTTCGCTCGGATGGCGGCCATACCACGGCCAGCACACCGGCACCCCGCCGCGAATCGCACCGACGTGCGGCCATTTCGCCGCGCACCATAGCCAGGGCTTCTGACCCTTTGGCTGGAAGTGCAGCAACTGCGCGCCCTGACGACTGAACACCGCCTGACACAGCGGATGATCAATCACCAACACGTCGCGCTTCTGATAGCGCTCCCACGCAAACACCGGACGTTCGCGCAAGGATTTGAAGAAGCGTTGTAGCGGATGCTCAAGCATGTGCCACGGTCCTGAAAATCATTGGTGTACTCGTACTCTTGTGCCCAGTGAACCACTGTGGCGAGGGGGCTTGCCCCCGTTCGACTGCGAAGCAGTCGTAAAAGTGATCATGCGTCTCTTAAGACAACTGTATTGGGGGAGTGCTGCGCACTCCAACGGGGGCAAGCCCCCTCGCCACAGCAAGCTCCCTCGCCACAATGCATTCGCCAGCCGCCTGGCTGATCAGCCCCAAAAAAAAGCGGATAGCCTTGGCCATCCGCAAATATGCGCACATAGAGAGGAGCTTATCGCAACAGCGTTAGAACACCGACTGAATTTTCAGACCGGCCACCAGAGCGTTGTCGACTTCATCCACACCACCTGGGTGAGTGATGTATTGCAGGTTAGGACGTACGGTCAGCCAGTTGGTAACGTGGAAACCGTAGTTGATCTCGTAGTTGTACTCGGTGGTACGCAGTGGCGAGAACAGCGGATCGTTGTAGTCGGTGACACCATTGGTGGCGTTGACCAACTCGGCGTTTTTCTTCACGTCATCGTTGACATGGATACGGGCGAAACCGATCCCGACGTCGTCTTTTGGACGAGCATCGAACGGGCCTTTGTACACAAACATCAGCGACTGGTAGTTGTCGACGAAGTTGGTGTCCTTGTCGTGAAAGGTGGCGTTGGCCGCGATGTTCAGACCGCGAGAAGCATCACCGTTGTGGCTGGTGAGTTGTTGCTGCGCCACGAACCAGTAGCCGTTCTTGCTGTCGTGGCTGCGATAGGCGTTGCCTGTGGTCGCTGCATCATTGCCGTTGTCGTCTTCACGGACATCATCGGCATCGGCAGTGCTCTTGTAGTAACCGACACGGTATTCACCCGGCAGGTTGTTGACCTTCGGCGACCAGACCAGTTCGACCGGCAAGACGGTGCCCTTGGTACCACTGCCACTGAGCTTGAAGCCGTTACCGTGCTCAAGTTGCGATGGGTTCTGGTTGTACGCGCCGATCTGCGCATATAACTCAGGCGTGATGTTGTACTTCACGCGCATCGCCGCCTGCATGACCGGCCAGTTGTACCAGATACCGGTCGCCCAGTTACCCGCTTGGGAACCGCAGAATGCCAGGTTCTGGAACTCGCAAGGGAAGGTGTTGAAGTCTTCGCCTTCGCCGAAGTAACCGGCTTTGACGTCCAGTTTACCGTCGAGGAACTGATGCTGGACCCACAACTGGGTCAGACGGACCATGTGGCCACGGCCGTAGACTTCCTGGGAGGAACTCAAGGTGCCGGCACGCGGGTCGCCGATACGGTCATTGGAGATGTTTTGACCGTTACGGTTGGTGAGCTGGATCTTGGCCTGGGTGTTATCCCAGCCCCACAGCTTTTCCAGGTCCAGCGCCACGCCCAAGCCAAACTGGTCGGCGTAACGCGCCGTCTTGTCGTTGTTGTAGCCGCCGTGCAGGTTGGCGCCCACTTCACCGACGTAGTCGGCCTTGATGTCGATACCTTGTTCGATCAGCTTGGTCCGCTCGCCACCCCAATCACCGGTCATCCACTGCGAGTCAGCACTGAACGCGTCAGCCGCGTGCACGCTACCGGCCAGCATCATTGCCGCAATAGCTGACAATTGGCAGATAAGCCGAGCGTTGTTCTTCTTCATCATCCCTACATCCTCGTTTTATTGTTATTAACTGTTTTTATCTAACGCGGTTTACATCGATTGCGGCGGATGTCCCCATCTGCAGCGAATCCCCCCTGTGGGAGCGGCTTGTGTGGGAGCTGGCTTACCTGCGATGCAGGCGACTCGGTTTAACGTCGAACCGAGTTGATGCCATCGCAGGCAAGCCAGCTCCCACATAGCCCCGCTCACACATTTGATCTTTATCTACCTTTGAATTGGGCTACGTTGGCGCTGTGAGCTTCGGTTTTTGGCAGGCCGGCAACGCCGAGGCGTTCACCGGTCTTGGCATCGAACAGCAGCACTTTCGAAGGATCGAATTGCAAAGTCAGGGTCTCGCCCACGGCCGGCGCGACGTCTGGTGCCAGGCGGCAGCAGACTTTGGTGTCGTTGAGGTTGACGAACACCAGGGTGTCGGGACCGGTCGGTTCGGTGACCTGCACTTCGGCGCGAATGGTCGGCAAACCATTCGGCTCGCTGCCCGCCAGCACGATCTGCTCCGGGCGCATGCCGAGGATCACTTCACGGTCTTCCAAACCGGCGTCCTGCATGCCCAGCGGCAATTCGCAGCGCGCCTGACCGCTGTCGAGCAGCGCCACCAGACGACCGTCCTTGCGCTGCAGACGCAGCGGGATGAAGTTCATCGGCGGCGAACCGATGAAGCTCGCCACGAACAGGTTGGCCGGGTTGTTGTAGATGTCTTTCGGCGTGCCGAACTGCTGAATGATCCCGTCCTTCATCACCGCCACTTTGTCGCCCAGGGTCATGGCTTCGATCTGGTCGTGAGTCACGTAGACCGTGGTGGTTTTCAGGCGCTGGTGCATCAGTTTCATTTCGGTGCGCATCTCGACCCGCAGCTTGGCGTCGAGGTTGGACAGTGGTTCATCGAACAGGTAAATCTTCGGCCGTCGCGCCAGCGCCCGGCCCATCGCCACGCGCTGTTGTTGACCACCGGAGAGCTGACCCGGTTTGCGGCTCAGCAGGTGTTCGATTTGCAGCAACTTGGCCACGCGAGCGACTTCTTCGTCGATTTCAGCGGCCGGCATTTTGCGAATCTTCAGGCCGAACGCGATGTTGTCGCGCACGCTCATGGTCGGATACAGCGCGTAGGACTGGAACACCATGGCGATGTCGCGATCTTTCGGGCTCATGCCGCTGATGTCGGCGTCGTCCACCAGGATCGCCCCGCCGCTGATGTTTTCCAGACCCGCAATGCAGTTCATCAAAGTGGATTTACCACAGCCCGATGGACCGACCAGGATCAGGAACTCACCGTCATTGATCTTCAGCTCGATGTTTTTCAGGGTGTCCGGCAAACCGGCGCCGTAGGTTTTGTTAACGTTGCGTAATTCGAGAGTTGCCATGTTCTACCCCTTGACCGCGCCGGACGTCAGCCCACGCAGGAAATACTTGCCAGCAAATATGTAGACCAGCAGTGTCGGCAGCCCGGCGATCATCGCGGCAGCCATATCAACGTTGTATTCCTTGGCCCCGGTGCTGGTGTTGACCAGGTTGTTCAGGGCCACGGTAATCGGCTGGGCATCGCCACTGGCGAAGACCACGCCGAACAGGAAGTCATTCCAGATTTGCGTGAACTGCCAGATCAGGCAGACCATCACGATCGGGATCGACATCGGCAGCAGGATCTTCCAGAAAATCGTGAAGAAGCCCGCGCCATCCAGCCGCGCCGCCTTGACCAGCGCATCCGGAATGCTCACGTAGTAGTTACGGAAGAACAGCGTGGTGAACGCCAGGCCGTAGACCACGTGCACCAGCACCAGGCCCGTAGTGGTGTTGGCCAGGCCTATCTTGCCGAGGGTGAACGAGGCCGGCAGCAGCACCGTCTGGAACGGCAGGAAGCAGCCGAACAACAACAGGCCGAAGAACAGTTGCGAACCACGGAAGCGCCACATCGACAGCACGTAGCCGTTCATGGCACCGATGAAAGTAGAGATCAGTACCGCCGGCACGGTGATTTTCACCGAGTTCCAGAAGTAGCTGCCGACACTGTCCCAGGCTTTGATCCAGCCGATGCCATCAATCACTTGCGGCAAGCTCAACAGGTTGCCGGTGCGGATATCTTCCGGGGATTTGAAACTGGTCAGCAGCATCACCACCAACGGGACCAAATAGATCGCCGCGGCCAGCAACAACGTCGCGTAAATGGCGATGCGGCTGAAGCTGATGCCTGGCTTGCCAAGTTGATTACTCATGGCGTTTGCCTCGCAATTCGGAGTACAGGTACGGCACCAGAATCGCCAGGATCGCGCCGAGCATCATCATGGCGCTCGCCGAACCAATGCCCATCTGGCCACGGCTGAAAGTGAAGGAGTACATGAACATCGCCGGCAGGTCGGACGAATAGCCCGGGCCACCCGCGGTCATCGCTGCCACCAGGTCGAAACTCTTGATCGCGATGTGCGCCAGGATCATGAAGGCGCTGAAGAACACCGGGCGCAGGCTCGGCAATACGATCTTCAGGTAGATGGTCGGCAGGCTCGCGCCGTCGACTTGCGCCGCGCGGATGATCGATTGATCGACACCGCGCAGGCCGGCCAGGAACATCGCCATCACAAACCCGGAGGCTTGCCACACGGCGGCGATCACCAGGCAATACACCACGCGATCCTGATCCACCAGCCAGTCGAGACGAAAGCCTTCCCAGCCCCAGTCACGCAGCATCTTGTCCAGGCCGAGCCCTGGATTGAGCAACCATTTCCACGCCGTACCGGTGACGATCATCGAGAGCGCCATCGGGTACAGGTAAACGGTGCGAATGAAGCCTTCCTTGCGAATGCGCTGATCCAGCAGCACCGCCAGGAACACCCCCAGCACCAGGCTGATGCCGATGAACATACCGCCGAACACCGCGAGGTTCTTGCTCGCGACCCACCAGCGATCGTTGTCCATCAGGCGAATGTATTGCTGCAGGCCGACCCATTTGTAGCTCGGCATGAAACTGGAGTTGGTGAAGGACAGTACGAATGTCCAGATGATGTAACCGTAAAAACCAACCAGGACGATCAGCATGCTCGGCGCCAAAACCAGTTTGGGGAGCCAGCGCTGCAGTGCGTCGAACGGTGAGGCTTTGCTGAAAACCGCCACAGAGCTCATCGGGATAATCCAGGTGAAGAGAAATGGAATCGGCACGGCGATCCCTTGTGGGAGCGGGCTTGCTCGCGAAAGCGGTGTGTCAGTCGACATCCATGTTGAATGTCAGTCAGCTTTCGCGAGCAAGCCCGCTCCCACAGGGATTACTCGGTGTCAGGGATTACTGGGCGGCTTTGACAGCCGATGCCAGTTGCGCGCTGGCCTTGGCCGGGTCAGCGTTCTTGTCGTTCATGAAGTTGGTCACCACATCGAAGATTGCGCCCTGCACGGCCAGGGAAGTGGCCATGTTGTGCGCCATGCTCGGTTGCAGGCCGCCAGTCTTCTCGTCAGCCAGGAAATCCTTGGCCGCCGCTTGAGCGCAGGAATCGAAGCCCAGCGCGCTCATGTCGTTAAGCATGTCAGTACGCACCGGGATCGAGCCTTTGTTGATGCTGAAGACTTTCTGGAAGTCTTTGCCCAGAGCGACCTTCGCCAGGTCTTGCTGAGCGGCGATGTCGCCTTTGCGATCGGCTTTGAGCTTGAACACAGCCATCGAGTCGATGTTGTAGGTGAAGGCTTTTTCGGTGCCCGGGAACGGTACGCACTGATAGTCCTTGCCCGCTACTTTCTTGGCGGCGGTCCATTCGCTCTTGGCCCAGTCGCCCATCATCTGCATGCCGGCCTTGCCGTTGATGACGTCGGCGGCAGCGATGTTCCAGTCACGACCGGCGCGGTTCGGGTCCATGTAGCCGGTGATTTTTTTCAGCTCCGTGAAAGCCTTGGCCATCTCGGGCCCGGAGAGGGTTTTCTGATCCAGGTCGACCAGCGCTTTTTTGTAACCGTCGGCGCCCATGACCGAGAGCACTACGTCTTCAAACACGGTGCTGTCCTGCCAAGGCTGGCCACCGTGAGCGAGCGCGATGAAGCCGGCGGCTTTGAGCTTGTCGCCAGCGGCATAGAATTCTTCGAGGGTGGTCGGCGCTTTGTCGATCCCGGCTTTCTTGAAGACTTCCGGGTTGATCCACAGCCAGTTGACGCGGTGGATGTTCACCGGCACGGCGACGTAATCGCCTTCGTATTTCACGGTGTCGGAGACTTTCTTGATCAGCAGGTTATCCCAGCCTTCGGACTTGGAAACGTCTTTGAGCGTGTCGGTGCTGAGCAGGCCAGTGCTGCCCCACTCCTGGATGTCCGGCCCTTTGATCTGGGCAACGCCCGGCGGGTTACCGGCCACGGCGCGGCTTTTGAGTACGGTCATGGCCGTGGAGCCGCCACCGCCGGCCACTGCGCCGTCCTTCCAGGTGAAGCCGTCTTTTTCGACTTGGGCCTTGAGCACATCGACCGCTGCTTTTTCACCACCCGATGTCCACCAGTGAACGACTTCCACCGAACCTTTGGAATCGGCGGCAAGGGCACTCAGCGGGAATGCAGCAACGGGAAGCAGCGAAGCGAGAGAAATGACAGTAGCGAGGCGAGAAATCGCATTCATCTAGTAGTACCTTTCTTGTTGTTATGCATGCAAGTCTGGTGCTTGCGCTACATAGGATTCTAAACAGGGGATGCCCCTTCGCAGGTAACGAAGGGACGCGCGAATGTCACCACATGGTTACACAGGAACGCTCTGGGACAATTGCGCCAGCGCAGTGGCCATGCTCGGCGCCAGCGGCAGGCGCGGGATCAATACGGCTTGCCAAGCGTGATACAGGTCGGGTTTGCCGGCCCAGATATCGGCGCTCGGGCGGTTCAACGGATCGAGTTCGTGATGCCAGCTGCCATCGCAGCGGTCAATGAAATGACTGTCACAAAATTCCCAGAACAGTCGGTACCAGCGCTCGTATTGCCCGTCACCGGTGCGTTTAAGCAGCGCACTGGCGGCGGCGCTGGCTTCGGCGTGTGTCCAGTGCAGGCGATGTCGAACCACCGCACGGTTATCCCAGTCGAGGGTGTAGACAATGCCCGGTGCACCATCGACGTCCCAGCCGTGACGGCAATTGTGGTCGAAGAGTTTTTGCGCATCGGTTGCCAGCCAGCCCGGTGTGAGTATCCCGGCCTGCACCCGCGCCGCCTCAAGGTGCAGCAATAGCCGCGCCCATTCGAAACCATGGCCCGGCGTGGTGCCGTAAGGACGGAAACCGTCAGCCGGGTTGTCGTGGTTGTAGTCGCGCAGCGGCTGCCAGTCGCGGTCGAAATGCTCGACCACCAGGTAGTCGTTGGCCGCGGCGTGATCGTGAATAACGCGCTCGACGATGCGCTGGGCGCGAATCAGCCAGCGGTTGTCCTCGGTGACATCGGCCAGGGCAAGGAAGGCTTCGGTGGCGTGCATGTTGCTGTTGGCGCCACGATAGGCCTCCTCTTCACGCCAGTCGCGGCTGAAGGATTCGCGCATGGCGCCCTCCTCCTCGCTCCAGAAATGCGTGTCGATGATGTGGATTGCATCAATGAGCAAGGCTTGTGCACCGGGACGTTGGGCGACCACCGCAGAACTCGCGGCCAACGCCACGAAGGCATGCAGGTAAGCGGCTTTACCGGTATTGCCGTCGCGGTGTTCGGGCGCGGCGAACCAGCCACCGTGCTCGGCGTCACGCAGCGGCCCGCTGAGGGCCTTGATGCCGTGATCCACCAGCTCGGCGAAACCCGGCAGGCCCTGGATGTGGGCCATGGCGAAGCTGTGGGTCATGCGCGCGGTGTTCATGGTTTCGGCTTGCGCGCCGGCCGGCAGGCGACCCTGATCGTCGAGGTTGCCGAAACCTTCGGGGAGCTTTGAAGCCCTGGCGAACGCCAACAGGCGCAGGCCTTCGGTGGCGAGCCATTGCTGATGGGCAGGCGCGTTCAGCCAACTGCTGAAGGCGGGTTGGAAGGTGTCCATGCGGTACCTTTTTTTGTTGTTGTGACTGGGACCAGTCTAAACAACGAGCAGTGATGGGCAGGTAACGAAGGGGGCGAGTTATGTCACTGGTTTGTGACATTCACTCCAACTCCGAGGTGAGTGATGTCTTGTGGCGAGGGAGCTTGCTCCCGCTGGACTGCGCAGCAGTCCCTCTTTTAGGGCCGCTCCGCGCCCCAGCGGGAGCAAGCTCCCTCGCCACAGGGGCGGTTTCAATCCATTGATCTCGGCAACTGCAACGTCACACGCAAGCCACCTTCACGCAGATTTTGCAGGCTGACTTCCCCGCCATGGCTATGCGCAATGTTGCGCGCAATCCCCAACCCCAGCCCATAACCCTGCTGCTGCCCGGCCAAACGGAAGTGCGGCTCGAACACCTGCTCCAGCCGCTGCTCCGGCACGCCCGGCCCTTCATCGTCGACATGCAAGACGAACGCGCTTTCGTCGTCATCGATGTGCAGATGCGCGTTCTGCCCATATTTCAAGGCGTTGTCGATCAGGTTGCCGATGCAACGCTTGAGCGCCAGTGGCTTACCGGGATACGGCGCCAGCGCCCGTCCCTGCTGGGTCACGCGGCCATTGCCGTTGGGCGCCAGATAGGGTTCCACCAGACAGTCGAGCACATGATTGAGGTCCACCGGCTCGATGTTTTCGTGGATGTCGGTGTCTTTCACGCATTGCAGCGCGCCTTTGACCAGCAACTCCAGCTCATCCAGATCACGACCGAACTTGGCTTGCAGCTTTTCGTCTTCAAGCAATTCGACCCGCAATCGCAACCGGGTGATCGGTGTGCGCAAGTCATGGGAAATCGCGCTGAACAACTGGCTGCGTTCAGTCAGGTAACGGCTGATGCGCTCACGCATCGCATTGAAGGCGCGGCCCACTTCCACCACTTCACTGCCACCGCCCTCGGCCACCGGTTCGACTTCCGCACCCAAAGACATGTCCCTGGCCGCCCGAGCCAGTCGCTTGAGCGGTCGGCTCTGCCAGTGCACCAGCAGGCCGATGAACAGCAGCAAGAAACCGCTGGTGAGCACGATGAACCAGACCTGCTGCGCCGGCAGGCCCTGCTCTTCAAGACTGGTGTAGGGCTCGGGCAACAGCGAAGCGATGTACAGCCATTCGCCCGGTGCCATCTGGATTTGCGTGACCAGCACCGGCGGGTTCACCGGCTCCAGGGTCAACGCGTAGTGCGCCCAGGAGCGCGGCAACTCGTCGAGCTTCAAGCCTCCGTTGAAAATCCGCAAGTCTTCGGGGCTGACGAACGTCACCGAGATGTCGGTGTCCTGGCCCAGCGACTGGCGCAGCACTTCGTCCACCGCTTTGAGCACCGCTTCTTTGCGCGGGGTGATCGGCAGTACTTCCATGCCCAAGGGTTTGTCGTTGAGGGTCACCACGAACCGGGTGCCGCCCATGCTGCGCAACTGGTCGAGCACCAGCGGCCTGAACGCCACCGGCAACGAGCGGAAATAACTGACGCTGGCCGTCATCGAATGGGCCAGGCTGCGGGCACTGGTGACCAGGCCTTCGAGTTGGGTGGCGCGCAATTGCGAAACCCAGATAACGCTCGACAACGCCTGGGCGAACAGCACCGCCAGCAGGGTCAGCAGCAACATGCGCCCGAGCAGCGAGCGCGGCACCGGCACACGTCCGGCGAGCTTGCGCAGAAAATCAGTGACCATTGCTGGCAACCACGTTGGCTGCCAGTTGGTAGCCGCTGCCACGTACGGTACGGATCAGCCGCGGCGGTTTTTCGGTGTCGCGCAGGCGCTGACGCAAACGGCTGACCGCCATGTCGACGATACGATCGAGCGGCATCAGATCGCGGCCACGGGTGGCGTTGCCGATGGTGTCGCGGTCGAGGATTTCCTGAGGGTGATCGAGGAACAGTTTCAACAGCGCAAAATCGGCGCCCGAGAGAATCACTTCCTCGCCATCGATGTGGAATAGTCGATGACTGACCATGTCCAGCCGCCAATCATCGAAGGCCAGCACTTCACTGCCGGAACGCTCCTGACCGAACTGCGCGCGGCGCAACAAGGCTTTGATGCGCGCCTGCAACTCACGGGGACTGAAGGGTTTGCCGAGGTAGTCGTCGGCGCCCAGCTCCAGGCCGATGACGCGGTCGGCCTCGTCGGAACTGGCGGTGAGCATGATGATCGGTACGTGGGCCTGGCGCGGGTGCTGGCGGATCCAGCGGCAGAGGCTGAAACCGTCTTCGTCCGGCAGCATCACGTCGAGGATCACCAGATCGCTCGGCGCCTCGTTCAAGGCCTGACGAAAGCCTGCACCGTCGGGCGTGGTACGAACCTGGAAACCGGCGCGGGTCAGGTAGGTGTCCAGCAACTCGCGTATCTCTTGATCGTCATCGACCAACAAAATCGACTTGTTGACTGAGCTCACAGGGCGGCGTCCTTGTTGTTTGTGTTAGAGAGGATTATGCCTGATCGATCGTGGATCTATGGTGTCTGTTCCGGCCTCTTCGCGGGCAAGCCTCGCTCCCACAGGATTCGTGCCGGTCAGCAAATCGGCGACATTCCTGTAGGAGCGAGGCTTGCCCGCGAATGAGGCGACGCGGTCTAAGCCTGATCGAGCGCCACACCCGCACCAACAAGGCCGGAATACGGCGCTGTCACCAGCCACACCGGAATGCCTTTGAAGTAATCGCTCATGCAGCCCTTGTCGGCGAAGCTGCGGGCGAAACCGCTTTCGATGAAGAAATCGGCAAACCGTGGAATCACCCCGCCAACGATGTAAACGCCACCCCGTGCACCGGTGGTCAGTACGTTATTGCCGGCCACGCGACCGAGCCAGCAACAGAACTGCTCGAGCACTTCCAGGGCAATCGGATCACCCGCCAGCCCCGCAGCCGTAATCGCCTCAGGCGTGTCGAGCACAGGCGTGTGACCGTCCACCGCGCAGATCGCGCGGTAGACCCGCGGCAAACCACTGCCGCTCAACGCCGTTTCAGCGCTGACATGACCGATCTCGTTGAAGATGTGTTGCCAGAGTTGAGTTTCCCGCGGACTGCTCAACGGCAGATCGACGTGACCGCCCTCCCCCGGCAGCGGGGCAAAACGGCCCTCGCCCAGATCGAGCAACGTCCCCACGCCCAAGCCAGTGCCCGGGCCGATCACCACCGCCGGCCGCAATGGCTCCGGCGTGCCCTCGCAGACCACCCGAAACTCGCCCGGCTGCAAGCGGGTCATGCCCAGGGCCATGGCCGAGAAGTCGTTGACCAGCAGCAGTTGATCCACCTGCAAGGTCTTGCAGAACCCCTTGCGACTGAGTCGCCAGTGATTGTTGGTGAACTTGAATTCATCGCCGCTCACAGGGCCCGCCACCGACAGGCACACCGAACCGATAGAACCCGGCGCCAGACCGAGCCCGCTCAGGTAGAGCGCAATCGCCTCCTCCGGGCTGGCGTGGTCTGCCGTCGCCAGCACCTGGATCGATTCCAGCTGCTGGTTTTTCCACAACGCGAAACGTGCGTTGGTGCCACCGATGTCACCGACCAAAGCCAGTTTCAATTAAGCGTCTCCAGGGCAGAAGTAAAGGCGCTGGCGCCTTGCTCTGCGGAGCTGAAGGCCATGCGCATGAAACCAAACAGTTCGCGACCGCTGCCGATGTTGTTGCCCAACAGACCCTTGGCAGGTTCGCGCGCTGCGAATTCTTCGGCGTCCACCTTAAGCTCCAGGGTGCCTTTGACGCCATCGACGCGGATGATATCGCCCTCTTGCACCCGCGCCAAAGCACCGCCCACGTAAGCTTCAGGGCTGACGTGGATCGCCGCCGGGATTTTCCCCGAGGCGCCGGACATGCGTCCGTCAGTCACCAAGGCAACTTTGAAACCGCGATCCTGCAGCACGCCGAGGAACGGCGTCATTTTGTGCAGTTCCGGCATGCCATTGGAGCGAGGGCCCTGGAAGCGCATCACAGCGACAAAATCTTTCTCCAGCAAACCGGCCTTGAACGCATCGGCCAGGTCCTGCTGATCCTGGAACACCATGGCCGGTGCTTCGACGATCTGGTTTTCCAGCGCGACCGCCGAAACCTTCATCACGCCACGGCCGAGGTTGCCTTCCATCACTCGCAGACCACCCTCTGCCGAGAATGCGCGAGCGACCGGACGCAGGATGTTTTCGTCGAGGCTTTCGATCGGGCCTTCGCGCCAGACCAGTTCACCGTTATCGAGGAACGGTTCCTTGGTGTAGCGGCTCAGGCCGTGGCCGAGCACGGTGTTGACGTTTTCGTGAAGCAGGCCGGCTTCCAGCAGCTCGCGGATCAGGAACGACATGCCGCCCGCCGCCTGGAAGTGGTTGATGTCGGCTTTGCCGTTCGGGTACACGTGGCTCAGGGTCGGCACCACCTCGGAGAGGTCGGCCATGTCCTGCCAGGTCAACTGGATGCCCGCCGCCATAGCGATGGCCGGCATGTGCAGGGTGTGGTTGGTCGAGCCGCCGGTGGCGTGCAACGCGACGATCGAGTTGACCAGCGAACGCTCGTCGACGATTTCGCCGATCGGCATGAAGTCGCCACTCTGCTTGGTCAGACGCGTCACCTGGTGCGCCGCTTCGCGGGTCAGGGCATCACGCAACGGGGTGTTCGGGTTGACGAACGAGGCGCCCGGCAAGTGCAGGCCCATGACTTCCATCAGCAACTGGTTGGTGTTGGCGGTGCCGTAGAAAGTGCAGGTGCCAGGGCTGTGATAGGACTTCATCTCCGATTCCAACAGCTCTTCGCGGCTCGCCTTGCCTTCGGCGTAGCGCTGACGCACATCGGCTTTCTGCTTGTTGGAGATGCCCGAAACCATCGGCCCGCCCGGCACGAAAATCGTCGGAAGATGACCGAAACGCAACGCGCCCATCATCAGGCCCGGCACGATCTTGTCGCAGATGCCGAGCATCAGCGCGCCGTCGAACATGTTGTGGGACAGCGCCACAGCGGTGGACAACGCGATCACTTCACGGCTCGGCAGGCTCAGCTCCATGCCCGGCTCGCCCTGGGTCACGCCATCGCACATCGCGGGCGTACCACCGGCGAACTGGCCGACGGAACCGATTTCGCGCAGGGCTTTTTTGATCTGCTCAGGAAAGACTTCGTACGGCTGGTGCGCCGAGAGCATGTCGTTATATGACGAAACAATCGCGATGTTGGCGGAGTTCATCATCCGCAGGCTGTGCTTGTCGTCGCTGCCACACCCGGCCACGCCATGGGCGAAGTTGGCGCATTGCAGCTTGCCGCGCATCGGGCCGTCGCTGGCGGCGCCGCGGATCAATGCAAGGTAAGCCTCACGCGTGGCGCGGCTGCGGGCGATAAGCCGTTCGGTGACCTCAAGGACGCGGGGATGCATGTGTAGAACTCCAGGCTAACGGATGTGGCGACCTGATTGTCTATGCTGATCAAGCACCGCTGTGATTGGGATGACAGACGGTTTTCTTGATCATTCGGACCAGTTGATTCAGGTCACTCGTTGTAGATAAAACAAAATATTGCCATTAAAAAGGCTTGTTTTCTATTTTTATGCGAATAATCTTGTAATTCCAACAACAAAACGACGGCGGCGCTGTAAATGACTCTTCGAATCGCAATCAATGGTTTTGGCCGTATCGGCCGTAATGTCCTGCGCGCACTGTATACCCAAGGTTATCGTGAGGATCTGCAGATCGTAGCGATCAACGATCTGGGCGACAGCTCGATGAACGCTCATCTGCTCAAGTACGACACCGTTCACGGCACATTCGATGCCGATGTCCAGCACGATCAGGAAAGCCTGACCGTCAACGGCGACCGTATTTCGGTCAGCGCCATTCGCAACCCGGCCGAATTGCCGTGGGCTGCGGAAAAGGTCGACGTCGTGTTCGAATGCACTGGCCTGTTCACCGACCGTGCCAAAGCCGCCGCGCATATTACGGCCGGCGCGCGCAAAGTGATTATCTCGGCCCCGGCCAAAGGCGCCGACGCCACCGTGGTCTATGGTGTTAACCACGACATTTTGCGCCAATCGCACCAGATCATTTCCAACGCCTCGTGCACCACCAACTGCCTGGCCCCGGTGGCCCAGGTGCTGCACCGCGAATTGGGCATCGAAAGCGGTCTGATGACCACCATTCACGCCTACACCAACGACCAGAACCTGACCGACGTCTACCACACCGACCCGTACCGCGCCCGTTCCGCCACCCAGAACATGATCCCGAGCAAGACCGGCGCCGCTGAAGCCGTCGGCCTGGTGCTGCCGGAACTGGCGGGCAAACTGACCGGCATGGCGGTACGTGTTCCGGTGATCAACGTGTCGCTGGTGGACCTGACCGTGCAACTCAAGCGTGAAGCGTCGGCCGATGAAGTCAACGCGCTGCTAAAAGAAGCCAGCCAGCACTCGAAAATTCTCGGCTACAACGCCCTGCCGCTGGTTTCCAGCGACTTCAATCACAACCCGCTGTCATCGATCTTCGATGCCAACCACACCAAGTCCAGCGGCAAGCTGCTCAAAGTGCTGGCCTGGTACGACAACGAATGGGGCTTCTCCAACCGCATGCTCGACAACTGCCTGGCGCTCTGCAACGCAGAATAAACAGCTCGACACTTGTGTCGACGCGGACCTGTAGGAGCTGCCGCAGGCTGCGATCTTTTGATCTTGATCTCCTCCGGATCGCTGAAAATCAGGATCAAAAGATCGCAGCCTGCGGCAGCTCCTACAGGTGTTGGCAACGCCGAAAAATGCGTCGTCGCAGGCGCATTCTCGTCTGGAGAAGCAAGCGATGATCGGTATCAGCTTTACGCAAAAGACCCTGGCAGCGCGCAAACGTATCGCCCTGGTCGCCCATGACCACTGCAAAGTGTTTTTGCTGGACTGGGCCGAGCGGCAGAAAGACAAGCTCGCGCAACATGAACTGGTCGCCACCGGCACGACGGGGTTGTTGTTGCAACAACGCCTCGACCTGCCGGTGGAGAGCATGATCAGTGGTCCGCTGGGCGGCGACCAGCAACTCGGCGCGCGAATCGCCGAGCAGCGGGTCGACATGCTGGTGTTCTTCTGGGACCCGTTCGAACCGCAACCCCACGACCCGGACATCAAGGCGCTGCTACGGGTCGCGGCGGTGTGGAACATCCCGGTGGCCTGCAACGAATGCAGTGCCGATTACCTGCTCAGCAGCCCGTTGATGAATCAGGCCCACGAACACCGCATCCCGGATTACGCGACCTATCTGCTGGGGCGCGGGTAACACTGCAAATCGCACTTGACCATTCGAGCGGATGACAAGCATTACCATTCGCTCGAAATGGATCAGGTCCTCCCGTGAGTCAATCACGTCTGCCATCACCCCCCCAATTCGCCTGAAAATACGGTCCTGTGGGAGCGGGCTTGCTCGCGAAAGCGGTGTAACAGTCGACTTCTCTGTTGAATGTCAGGCCGCCTTCGCGAGCAAGCCCGCTCCCACAAGGTATGTATGAACTGTAAGCCTTGCGATCCACCTCAAGCCCCATGCCTCACCCAGCCACCTCAAAACTCACCCGACTTCTTTTCGCCCTGCTCGCGGACAAGTCGGATCGCCGCACCGCTCGCGCCTACAGGTGACATTTTGAACTATGCTCGGGCTCTCGCTCCGGAGGGCCTTCGATGACTGATTTACTCACGTCCATTCAAGCCGCACTCGGCTTGCCGCACACACCCATACCGTTCACCTCGAGCGGCGCCCTGTCCTCGGCGTTTGCCGTGACTGATCTCGCCTGCGCGAGCATTGCCGCCGCCGGCCAGGCGGCCAGCGTACTGCTGCATCGGCAAACCGGTCGTTTACCCAGCCTTGAAGTCGACCGGCGTCTGGCGTCGTTCTGGTTCGCCACCTCGATCCGCCCCGTGGGCTGGAGCGTCCCACCGCTATGGGACCCGGTCGCCGGCGACTACGCCAGCAAGGACGGTTGGATCCGCCTGCACACCAACGCACCCCATCACCGCGCCGCCGCCGAATCAGTGCTCGGCGCCTGTGCCGACCACGCAGCGATGGCGAACAAAGTGGCTCAATGGGCGAAAAGCGATCTGGAACAAGCGGTAGTCGAAGCCGGTGGTTGCGCGGCACAGATGCGAAGCTGGAAGCAATGGCAGGCCCACCCTCAAGGTCGGGCCGTGAACGCCGAACCGCTGATGCAGTTCAGCGCCGACGGCAGCCAAAACGCGAAACCGTGGCAGGGTTCGGTAGCGCAACCACTGTCCGGGATCAAAGTGCTGGACCTCACGCGAGTGCTCGCCGGCCCGATCGCCAGCCGCTTCCTCGCGGGCCTCGGCGCCGATGTACTGCGCATCGACCCACCGACCTGGAACGAACCGGGCGTGGTGCCGGAAGTCACCCTGGGCAAACGCTGTGCGCGCCTGGATCTGCACGACAAGACTGATCGCGCGGTATTCGAAAGCCTGCTCAAGGACGCCGACATCCTGCTTCACGGCTACCGCGCCGACGCACTGGAACGCCTGGGTTACGGCATCGCCCAACGCCAGGCACTGGCCCCCGGCCTGATCGATGTTTGCCTCAACGCTTACGGCTGGAGCGGCCCCTGGCAGAACCGCCGCGGCTTCGACAGCCTGGTGCAGATGAGCAGCGGGATTGCCGACGCGGGCATGCAGTGGAAAAAGGCGGATAAACCGACACCGCTGCCGGTTCAGGCCCTTGACCACGCCACCGGGTATTTGATGGCGGCCAGTGCGATCAAGCTATTGGCTGAGCGATTGAGTAGCGGGGGCGGTGGCACAGCGCGCTTGTCACTGGCACGCACGGCGAAAGTATTGATTGAAAATGGCGCGGGGACGGATGAGCCATTGCGGGTAGAAGATGACAACGATCAAGGGATGTTGGTTGAGCAAACATCGTGGGGGCCAGCCCATCGGTTGCAAGTGCCGCTGAAGATTACGGAAACGCCGCTGCAGTGGGCGCTGCCGGCCGGGGAATTGGGTTCCCATCGCGCGCAGTGGTGGTGACCATCAGATAGCTTGCTCGCGAAGACGCCCGAATAGTCAACGCAGGTACCGCATCACAACGACAGTAACTGCGGCAAAGAGAAAATCCCGCCGCCAATCATCAAGTCCCTTTTTCTCAAATGCGGCCGATGCGACCAGCACCGAAAAATCATCACGTAGTTGTTTTTAACTAAATAGATAAAGCGAAATAACGTTTATCCATTAATCCAGTCAGCGCCTGTTATTTATAGCCGAACAATCTATTGCTTTGGCCTGCGAAACCGCAGAAACAAACTAATTTCAAAGCCCTAGCACTATCGATTACGCCTGCCTGTTCTGGCGAAGCCCCTGTGAACAGGGCTTTTCCAGCAATACCGCTATGCACGGAAAAGATTCATAAGTCATTCATTAACAATGGAATGTGCCCATGCACTGATCTATGTCAGCTGATTGAATAGCTAACAGAATTACCCTGTTATCTCTCTTCTCCTGCATTGGAGTCATGGAATGTCTGAATCCCCCGGAAAACTGAAACTCGGCGCGCTCGTTGCTTTAGTGGTCGGCTCAATGATTGGTGGCGGGATTTTCTCTTTGCCCCAGAACATGGCCGCCAGTGCTGATGTAGGTGCCGTTCTTATTGGTTGGGCCATTACCGCGGTGGGCATGTTGACCCTCGCCTTCGTGTTCCAGACCCTGGCCAACCGCAAGCCGGATCTGGACGGTGGTGTTTACGCCTACGCCAAGGCCGGTTTCGGCGACTACATGGGCTTCTCGTCCGCCTGGGGTTACTGGATCAGTGCCTGGTTGGGGAACGTTGGTTACTTCGTACTCTTGTTCAGCACCCTCGGCTACTTCTTCCCCATTTTTGGGGAGGGAAATACTGTCGCCGCGGTGATCGGTGCCTCGGTGCTGCTCTGGGCGGTGCACTTTCTGGTTTTACGGGGGATCAAGGAAGCGGCGTTCATCAACCTGGTGACTACCGTCGCCAAGATCGTGCCGCTGCTGCTGTTCGTGCTGATCGCCGTGTTCGCTTTCAAACTGGAGATCTTCACCGCCGACATCTGGGGCGTAAAAAACCCGGACCTGGGCAGCGTGATGAACCAGGTGCGCAACATGATGCTGGTCACCGTGTGGGTGTTCATCGGCATCGAAGGCGCGAGCATTTTCTCGGCCCGTGCGGAAAAACGCAGCGACGTGGGTAAAGCCACGGTCATCGGCTTCATCACCGTGCTGCTGTTTCTGATGCTGGTGAACGTGCTGTCCCTGGGAATCATGACCCAACCGGAATTGGCGAAACTGCAGAACCCGTCCATGGCCGCGGTGCTGGAACATGTGATCGGTCATTGGGGCGCGGTGCTGATCAGCGTTGGCCTGATCATCTCGTTGCTGGGTGCGCTGCTGTCATGGGTGCTGTTGTGCGCGGAGATCATGTTCGCCGCTGCCAAGGACCACACCATGCCGGCCTTCCTGCGCAAGGAAAACGCCAACCATGTACCGGTCAATGCACTGTGGCTGACCAATGTGATGGTTCAGCTATTTCTGATCATCACGCTGTTTTCGGCCAGTACTTACCTGTCACTGATCTACCTCGCCACGTCGATGATTCTGGTGCCTTACCTGTGGTCGGCGGCGTATGCGCTGCTGCTGGCGGTGCGCGGCGAGAGTTATGAAAACGCTTTGGCCGAGCGCAGGAAAGATCTGTTCATCGGTGCCGTCGCGTTGATCTACGCGGTCTGGTTGATCTATGCCGGTGGCGTCAAATACCTGCTGCTCTCTGCCCTGCTCTATGCGCCCGGCGCGATCCTCTTCGCCAAAGCCAAACTTGAAGTCAACAAACCGGTTTTCACCAACGTCGAGAAGCTGATTTTCGCCGCAGTCGTCGCGGGTGCCCTGGTGGCGGCCTATGGGCTGTATGACGGCTTCCTGACTCTGTAACACCTGACTCATTTGTCATCTGGAGGATCTCTGTAATGAGCACCGAAAAAGTTAAGTACGGCGTCCATTCCGAAGCCGGCAAACTGCGCAAAGTCATGGTTTGCTCCCCCGGCCTGGCTCACCAGCGGCTGACCCCGAACAACTGCGACGAGCTGCTTTTCGATGATGTGCTGTGGGTTGCCCAAGCCAAGCGTGACCATTTCGACTTCGTCACCAAAATGCGTGAGCGTAATGTCGACGTACTGGAAATGCACAACCTGTTGACCGATATCGTCGCGATTCCAGAAGCGCTGGACTGGATTCTGGAACGCAAGATCACCGCCAACTCGGTCGGCCTTGGGCTGGTCAACGAAACCGGTTCCTGGCTACGCAGCCTGGAGCCGCGCAAGATCGCTGAATTCCTGATTGGCGGCGTCTCCGCCGATGACCTGCCGGACAGCTTCGGCGGCAAGACCATTCAGATGTTCCGCGAATTTCTCGGTCATTCCAGCTTCATCTTGCCGCCGCTGCCCAACACCCAGTTCACCCGCGACACCACCTGCTGGATCTACGGCGGCGTGACCCTGAACCCGATGTACTGGCCGGCGCGCCGTCAGGAAACCCTGCTGGCCACCGCCATCTACAAGTTCCACCCGCAGTTCACCCACGCCGACTTTCAGATCTGGTACGGCGACCCGGACCAGGAGCACGGCAACTCCACCCTTGAAGGCGGCGACGTAATGCCGATCGGCAACGGCGTGGTGGTGATCGGCATGGGCGAACGCTCGTCCCGCCAGGCCATCGGTCAATTGGCGGTGAATCTGTTCAAGAACAACGCGGTGGAAAAAGTCATCGTCGCCGGCCTGCCGAAATCCCGTGCAGCGATGCACCTGGACACCGTGTTCAGCTTCTGCGACCGCGACCTTGTGACCATC
Source organism: Pseudomonas sp. LBUM1673 (assembly GCF_059695645.1). Classification (NCBI taxonomy): domain Bacteria; kingdom Pseudomonadati; phylum Pseudomonadota; class Gammaproteobacteria; order Pseudomonadales; family Pseudomonadaceae; genus Pseudomonas; species Pseudomonas sp. LBUM1673. The sequence goes on from NZ_CP166780.1 coordinate 5,135,093, forward strand.
TTCCCGGAAGTGGTGAACCAGATCGTCGCCTTCAGCCTGCGACCTGACGAAAGCAAACCGGGCGGCATTGATATCCGCCGCGAAGAAACCAGCTTCCTCGACACCGTGGCCAAGGCCCTCAACCTCAAAGCACTGCGCGTCGTCGAAACCGGCGGCAACAGCTTCGCCGCCGAACGCGAGCAATGGGACGACGGCAACAACGTGGTGGCGCTGGAGCCGGGCGTGGTCATCGGCTACGACCGCAACACCTACACCAACACCCTGCTACGCAAGGCCGGCATCGAGGTCATCACCATCAGCGCCGGAGAACTCGGGCGCGGGCGTGGCGGCGGCCACTGCATGACCTGCCCGATCATTCGCGACCCTATCGACTATTAGCTTGCATACCTCGGCCTGCGCTTATAAGGCACAGGCCCTGGGGATAACCGAAACCAAAGGAGATCCAATCATGGCTTTCAACATGCGCAACCGCAGCCTGCTCTCGCTGATGCACCACACCACTCGCGAGCTGAATTACCTGCTGGACCTGTCCCGTGACCTCAAACGCGCCAAATACACCGGCACCGAGCGTCCACACCTGCAAGGCAAGAACATCGCACTGATCTTCGAAAAAACCTCGACCCGTACCCATTGCGCCTTCGAAGTCGCGGCCCATGACCAGGGCGCCCACGTCACCTACATCGACCCGGTGTCGTCGCAGATCGGCCACAAAGAAAGCATGAAAGACACCGCCCGCGTGCTGGGGCGGATGTTCGACGCCATCGAGTACCGCGGCTTCGAACAGGAAATCGTCGAAGAGCTGGCGAAGTTCGCCGGCGTGCCGGTGTTCAACGGCTTGACCGCTGAATTCCACCCGACGCAGATGATCGCCGACACCCTGACCATGCGTGAGCACAGCGACAAGCCGCTGCACGACATCAGCTACGCCTACCTCGGCGATGCCCGCTACAACATGGGCAACTCGCTGTTGATGATCGGCGCCAAACTCGGCATGGACGTGCGCATTGCCGCACCAAAAGCGTTGTGGCCGCATCAGGACTTCATCGATCAGTGCAAAGCCTTCGCCGAGGAGAGTGGCGCGCGCATCACCATCACCGAAGACCCGAAAGAAGCAGTCAAGGGCGTGGACTTCATCCACACCGACATCTGGGTGTCGATGGGTGAGCCAGTGGAAGCGTGGGACGAGCGCATCGAGCAACTGCTGCCGTACCAGGTCAACGCCAACATGATGAAGGCCTCGGGCAACCCGCGCGTGAAGTTCATGCACTGTTTGCCAGCGTTCCACAACAGTGAAACCAAGGTCGGCAAGGACATCGCCGCGCGCTATCCCCTCCTGGCCAACGGCGTCGAAGTGACTGAAGAAGTATTCGAGTCGCCGGCCAACATCGCCTTCGAGCAAGCGGAAAACCGCATGCACACCATCAAGGCGATTCTGGTGTCGGCGCTGGCGGATATCTAACGGCTCACTGGGCTCTCCCTGACGGAACACGATCAATGTGGGAGCGGGCTTGCTCGCGAAAGCGGTCTGACAGGCAACATTGATGTCGACTGACACGTCGCCTTCGCGAGCAAGCCCGCTCCCACACCAACCCGGTTCCCACAGAGAGATCGAGTTGCTCGCCCTCTATTTAGAAGGACTGCACTATGCGTATCGTCGTTGCTCTGGGCGGTAACGCCCTGCTCCGCCGGGGTGAACCCATGACCGCGGACAACCAGCGCGCCAACATCCGGATCGCTACCGAACAGATCGCCAAGGTCTATCCCGGCAACCAACTGGTGATCGCCCACGGCAATGGTCCGCAGGTTGGCCTGCTGTCGCTGCAAGCGGCGGCCTACACCCAGGTTTCCCCTTACCCGCTGGACGTGCTCGGTGCCGAAACCGAAGGCATGATCGGCTACATCATCGAACAGGAACTGGGCAACCTGCTGGACTTCGAAGTCCCGTTCGCCACTCTGCTGACCCAGGTCGAAGTCGACCCCAACGACCCGGCGTTCCAGAACCCCAGCAAACCCATCGGCCCGGTCTATACCAAGGCCGAAGCGGAAAAACTCGCTGCCGAGAAAGGCTGGGCCATCGCTCCGGACGGCGATAAGTTCCGCCGCGTGGTGGCCAGTCCGAGACCGAAACGCATCTTCGAAATCCGCCCGATCAAGTGGTTGCTGGAAAAAGGCAGCATCGTGATTTGTGCCGGCGGTGGCGGCATTCCGACGATGTACGGCGCCAGCGGCAAACTGCAAGGCGTGGAAGCGGTGATCGACAAAGACCTGTGCTCGGCGTTGCTGGCCGAACAGCTTGATAGCGATCTATTGGTGATCGCCACCGACGTCAGCGCGGCGTTCATCGACTTCGGCCAACCCACCCGGAAAGCCATCGCCCAGGCCCACCCGGATGAAATGGCAAAACTCGGCTTCGCTGCTGGCTCCATGGGACCAAAGGTCCAGGCGGCCTGCGAGTTTGCCCGCCATACTGGCAAAGTCGCGGTGATCGGTTCGCTCTCGGACATCGAAGCGATCGTCCAGGGTAAGGCCGGCACCCGTATCAGTACGGCGACGCCTGGTATTACCTACCGATAGAAAGAAACTCCGGGGGCAGCCGTGAGGTTCTGCCCTGATTCAATGCCTTTTGAAGGAGAGATGCCAATGGCCACGTTCGAACCCGGACACTTGCACATGGAGCGCCATGCGCTGAACAAGGATGACTTCAGCTACAACCTGCACATCGAATACGAAATCGCCCAGGATCCCAAGGAAGGCCAAGGCATGCTCTTCAAGCTGCATGGCTCGGTCGAGGGCAAGGACCTGAATGAAGAGTTTTATCTGCCCAAGGACCAGGCCTTCGACTTTGCCCGCCACGCCACGCGCATCGCGCAAAAGTACGGCCTGCCCAAGACGGCCAGCATCGGCGCCATGCACAAGTATTACGACGAAATGTTTGAAGACGTGCGAGCGCAACTCGACGTCAAATCCGGCGACCCGGTCAAACCCGAACACCTCGAATAACCCAATTCTTCTGTAAAAGCCGAACCTGTGGGAGCGGGCTTGCTCGCGAAAGCGGCCTAACAGGCCACATTGATGTCGACTGACACGCCGCCTTCGCGAGCAAGCCCACACATTGGTTCGGTGTAGCCCGTAAAGTCCTGCGCTGGATTTCACCATTGGCCCGCCCCAAGGCATACTTGCCACCCTCCGCTCTCCAGAACCCAACCGCCCCATGCGCATCCACGTCAGTTTCATCGACCGTGTCGGTATCACCCAGGAAGTCCTGGCCTTGCTTGGTGGGCGCAATCTCAATCTGGATGCGGTGGAGATGGTGCCTCCCAACGTCTACATCGACGCCCCGACCTTGAGCCCGGCAGTGCTCGAAGAGCTTCGCGATGCGCTGTTCAGCGTGCGCGGGGTGCAAGCGGTGACGGTGGTCGACATCCTTCCCGGCCAGCGCCGTCACTTGCAACTCGATGCGCTGCTCGCCGCCATGACCGACCCGGTGTTGGCCCTCGACAGCGCCGGCAAGGTGCTGCTGGCCAACCCGGCACTGATTGCCCTGTATGGCCGCGAACCGGCGGGTGAAAGCATCAGCGAGCTGTTTGCCGACCCGGCGCTGCTCGACGCGTTGCTGGAAAACGGCTTCCGTTTGCCGCTGCGGGAGATCACCGTCAACGGTCAAACCCTGCTGCTGGACGCCACGCCGATCACCGACGCCGGCGCCCTGCTGACCCTGTATCAACCGAACCGCATCGGCGAACGCCTCTCGGCGCTGCACCACGATCACGCCGAAGGCTTCGATGCCCTGCTCGGCGAATCCCCGGCGATCCGTACGCTCAAGGCACGCGCCCAGCGAGTTGCGGCCCTGGATGCACCGTTGCTGATCCAGGGTGAAACCGGCACCGGCAAAGAACTGGTGGCTCGCGCCTGCCACGCCATCAGCGCCCGCCACAGTTCGCCGTTCCTGGCCTTGAACTGCGCGGCACTGCCGGAAAACCTCGCCGAAAGCGAACTGTTCGGCTATGCCCCCGGCGCCTTCACTGGCGCGCAACGGGGCGGCAAACCGGGGCTGATGGAACTGGCCAACCAGGGCACGGTGTTTCTCGACGAGATCGGCGAAATGTCGCCGTATTTGCAGGCGAAATTGCTGCGTTTTCTCAACGACGGCAGCTTCCGTCGGGTCGGTGGCGATCGCGAAGTAAAGGTCAACGTGCGGATCCTCAGCGCGACCCACCGCGATCTGGAAAAAATGGTCAGCGAAGGCACCTTCCGTGAAGACCTGTTCTATCGCCTCAACGTCCTGAATGTGGAAGTCCCGCCCCTGCGCGAGCGCGGCCAGGACATTCTGCTGCTGGCGCGCTACTTCATGCAGCAAGCCTGCGCGCAGATCCAGCGCCCGGTCTGTCGCCTGGCCCCCGGCACCTACCCGGCGCTGCTGGGCAACCGCTGGCCGGGCAACGTGCGGCAATTACAGAACGTGATTTTCCGCGCCGCAGCGATTTGCGAAAGCAGCCTGGTGGACATCGGCGACCTCGACATCGCCGGCACCTCCGTGGCGCGCCAGAGCGACAGCGAGGTCGACAGCCTCGAACAGGCCATGGAAGATTTCGAGAAAACCTTGCTGGAAAAGCTCTACGTCAGCTACCCCTCGACCCGCCAACTGGCCAGCCGCCTGCAAACCTCCCACACCGCGATTGCCCATCGGTTGCGTAAGTACGGGATTCCCAACAAGCCGTAATGCTGGAAATACGATCTCGTTACCGACACAAAACCACTGTGGGAGCGAGCCTGCTCGCGAAGGCGGACTGACATTCACTATGGATGTCGACTGATACACCCTCTTCGCGAGCAGGCTCGCTCCCACAGGTTTATGCGCGGTCTGAAAATCTCCTCAAAAACGACCTCCACCTGTACTGAAAGCGCTACAGTGGAATGATATCGCTACACCTTCTCCTGATCACCGCTGTGCAAGGCTTTGATCCACCTCAGCTTTTTTCTCCCGTCTGCGCTGTAGCGATTTCGCTACAGCTCGTTCATTCCAGTCTTCCGCAAAAACCAATAACTAATTGATTTATAAAGAATAAATAACATTGGCCGCGATTTTGCTAAGTAACCCATCATAAATCAGGGCACTGCCCGAGCATTCAATCGCGTCCACCAGACGAGTCTGGCCCCTTAGGAGTTTCCATGAGCGAGTTGCGTTTTACTGAAGATCACGAATGGCTGCGCACCGAAGCTGACGGCACCGTCACAGTCGGCATCACCGCTTTCGCGCAGAACGCACTGGGCGACGTGGTTTTCGTACAACTGCCTGAGCTGCAGTCCTACGAAAAAGGCGCTGAAGCCGCCACCGTGGAATCGGTAAAAGCCGCCAGCGGCGTGTACATGCCACTGGACGGTGAAGTGCTGGAAGTGAACCCGGCGCTCGACAGCAGCCCTGAACTGGTCAACGAAGATCCGCTGGGCGAAGGCTGGTTCTTCCGCTTCCAGCCAACCGACGCCTCGGCTGTCGGCCAACTGCTGGATCAAGACGCTTACGACCGTCTGATCAAAGCCAACGCTGAAGCCTGAGGAGCGGTCATGACTATTAATCTCAGCACTGCCAACGAATTCATCGCGCGCCACATCGGCCCGCGTTCGGGCGACGAGCAAGCCATGCTCAACAGCCTCGGTTTCGACTCCCTGGAAGCCCTGAGCGCCAGCGTCATTCCCGACAGCATCAAAGGCACCAGCGTTCTGGGCCTGGAAGACGGCCTGAGCGAGGCCGATGCACTGGCTTCGATCAAAGCCATCGCCGCCAAGAACCAACTGTTCAAGACCTACATCGGCCAGGGCTACTACAACTGCCACACACCGTCGCCGATCCTGCGCAACCTGCTGGAAAACCCGGCCTGGTACACCGCTTACACCCCGTACCAGCCAGAAATCTCCCAGGGCCGTCTCGAAGCGCTGTTGAACTTCCAGACCCTGATCAGTGACCTGACCGGCCTGCCGATCGCCAACGCCTCCCTGCTCGACGAAGCCACCGCCGCTGCCGAAGCCATGACCTTCTGCAAACGCCTGAGCAAGAACAAAGGCAGCCACGCCTTCTTCGCCTCTAGCCACTGCCACCCGCAAACCCTCGACGTGCTGCGCACCCGTGCCGAGCCTTTGGGCATCGACGTGGTGGTGGGCGATGAGCGCGAACTGACCGACGTCAGTGCGTTCTTCGGTGCTTTGCTGCAATACCCGGCCAGCAACGGTGACGTGTTCGACTACCGCGCACTGACCGAGCGGTTCCACGCTGCCAATGCGCTGGTCGCGGTCGCGGCTGACCTGCTGGCTCTGACCGTGCTGACCCCGCCGGGCGAATTCGGCGCCGACGTAGCCATCGGCAGTGCTCAACGCTTCGGCGTGCCGCTGGGCTTCGGTGGCCCGCACGCGGCCTACTTCTCCACCCGCGATGCGTTCAAGCGCGACATGCCGGGCCGTCTGGTCGGTGTTTCCGTGGACCGTTTCGGCAAGCCGGCCCTGCGCCTGGCCATGCAGACCCGCGAGCAACATATCCGCCGCGAGAAAGCCACCAGCAACATCTGCACCGCCCAAGTGCTGCTGGCCAACATCGCCAGCATGTACGCCGTGTACCACGGCCCGAAAGGCCTGACGCAGATCGCCAATCGCATTCATCACCTGACTGCGATTCTCGCCAAAGGCTTGAACGCATTCGGCCTGAACGTCGAGCAAGAAACCTTCTTCGACACCCTGACGGTTAAAACCGGCGCGCAAACCGCCACCCTGCATGACAAGGCCCGCGCCCAGCGCATCAACCTGCGTGTGGTGGATGGCGAGCGTCTGGGTCTGTCCCTGGACGAAACCACCAGCCAGGCTGACGTTGAAGCCCTGTGGAGCGTGCTGGCCGACGGCAAGGCATTGCCAGACTTCGCCGCCCTCGCCGCCTCGGTCGACAGCCGCATCCCGGCCACGCTGACTCGCCAATCGCCGATCCTCAGCCACCCGGTGTTCAACCGTTATCACTCCGAAACCGAGCTGATGCGCTACCTGCGCAAGCTCGCCGACAAGGACCTGGCCCTGGATCGCACCATGATCCCGCTGGGTTCCTGCACCATGAAGCTCAACGCCGCCAGCGAAATGATCCCGGTGACCTGGGCTGAATTCGGTGCCCTGCACCCCTTCGCTCCGGCCGAGCAAAGCGCCGGCTATCAGCAGCTGACCGATGAACTGGAAGCGATGCTCTGCGCCGCGACCGGTTACGACTCGATTTCCCTGCAACCTAACGCCGGTTCCCAGGGTGAATACGCTGGCCTGCTGGCGATTCGCGCCTACCACCAGAGCCGTGGCGAAGACCGTCGCAACATCTGCCTGATCCCCTCGTCCGCCCACGGCACCAACCCGGCTACCGCCAACATGGCCGGCATGCGCGTGGTGGTGACTGCGTGCGATGCCCGCGGCAACGTCGACATCGAAGACCTGCGCGCCAAGGCCATCGAGCACCGCGAGCATCTCGCGGCATTGATGATCACCTACCCGTCGACCCACGGCGTGTTCGAAGAAGGCATCCGCGAAATCTGCGGCATCATTCATGACAACGGCGGCCAGGTGTACATCGATGGCGCCAACATGAACGCCATGGTCGGCCTCTGCGCACCGGGCAAGTTCGGCGGCGACGTGTCTCACCTGAACCTGCACAAAACCTTCTGCATCCCACACGGCGGTGGCGGCCCGGGCGTCGGCCCGATTGGCGTCAAGTCCCACCTGACGCCGTTCCTGCCGGGCCACGCCCAGATGGAACGCAAGGAAGGCGCAGTCTGCGCAGCACCGTTCGGCAGCGCGAGCATTCTGCCGATCACCTGGATGTACATTCGAATGATGGGTGGCGCGGGTCTCAAGCGTGCTTCGCAACTGGCGATCCTGAATGCCAACTACATTTCCCGTCGCCTCGAAGAGCACTATCCAGTGCTGTACACCGGCAGCAACGGTTTGGTGGCACACGAGTGCATCCTCGACCTGCGCCCATTGAAAGACAGCAGCGGCATCAGCGTCGATGACGTCGCCAAACGCCTGATCGATTTCGGTTTCCATGCTCCGACCATGTCGTTCCCGGTGGCCGGCACGTTGATGATCGAGCCGACCGAAAGCGAATCCAGGGAAGAACTGGACCGCTTCTGCGACGCCATGATCCGCATCCGCGAAGAAATCCGCGCGGTGGAAAACGGCACGCTGGACAAGGACGACAACCCGCTGAAAAACGCGCCGCACACCGCCGCGGAAATCGTCGGTGAGTGGACTCACCCGTACAGCCGCGAGCAAGCCGTTTACCCGGTAGCGTCGCTGATCGAAGGCAAGTACTGGCCACCGGTCGGTCGCGTCGACAACGTCTTCGGCGATCGCAACCTGGTCTGTGCCTGCCCGTCGATCGAAAGCTACGCTTGATCTATAGGGGGCGGGTTCGCTCGCCCCCCTTTTCAAGAACACCCGCATCCCCTGTAGGAGCGAGGCTTGCCCGCGAAGAGGCCATCAAGACCGCAAAAAGCTTCGCGGGCAAGCCTCGCTCCTACAGTTTCGCGTTGCGCCTATAACAAGAAACCGGAGAACAACCATGTCGTTAAGCGTGTTCGACCTGTTCAAGATTGGCATCGGCCCCTCCAGCTCCCACACCGTCGGCCCGATGCGTGCCGCTGCGCGCTTCGCCGAAGGTTTGCGCCGTGAAGGATTGTTGCCGGTAACCACCTGCGTCAAAGTCGAGCTCTACGGCTCGCTCGGCGCCACCGGCAAAGGCCACGGCAGCGACAAGGCTGTGTTGCTGGGCCTGGAAGGCGAACACCCGGACACCGTAGACACCGAATCCGTCGCCGCCCGCCTGCAAGAGATTCGCGGCAACGGTCGCCTGAACCTGCTCGGCGAACACAGCATTGCGTTCAACGAGAAAGAACACCTGGCGATGATCCGCAAGCCGTTGGCCTATCACCCCAACGGCATGATCTTTCGCGCATTCGACGCGGCGGGTCTGCAAATCCGCAGCCGCGAGTACTACTCGGTCGGCGGTGGCTTCGTGGTCGATGAAGACGCCGCCGGCGCCGACCGCATCGTTGAAGACGCCACGCCGCTGACCTTCCCGTTCAAAAGCGCCAAGGACCTGCTCGGTCATTGCACCACCTACGGCCTGTCGATCAGTCAGGTGATGCTGACCAATGAAAGCGCCTGGCGCCCGGAAGCAGAAACCCGTGCCGGTTTGCTGAAAATCTGGCAAGTGATGCAAGACTGCGTCACCGCCGGTTGCCGCAACGAAGGCATCCTGCCCGGCGGACTGAAGGTCAAACGTCGGGCTGCGGCGCTGCATCGGCAACTGTGCAACAACCCGGAATCGTCGTTGCGCGATCCGTTGTCGGTGCTGGACTGGGTCAACCTGTACGCCCTGGCGGTCAATGAAGAAAACGCCAACGGCGGACGCGTGGTCACCGCGCCCACCAATGGTGCCGCCGGAATCATTCCGGCGGTGCTGCATTACTACATGCGCTTCATCCCTGGCGCCAACGAAGACGGCGTAGTGCGCTTTCTGCTCACCGCGGCGGCGATCGGCATTCTGTACAAGGAAAACGCTTCGATCTCCGGCGCCGAAGTCGGCTGTCAGGGCGAGGTCGGCGTCGCCTGTTCCATGGCGGCCGGCGCCTTGTGCGAAGTGCTCGGCGGCACGGTACAGCAGGTGGAAAACGCGGCCGAAATCGGCATGGAACACAACCTCGGCCTGACCTGCGACCCGATTGGCGGGCTGGTGCAGGTGCCTTGCATCGAGCGCAACGCCATGGGTTCGGTCAAGGCCATCAATGCGGTGCGCATGGCCCTGCGTGGCGACGGTCAGCACTTCGTCTCCCTGGACAAGGTCATCCGCACCATGCGCCAGACCGGCGCCGACATGAAAAGCAAATACAAGGAAACCGCCCGTGGCGGTTTGGCGGTCAACATTATCGAGTGCTGATGCACGCATCTGTACTATTTTCAGGAGCTGGATATGTCCACCGAACAACTGTTGAAAACCCCGTTGCACGCGCTGCACCTCGAACTCGGCGCCCGCATGGTGCCATTCGCCGGCTACGACATGCCGGTGCAATACCCGCTGGGCGTGATGAAAGAACACCAGCACACCCGTGATCAGGCCGGGTTGTTCGATGTATCGCACATGGGCCAGATCCGCCTGACCGGCGCCAACGCGGTCAAAGCCCTGGAAACTCTGGTGCCGGTGGACATCATCGACCTGCCGGTGGGCATGCAGCGCTACGCGATGTTCACCAACCAGACCGGCGGCATCCTCGACGACCTGATGGTCGCCAACCTGGGTAATGACGAGCTGTTCCTGGTGGTCAACGCCGCCTGCAAGGATCAGGACCTGGCTCACTTGCGCCAGCACATCAGCGACCAATGCACGATCGAGCCACTGTTCGAAGAGCGCGCACTGCTGGCGTTGCAAGGTCCGGCCGCCGTCACCGTGCTCGCACGCTTGGCGCCGGAAGTTGCGAAGATGACCTTCATGCAGTTCGCCCGCGTAAAGCTGTTAGGCGTGGACTGCTTTGTCAGCCGTTCGGGCTACACCGGTGAAGACGGTTTCGAAATCTCCGTACCGGCCGCCAATGCCGAAGCCCTGGCTCGTGCCCTGCTGGCCGAACCCGAAGTAGCAGCCATCGGCCTCGGCGCTCGCGACTCCCTGCGCCTGGAAGCCGGCCTGTGCCTCTACGGCCACGACATGAACACCGAAACCACACCAATCGAAGCCAGCCTGCTGTGGGCCATCTCCAAGCCTCGTCGTGCCGATGGCGCGCGGGCCGGGGGCTTCCCTGGCGCTGAAACCGTGTTCGCCCAACAGCAGGCCGGTGTCAGCCGCAAGCGCGTTGGCCTGCTGCCGCAGGAACGTACTCCCGTGCGCGAAGGTGCAGAGATCGTCAACGAAGCCGGCGAAATTATCGGCAGCGTGTGCAGCGGCGGTTTCGGGCCGACCCTCGGCGGTCCGCTGGCCATGGGTTACCTCGACAGCGCTTATATCGCTCTGGATACGCCGGTTTGGGCCATTGTTCGTGGGAAAAAGGTGCCTTTGCTTGTAAGCAAAATACCATTTGTTCCACAACGCTACTATCGGGGTTGATTGACTGTTTCTATAAGTAACGCGGTTGGGTTAACAGTGCACTAATCTGTAACGCAACCGCCATAAAACAGTGCATACGCCGCGTTTATGAATGTTACTTATAACAATCGAAAACAATTGAACAACGCTGTCGAATAAGCCGCCACTAGTGCCCCCTCTAACTGCCATCAAGCTGAGGAAATCCGGGGCTTCTCAGGGCTTGTATTTTCTCCCGTAGTTGGCGTAGAGTTTGTTCACTGTGTTTGCATGGGTCGCTTGGAATCGTGACCTGGGCAGTAGCCTACAAGTTAGCTACATCCCGTTCGACGTCTTCTTACTCTCCTGCAACCAGCCCCAGTACTCTTTCACGAGAAGGAGACTGTCATTCATTTTTGCGTCAAAGGAAATAAGAAATGTCCCAACGTCAGAGCGGTACCGTCAAGTGGTTTAACGACGAGAAAGGTTTTGGTTTTATCACTCCAGAAAGCGGTCCGGATCTGTTCGTACATTTCCGCGCTATTCAGGGCAACGGCTTCAAGAGCCTGAAAGAAGGCCAGAAAGTGACTTTCGTTGCTGTGCAAGGCCAGAAAGGCATGCAGGCTGACGAAGTACAAGCAGAAGCCTGATCTTCTGTAACGAAAAAGCCCCTGATACTGATATCAGGGGCTTTTTTGTGCGCGTAAATCCGTAAAATGGCTTCTTTTTCTGCTCTGAGGCTGCCATGTCGAAACACCTGCTCAACCCACAGGGCGACTTTCCCGCCGTCGGCCTGGGTCGTCACCTGGCAGCGATGTTCTACGACTTCCTGTTGTGCACCGCCCTGCTGATCGTCACCAGCGGCATTTACAAGATGATCCAGATGGCAGTCATCGGTGAAGAAAAAATGCGCGCCCTGACCGAAGCCGGCGCGCTCGACGGTGATCCTCTGCTGTCGACAGTGCTGCTGTTTGTGCTGTTTGGCTTCTTCGCCAAGTTCTGGACCTGGTCGGGCCAAACCCTGGGCATGCAGGTATGGGGCATCCGCGTGCAAAACGCCGACGGCTCATCCATCAGCCTGTGGCAGGCGCTGCTGCGCTTTGTGGTATCGATCGCGTCCTGGCTATGCCTGGGGCTAGGGTTCTTCTGGTCGCTGTTCGATAAACAGAAGCGCAGCTGGCACGACATCTATTCCAACACCCAGCTCGTACGCATTCCAAAGAAGACCAAATAACTGTGGCGAGGGAGCTTGCTCCCGCTGGGGTGCGAAGCGCCCCCAAATGCGGCTGCTGCGCAACCGAACGGGAGCAAGCTCCCTCGCCACAACAGCTCTCGCCACAGTAAGTATTAGGCGTTACCGGCCAACTTCATCCGCGCTGCCTGCGTGAAATCAAGCATCCGCTTCAACGGCCGCACCGCCTGCGGAATCAACGCCGGATCAACGAAGATCTCGTTGGTCCCTTCACGCAAGCTCTTCAGCATGCGCTCAAGGGTGTTCATCGCCATCCATGGGCAATGCGCGCAACTGCGGCAGGTCGCGCCGTTACCGGCCGTTGGCGCTTCGATGAAGACCTTGTCCGGGCACAGCTGCTGCATCTTGTAGAAGATGCCGCGGTCAGTGGCGACGATCAGGGTCTTGTTTGGCAGGCTTTGCGCAGCAGCGATCAACTGACTGGTGGAACCCACCGCGTCGGCCAATTCGATCACCGCAGTCGGCGACTCCGGGTGCACCAGAATGGCCGCATCCGGGTACAGCGCTTTCATGTCTTCGAGCTGCTTGGCCTTGAACTCTTCGTGAACGATGCAGGCACCGTCCCACAGCAGCATGTCGGCACCAGTCTTGCGCTGGATGTAAGTACCCAGGTGCTTGTCCGGGGCCCAGATGATGGTTTCGCCGTTATCCATCAGGCTTTCGACGATTTCCACCGCGCAGCTGGAAGTCACCACCCAATCCGCCCGGGCTTTGACTGCCGCCGAGGTGTTGGCATACACCACCACCGTACGTTCCGGATGTTGATCGCAGAACGCCGAGAACTCGTCCACCGGGCAACCCAGGTCCAGCGAGCAGGTCGCTTCCAGGGTCGGCATCAGTATGCGTTTTTCAGGGTTGAGAATCTTGGCGGTTTCGCCCATGAATTTCACACCGGCGACCACCACGGTCTTGGCCGGATGGGCATTGCCGAAGCGGGCCATCTCCAGAGAGTCGGAGACGCAGCCACCGGTTTCTTCGGCCAAGGCCTGAATGACCGGATCGCAATAGAAGTGAGCAACCAGCACCGCGTCCTGAGCCTTGAGCTCGGCAGCGATGGCAGCACGGTAATAAGCCTCTTCCTCGGCCGTCAGCGGCTTGGGCTGCTTGGCATCGAGGTGGGCTTGAACCAGAAGGCGTTCGGAAATTTGCGTCATGATCGCAAGACCTGCGGGCGCTTTCGCGCGAAAGTCGAGTATACACCCGGCTCCGGACCCTTCGGGGTACCGCCGGGAGAGTGAGTATTCATCAGGTAAGGACAGCGTTGAAGCTGCGCAAGGCTACAGAATATCCCGTGGATGCAAAAGATGATTCTGACCTGCGTCACGCAGTGCGATTCCGGATTGAGACGACCTCAAATCGCGGGCAAAAAAAAATCCGGAAATCCTCACTTGCGTGGGCCTTCCAGACTTTTAAAACTGCTACAAAAATGGTGGGTCGTGTGGGATTCGAACCTACGACCAATTGGTTAAAAGCCAACTGCTCTACCAACTGAGCTAACGACCCGCTGTGTGGTGGCGCGTATAATACTGATTTTTAAAGGTTATTCAACACCTAATTTGAAATAAATCAGAAATAAGGTGTTGGGTCGGTCACGCCGGCCACCGCGAAGCCTTCTGCACGCAGACGGCAGCTGTCGCATTTACCGCAGGCACGGCCGTTATCGTCCGCCTGATAGCAGGAAACGGTCAGCCCGTAATCGACACCGAGCTTCACCCCTGCCTGAACGATCTGCGCCTTGCTCAGGTTCTGAAGTGGCGCCTGGATACGGAAGCCCTGCCCTTCTACCCCAGCCTTGGTCGCCAGGTTGGCCATGCGCTCGAAAGCTTCAATGAACTCGGGACGGCAATCCGGGTAGCCGGAGTAATCCACCGCGTTTACACCGATAAAGATGTCACGCGCGCCCAACACTTCGGCCCAGCCCAGCGCCAGAGACAGAAACACGGTGTTACGCGCAGGCACATAAGTCACCGGAATGCCCTCGCTCGGCGCTTCCGGCACGTCGATGGAACTGTCGGTCAGGGCCGAGCCGCCAATGCCGTTCAGGTTCAGACCGATCACCTTGTGCTCGACTACGCCCAGGTCACGGGCAACACGCTCGGCGGCATGCAGTTCAGCACGGTGGCGCTGACCGTAGTCGAAGCTCATGGTGTAGCAGCTATAGCCTTCGGCCCGAGCCATGGCCACGACCGTCGCCGAGTCAAGGCCGCCGGACAGCAGGATGACCGCACGTTTTTCAGCAGTGTTCAGTTGTTCAGTCATTTCAGCGCCCCGGCTCGTCATTCCAAAGATATTTATGCAGCTGCAATTGCAGACGCACAGGCAGATTGTCCGCCACCACCCAGTCCGCCAGATCACGCGCGTTCAGGTCATGGTGGCTCGGCGAGAACAGGACTTCGCCGGCACGCAGGTCAAGACCGTACTGAATCAGCTTGGACACCGCCCAGTCGTAGTCTTCCCGCGAGCAGATGACAAACTTCACCTGATCGTTAGGCGTGAGCAGTTCGATGTTCTCGTAGCGGTTGCGGTGTGCCTCTTTCGAGCCAGGGGTTTTCAGGTCGACGACGCGACTGACCCGTGGATCGACTGCCGAGATGTCCAGCGCGCCACTGGTTTCCAGCGACACTTCGTAACCGGCGTCACACAACTGCTTGAGCAATGGGATGGCATTCGGTTGCGCCAGGGGTTCGCCACCCGTGACACAGACGTAACGCGGGCGAAAACCGGCCACTTGCTCGAGGATGTCGTCGAGGGTACGAATGGTGCCGCCAGTGAACGCGTAGGCGCTGTCGCAGTATTGGCAACGCAATGGGCAACCGGTCAGGCGCACAAAAACAGTGGGCAGCCCGGCAGTCCGCGTTTCACCCTGTAACGAGTAGAAAACTTCGGTAATTCTCAATGTGTCTTGCATAGTCGCCACGGGCGTAACAGCTAAACAGGCTGTCCGCCTCCGTCAGGCACTTTAGGGAACCCCGCCAACGCGCAAGTCCCAAAAAGCGTGTTTCATAAAAAGGGCATGAATTCTAACGAAAAAACCCGCGACAAGCGCGGGTTTCTTCAAAACGGTCAAGCAGGCTTACATGCGCTGCAAATCGCGTTGCGCCAGCTGAGCGGCGGAAGTGCCCGGATATTGGGACACAACTTGTTGCAGAATACCTTTGACCCTGTCGGTATGACCGAGGCGGCGTTCTACATCAGCGAGCTTGTACAGCGAATCAGGCACCTTGGCGTGCTTGGGGTACAGCTGCGAAACCTTGGCAAAAGCCTGACCTGCACCTTGCAGATCGCCTTTGGCCAGGTTCACTTCACCCAACCAGTACTGGGCGTTGCCCGCGTATTGGCTGTTCGGGTATTTGCGCAGGAATGCGGCGAAAGCCTGGCTGGCCTTGTCGAAATCCTTGGCTTTGATCAGGTCGAAGGCTGCATCGTAGTACAGTTTTTCCTTCGCCGGGTCAGCCGGTTCGCCACCCGCGGCAGGGACTTGAGCGGCGGCCGCTCCCGCCCCTGCGCCGGCTGCTGCACCGGGGGCATTCAAATCGCCACCGGTGGAAGAATTATCAGGAGTCGCGGCTGGTGCAACGCCGGTTCCTATGCGCCGATCAAGATCCTGATATCGCTCCAGGTTCTCTTGCTTCATGCGCGCTACATCATTTTGCAGTTCTTCGATCACACCCTGTTGGCGCGAGATCTGATCCTGCATTTGTTGCAGTTGGTTGAACAGCTGGCCCTGTGCCGAGACAGGGGCCGAAACCCCTCCCCCGGCATAGGCGCCGTTCGTACCGTAACCCGCAGGCGGATAACTACTCCCGCTATTGTTATAGCCGGAGTTGTCCTCGACCACAGGAACCGCAGCCCACACCGCAAGCGGTGCGAGGCTGAGAGCCAAAACAGTTACAGCACGACGGCACGTTCGCATGACGAATTACTTACGCAGTTCGACGCGACGGTTTTGAGCCCAGGACTGCTCGTCGTTGCCGGTAGCAACTGGACGCTCTTCGCCGTAGGAAACCAGTTCCAGCTGAGCTGGGGAAACACCTTGCAGTACCAGGTAGCGCTGAACGGCTTTCGCACGACGCTCGCCCAGTGCCATGTTGTACTCACGAGTACCACGTTCGTCGGTGTTGCCTTCCAGAACAACGCGAGCGCCGTTTGCTTTCAGGTCTTTGGCGTGAACGTCCAGAGCGCGCATGGCTTCTGGCTTCAGGTCCGAGCTGTCGTATTCGAAGTAGAAGGTGGTGATTGCGCGCAGAGCAGCTTCTTCGCTCAAGGAGCCATCAACAGCACCAGTGTTAGCGCCGTAACCAGCGTTTGGATCGACAGCGCCTTCACCGGCATTGTCGCCGCCTTTGGACGAGCAACCTACAGCTACAGCCATGGCCAGAGCCAGCGCAGCAAATTTACCAAACTTCAGCATTTCCATCGTGAAACTCCTAATGAACCCCAGTGTGTTAAGTACAACGTGTAGCGCCGCGTCAGTTCAGGTAAGGGGACCAGGACGGTTCTCTGACTTCGCCTTGTGCGGTAGGAAGCGGGAGCCTCACGCGTCCATTAATGGACACGAGCATCAAGACTCCCCGGCCCTGCTGGCGGGTGGCGTAGATTACCATGGTGCCGTTGGGCGCAACAGTAGGCGACTCGTCCAGAGTGCTATCAGTGAGGATCTTTACACTACCGCGCTGCAAATCCTGGGCCGCCACCTTGAAATTGGTGAAACCCTCTTGGCGATGAATCATCACCAGGGTCTTTTCGTCAGCCGACAATTTAGGGTTGGCGTTGTAGTTACCAATAAAGGTCACACGCTCCGCACCACCACCGCCTGCGCTGGTTTTGTAGATCTGCGGCTTGCCGCCACGGTCGGAGGTGAAGTAGATGGTCGAACCATCTTTACCCCAGAACGGTTCGGTGTTGATGCCTTGGCCGTTGGTGACGCGACTGATCTGTCGCGAACCCAGGTTCATCACATAAATGTCCGGGTTGCCGTCTTTCGACAGTACGAACGCCAGGCGCTGACCATCCGGCGACCATGCTGGCGCACCATTCAGGCCTTCGAAGTTGGTGATCTGCTCACGGCGACCGGTGTCGATGTTCTGCATGAAAATGCGCGGACGCTTCTGCTCGAACGACACATACGCAATGCGCTTGCCATCCGGTGCAAAACGCGGCGACAGGATTGGCTCGCGCGATTGCAGCAGCGTCACGGCACGGGCACCGTCATAGTCCGAACGTTGCAGCGTGTAGCGAGTGTTCTTCTCGGAGAACCGCTCGGCCGTCACGTACAGCAGGCGAGTCGAGAACGCACCTTTGATACCGGTGAGTTTTTCGAACGACTGGTCGGAGATGTAGTGCGACATGTCGCGCAGTTGATCGACGCTGCCCGACACGCTGCCGGTCAGCACTTGCTGCTCGGTGGCGACGTTGAACAGTGCGTATTGAACCTGCAGACGACCGCCCGCCGGAACAATGCTGCCGACCATGACGTACTGGGCACCCAGCGCCTTGAAGTCACGGAAGATAATTTCGCCGGCCTGGCTTGGCTGGCTGATCATGTTCTGTTTTGGAATCGGCGAGTAGTAACCCGAGTTGCGCAGGTCGTTACCGATAATTTCAGCCATGTCGTCCGGCAGCACGCTGCCGCCCTGGTTACCAAATGGAACGACTGCGATCGGGGTGGCCCGATCACTGCCGCTGGTGACCAGAATGTTTTTTTCATCGGCTGCCGCTATCCCTGCCAGGCAGCAAATAACGACAAGCATTCCTCGAAGAAGGTTTCTCACAAGGCTAGATCCTCAGGTGTGAATGTCATCTTGAATGAACGATAGGGAGCGAAATCGCTCGGTTTCATTCCCTGCATTTCTGTCAAACGTCCAATGTTCTTGACCGCCGCTACAGCGGAAGCGTCAAACGGACCATCGCCGCTGGACTTGGCCACGCCAACCGAAGTCACCGTACCATCCGGCAACATGCCGATTTGCAACACGACCGTCATGCCTTTGCGCGCCGAAGGTGGACGAGCCCAGCCTTCCGCTGCACGAGCACGAATCAGATCATCGAAACTGCCGGCGACTTCGTCACCCTGCTCATCGGCCAAGGCCTGCTGACGCTGCGGCGTATCGGAAAGCAAATCTGCCAGGGCCTGAGCCTTTTTGTCTTCGGCGGATTTACGTGCCGCTTCCTGCGATTTTTTCTTCGCAGCATCGGCAGCAGCTTTCTTCTTCGCATCTTCGGCGACTTTCTTCTTCGCCTCTTCAGCTTCAGATTTCTTCTTGGCGTCTTCCGCGGCTTTCTTCTTCGCGTCTTCGACGATCTTTTTCTTGGCTTCTTCAGCGGCCGCTTTCTTGGCCTCTTCTTCAGCAGCTTTCTTGGCTTCTTCTTCAGACTTCTTCTTGGCTATATCAGCCAATTGTTTCTCTTCGGCCTTTTTGGCTTCGGCGGTCTTCTTCGCTTCGTCGGCTTTCTTGGCTTCATCAGCCTTCTTTGCCTCTTCCGCTTTCTTCGTCTCGTCGGCCTTCTTGGACTCTTCGGCTTTTTGAGCCGCATCTTCCTTCTTTTGTTCCGCGGCCTTGATCGCTTCCTGTTCGATCTTTTTCTGTTCCATCTGTTCGACTTCGGTCTGACGTGCGGCGGATTTTTTCGCCTCACCCGCAATCTTCTGATTGGTCTGGGTGGTCGCCTGACTTTTCGATTTCAGCTGGTACAAGGTCGCCTGGACAATCGGCTTGGCCGGCGGCAGTTCCGGTGTGAAGGCAAAACTGACGAACAGCATGCCAAAAACCAGCACGTGCAAGACAAGCGCCCAGACGCTAGGCCAGAAATAGCTTTCCGAGGCGGACGGCTCTCGCATTTGCTGCATCAGGGTGCCTCGGTAATCAAGCCAACATTACCGACCCCGGCTTTCTGCAACCCGCCCATGGCGCCCATGACGGAGCCGTAATCGACGGTCTTGTCGCCGCGGATGAATACCTGGGTACGCTTGCCGCCTTCAGTACCGGCGCGAATGATCTTGGTCACGGCGTCGGTCATTTGCGGCAAGGTCATGGCCTTGTCCTGCTGCTTTTCGGTGTCGACTTCGCTGCCAAGGTTCCAGTAGTAGGTCTTGTCAGACTTGATCGAAATGGTCAGGACCTGGGTGTTGTTGTCCTGCGGCAAGGCTTCGCTGGAAACCTTGGGCAGATCAACTTTCACGCCCTGATTGAGCATCGGCGCGGTCACCATGAAGATGACCAGCAGTACCAGCATCACGTCGATGTAAGGCACCACGTTCATCTCGGCAACCGGCTTGCGCTTTTTGCGAGCTCGAGCGATTAAAGCCATTGGAAATTACCTGCTTATTCTTCGCTGGTGTGCACTTTGCGGTGCAGGATCGCCTGGAATTCGTCGGCGAAGGTGTAGTAACGGCCCAGCAAGGTTTCGCTGCGAGCAGCAAAACGGTTGTACGCGATAACGGCCGGGATGGCGGCGAACAGACCGATCGCGGTAGCAATCAGTGCTTCGGCAATACCAGGGGCCACAGTGGCCAAGGTCGCTTGCTGGGCAGTTGCCAGACCACGGAAGGAGTTCATGATGCCCCAGACCGTACCGAACAGACCGATGTACGGGCTGACGGAACCGACGGTGGCGAGGAACGGCAGGCTCTGCTCGAGTTTTTCTTCCTCGCGGGAGATGGCCACGCGCATGGCACGGGCCACACCTTCCATGACCGCTTCCGGGTCAACGCCTGACTGCTGACGCAGACGGGAGAACTCCTTGAAGCCGGCACGGAAGATCTGCTCGACACCCGAATCCGGATCAGGGTTGCTGCCGGCCTGACGGTAGAGTTTGGACAGGTCGATACCCGACCAGAAGCGCTCTTCAAAGCTCTCCAGGGCACGTCGACCGGCGCGCAGCAAGTTGCTGCGCTGAAAGATCATGATCCATGAGGTCACCGATGCGGCTACCAGGATCAGCATTACCAGTTGCACCACGATACTGGCATTGCTGACCAGGCTCCACATGGAGGAATGGTCGACGACGTTAGCTTCCACGCTTTATCTCCTGCTTTGAGTGTGTACCCGCGCCGCTCACGTCGGCAAAGGCCGCACGTAGAGCTTCGGGAATGGCCCGGGGTTTCAAACTGTTAGTGCGCACACAGGCCACCAGAAACTGCCCTTCGCAGAGCAGCACATTATCCGTAGCCCGCCTGACCTGCTGCTTGAAGCGCAGGCTGACCCGGTTCAATTCAATTACGTCAGCGCTTACCAGCAGTTCGTCGTCCAGTCGCGCCGGCGCGTGGTAACGCGCTTCGCTGGAATGCACGACGAACAACAGGTCCTCCCCTGCCAGCGCCGACTGGGCAAAGCCCAGCTCCCGGAGCCGCTCGGTTCGAGCCCGTTCCATAAACTTGAGGTAATTGACGTAATACACGATGCCGCCGGCATCGGTGTCCTCGTAATAAACGCGACAACGATGTGCGAACGGCTCAAGCCCGTTTTGCGCGCGCATACTCTAGTGCTTACTCCTCAGGTTGCCAATCCGGCCAGGCAACTGTTTTTCAATGTTCTGCGGCTTTCTTGCGAAAGAACGGTCCTGGGACCGCACATTGCCCGAAAAAATCAGCACGCAAAGGTAATTAATCGTCCACGGCATCGAGGAACTCGTCTACCACGGGCATCTCGCCTAATCGTGACGGGATGTTTAAACCGAAGTGCAGATACGCATGCCGAGTGACCACCCGCCCCCGCGGCGTGCGCATGATGTAGCCCTGCTGGATCAAATACGGTTCCAGCACGTCTTCAATGGTGTGACGCTCTTCGCTGATGGCCGCCGCCAGACTGTCCACCCCCACCGGCCCACCGTCGAACTTCTCGATCATGGTCAACAGCAAGCGTCGGTCCTGATGATCGAAGCCACGTTCGTCGACATCCAGCAGGTTCAGCGCCAGATCGGCGATCGGTTTGGTGATATGCCCCTTGGCACGCACTTCGGCAAAATCCCGGACCCGACGCAGCAAGCGGTTGGCGATCCGCGGCGTGCCACGGGCACGGCGGGCGATTTCGAAGGCGCCTTCCGGGTCCAGCGGCAAACCGAGGATGTTCGCCGAACGGCTGACAATCGTCGCCAGGTCAGCGGTGTTGTAGAACTCCAGGCGCTGGACGATCCCGAAACGGTCGCGCAACGGGTTGGTCAGCATGCCTGCACGAGTGGTCGCACCGACCAGGGTGAACGGCGGCAGATCGAGTTTGATCGAGCGCGCGGCCGGCCCTTCGCCGATCATGATGTCGAGCTGGAAATCTTCCATGGCCGGGTACAGCACTTCTTCGACGATCGGCGACAACCGATGGATTTCGTCGATGAACAGCACGTCATGGGGTTCAAGGTTGGTCAGCAACGCCGCCAGATCACCCGGACGCTCGAGTACCGGCCCCGAGGTGCTTTTGATCGACACGCCCATTTCCTGGGCAATAATGTTGGCCAGGGTGGTTTTACCCAGGCCCGGCGGGCCGAAAATCAGGGTGTGATCCAGGGATTCATTGCGCCCTCGCGCAGCCTGGATGAACAACTCCATTTGCTCGCGAACGGTTGGCTGGCCAATGTATTCGGCCAGGCTGACTGGACGAATCGCCCGGTCCTGGACTTCTTCGCGGTCACGGGGGCCACCCGTGGCGGCGATCAGACGATCAGCTTCAATCACTTAGATCATTCCCTTCAGGGCACGACGAATCATGTCTTCACTGCTCAAACCTTTCTCCTTGATCGAGGAAATCGCCCTGCTGGCTTCCTGTGGCTTGTAGCCCAGGGAAATCAGCGCGCTGACCGCGTCATTTTCGGCAGTGGCGACCGGAGGCGCATCTGGCCCACCCGGCTGGTTTGGCACCAACGCGAACATCGCCGGCACGGTTTCCCAGGCCTTGAAGCGGTCCTTGAGTTCCACTAGCAAACGCTCGGCCGTCTTCTTGCCCACTCCCGGCACCTTGGTCAACGCCGAAGTGTCCTGGGACTGCACGCAACGGACCAACTCGTCGACCTCCAGGCTGGACATCAAGGCCAGCGCCAGTTTCGGCCCTACCCCATTGAGACGGATCAATTCGCGAAAAAAGTCTCGCTCACGCTTGCCGAAGAAGCCATAGAGTAACTGCGCGTCTTCGCGTACGACCAAATGGGTGTGCAAGGTCAGCGGTTCACCGACCGACGGCAAGCGATAAAGCGTGGTCATGGGCACTTCCAGCTCATACCCCAGACCATTTACATCCAGAATCAGGTGCGGCGGCTGTTTCTCAGCCAGGGTGCCGCGCAAGCGTCCAATCACGTTTCAGATCCTTGAGCGTTGGCCAGATCAGTGCTGGCGACTGACAGAACAAGGGTTTTGCGCCGACAACACAGGCGCAAAACCCTCATTCCATAAAAAATGATTGCTGATGCTATCAGAGACGCAGGCGCCCGCCACGACTGCGTGCCGTGCCCAGACCATGAGGCAACAGGCTGGAACGGGTGTGAGCGTGGCAAATCGCAATGGCCAGGGCATCCGAGGCATCGATTTGCGGCTTGCTGGTCAATTTCAGCATGTGCATGACCATCATCTGCACCTGTTCTTTATTTGCCGAGCCGGTACCAGTCACTGCTTGCTTGACTTGGGTGGCGGTGTATTCGGCGATTTCCAGGCTTTCCTCAGCGCCGGCCACGATAGCTGCGCCACGGGCCTGGCCGAGCTTGAGGGCCGAGTCGGCGTTACGGGCCATGAAGACTTTTTCGATGCCCATGGTCACCGGCCCGTAGGTCTGAATGACTTCGCGCACGCCCCGATAGACGATTTGCAGGCGCTCATGCAGCTCGCCGGAGCCCGTGCGAATGCAGCCCGACGCCACGTACACGCAGCCCCGCCCGGTATCACGTACTACGCCATAACCTGTGATACGCGAACCGGGGTCGATTCCAAGAATTAAAGTCATAACGCCTGCGGATTAGGTAAGAGCACTTTTTTGAACACGGCGAATAACAAACGTGGGAGCTGGCTTGCCTGCAATGACGCAGGCACATCAAACAATGATGTAGCCTGACACACCGCTATCGCAGGCAAGCCAGCTCCCACATTAAATTTTAGTCACCCTTAACCGAGCTGTGCGGCCACCGCTTCTGGAATGTCGGCGTTGGAATACACGTTCTGCACATCATCCAGGTCTTCAAGCATGTCGATCAGCTTCAGAACCTTCTCGGCGCCTTCCAGGTCCAGTTCGGCACTGGTGGTCGGCAGCATGACGATTTCCGCGTCATCACCCTTAAAGCCTGCGGCCTCCAAAGCATTGCGCACGGAATAGAAGCCGGCGAACGAGGTGAACACGTCGATGGAACCGTCTTCGTGGGTCACCACATCATCGGCGTCAGCCTCCATGGCTGCTTCCATCAGTGCGTCTTCATCAACGCCTGGCGCAAAGGAAATCTGCCCTTTGCGCTCGAACAGATAGGCCACCGAACCGTCGGTGCCAAGGTTACCGCCACATTTGCTGAACGCATGGCGAACAGCCGCCGCGGTGCGGTTACGGTTGTCGGTCATGCATTCGACCATCACCGCCACACCTCCCGGGCCATAACCTTCGTAGGTCAGCTCGACCATGTCGTCGGTATCGGCAGCACCGGCACCGCGGGCAACCGCGCGGTCGATGATGTCGCGACTCATGTTCGCACCCAGCGCCTTATCCAGCGCCAGACGCAAACGCGGGTTGGAGCCCGGATCAGCGCCGCCCTGACGGGCAGCAACCGTCAGCTCACGAATCCACTTGGTGAAAATCTTGCCCTTCTTGGCATCCTGACGTTCTTTGCGGTGCTTGATGTTCGCCCACTTGGAATGACCCGCCATAACTCGCTCCGAATTATCTTTGAAACATTGCCCGCCACGCCATGATGCGCCAGCCAGCAAAAAAAAATCTCGACCCTATCTATAAAGAAAGGGCGCATCCGAAGATGCGCCCGCAAGGTCAGCCTTACTCAGTTTTAGGCGTTTCGCGCAGACGAATGTGCAGTTCGCGCAATGCCTTGGCATCCACCAGACCCGGAGCCTGAGTCATGACACAGGCAGCGCTCTGGGTTTTCGGGAAGGCGATCACTTCACGGATCGACTGGGCGCCAGTCATCAGCATTACCAGACGGTCCAGACCAAAGGCCAGACCACCGTGCGGCGGCGCGCCGTATTTCAGGGCGTCGAGCAGGAAGCCGAACTTCTCTTCCTGTTCCGCTTCACTGATACCCAGCAGACGGAACACCGACTGTTGCATTTCCTTGCGGTGGATACGGATCGAACCACCACCCAGCTCGGTGCCGTTCAGTACCATGTCGTAGGCACGGGACAGCGCGGTCGCCGGGCTGGCTTCCAGTTCTTGCGGGGTGCACTTCGGCGCAGTGAACGGGTGGTGCAAGGCGGTGAAGCTGCCGTCGTCGTTCTCTTCGAACATCGGGAAGTCGACGACCCACATCGGTGCCCACTCGCAGGTCAGCAGATTCAGATCGTGACCGACCTTGATCCGCAGCGCGCCCAGGGCTTCGCTGACGA
The DNA here is from genome assembly GCF_059695645.1 of Pseudomonas sp. LBUM1673. NCBI lineage: Bacteria > Pseudomonadati > Pseudomonadota > Gammaproteobacteria > Pseudomonadales > Pseudomonadaceae > Pseudomonas > Pseudomonas sp. LBUM1673. The sequence continues at coordinate 5,159,927 of NZ_CP166780.1, forward strand.
TCTTGGCTTTGTCGGCACCGAAGAACACGATGTCGCCGTCAACCGCACCAACGCGATCAAGGATCACATTGAGGTTGGCCTCAGGGATGTTCTTGACGATTGGCGACTGCAAGCCTTCGACGCCTTTGGCGCGCTCGTTGACCTTGATGTACGCCAGGCCCTTGGCACCGTAGATGCCGACGAACTTGGTGTAGTCGTCGATCTGCTTGCGCGGCATGCTTGCCGCGCCTGGAACGCGCAGAGCGGCAACGCGGCATTTCGGATCGTTGGCCGGGCCGCTGAACACTTTGAAATCAACTTCTTTGAGCTGGTCGGCAACGTCCACCAGTTCCAGCGGAATACGCAGGTCTGGCTTGTCGGAACCGTAACGACGCATGGCCTCTTCGAAGGTCATGTGCGGGAAGTCGCCGAATTCCAGACCCAGCACTTCCTTGAACAGGTTGCGGATCATTTGTTCGGTGATGCCCATGATCTCTTTTTCATCGAGGAAGCTGGTCTCGATGTCGATCTGGGTGAATTCCGGCTGACGGTCGGCGCGCAGATCTTCGTCGCGGAAGCACTTGGCGATCTGGTAGTAACGGTCGAAGCCGGCGACCATCAGCAGCTGCTTGAACAGCTGTGGCGATTGCGGCAAGGCGAAGAAGCTACCTGCGTGAGTACGACTCGGCACCAGGTAGTCGCGAGCGCCTTCTGGCGTGGCGCGGGTCAGAATCGGCGTCTCGACATCGAGGAAGCCGTTCTCGTCCAGGAAGCGACGGATGCTGGTGGTCATGCGCGAACGCAGACGCAGCTTCTCGAGCATTTCCGGGCGACGCAGGTCGATGAAGCGATAACGCAGACGGGTTTCTTCACCGACGTCGGAGAACTCGTTGAGCGGGAACGGCGGGGTTTCCGCTTCGTTCAACACTTCCAGCTCGTAGCCCAGCACTTCGATCATGCCCGACGCCATGTTGGCGTTGCCGGCACCGGCCGGACGCAGACGCACCTTGCCGGTGACCTTGACCACGTATTCGCTGCGCACGCGGTCGGCGGCGGCGAAGGTTTCAGCGCGGTCCGGGTCGAACACCACCTGGGCCAGACCGTCACGATCACGGATATCGAGGAAAATCACCCCACCGTGGTCACGACGACGGTGGACCCATCCGCAAAGGGTAATTTCCTGGCCTTCCAGGCTTTCGTTCAGTTGGCCGCAATAATGGCTGCGCATCATGGTAGTGGTTTCACTTCTCGTAATTCGAAATTCGGTTGGAGCTCTTGCCACACCCCCGCACCTGAATAAGGTGCCAGATGATGCAAGAGCTCGCGCGTGTCATTCAGCCCGGGCGCTAGACCCTAGTCAGCTTTGTCGCCACCGGCCAGATTTTTCTTGGAACCGGTCTTGAAGTCGGTTTCGTACCAGCCGGTGCCGCTGAGGCGGAAGCCCGGCATGGACAGCATCTTTTTAAGCTCTGGCGCCTGGCAGGCAGGGCAGTCGACCAGCGGTGCTGCGCTGATCTTTTGAATGGCTTCCAACTGATGACCACAGGAAGCACATTGATAGTCGTACATCGGCATGGGGGTTGTCTCGGCGATCAGATTGCTACCGCGCATGCTGGGCTTTGCGGCAAAGAGCGGGATTATATCCATTAAATGCAGCCTGTGCAGCCGTAAGACTGCACAGACCGACACTCGACCTGATCCACCGCCACCGCTAAGCCATGACGAGGCAACTGCCCTCCCTCAGGCTGTGCACGACACAGACAACCCGTACCAGCCCGGTGAAGTTCTTCACCCCGCCATGACGCAAATGCACTTCGCGATCCACATGGGACAACAGCGCACTGACCGAACAGCAATTGACCTTGGCCATGTCGCCCAAAATATCCCAATAGACCTGCTCAAGCCGCAAACAGGTCGCAAAGCCATTCAGGCGCACTGACCGGGATAAAGGCTGGGCCAGGCCCATATCGAATTCGCTGACAAATGAATCAATCCTTACCTCCTTGGGTGGACCGCCCCTCCCTTCGCTTCGCCTGTCTTCATGAACCATACCGTTGACACTCCTTTGTCATCCTTGCTGCTTATATGAGTCATATTCCGTTTCCTTATAAAAGCGCAGGCGCACAGGTATATCCAGATGACTTTTTGACCATCAACGTAGGATAAGCCAACAACTGGGGGGAGATCATGGAGCTCGTCCTAGGCCGGACGATTTCCTACGAAAACTGACGCAACGTCATTCAACGAAAAGGCAACAGATCCGAGAAGCACAGCGCGCAAACAACACTCAGCAAGCGTCATCCGCACACCGGCCAGTGGAAGCGCCGCTGGACTGCCTGATTTGAGTAGATGCGGGCTTTGCTGTTAAATAGGCAGTGTGTCGCTACCGCCTATTTTCCAGGGGCTGCGCATAGGCTGATAGCGGGTACGTGCCCAACGCCTCTTATTGTTCTGAAGCGAACCGTGCTCAATCAGCTCTTCCTTGTGATCCGTCTTAACGTGAGTTAATCAAAATGTTGAAAATCGTCCACCTGCTAATGGGCGCAGCAGCCCTGCTGCTGTCCTTCATCCCTAGCCTGCGATCCGAAGCGGTACCTTACCTGCAACAACCCGATGCGCTGTACCTGGCCTTTTTCGGCCTGCTCAACCTCACCCTCGCGCCTGTTATCCCTTACTGGAACAAAGGCCCGCGTCATCAACTGCAAAACCTGGTCAGCGCCTTGCTGGTTCTGGCTGTGGTGCTGCAAACCCTGACGCTGATCGCCCCGATGCCTGTCATCGCCGGTCAACCTGCCGTTCTGTTCAGCCTGGTCGCTGCCCTGATCGCCGTTCTTTTGCACCTGGCCATCAGCTTCTACAAATCTTCACCGGCTGCTGCCTCGCCAAGCTATGACATGAGCAACCGCGATACTGGCACCGTCAAATGGTTCAACACCTCCAAAGGCTTCGGCTTTATTTCCCGTGATTCCGGCGATGATATTTTCGTGCACTTCCGGGCGATTCGCGGCGAAGGCCATCGCGTTCTGGTCGAAGGCCAGCGCGTGGAGTTCTCTGTCATGAACCGTGACAAAGGCCTGCAAGCCGAAGATGTGATCGCCGCCCTGCCGCGCCGCTGATCCCAAGGCTAAAAAAAACCGCGAACAGCCCAGGCTGTTCGCGGTTTTTTTATGACCTGCTTTTCTCTAACGTAGCTCACTAATGTGGCTCAGTAATGCGGCGGTGGCGCCTCTTCTTCGAAGGACTCGAACTGACCGGCCATTTCCTCTTGCCGCTTGAGCAATGCGGCCATTTGTAGTTGCAGGCGCTCCACTGCGCGCTGCTGCGTCGCCAGCACATCACTCAATGCCTGGATGGTGTCATCCTGAAACGCCAACTGGCTTTCCAGATCGGTAACGCGCTCTTCCAGGCTCATGATTCAGCCCTCCAGAAACTTGAAATCATCGGTCAACACCAGACGCAGCCGTTCGCGAATCGTCGCGATCTGCTCTGGACTGTACGGCTTGGCCTGCTGCTTGCCCCAGACCGGGGCTGGCCAGGCGGCGTCTTCACGCTTGCGCACAATCACATGCATGTGCAACTGACTGACGACATTACCCAGGGCCGCGACGTTCAACTTGTCCGCGTCGAACGAGTCCTTGAGCATCTCCGCCAGCGCGGTCGTTTCCTGCCACAGCTGCTGTTGATCCGCGGCATCCAACTGAAATATCTCACTGATATCCTCGCGGCGGGGCACGAGGATGAACCACGGGTAGTTCGAATCATTGGATAACAGCAACCGACAGAGTGGGAAATCGCCGATCGGTAACGTGTCTTGTAAAAGTCGTGGATCTAAAACGAACACAGCGCGCACTCCCGTCCTGGTCTTTTTTCAGCTTAGCGCCCATACAGAAAAAACGGCGCACCAAGCGACAGGACGGCAGCATACCTGCGAACGCCCCAAGCTTCACGACGAACCGCCGACTCCATCGCCCCCGGCGTCGCCCCGAGATGAGACATTTTGATCCGCGTCGCCCCATTACCGAACTCGCCGCCCCACAGAAAAAGCCAGAATAACCAACAAACAAGGGCCTGTTCGAAATCACCACCCAGCGACACTGTGTGAATTCGGTACAGCAATTGAAATTTTTTGCACCAAAACCGTACAACGCGTCTACGCTGAGTGCGTCAGCATGCGTTAACTACTCACTTGCAGGGGTGAACCGGTAACGTTTTTTGTTGTCGCCCCCCTGGCTCGACGTGATAACCACGATGTCAGGTACGGCGTCAAGCCTTAACAGAACGAGGTTGAACCCCCCTGTTTTATGAGGTTTTTACAGCAACAGGCAGGTCTTTGAAAAAAAACAGCAACAGAATTCCATTTTGTGCACGCTTGTTGCATTCACCCCCGTATCGTCTATAAGAGCGCCGCTGGAAGTGGCAGTCTTAAGGCAATGAAAACAGTGGCAGGGTTGCCCGATGGAGATTCAAACGTTTCACCAAGGACTCTTTTTTCCGATGCTCAAGCTCTGGAAAAACAACGCTGAAGTTGTCAGCCCGGTTGCATTGGGACTGTGAATTTGCGACATATACCCAGCCATTTACGACAAGGTCGTAAAGAAGCTGAAAGGTTAGATTCGCAAGTATCGCCAATAGGGTCGGCGTGATATAAGTTTGCGCCGACTCAAAAAGAAAGAGCCGCCCAGATAATAAAACAGGTGGGACGGCAGTACTCTTCTAAAAACCAAAGGAGCAAATCACGATGCGCGTGATGAAGTGGAGCATGATCGCACTGGCTGTTTCCGCCAGTACCTCGCAGTTTGCAATAGCGTCCTCCCAAGAGGAATCCAAGGGCTTTTTTGAAGATCAGAGCCTGAATGTTCTGAATCGTATGCTCTACATGAACCGCGACTTCAAGAACGAGAACGCGGTAAGCAGGGGCCAAAGCTATCGCGAAGAAGCTGGCGTGGCCTCACGTGCCATCTATGAGTCCGGTTTCACCCAAGGCACCGTTGGTGTAGGCGTTGATGCCTTTGCATTCGGTACCATCAAGCTTGACGGCGGCCGAGGCCGTGCTGGTAACGGTCTGTTCGCTACGAACAGCGAAGGTCGACCTGAAGATACCCAATCGAAAGCTGGCGGTGCGGTTAAATTCCGTCTGTCCGACACCGTCCTGAAATACGGTAACCAACAAACTACCAGCCCTGTCTTCTCGACCGACGACAGCCGCTTGCTGCCGGAAGTTGCCACCGGTACTTTGATCACCAGTAAGGAAATCAAAGGCCTGGAGCTGACCGCTGGTCGCTTTACCGCTATGAGTTCGCAGACTGGCATGGGTCGTGACAGCATCAATGGTCCGGGGGCGAAAGGCCTGACTTCTGCCAACATTGCCGGTGCAACCTACCAGTTCACCGATAATTTCGTAGCCGGCGTGGCTGCTTCCGATGTTGAGGACTACTTCAAGAAGCAATACATCAACGCCAACTACACCCTGCCGATCAACGAAGATCAGTCGCTGAACTTCGACTTCAATGGCTACAAAAGCAAGAGCCAAGGTCAGGAACTGTCGGGCGAAGTCGACAACCGCATCTGGTCCCTTGCAGCTGCGTACAGCCTCGGCGCTCACAAGTTCACCGTGGCTCACCAGCGCTCTAGCGGTGACACCGGTTACCTCTACGGCGTTGACGGTGGCGGTACCATCTTCCTCGCCAACTCCGTTCAGTATTCCGACTACAACGGCGCGGACGAGCGTTCCTGGCAGGCTCGTTATGACCTGAACATGAAGACCTACGGCGTTCCTGGCCTGAGTTTCATGACTCGTTACGTTACAGGCGACCACATCACTACCGCGTCCGATATCGAAGGCAAGGAACACGAGATCGATTTCGAAACCAAATACGTTATGCAAAGTGGCCCAGCCAAAGACCTGTCTTTCCGCCTGCGTAGCGCATTCTATCGTTCGAACACTGCCTACTCTGGCGGCGACAACAACGACTTCCGTGTGATCGTCGAATACCCGCTGAGCATCTTGTAATTCAGCGCTAGTTCGACAGCTACACAACACGGCAACAATAAAAAACGCTCACCTGATTCAGGTGAGCGTTTTTTTTGTATCTGGGCTCGTACAAATTTTAATGTTGCTAGTTACATAGCAACCTAACAATACACAGCTGACCGAACCTCTAAGCCATCATTGAGGCGTTATTGCGGCGCAGTTTCCTGAACCATACGAATAACCCGCTGAGGAAACGGAATATCGATGCCGGCAGTCTTCAAGCGATCGCGCGATTGTTCGTTGAACATGAACATCACATTCCAATAGTCAGCGGTCTTCACCCACACGCGCAGGGAAACAGTGATCGAACTGTCGCCCAACGTGGAAATCACCGCTTCCGGTGCCGGATCAGTCAATACTCGCGGGTCCTTGGCCAGTTCCAGCAGTACTTCACGGGCCTTTTGCAAATCCGCCTCGTAAGCCACACCTACATCAAATACCACCTTGCGGGTCGGCTGACGGTTGGTGTTGGTGATGATGCCGTTCGACAGATTACCGTTAGGGACGATGATGGTTTTGTTATCGCCGGTACGCAGCACGGTGTGGAAGATCTGGATGCTGTCGACAGTACCGGCAACACCTTGAGCTTCGATCCAGTCACCGATGCGAAACGGGCGGAACAACAGAATCAGCACGCCGCCGGCGAAATTCGCCAGGCTGCCCTGCAAGGCCAGACCGATCGCCAGGCCGGCGGCACCGATGGCCGCGACGAAGGACGTGGTTTCCACACCGATCATCGACGCCACGCTGACGATCAGCAGAATCTTGAGGATGATGTTCGCCAGGCTGCTGATAAAGCCTTGCAGCGCCAGGTCGGCATTACGCAGGGCCAGCAGGCCGCCGAGTTTTTGCGTGACCTTGTTGATCAGCCACCAGCCGATGGCCAGGGTAATCACCGCCAGTAGCACACGGCTGCCGTATTCCATGATCATCGGAACCCAGGCTTGGGATGCCTTGACCAGGTTGTCCACTTCAGTATTCAAATCCATCTACTTCTCCTGATTTCCGGCCATCCGGCACGCGAAAAATAAGCGGCAGAAAAGACCCGCCGGGGTGAGCACAATAAGGGTGGGAGCGGCGGTTCGACGATTCGACTTGCTCGGGAAAGCGGTGTGTCATTCAACAGTGATGTCGACTGATACGTCCTCTTCGCGAGCAAGCCCGCTCCCACAAGGTTTCCGCTTGAAAAGTCAGTCGCGGAAGTTGTTGAACTGCAGCGGCATGTCGAACGTCTTGGCGCGCAGGGCGGCGATGGCTTCCTGCAAATCGTCACGCTTCTTGCCGGTGATGCGTACCTGCTCGCCCTGAATGGCGGCCTGGACCTTGAGCTTGGCGTCTTTGACGTGAGCGACGATTTTCTTCGCCAACTCTTTGTCGATGCCTTCCTTGAGGACCGCTTCCTGCTTCATCAACTTGCCCGACGCGTAGGCATCCTTGACCTCAAGGCACTGCACGTCGATCTTGCGCTTGACCAGGGCCAGCTTGAGGATCTCGATCATTGCTTCAAGCTGGAAATCGGCTTCAGCGGTCAGGTTGACGGTCAGGTCCTTTTCCTTGAACTCGAAGCTGCCCTTGCCTTTCAGGTCATAACGACGATCGAGTTCCTTGACGGCGTTCTCGACCGCGTTGGTGACTTCGTGTTTGTCCAGTTCGGATACCACGTCGAACGACGGCATGTAATCTCTCCAATAAAAAGGCGCGCTCGATAACGATGGAGCGCGCTTGGCTTGCGGTTAAAATCGGGCTCATTATAACGGGTCTTTTCCAACCGATACTGCGAGCCTCACATGCCAGCGTCAAACCGAGCAAAAAGCTGATGTCTACCCCTTGGCATGTTCTGGGCGCCGGCAGTCTCGGCACGTTGTGGGCCACCCGTCTGGCACGGGCCTCAGTGCCGGTCAGGCTGATTCTGCGGGACGCGACACGCTTGCAGGCTTATCAAGCGGCAGGTGGGCTGACGCTGGTCGAACACGGCGAAGCGCAGCTGTATCCGGTGCCCGGCGAAACAGCCGACAGCGATGAGCCCATCCGCCGTCTGCTGGTGGCCTGCAAAGCCTACGATGCCGAAAAAGCCGTGGCCCGGCTCGCCCACCGGCTGACACCCGACGCCGAACTGATCCTGTTGCAGAACGGCCTCGGCAGCCAGGACGCCGTTGCCGCGCAGGTGCCTCAGGCGCGATGCATCTTCGCCTCCAGTACCGAAGGCGCGTTTCGCGATGGCGACTGGCGTGTGGTGTTTGCCGGCCACGGCTACACCTGGCTGGGGGATGCCAGCCATCCGGTGGCGCCGATCTGGCTGGAGGATTTGAGCGCCGCCGGCATTCCCCATGAGTGGAACACTGACATCCTCACAAGACTGTGGCGAAAACTGGCGCTCAATTGTGCGATCAACCCGCTGACCGTGCTGCACGAATGCCGCAACGGCGGTTTGCAGCAGCACCATTGCGAAGTCGCCACCCTGTGCGCCGAGCTTACCGAACTGCTGGAGCGCTGCGGCCAACCGGCAGCGGCCGAAAACCTCCAGGAGGAAGTCAAGCGGGTGATCCAGGCCACTGCGGCCAATTTCTCTTCGATGTACCAGGACGTCGCGAATCAGCGCCGCACCGAAATCAGCTATCTGTTGGGCCACGCCTGCAAAGTCGCGTCGAGGCATCAGTTGCACCTGCCCCACCTCAATCAATTGCAGCAGCGCTTGATTGCTCATCTGCACAGCCTTGGATTGCCCAGCGACTGAGCAGCGGCTACGCTGGCCACTTGTTCCTTTTCAGCGATGAACCTGATGCCATTGCGCCAGCGCCTTGAAAACCTTCCAGTCGGCCAGAAATTGCTGGCCGCTCTGCTGGTGCTGTTGACCACCGTTTTGCTGGTCGCCAACCTGACCTTTATCAGCGCCGCGTATTACATCTCCCAGGAAAGCATGGCACCTCAGGCCCTGCAAACCATCGGCCGGCTGGTATCCAACCCGAGCCTGATCGCCGAAGCGTTGAAGTCACCGCAAACCGCCGAACGCTTGCTCAACGAGCTCAGCAGCTATACACCGCTGCGGGCGGCAGCGCTCTATGACGGCAAAGGTGTGCGTCTGGCGCAGTTGCAACACGGCGACAAGCTGAGCCTGCCAGAGCACTACCGGCACCTCGACGCCTGGCAAGCCACGGAGTTTCGCAGCAATCAAGTGATTACCCTGCCCCGCCCCGGCACTGCGCCTGGGCATTTGCTGCTGGTGGCCAGCAGCGAACTGCCAATGGCGTTCTACACCGGGACCCTGACCGCCAGTTTGGGGATTCTGATCTTCAGCGTACTGTTGTGGCTGGTGATCGCCCGGCAGATCAAACGCCTGATTACCCGACCGATCCATCAACTCGAAGAGTTGTCCCGGCAAGTGACCCGGGAAGAGAACTACGCCCTGCGCGCCTCTCGCGGCAACCACGACGAAATCGGCAGCCTCGCCGAAGCGTTCAACACCATGCTCTCGCGCATCGAAGCCCGGGAGCAGCAACTCAAGCGTGCCCGCGACGACTCCCAGGCCGCTTACGACCAGGCTCAGGGGCTGGCCGAAGAAACCCGTCACACCAACCGCAAGCTGGAGCTGGAAGTTCAGGTGCGCAGCAAGATCGAAAAGAAACTCACCGGTTTTCAGAACTACCTCAACAGCATCATCGACTCCATGCCGTCGGCACTGATCGCCCTCGACGAGCAGCTCTACGTGACCCAGTGGAATCAGGAAGCCAGCGCTCTATCCGGCACGCGCCTCGACGAAGCCTTGAACCAGCCGATCTTCCTCGCCTTCGAACCGCTCAAACCGTTCCTGCCGCAGCTCAGGCAAACCGTCGAGCAGCACACGGTGGCGAAAATCGAACGCGTGACCTGGCTCAAGGATGATGAACCCAAGCATTACGCCCTGACGTTCTATCCGTTGATGGGCGGTGCCGGGCGTGGCGTGGTGATCCGGATCGACGACATCACCCAGCGTCTGTCCCTGGAAGAAATGATGGTGCAGTCGGAGAAAATGCTCTCGGTCGGTGGCCTCGCCGCCGGCATGGCCCACGAAATCAATAATCCACTGGGCGCGATCCTGCACAACGTGCAGAACATTCGTCGGCGCCTGTCACCTGATCTGCCGAAAAACCTCGAACAGGCCGAGCAACTCGGCATCGAGCTGGAAACGGTCAACCAGTATCTGCAAGCTCGCGAAGTGCCACAGCTGCTCGACGGCATTCAGCAGGCCGGCGCCCGGGCGGCAAAAATCGTGACGCACATGCTCAGTTTCAGCCGCCGCAGTACCCGGCAGATGGCCCCCTGCGACTTGCCGGCGCTGATCGATCAAGCGGTGGAAATTGCCGGCAACGACTTCGACCTGGCCATCGGCTTCGACTTCAAGGGGCAGGCGATCCTTCGGCAATTCGATCCGGCACTGGGCCCGGTGCCCGGCACCGCCAACGAACTGGAACAAGTGCTGCTCAACCTGCTGAAAAACGCCGCGCAAGCCATTCATCAGCGTACAGACGACCGCGAACCGGGGCGGATCATTCTGCGTACAAAGCTGAATCCGCCGTGGGCAGAAATCCAGGTTGAAGACAACGGCATCGGCATGAGCGAGAACGTTCGTAAACGCACGTTCGAACCGTTCTTCACCACCAAGGAGATCGGTCAGGGCACCGGCCTTGGGCTCTCGGTCTCGTATTTCATCATCACCAACAACCACAAGGGCCAAATGGAAGTGCAATCGACGCCGGGCCAAGGCACTTGCTTCACCTTGCGCCTGCCGTTGTCGGGCACTCCGGTGGTTTCTCAAGAACTCAATCAGCTGTCGAGGTAACCATGGGCTTTCGCTTGTCGAAGATTTACACCCGCACTGGCGACAAAGGCGAAACCGGGCTCGGCGATGGTCGCCGGGTGCCCAAGGATCATCCGCGAATCGAGGCCATCGGCGAAGTCGATACGCTGAACAGCCAAGTGGGGGTGCTGCTGGCCGGATTGGCGACAGAAAGTAACGCGTATCCGGGGTTGAACGAAGTGATCGACGTGTTGGCGCCCTGCCAACATCGGTTGTTCGATTTGGGTGGCGAACTGGCGATGCCGGTGTATCAGGCACTGAACATGGCGGAAATCGAGCGGTTGGAAGCGGCGATCGATGTGTGGAATGAAGAGTTGGGGCCGCTGGAGAATTTCATTCTGCCCGGCGGTTCGATGCTGATTGCCCAGGCCCACGTATGCCGCTGTCTGGCGCGCAGTGCCGAGCGGCGCTGTCAGCAGTTGAATGCGATCGAGCCGTTGGCCGGGGTTGGCCTGGCGTATATCAATCGGTTATCGGATTTGTTGTTTGTGGCGGCACGGTTGATTGCCAAGCGTCAGGGGATTGCCGAGATTTTGTGGCAACCGGCGGCTAAACCTCAAGCTTAGTCGGCGCGTCCGAAGACGCCATCGCGAGCAGGCTCGCTCCCACAATGGATCGAGGTGTACACAAATCCAATGTGGGAGCGAGCCTGCTCGCGATGAGGCCAGTGGCTACACCGCAGAATCAAGCCTCAGGCCAAAACGCCCGAATCCCCGCCACACCCTGCGCACCCGCTTCCCAGGCTTTCTGCCGCTCTGCCGGGCCAACCCCACCGAGCAAAAACACCGGTTTGCTGAACCCCTCGATCAAGGTCGAAGCCTGTTCCCAACCCAATGGCAGAGCATCCGGATGCGTCTGGGTCGCTTGCACCGGCGACAGGGTCACAAAGTCCACGCCCATCTGCTCGGCCAGCGCCAGTTCTTCAGCGTTGTGGCAAGACGCCGCCAACCAGCGCGACGTCGGCAGCGGCCGCCCCGCCGCCGCGTACTTGCGCAGCTGTGCCGACGTGATGTGCCAACCGGCGGACGGGAAGTCCCCCAGCCATTCAAACGGCCCCTTGATCATCAACTGCGCCTTGCCGGCACAGAGCCCCGCCGCGTCCACCGCCAGATCGCGGTATTGCGGGTCGTAGCCGGTAGGCGCGCGCAACTGAATCAACTTGATGCCGCCAGCGATGGCGTTCTGGATACCACGCAGCAAGGCCGGGGTTTCCAGGCCCTCCGGGGTGATCAGGTATTCGCCGGGCAAACGTGCGGCGGCGACGATTGGCTGGTTGGCGGCCGGGAATTCGTAGTCCACCAGTTCCCGCGGGGTCACCCAGGCCAAAGGCTGACCTTCAGCGCCATGGGGTTCACCGGTAAAGTCCGAAACTTCCCAAACATCCAGCAACACCTGCTTGTCCGGGTAGTCGTGGCGAACCTTGATCAGCGGTCGCGCGGTATTGACCACAATACCCAACTCTTCGTGAAGCTCGCGGGCCAGGGCCGTTTCGACCGATTCATCATCCTCGACCTTGCCACCGGGGAACTCCCACAAGCCGCCCTGATGCTGGGTGTCGGCACGGCGGGCGATGAGAATCTTGCCATTGCTATCGCGGATAACCGCGGCTGCTACATGTACTCGTTTCACCGCTCTATTTCCTCCAGGCCAGCCTTCTGCCAGGCCTTGAAGGCTGGCCATTGGTAGATGGTTTCGACATAGGCCGCGTCGACCTCGGGCAGCTTCACTTGATAAGTACGCAGGCGTACGGCAATCGGTGCGAAAAACGCATCAGCCAAGGTCGCGCCCCCAAACAGGAACGGACCGGTTTCGGTTGCGACGGCCCGACATTCAGCCCACAGCGCCAACATGCGCTCGATGTCGGCCTGGGCGTCAGGCGGGGTCGACGACAGCGGCGCATCGTGGCTCAGATCGAACGGCATGTTGCCGCGCATGGCGAAGAAACCGCTGTGCATCTGCGCACAGGCCGAACGCGCCTGGGCACGGGCGGCAGTGTCCTTGGGCCAGAGGCTGGCGTCGGGGAATTGCTCGGCCACGTACTCGGCAATCGCCAGGGAGTCGGCGATGGTGCCGTGTTCGGTTTTCAGCAGCGGGGCTTTTCCGGTCGGCGAATGCTTGAGCAGGCGCTCGCGGGTGTCCGGCTGGTTCAGCTTGATCAGTTCTTCGGTGTAGGCTGCGCCGGTCAGGTCGAGGGCCAGCGCGGCGCGCAAGGACCAGGAAGAATGCAGTTTGTCGCCGATGATCAGGTGGAGGCTCATGTTCGGGACCTTTTGATAAGAGTACAAGCCTGAATCTTTAGCGTCTGGTGGTCCTTCTTCGCGGGCAAGCCTCGCTCCTACAGGAATCGCGCCGTACACAAAGTTTGTGCACACCACTGAACCTGTGGGAGCGGGCTTGCCCGCGATAGGGTCGCCGCAGTCTTAAGTACGGTACTCGGCGTTGATCTTCACGTATTCGTGGGACAGGTCGGTGGTCCAGATGGTTTCGCTGCAATCACCGCGACCCAGCTCGATGCGGATGGTGATCTCTTCCTGCTGCATCACCGCCGCGCCCTGAGCTTCGGTGTAGGTGGCAGAGCGAGCGCCACGGCTGGCGATGCACACGTCGCCGAGGAACACGTCGATCTTGCTCACGTCCAGGTTCGGTACGCCGGCACGGCCCACGGCAGCCAGAATGCGGCCCCAGTTCGGGTCGGAGGCGAACAGCGCGGTCTTGATCAGCGGCGAGTGGGCCACGGTGTAACCAACGTCCAGGCACTCCTGGTGATTGCCGCCGCCGTTGACTTCCACGGTGACGAACTTGGTCGCGCCTTCGCCGTCGCGAACGATAGCCTGGGCCACGTCCATGCAGACTTCGAACACTGCCTGTTTCAGCAAAGCGAACAGTGGACCGCTGGCCTCGGTGATTTGCGGGAGTGCAGCCTGACCGGTGGCGATCAGCATGCAGCAGTCGTTGGTCGAGGTGTCGCCGTCGATGGTGATACGGTTGAACGACTTGTTGGCGCCGTCCAGCAGCAGGTTTTGCAACACGTCGCGGGAGACTTTGGCGTCGGTGGCGATATAGCCGAGCATGGTCGCCATGTTCGGGCGAATCATGCCCGCACCTTTGCTGATGCCGGTGACAGTGATGGTCACGCCGTCATGCTGGAACTGGCGACTGGCGCCCTTGGGCAGGGTGTCGGTGGTCATGATGCCGGTAGCGGCCGCTTCCCAGTTGTTCTCCGACAGGTCATCGAGGGCGGCTTGCAGCGCACCTTCGATTTTCTCGACCGGCAACGGCTCGCCGATCACGCCAGTGGAGTACGGCAATACCAGGCTTGCATCGACGCCGGTCAGTTCAGCCAGTTTGGCGCAGGTGCGCTCAGCGGCAGCCAGGCCTGGTTCGCCGGTGCCGGCGTTGGCATTGCCGGTGTTGGTCAGCAGGTAACGCACCGGGCCTTGCACGCGTTGTTTGGCCAGGATCACGGGAGCTGCGCAAAAGGCGTTCAAGGTGAACACGCCCGCCACCGTAGAACCTTCGGCACAGCGCATGACCACGATATCCTTGCGCCCCGGGCGCTTGATACCGGCCGAGGCGATACCGAGTTCAAAACCGGCAACCGGGTGCAACGTTGGCAAAGGACCAAGACCAACAGCCATGAATGCGCTCCTTAATAAATGATGTCTGCACCGCCGTCAGGGCGTCGGTGGTTTAAATGGCAAAACGCCGCGACGGCATAAGCCGGTCGCGGCGCGGGTATTTCAGCGTATGAAACGGGTTTACTGGATCTGCCCGTGGCAATGCTTGAACTTCTTGCCCGAACCGCAATAGCAAAGCTCGTTACGGCCCAGCTTCTGCTCATTGCGCACCGGCGCGGTGGCGAGGGCCACATCGACCTCTTCACCCAACACTTCCGGTTGCTCCAGGCCAGGTGCTTCGTCGTGCTGGAACTGCATGCGCGCAGCCAGCGCCTCGGCTTCCTGACGCAGACGAGCTTCTTCTTCGATCGGATCTTCGCGGCGAACCTGAACGTGCGACAGCACACGGATAGAGTCGCGCTTGATCGAATCCAGCAGTTCGGAGAACAAGGTGAAGGACTCGCGCTTGTACTCCTGCTTCGGGTTCTTCTGCGCATAACCACGCAAGTGGATGCCATGGCGCAAGTGATCCATGGTCGACAGGTGGTCTTTCCACAGGTCGTCCAGTACACGCAGCACGATTTGCTTTTCGAAGGTGCGCAGTGCTTCGGCACCGGCCTGGTCTTCTTTCTCGTTGTACGCCGCGATCAGTTCGTTGAGCAGCTTCTCGCGCAGGGTTTCTTCGTACAGGTGATCGTCTTCGTCGAGCCATTGCTGGATCGGCAACGCCACGCCAAAGTCACTCTGCAACGCGGCTTCCAGACCCGCCACATCCCACTGCTCAGGCAGCGATTGCGGTGGAATGTGCGCACTGACAGTGGCGTTGAGCACGTCCTGACGGAAGTCGACAATGGTTTCGCCGATGTTGTCCGCGGCCAGCAACGTGTTACGCATGTGATAGATCACTTTACGTTGTTCGTTGTTGACGTCGTCGAACTCGAGCAGTTGTTTACGAATGTCGAAGTTGCGGCCTTCAACCTTGCGCTGGGCCTTCTCGATGGCGTTGGTCACCATGCGGTGCTCGATCGCCTCACCAGACTGCATGCCCAGCGCCTTCATGAAGTTCTTCACCCGGTCAGAGGCGAAGATGCGCATCAGGCTGTCTTCCAGCGACAGGTAGAAACGGCTGGAACCGGCGTCGCCCTGACGACCGGCACGACCACGCAACTGGTTGTCGATACGGCGCGATTCGTGACGCTCGGAAGCAATCACCTGCAAGCCGCCCGACTCCAGCACTTGCTGGTGACGTTTCTGCCAGTCGGCCTTGATCTGGGCAATCTGTTCAGGGGTCGGGTTTTCCAGGGTCGCGACTTCCACTTCCCAGTTACCGCCCAACAGGATGTCGGTACCACGACCGGCCATGTTGGTGGCGATGGTCAATGCGCCCGGGCGACCGGCCTGAGCAATGATTTCGGCTTCTTTTTCGTGGAATTTGGCGTTCAGAACCTTGTGTTCGATGCCTTCCTTCTGGAGCAGGCTGGACATGTGCTCGGACGTTTCGATGGTGGCGGTACCCACCAGCACCGGACGGCCCTGAGTCATGCACTCCTTGATGTCGTTGATGATCGCCGCGTATTTCTCTTCGGCGGTCAGGAACACCAGGTCGTTGTAGTCTTTACGCGCCAACGGTTTGTTCGGCGGGATGACCATGACCTGCAGGCCATAGATCTGATGGAACTCGAACGCTTCGGTGTCCGCGGTACCGGTCATGCCGGACAGCTTGTTGTACAGACGGAAGTAGTTCTGGAACGTGGTCGACGCCAGGGTCTGGCTCTCGGCCTGGATATTCAGGTTTTCCTTGGCTTCGATGGCCTGGTGCAGGCCTTCGGACAAACGGCGACCCGGCATGGTACGGCCGGTGTGTTCGTCGACCAGTACGACCTGACCGTCCTGCACGATGTATTCGACGTTGCGATTGAACAGTTTGTGCGCACGCAGGCCGGCATAAACGTGGGTCAGCAGGCCGAGGTTGTGCGCCGAGTACAGGCTCTCGCCTTCAGCCAGCAGGCCGACGCGGGTCAGCATGTCTTCGATGAACTGGTGACCGGCTTCGTTGAGTTCGACCTGACGGGTCTTCTCGTCGACGGTGTAGTGGCCGGCCTTGGTGACTTCGCCTTCGACTTCTTCGACGTGCAATTCCAGCTGCGGGATCAGTTTGTTGATCTCGATGTACAGCTTGGAGCTGTCCTCGGCCTGACCGGAGATGATCAGCGGGGTACGGGCTTCGTCGATAAGAATGGAGTCGACTTCGTCGATCACGGCAAAATTGAGTTCGCGCTGGAATTTTTCTTCCATGCTGAACGCCATGTTGTCGCGCAGGTAGTCGAAACCGAATTCGTTGTTGGTGCCGTAGGTGATGTCGGCAGCGTAAGCGGCGCGTTTCTCTTCCGGCGGCTGGAATGGGGTGACCACGCCGACCGTCATACCGAGGAATTCGTAGAGCGGACGCATCCAGTTGGCGTCGCGGCGGGCCAGGTAGTCGTTCACCGTCACAACGTGCACGCCCTTGCCGGACAGCGCGTTGAGGTAAACACCCAGTGTTGCCACCAGGGTCTTGCCTTCACCGGTACGCATTTCCGCGATCATGCCTTCATGCAAGGTCATGCCGCCGATCAGCTGGACATCGAAGTGGCGCATACCCATGACGCGCTTACCGGCTTCGCGGGCAACCGCAAAGGCTTCTGGCAGCAGTTTGTCGAGGGTTTCCCCTTTGGCGAGGCGGGCCTTGAACTCGTCTGTCTTGGCACGCAATTGATCGTCCGAAAGGGCCACCATTTGCTCTTCGAAGGCATTGACGAGTTGCACCGTCTTGAGCATGCGTTTGACTTCACGCTCGTTCTTGCTTCCAAAAAGTTTCTTTAACAAAGGCGCAAACATATCGGCAGGATCTTCCACACTAAAGGGATGGAGGGCGGCCCCGTGAGTCGCCCGTGCAGCCCTCATGGCCGCATGCGAACGAGCATTCTACCCGGAAACGATGGTGAGGAAAGTGGCGTTATTCCACGATGCATGCACTGCGCTGTGACGGGGCTCACTTAAAATAAGGGCTTTTTGCTGAACTTCAACCCATCGAGGGCACAAGTTACTCGTTGATTTAATGGGTAAAGCGCTCGCAAAGCAATGGGTCGGGAGCAGCGGGTGCTTTCTGTTACCATGGCCGCTCTGTTACTTCAGGTGTTCGATCATGGCATTTCGCCCTCTCACGGCCAGAGCACCCGCCGTTCTGCTTCGCGAAGCCAAACCGCTGAAAGCCATCTTTGGCCACGCTCAACGCCTGGGTCATTTACAACGTCTGGTGGAAAGCCAGTTGCAGCCGGCCGCCCGCGAGCATTGCCATGTGGCGTCGTGGCGCGAAGGCAGTTTATTGCTGATTGTCACCGACGGCCACTGGGCCACCCGCCTGCGCTATCAACAAAAGCGTCTGCAACGCCAGTTACAGCTGTTCGACGAGTTCGCCAGCCTGACGCGGATCCTGTTCAAGGTTCAGCCGCCTACCGTTCAGCAAGGGGCTGCGGGGCATACGATGGATTTGTCGACCGATGCGGCGGCGACCATTCAGGCCACTGC
Source organism: Pseudomonas sp. LBUM1673 (assembly GCF_059695645.1). Lineage (NCBI taxonomy): Bacteria > Pseudomonadati > Pseudomonadota > Gammaproteobacteria > Pseudomonadales > Pseudomonadaceae > Pseudomonas > Pseudomonas sp. LBUM1673. The sequence goes on from NZ_CP166780.1 coordinate 5,177,955, forward strand.
CGATGGCATCAGTGATCCGAACCTGCGGGCGGCGCTGGAGCGACTTGCGGCGCACGCCAGACCCAAAACCTGAAATTGACACATACCCTGTAGGAGCGAGGCTTGCCCGCGAAGAGGCCCTTGAGGCCGCCAAAAGCTTCGCGGGCAAGCCTCGCTCCTATATTGATTGGTTGTGTTCATCAAAGATTTTCAGCGGCGTTTGCTGCCGCCGAGCAATGAGCCCATCAACCCGCGTACCAATTGTCGGCCCAATTGATTCGCCGCCTGTCGCATGGCTGACTTCAATGCCTGTCCTGCCGCCGTGCCGAGCAATTCCCCGGCCTTGTCGGTAAAGCTCGGCTCTTCAGGTGCAGGTTTGTCCGGCACTGCTTCAGGATCCGGCGCCAACCCTTTACGCCCCATCAGCACTTCATAAGCCGATTCACGATCGAGCGGTTTGTCGTAACGCCCCTTGAACGGCGAACCGGCGATCAGCACCGTGCGCTCAGTCTCGGTCAACGGCCCGATACGCGATTGCGGCGGTGCGACCAATACACGCTGAACCATTCCAGGCGTGCCCTTGTCCTGCAAGGTGCCAACCAACGCTTCACCGATCCCCAATTCAGTCAATACCGACAAAGCGTCAAATGCCGGGTTCGGCCGGAAACCGTCAGCCACCGCGCGCAGGGATTTCTGCTCCTTGGCGGTGAACGCGCGCAAGCCATGCTGAATGCGCAGGCCCAACTGAGCCAGCACATCATCCGGCAGGTCGCCCGGCGATTGAGTGACGAAATACACGCCCACGCCTTTCGAACGGATCAGTCGCACCACTTGTTCCAGACGATCCTGCAACGCCTTGGGCGTACCGGCGAACAACAAGTGTGCTTCGTCGAAAAACAGCGCCAGCAGCGGTTTGTCCGCATCGCCGCGCTCCGGCAGTTGCTCGAACAGTTCGGCCAGCAACCACAGCAGGAACGTCGCATAGACCTTCGGCGCTTCGTGCACCAGACGGCTGGCATCGAGCAAATGAATGCGCCCGCGACCATCCACGGCCGGTTGCAACATGTCTTCCAGTTGCAGCGCCGGTTCGCCAAACAACGCTTCGGCGCCCTGCTGTTCCAGCGTCGCCAAACGACGCAACAGCGCCTGGCTGGAGCCGGTGGTCATCAATGCGGCGTCATCCCCCAGCAATTCGGGGTTATCACGCAGATGATTGAGCAGCGCCTTCAAATCCTTGAGGTCCAGCAGCAACAGCCCTTCGCGGTCGGCCACCTTGAACGCGGCATAAAGTGCCGATTGCTGACTGTCGGTCAGCTCCAGCAGGCTGCCGAGCAACAACGGACCCATTTCGCTCAAGGTTGTGCGTAATGGATGACCGGACTGACCGTGAATGTCCCACAGGGTCACCGGATACGCCTGAGGCTTATGGCCCAGCCAGGGCATCCCGGCGATCCGCTCCGCGACCTTGCCTTGAGGGTTGCCTGCGGCGCCCAGGCCGCACAGGTCGCCTTTGATGTCCGCCGCGAACACCGCCACGCCGGCATCGCTGAAGGCTTCGGCCAGGCGCTGCAACGTGACGGTTTTACCGGTCCCGGTAGCGCCCGCTACCAGGCCGTGACGGTTCGCCAGGCGCATGGCCTGGGTGATTGACTGGCCCGCGAGGTCAGCGCCAATAACGAGTTGCGATGAGTCAGGCATTTTGTCACCCCTGGTTAATCTTTGATCCTTCACGGCCGATACAACAAACGAAGAGACCAGACTGAAAATAGCGTAGGTAATTCCCTAAGGAGAGGACGGAAATATCAGCTTACTTTCAACACTGCCCATTTTGCGCGTCTTTATAAAAACAATAAGACCTTAGCGGACCCCAGGCCCATGAACAAAAATCTGCGCTTCAGCCATAAAATACTGATTGCCGCCGCCCTCATCGTTATTGCTGCCTTCGCCTCGTTCACACTGTACAACGACTATTTGCAGCGTAATGCGATACGCCGCAATCTGGACAACTATCTGCAAGAAATGGGTAACGTCACTGCCAAAAACATTCAGACTTGGCTGGCTGGCCGTAGCCTGCTGATCGAAAATCTGTCACAGGCCGTTGCCCTGAACGCCGAGACCGGCAACGTCGCCAATCTGCTGGAACAGAAGGCCGTCACATCGACCTTCATGGGCGCCTACCTGGGCAACAAGGATGGCACCTTCATCATCCGTCCGGACAGCAAGATGCCCGACGGCTATGACCCTCGCATCCGCCCTTGGTACAAGAGCGCGCAAAGCACCAGCGGTCCTGCCCTGACTGAACCTTACATCGATCTGGCCTCTGGCCAGTTGGTGATCTCCATTGTCGATAGCGTCCTCAAGGACGGTCAGAACATTGGCGTGGTCGGTGGTGACTTGAGCCTGCAAGTGATCGCTGACAGCCTCAACGCGCTGGACTTCGACGGCATGGGTTATGCGTTCCTGGTCAGCGCCGACGGCAAGATCCTGGTTCACCCGGACAAAGCCCTGGTCATGAAGTCCCTGAGCGAGGCGTACCCAAAAAACACCCCACGCATCAGCAGCGACTTCAGTGAAATCGACGTCGACGGCAAGGCCCGCATCGTCACGTTCACCCCAATCAAAGGCCTGTCATCGGTCAATTGGTACATCGGCCTGTCGGTGGATAAAGACAAAGCCTTCTCGATGCTCAGCGAATTCCGTGCCTCGGCGGTCGTTGCGACAGTGATTGCCGTGGCCATCATCATCGCCCTGCTCGGCATGCTGATCCGCCTGCTGATCCGGCCGCTGCACGTCATGACTCGCGCCATGGAAGACATCGCCGACGGCGAAGGCGACCTGACCAAGCGCCTGACCATCCAGAATCAGGACGAATTCGGCATCCTTGGCACGGCGTTCAACCGTTTCGTGGAACGGATTCATACATCGATCCGCGAAGTGTCCTCGGCCACCGGCCAAGTCAACGAAGTGGCCCTGCGTGTGGTGGCCGCGTCAAACTCGTCGATGTTCAACTCCGACCAACAGGCCTCGCGCACCAGCAGCGTCGCTGCGGCAATCAACCAGCTCGGCGCTGCGGCCCAGGAAATCGCCCGCAACGCCGCCCAAGCGTCGAATCAGGCCAGCGACGCGCGCAGCCTGGCCGAAGACGGCCAGCAAGTGGTCGATCGCAGCATTGCCGCGATGAATCAGTTGTCGAGCATGCTCAGCGCCTCAAGCACCAACATCGAATCGCTGAACAGCAAAACCGTGAACATCGGACAGATTCTCGAAGTGATCACCAGCATCTCCCAGCAAACCAACCTGCTGGCGCTCAATGCCGCCATCGAAGCGGCGCGGGCCGGTGAAGCCGGGCGTGGCTTTGCCGTGGTGGCTGACGAGGTGCGCAACCTGGCGCATCGCACTCAGGAATCGGCACAACAGGTGCAGACCATGATCGAGGAGCTGCAAGTCGGCGCCCGCGAATCCGTCAGCACCATGAGCGACAGCCAGCGCCACAGCCAGGACAGCGTGGAAATCGCCAACCTGGCCGGCGAGCGCCTGAACAGCGTGACGCTGCGCATCGGCGAAATCGACGGCATGAACCAGTCGGTGGCCACGGCGACCGAGGAACAGACGGCGGTGGTCGAGTCGATCAACGTGGACATCACCGAAATCAACACGCTGAATCAGGAAGGCGTGGAAAACCTGCAATCAACCTTGCGGGCGTGCTCGGACCTTGAGCAACAGGCGTCGCGGCTGAAGCAGTTGGTAGGCAGTTTCCGAATCTAGCGTCTGATCACGGGCTCTGTGGCGAGGGAGCTTGCTCCCGCTGGGTCGCGAAGCGACCCCAAAATCGGGATAGAAGGTGTGTCAGATTGAACACACCGGCTGATTTACGACTGCTTCGCAGCCGAGCGGGAGCAAGCTCCCTCGCCACACCACTGTCCAAAGCCCTTGGCTTCGCCGCAAAACCCCAATCGAACATCTATCCTTCATATAGGTCAACCAAGGGAGAACAAACGGACCGGAGGAATGTTCATCGTGCATATCGCTGACATAACCATGTTCTACGCCCCTGCCAGCGGTGGTGTGCGCACTTATCTGGATGCCAAACACCGTCGCCTGGGCGTCAAGCCAGGCATTCGCCATAGCTTGTTGATCCCCGGGGCCCATTTGAGTGAACAGGACGGCGTTTACACGGTTCCGGCCCCTGCCCTTCCCTTTGGCAAGGGTTATCGCTTCCCCCTCCGTCTCGCGCCGTGGCGCAATGTCCTGCAGGATTTGCAGCCCGATCTGATTGAAGTCGGCGATCCTTACCTGACCGCCTGGGCTGCTTTGGACGCCAAACGGCAACTCGATGTGCCAGTGATCGGCTTTTACCACTCGGACCTGCCGCTGCTGCTCAGCAATCGCATGGGCAACTGGGTTACCCCCAATGTCGAAGCGTATGTCAGCAAGCTCTACGGCAACTTTGACCGGGTTCTGGCGCCAAGCCAGGTCATGGCCGACAAATTGATCGCGCTGGGGGTGAAGAACGTTTTCGTACAACCCTTGGGCGTCGACCTGCAAACGTTCAACCCCAGTGCACGGGATCCAGGTTTGCGGGCCGAATTGGGCATCGATGAAAACACGCATCTGCTGATCTTCGCTGGCCGTGGCTCCAAGGAAAAAAACCTGCCGGTGCTGCTCAATTGCATGAAACGCCTGGGTCGTCGTTACCACCTGCTGCTGGTTGGCTCGTCAATGCCGACGCTGGTGCCGCGCAATGTCACCGTCATCAATGAGTTCTGCCCGGCGACGAAAATTGCTCGACTGATGGCCAGTGCCGATGCGCTGGTGCATGCCGGTGATCAGGAAACTTTCGGCCTGGTGGTCCTCGAGGCCATGGCCAGCGGCATTCCGGTAGTGGCTGTGGCAGCCGGGGCCTTTCAGGAAATCGTCACCGATCAATGCGGCCTGCTTTGCGCGCCGAACAATCCAGCGGCGATGGCCAACGCCGTACGCGAACTGTTCAATCAGGGCAGCGCCGCGCTGGGTAAACAAGCCCGCAACCATGTCGAACGGGATTACGCCTGGGATACCGTGGTCAACAGCCTGTTGGGCCACTATCACGCCGTACTCGACAGCCAATGGCCGCTGACCGCCAATGGTTGAGCCCATGAACCCGCCCAGCCTGTTACTGGTGCTGCACGACGTTGCGCCGCAAACCTGGCCCGATTACCAAGCCTTCGTCGAAGCCGTCGACGCGTTGGGTGAGGTACCGATCACCTGGCTGGTGGTGCCGGACTTTCACAGACACAACGATCTGGACGCGTATCCGGCGTTTCGACGTTTGATGACCCGCCGCGTCGCTCGCGGCGACGAACTGGCACTGCACGGTTACTTCCATTGCGATGAAGGACCGCCCCCCATCACTCCCCGAGACTGGTTCATGCGCCGGATCTACACCCATGAAGGCGAGTTCTACAGCCTTTCACAGGAAACCGCCCTCGCCCGCCTGCGCGCCGGAGTCAAAGTGTTCCAGCGTTATCACTGGCCACTGGAAGGTTTCGTCGCCCCAGCCTGGCTGATGAGCGAAGGCACCCGCCAGGCATTGCGCCAGTTACCGCTGCGCTACACCAGCGATGCGCAGCATCTGTATCGGCTGCCGGATTTCACCGAGATCGATGCCCCGTGCCTGGTCTGGAGCGCGCGCAGCGCCTGGCGCCGAGGGCTGTCGAAGCTGGTCAGCGATCAGCGCGAACAACGCTGGCGCCAGGCGCCGGTGATTCGACTCGGCCTGCACCCGGTGGACATGCGCCATGAATTCTCGCGTCAGTATTGGCTGCAAACCCTCAAGCGCTTGCTCGCCGAAGGTCGTGTGCCGATGACCAAGGCCAACTGGCTGGCACTGCAACGCGACCCCATCGGTCACGCCGCATGAGCCGCGGGATTCTGCTGGTCCTCGCCCTGCTCGCTGCGGTGCTCATCCCCTCGCTGCTGGGTGGTGGTGAGACCTGGTCGCGCCTGCAAAGCTTTCCGCTGAAATGGCTGCTGATCATGTTCGGCATGATCCTGCTGTGCTGGCTGCTCAACACCCTGCGCTTGCGCCTGTTGCTGGGTGATCAGCGCGCCAGGGTGAGTCACCTCAAAAGCCTCGGGGTGGTGATGTCCGCCGAATTCGCCTACTGCGCCACCCCCGGTGGCAGTGGCGGGCCGCTGACCATCATGGCGCTGCTGGCACGCCACGGTGTGCGGCCGGCCAGGGGGAGCGCCGTGTTCGCCATGGACCAGTTGAGCGATCTGCTGTTTTTTCTCTGTGCGCTGAGCGGGATTCTGATTTATGCACTGTTCCAGCACCTCAGTCAGCGCCTGGAATGGTTGCTGACCGTCAGCGCCATCTCGATGTTCGGCGGACTGTTCAGTTGCGTGGTGGTGGCTCGCTACCATCGCTCGCTGATTCGTCTGAGTGGTCGGTTGCTCGCCCGCCTCAATGTCAAAGGCACCACCCGGATGCGCTGGGCGAGAAAGCTCCTGCACTTCCTGGCGGCGTTCACTGACACACTGAAGTTACCCTTTCAAACGCTGATCACCGTATTTGCACTGACCTGCCTGCATTGGCTCTTGCGCTATAGCGTGCTGTATCTGGCGTTGCGCGGGCTGGGCGTGGATTTGCAGTGGGCCTGGTGCTTTCTGATCCAGATGCTGTCGCTGAGTGCGGGGCAGTTCAGTTTGTTGCCGGGCGGGGCCGGTGCGGCGGAATTGACGTCGGCGGCGCTGCTCGCGCCCATGGTGGGAAAATCCACCGCGGCGGCAGCGATTCTGATCTGGCGGACCGTGACCTATTACTTCTATCTGGTGGTCGGTGGTCCGGTATTTTTGCTGATGTTCGGGCGGCCATTGCTGAAGAAGTTGATAAAGCTCAAGCAGGCTTAAAGGATCGCAGCCTTCTAACCCCTCGCCACAGTGTGATCTTTTTCAGGAGTCCCCGGACTCATCGCCGGGATCGTCCTGCAACTGCTCCCACAACTCGGCGGCACCGGGAAACTCCGTGCCGTCTTCGGGGCTCAGGTCATCCGGGTCATAGCGACTCAAACACCCCTCCCCCAACGTGGCGGGTGCCTTGGAAGTCGCTTTGTCCAGTGGATCGGCCATGGTCATGTTCTCCGTGCAGAAACGGCGAAGGGCCTGAAGCGATTGAACGCCCAGGCCCTTCGACTTTCAACCGTACGGCTATCAGAACACGACGGTTTTGTTGCCATGCACCAGCACCCGGTCTTCCAGGTGATAACGCAGACCGCGGGCCAGCACCATTTTCTCGACATCACGACCAAAGCGCACCATGTCTTCGATGCTGTCGCTGTGGCTGACGCGCACCACGTCCTGCTCGATGATCGGACCGGCATCCAGCTCTTCGGTGACGTAGTGGCACGTGGCGCCGATCAACTTCACACCGCGCATCGAAGCCTGATGATATGGCTTGGCGCCGACGAACGACGGCAGGAAGCTGTGGTGAATGTTGATGACCTTGTGGGCATATTCGCTGCACAACTCGGGCGGCAAAATTTGCATGTAACGGGCCAGTACTACCACTTCGGCCTCATGCTGTTTGACCAGACGCGAGACTTCGGCGAAGGCCGGCTCCTTGTTCTGTGGGTTGACCGGTACGTGATAGTAGGGAATGCCGTGCCACTCGACCATGCTGCGCAAATCATCATGATTGGAAATCACGCAGGCGATTTCGCAGTCCAGTTCGTCACTGTGCCAGCGGTGCAACAAGTCGGCCAGGCAGTGGGATTCACGGCTGGCCATCAACACCACGCGCTTTTTCTGCGCGGTGTCGGTGATGCGCCAGTCCATCGAGAACTCTTCGGCAATCGGTGCAAACGCTTCGCGAAAGGCTTCGATACCGAAAGGCAGCGAATCGGCACGAATTTCGTGACGCATGAAGAACCAGCCACTGAGATTATCCGAGTGATGGCTCGCTTCAGTGATCCAGCCGTTATGTGACGCCAGAAAGTTACTGACTTTAGCAACGATACCGACGCGGTCCGGGCAAGCAATCACCAGCCGAAAAGTGCGCATGAGGGGGAAACTCCAGAACTTCGCAAAGGCCGCCATTCTAGCGATTGCGCAGCAAAACTGCAGTATTGATGACGTGTGGCCTTGAAAGGCCGCTGCGGCACGGCTTCTGGAAGCACCACGTGCCCCGTGCGACAGCGCTCTTGTGGGTAATCTTCAAGAGGTCAACTGTGAATATTTGTGACGCTATTTAACTCTCACTCCAATGTGTGTCCTATTCCGCAACTAATTTAAATAAAACTTCGGTTAAATGTTTACTTGACGAAACACCCTGACTATTATTGTCGCACTGTCACCTGTCATCCAGCGCCCAACATAAGGTAGTCCTCATGTCCTTGATCAACGAATATCGCGCCACCGAAGAAGCTATCAAAGAGCTGCAAGCCCGTTTGAAGAATCTGTCCCAAGACGACAAACTGCAAACCGAGCTGGAATTCGAAGGCAAACTGCGCACCCTGATGGGCGAATACTCCAAATCCCTGCGTGACATCATCGCACTATTGGATCCAGAGTCCAAAACCAAGGCTCCACGTGGTGGCGCAGTAAAAACTACTGGCACCAAGCGTGCTCGCAAAGTTAAGCAATACAAAAACCCGCACAACGGTGAAGTCATCGAAACCAAAGGTGGCAACCACAAGACTCTGAAAGAGTGGAAAGCCAAGTGGGGCGGTGACGTGGTTGAAAGCTGGGCTACCCTGCTGGGCTAAGCCGCAAGCGTGTCGCAGACTGATCCGCGACCTGAAGAACGCCAGCAAATGCTGGCGTTTTTTTATGCCCGGAATTCAAGCAGAGATCATTGTCGTCTTCAAAGACTCAAACGTTTGCGTAATGCCTGAACATGATGATGCCATTCATTCAAGACCGCTCGCTGAAACGATGTAGCGCTAGTCGTCAATTGGGCGGCAGCCTCCAGAAAACTTTCCAGTGTATTGGGCGCGCCCCACTCGGGTGCACACAAACGTTTCTGACAGAATATTCGCCAGCGCTCTTGCTCTTCCAGGCTCAACGTATCGGGAAAGTTGCGTGCGCGATAACGAAACAATAATTCAGGCAAACGTTCATCATCAAAAGGCCACTGCTCTTGTGCTAATTGCGCAGGGTCGGCGGTTCTGACTTGCTCACATAGACGCCGGTCCCGATCACCGATAAAACCGTCGTATAACTGTTGCTCGGGGTCCAGGCTCGGAGAAAAATCATCACGGCTGTAAATCCCCGACACTTTATCTCGCCAAACTTGCTGTGCGTCACTTAGCCGCAGCGCCCGCTCCTGATAAAGCGCCATATCCAGTCCCAAACGTTGCTGATCTAGAGGACGAAGTACCGATAACGGCGCCACGACGGGGCACTTGTTGATGTGTATGAGCTTGAGCGGCACCGGCAGTTCGCCTTCGGCCAAATCATCACGGCGGGTGTAAAGCCGCTGACGCAAGGTTTCGCCATCCAGATCGAGCAGCCCCTGAGGGTCCAGGTGCAGGTCACAGACAATCAGCGCGTTGCGATTGCGTGGATGCCAGGCCAGCGGCAGCACCACACCGACATAGTGTCGGGCTGCCGAAAAGCGCCCGGAAATGTGCACCATCGGCTGCAACAGCCGAATTTGATCCATCACCTTTTGTTTGCTGCGCAACTGAAACAGCCAGTCATACAACTTCGGCTGTTTTTCTCGAATCAGACGCGCCAGGGCGATGGTGGCGCGAACATCCGACAGCGCCTCGTGTGCATTCCCGTGATCGATGCCATTGGCGGCGGTCAGACGTTCGAGCTTGAGCGTCACCCGCCCTTCGTCGTCCGTGGGCCAGACGAGGCCATCGGGGCGCAAGGCATACGCCGCGCGCACCACATCGATCAGGTCCCAGCGGCTGTTGCCGCCCTGCCACTCCCTTGCGTAAGGGTCGAAAAAGTTTCGATACAGGCTGTAACGGGTCATCTCATCGTCGAAACGCAACGTGTTGTACCCCGCCCCACAGGTGCCGGGGGCCGCGAGCTGGGCATGAACCCGTGTCATGAAATCGGCTTCGCTCAACCCTTGCTCGGCCAGACGGCCGGGCGTAATACCGGTGATCGCGCAAGCCGCCGGATGAGGCAGGATGTCGTCACTGGGCTGGCAGTAGAGATTGACCGGCTCGTCTATTTCATTGAGATCGAAGTCGGTGCGAATCCCCGCCACTTGCAACGGGCGGTCGCAACGTGGGTTGATGCCAGTGGTTTCATAGTCGTACCAGAAGATCGAGGTCACGGGTTGTTCCTGAACTGAAGACCGGCGAAGTCTAGGCGCACACACGCCGCCGCGACCAGAAATCTTGTTATTCAATCATCTCTTGTCACTTACCGTGCACTACATAGTTATGTCGTTTTCCCCCAAGAGGCTGCTAGCATCGGGCGGACATCGAATCCGGACCAGGCCACATCAAGGTTGCCCATGCTCGAGACCACAGCACTGCCAAGGATAGCGACGCTGGCCCCGCCACTGGACACGCGGTATCACGTCGAAACGCCCGAAGGCATCGACTTGCCACTGCGCCCTGCCGGGTTGATGGTACGTGCGCTGGCGTTCGCCATCGACCTGGGTCTGCGCGGGTTGATCCTCGGTCTGCTGTTTATTGTGTTGGCGTTTCTCGGAAAACTCGGTGCAGGGCTTGGCTCGATTCTGCTGTTTGTGGTGAGCTGGTGGTACATGGTGCTGTTCGAAGTGCTCAACCAGGGCCGCTCGCCGGGCAAGCAATGGATGGGCCTGCGTGTGGTGCACGACGATGGCACGCCGATCGGCTGGTCCGCGTCCTTGCTGCGCAACCTGCTGCGATTTGTCGACATGCTGCCGTTCGGCTACTTCCTCGGGGCGATCAGTTGCCTGCAACATCCCACCTTCAAACGCCTCGGCGACCTCGCCGCCGGCACGCTGGTGATCTACCGCGAACAACCGCTCACCCGACCGCAGCTGCCCGATGCCCCACCCAGACGCGCAGCCTTCACACTGACGCTGACCGAGCAACGCGCCATCCTCGGGTTTGCCGAACGCCAGGGTGAACTCTCCGAATCACGGGCCAAAGAACTGGCCTCGATACTCGCTCATCCGTTGCAGGTATCGAAGCCGCAGGCCGTGGCCGAACTCAACGGCATCGCCCGTGGACTGTTGGGCCCGACATGAAGCAAAGCCTTTTCGAAAGTCGCCACAAGGCCGAATGGGAGCAGTTTGCACTCATGCTTGAACGGCTGGAGCGAGGCAAGGATGCCTCACGAACGGCCAGTTTCCCCAGCGATTATCGACGGCTCTGCCAACACCTGGCCCTGGCTCAGGAGCGCGGTTACAGCAGCTTTTTGATCGACTCATTGCAACAACACGTGTTGCGTGGGCATCAACAGCTTTATCGGCATCGCAGTCGACTGGGTGCCAATGTGCTGGGTTTCATCCTTGCCGGCTTCCCGCGACTGGTGCGCGAACAGTGGCGCTTCGTGCTTGCCGCCAGCCTGATGTTTTTTGGTAGCCTGATCGGCTTCGCGTTGCTGGTGTATCTGTTCCCAGACCTGATCTACAACCTGATTCCGGCCGAACAGGTCAGTGAAATACAAAGCATGTACGACCCCGTCGCCGGTCATTTGGGACGTTCGGCCGAACGGGCGGCCAGTGAAGACTGGGTGATGTTCGGTTATTACATCATGCACAACATCGGCATCGCTTTTCAGACCTTCGCCAGCGGCTTGCTGTTTGGCCTGGGCAGCGCGTTTTTCCTGTTCTTCAACGGTTTGATGATCGGCGCAGTGGCCGGGCACCTGACGCACATCGGCTATGGGCAAACCTTCTGGTCGTTTGTGATCGGCCACGGCGCCTTCGAACTGAGCGCCATTGCCCTGGCCGGTGCCGCTGGCCTGCAACTGGGCTGGGCTTTGATCGCGCCGGGGCGCTTGCCACGGGCCGAGGCCCTGCAACTGGCGGCGCGCAAAAGCGTGTTGCTGATTTGCGGGGTCATGCTGCTTCTGCTGATTGCAGCGTTTATCGAAGCCTACTGGTCGTCGCGAACCGGGCTCGCGCCGCTGACCAAATACCTGGTCGGCGCGGTGCTCTGGTTACTGGTGGCGACTTATCTGCTGTTCGCAGGACGGACCCGCCATGCGCCTGAGTGACGCCAGTGTGGTGATTCGCCCGCGCACGACCTGGGAAGCCATGGACCTGGGGGTGCTGCTGAGTCAGCGTCATCGACGCCTGTTGATGACCAGTTGGGCCATTGTGACCTTGCCGATTTTCGCCCTGCTCACCCTGATGCTGTGGGATTCACCCACCCTCGCCCTGTTCCTGTTCTGGTGGCTCAAGCCGGCGTTCGATCGGCTGCCGCTGTACATCCTGTCCAAAGCCATGTTCGGCGAAACGCCCACGCTGAAACAGGCCCTGCGCCAATGGCCGCGACTGCTCAAGCCGCAACTGCTGGCCAGCCTGACCTGGCGTCGCCTGAGCCTGAGCCGCAGTTTTCTGCTGCCGGTGGTGCAACTCGAAGGCTTGGGGGGCGAAGCACGACAACAGCGTTTGTGCGTGCTGTTGCAGCGCAACGCCGGCGCCGCGCAGTGGTTGACCATCATCGGCGTGCACCTGGAAAGCGCGTTGTGGATCGGCCTGATGGTGCTGCTCTATATGTTTTTACCGCAGCAGGTCGAACTCGACTGGGGCTGGCAGACGTTGATTACCGCCGCTACACAGGACTGGCGCTGGCTGGAGCACCTGACCAATGCTTTTTATGCGCTGGTGCTGGTGGTCTGGGAACCGATTTATGTGGCCTGCGGTTTCAGCCTTTATCTGAACCGGCGCACACGGCTGGAGGCCTGGGACATCGAGCTGGTGTTCCGCCGGTTGCGCCAACGCTTGACCAGCGCGGTCGTCACCCTGCTGCTGGCCGCGATCCTGTTGGTGCCGACGGCACAAAGCGTCTGGGCCGCCGAACCGGTCATTTCACCGGACAGCCCGCGTCTGCTAGAGCAACCACTGACCAGTCAAGCCTCCCGGGACAGCATCAAGGCCATCCTCGATCAGCCACCGTTCAAGAACAAGGAAGCGGTCACACATTATCGGTTTGGCGAAGACAAACCCGCCGCCGACGGCGCGAACGATGGTCAAACACCCGCCTGGCTGAAGGCGCTGTTCAGCTTGCTGGACAGCCAACGCTTCGGCGTATTGGCCAGCCTGATCGAAGTGCTGCTGTGGGGCACGGTGATCGGCGCCATTGGGCTGTTGATCTGGCGCTACCGCGATTGGTTGCAGGCGTTCGTCAGTCGCCGGCCAGCATTGAACCGTAAAGTCGCGCGGCCATTACCGCAGCAGGCGTTTGGCCTGGACCTCAACCGCGAAACCCTGCCCGCCGATATCGCGGCCAGCGCCGAGAACCTCTGGCAAACCCACCCGCGTGAAGCCCTTGGGTTGCTCTATCGCGCCTTGCTCAGCCACTTGCTGCACGATTTCAACATGGCGCTCAAACCCGCCGACACCGAAGGCGAGGTTCTTGCGCGTGTAGAACGACTGCAACAACCTGCGTTGCTGGCCTTCAGTAAAAGCCTCACCAGGCACTGGCAGAACATGGCCTACGGGCATCGCCTGCCCCCCGCGCATTTGCAACAGGAACTCTGTGACGGCTGGCGCGCGTTGTTCGGCCCGGGAGCGGTACGTTGAACCGAAGGGGGTGGCTTGCGGCAGGCGTGTTCATCGCCGTGCTGTTGGGCGTGTTGAGTGTTTACCTGTATTTCAAGGCCACGCCCTACCAGGCAGAAATCGATCACGGCCCTTCCCCCGAAGCCCAGGCCAACCCCTACCTGGCGGCCGAGCATTTTCTGCGTAAACAGGGCCTGACCGTCAGCCATGCCAACAGCCTCGACATCCTGCCGACCCTCGAGCCTCATCAGCGCAGTTTGTTGTTGCTCGGTGATCGGTCGAACATGTCGCCGCGACAGGTGGATCAGGTGTTGAACTGGACCCGGGCCGGCGGACGCCTTTTATTCATCGCCGAAGCCCTGTGGGATGAAAAGACCGGCCAGAGCAATGACCTGCTGCTCGACCGGGTGCAGTTGCACCAGTCCCTGAGCAAAGACCTCAAGGAACCGCCACCCGATCCCGACGACGATCCCTACCCCAAACTGACCAAGCTCTACCTGGAAAACGAAGAGGCGCCGGCCTATGTCAGCTTCGATACCGCGTTCCACCTCGACGACCCGAAAAATCTTGCCCTGGCCTGGGCCAACAGTGCCAAGGCCACGCACATGATGCAGCTGAGTCACGGCCTCGGTTCAATCACCGTGGTCACCGACGCCGACCTCTGGAAAACGCCGGTCATCGACCAGTACGACAACGCCTGGCTGCTGTGGTACCTGACAGCCGACACGGACGTGACCCTGCTGTTCAATACCGATCACGACAGCTTGCTGACCTTACTGTGGCGCTACTTTGCGCAAGCCTTGGTGGCCTTGATCGCCTTGATCGCTTTGGGGTTCTGGCACGTCGGTGTGCGCAACGGCCCTCTGCTGGAGCCGGCCCCGAGAGCCCGCCGCCAGCTTCAGGAACATCTGCGCGCCAGCGCCGACTTCATGCTGCGCCACAGCGGTCAGCACAGCCTGTTGCACGCCTTGCAGCAAGACATCCTGCGCCGCATCCGTCACCGTCATCCCGGTTTTGAACAACTCGGCGTTGCCGAACAATGGCTGGTGCTCGCGCGCCTGACTGGCCAACCCACACGCGCCATCAGCCAGGCCATGAGCCCGCGACCGAAGCAGCGGCTGTCCAGCGCTGAATTCAGCCGTCAGGTCGCCCACCTGCAAACCTTGAGGAACGCCTTATGAGTGAACAGATCGAGCCCGGCACACAGACCCACGCCGCCCAGCAGCGCCAGCGCGCCAGCCAATTGGCCCAAGCGGTAAGGACCGAACTGCAAAAAGCCGTGATCGGCCAGAACACGGTGATCGACGATGTGCTCACCGCCCTGATCGCCGGCGGCCATGTGCTGCTCGAAGGCGTGCCGGGGTTGGGCAAGACGCTGCTGGTGCGCGCCCTCGCCCGCTGCTTCGGCGGCGAGTTCGCGCGCATCCAGTTCACCCCCGACCTGATGCCTAGCGACGTCACCGGGCACGCGGTGTACGACCTGCACACCGAGCAGTTCAAGCTGCGCAAAGGGCCGTTGTTCACCAACCTGTTGCTGGCCGACGAGATCAACCGCGCCCCGGCGAAAACCCAGGCAGCGCTGCTCGAAGCCATGCAGGAACGCCAGGTCACGCTCGAAGGCCGTGCCCTGCCGATTGCGCAACCGTTCATGGTGCTCGCCACGCAAAACCCCATCGAGCAGGAAGGCACTTATCCATTGCCCGAAGCCGAGCTCGACCGTTTCATGCTCAAGGTGCGTATGGACTACCCCGATGCCGATCAGGAATTGAGCATGGTCCGTCAGGTGAGCCGTTCGACCCGGGCCGACATGCTGGATGTGCAGCCGCTGCGCACCGTGCTGCAAGCCAAGGACGTGCAAGCCTTGCAGCGCATTGCCAGTGATCTGCCGCTGGATGATCAGGTGCTCGATTACGCTGTACGCCTGGCCCGCACCACCCGGACCTGGCCGGGGCTGATCCTCGGTGCCGGGCCTCGCGCCTCCATCGCATTGGTGCGCTGCGCCCGCGCCCGGGCGTTGTTGCGCGGCGGTGAATTTGTGATTCCCGATGACATCAAGGGTTGTGCGCTGGCGGTGCTGCGCCATCGCGTGCGCATCGCGCCGGAACTGGACATCGAAGGGTTAGAAGTCGATCAGGTACTCCAGCAACTGCTCGATCAAGTGCCGGCACCGCGCCTGTGAACACGGTCATGCGGACCAACCCTGTGGCGAGGGAGTTTGCTCCCGTTCGGCTGCGCAGCAGTCGCAATACAGGTAGACGCGTTTTACCTGACACTCCGTGTCGGATGGTTTTGGGGCTGCTTCGCACCCCAGCGGGAGCAAGCTCCCTCGCCACAAGCGATGTGCGCCAATGAAACCCTCGCGCCTCCTTCTGATCTGGCTCGCAGTGCTGCTGGCCATCGGCATCGTGCTCGGCACCTTGCGGGCACTGGACATCGCCGTTCCATCAAGCCTCTTGTCAATCAACTGGGGATTACTACTGGCCCTGCTGGCCCTGGCGATACTCGACGCCATCCGCCTCAAACGCCTGCCCTCGCCCCGCGTACAGCGGCAGATGCCCGGCAGTCTGGCCCTCGGTCGCTGGGGTGAAGTACGGCTGGAGGTCGAGCATGATTTTGCTCAACCACTGAACGTACACATCTTCGATCATGTACCTGACGGCCTGAGCTTCGAAAATCTTTCACTGTCGGTCGAACTGCAACCCGGCCAGCACAGCCAGATCGGCTATCGGCTACGGCCCCTCAAACGCGGGCACTTCAGCTTCGAACACTGCGAAATCAACCTGCCGAGCCCAATGGGTTTATGGTCCGACAAACGCCTGCTGAACGTGGTCGACAACACCCGCGTCTACCCCGATTTCGCCCGCCTCTACGGCGGCCAACTGCTGGCAGTGGACAACTGGCTCAGCCAACTCGGCGTGCGCCAACGTCAACGGCGCGGTCTGGGCCTGGAGTTTCATCAGCTGCGCGAATTCAGAGAAGGCGACAGCCTGCGCCAGATCGACTGGAAAGCCACGGCCAGGCAACGCACGCCCATCGCCCGTGAATATCAGGACGAGCGCGACCAACAGATTATCTTCATGCTCGATTGTGGCCGGCGCATGCGCAGCCAGGATGATGAACTGTCGCACTTCGACCATGCGCTCAACGCCTGCCTGCTGCTCAGTTACATCGCCTTGCGCCAGGGTGATGCGGTGGGCCTGAGCACCTTTGCTAGCGAACAGCCGCGCTACCTCGCCCCGGTCAAGGGCACCGAACAACTCAAGGTCCTGCTCAACACTGTCTACGACCTCGACAGCAGTCAACGAACCGCCGACTACCAGTCTGCGGCGAATCAATTGCTGACCAGACAGAAGCGCCGGGCACTGGTGATACTGATCACCAATTTGCGCGACGAAGACGATGAGCAATTGCTGACCGCTGTCAAACGCCTGAACCTGCAGCATCGTGTGCTCGTGGCGAGCCTTCGGGAAAACGTGCTCGATGAAATACGCCATCGCCCGGTACAGACTCAGGACGAAGCACTGGCCTATTGCGGGACGGTGGATTACCTGAACGCAAGCGCGCAACGCCATGAGCGCTTGAGTGCTCATGGCGTTGCGGTGCTGGAAGCCCGGCCCGGGGAGTTGGGGGCCGAACTGGTGACGCGGTACTTGAGCTGGAAGAAAGCGGGAGCCTTCTAACCTTCGATCAAACCTGCATCCGGTTACTCAATCAGGAATCTCAGTATTTGTGGAGAATCCGGGTATTGAGAGAACGTCAGCTGATAGATGTAATCTTCAACGCCCCATCTCGAAGCGATCACAGTCCATGCCAAAGTCAGTTCGTTGAACTTGCGTGGGGAATCCAGTCCCGGGTCGAATCCCATATCAAACTCTCCAAGCCGTTGGAACGACACCGACTCGTTCAGACATTCTGGCGGAACCGAGATGCTGAACTCGACCGGGCTCCCCAGCGGAATCTTCACGACAATCTCGGAATCCTTGATTTCGCACTGTTGATTTCGCACGCGATAGACAATACCGGCAGGCAGCCCGGCAGAAGGAACCGGCCCCAACGACATCGCATTGACCGGCGATTGCTTGAGCAGGCGCGATGCCTCAAGTTGCAGGTTGTAAGCCCCGCCGATCGTGCCGCTAACGCTCCAGCTCAATTCGGCCGAGTCCAATCTTCGGACAGCGCCCAATGGAGGATCCACTCTCGTTATTCCCAACTCCGCCGCTGATGAATACCCCTTCAGCCTCAGGCAAATGTCACGTCCACGCAAATGACTGCTCGGATTGTCGACCACCAACTTGATGGTATGAGCTTGAGTAATCCGAGGAAACTTGGTCTCTTCGCCCCAGACTGTTGAAGGAACGTCAGCGTTCAGCTGAATCCGGGCATCGTCCCAGACACCCGCCGCCAGCGCCTTGAAACGGAAGGTATGGGACGGAGCCATCTCAGTGCCATCGCTGACACTTTCCAGCGTGGCGACCACCTGAACATCCTTTGCCTGTTCGGCCTTGTAGGCAAAATACGCCCACCCCTCGCTATCCGTTTTTACCCGTGCATGCTCTTGCTCGGCCGTAAAGACCACCTCTACACCGGAGGCGGCCCGTCGGGTTCCGGACGCGCGTACCTTGACGCCCAACCGGACGGTTTCGCCTACCACCGGATCAATAGCGGCCTCGCGCACCTCGCCAATCTCGATAGCGTTGTGTCCTGGTTCCTGCTCTTCAGACATGAGTAATCCCTCTCCCGTCAGCGTGGTGGAAGCCGGCACAGTGAATGAATCGGATTCCCCGACTCTCGCGGCCAACACTGTGAATTCAAATGTAAAAGCGGGGGAAGCATCGGGGCCATCGTAAGGGCTTGGCACCGTGGCGATCACTTCCACATCGCCCGCTTGTGCGGCTGTATAGGTAAAGCGTGCCCAGCCAGTCTCCTGTGTCGGAACCGGCGTAACAGTGTCGCCATCCTCATAGCTGACCACGACACCGGGTACTGACCGCTCGGTGTAATACGACTGGGCCTTGATATCCAGAAAGGCGGTCTTGCCCACAAACAAATCAAAAGTGGGCCCACGTACATCGGCTATCTTGATTCGGTTGTGGCCCAGCGACATAGCCACCGGGGGGTAAGTGAACCCGGCCTGACCGAGCTCCAGCGAGAGCCCCAATGCGCCGCTTTCGGTACTGGCGCGAGCGTCCAGCGTCCACTCCAGACCATTGCTTGGTAGATCATGCGCAGTGTCAGGCGCCAACGTCACATCGAGGGCATTGTCTGGGGCCCACTTCGCAGCGACCTCAAGCCCGGTCAACAGGCTGTCGGGGTTTGGCGTAAAGCCTAAGGTGTGCAGCCCTCCCAGACAGGGATAGGCCGTACTCCCGAAAGCCAATTTTTTGTTGTCGAACGTGAACGTCCCCTCTCCCTCAAGTGTTTTTGACAGCAATCGCCCCTGCAACTCAAAAGGCTGCTCAAATTCCTCATGACACACATCTAACTTGAAACGCGCACTGACATCGGAGGTTGAACTGACCTTCCAGATCAACCCGTCCCTGGTCAATCGACGCTTGTCTTTCATCGGAGGATCGAAATCAAAGCCCAAGTCGGCATCGCCTTCACTTTTCAGATCCAGGTAGATGTATTCGTCCAACAGGGTGTCGTCACCGGGCAAGATCAGCAGGTCCACCGGCTGTGCATCGCGAAAACAGAGGAGTCCGACCGATTCCTCTTTCCGGCCATCCAATGTCACCGTTACCAGCTTGCGCCATGGATCCTCAGCCAATACCGTGACCGTGAACTCATGCTCCGGCTCCGCGTCATCGTAAGGGCTGACGGCTTTTGCCTTGATCTTGAATGGGCCGCCTTCTGCGACAGGGTCGTACAGGTATCCACACCAGCCGTCTGCTCCCGTCTGCAGCGTGGGCTCTTGCGCTCCATCAATGCACCACTGAACATCAACCCCCTGGACTTCCTTCACACCGGGCACTTGCGAGCGAATCTGAACGGACATCGCAAGCTTCGGACCGCCCACCGCAGGAAATCTCGACGGCGGGTTCACATCCCCGATAACCAACCAGTTGTGGGCCAGGTTCAGCGTTTGCGAGGGAGACCGGTTGAGCAATTTCGAGCAGCTGACATTGAATTCAAAAACACTGTCTCTTCGGTCTTCACACGCCATGCTCCACACCAACCCGTTCTCCTCAACGGGTTTCCCGGTCACAAGCTCGGGGTTGAATGTCACACCCAGTCCCTCAGGTGTGTCCTCCCCCGTCCAATACAGCGACAGCTCAGAATCGGCCAATGCGTGGTTTGTCGGGAACGCCAGCCTTACTTCATGGGTGGCGCCGCGGCAGGGGTAGCCGGTTTCCGCACCCCAAATCCATTCACGGGGCGATCCATCCAGCGCAAAAGTCGCGCTCAACCATGGGTCTTCCTTCAATACACACACTTTGAACCCATGCCGGGCGTCTTCCTTTTTATAGTGGCTGTCGACCGAAGCCACGATCTCCCAGTCGCCTTCTACGTCCGGTGTCCAGGTAAAACCGGCCTCGCCGTTCCCGTCCGAGGGTTGCATGTCCAACACGATATCGTCCGCAGGCGTCGAGCCTTTCAACGTCCAGGTGACCACGCGATTGGCCAGGGGCGTTTTGGTGTAATGGGACTCCACCCGCACACGCAGTTCCACGCTCTGATTGAGGTCGATCACCGGATAGTAGGCGGCCTCCTGCAGCGCGATGACATCCAGCTGAAAATGGCCGGAAACCGTGCGCAACGGATACAGGTCGGCGGTGTAATAACTGCGCACGTCCAGGGTGTGCTCAACTTCCTTGTCTTCAACAATCCCGGCGCAGGTTATCGTCCACAGGTCGCTGACTGGATGCTCTTGCCCCCACCGTGGGCCGGCATTGAGAACGCCCTCGGGATCAGACACGCCGCCGTTCACCAGCAACCCTGCGTGCGTTCCATTCCACACACTGTCTCTCGCCAGTTGCAGCGCTACGTCATGACTGGCGCCAAAGCACAGGTGCAGCTTTTCATCGGGGGATTGTGGTTCGCCATCGATCGTCACACCGTCCAGCTGCAACGGCTCCAGCAGCAACTCCAAACGCACGAAAGCGACCCGCACGGCGCCTGGCCTGCCCACCCCGCCATTATCCGGACTGATGACGGTAAACCTGACCCTAGTTTCCGCAGAATCGAGGGTGAGCAGGTGAATGTACTCGGCGAGTTTGAGATCCAGCAGAAGTTCGTCGGGGCCCAACTCTTGTTCGGGCTCGGCCTCACGCGAGGGTGCAAGCGTCAGATCCACTTCCCCGCCCAATCCAGGATTGATCCGCAGCGTACCTACGGCGTCTCGTACCGCCTCGTACCAGAAAATCAGCTTGTAATCCGCCTTGCCGGGTTCAGGGTGCGGCAACGATGCCAGGTTAATCGTCTGATAGCCCTCACCCATATTGACGGCATTCATGAAGCCGATCGTTTTGCCCTGCCATAGCCCTTCCTGCCGGGTGACTTTACTTTCGTCATTGATGAACCAGTCGTTCAGATCACTCTGAAAGTCGCCGTTGAGAATGAAGTTGTGGCTGGCGTAAACATTTTCTTCGTTCATGGCTGCGTCTTCCTTGCGCGTTGGGTACCCGTGGCCTGATCGGGCGAACTGATTTCGGAGGTAAGTTTGGGCAAGCCCTCAACAGCGATGGCGAAATCCCGCCCTCCGTCCCGGGCTTGATACCTCAGTGTCAGGATGATGTCCGTCAAAGACTGCAGGAGACTCTCTTGGGGAGACTCGCCAAACCTGGGGAACGACAAGACATAGTCGGCATGGGCGCCCGTGCCTTCAAAAGGTGCGTAACGGCCATCATCCACAGCATCGACAATGCCGTTGTCGTCCAGCCCCAAAGACAACCCTATCTGCTGGTAAGGACGCAGGTTCTGCACCAGAGAACCTGGAACCGCTGTAGCGGACGAAGTATTGTGCAGGTATTTGACGGTCTCGATTTCCGGCTCAAGAATTGTGGAACTGCCGGTTTGCACCAGCGAGGCACAAATATTCTGGTAAGGCCCCAACAAGCCAGGAAAGGTCAGTGATACCCCCTTGACCTGACGGCGGTAGTGCCCCGGATAGTCTTCATTGAAGAGTCGTTCGTTCAGTTGGAACTTCAGTTCTCCGTCATCTATGCCGTCCTTCCACTTGGTCTCGCCCATCAGCGTCTTGAGGGAAATCGTTTTCACCAACTGCAGCCGGTGCTCGTCGCGCTTGATACGCGCAGCCGCCATCCTCAGCAGATCCAGCTTCAGCGAAGAACCGGTCGTGAACCCATGGTAGGTGTCCATCCAGACATCCGGGCGGATAAAACGGGTCTTGTAGTCGGCCATTTCATACTGCCAACAGGTTTCGGCACACAGGCACAGGCCGGCGACCACGTCGTAAACCTGGTAGATCAACGTCTTCACTTGCCCAACGACCCATTTGCTCAACTCGAGTCCGGTACTGCGGTTCTTGTAGAACGCGTACACCGCCTTGGCCTGGTTATTGGCTATTTCAGTCTGTTGCAGGCTGGCCTTCGCGGCGCTGATCGCGTGGTCCTGGGCCAGCAGTTGCTCGCGCAACACCCGTGCCTCGGCATTGGACTGGTCGCGCGCCAGCTCCCATTCTTGCTGGCGCCGCCTCTGCTGCTCGATGATGCTGGCCTCTTCGGCTTCGCGCATCATCAGATCCGCCGTCAGTTGAGCCGCCTCGGCGAAAGCGTACGGGACAGCCGCCAGACGCATACCGCCGTTGGATGTCCCAAAGATATTGGGAGCCAGATCCAGTGCCGCCCCCGCTGTTCTCAATACTCCGGCGCCTGCGGCGACATATCGGGCAACCATACTTTTTTCCAGAACGCCGTACTCAGCCTCGGAAACCCCTTCATCGATCAAGTTCTGATAGTGCTGCGCGCGGGCCTTGACCATGCTTTCGCTTTGTCGCAATGACGCAGCGGTGGCCTCATGCTGGGCGATCGTCGCCTCGTGGATCGAGCGGACATAGACGGCCTGCTCGATAATATGGCCTTGATGCAACTCCTCCAGTTCGCCCCGGTCACGCTGTTCCAGCCATGACCTGAGCTGATCCTCTTGCTGGATCAGAAACTCCACGCCCTGCAGTGCCAGGTTATGCACGGTTTGCCATTTGTAAGGCACGACCTGCACCTGCCCGCCCGGGTTGCGGGACGTTCCCAGATTGCCATTGGCTTGCGCCCGCAACAGCTCCAACGGATCCATGGTCGGGCTGAACAGCGGAATCGACAGCCGCTGACCGTCGATCGAGCGGTTGTTGCGCAGGTTGTTCAGCCGCGCGTTGAGCAGGTCCCACAAGGCTTTGGGACGCTCATTGAGCCCGGGGCGAAACACACCTGAGCCCAACAGGTCGAAACGCGGCGTGGTCAGCATGCCGGAGGGCAGATCGGCCAGGCTGAGTTCAAAGTCGGCTTCGAAGGCTTTTAGGGGATCGCGCCCTCTGACACTCATCAGCACGTCTTTGAGTGGCTTGGGTTGCCATGTGCTGGCCGTTCGGGTGACCGGTTCTTCGCCGATCAACGTCCGTGCCCTGCTGTAGTTCAGCGCGGCGTGAACCATGCTGTCGTAATCCAGTTGGCGATAGAGGCCGTCGCCCCACTCGATCAGGTTTTCCACATAACGCAGAAAAATGGCGATCTTGAAGTGAATCGGTGCGGTATAACCGATCGCGTCCGGATCCGACGGCGCCGCGCGTTCATACGAGATTTCGATGTTCTCGTTTTGCAGCGGACGGCAACGCCAGTACGCCGGCGCCGGGATTACCACCGGATCCCCGGGCTGCGGGTTCTCCGGCGGCTTGATCTTGCGCGCCAATGGGTTGAAGACGTACTCGTACCAACTCTGCGCTTCGTGGTAACGGCCTTCCGCCGACAAGCGTGCACCCACCAGATCCGGTGTATGGAAAAACAACTCCCAGAAGTACAAACCGTTGCAGCCGTCGAAGGGCCCGTTTTCCTCAATCTCTCCAGAGGGCATGAGCGGCTCGTCGACATGCTGGGTGTCCCAGGAAAGCAACGCATCGACCGACACCGCCGCGCGACTGGTCAGCACCGGACCGAAGGTGGAGTTCACCCGTGAGTACTTGAGCGCCTGTTGGCTGTTGTTGAAACTCAGAAATTGCGCCCCCTCGGTGCTGCTCTTGTCGAGGGACGGGGTGGTGTACAGACGCGGGTTCTCCTTCAGTTCGACGATGAACTTGTTGCGCCCGTATCCTACTTTTCCCCCTGCTATATCACCGAAAGAAAACTCCCACCGCGGAACGATAGGCGTATTGTCGTTGACCATCGATGGGACTAGACGGCGATATGTCCGCCACGGCGTCGCATATTGACCGTCCAGCACGCCGGTCGAGGTCCAAGGCAGTGGATCGCCATCAACTAGTGGAGTCAATGCGAGATTGAAGACCACAGGGGCATAGAGAATCCTCGGTACCACCTGATTTTGCTCATTGAGCACGGCGTCACCCAGGCCGGAAATGGAAAAACCGGCACCGGCCCGAATCTCGTCTTGTGTTCTTCCAAGCAGATACGTCAATGCAGTCGCAGAAAGCGTGGCAACGGCTTCCGCCACCCAGATCCCGTCACCGAGCGATGTTTCCTTGAAGTCATCGACGACGAATGAGCGGACAGTTTCCTTGTTAGCGCCTATGGGCAGTTGCACGTCATAAGTCTGCGTCGGCTTTTCCCGCGTGGTCAGCGTGATGCGCAACTGCTTCTCGCCGGCATCGACAATGCTGACATCGAACGAGGTATTGCTCCCCACCGCCCTCCAACCGACCGTCAAACGCAGGAGGACGCGCCCGGCTTCACGCACCGCATCGCAGCGCCCCCTAACTCTGAGCACCTGATAGAAGTTATTGTCCGCTCCCTGCTCGAGGGTAAAAATGGCGTCCAGAAACAAGTTATCGTTGATTGTGCCAAGGACTAACGGCGTGCTGGTCACAGTGACCGTCGAATAATCCTGCGGCACCACTTTTTGTTGCAGGCTGGCGGCGTTCCTGAAACGGCCAAAGGTCATCGTCAGCAGGGTCGCGGTGTCATCGGCCACCTTGCGGAACAACGCATCGCGGGTTTCATGAATTTCGATTTCATGGAACGAGGCCGGCCCGTCCAGGCCATGGCGGTTGGTGTAACAAACGGCCAACCGATCGTCCTTCGGATCACCGTCGCCCAGTGACACAACCGTCAACCGGCCATTGGACACGTCGTACTCGCAGTCACGCCGATGCAGCGACAGCGGCGCCGACCACTGACCGTTCAGGGAGCTGAAGGACAGCTTGATTTCCAGCGACCAGGGTGTCTGCACCACGCCGTTGCTATCGACCTGGCGCTCACGCCACTCACACCAGACCAAAACCGGGAGCCCCAGCCAATTCACGCAGCGGATGTCCACCACAGTGCCCGTGGTGGCGATATCGATCTTCTGCCATTCACCCCAGGCAGCCGGGTTGATTTTTTTGCTGACGTTGTCCAGTTCGACTTTGACATTGCGCAAGTAGTAAGCAAACGGTGCTGTCCGTTCCTGCCCGATCAGGTAATAGCGTGCGTCCTGAACGTTCGGTCCGTCGATGTAGCCGCTGAGCACATCAAGATCACAGATGCGCTGGAAGGCCTGGGTGTACTCCATCAAGCCCCTTTGCACCGATCCGGTACTCAGGCGCATCTGATTAAGACTGTTTTCCAGCGCCCGAAACAGCGTGGTTTTGTTCAGGCGCAGTGACGGGACAATGTAGTTTTCCGCTTGATCCTTGAGCAGCACATTGGCCGACCATGTGCTGTAGTGACTCAGAATCCCGTACCAATACTGCAAGTCCTCCTCTTCGAAATGGCTGTTTTCGAAACCCTTTTCCATGCCGCTGTAAACCGACTGGATATGTTGCTGCAACGTCCGCACGGTCGAGGAAATCCGGGTGGCCTCCAATTGCGCACTGTCCTGGACATCGAGCATCAGATATTCGCTCAATTCGTCGGAGGTACGCAGGGTGACGGCACCTGACCATAGCCTCTGGCCCAGCACCGCCTCCACCATCGCCGCCGTGTAACGTTGCGTCAGCTCATTGATTTGCAGCGTTTCCATTGTGTTTTTCTCCCTGTCGCTGGGTGATGACCCGACCGGCCTGCAAACGCAGTGTTCAGGCCGGGGCTCTGGACAACCAAACAGTTCATGATGTCGACGATGAACGTCGGGTGACGGGGCGTTTGCCCAAGGTGCCTTCGATCACCAGTGCCTCATTCAAGCGGTCGCAGAACAGGCTCAACTGGAACCGACCGTTTCGGATGTCGGCGGTGCGGATCGCCACCTGATAGGGGGCATCGGTGAACTCGAAGCGCGTGGCCAAAGGTGGGGTGAACACCATTCCCAGCGCCTGGGTGGAATAGTCGGAACTCCACCCGAGCGCACCCTGGCTGCCCTTGAGTTGCGAGGCGTCGGCCGGAGCGATTTCGAGGCGGTAATGGCCGTTTCTGAACAGGGTGAGCTCGTCGGTGCCGGGGGTGATCGGCACACGGATTTCGCCGCCGGATTCAATCGTGATCAGCTCGACTTTCCATTCGAAGGCGCGAACGACAGTCAAATCGAACCGTTGTGTGCGCGGCGGATGGAGCTCCAGCTCAGCGGTCACTTCAAATTGGCCAGCCGACGTCGAGTTGAACGGATACACCGCTCGACCTTGCGCATCGGTCGCAATGGACACCTCCACGGGTAGCGTCGAATTGACCTTCCACAACACCGGATAATTGCCAACCGGCTCCGCATCCTCGGCGCTCGACTCCTTCACATCCACCCACAGCAACGTCGGCCGCGTCGCGCCGGCCACCGGGAAGCGAATGACCTGCGAATAGTTCTGAATCACGGCGTCACTCGCCACCCACACCTTGACCTCGACCACGGGATCAGCGCCCAGTTGTGCGTAGATCGTCAGATCACCAGGCTGAGGACTTGCCACCGAAAAATCGGAGAACCCGTTCGCACCGCTGGCTCGCTCGACTTTGGTCGGATCGACACTCGTCCACCACATCACCGTCTCGCCCGCGTCGGGTTCATCGTCGAGCCCGACAACCCGGCAGCGCACCGGCAAGGCATGACCGGCCATCGCCACCGCGGTGACAGCAGGCTTGTCGAGAATCCGTGGCTTGTCGGCAAACACAATGGGACGGCCGAAGGTGAGCTTGTGGCTGCCCTCCACGTTGCCGACCGCAATGATGGCATTGCCCGGACTGGAACTGGAGATCCACACCCGGCTCAGGCCATCCTTGTCGGTGTACGTCTGGCTGGGGCGGATTTCCCCCAGCGTGGTGGACCAGGCCACCTGGCGATGAGCCCCCCGGTTGCCATAATCGTCGATCAGCACAGCGTACATCTCCTGCTCCCACAGACGCCCCGCCAACACCGGATCTTGGGGCGGCAGCCCGCTCAATTCGGAATTGAACTTCAGGGTCGCCTCATCGCAATCGATCACCACCGACGGCGCATACACCGGCTCATACAGCGGCAAATTGAACGACACATGGGCGGTGCCCATCCGCGCCCCCGCCTGGAGCCGGGCCCAGGCCCGCCCCTGATGATCGGTGCGGGTCACCGGCGTGAGCATCGCCCCCAGGTCTGTCGCCCAGTGAATGTCCACGCCCTTGAGCGGCTCACCGTAAAAGTCGAGCAGCAAGCATTCGAACTCCGCCACTTCCTGTGGCAGGTTCGCGATCAGGGTCGAGTTGTCCACCACGCAGCGGGTGGTGAAACTCTGCCCGACTTCCGCCGAATCCTGGGCGGTGCTCATGGCATTGAATCGGGCCAGGCTTTCCAGCGCGCTTTGCGCGGCCAAGGCATAGGCCGGTTCCAGATCCAGCGGGTACAACGTGCCCAGGCGCAGCGCTGCCGTGGCATCCATCCCGTGCCTGGCCAGCTCCAATGTACGATCCAGCACATCAAGGTGCGCCAGATTGCGCAGAATGGGCCGGGCCGGGCTATCGCTGCCTTCGATCTCGTGATTGATGTGCTCGGCGCATTCGAGCACATGCCGGATCCCGCAGCCGAAATAGGTGGCCAGCTTGTCGGCGGCGGCATCACGAACCAGGCGCAATCCGTCCTCACTCAGGTCGTCGGGCAACTGGTTGACTTGAAGCAGGTAGTCGAGCATTTTTTCCTCGGGCTGGCGGGCCCGGGTAATCAGCCGGCGGTAGAACGCCAGGTAGTACACTGCCTGGATCGAGATCTCGTACGGGCTCTGTAGACTGAACCATTGATACTGTTCGCCCGTCAGCAGCGTGGCGAGCATTGGCGGGCTCAGTTCAAGCTTGTTGGCAATCCGGCCGCGCCGCTCCAGCTCCGCGAGCATTTGCAGGAATGAATCCGGTTTCTCCAGCACCTGTTGCAGGCGTGCGGGCTGCAGCGTCATGGCCTCTTGCAAAAAGTCATAGGGATGACCCTGAGCCCAGGACAACACCTGCGCGGCCAGCAAGGAATCCAGTTTCAGATAAACCGAAATGCCTTCCTCCACCACCACCCGCTGCTCGTCTCGGCAACGCAGTACGATGGTGCGGATGAGGGTTTCCAGGGGCTTGATCCTGGCGGCATAATCTTCCTCCGGCTCGGGCACGGGCTCGACCTCCTTCGGAAAGAGCCCCTTCACCAAATCCTTGATCACGGCGTCGGCACGCACCAGATACTGGGCCTCGGTTTCACCATGGCGCCCGATCACCAGCCCTTGGTCGTCCACCAGCGGGTTCAGCAGCGTCAGCCACTGGATGAGCTGCTCATTACTGTCCCGCAGCGGTGCACCTTCCTCCAGCAGCGTGGCCTCTTCCACCAATACCGGCTGCGCCTGGCTGCGCAATTGCCGCAGAAACTGCTCCTGGGCCTGCGACCAAACGGTCGGCACATACACAGGGTTGACGTTTTGCACCAACCACAGCACCGGTAAATCGTAGTCCCGAGCCCATGCCGCAGCGGTCATTAGTCCGCGGATGGCGCTCAACGCATCCGCGCCGTCTCCCGAGCCGTAACTGGACACCGCCGGCTCACCCGCCAATTGCGCCACCAGACCTTGACCTTCGCTCAGGGTTTGCAGCAGCGCGGTCGACTCGATAGGCGTCAGCCCGAACAGTCGCCCCAGCCGCACCAGGCGCCAGAAACTGGAAAGAATCGCCAGGCTGCGCTGCAAGTGTGTCTTGAGGCCATAGACCTCGGCGATCACCGTGGCCAGGTAGCGGTAGGTCTCGAAGTTGATGTCCAGCGCGCTGCAAATCTGATGCACCGTCAGCTGCTCGGCTTCGGTGCGCGGCACGATGGCAAACTCGACATTGTCGATGCGCAGGTTTCGTTCATACATCGCCTCTCGGTTGTACACCCGGTCAAAGTGCGACAGTTGCCCGTCCTGGCCGTACACCGACAGCACGTCGATGAACGCCGCGAACTCTTCGGCCTTACAGTCGTATGCCGTGTTCAACTCCTTGAACAGCCCCAGACAGCGCAGGGTATTGGGGCGAATCCAGATCGACAGTTCCCCGGTGCCGCGACGTTCGGCGTTCATTGCCGCGACGAGCAATTGATCGACCTGATGGCTGGGCAACTGCAGCATGCGATCCAGCCGGCACTTGCGATTGATCCGGTCCATGCGGTGTTCCAGAGCCTCGAAATTCGTCTCGCCCACATGAATCAGCTCGAACCGAGCTCCCATGCTGCTTGGTACGATATCGATAGCAGGGTGCTCCCCCCCATGGATATAACGGGCACCTGCCGTTACCCCCGTCAGCAGATCATCCGGGTTACCCAGCACCGGGGCGTTGGCCGAAAGTGTGGGCGTAAAGGCACCACTCCCCAACAAGCAATCGACCTGGCGTTGATCAAGGCGTGTTGCATCCTTGAAAATCCACAGCCTGCGCAGGCTTTCGAGGAAATTCGCCAGGCTGCCAAAGTTGTCGGGATAGAAATCGGCGGCGGACTTTTGCGGATCCGCATCGACCAGCCGCGTACGCGGATCCGCCCTCCACAGTGGTGCGTTGGCCATCGCGGCAGTCAAGGGAAAGTACGGGTCTTCCAGCAGCAACGACAAATGCAGCGGCCCGATGCCGCAGCTCAACTGCAAGGCCACATCGGCGCGATCGCCCCGGGCGCCCGGGTTCTTGAAATATGGGTAATCCAGGTCGACCCGGCGAATGATGTCCCCGAGTGCCCCATTCTTTACCGCCTCGCCGACAACATGAGTGATGCTTTCCCAGTCGTGGTCGTAGGGCAGGCTGTTGTGAAAACGGATCGTGCGCAGGTACGTCTTAACGGTCGGAAAGTCGATGCCGGGCCGGGACAAGACTTGAGCTTCAAGCACCGCGTTGGCGATTTCCAGCCGCGACTGCACGCGGTTGATCGCCATCTCGTCGATCAGCAATTGATCCACATCCGGCCGGCACTCATCCAGCGCGATGGCCTGGGCTGGATCGCCCTGCGGCACGATGTTGTCTCGTACCCATTCACGCAGGGCCACCATGTAAGCAGTGGTCGAAGCGCCATGCTCAGGGCTGCCAGGCGGGGCGGCGCCATCGACATCCGGATTGAACTGTTCCTTGTACGTGGGCAACGTCACCGACGCCTTTTCATCGTCTGGCGTCGGTGCAGCGCGCAGGCTCTGCTCGCGATACACCCTGGCTATGTACAACGCCAGGGCATTGCCACGGACGATCAACGAGCGGGCCTGTTCGCGGCCCAGACCAAGCTTCTGCAACCCGCCAGCGCCCAGTTTTATCAAGTCGAATACGCTGGGGTTCTGTGCGATGTATTTGTCGAAAGGCAGGGCTGCATCAATGCGCTCCTCCCCCAGCACAGCCTTGACTAATTGGTGAATCGGACGATTGTCGGATGCATTCATTGCGCTATTTTCCCTTCAGGCAAAACCAGGGCCGGATCCCTTCAGCGGGTTGGCGGTTGCTTGCGTCAGGTTGATTTAGCGCTTGCTGACAAGGGTAGGTCTACTGTCAGATCTGACAGGCTGGATGACCGCTGGTCGGAAGGCGTAGCCATGGATGCCATTTGCAGCGGACAAAAAAATGGCCCTCACAGAGGGCCCAATGCTGTTCACTTAAGCCGTGATGCGATCTGTAGCAGCTGGCGAAGCCTGCGTTCGGCTGCGAAGCAGTCGTATCATCAGTCATTGCGGTGCGTCAGGTACACCACGGCAGCCGGACTCACGACTGCTGCGCAGCCGAACGCATCCTTCGGCAGCTGCTACAAAAAATGCGTCGAGGCTGAAATTGCTTAAGTGAACAGCATTACTCACAGAGGGCCAGATCTTAAGGAAACAGCAAAGCGTCAGCCGGCATCGATCACCGTGAAATCACGCTCGAGCATCCAGGGAGATTGCAGGGTGTCTTTGTACCCTTTCCCTGCCATCCTGAAGTCCCCCAGCGGCAGCCCACCGGTCACGATCACCCATTGCCCCAGCGCATCGGCAACACCTTTGCCCCAAACGACATTGGGGTTGCCCGATCTGTAGAGCCGCACTTCCACCCCCGGCATTGCCGTGCCGCGGATCACTTCGCGAGGGGATATCTGGGCGTCCGCGACCGGGCTGACGATCACGGGGCGGTCAATGTTTTCGGCAACCTTGAAGTTCATGGCAATGCCCGACCAGGCTGAGAGTTGACCGTCCATGTTCTGCTGAGCCGCGATCTGATGGGCATTCGTCTGCACCGCCAGCTCAACCGCGCAGCGAACCGACCAGTTGCCTTGCGCATCCACTCTCGTCGTCGCGAGCACGGTCGTGGTGCTATGGCGATACACCTTGAGCTCCGCACCGGGCATGCCTCTGCCGGCAAACACCGGTCGGCACTCGAGTTCCTGGGCCGCATCGTTCACGGGCAAGTCGATGATCGGCTTTTCAAAAGCGGCTGGCATCTGGATCACCTTGGCAGTGCGGTTCGGCAACAACCACTTCGAGACGACGTCATCGCGCGATTGACGCACCGAATAGGTATAAGCGCTTTCCGCCACCGGCAATTCGATCTGCGAGCGTACCGCCCACTTCCCGTTGCGATCCACCCGGGTCGTCGCCAATACCGTGCTCATGTCATTCACCTTGCAGATGAAGATTTCAGCCCCCGGCTCCCCCGTGCCGGAGAACATCGGCCGCCGTCCAACCTCTTGCCCCACGAGCGGGAAATGCACGGTGGGTGCTTCAAACTGGGCAGTCTTGCGCTCCACCATGAAGCGCCCGCTCTCGGCCCACTCCGAAGCCTTGCCGTCCACGGTCTGGCGCATGATCACCCGCGCTGCGCCGACGGGCAGATCCTTGTTGCCCACCACTGCCCACCGCCCATCGTCATCGGCCACCGTCGCCGGCGCCAGCACGTCTTCGGCGTTGAACCATGAAGCGACGGTGATGCTGGCCCCAGGCGTGGCCAGTCCACTGTACAGCGGTCTGATCCCGACCCAGTCGCCGGGCAGGGGTTCGGTGATTTGTGGGGCCGGACCGAGCAAGAGAAAAGTACTCGTGGACGACGCGAGAGAGTCCAGCCCCGCACCGGCTCGCGCAAATACCTTGATGCCGTTGGTGGCGATCATGTTGTGCACGAAGTTGGCCGACCAGGTGCCATCCTCCTTCACCGTGACGGGTTCGAAGTTGTAAGCATTGCCCGTCCGTTGGACATGCACGGTATCCTCCGGATAACCGAATCCAGAGATCCTTAGCAGACGACCCAGCGCTTCGCCATCACCGGGGGTATCGATCACCGGCACGTTCGGCACCACCGTGACGACACGCTCGAACGGGTCACTGAGGTATGTCTTTTGACGAAGTCTGGCCTCCACGATTTTCGGACCACCCACCGACAGCGTCAGCGTTTCCTCCCAGCTGCCGTCCGGCTTCAATGGAATGTCTGTAATAAAGGGCTGGTTTTCACCCTTGATCGACAACTCGACGGTGCCCTGCGACGCAGTCGTTGTGCCTGTGAACTTCGACGTCCGCGCCGGCCTGCCGTTTGGCGCCGGCACCGTTATCCCGGGCTTCGGCACGCGCACCTTCACCGTCCGGTTCGCGGTCGCATCGGATATGTTGGCACTGCTTCGGGTTTCTTTCTGAATAGCATAAATGATCAGATTACCCGGGGCACGCTCAGCCAGCTCCGCCGTCCATTCTTTGTCTTCGCCTACCGGTCCGCCCCCCAGTTCCTGATGGGTGGACGAATAAATAACCACCCAACAGCCCGGGAAACCTGTCCCCTCAATGACCGGAACGAGATCGACCTCGGCGTTGTCGGCCGTTGTGATAATCGGCACCGGAGCTTTTACCGTAAACGTTCGCGTGCGCGGTGAAGACGGCTGCCCATCGCCGAAAGCCGCTGTGGCCGTGAGGGTATAGGTGGCCGGCGCCCAGTCTTCGGCGGCGTCCAGGGTAAACGTGCCGCCCGTGGCCGTCAGTGTTTCATCCAGTTTGTCCGGAATCTTCAAAACGATGGTCGACCCCGGCCAGGCTCTGCCGAAAATCTGCGGGCGCTGTCCGGAGGGGACATCCGACCGTGGTTCGCTGAGTTCGGGGGGAGGCGAGGCCACGGTCATCGAAAACTTGTCACTGTCAGTGGACCACTGATTGTTCACCCATTGCCGTGCGGTCAGGTTGGTGTAAACACCAGGCGCAAGTTCGGCGTTCGCCGTGGTGGTCCAGCTGAGGTTTGTCCGCACCGGGGC
Source organism: Pseudomonas sp. LBUM1673 (assembly GCF_059695645.1). Lineage (NCBI taxonomy): Bacteria > Pseudomonadati > Pseudomonadota > Gammaproteobacteria > Pseudomonadales > Pseudomonadaceae > Pseudomonas > Pseudomonas sp. LBUM1673. Next base: position 5,211,310 of record NZ_CP166780.1, read on the forward strand.
CGCTGGTACAGTCGGGCGCAGGTCTACACCATTGTTGAAAATGACGACCACGACCTCATGCGTGCCCCACTGACGTCCTCTGCCGGAAAAGGTGGCCATCTGCCCGTTGACGATGGCGGTCATACCCGTCGGCACGGGGGTAGGGACGTTGACAGACAGATTATCAGCCCAGCCTGAGTTGAAAATACGCCCGCTCACCCCGTCGGAAACGCTTTGTCTACCGGAGAGTGCGTACCCGCCCGGTACAAAAGTTTCCGGGATATCCTTCGTCCAGTTACCCGAGTTGACTGGTGCATCAAAGTAAAAGGTGCCGAACCCGGGTTGATGAATGTCCATTCGAACACCAACACCGTTATAGCCGGTGCCGTACAGCTCAACACCTTCCCCTTTTAGCCTGGATAACAGGGTCGGTTTGGGCGGCCGCACAAGTAGGGTGAACGGCGTGCTGCCTACTGAAGTCACGCCCAGATAGGTGTGGGTGCCGACAATCGAATGCGGGCCCGGCGTCAAGGTCACCGATCTGCTCCACCTCCCGGTTTCGTAATTGACCGAAGCGCTGCCCAAGTGAGTGCTTGTGGTTTCCGAGTGTAAGTTGACCGAGTTCTGCCAATGGCGCACAGGGGCCGTACCTTCAAACGTCGAAGTCATCTCCACAGTGTGCAACGAACCGGGCGTTGTAATCACAGGAGGGCCAACAAGATAAAACGGGTGATTGCCCCCCCACTCAGAGTAGACACCCTCTAAGACCTGTCTGGCGGAAATGGAGTGGTGCCCCCCCAGCGCAAACGTATGGATACTGGGTGAGCTCCATGTGCCATCGCCATTGACCGCCGCGTCGACTACGACTTGCGGACCTGAGTTTGATACGTGAACAAAAATTTTGGCTCCCGGCTGTGCTCCCCGGCCCCAGATCACGGGTCGCTGATCAGCGGTTGGCGGGGTTGTGACCGGGGCCGTAATGGAGGGCCCTTTGAGAACGGTGAGCGTCTTTGTCTGAGTGTATCGGCCTGTCGTCCCGGCAAGGTCCTCCCGGATGAGGAAGTCTTGCGCGCCTTGGGCTACAGACGAGAGCAAGTTAACGCTCCATCGCTCGCTCGTGCCAACCGTGACCGTTTCACTCAATTCCGTGCCGACATTGGGACGTACAAGCTTTATGACACTGCCCTGTCGGGCAGTACCTGTCACCCTCCCGACAACCACATTAGCGGCATCAAAAGCGGCTGCGCGCCGTACTACAAGCTGCTGAGAGGACCATGGGGAACGCTCGCCTTTGTACCACCACACGGCATCAAACCGTGCGGTATTCGATTCAGCAAGATTGGATATCGTAACGTGCTGCCATTGCTGGCCCTGATACCATAACCTGTTGATAACCGTTTTCGCACTGCCTTCGGCATGATGGTAATCCATCTGCACTTGATGTGACCCATCACTTTGAGGGACGTTGAATGTGATAGTCATCGTTGTATCAACAAGGAGAGTTTTGCCTACCCCCATCCACTGCAACGGAGCCGGGGCAAGTGGTTCGTTGTCCCCGTCGTCACCGGACATGGCCAGAGGTTTTTCCGAATGCCCGTCATTAAGGGATATTGTTTCAAAAACGGATTTTTCTTCATCTGACATGATCGCGCCCTTCACTTTTGCGGTTGTCGTGGCTATTTGCCTCCCTTCTACGCCCCGCCCGCGGATGTGTGTACCTGTAAAATCTGACAGTCCCGACAAGTGGTAGCCCACGACAAAGGTGTATTTCAGAAGCCTTCAACGTCGTCATCCGAAGGCTACGACGGGTTGCGCATTTGCCTACAGATCCGCCAGAATCCGCCGGCTTGTGCGCCTTGTGCCTGTCCCGTAACTTGATCCGTGCCGCTGCCAATCAGCGGTCGGGTTTAGTCGCCCGGGAACATGTGCATTGCGTATAAGCGTCATCCAGTCGGGTATTCCCTATCCCCGCACTCGATGGTGGCTGTTCGCAGGGCGCCCTAGGGCGCGCCGGTTCGTGCACTCCCGGTCGACTAACCTGCTTACAGCCGCCACCCTTTCGTTTAGTCGCGAACAGGTGAAGGCCCCAACTACGAGTGTGCAAAAACATGTTCAAACCAACACCAAATCCCCCCGAAACCGACCCGATTTCCCCCTACGAATCACCCGATTCAAGAAAACTCAACGAGGCCGCCGAAAAAGCCCTCGACCACTACCTCAAACCCGAAGCTCCCCCCTCACGCAACTCCGTGGATCGCGGCATGCAAATGTTCATCGTCGCCCCCAACATGAACCCCGAAGCCGTGGCCATCCAGACCTACGAAACCTTTTCGTCGGTCAGCATTCTGCTGCTCGACCTGGCGGACAGCCTGGACGACAAGCCGCGACATCTGGCGATGGCGATCTATCAGTTGAGCGAGATGGGCTTGTTGCTGGCGGAGAAGGCGCTGGATAACGAGCGGGCGATTGCTACGGCCTAGCCTTCAAATAGTGGTTGTCTGTACCGACGCCTTCGCGGGCAAGCCCGCTCCCACAGTGGTTAGCGTTGATCACAAAATTCAGTGTTCACCGCAGATCACTGTGGGAGCGGGCTTGCTCGCGAAGCTTTTGGCAGTTTTGAATCAAACAGACGCCGGCAACGGCTGAAAGCTGAAGTACTGCTGTAACGCCGTTAACAATTGCCCATACTCCGGCGGTGCCCGTTGCAGGCTGAACCCGGCGTCATAGTGGTGAGGGGTTGCGTCTTCGTGGCACCACAGGCAACAGGCGCTGAGGTCGATAACCTGCTGACAGTTGCCATCCATGGGGATCTTCAGGCGCAGATTAAAGACGGCGCCCACCATGATCGGCAACTGGCTGATCAGCATCAGCCCGTCCTCGGACAGATTGCCCAGAAAGCCGATGGGCTTGTCGGTGACGCTGTTGAACACTTTGAGAAAATACGGCAGTTGATGCCGCTCGATCCGGCGGTCAGTGAACATGCGTTATTCGCCATGCAAGGCCCTTAAGCAGGGCCGCACTAATGCTTCGGAACGGGGCCTGCTCTATTGCTTTGTAGGCAGAAGCCGCGCTCTCCCCGATCCTGGTGCGACAGTCCATCCGTCCGCTGTCGCTTACTGCTGCCGATCACAGGTGTTACCTCGATTAGAAACAAGGCTCTAAACCGATCTATTCGACTATAGCTCACCCGCACCGGCCGGCCAGCCTTTGAATGCTGCCTTCAATCAGAACCGGGTCGGACGCACCGCCGTCGCACTGCGGGTCGGGTAATGCCCCAGGCTCTCCAACGTTTCCAGACGGGCACGGGCGCGGTAGGCGTATTCGCTTTGCGGGTAGGACGCGATGATGAACTGATAAGTCTGGGCCGCATCAATGAACAGCTTCTGCCGCTCCAGGCACTGACCGCGCATCATCGACACTTCCGGCTGCACATAGCGACGGGAACGACTGTCGCGATCGACCTTGGACAGTTCAAGCATGACCTGCTCGCAGTTGCCACGTTCATAGGCACTGTAGGCATTATTCAAATGATGGTTCATCGACCAACGGGTGCAGCCCACAACACTGAGGGCAAGGACGGCAATGAGCACGAATCGCATGGGGGATCTCCTGTCTTGCGCTCTGTATCGACCCGTGGGTGGAAATCTTCAGGATGGTTTGTGCCAATTGTCGCGTTCAATAAAGAAACCAATAACTAAGCTCTTCACAAAAACCAAGTTCCTCACAAAAAGTAGTGCAAACGAACAATGACTACACCCCAAGAGCATAGTAGCCTCTGCTAGCGCTTGAACTCAGGAGTCTATGCATGTCCGTCCGTCGCACCAAAATCGTCGCTACCCTTGGCCCGGCCAGTAACTCGCCGGAAGTTCTCGAACAGCTGATTCTGGCTGGCCTGGACGTCGCCCGCCTGAACTTCTCCCACGGCACCCCCGACGAGCACAAGGCTCGCGCGAAGCTGGTGCGTGACCTCGCTGCCAAGCACGGCCGCTTCGTCGCCCTGCTGGGTGACCTGCAAGGCCCGAAAATTCGTATCGCCAAATTCGCCAACAAGAAGATCGAGCTGAAGATCGGTGATCAATTCACCTTCTCCACCAGCCATCCGTTGACCGAAGGCAACCAGCAAGTGGTCGGCATCGACTACCCGGATCTGGTCAAGGATTGCGGCGTGGGCGACGAGCTGCTGCTCGACGACGGCCGCGTGGTGATGCGCGTCGATACCGCCACCGCCACCGAGCTGAACTGCACCGTGCTGATCGGCGGCCCGCTGTCCGACCATAAAGGCATCAACCGTCGCGGCGGTGGCCTGACGGCGCCGGCCCTGACCGAGAAAGACAAGGCCGACATCAAGCTCGCTGCCGAAATGCAGGTCGACTACCTCGCGGTGTCCTTCCCGCGTGACGCCGCCGACATGGAATACGCCCGTCAACTGCGCGACGAAGCCGGCGGCACTGCCTGGCTGGTGGCGAAGATCGAACGCGCCGAAGCCGTGGCTGACGACGACACCCTCGACGGCCTGATCAAGGCTTCCGACGCGGTGATGGTGGCCCGTGGTGACCTGGGTGTGGAAATCGGCGACGCCGAGCTGGTGGGCATTCAGAAGAAAATCATTCTGCACGCACGCCGCCACAACAAAGCTGTGATTGTCGCGACCCAGATGATGGAGTCGATGATCCAGAACCCGATGCCGACCCGCGCCGAAGTGTCCGACGTAGCCAACGCCGTGCTCGACTACACCGACGCCGTGATGCTCTCGGCCGAAAGTGCTGCCGGCCTGTACCCGCTGGAAGCCGTACAGGCCATGGCGCGCATCTGCATCGGCGCTGAAAAGCACCCGACCAGCAAGACCTCCAGCCACCGCATCGGCAAGGTCTTCGAAAGCTGCGACCAGAGCATCGCCCTGGCGGCCATGTACACCGCCAACCACTTCCCGGGCGTGAAGGCGATCATCGCGTTGACCGAAAGTGGCTACACGCCGTTGATCATGTCGCGCATCCGTTCCTCGGTGCCGATCTACGCGTTCTCCCCGCACCGCGAAACCCAGGCCCGCGCGGCGATGTTCCGTGGCGTCTACACCGTACCGTTCGACCCGGCATCGCTGCCGCCTGAGCAAGTCAGCCAGGCCGCGATCGACGAGTTGCTCAAGCGCGGTGTCGTCGAGAAAGGCGACTGGGTCATCCTGACCAAGGGCGACAGCTACCACACCATCGGCGGCACCAACGGGATGAAAATCCTGCACGTTGGCGACAAGATGGTCTGAGTGACCGAACGCTGAAAAAACAAAGCCCCGCCATGTGAATGGCGGGGCTTTTTGCATTCTGATCCTGAAAAATTGTTGTCTGGGCCGGCCTCATCGCGGGCAAGCCCGCTCCCACAGGATTTGTGTTGAAATTCGATTTTGTGGACACCCGCAATCCTTGTGGGAGCGGGCTTGCCCGCGAAGAGGCCCGCCCGGCCACCGGAGACTTAATGCCGTTTGATGAATCCGGTCAACGCCGCAATCGCTTCCGGCGAACGCAGCCTTTGGGTGAACAACGCGCCCTCCTCTTCGATCACTTTGCGGATCAACTCCCGATTCGGCGCTTTCATCAGTTGCTTGCTGATGCGTACTGCCTCTGGCGGCAACGTCTCGAAACGCAACGCCATATCCCGCGCCTTGGCTAACGCCGCTTCGCCACTGCCCAAGGCTTCAGTCGCGATCCCCCACGCGGCAGCCTGTTCACCGCTGAATCCTTCACCGAGCAACAACAACTCAGAAGCTTTGGCATGCCCGAGCAACCGCGCCAGGATCAGGCTGGAACCGAACTCCGGGCATAACCCGAGATTGACGAAGGGCATGCGCAACCGCGCATCCGTGCTGACGTAAACCAGATCGCAATGCAGCAGCATCGTCGTACCAATCCCCACCGCCGCACCGGCCACGGCGGCAATCACCGGCTTGCGGCACTCAAGCAAATTGAGCATGAAGTGGAATGCCGGGCTGTCGAGATCGCTCGGGGGTTGCTGGAGGAAATCGCCAATGTCGTTGCCGGCGGTGAAACACTCAGCACCACCGGTAATCAGCACCGCATAGATTTCGGGGTCGGTGTCGGCTTGCTTCAGGGCCTCGACCAAGTGGCTGTACATGGCACGCGTCAGGGCGTTTTTCTTCTCGGGGCGGTTGAAGCGCAGGGTCAGCAAACCGCGCTCACGTTCAAACTGGATGGCATCGGGCATGGCAAGTCCTGATCTGAGAGGATCAACTGTGGCGAGGGAGCTTGCTCGCGCTTGAGTGCGCAGCGCTCACAAACTTTTGGGGCCGCTGCACATCGCTCGCCACAAAAATCTGCGCTCAACCACGGGGTAGAAAGACATCCGCCAGCAGTTGATTGCGCGGCAAACCAGCCAGGTACAGGCGCCGGGCAAAGGCGTCGACGCTGTCGGGGGCTCCGCAGACTAAGGCCAGGGTTTGCCGGGAAACAAGGCGCAGTTGCGCCAAAGCCGCGGGCAACTCGGCCGCTGTCCAGAACTCGACGTTCAGGTTTTCACGGCCATCGGCCATGGCTTGCAGGGGTTTGGCCAGATAATGCTCATCCGCGTCATGAGCCAGGTGAATAACGCGAATGGCGCCCTGGTGATGCTGACGCAGCGCTTCACGCAAGATACCAAACAACGGCCCCAGACCGGTGCCCGCCGCCAGCAACCACAGCGGTCGGCCATGCCAGTCCGGGTCGTAATGCAAGGCTCCCCCGCGCAGCTCGCCGAGGCGGATCGGATCGCCGATCTTCAAGCGACGCGCCGCGTCACTGAACTCCCCCGGTTGGCGGCAATCGAGGTGGAACTCCAGAAAGCGGTCCTCCTCCGGCAGGCTGGCCAGGGAATACGGCCGCGCCACCTGCCCCGCCCACAACACCAGATGCTGCCCCGCCTGATAGCGCAACGGTCGCTCGCAGGTCAGGCGCAAACGCAACACGCTGGGGCTCAGCCAATCGCTGGCGACCACCTGAGCGGCAAGGCCATCGCGCAATGGATCAAAGGTTTCGACTTGCAGATCGTCGACCACCTGGCACTGACAGGCCAGGCGCCAACCCTGCTGGCGCTGCTCATTGCTCAAGGCATCGGGACGGCTGTCGCTGGGCAAGCCCTCGACACATTTGACCAGGCAGGCATGGCAACTGCCGGCGCGACAGCTATAGGGCACCGACACACCGTTTTGATTCAAGGCATCCAGCAGGTTACTGCCCACCGCCACCGACCATTGGCGTGCGCCGACCCGTAATTCAGGCATCGACATTCTCCCAGGCCGCCGCGCAACGGTTGCGGCCGTCACGCTTGGCGCGGTACAGCGCCTGATCGGCGCGGTGCAGAGCGTCATCCAGATCGTCGCCCAGTTCCAATAAGGTCATGCCCGCCGACAGGCTGAGGTGGCGCACGTCCAGACCGACCAATTCGACATCCATGAAGGCAATGCGCAACCGCTCGCAGCAAGCCGTCAGGCGCTCGGCATCGCAATCGGGCAACAGCACCACAAACTCTTCACCGCCATAGCGGGCCAAAATATCGCCGTCGCGCAGGCAGGCAGTGGCCACCCCGGCAAACGCTTGCAGCACCTGATCGCCGGCAGCATGGCCGTGAACATCGTTGATGCGTTTGAAGTGGTCGAGGTCGATCAACGCCAGGCCATGCAACACATCGGCTTCCATGGCGTTCAACTCGCGGGAGGCCAGGCGCAGGAAATGTCGGCGGTTGAACAGCCCGGTGAGTTCGTCGGTCGCCACCAGGCCTTCGAGCTGGCGCATCATCCCGCGCAGGGTGTCTTGATGCGCCTGCAAGGCGAACCGCCGCTGACGCATACGCTGGCGTGACATCTGCACGTAGCGGGCGTAAAGCACCAGCCAGCCGAGCACCACAAACAGCACGCACACCTGCAACAGGGCCAGCGTCGGGTCGGGCAGCTGAAAGTGGTAGCCCTCCCACAATGTGATGGCGCTGAAACTGAAGAACACCAGCAACGCGCAACGCACAATGGCCATGCGCGAAAGATGAAACAGCCCGAACAACAGAATCAGCAGGTAAAACACCAGGAACGTGCCGCGAGCCTCGTCCAGATGGGCGATCAGCCAGGTTTGCCAGCCCAGCCCCAGCAGTATTTGCACTTCAGTCAGGCTGGGATCAGAGAAACGCAGGTTAGCGCCGCTGTAAAACACCGCGAACAACACCGCCTGGCTGAGCACTACCAACACGCTGCCGACCACCATGCCGACGACGGAGTCATCGTAATGGCCGGTGTAAAACGCCAGCCACAGCAGCAGTAAAGCCAGGGCGTAGGTGCCGGCTGCGAGGGCAAAGCGTTTAAGCAAAAGCCGCTGGATGGCGTTATGGGTCAATCGTTGATTCACCGTGGGAAAGGAGGCTGTCCGAGTGTCTCTACTCTACAGACCGAATGCCACTTTAGTGGCGTGCCTGATAAATGACCATTCAATTTTCGGGGCAAAAAAACTGGCGTCAAAACCATGGCCCACATTTGTAGCAAGTACACCTTTTACTGTGGCGAGGGGGCTTGCCCCCGTTCGGCTGCGCAGCAGTCGTAAAGTATGCCAATGCGGTGTGGCTTGAAGGAAAGCTGGGGGGAGCGCTTCGCACTCCAACGGGGGCAAGCCCCCTCGCCACAAAATCCGGCGCGTGTACAGGCCATCGAGGCGCGTTATACTGCCGCGCCTTTTTAGCGTCGCGCCAGCAGCCCCGGCGTGCCTTGTAAAGGTGCTTGCAACCGACCGATGCACCCAAGCTGCAAGCACCTTATTGAATGTTCCCGTCTTTTAGAGGAGCGCGACTCATGACCGTGATCAAGCAAGACGACCTGATTCAGAGCGTTGCCGACGCCCTGCAGTTCATTTCCTATTACCACCCCGTTGACTTCATCCAGGCGATGCACGAGGCCTACCTGCGCGAAGAATCGCCGGCAGCCCGCGATTCGATCGCGCAAATCCTGATCAACTCGCGCATGTGTGCCACCGGCCACCGCCCGATCTGCCAGGACACCGGCATCGTCACCGTCTTCGTCCGTGTAGGCATGGACGTGCGCTGGGATGGCGCCACCATGGGCCTGGACGACATGATCAACGAAGGCGTGCGCCGGGCTTACAACCTGCCGGAAAACGTCCTGCGTGCCTCGATCCTCGCCGACCCGGCGGGCGCTCGTAAAAACACCAAGGACAACACCCCGGCCGTTATCCACTACTCCATCGTTCCGGGTAACACTGTGGAAGTGGACGTGGCGGCCAAGGGCGGCGGTTCCGAGAACAAGTCGAAAATGGCCATGCTCAACCCGTCCGACTCGATCGTCGACTGGGTGCTGAAAACCGTTCCGACCATGGGCGCCGGCTGGTGCCCACCGGGCATGCTCGGCATTGGCATCGGCGGTACCGCCGAGAAAGCCGCCGTCATGGCCAAGGAAGTGTTGATGGAATCCATCGACATTCACGAGCTCAAGGCACGCGGCCCGCAGAACCGTATCGAAGAGATGCGTCTGGAGCTGTTCGAGAAGGTCAACCAACTGGGCATCGGCGCCCAGGGCCTGGGTGGCCTGACCACCGTGCTCGACGTGAAGATCATGGATTACCCGACCCACGCCGCCTCGTTGCCGGTGTGCATGATCCCGAACTGCGCCGCCACCCGTCACGCACACTTCGTGCTCGACGGTTCCGGCCCGGCGTCCCTGGAGGCGCCACCGCTGGACGCCTACCCGGAAATCGTCTGGGAAGCCGGCCCGTCGGCCCGTCGCGTCAACCTCGACACCCTGACCCCGGAAGAAGTACAAAGCTGGAAGCCGGGCGAAACCGTCCTGCTCAACGGCAAAATGCTCACCGGTCGCGACGCCGCGCACAAGCGCATGGTCGAGATGCTGAACAAGGGTGAAACCCTGCCGGTGGACCTCAAGGGTCGCTTCATCTACTACGTCGGCCCGGTTGATCCGGTACGCGAAGAAGTGGTTGGCCCTGCCGGCCCGACCACGGCGACGCGGATGGACAAGTTCACCCGTCAGATCCTCGAGCAAACCGGCCTGCTGGGCATGATCGGCAAATCCGAGCGCGGCCCTACCGCGATCGAAGCGATCAAGGACCACAAAGCCGTTTACCTGATGGCGGTCGGCGGCGCGGCTTACCTGGTGGCGCAAGCCATCAAGAAATCCCGCGTGGTGGCTTTCGCCGAACTGGGTATGGAAGCCATCTACGAGTTCGACGTCAAAGACATGCCGGTCACTGTTGCAGTCGACAGCAAAGGCGAGTCGGTACACATCACCGGTCCTGCCATCTGGCAGCAAAAGATCAGTGAAAGCCTGGCGGTAGAAGTGCAGTAAGCGCTTCCTTCTGCCCGCACGGCCGGTTCATCGATACGGATGACCCGGCCGTTTTTTTATCCAGCGCTCCAACTATTTTCGTTATAGAAAAACTTTCAGTTCAATCCATTTGATCTTGAAAAACCCTCCTCCCCTGTCAGATCTGACAGGTTACGTCTCGCGTCCGTCTTGATAGCGTTACTCCACCCACGCCCAACGCGTGCGCACCGGATGAAACCATGGCAGATCAAGACCTGAGCATCACCACGCCTTCCATCACCAAAAGCTCGTCGATCGCGATGATCGGCAAGGGTTGGAGCTCCGTGGGCCCGACCGGCGAGGCGTCGTTTCAGCTACCACTGCCCATTTCCAGCGGCCGTGGCGCTGACCCGCAGTTGTCACTGGCTTACAGCAGTCAGTCCGGCAATGGCCCGTTCGGCATTGGCTGGAATCTGGGCAACGGTCAAATCCGGCGCCGGACCAACAAGGGCGTGCCGCGTTATGGCGATGATGACGAAATCATCGGACACGATGGCCAGATATGCATGCCCGAACGCAATGCGGACGGCACGATCAAGTCGCGCTTCGAAAGCAGATTCAACGGAAAGAACATCGGTCTTCACTCTGTGGTCTGCTATTCGCCAGAGGTCGAAAGCGTTTTCACCATCAGGGAACGCTGGCAGCCGGTAAGAAAAGAGCGGGACGAGCAGAAGCCCGTATTCTGGCTTGTGTACGGCCCCGACGGCTCATTGCATATGTACGGCAAAACAGCGGATTCGCGCATAGCGGACCCTGATGATCCGCTACGCGTGGGTGTCTGGCTGCTTTGCGAAAGCATGACCGCCCACGGCGAGCATATTTGTTTCGATTACAAGGCCGACGATCAAGACCCCGACCCCGTCCATGACTACCGCGCCCAGCGTTACCTGCATCGGGCGTTATACGGCAATTGCACCGCCAGCCAGGACCTGTACACCTGGACGGTCGACAACCCGGCCGATCTGGGCTGGCATTTTCATTTGCTGTTCGACTACGGTGAACGCACCCTTTCGCTAACCGAAAAACCCGCTTATGGCGGCGATTCCCTGAAACCCTGGCTGACCCGTCCGGATGCCTTTTCGGCCTTTGGGCACGGTTTTGAAGTGGGCACACGCCGGCTCTGTCAGCAGGTGCTGATGTTTCACTACTTTCCTGCCGAATTGGGCGCCGAACCGGCATTGGTTCGGCGGCTGCTGCTCAAGTACAACCAGAACACACCGCAATGGAGCTACAGCCAGATCACCTCGGCCCACTATCAGGCCTGGGATGCCAGCGGTTCTGTGGAAAACACCCCGCCGGTGCAGTTCGAGCATTCACCTTTCAGCCTAAACAAAACGCCCGTACGGTTGCTCGAAGCAGACAACATGCCGGGCGTCGAGGATGGCGGGTTCTACCAGTGCGTCGATCTTTACGGCGAAGGCTTGCCGGGCTTTCTCTGCCGCTATGACCAGTGCTGGTACTACCGGGAACCGGTACGTGCCCTGTCCGGGCCGGATGACATCGGTTACAGCCCATGGAAAGCGTTGGAAAACATTCCGGTCGCGAACCGCAATAAACCCGTGCTTCAGATACTGACCGATCTGACCGGTGATGGCCGTCTCGACTGGATCACCGCCCAACCGGGCTTGAGTGGTTTCCGGACCTTGAATGCCGATCGCACATGGGCTGAATTCAAGACCTTTACCCTGTTCCCGGTAGAGTTTTTCAGTGCGTACTCACAGTTGGGCGACCTGGCTGGCGAGGGGCTTCTTTCGCTGGCAGTGATCGGGCCACGTTCCGTGCGTTTTTACCGCAACAATCTTGAGGACGGTTTCCAGCAGGCCGAAGAGGTTCCCCATGAGCCCGGGGATGACCGGCTTCCCTTGTTCAGCAATGCCGCCAGCGAACTGGTATTTCTGGGCAACCTGTTGGGCAGCGACACGACCGATCTGTGCCGCATACGGCACGACGAAATCAAATGCTGGCCCAATCTGGGACACGGCAAGTTCGGTAAGGGGCGAGTACTCAGCGGTCCTGCGTTCAAATACGACGAGTTCAATTGCGCACGGGTGCGGATCGCCGACCTCGACGGATCCGGCGCACCGGCATTGATCTATCTGAAATCCGATGCGTTCGAGATTTACCTGAACCGTGGCGGCAAAGGCCTGGAAAAGGACCCGATCAGCGTGCCATGGCCTGAGGGTGTGCGATACGACCGACTGTGCGAGGTCACGTTCGCCGACCTGCAAGGCCTGGGCTGTGCCAGCCTGATCCTGACGGTGCCGCACATGAAGCCGCGCCACTGGCGCTACGACTTTGTGTCGGTCAAGCCCTATTTGATCACATCCAGCAACAACAACATGGGATGCAGCGCCCGCGTCGTCTACCGCAGTTCGGCGCAGGAATGGCTGGATGAAAAGCAGGAACGGCTTTCTGATAAGCTGCTGGAAGTCCCTGTGTGCTTTTTGCCGCTCACTGTGCAGGTTGTCAGTCGGCAACTGCAACTGGACGAAATCACCGGCAACTGCCTGAGCCAGGGGTTCAAGTACCGCGAGGGTTATTACGACCCGATTGCTCGTGAGTACCGGGGCTTTGGCCATCTGGAACAGACCGACAGCGAAAGCGCCACGGGCGATGATGATATCGGCTTTACGGCGCAAACCCGGGTCCGGAGCTGGTTTATTATCGGCCAGTTCATGGACAGGCCGCGCGATGGCTATTTCGACAAGGACAAAGATGCCTTCGCGCTGGGTGGGACATTGCTCAGCGAATATGACCCCATCAACGAGTGCGATGTGCCGTTCCCGCCGCCCGACGAAACCATCAAGTACGAAATCGCCCGGGGGATGTCCGGGACGCTCATGCGGGTCGAAACCTACAACGGCGAAGACGACCCGCTCACGCCACAGCCTTACACGGTCGAAGAATACCGCTACCTGGTTCGCCAGGTGCGGCCTAAAGGTGACCACTATCCCGATGCGATCATCCTGCCTCTGCTGCTAGAGAAGATCAGCTACCAGTACGAACAATTTATCGACGACCCTTTGTGCCAGCATGAAATCAATCTGTGCTGGAGCAAATATGGTCTGCCCACCCACTCCGTGGCCATCAGCTATGCACGCCGCCGAACCGTAGGGAACACCCCGCCTTTTACCGATCCCGATGAACAACAGTGGTGGCGCGACGCCCATGACGACGCGCAGCAGTCGTACTACCTGAGCGAAACCCGTGCCCAGTTCATCGATCTGGATGCCGATCCGCAGCACCGGCGATTGGGCTTGCCCTGGCAGCAGCGCGCCAATGCGTTGATCTTGCCCAAAGGGCCTCTGCCCGGCGGCCTTGAGCTGGACAAAATTACATTTAAGGAATTGACCGATCATCAGGATTCCGGAGAGTGGAATGCCCTGCGAGTGCTGACCCAACAGTCGGTGCAGCGTTACCTCAAGACCGAAGATCAGTCGCTGATGCCCGATGGCAAGGCCGAATACGAAGCCCTCGCCGGCCCGCTGGAGGTGGCGCAACTGGACAAGACCGCGCTGGACGCCTACAGCGAACTGTCTTCACCCTTCGACATCCGGGACGAGCTGGCGAAAATCGGTTACACCCCTATGAAGCTGCTGTTCGAAACACCGCCGCCGGCCGACGACGAAGACAACCTGTGGTCAGCCCGGTACGGTTTTGCGAAGTACGACAATCTCGACGGCTTTTACAAAGTACTCGAGTACCACGAGACCCCCAGCCACGGCGTGACAAAGGCCGAATACGACACCTACCGTCTGGCGATCAAAAGCGTCGAACTGCCCGATGGCTGTACGACCCGGATCGAATACGACTATCACGCGCTGCAACCCGTGCGCATCATCGATGCCAACGAGAATGTTCAGGAAGCCATTTACGAACCGTCCGGACAACCCTTGGCCATCAGTGTTTTCGGCACCGAAAACGGCAGCGCCGCTGGCTTCAAACCGCTGTGCGAGTTCGTGCGCCCGGTGGATCATCGCCCGGATCCGGCCATCGAAAACCCGGTGGATGCCATTCAAAAAGCCGCCAGCACGTTGCGCAAGGACTTGTTCAGCTGGATGGGGCAATTGCCGCCGGCCGTCAGCCCCGAATCGCTCGCCGAATGGATCACGAACGGTTACGTCTTGCCCAGCGGACATATTTGCGCCAGCGCCCGCCAACGCTTGCAGCAAGGCACCGCGATGACCGTGTCGGAACAAGCGTTGAGCGAACTCATCGCCACGGTTCGCCGCGAGCCGGTGCATAGCGTCATCCTCAGCGCCGACCGTTACCCCGACGATCCGGTTCCGGCACAGATCCAGATCGTCAAAGCCTGTGTGGATGGCTTTGGCCGGGCGCTGCAAACACAGCAACTGGTCGAACCCGGCATGGCTTATGCGGTGGACGCCGACGGCAAGCTGACCATCGAGAATGGCCAGTATCTTGAGGTATACGCCGACCCACGCTGGCGCATCAGCGAACGGGTCGAATACAACAATAAAGGCCTGCCGGTTCGACAGTTCCGGCCGTTTTTTGCCAATTCCCATGGTTACGTCAACGACCATTCCCTGCATAAGCTCGGCTATTTCGATCAGCTGTTTTATGACGTGCTGGGCCGCCTGATCAAACTGATCAACGCCAAAAAGGACTTCTCCCGCGAGACCTATCACCCCTGGTACCACACCAGCGAAGACTTCAACGACACCGCCGGGCTGATATCGGAACCACAGGCGGCGCACTCATGACAACCGAGATCCATCGGCGCACGCCCTCGCTCGCGGTGAGTGACGGCCGCGGCCTGCCGATCCGCCAGATCGTTTATCTGCGCACTGTCGCCGGTAAAACCGCTACCGCCCTGGTGACCCGCCAGCGCTACGACGCGGCCGGACGCCTGGTGGCGCAATGGGATCCGCGCTTGCCCAAGCCTAACCTCGCTACCGTTTACGGGTTGGCCGGCGAACCGCTGAAAATCGACAGCGTTGATGCCGGCTGGCGCCTGACTCTGCCGGGGCTGGCCCGTGAGGCTTTGCAGCGCTGGGATGCGCGTGGCAGCCATTGGCGCACGACCTTCGATAATCAAATGCGTGGGGTGGCGGTCGAGGAAAATGGCGTGGCCGACGTCGATGTTTTTACTTACGCCCACGCTTCGGCCGATGCAGGGCACAACCTGCGTGGGCAGTTGCTTGAACAGAAGGATGCGTCGGGTACGCTGCGCCTGGACAGCTATGGCCTACTCGGCCAGCCACTGACGCAAACCCGCACCTTTCACGATGCCGAGGCCTTCACCAGCCGCGGCATCTTCAGCCCGCTTGGCGTCGTGCTGGAGCAGATCGATGCCGGCGGCCATCGGCAGCAATCGTGCTACGGACTTGCCGGGCAACTCAAGCAGGTGCAGTTGCTGGTCAATGGCCAGACCGATTGGCAACCGGTATTGCTCGATGCGCAGTACAACGCTGCCGGGCAGATCATCGAACAGCAGGCCGGCAACCAAGTTATCAGCCAGTGGACTTACGATCCCGCCGACAGTCGTCTGCGCGCACAGCACAGCCAGAAAACCGCCGGGCCGGTGTTGCAAAGCCTTGAATACTTCTACGACCCTGTCGGCAACATTACCCGCATCGAAGACCATGCCTTCGAGCCGGTTCATTTCGCCAATCAGCTCATCGACGGCCACCGCGATTTCACCTACGACTCGCTGTACCGGTTGGCCAGTGCCACCGGTTATGACGACACCCCGCCATCCGACATCCCGGGCCTGCCGCAGCCAACCGATCCGAAAAACCGCCTCAACTACACCCAGACCTACCAGTACGACACAGGTGGCAACCTGATCGAGCTTTGCCATGTGCGCGACGGCGCCGGTTACACCCGCCAGATGCGCATTGATCCGAACAGCAACCGTGGGGTGCGCTGGAAACCGAGCGACGCAGAACCGGTGTTCGACACCTTGTTCGACCGCCACGGCAATCAGCAGAACGTACAACCCGGCCAACCGCTGAACTGGAGTGCCCGCAACGAGCTGGAAAGCGTCATCCTGATCCACCGCGACGACGGTCGCCACGACGCCGAGCATTACCACTACAGCCAGGGTGTGCGGGTGTACAAACGCCACGAAACCCATGCCGGAGCAACCGCGCATTTTCATCAGGTTCGTTATTTGCCGGGCCTTGAGATTCGCAGCAAAGACAACGGCGAGGAGCTGCACGTCATCAACCTCGCCATCGGCGTCGGCAGTGTGCGTTGCCTGCATTGGACGCAGAAAAAACCTGACGGTATTGATGCCAATCAACTGCGCTACAGCCTCGATGACCATTTGGGCTCCAGCGTGATGGAGCTGGATGGGCAAGCGCAACTGATCAGCCACGAAGGCTATTACCCGTTCGGCGCCACGGCGTGGATGGCCGCCCGTTCGGCAATCGACGTCAACTACAAGTTCATCCGCTATTCGGGCAAGGAAATGGATGTCAGCGGACTGTATTACTACGGGGCGCGGTACTACGCACCGTGGTTGCAGCGCTGGGTCAGTGCCGATCCAGCGGGGGAGATGGATGGGCTGAATCTGTACGGGTTTGTCGGAAATAATCCGTTGTCGTACGTGGATCCGGACGGCAGACAGAAAGAGAAGCGCGAAATCGTCGATTACTCAAAGTTCATTACCGTACTCGGTGGCTATGCCGCCACTACACTGGACCAGATGCTCAACGTTGCCCATCAGCAGAATATCGGTAAGGAACTGCTGAAAAACCTGGTGGGAGAATCCATCAATGCCGGGATCGGTTTCGTCGGCGGCTATTACGGCAGCCAGAATTTCGACTTTCTCCTGCCCGATAACGTGCATGTGGCCAACTTCACCAGGCAGAGTAAACCCATGTATTCGCAAGGTGTGGTTGGCGGGAACATCGGCGCCGATATTGCGGGAGGGACAATCGGTCCCTTCACTCCGGCCGCAAGCCTGATCAGGCCACTGATTCCACAAACGTCGGCGATGACCATACAAGCCATTGATCGAGAGGCTGGCATCAGCACGTCAGACCGTTCGACGGACTGGGTGCAGGAAAGTGTCGGTTTTTTTCTGAACCGTGCCGTCGGGTCAGTGGTGCCGGCCGTCAATGTGGCGCTCAACATGGGCTCCCGGGTGCAGGAAGCCGAGGACATGAAGAATCGCCTGGACCCGGTCAAGATCCAGAAGATCGAAACGATGCTTGATAGCTGGAAACAAACCATCGAAGAGCGCTCGGCAAACGTCGAAATGGCGTATGGCCGCTTGAAGCAGGAAACGGTGAATCCAATCGACCTGATCCCCAATGTGACGCACATGACCGACATGTCAAATTACCAGCCGATCCGACGCAGTACCTTGCAACAACAGGGCAAGGCTGTCCTGGGTATGATCGAAAGCACCCAGACAATCGTGTCTTGGTACAAGGAAGATGGCACCACAGATAACCAGTACCTGATGAAACAGGCACGTGAGAGCAAACGCGCGAACCAGCATCGTTGAGTTCGAGCTACAGTCCTTGAGCAAAAGGTTGCGACATGAGACCACTGATGCATTGGCGCACCCCGAAAATCACCGCCAGCGACCCTCGCGGTTTACCGGTGCGCCATGTCGCCTGCTTACGCAACGTACTCGATGGCCCGCTGCAATCGCAACAATCCAATCATTTTTATGCCACTGACGTAACCATCGGTCATTTAAGGCAGACACAGGCCAGGCTCAAGGGCTAGTGGTCAGGTATGAATACGGCAAGCAAATCGCGATCTGCGTGCTATCGTGCTTGCCCGTCTTGCGCCTGATACTTCCATGCTTGTGACCTCTCGCTCCTTGCGTCTGATGCTCTACACCCTGCTGATCATCGCCGGTGCCGCCCTCGCCGCCACCCTGGCCATCCGCCACACCGAACGCCAAGCCCTGGTGGAAGATGCCGCGCGCGCCAATCAGCAGTTATCGCTGTACGCCAACTCCCTGCACACCCTGATCGACCGCTACCGTGCCCTGCCCGCCGTATTGGCGCTGGACCCGCAACTGCGCGCCGCGCTAAGCGGTGAAGTGAGCCCCGAGCAGCAGCTTGCGTTGAATCGCAAACTGGAAAAAATCAACGGAGCAGCCCACTCATCGACCCTGGAACTGCTCGACCGCACCGGCCTGGCCGTGGCCGCCAGCAACTGGCGCTTGCCCAGCAGTTACGTCGGCCACAATTACGGTTTTCGCCCCTATTTCAGCCAGACCCGCACCCAAGGCACCGGGCGTTTTTACGCAGTGGGCGTGACCAGTGGGATTCCCGGTTATTTTCTGTCCAGTGCGGTACTGGGCGACAACGACCAGTTCCTCGGCGCCATGGTGGTGAAACTCGAATTCCCGGAACTGGAGCGCGAATGGCGTCAGGGCAGCGATACGTTGCTGGTCAGCGATGCGCGCGGGATCATCTTCATTGCCAACCAGCCTGGCTGGCGCTATCGCCAATTGAAGCCGCTGAGCGACAGCGATCGCGCCGAGCTCAAAGCCACGCGCCAATACGACAAACAACCGCTGACCCCGCTTGAATATCAATCGGTGCGACGCTTCGACGACAACAGTGCGCTGACCCGGGTGGATGGCCCCGACGGGACGGCGGATTACCTGTGGGAATCGCTGCCGCTGGCCACCGAAGGCTGGACGCTGCACCTGTTGCGTCGCCCGCACGTCGCGTTTGAAGACCGCCGCAACGCCGGGCTCGCTGCCGCCGGCGCCTGGCTGACGCTGGTGTTTCTGCTGCTGTTTCTCAATCAGCGCTGGCGTTTGGCGAAATTGCGCCAGCGCAGTCGCGAAGAACTCGAACAGCTGGTGGAAGAACGCACCCGGGATCTGCGCACCGCTCAGGACGGGCTGGTGCAATCGACCAAACTCGCAGCGCTGGGGCAGATGTCCGCCGCGCTCGCCCACGAAATCAATCAGCCGCTGACCGCCCAGCGCATGCAGCTTGCTACTCTGAGGCTGCTGCTCGATCACGGTCGGGTCGAGGATGCCTACAAGGCACTGAAACCGGTGGACGACATGCTCACGCGCATGGCCGCCCTCACCGGCCACCTGAAAACCTTCGCCCGCAAAAGCCCCAGCGGTCTGCGCGAACGGCTGGACCTGGCAGCGGTGGTCGATCAATCCTTGCAGTTGCTGGATGCGCGCCTGCGTGACGAGCACATCAGCACCGTGCTACATCTGACTCGCCCGGCCTGGGTGCGTGGCGATGCGATTCGTCTGGAACAGGTGCTGATCAACCTGCTGCGCAATGCCCTGGATGCGATGCACGACAAACCCTGCAAGCGTCTGGAAATCCGCCTCGAAGCCGATGAGCAATTGTGGCGCCTGACCGTCGCCGATAACGGCGGCGGCATTGCCGAAGAGAACCTGGGACAGGTGTTCGATCCATTCTTCACCACCAAACCGGTGGGTGATGGCCTGGGCCTCGGGCTGGCTGTCTCCTTCGCCATCGTCCACGAAGCGGGCGGGCGCCTGAGTACCGATAATGGCGAAAACGGCGCGGTGTTTACCCTGACGTTGCCTATTGATCTGGAGGTGCCTGGCTGATGCTCAATTCGGTGATGGTGGTCGATGACGAAAGCAGCATCCGCAGCGCCGTCGAACAGTGGCTGAGCCTGTCGGGGTTCGAGGTGCAGCTGTTCAGCCGCGCCGATGAGTGCCTGGCGCAACTGCCCAGGCATTTCCCCGGAGTGATCCTCAGCGACGTGCGCATGCCCGGTATGACGGGGCTGGAGCTGCTGGCCGAAGTCCAGCGCCGCGATGCCGACTTGCCGGTGATCCTGCTGACCGGCCACGGTGATGTGCCGATGGCCGTCGAAGCCATGCGCGATGGCGCTTATGATTTCCTTGAGAAGCCTTTCAGCCCGCAAACCCTGCTGAGCAGCCTGCGCCGCGCGCTGGACAAGCGCCGGCTGGTGCTGGAAAACCGTGCCCTGCACGAACAGGCAGACAATCGCGCCAAACTCGATGCGACGCTGCTGGGGGTATCTCGTGGTTTGCAGACGTTGCGCCGGCAGGTGCTGGACCTGGCGACGTTGCCGGTCAACGTGCTGATCCGGGGCGAAACCGGCAGCGGCAAGGAGTTGGTTGCCCGTTGCCTGCACGACTTTGGTCCCCGTGCAGACAAGCCCTTCGTGGCGCTGAACTGCGCGGCGATTCCCGAGCAGTTGTTCGAGGCCGAATTGTTCGGCCATGAGAGCGGCGCGTTCACCGGCGCCCAGGGCAAACGCATCGGCAAGCTCGAATACGCCGATGGCGGCACACTGTTTCTCGATGAAATCGAAAGCATGCCCCTGGCCCAGCAGGTGAAATTGCTGCGGGTGTTGCAGGAGCAGAAGCTTGAGCGATTGGGCTCCAATCAGAGCATCCACGTGGATTTGCGGATCATCGCCGCAACCAAACCCGATTTGCTGGATGAAGCCCGGGCCGGACGTTTTCGCGAAGATTTGGCCTATCGATTGAATGTCGCCGAGTTACGTCTACCGCCATTGCGCGATCGGCGTGAAGACATTCCACTGTTGTTCGAGTTCTTTGCGCAAAGTGCCGCCGAGCGCTTGGGCCGTACCTTTGCCCCCTTGAGCGGGCCGCAACTGAGCCATCTACTGAGCCACGACTGGCCGGGTAATGTGCGCGAGCTGGCGAACGTCGCCGAGCGACAAGTGCTGGGCCTCGGCGAACCGGAACCGGTGGGGATCGATCCCGGCCAGTCTCTGGCGGCGCAGCAGGAAGCCTTCGAAGCGCATTGCTTGCGCGCGGCACTGACCCGGCATAAGGGCGATGTGAAAGCGGTGCTTGAAGAGCTGCAACTGCCGCGTCGTACCTTTAATGAAAAGATGCAGCGGCATGGGTTGAGTCGGGAGATGTTTTTGCAGGACAGCTGATTTTGCCGTGCCTGTTCTGTCCCCATCGCGAGCAGGCTCGCTCCCACAATGGTTCTGCGTACACCAATTTACTGTGGGAGCGAGCCTGCTCGCGATGAGGCCGGCACAGGCAAAGAAACCCATAACTCTATAAGCGGATTCCCGCTCGCGCCCGATCCTGAATGCGCGGATTTCCGCTCACCAAAACCTCCCACCCCCTCTAAACCGGCCCTCCACCCCTTGGCACAGCTCCTGCTATAGCCCAAGCAGGCTGCGTTTAAACGCGCTCCACAAAAACAATTAAACGAAGGATCCTTCAATGGATAACTCCAACGCCCTGCCTCTTGGGTCGGCTGCCGTGCCGGCTAAAGAAAGAACCACCGCCAGCCGGATCAAATCGATCTTCAGCGGCTCTGTCGGCAACATGGTCGAGTGGTACGACTGGTACGTCTATGCCGCCTTCTCCCTGTACTTCGCCAAAGCCTTCTTCCCCAAAGGCGACACCACCGCCCAACTGCTCAACACCGCCGCGATCTTCGCCGTGGGCTTCCTGATGCGCCCGATCGGTGGCTGGTTGATGGGGCTCTACGCCGACAAGGCCGGTCGCAAACGTGCGTTGATGGCCTCGGTGTACCTGATGTGCTTCGGCTCGCTGCTGATCGCCCTGAGCCCGGGTTATGAAACCATCGGCATCGGCGCGCCGATCCTGCTGGTGTTCGCCCGCCTGCTGCAAGGTTTGTCGGTCGGGGGTGAGTACGGCACCTCGGCCACTTACCTCAGCGAAATGGCGACCAAGGAACGTCGCGGCTTTTACTCCAGTTTCCAGTACGTGACGTTGATCTCCGGCCAGCTCATCGCCCTGGCGGTGTTGATCGTGCTGCAACAGACCCTGACCACTGAAGAGCTGTACGCCTGGGGCTGGCGCATTCCGTTCGCCATCGGTGCGCTGTGTGCCGTGGTCGCTCTGTACCTGCGTCGTGGCATGGAAGAAACCGAGTCGTTCACCAAGAAAGAGAAAGCCAAGGAAAGCGCGATGCGCACCTTGATGCGCCACCCCAAGGAACTGATGACCGTGGTCGGCCTGACCATGGGCGGCACGCTGGCGTTCTACACCTACACCACGTACATGCAGAAATACCTGGTGAACACCGTCGGCATGAGCATTTCCGACTCCACCACGATTTCCGCGGCCACGCTGTTCCTGTTCATGTGCCTGCAACCGATCATCGGCGGGCTGTCGGATAAAGTCGGTCGTCGGCCGATCCTGATCGCCTTCGGTATTCTGGGGACGCTGTTCACCGTACCGATCCTGACCACCCTGCACACCATCCAGACCTGGTGGGGCGCGTTCTTCCTGATCATGGCGGCGCTGATCATCGTCAGCGGCTACACCTCGATCAACGCGGTGGTCAAAGCCGAACTGTTCCCGACCGAGATCCGCGCCCTGGGTGTTGGTTTGCCGTACGCGCTGACTGTATCGATCTTCGGCGGTACCGCTGAATACATCGCGCTGTGGTTCAAGAGCATTGGCATGGAAACCGGTTACTACTGGTATGTCACGGCGTGCATCGCGGTGTCGTTGCTGGTGTACATCACCATGAAAGACACCCGCAAACACTCGCGGATCGAGACGAACTGACAGCAAGATTGATGGTGGCTGTTAAGGCCCCATCGCGAGCAGGCTCGCTCCCACAAAGGTCTGGTGTACGCAGATCCAATGTGGGAGCGAGCCTGCTCGCGATGGCCGCTACTCGGTTTCAAGACAACTTTGCAACTTCCTGCTTCCCTCCCACAATCATCCCCGCCCGTCACTCACGCAAAAGAGCGCGATTAATCGCTGGTTAATGCCCAGGACTCATCCTGCACCCGTCTGATCAATGTGCAAATGAACCTGGAGCTACCACCATGAAAACCCGACTGATTCTCGCCCTGACCCTCTCCGTGCTGGCCGCCAATACCTTCGCCGCCGACGGTTACGACCGCACCGGTTCCGCCGTTTCAACCGCTGACAGCAATGTTGTCGCTTCCAATGGCCACGACCGCA
Organism: Pseudomonas sp. LBUM1673; assembly: GCF_059695645.1. Taxonomy (NCBI): domain Bacteria; kingdom Pseudomonadati; phylum Pseudomonadota; class Gammaproteobacteria; order Pseudomonadales; family Pseudomonadaceae; genus Pseudomonas; species Pseudomonas sp. LBUM1673. Next base: position 5,234,544 of record NZ_CP166780.1, read on the forward strand.
GCGACGCAGCCAAAGTCGCTACCAACGGCGCCGACCACACCGACGCTGCCCGCACCAACTGATCCCCAATACAACACCACAGCCCGGCCTTCGCCGGGCTTAGTCGTTTCTGGGGGAAAGTAAAATGCCAGGCTCGACACAAAACAATGTGGGAGCGGGCTTGCTCGCGAAAGCGGCTTAACATTCAACAAGGATGCTGACTGATACACCGCTTTCGCGAGCAAGCCCGCTCCCACATTAGGTCTCATCGCTGGAAATAACCCGCTCGTCCTTGCACTATGATCAATCCCGAAACAAAGCCTCAGGAACCCCGTTCATGCCCGACGACATCCACTTCTACGAACCCGCCAATGGCCACGGCCTGCCGCATGATCCGTTCAACGCCATCGTCGGCCCGCGCCCTATCGGCTGGATTTCCTCCCAGGATGCCAATGGCCGCCTGAACCTGGCGCCCTACAGCTTTTTCAACGCCTTCAACTACATCCCGCCGATCATTGGGTTTTCCAGTGTCGGGCGCAAAGACAGTTTGAACAACATCGAGCAGACCGGCGAATTCGCCTGGAACCTGGCGACCCGCCCACTGGCCGAGCAGATGAACCAGAGCTGCGCCATGGTCGGGCCTGAGGTCAATGAATTCGAACTGTCCGGGCTGACCACCGCCACGTCGAAAATCATTCAGGTGCCACGGGTTGCCGAAAGCCCGGTGTCCTTCGAGTGCAAGGTCACGCAGATCATTCAGTTGCAGCGCGCAAACAAGGAAGTGGTGCCGAGCTGGCTGATTCTCGGCGAAGTGGTTGCCGTGCACATCGCCAAATGGCTGTTGAAAGAGGGGGTGTACGACACCGCCGCGGCAGAACCGATTCTGCGCGGCGGCGGGCCGGCGGATTATTTTCAGCTGGGGCCAGAGGCACTGTTCAAGATGTTCCGCCCGGGGGCGGTCAAGTAATTACCAGAGCAGGTCGGCGTCTTCTTTAACGTCTTTGAGGCGGGTCAGCTCTTTGGCTGCGGCCTCGTCGGCTTCATGAGCGGTCTTGAAAGTCTGGCCTTCCAGCACTTTGTGAAAAGTCGGGGCACCGGAACCGCCGAGGGCTTTGACGGCAATCGCGGCATGGTAACCGCCCTCGCCCGGTACTACTGCTGAAACGGCTTCGAAGTGTTCAAAGGCTTTGCGTGCCATGTCGCGGATCCTGGCTAATGGAGAATTGCGCCATTAAACCCTCAACCGGCGAGTTTGTGTACCGCTGCCTGGGACTGACCAAGGGCCTGGGCCGCCGAGACATCCTTGAAGGTATGGAAATCCAGGCTGTTGACCACCAGCTCCTGCACCAGCTCGGCAAAAACCTGCATCGCCGGGCTGCCGAAGTAAGCGGTCATGGCCTGTTGGTTGTCCCAGAAACCGGACACCAGCCACAGCTCTGGATCGCATTGCGAGTGCTGCAGGGCGAAGCTCAGGCAACCCGGCGCGTTGCGCGATGGCTCGATCAGGGCGCTCAGACGTGCACCGAGTTCTGCCGAACGCCCGGCGCGGGCGCGGACGAAGGCCATATGACTGACGGGGATCTGCGTAGACATGTTCAACCCTCCCAGGTCATCCAGTGGCAGCCGGGGACGGGCTGCGACAGGATCCAAGATTAGGCGGCGCGCCACGGTCGTCGTTAGTCGATTCCTGCCGGCTTGTTGCACAATCCTGCGCGGCTGCACCAAACGCCTGTGACAGCATGTAAAACAATGTCACACCGCTGCAACACGACTTTCAAGCAAGTTTTCCCGGCGCTGCCCTGCCATAGCAGCCCCGCGTATTCACCCCGTGCAGAATCAGGCAAGCTTTGGGCAGGATGTGTCTACCGCTGTCCCTTGCACAAATTTAAGCTCAGCCCATTACCAACGCGTCACCGAGGATGCCCTGCATGTCGTCGCTCGATCATTTTCAAGCCCCGCTGGATGCCGACATGGAAAAACAGCGCGCGGAACTGGCCGCCCTCATCCGCCGTAACACCATAGAGGATGGCACTTATGCCACTGCCGTCGGTTCGCTGTTCATGTCGCGCCACAGTAAAAACCATGAGTTCGCCCCAGTGCTGGCGCAACCGGCCCTGTGCATCATGGCCCAGGGGCGCAAGGAAGTACGGCTGGCGGATGAATACTTTAATTACGACCCGTTGAATTACCTGGTGGTGTCGGTCTCGATGCCTTTGAGCGGGCGGGTGGTGAATGTCTCGCCCGAGGAGCCGATACTCGCCGTGCGGCTGGACATCGACCCGGCAGAAATCACTGCGCTGATTGCTGATGCCGGTCCCATTGGCGTGCCCACACGGCCCACCGGCCGCGGGCTGTATGTCGAGCAGATCGACTCGGCAATGCTCGACGCCGTGCTGCGTCTGGCGCGTTTGCTGGACACCCCCAAAGACATCGCCATGCTGGCGCCGCTGATTCGCCGGGAGATTCTGTATCGGCTGTTGCGCAGCCAGCAGGGTCATCGGCTGTATGAAATTGCCATCGCCAACAGCCAGAGCCATCGCATCAGCCAGGCGATCAAATGGCTCAATGGCAATTATGAGCAACCGCTGCGCATTGATGATCTGGCGCGGGAAGTGAACTTGAGCGTGTCGACACTGCATCACCGCTTCAAGGCGATGACGGCGATGAGTCCGCTGCAGTATCAGAAGCAGTTGCGCCTGCAAGAGGCACGGCGGTTGATGCTGGCCGAAGGGCTGGAAGCGTCGGCGGCGGGTTACCGGGTGGGGTATGAAAGCCCCTCTCAGTTCAGCCGTGAGTACAGCCGATTGTTCGGGGCACCGCCGCTCCGGGATTTGGCGCGGTTGCGGTTGTCGGTTTGATCTGACTTTTTCGGTGCGGCTACTGACGCCTTCGCGAGCAAGCCCGCTCCCACAGGGGATTTGGTGGACACAAAATAAGTGAACACCGCAGATCCAATGTGGGAGCGGGCTTGCTCGCGAAGAGGCCGGCAAAGGCGACCCACCTCTAAAGTCAGGCGCTCAACACGCGGCAAGCCTCCGCCGGCAACGTCACCGACACCGGATTGCCAATGTTCAACCCAACCCCCTGACACGGTGTACTCAACGCGGTAAACGACACCCCGGAACACTCGACAGTGGTTTCAATCGTCGCGCCAATATCCCGCACAAAGGTCACCTTCCCGAGCAAGCGATTCCCCGCCGTGGCCTGGGGGTGCGACAGTTGCAGATCCTCAGGGCGAATCAGCATTTTCACCTTCTCCCCCACCACAATGCTGCTGCAGATCGGCACTTCCAGTGCATCGCCACCGGGTAGCCCGATCTTGCCGTTGCCCAGCGCCGTGGCCGGAAAAATATTCCCCGAACCAATAAAGTCCGCAACGAACTCATTGGCCGGATGCCGATAGATTTCAATCGGCGTACCCACCTGCTGCACCCGATGCTCGCCCAGCACCACGACGATATCGGCCATGGTCATGGCTTCGCGCTGGTCGTGGGTGACCATGATGGTGGTGATGTTCAAACGCTGTTGCAGCTGACGGATTTCCACCTGCATCGACTCGCGCAACTTGGCGTCCAGCGCCGACAGTGGTTCATCGAGCAGGAGGATTTTCGGGTGGTTGGCAATCGCCCGGGCAATCGCCACGCGCTGACGCTGACCGCCAGAGAGTTTCGCCACCGGGCGATCAATCATTTCCTGCAACTGAATCAGCGCCAGCAACTCCACCACCCGCGCCTGCTGGTCAGCCTTGCTGACCCCGCGCAGTTTCAGCGGATAAGCGATGTTCTCCCCCACAGTCATGTGCGGAAACAGCGCCAGCGATTGAAACACCATGCCGAAATTGCGCTGATGCGCCGGCGTATGGCCGATGTCTTCACCGTCCAGGCGAATCTCGCCACCGGTCAGGGTTTCAAGCCCCGCGATCATGCGCAACAAGGTGGTTTTGCCGCAACCCGAAGGGCCGAGAAAACACACCAGTTTGCCCTCGGGCAAATGCAGGTTCACATCTTTTACCGCGCAAGCCGAGCCGTAATGTTTCTCGACGTTTTCCAGAATCAGACCAGTCATGTTGCACCTCAAATCAAAAGGAAACGCCGCCTTCACCAACCAGCTTCTCCAACGCCCAGATCAGGACGAAGTCGATCAGCACGATCAGCACGGCAAACGAGAAAACGGTAGGGTCGAGCGAAGACACGGTGCGGCTGTACATCCAGATCGGCACGGTCATGACGTCGATGGTGTAGAGGAAATAGGTCACGGTGAATTCGTTGAACGAGACGATGAACGCCAGCAGCATGCCCGCCAGAATTCCCGACTTCATCAGCGGCACCACCACATCGACAATCGCCCGCAACGGTGAAGCGCCGAGCATTTGCGCGGCCTCTTCGACTTCGCTACCGATGGAGAGCATCGCCGCAGTGCAGTTTTTCACCACGAACGGCAGCGCCAGAATCACGTGGGCAATCACCAGTCGCGAGGTGGTGATCTGGAACGGCAGGCTGTCGAACACCAGCAGCAAGGCCAACCCCAACACCACCATCGGGAACACCAGCGGCAGCGACATCAGTTGCAGCGCCACGGCTTTACCGCGGAACTCGCAACGGGTCAGCGCGTAGGCTGCCGGCACCGCGATAATCGTCGCGAAAATCATGGTGAGGCAGGCCACCATCAGGCTGGTGGTCATGGCTTTGCCGAGGCTCAGCACATCGCTGGAGTCTGGCGAGACGAAGGTGTTCCAGGCGGCTTTGTACCATTGCAAGCTGTAGCTGCTGGGCGGGAAGTCGAGGTTCGACGCACCGCTGAACGACATGACGATCATGGTCAGGATCGGCAACACCGCCAGCAGCAAAATGAAGCCCGACAGGATGCCGGCGAACTTGCCGGTATCGCCCGGCAGCAGTGAGTGGCGCTTCTTGATCAGGGTGCTCATTGGGAAGCCTCCAGCATGCGCCGACGACGGCCAGTGATGTATTCGGACAAGGTCATGATCGCCAGGGTGGTGACGATCAGCACCACACCGGCAGCGGACGCGGCGGGCCAGTTCATCAGCGGAGCGATCTGGTCATGCACCATCACCGCCAGCATCGGCACACGCCGACCACCGAGCAGCAGCGGCACCACAAAACTGCTGGCGTTGTAGGCGAACACCAGCGTCGCGCCAGTGATGATCCCCGGCAAACTCATCGGCAACACCACCTGGCGAAACACCTGCAAGCGACTGGCACCGAGGGTGGCAGCGGCTTCTTCGTAAGTGCGGGCGACGCCGCGCATGGCGCTGGCAATCGGCAGCACGGCCAACGGGAACGCGGTTTGCACCAGCCCCATCAATACGCCGTTCTGGTTGTACAACAGCATGATCGGGCGCTTGATCAGGCCCAGGCCCATCAGCGCCTGATTGAGCATGCCGCCGGGGCCGAGAATCACCAGCCAGCCGTAGCTTTGCAGCAGCAGGTTGACCAGCAACGGCAGCAGCACCGCCGCGAGGAAGATCCGGCGCACAAACGGTGAGGTCAGCCGCGACATGGTGTAGGCCACCGGGATCGCCAGCAGCACCGCAATCACCGCGCTGATCAGCGCCAGGCGCAATGTCAGCAGCAAGGATTTGAGGTAATAGGGTTCCAGCAATTGGGCATAACTGGCCAGGCTGAACCCGGTCCACTCCGCGCCTTTGGTGCCCACGCTCATGCGCAGCACCAAGAGGCTCGCGGCAATCAGCACACCGAGAAACAGCATCGACGGCGAGAGGAAAAACCAGGCGCGTGCCGTCGGTGAGACACCCCGATTGATGCGCACTGGTGCGGCGCTTACCGGATGGGTCAGAGGTTGATGTTCCATAGCAAGGGTCTCGTCAATGGAAAGCAGCTGAGCGAACACAGGCCTCGAAACCACGTTGAACCCTGTGGGAGCGGGCTTGCTCGCGAAGGGGCCGTGTCAGTCGACATCAATGTTGAATGTCACACCGCATTCGCGAGCAAGCCCGCTCCCACATTGGGTTTGTGGTGCTCCAAAGGACCGGTGTTCGCCACTCGATCAGGAAGAAAAGATTTCCGTGTAACGACGAATCCATTGGTCATGCACGGTGGCCAGGAAGGCGTTGTCGTGCATGATCGCCTTCTCGGCAATCTGCTCCGGCGTGAGGATGTAGGGGCTCTTGCGCGCTTCGGCGGAGATGATCGCCTTGGCGTTGACCGGGCCGTTGTAGATGTCTTCGGCCATCTTGCCCTGCACCAGCGGGTCCAGAGAGTGGTTGATGAAGGCATAGGCCAAATCGATATCGCCCGGGCGATTTTTCGGCATCACCGACAGCATCAGGTCGGTGTAGAAGCCTTCCTTCATGCCGAACGTGGCGCCCAGACCGTAGGCCGGATCGCGAATCTGTTTCGGGAAAAATGCCGGCGCATACAGGCCACCCATGTCCAGAGAACCGGTGCGGAACAGCTCGGCGATCTGGTTCGGGTTTTCGCCCAAGGTCACGACGCGATCTTTCAGCTCGGCGAGTTTCTTGAAGCCCGGCTCAATGTTGTGTTCGTCACCACCGGCCAGTTTGGCGGCGATGATGATCAGGTCCATGGCCTCGGTCCAGTTCGGCGGCGGCAGGAAGATGTTCGGCGACAGGTCTGCGTCCCACAGGGCGGCGTAGCTGTCCGGCGCCTCTTTGATGGTGCGGGTGCTGTAGACCAGACTGTTGCACCACAGCAGATAACCGATGCCGTGACCGTTGGCGCCGGTGCGGTATTTCTCCGGCACATCGACCAGGTTGGGGATGCGGTTGAGATCAGGTTTTTCCAGCAGCCCGGCGGCGGCCAGACCTTCGGCGCCGACGCCAGCCAGGGTGATGATGTCGTACTGCGGGCGATCACCGGCGGCCTTGAGTTTGGCAACCATTTCCGAGGTGCTGCCGGTGCGGTCAGCGATGACCTTGCAGCCGTACTTGTCTTCGAAGGTCGCCGCGATATTGCGCAATGCGGCAAGGCCAGTGTCATCGGACCAGGTCAGCAGGCGCAGGGTCTTGCCCTGGAAGCGTGTATCGCTGGCATTGGCCTTGATGAACGGCATGCTCATGGCCGCCGCAGCTACGGACGCCACGCCCACGGTTTTGATGAATTGACGTCTGTTCAGATCGTGCTCGCCCATGAAGGACTCCCTTTGTTTTTTTAAGTATGAGGTTGGTCGCAACCCTTGCATCCGCGCGGTCAGATCAGCTCCAAGCCCCCGGTTTCAAAGGGCAAGAGCGGCGCCGACAGCTTCATCCTGAGGTCGAGCAAAACACCTGACTATCGATAAAAACTCATTGAAGCCATGACACCAGTGCATGCCTCATCAAGAGGCATGCACTCACCTTTTTCGTGCCTTCAGACGGCCCGAATCACGTGTTTGATTTCCTGGAACGCCTGCAAACCCCACGGCCCTAATTCGCGGCCGATGCTGCTCTGTTTGTAGCCACCCCAGGCGGTCTGCGGGAAGATCACTTGCGGTGCGTTTATCCACACAAGCCCCGCCTGCAAAGCGTTGGCGACGCGATCCGCGGCCTCGCTGTCGCGCGTGACCACGCTGGCCACCAGGCCGAACTGGCTGTCGTTGGCCAGGGCAATTGCCTCGGCTTCAGAGGTGAAACTGCGCACGCAGATCACCGGGCCGAAAATCTCTTCGCACCACAGCGCACTGTCGAGGGGCACGTCGATGAAAATGGTCGGCTGCAAAAAATAGCCGCGTGGCAGATCTGCCGGGCGATTACCGCCGCAGATCAGCTTCGCCCCAGCACTCAAACCACGGTCGATGTGGCCCAGCACACGTTGGTATTGCGCCTGATTGACCAGTGCACCCATTTCCACATTCGGGTCGAACGGGTCGGCCACGCGAATGGCTTCGGCGCGCGCCTTCAATCGCGCTACAAATTTTTCCGCCAGTTCATCGGCAACCAGCACGCGGCTGGTGGCGGAGCACATCTGCCCGGCGTTGAAGAAACCGCCGCCACAGGCCACTTCGACCGCCAGTTCGATATCGGCATCGGCGAGAACCAGCAGCGAAGATTTACCGCCCAGTTCCAGGCTCACGCCTTTCACGGTTTCCGCCGCCCGCTGCATCACCTGCACGCCGACAGCGTTGCTGCCGGTGAAGGAAATCTTGGCGATACGCGGATCAGCCGACAGCGGCGCGCCGACGGCCAGACCGGTGCCGCAGACCAGGTTGAACACCCCGTTTGGCAGGCCGGCCTCGGCAATGATCGTCGCCAGTTCCAGCTCCGGCAGCGGCGTCACTTCTGACGGTTTAAGCACCACACAACAACCGGCGGCGAGGGCCGGGGCGAGTTTCCAGGCGGTGGTGACCATCGGGAAATTCCACGGCACGATCAGCCCCACCACACCGTACGGTTCGCGGCGCAAACGGGCGCTGAAATCATCGCTCGGCAACGCCACGGCGCTGTCCTGTTTCGCGTCCAGGCCTTCGGCCAGATCGGCGTAATACTCGAAGGTGGCGATCACATCGTCGACGTCGATGGCCGCTTCAAACAGCGGTTTACCGTTGTTGCTCGACTGCAACTTCATCAACTGCTCGCGACCGGCCTGCACGCCCGCGGCGATTCTGCGCAGGATCGCACCGCGTTCGGTGCCGGTGGTTTTCGACCATTCTTTGAAAGCGTTGGTCGCCGCCGTGACGGCCTGATCGACAGCGCCTTCATCGCCGCCGTTAACGGTGGTCAGCAGCGCTTCGGTCGCCGGGTTGATCACGCGCAAATGTTCATTGCCGGACGACCATTGGCCGTCGATGTACAGACCATCAAGCGTGGTCGGGAACGTCGCAGAAAAACTCATTTCGACACCGCCTTCATCCACTGGGTCTGGTCGACTTCAATCAAGGTCGGGCCTTGGCGATCGGTGGCCAGGCGCAATGCGCTACGCAGTTGCTCGACACCGTTGACCGCCTCGGCCGCGCAGCCCAGGGCCTTGGCCACACCGATGAAGTCCGGGGTGTAGATGTCCACGCCCACCGGTTCGATGGCGCGGTTAACCATGTATTTCTTGATCTCTTCGTAGCCCTGGTTATTCCACAGCAATACGATCACCGGCGTGCATGCTTCCACTGCACTGGCGAGTTCCGGCAGGGTGAATTGCAGACCGCCGTCGCCGATCAGGCACACCACCGGAGGGCGTGCGCCGCCTTCGACGCTGCCACCGAGCCAGGCGCCAATTGCCGCCGGCAAGGCGTAACCGAGGGTGCCGTAACCGGTGGAGGAGTTGAACCAGCGACGCGGGCGTTCCGGGTTGAAGGTCAGGTTGCCGGTGTACACCGGTTGGGTCGAATCGCCGACGAACACCGCGTTCGGCAATTCGTACAGCACGGTTTCCAGGAAGCGGGTCTGGGCCAGGGTCGGGGCGTCCCAGGTCGCGGCCAGTTCCTCGCGCAAACGTGCGGCACGCACCTGACCCCAGTCATTGCGGCGCTCGGCCAGCGACTTGTGGGACAGCGCGCTCAACAGGGCCTGGGCGGCGTTGCGCGAGTCGGCCACCAACGCGACTTTCGGCGGGTAATTACGCACGGTCTGGTCAGGGTCGATGTCCACGCGCAGCAGCACGCCGGGGATTTCGAAGCCGCCGGCGAAGGTGACGTCGTAATCGGTTTCGGCCAGTTCGGTGCCGATGGCCAGCACCACGTCGGCCTCGGCCACCAGCGCACGGGTTGCCACCAGGCTTTGGGTCGAACCGATCAGCAGCGGGTGGCTGGACTCGAGCATGCCCTTGGCATTGATGGTCAGGGCCACCGGCGCGTCCAGCAATTCGGCCAGTTCTGTCAGCTCGGCCGCGGCATCGATGGCACCGCCACCGGCGAGAATCAACGGACGTTTGGCACCGGCCAGCAAGTCGGTCATGCGGCTGATCGCGCTTGGCGAAGCACCAGCGCGATCAATGTTCACCGGCACGCTGGCGAGCAAGTCATCGGCCTCTTCGACCAACACGTCCAACGGAATTTCGATGTGCACCGGACGCGGACGGCCAGCCTGGAACAGCGCGAAGGCGCGGGCCAACACGCCCGGCAATTCAGCCGCCGACATCAAGGTGTGGGAGAACGCTGCCACGCCGCCGACCAGTGCGCTTTGGTTCGGCAGTTCATGCAACTTGCCGCGACCGCCGCCCAATTGGCTGCGCGATTGCACGCTGGAGATCACCAGCATCGGGATCGAGTCGGCGTAAGCCTGGCCCATGGCAGTGGTGATGTTGGTCATGCCAGGGCCGGTGATGATGAAGCACACGCCCGGTTTGCCGCTGGTGCGCGCATAACCGTCGGCCATAAAGCCGGCGCCCTGTTCGTGACGCGGAGTGACGTGGTTGATGCTCGAACGGGCCAGCCCGCGATACAGCTCCACGGTATGCACCCCGGGAATGCCGAACACCTGCTCGACCCCGTAATCTTCGAGTAACTTGACCAATACTTCGCCGCACGTCGCCATGTCTTTGCCCTTTTTGTTCGTTTGAGACGCCGGGCCTGCGCAGTGTTTATGATGGGTTGGCAGGTCCAGGGATGGCCTCATTGGAACGGGCGACACGTAGCCGCAACAATGGATAAAAAGTCATACTAGCCATGTCCTCACGTCATACCTTGGATCCCAATGAAACGATTGCCTCCCCTGCCGGCGCTGCACACTTTTCTGATCACCGCGCAGTGCTGCAACTTCACCCGGGCCGCCGAACAACTGCACATCACCCAAGGCGCGGTGAGCCGGCAGATCGCCGGGCTGGAAGATCATCTGGGTTATGAGCTGTTCATTCGCCAGGCGCGAGGCTTGAGCCTGACCGCCGAAGGCCGGGAATGGCTGCCACGGGTGCAGCAGATTTTTGGCCTGATCGACGAGGCGGTGGAGCAGATCGGCGAGAAGCGCGAAACCCTGCAACTCAAGGCGCCGACCTGCGTGATGCGCTGGCTGTTGCCGCGCCTGTTGCAGTGGCAAAAGGAACGCCCGGACGTGCCGGTGGAATTGACCACCACGGTGAAACACGGCGTGGACTTTCATCGCGAGCAGTTCGATGCGGCGGTGATGTATGGCGCGCCGCCGGACAGCTCACTGGCCTCCCATCATTTGTTCGATGAGCAACTGACCCCCGTGTGTTCCCGACCGATGCTTGAAGGGCCACTGGCTTTGCAAACTCCGGCCGATCTGCAACAGCACTTGTTGCTGCACCCCACCCGTGATGAACGGGACTGGAATGCCTGGCTGAAAGCCGCGGATATTCGATTGAGCAATGTCGGCAAGGGCCAGCATTTCGAAACCCTGGACCTGGCGATGTCGATGGCGTCCCAAGGGACGGGCGTGGCGATTGGCGATTGGTCGTTGATCGGCGATGACCTGAGTGCCGGGCGGCTGGTCATGCCCTTTGAATTGAAGGTAAAAACCGGGTTGGCGTATTTCCTGGTGTTCCCCGAGAAGCCGGAGCCTTCGCCGAAGTTGCGCGAATTGATGGGATGGTTGGTGGAGCAGGCTCAATCGCGTTGAGCCCTTCGCGAGCAAGCCCGCTCCCACATTAGATTTCCAGTGAACACAGTATTTGTGTACGACGTAGATCAAATGTGGGAGCGGGCTTGCTCGCGAATGATTTAAGCAGCGCCATCAATACCCGACAGTAAACCGCTGCCGTGAATACTTCGGTGTTTCCACTTCATCAAGCAGCGCAATCGCGAAGTCAGCAAAGGTAATCCAGCTACGGCCCTCTGCACTCACCAGCAAATCGTCCTTGCCGATCCGAAACGTGCCCGTGCGCTCACCTTCGACGAACTCTGCCGACGGTGACAGGAAGGTCCAGTCCAGGTCCTTTTCTTGATGCAAGGTATTCAGGAACGCGGCACCGGCGCTGGCCTCGGCCTTGTATTCCTCCGGGAAGCCTTCGCTATCGATCACCCTGGAACCGCCCGGCAGCAACAGCGAACCGGCACCGCCCACCACCAGCAGCCGTTTGGCCCCAGACTTCTTCACCGGCTCGATGACGGCGCTGGCGGGGATGGTGGAGAAATGCGCCGCGCTGATTACCGCATCATGTCCGGCCACGGCGGCTTGCAAAGCGGCGGCGTCGAGCACGTCCACATTTTTGCTCACGACACCGGCACGCTGGCCGATTGTCGAGGTGTTGCGGGCGATGGCGGTGACGCTGTGACCGCGACGCAGGGCTTCTTCCAACAGTTGGCTACCGGCACGTCCGGTGGCACCGATGATTGCGATGTTGCTCATGACGTTTCTCCAGTTGCGGTGATGTAGTTTGTAGTGATTTGGCAATGCTCATTGTGGCGAGGGAGCTTGCTCCCGCTGGAGTGCGAAGCGCTCCCCTGCATGTCTTCAGACACACCGCATCAGCTGGTTTTACGACTGCTTCGCAGCCGAGCGGGAGCAAGCTGCCTCGCCACAAAATTTCACTCTTCAGACATTTTCATTTGGCTTGTGAGCTTGCTCAGCGGATCACCACTTCATCTCGCCCTTGGCGACTTTGGCGCTCAGCTCAAGCGAGCTTTCTTCACCCAGGGTCGGGTAGCGTTTTTTCATCGCGGCGATCAGTTCGGCAGCGTCTTTCGCCTTGGCGGTTTCTTCGTCGAAAGCCTTGATGTAATCGGCAGTGAACTGCACCGCCGCCAGAGAGCGAGCGCTTTCACCGAGGTAGTGACCCGGCACAATGGTTTTCGGCTTCAGCGCTTCGATCGCGTGCAGCGTCGTCAGCCAATCGGCGTGGGACTGCGGGGTCTGGGTGTCGGCCATCCACACGTGAATGTTTTCGGCGACGACCACGCCACCGACCACAGCCTTGATCGACGGGATCCACACAAAGCTGCGGTCCGGCTGCTTGCCATCCAGGCCGACCACCTGCAATTTCTGCCCTTCCAGCATCAGGCTGTCGCCCTTGAGCACCTGCGGCACGATGGTTTTGTTCGGCACGTCAGCGCCCATTTTCGGGCCCCAGAACGCCAGTTTGCCGTCGACGGTTTTTTTGATGTGATCGACGGTCGGTTGCGAGGCCAGCACCTTGGCTTTCGGGAACGCTTGGGTGACGGTGTCGAGGCCGAAGTAGTAATCCGGGTCACCGTGACTGATGTAGATAGTGGTCAATTGCTTGCCGCTGGCGCGAATTTTTTCCACCACCTGTTCGGCCTGGGCTTTGCCGAATTGCGCGTCCACCAGAATCGCTTCCTTCTCGCCGCTGACCAGTACCGAGGTCACCGGAAAAATGGCGTTGGTGCCTGGGTTATAGACATCCAGCGTCAGGGTGGACGCCGCAGCGGCATGGGCCGCGAAGCCGAGCGTGGCGGTTGCCAGAAGAATGCGTTTGATTGAAGTGAAGCCGATCATCTGTTGCTCCGTTGTCCGAATGCCGTGTTTGGCGATGGGACAGAGCTTAGTTGCCTGGTTCGATACAAAAAATGCGATGCTTAAACATAGTTTGTTTCTGAAAGCGGGCAAATCATGGATCGTCTACAAGCAATGCGGGTGTTCGTTACGGTGGTGGACCTGGGCAGTCAGTCGGCCGCCGCCGATCACCTGGACCTGTCACGGCCGGTGGTTTCCCGGTATCTGGCGGAGTTGGAGGATTGGGTCGGCGCGCGCCTGATGCATCGCACCACGCGCAAATTGAGCCTGACCACCGCCGGTAGCGAGATTCTGCCCCGCTGTCGGCAAATGCTCGACTTGTCCACGGACATGCAAGCCGCCGTCAGCGAGCCGGACGATGCGCCGCGTGGTCTGCTGCGGATCAGCGTCAGCACCTCGTTCGGCCAGGCGCAACTGGCGGACGCCATGGCGGCTTACGTCAAACGTTACCCCGGCGTCAGCATCGATATGCAAATGCTCGACCGCACGGTGAACCTGGTGGATGAACGCATCGATCTGGCCATCCGCACCAGCAACGACCTGGACCCGAACCTGATCGCCCGGCGCCTGACGGTCTGCCGCTCGGTGATCTGCGCCTCCCCCGCTTACCTGCGCGAGCACCCGACGCCGCAACGGGTCGAGGACCTCAGCCTGCACAACTGCCTGACCCACTCCTACTTCGGCAAAAGCCTCTGGCATTTCGAACAGGACGGCGAACCCGTCTCGGTACCGGTGCAGGGCAACATCAGCGCCAACGAAACCAGTACGCTGTTGCGCGCGACGATGGCCGGGGCTGGCGTGGTGATGCTACCCAGCTACCTGGCCGGCGTGCATATCCACAGCGGCGAACTGATCCGCCTGCTGCCCCAGGCCGAGCCCCGCCAGCTGAACATCTATGCGGTGTATGCCTCACGCAAGCACATGCCGGCGGCGTTGCGCAGCATGCTGGATTTTCTGGTGTTGAGATTTCCGGAAGAGCCGGAGTGGGATGTCGGCCTGTAAACACATCCCCTGTGGGAGCTGGCTTGCCTGCGATGGCGTCGTCACATCCAACAATGATGCTGACTGGCAGCTCGCTATCGCTGGCAAGCCAGCTCCCACAGGGATATCAGTGTTCTGAATATCGCGTTAACCGCGAAAGCCGCTTTGCTGGCAACTCACTGGCGCTGACCTACGCTCAAAGCAGTACCGAAAGGTATTCGTTCAGAGGTCAACACCATGAACATAAAAACAAGAAGATACCTCGCCATTTTCATCACTTGCGCGGCGACGCTGGCGCTATATGGCACGGCCGCCTGGCGCGTCGAACAGTTGCGACAAGTGCCCCGTGAGTTCGCGAGCTGCAACTTCGAACGCTGCATTCCCCACAACGCGAGCCTCAACGCCCTCCGGTAGCGAACACCCTGTGGCGAGGGGGCTTGCCCCCGTTCGGCTGCGCAGCAGTCGTAATTCGGTGAATGCGGTGTTCTCATTGAAATGCTGGGGTCGCTTCGCGACCCAACGGGGGCAAGCCCCCTCGCCACAGGGTTCAGGCGTCGTTGTCCTGATCGGCAGTGTCCTGGTCGGCCTTCAAGCGGTCGCGAAAAGCCTTGGGCGAGATCCCCACGCGACGCCTGAACAGGCGTGTGAAGTTGGTCGGATCGGAAAACCCCAACACGTCGGACATTTCATAAATGGTCATGCTGGTGTAGGTCAGCAAGCGCTTGGCCTCCAGCAATTGACGCTCGTGCATGATCTGCAACGCCGGTTGCCCCGCCAGCTCACGGCACGTGCCATTGAGGTGGGACACGGAAATCCCCAGCCGATGAGCCAGGTCCTCGACCTTGACGTGCTGGCGATAAGTCTCTTCCACCAACTGAATAAAACCGCTGAGGTATTCCCGGGCACGCTGCGGGCGCTGACTGGCGGTACGGCGCTGAATCACCTGGCGGCTGACCCACACCATGATCACGCTGGCCAGCGAATGCATGAGCATTTCCCGTGCTGGTTGATGGCCGGTGTATTCGCTTTGCAGCGCTGAGAACAGGCTGTTGAGGTACTCGCCGTCCTGGCCCGCCGGGTAGCTTTCGGCCTGCGCCAGGGCATTCACCGAATTGCCCAGTTGTGCCTGCAGATGAGTGATCAGCGGCGCGGCCAGAGTGACGACGAAACCTTCGACATCCTCGGAAAACCGATAACCATGCACCGATAACGGCGGCAGAATCAGGATTGCCGGCTCAGTCAATTGTGAGCGTTTACCTTCGATCTCAAGCTCTGCCTGACCTTTGAAGACGAAGAGCAACTGACACAAATCAGCGTGGCGATGGGGTTTTATTTCCCATTGATGTTCGCGGCTGCGTTTGGAAATGGTTTCACAGTGCAACAAGTCTGGGGTCGGCCAGTCCAGGCTTTCACCGTAGAGTTTGAACACCGGAATCGATGGCAGGGCGGGCTTGTTCATCACGTCAATCCAGGCCTCAGGGGTAACGGGGCGATAATCGCACCGATTGGCAGAATGTACAGGTATCGGCTCAGTTTTCACCTTCAATTGACAGACTCGCAAGTGAAAAATGCAAGTACTCGATCCATAAAAATCATTCACCGGCCGTGGCCGTGTGGAGCTCGCGAGTCATAAAAACAATGAAAACACTCAAAACCCAAGTCGCCATCATCGGCGCCGGCCCCTCTGGTTTGTTACTCGGCCAATTGCTGCATAACGCCGGAATCGACACCCTGATCCTCGAACGCCAGACCCCGGACTATGTGCTCGGACGCATCCGCGCCGGTGTCCTCGAACAAGGCATGGTAGAGCTGTTGCGCCAGGCTGGGGTGGGTCAGCGCATGGACGCCGAGGGGCTGGTCCATGCAGGCTTCGAACTGGCCCTCGATGGACGCCGCGTGCACATCGATCTGCAGGCGCTGACCGGCGGCAAAACCGTGATGATCTATGGCCAGACCGAGGTCACCCGCGACCTGATGGCCGCCCGTCGGGACGCCGGTGCACAGACGATCTATGAAGCCAGCAATGTCGTCCCCCACGGCATGAAAACCGCCGAACCCTTTGTCACCTTCGACAAGGACGGCGAAACCTGGCGACTCGATTGTGACTACATCGCCGGTTGCGACGGTTTTCATGGCGTGGCGCGGCAGTCGATCCCTGCCGACTGCCTGAAGGTGTTCGAGCGGGTTTATCCGTTCGGCTGGCTGGGGATTCTCGCCGACACGCCACCGGTTCACGAAGAGTTGGTCTACGCACGGCATGAACGAGGGTTTGCGCTGTGCAGCATGCGTTCGGCGACACGTACCCGTTATTACCTTCAGGTACCGGCCCAGGATCAAGTCGAGGAGTGGTCCGATCAGCGCTTCTGGGATGAGCTCAAATCCCGCCTGCCGGCCGCCCTCGCAGCCTCTCTGGTGACGGGCCCGTCGATTGAAAAAAGCATCGCGCCGCTGCGCAGTTTCGTGGTCGAACCGATGCAGTACGGGCGGATGTTCCTGGTCGGCGACGCCGCGCACATCGTCCCGCCCACCGGCGCCAAGGGCTTGAACCTGGCGGCCAGCGACGTCAGCACATTGTTTAATATTCTGCTGAAGGTTTACCGCGAAGGGCGTGTGGATTTGCTGGAGAAGTATTCCGAGGTCTGCCTGCGGCGGGTGTGGAAGGCCGAGCGGTTTTCCTGGTGGATGACCTCGATGCTGCACCGCTTCGACGACCATGACGCGTTCAGCCAGCGTATCAGCGAATCGGAGTTGGCCTATTTCGTGGACTCCGAGGCGGGGCGAAAAACCATTGCAGAAAATTACGTCGGCCTTCCATACGAGGCTATCGAATAGCCTGCTACCGACTTACACTGGCGAGCATCCCGCTCGCCTAGCCTCTTGCGGGCCCATCACTGCCCGCAGGTTTTACCCGTGACCAATCTCAACCGGCCTGACACGCCCAAACCGGCCATTCGCAGCGTGCTGATCGCCCTGATGCTGGCGATCTTTCTGGGCGCGCTGGACCAGACCATCGTCGCCGTGTCGATGCCGGCCATTTCCGCACAATTCAAGGACGTCAGCCTGCTGGCCTGGGTCATTTCCGGGTACATGGTGGCGATGACCGTGGCGGTGCCGTTTTACGGCAAACTCGGCGATCTGTATGGCCGCCGCACGTTGATGCTGTTTGGCATGGGGGTATTCACCCTCGCGTCATTGTTCTGCGCCATGGCGCAAAGCATGGAGCAACTGGTGCTGGCGCGAATCCTTCAAGGCATCGGCGCTGGCGGGATGATTTCGGTGAGCCAGGCGATCATCGGCGACATCGTTCCGCCCCGCGAACGCGGTCGCTATCAGGGTTACTTCAGCAGCATGTACGCAGTGGCCAGCGTGGCCGGCCCGGTTCTCGGTGGCTACATGACCGAATACCTGTCCTGGCGCTGGGTGTTTCTGATCAACCTTCCATTGGGCCTGGGTGCCTGGCTGGTGGCCCACCGCACGCTGGTGGGGCTGCCAGTGCCGCAGCGCCAGCCGATCATCGACTACTTCGGCACATTGCTGATGATCATCGGCCTGACGGCGTTGTTGCTGGGCATCACTGAGGTTGGCCAGGGCTATTCGTGGCGCAGCGCCGAAGTGTCGGGTTTGCTCGGTTGCGCGGTGGTGGTGTTGGCCGTATTCGTCTGGCATGAACAGCGGGCGCGAGAACCATTGCTGCCGATGCACTTGTTCGCCAACCGCACTGCGATTCTGTGCTGGTGCACGATTTTCTTCACCAGTTTCCAGGCGATTTCCCTGATCGTGCTGATGCCCCTGCGCTTCCAGAGCGTCACCGGCGCCGGTGCCGACAGCGCCGCGTTGCACCTGTTGCCGCTGGCCATGGGTTTGCCGATAGGCGCGTATTTCGCCGGACGCCAGACCTCAGTGACCGGTCGTTATAAACCAATGATCCTGACCGGCGCCCTGCTGATGCCATTCGCGATTCTCGGCATGGCGTTCAGTGCACCTCAGGCGTTTGTGCTGAGCAGCCTGTTTATGTTGCTCAGCGGGATCGCCAGTGGAATGCAGTTCCCGACGTCGTTGGTGGGTACGCAAAACTCGGTGGAACAGCGGGACATCGGCGTCGCCACCAGCACCACCAATCTGTTTCGCTCTCTGGGCGGCGCGGTGGGGGTGGCGTTGATGTCGGCGTTGTTGCTGGCGCTGTTGCAGGATTCAAGTTTCGCGCACATGGCAGGCTCGTTGCTGATTGCTGAGGGCCATTCGGGGAATGTCTTGCTCGATGGTTTGAACGCCGCGCCGGGTGATGCGCAAAACGCCCTGCGCGCTGAGTTGCTGCTGACTTTCCGGCATTTGCTGATGGTCAGCGCGGCGGTGTCGCTGCTGGGGCTGGCGGCGGCGATTGCCATGCCGAATAGAGTGTTGCGGGGGCGGGAGGACACTGTTCGATAGTAATACCGAGGTGCGGCCTTCGCGGGCAAGCCTCGCTCCTACAGAGGAATGCGGTCAGGGTAGGAGCGAGGCTTGCCCGCGAAGACGTCAGCCCGGACACCACCGAATCAAGGGCTGTAATACCCCACCGCCACCAGAAAATGCCCGACCTTTTTCAGGTAGGCATGCTTGTCTTCGACCTTGCCGGTCACCGGGTTTTTCCAGCGGTATTCGTATTCGCCGTCATCCTGACTGGCCATTAGCGCCAGGATCGGCTCGCCCACCGGTTTGTCTTCCGGGTCCTTGATCTTGCTGAAGTCGGTATTGATCAGCCGCAGGTTGGTGCCATGGGCGACATAGCGCCGGGTATCCAGGTCGACGACAAACACGTACAGGTCATCCTGCAAGTAACCGCCCTTCAGGGAGTTGATTGCCGTGAGCGTGCCCTTCTCGTTTTTGGCCAGATCGACCGCTGCTTTATCGAGCAATGCTTGCGCCTGTTGCGGCGAGGCCCGTGGCAGGTAGTAACCGACCGCCAGAATCCGCTGGCCGATGCGCTGATAGAACACATGCTTGCGTTCGACCTTACCGTCGGCCCAGTTCTGCCAGCGGTATTCGGCCTGCTGAATGCCATTGCCCTCCGGCACTTTCAAGGCGTCCTTGAAGGCTTTCTGCACATCCGGCCCAAGCACCTCGGACACATCACGGCCGATCAACGCCGAAGACGGCCCGCCGCTGGCGAGCATCACGCCCTTGGTATCAACCACGAAGACATAACGATCCTTGTCGACAAACTCACCCTGACGGCTGAAGGCTGCGAAAGCCTTGTCGCCATGCTCGTGGTAATAGGCCAGGGCTTTTTCCAGCAAGGCTTTGGCAGCCTGGCTATCAGCCTTTTCCGTCATGGCGGCATGAACCGGCCCCAGGCACAGCAAAAGCATCCCGCCCAACAAGGCTAACTTGTGAAGAACCCCCATTGCGCATCCCCCGTTCTTGTTAGTGTTTCAAGAGCGTAGACGGCTTGGGGCTATGTATGAATATTCAGGAAACTGTGGCGGGGGTTTGTTTTAAAGAGACTTTGTGTGGCGAGGGGGCTTGCCCCCGTTCGGCTGCGCAGCAGTCGTAAAACCTGAGCATGCGGTGCAGCTGGAAGAATGTAGGGGAGCGCTTCGCACTCCAACGGGGGCAAGCCCCCTCGCCACAAAAAAAACCTGGCCACAGCAAGCCCCTAGCCACAAAAGTCCCACTCCACAGGCCCCACTCCACACAGGCCGCATCACTGCATCAGGTTATTGAGGCCGGGCGCGCAGCTGCTGTTGCAGATTCTGAATCTGCGCCTGCAGGGTGTTGATATTGCGGGTGACCTGGCCGCGGAAGGCGTCGAATTCGGCGGTGTTGGTGCCACCTTGAGCGGCAGCCGGGCGATTGTCCTGCTCGCTTTTGAGCACGATCATGTCTTGCTCCAGGCGCTCGATGGCGGCGCTCGGGTTGCCTTGTTTCTTCAGCGCGGCGATGTCGGCACCCAGGCTTTTGAGCTGGGCATCGACTTTGCTGGTATCGGCCGGTGCGCTCTTCAATGCGACCACTTCACCGCTCAAAGCTTTGACCTGAGCCTGTAACTGAACATTGGCCGCTTGTTGTTCGGTGGCTTGCGCGGTCATTTGCGCCAGGCGCTTGTCCAGATCGGAGGTCTGGCCGAGGACGCCTTGCTGCTGTTTGCTCTGATCCTGAAGTTTGCTTTCCAACTGTTTGCTCTGGTCCTGGAGTTTGCCTTCGAGCTGTTTGATTTGCAGCTTCAACGCTTCACTGTCGGTGTTGACATTGGACTGGCTGGCCACGACCTTGCCGGAAATGTCCTGCAAGCGCCCCGCCGCTTCCTCACTGATGCGCGCGAAACTTTCCTGGGTCGCCACCAGTTGTTGTTCCATCAGCGAGATCTGCTGAAAACTCCACCAGGCAAGGCCGGCGAAGGCAAAGAACAACGCACCGACCAATGCCCACAGAGGGCCGGTGCCCGGGCCTTTGACCTTGACCACCGGTGTGGTGCGCGAATGCACGGAAGTGCGAGCGGTGGTCGGAAAATCATCGTCGTCGAAGCTGTCGGCGCGCAGGCTCGGAACATCGTCGAAGTCGTCGTTGGCATCGTTACGCATGGGCATTAGGGTCAACCTTTGTGGAACGCGGTGATGGCTTGATGCGGCGAAGTATAACCCCCGCTGCCGCACCGGTTGACCCTGAACCCCGAACTCGGTTCAGTAAGGGGCCGCCCTTGTGTGTCAGCGAATGTCCTGAGCCTTCCACCAGCCGCAGAATTCATCAAGGGCGGTCCAGAGGCTGACTTTCGGATCGTAGTCCAGATAATGCCGTGCGCGGCTGATGTCCAGGGTGAAGTTTTTGTTCATGACTTGCATGCCCAGCCGCGACAGGGTCGGCTCGGGACGACCGGGCCACAGCTTGCACACACCCTCGTTGAGCGCGGCAAGGCTGTAGGCCAAACCGTAGGAACGGTAACGGGTCACCTGTGGGACATCCATTTGGCGCATCACGTAATTGACCACATCCCACAACGGAACCGGCGCTCCGTTGCTGATGTTGTAGGCCTTGCCCAGGGCCGAACCGTTGGCCAGCAAGCTGCTGAGCAATGCTTCGTTGAGGTTTTGCACGCTGGTGAAATCGACCTTGTTCAGGCCATTGCCAATAATCGCCAACCGCCCTTTGCGCTGCATCTTCAGCAATCTGGGAAAAATGTTCATATCGCCGGCGCCGGTCACGAAACGCGGGCGCAGGGCCAGGGTTTCGAGGCCGAATTCCTGCGCACCGAAGACTTTTTGCTCGGCCAGGTATTTGGTCGCGGCATAGGGATGCTTGAAGCGCTTGGGCACCTGCTCTTCGGTCAACCCCAGATGATCACGGCCATCGAAGTAGATCGACGGCGACGACAAGTGCACCAGACGCCGGACCCGCTGTTTCAGACAGGCTTCGACCACGTTCTCGGTGACTTCGACGTTGCCTTGATGAAAGTCCTGATACCGCCCCCACAAACCCACTGCACCGGCGCAATGCACCACGGCTTCAACGTCTGAACACAGGTCGCGCGCCAGTTGCGGGTCGCTCAAGTCACCCTGGATGAACTCGGCGCCACGGCGCACCAGATGCTCGACGCTCTCGGCCCGGCGACCGTTGACCCGCACGTCCAGGCCCTGCTCCAGGGCGAAACGCGCAAAGCGTCCGCCAATGAAGCCACTTGCGCCGGTGACCAGAATCTTCATGAATTGCTCCGAATATTTCGTTTTGCGTTTGGCGTATGGCGTATGGCGTGAGGTCTTGACGCTGCCCGTCAGTCCAACGGCACCAGCCATTGCTTCGACGAGCGCACCAATTGATCGGTGAGTAACCCCAACAGCTGACCGCCATTGCGCCAATGATGCCAGTACAGCGGCACATCGATCGGCTTATCTGGCAAAAGCTCGCGCAGGATTCCGCGCTCCAGTTGCTCGCGCACCTGCAATTCAGGCACCAGGCCCCAGCCAAGCCCCGCTTCCGTGAGACGAAGAAACCCTTCGGACGATGGGCATAAATGGTGTTCGAAACCGCCATCCACACCCAACGATGCAAGGTAGCGATGCTGTAGGAAATCGTCCGGGCCAAACACCAGGGCCGGGGTTTTGGCCAATTGATCGGCGCGTACACCTTCGGGAAAATGCCGGGCAATGAACACCGGGCTCGCCATCGCACGGTAGCGCATCGCCCCCAACAGAACACTGCGCGCACCGGCCACTGGCCGTTCACTGGCGCAGACACACCCCGCCACTTCGCCTGCGCGCATGCGTTTAAGGCCGACGGTCTGGTCTTCTACCACCAAGTCGAGCAGCAAATGTTGTTCCGCGCAAAAGTCGCCCACCGCCTCCGCCCACCACGTTGCCAGGCTGTCAGCGTTCAGCGCGATACGCAGGCGTTCGGGCAATCCCTCTTCGTCCAGTGCCGGCACCAGGGTTTGCAGATCCCGCTCAAGCAATCGCACCTGCTGCACATGGTTGAGCAATCGCCGGCCAATCTCCGTCGGGGCCGGTGGCGTTACGCGCACCAGCACTGGTTGGCCGACCCGCGCCTCCAGCAGTTTGATGCGCTGGGAAATGGCCGATTGGGACAAACCCAACACCTGCGCGGCGCGTTCGAATCCGGCCTGCTCGATCACCGCGGCGAGCGCGGACAGTAATTTGTAGTCGAACATCAGTTTTCCTAATGAGCGATCAGCACTATTGGTTTTTCTTATACAGCCTACAACCGGAGAATGACCAGCAAGAACTCTTGAACAAGGATCACCGACATGGCTGGCGAAACGTCATTGGCAACGCTGCTGCGCAGCATGAGCCCGCAACTCAACGACGGCGAATACGTGTTCTGCACCTTGCCCGACGGCAAGTTGCCCGCAGGCCTTGAGTTTGTCGGCAGCTTTCGCGAACAGGAAGGCCTGACAGTGATTCTGGAACGTTCCCACGCCGAGAACGCCGGTTTCAGCTTCGACTACGTCGCCGCATGGATCACCTTGAACGTGCACTCGGCCCTCGAAGCCGTCGGCCTGACCGCCGCGTTCGCCACGGCGCTGGGCCAGGCCGGCATCAGTTGCAACGTGATCGCCGGGTACTACCACGACCATTTATTCGTCGGCCAGGCCGATGCCGAACGCGCCCTGCAGGTGCTACGGGATCTAGCGGCCAACGCGGAGTAAAACGTATGTGGCAAAGCTATGTGAACGGCCTGTTGGTGGCCGCCGGGCTGATCATGGCGATCGGCACCCAGAATGCGTTTGTGTTGGCTCAGAGCCTTCGGCGTGAACATCACCTGCCGGTGGCGGCGCTCTGCGTGACCTGCGATGCATTGCTGGTGGCCGCCGGGGTGTTCGGCCTGGCGACGGTGTTGGCGCAGAACCCGACCCTGCTGGCCATCGCCCGTTGGGGTGGCGTGGCGTTTCTGCTGTGGTATGGCAGCCTGGCGTTGCGTCGGGCCTGCTCGAAACAGAGCCTGCAACAGGGTGAAAATCAGACGGTACGTTCACTGCGGGCGGTGCTGCTCAGTGCATTGGCGGTGACGCTACTCAACCCGCACGTTTATCTGGACACCGTATTGCTGATCGGCTCCCTCGGCGCACAACAAACCGAGCCCGGTGCTTATGTAGTGGGTGCGGCGAGTGCATCGTTGCTGTGGTTCTTCACGTTGGCGCTGGGTGCGGCATGGCTGGCGCCGTGGTTGGCGCGCCCCAGTACCTGGCGAATCCTCGACCTGTTGGTCGCCGTCATGATGTTCACCGTAGCGTTGCAGTTAATCAGCGCCGGGTGATTTATTCCAAAAGGCTCTGGAACCTCTATTCCACACAGTTGTTGCGTGGTTATGCCGCACCCCCGGTGCTATGATCCGATCCCTGCGCCGCAAAGAGTACAAACTCCCCGGCGCATGTCTGGCCGCCCGTGATCGGCCTTGCGCTCACCGCAACTGACCTGATTAGGAGAATCATCATGGCTTTCGAATTGCCGCCGCTGCCTTACGCACACGATGCCCTGCAGCCGCACATTTCAGAGGAAACTCTGCAGTACCACCACGACAAGCACCACAACACCTATGTCGTGAACCTGAACAACCTGGTGCCAGGCACCGAGTTCGAAGGCAAGACCCTGGAAGAAATCGTCAAGACTTCCTCGGGCGGTATCTTCAACAACGCCGCTCAGGTCTGGAACCACACGTTCTACTGGAACTGCCTGGCGCCAAACGCCGGCGGTCAACCAACCGGCGCACTGGCTGATGCCATCAACGCCGCGTTCGGTTCGTTCGACAAGTTCAAGGAAGAGTTCAGCAAAACCTCCATCGGCACCTTCGGTTCCGGTTGGGGCTGGCTGGTGAAAAAGGCTGACGGTTCCCTGGCCCTGGCCAGCACCATCGGCGCCGGCAACCCGCTGACCAGCGGCGACACCCCGCTGCTGACCTGCGACGTCTGGGAACACGCTTACTACATCGACTACCGCAACCTTCGTCCGAAGTACGTCGAAGCGTTCTGGAACCTGGTCAACTGGAAATTCGTGGCTGAGCAGTTCGAAGGCAAAACCTTCACCGCTTAAGCTTCGCGCCAGTCAAGAAACCCGGCTTTATGCCGGGTTTCTTATGCCTGATAAGAATGCGGCGCCTTCGCGAGCAAGCCCGCTCCCACATTTCGAGTGGAGGCTTGCATTAAAAATCAGGGCGCTTTCCCACAATGTGAGCGGCATTCGCCCCCTTGCCCCCACAGCACAGCGGTATAACATCACCGCAAGGAAAAATTCTCTCAATCGCCTCAAGTTGAAGGCCCCGACAACCGACACAGTGTTAATAGGGCAAATACTCCAAACAGCAGCATATCGGCCAAGCTACCGGCAAAATCCCCTGGGTTGGATTGTCCCTTTGACTGCCATCACGGGATTGCCAATACTCATGGCAACTTGACGCTACCCGCACGGAACAAGGAATAACCCTTTGAAGCTGGAACTCAAGAACAGCTTGTCGGTGAAGTTGCTCCGGGTCGTGCTCCTGTCGGCATTGATCGTCGGCGTGGTCTTGAGCTGCGCGCAGATCGTTTTCGATGCCTATAAAACACGCCAGGCCGTGGCCAACGATGCCCAGCGCATCCTCGACATGTTCCGCGACCCCTCGACCCAGGCCGTCTACAGCCTGGACCGGGAAATGGGCATGCAGGTGATCGAAGGTCTGTTTCAGGACGACGCCGTGCGCATGGCCTCCATCGGCCATCCTCACGAAGCCATGCTCGCGCAAAAAACCCGTGAGTTGCAGCATTCCAACAGCCGCTGGCTGACCGACCTGATCCTCGGCAAGGAGCGCACCTTCACCACTCAACTGGTGGGCCGCGGTCCCTACAGCGAGTACTACGGCGACCTGAGCATTACCCTCGACACCGCCACTTACGGCCAGGGCTTCATCGTCAGCTCGGTGATCATCTTCATCTCTGGCGTATTGCGCGCCTTGGCCATGAGCCTGGTGCTGTATCTGGTCTATCACTGGTTGCTGACCAAACCGCTGTCGCGGATCATCGAACACCTGACTGAGATCAACCCGGACCGGCCCAGCGCCCACAAGATTCCGCCGCTCAAAGGTCATGAGAAAAACGAACTGGGGGTCTGGATCAACACCGCCAACCAGTTGCTCGAATCCATCGAGCGCAACACTCACCTGCGCCACGAAGCGGAAAACAGCTTGCTGCGCATGGCCCAGTACGACTTCCTCACCGGCTTGCCGAACCGTCAGCAATTGCAGCAACAACTGGACAAGATCCTCGTCGACGCCGGCAAATTGCAGCGTCGGGTCGCG
Organism: Pseudomonas sp. LBUM1673; assembly: GCF_059695645.1. Lineage (NCBI taxonomy): Bacteria > Pseudomonadati > Pseudomonadota > Gammaproteobacteria > Pseudomonadales > Pseudomonadaceae > Pseudomonas > Pseudomonas sp. LBUM1673. The sequence goes on from NZ_CP166780.1 coordinate 5,260,600, forward strand.
GTGCTGTGTGTCGGGCTCGATGACTTCAAAGGCATCAACGAACAGTTCAGCTATCAGGCCGGCGACCAGTTACTGCTGGCCCTGGCCGATCGCCTGCGGGCCCATAGCGGTCGCCTCGGCGCGCTCGCCCGCTTGGGTGGCGATCAGTTCGCACTGGTCCAGGCCGACATCGAACAACCCTACGAAGCCGCCGAACTGGCCCAAAGCATTCTCGATGATCTGGAAGCGGCGTTCGCCCTCGATCATCAGGAAATCCGCCTGCGTGCCACCATCGGCATCACCCTCTTCCCCGAGGACGGTGACAGCACCGAGAAGTTGCTGCAAAAAGCCGAGCAGACCATGACCCTGGCCAAGACTCGCTCGCGCAACCGCTATCAGTTCTATATCGCCAGCGTCGACACGGAAATGCGTCGGCGCCGCGAGCTGGAAAAAGACCTGCGCGATGCCTTGATCCGCGACCAGTTCTACCTCGTCTACCAACCGCAGATCAGCTACCGCGATCATCGCGTGGTGGGCGTCGAGGCGTTGATTCGCTGGCAGCATCCCGAGCATGGGCTGGTGCCGCCGGACCTGTTCATCCCGCTGGCCGAGCAGAACGGCACCATCATCGCCATTGGCGAATGGGTGCTGGATCAAGCCTGCAAACAATTGCGCGAGTGGCACGATCAGGGCTTCGTCGACCTGCGCATGGCGGTGAACTTGTCCACCGTGCAATTGCACCACGCCGAGTTGCCGCGGGTGGTCAATAACCTGCTGCAGATGTACCGCCTGCCGCCGCGCAGCCTGGAACTGGAAGTCACCGAAACCGGCCTGATGGAAGACATCAGCACCGCCGCCCAGCACCTGCTGAGCCTGCGTCGCTCCGGCGCGCTGATCGCCATCGACGACTTCGGCACCGGTTATTCATCACTGAGTTATCTGAAAAGTCTGCCTCTGGACAAAATCAAGATCGACAAGAGCTTCGTTCAGGACCTGCTCGATGACGACGACGATGCGACCATCGTTCGCGCCATCATCCAGTTGGGCAAGAGCCTGGGCATGCAGGTGATTGCCGAAGGTGTGGAAACCGCCGAGCAAGAGGCCTACATCATCTCCGAAGGCTGCCACGAAGGTCAGGGCTATCACTACAGCAAACCGCTGCCAGCGCGGGAATTGAGCGCCTACCTCAAACAGGCACAGCGCAGTAACGCGGCCATCCTCTGAAACAACCTTTGAAGGAGCTGGCGAAGCCCTGTGGCGAAGGGAGCTTGCTCCCGCTCGGCGGCGCAGCAGTCGCAATCAGGTTGACGCGATCCTTCTGGCAGAACCGGGTTGCAGAATTTGGGACAGCTTCGCCGTCCAGCGGGAGCAAGCTCCCTCGCCACAGGGCTTCGCCAGCTGCTACAGGTCATGTTCCTGGCATTCAGCCGCGTAAATAAGAAATATTTCCAGCTACAACCCTTTACACATAATGCGAAAGATTTGCATTATGTCGCAGTTTTGCGCGCCTCCGTGCGCGTCCAATCAATCACCGAAGCAGGATGTTTGCCATGATTCGTATGCCTCTGGCCACCGCCAGTCTGCTGGCCATCGCTATTTCCCTCGCCGGTTGCGGCGAAGGCAAAGACAAGGCTGCCGCTCCACAAGCGCCGACCCCGGCCGCCAGCACTGCTGCCCCGGCTGCGCCTGCTGCTACCGGTAAAGTCGACGAAGCCGCCGCCAAGGCTGTGGTCGCGCACTACGCCGACATCGTCTTCGCCGTTTACAGCGATGCCGAATCCACCGCGAAAACCCTGCAAGCCGCCGTCGACGCGTTCCTCGCCAAGCCGAACGCCGACACTCTCAAGGCCGCCAAGGCTGCCTGGGTCGCGGCTCGCGTGCCTTACCTGCAGAGCGAAGTGTTCCGCTTCGGCAACACCATCGTCGACGACTGGGAAGGTCAGGTGAACGCCTGGCCACTGGACGAAGGCCTGATCGACTATGTCGACAAATCCTACGAACACGCACTGGGTAACCCGGGCGCCACCGCCAACATCATCGCCAACACCAAGGTTCAGGTCGGCGAAGACAAGGTCGACGTGAAAGACATCACCCCGGAAAAACTCGCCAGCCTGAACGAGCTGGGCGGTTCCGAGGCCAACGTCGCCACCGGCTACCACGCCATCGAATTCCTGCTCTGGGGCCAGGACCTGAACGGCACCGGCCCTGGCGCCGGCAACCGTCCGGCCTCCGACTACCTGGAAGGCAAAGGCGCTACCGGCGGTCACAACGATCGTCGTCGCGCTTACCTGAAATCCGTGACCCAACTGCTGGTCAACGACCTGCAAGAAATGGTCGGTAACTGGAAGCCGAACGTGGCTGACAACTACCGCGCCACCCTGGAAGCGGAACCGGCTGAAACCGGCCTGCGCAAAATGCTGTTCGGCATGGGCAGCCTGTCTCTGGGCGAGCTGGCGGGCGAGCGCATGAAGGTTTCCCTGGAAGCCAACTCCCCGGAAGACGAACAGGATTGCTTCAGCGACAACACCCACAACTCGCACTTCTACGACGCCAAAGGCGTGCGTAACGTGTACTTGGGCGAATACACCCGCGCCGATGGCACCAAAATGACCGGCGCCAGCCTGTCGTCCCTGGTCGCCAAAGCCGACCCGGCAGCCGACACCGCGCTGAAAGCCGACCTGGCCGCCACCGAAGCCAAGCTTCAGGTCATGGTCGATCACGCCAACAAGGGTGAGCACTACGACCAACTGATCGCGGCCGGCAACACCGCTGGCAACCAGATCGTTCGCGACGCCATCGCCTCGCTGGTCAAGCAGACCGGTTCGATCGAAGCAGCTGCCGGCAAACTGGGTATCAGCGACCTGAACCCGGACAACGCTGATCACGAGTTCTGATCAACGCTGGCTGAATAAAAAGGCGACCTTCGGGTCGCCTTTTTTTGTCCCTGCCTGAATGAAATCCCTGTGGGAGCGAGCCTGCTCGCGATGGGGGAATCACAGCCAACATTGATGTTGAATGTGAAACCGCTATCGCGAGCAGGCTCGCTCCCACAGGTATTGCGCTTAGCCTGTTAGCCACGATAAACCCGCCCCACATCAACCAAACGATAATTCCTCTTATTCAAACCCCCATGCCCTGTTAGACTTTGCGCCCTTGTTTTGCTCGTCTTGCAGGATGTCCGATGCCCTCGCTGCCTCTTCGCTTGTCCGCACTGTTGCTGGCCCTGGGCCTGAGTGCCTGCGATGACGCCCCGCGTTTTACCCAGGCCGAACCCGGTGAAGCCCGCTCCGGCGGCAGCGCGACGGTGCGCAAGACCGATCAGAACTCATTCTCCCTGCCGTCCGCCAATCTGCCGCCGTCACGGCGCGTCGATTTCAGCGTCGGCAACAGTTTCTTTCGCAGCCCTTGGGTGATCGCGCCGTCGACCACCACTGCCCGCGATGGCCTTGGCCCGCTGTTCAATACCAACGCCTGCCAGAACTGCCACATCAAGGACGGCCGCGGTCATCCACCGGCGCCCGATGCGCCGAATGCGGTGTCGATGCTGGTGCGCCTGTCGATCCCCGATGCGCCGGCCTACGCCAAGGTCATCGAACAACTGGGCGTGGTGCCGGAGCCGGTCTACGGCGGCCAGTTCCAGGACATGTCGGTGCCCGGCGTCGTCCCGGAAGGCAAGGTGCGCGTCGATTACACGCCGGTCCCGGTGCGTTTCAAGGACGGCACCGAAGTCGAGTTGCGTAAACCGACCTTGCAGATCACTCAACTCGGCTACGGCCCGATGCACCCTGACACGCGTTTCTCGGCGCGCATCGCACCGCCGATGATTGGCCTGGGCTTGCTTGAGGCGATCCCTGACGAGGCCATTCTGGCCAATGCTGAGGCTCAGGTGCGAGAGAAGAACGGCATCGCCGGACGACCGAACCGGGTCTGGGACGACGCGCAGCAGAAAACCGTTCTCGGGCGATTTGGCTGGAAGGCCGGGCAACCGAACCTCAACCAACAAAACGTTCACGCGTTCTCTGGTGACATGGGCCTCACGACCAGCCTGAGACCCGTTGATGACTGCACCGACGCGCAAACCGCTTGCAAGCAGGCGCCCAACGGCAATGGCCCCGATGGCGAGCCGGAAGTCAGCGACAACATTCTGCGTCTGGTGCTGTTCTATAGCCGTAACCTCGCGGTGCCGGCCCGTCGCGATGTCGGCACGCCGCAAGTACTGGCCGGCAAGAATCTGTTTTTCCAGGCGGGATGCCAGTCCTGCCACACCCCGAAATACACCACCGCCGCCAACGCCGCGGAACCTGAATTGGCCAATCAAGTGATTCGCCCTTACAGCGACCTGCTGCTGCATGACATGGGCGACGGCTTGGCCGACAACCGCAGCGAATTCCAGGCCAGTGGCCGCGATTGGCGCACGCCGCCGTTGTGGGGCATCGGCCTGACGCAGGCGGTCAGCGGCCACACCCAGTTTTTGCATGACGGCCGCGCCCGTAACGTGCTCGAAGCCGTGCTCTGGCATGGCGGCGAGGCGAAGGCGGCGCAGCAACAGGTTTTGTCTTTCAATGCCGAGCAGCGCGCGGCGTTGCTGGCGTTTTTGAATTCCCTTTAATACGTATTCCTTCAGCGGGAGCCCGACATGTTCCGTCCCAAATTGTTGTTCACCAGCCTTGCTGCCCTCGCCCTGGGCGCCTGTTCGCCCCAGGATCCGCAAGCGGTCACGTCAGCGGCCATCGCCAAGCAAGTGATCCTGCCGACCTACAGCCGCTGGGTCGAAGCCGACCGGCAACTGGCAGTCAGCGCCCTGGCGTTCTGCCAAGGCAAGGAAACCCTGGACACCGCCCGCGCCGACTTCCTGCACGCGCAGAAAGCCTGGGCCGAGTTGCAACCGCTGCTGATCGGGCCGCTGGCCGAAGGCAACCGTTCGTGGCAGGTGCAGTTCTGGCCGGACAAGAAAAACCTCGTGGGCCGTCAGGTCGAGCAACTGGTGACCGCGCAACCGCAGATCGATGCCGCCGCCCTGACCAAATCCAGCGTTGTGGTTCAAGGGCTCTCGGCCTATGAATACATCCTGTTCGACAGCAAGATCGACATGGCCGACAGCGCGCAGAAAGCCAAATACTGCCCGCTGCTGACCGCCATTGGCGAACGCCAGCAGCAACTGGCCGAAGAGATCCTGTCGCGCTGGAACACCAACGACGGCATGCTCGCGCAGATGAGTAAATTCCCGAACCAGCGCTACGCCGACTCCCACGAAGCGATCGCCGATCTGCTGCGCGTGCAAGTGACTGCACTGGACACCCTGAAGAAAAAACTCGGCACACCGATGGGCCGTCAGAGCAAGGGCACGCCACAGCCGTTCCAGGCCGATGCCTGGCGCAGCCAATCGTCGCTGCAAGGCCTGCAAGCGAGCCTGAGCGCGGCGCAAACCGTCTGGGTCGGTGTCGACAACAAAGGCCTGCGCGGTCTGTTGCCGAGCGAGCAGAAACCCTTGGCCGACAAGATCGACGCGGCCTACGCAGCGGCCCTGAAATTGTTCACCAGCAACCAGCGCTCGCTGACCGACATGCTCACCGACGATGCCGGGCGCCAGCAGCTCAACGCGATCTACGACAGCCTCAACGTTGTCCATCGCCTGCACGAAGGCGAGCTGGCCAAGGCGCTGGGCATCCAACTGGGCTTCAACGCCAACGACGGTGACTGATGAGGGCAAGTGCCATGCTGCGACGCCAGGCTCTGACGTTAGGGAGTTTGCTGCTGGGTGCGGTGACACTGGGCGGCTGGACGCTGTTCAAGCAAAAGGACAAAAGCCCGCTGCTGCTCTCGGCGCGGGACGATACCGACGGCAAGCACTACGCCGTCGGTTATCGGCTCGATGGCACCCGGGTATTTGCCACCCAGGTCGGCCAGCGCTGCCACGACATCATCAACCACCCGACGCTGCCGATAGCGCTGTTCGTCGCCCGGCGTCCGGGCACCGAGAGTTACCTGATCGACCTGCGCGACGGCACGCTGCTGCAAACCGTGGTTTCGCAACCGAACCGGCACTTCTACGGTCACGCGGTGATTCACAAGGACGGCGACTGGCTGTACGCCACCGAGAACGACACCGCCGATCCGGGTCGTGGCTTGCTGGGTGTGTATAAGTTCGAAGGTGAGCGACTTATCCACAGCGGCGAGATACCCACCCACGGCGTCGGCCCGCATCAGGTGTCATGGATGCCCGACGGCGAAACCCTGGTGGTGGCCAACGGCGGGATTCGCACCGAGGCCGAAAGCAGGGTCGAGATGAACCTCAATGCGATGGAACCGAGCCTGGTGCTGATGCAACGCGACGGCACATTGTTGAGCAAGGAAACCCTCGCCCAACAGATGAACAGCGTGCGGCACCTGGGTATCGCCAGCGACGGCACCATCGTCGCCGGCCAGCAGTTCATGGGGGCTGCTCACGAGCCATCGGAGCTGCTGGCGATCAAGCGTCCCGGCCAGCCATTCGTGGCGTTTCCGGTGCCCGAGCATCAGTTGCAGGCCATGGGGCATTACACCGCCAGCGTCGCCGTGCACAGCGAACTGCGTCTGGTCGCCCTGACCGCACCGCGGGGCAACCGCTTTTTTATCTGGGACCTGGACAGCGGTGAAGTACGCCTGGATGCACCGCTTCCCGATTGCGCCGGTGTCGGGGCCGTGGCCGATGGTTTTGTCGTGACCTCGGGTCAAGGACGATGCCGGTACTACGATTGCCGCCAGACAACCCTTGTTGCAAAACCTTTGGAGTTGCCTGCGGGGCTCTGGGACAACCACCTTCATCTGCTCTGAACACGTGACCTGTAGCAGCTGGCGCAGCCTGCGTTCGGCTGCGCAGCAGTCGTGAAATCAGGCGCCGCGATGTGCCAGGAACACCGAGGCGTCAGGATTTGCGTCTGCTGCGCAGCCGAACGCAGCCTTCGGCAGCTGCTACAGTTGGAATCGCCGTCGCAGTGGGAGTAATGTGCCCGCCTGTCTTACCTGATTTTCTCCAAGGAAATGGAAATATGCTGCGCCGCCGCATGCTGATCATGTTGGGTGTTGTCCTGCTAATCGTGCTGGTCCTGGCCGGTTACAAAGCCTTCTCCATCTACACGATGATGCAGGGTTTTTCCGCACCGAAACCGCCGATAAGTGTCGCCGTGGCCACCGCCACCGAACGTCCGTGGCAAAGCCGTTTGCCGACGGTTGGCACCCTCACCGCACTGCAAGGGGTCGACCTGAGCCTGGAGATCGCCGGCACCGTCAAGGAAGTGCAGTTCGAGTCCGGGCAGAAGGTCAAGGCCGGTCAGCCGATCCTGCAACTCGACACCGCCGTGGAAACCGCCCTGCTGGCAACCGCCCAAGCCGACCTGGGACTGGCGCAACTGGATTACGGTCGCGGCAGCCAATTGGTGGGCAGCCAGGCTATTTCCAAAGGTGAGTTCGACCGACTCTCGGCGGTGTTGCAAAAGAGCCGGGCCACGGTCAATCAGCTCAAGGCGGCACTGGAGAGAAAACGCATCCTCGCCCCGTTCAGCGGGACCATCGGCATTCGTCAGGTAGACGTCGGCGACTACGTGGCCAGCGGCACGATGATCGCCACCCTGCAAGACCTCAGCAGCCTCTACGTCGACTTCTTTGTGCCCGAACAATCGGTGCCGAAAATCGCCCTCGGCCAACCGGTACAGATCACCGTCTCGGCCTACCCGACACAGAATTTCCCCGGGACCATCAGTGCAATCAACCCGAAGGTCGAGAGCAGCACCCGCAACGTGCTGGTGCGCGCAACCCTGGCCAACCCCGATGGCAAACTGCTGCCGGGGATGTTCGCCAGCCTGCAGGTGATGTTGCCTGATCCGCAGCCACGCATCGTCGTGCCGGAAAGCGCAATCACCTACACCCTTTATGGCAACTCGCTGTACGTCGTCGCGCAGAAAAAGGCCGAAGACGGCAGCTTCGAAAAAGACGACAAAGGCGAGCCGGTTCTGATCGCCGAACGACGCTTCGTCGAAACCGGCGAACGCCGCGACGGGATGGTCATGATCACCAAAGGCGTACAGAACGGCGAAAAAGTGGTCACAGGTGGCCAGATCAAACTGGACCACGGCGCGCACATTGCCATCAGCGACGACAAGACCCTAGCCGAGAAGAGCAGTCAGCCGCGCGCTGACTGATCAAGGAACCCCCATGGCTTTTACCGATCCGTTCATCCGCCGCCCGGTGCTCGCCACCGTGGTCAGCCTGTTGATTGTGCTACTGGGCTTCCAGGCCTGGAACAAGTTGCCGCTGCGCCAATACCCGCAAATGGAAAACGCCCTGATCACGGTGACCACCGCTTACCCCGGGGCCAACGCCGAAACCATCCAGGGCTACATCACCCAACCGATGCAGCAGAGCCTGGCCAGCGCCGAGGGCATCGACTACATGACCTCGGTCAGTCGCCAGAACTTCTCGGTGATCTCGATCTACGCGCGCATCGGTTCCAACAGCGATCGCCTGTTCACCGAACTGCTGGCCAAGGCCAACGAGGTGAAGAATCAGCTGCCCCAGGACGCCGAAGACCCGGTGCTGAGCAAGGAAGCCGCCGACGCCTCGGCGCTGATGTACATCAGCTTCTTCAGCAAGGAGCTGAGTAACCCGCAGATCACCGACTACCTGTCACGGGTCATCCAGCCGAAACTGGCGACCCTGCCGGGTATGGCCGAAGCCGAGATTCTCGGCAACCAGGTGTTCGCCATGCGCCTGTGGCTGGACCCGGTGAAGCTCGCCGGTTTCGGCCTGAGCGCCAGCGATGTGACCAACGCCGTGCGCCAGTACAACTTCCTCTCCGCGGCCGGCGAAGTGAAAGGCGAGTACGTGGTCACCAGCATCAACGCCAACACCGAACTCAAATCCGCCGAGGCCTTTGGCGCGATCCCGCTCAAGGTCGAGGGCGACAGTCGCGTGTTGCTGCAGGACGTGGCGCGGGTCGAGATGGGCGCGGAGAACTACAACTCCGTCAGTTCCTTCGGCGGCACGCCCTCGGTGTACATCGGCATCAAGGCCACGCCCGGCGCCAACCCGCTGGACGTGATCAGGGAAGTGCGCAAGATCATGCCGGAGCTGGAAGCCCAGCTGCCGCCGAACCTGAAAGGCGAAATCGCTTACGACGCCACGCTGTTCATCCAGGCCTCCATCGACGAAGTGGTGAAAACCCTGTTCGAAGCGGTGCTGATCGTGATCGTGGTGGTGTTCCTGTTCCTCGGCGCCCTGCGCTCGGTGGTGATCCCGGTGGTCACCATTCCGCTGTCGATGATCGGCGTGATGTTCTTCATGCAGATGATGGGCTACTCGATCAACCTGCTGACCTTGCTGGCGATGGTGTTGGCCATCGGGCTGGTGGTGGACGACGCCATCGTGGTGGTGGAAAACATTCACCGGCACATTGAAGAAGGCAAGACGCCACTGGATGCGGCCATCGAGGGTGCCCGGGAAATCGCCATGCCGGTGGTGTCGATGACCATTACCCTGGCGGCAGTCTATGCGCCGATCGGTTTTCTGACCGGTCTGACGGGCGCCTTATTCAAGGAGTTCGCCCTGACCCTGGCCGGGGCGGTGGTGATCTCTGGCGTCGTCGCCCTGACGCTGTCGCCGATGATGTGCGCCCTGCTGCTGCGCCACGATGAAAACCCCAGCGGCCTGGCCCATCGCCTGGACGTGATCTTCGAAGGCCTCAAGCGCCGCTACCAGAGTGTGCTTCATGGCACCCTCAACACCCGGCCGGTGGTGCTGGTGTTCGCAGTGATCGTGCTGTGCCTGATTCCGGTGCTGCTCAAGTTCACCAAGTCGGAACTGGCGCCGGACGAAGACCAGGGCATCATCTTCATGATGGCCAGCGCCCCGCAGACGGCTAACCTCGACTACCTGAACACCTACACCGACGAGTTCCTCACGATTTTCAAGGAGTTTCCCGAGTACTACTCCTCGTTCCAGATCAACGGCTTCAACGGTGTGCAATCGGGGATCGGCGGCTTCCTGCTCAAACCCTGGAACGAACGCAGCCGGACCCAAATGCAGCTCCTGCCCGAGGTCCAGGGCAAGCTGGAGAGTATTCCCGGGTTACAAATCTTCGGCTTCAACCTCCCATCTCTGCCGGGCACCGGCGAAGGCATGCCGTTTCAGTTCGTGATCAACTCGGCCAACACCTATGAGTCGTTGTTGGAAGTGACGGACCGGGTGAAAAAAAGAGCGATGGAATCCGGCAAGTTCGCTTTCGTCGACGTCGACCTGGCCTTCGACAAACCCGAAGTCGTGGTGGATATCGATCGGGCCAAGGCCGCACAAATGGGCGTGTCGATGCAGGACCTGGGCGGGACCCTGGCGACGTTGCTGGGCGAAGCGGAGATCAACCGTTTCACCATCGAAGGTCGCAGCTACAAAGTCATTGCGCAGGTGGAACGGCCCTTCCGGGATAACCCCGACTGGCTGAACCATTATTACGTCAAGAACACCAAGGGCGAATTGCTGCCCCTGTCGACCCTGATCACCATCACCGACCGCGCGCGGCCGCGCCAGTTGAACCAATTCCAGCAACTCAACTCGGCGATTCTTTCCGGGGTCCCGCTGGTCAGCATGGGTGAAGCCATCGACACCGTGCGCCAGATCGCTCGGGAAGAAGCGCCGGCGGGTTATGCCGTCGACTATGCCGGTGCATCACGGCAATACGTTCAGGAAGGCAGCGCGCTGTGGGTCACCTTTGCCCTGGCGCTGGCGATCATTTTCCTGGTGTTGGCTGCCCAGTTCGAAAGCTTCCGCGATCCGCTGGTGATTCTGGTGACCGTACCGCTGTCGATCTGCGGTGCGCTGATCCCGTTGTTCCTTGGCTGGTCGAGCATGAACATCTATACCCAGGTGGGGCTGGTGACGTTGATCGGGCTGATCAGCAAGCACGGGATCCTGATCGTCGAGTTCGCCAACCAATTACGCAAGGAAAAAGGGCTGTCGCCTCGCGAAGCGGTGGAGGAAGCGGCAGCCATTCGCCTGCGTCCGGTGTTGATGACCACGGCGGCGATGGTGTTCGGCATGGTGCCGTTGATCATCGCCACAGGCGCGGGGGCTGTCAGCCGGTTCGACATCGGCACGGTGATCGCGACGGGAATGTCGATCGGGACGCTGTTCACGTTGTTCGTGCTGCCATGCATCTACACATTGCTGGCCAAACCCGACAAACCTGAAGAACACCCATAAACCTGTGGGAGATTCTATGTAGCCTTCAATCCTATGGGCGACGTAGAACCAATGTGGGAGCGGGCTTGCTCGCGAAGGCGGTGTGTCATTCAGCATTTATGTTGACTGTCACACCGCCTTCGCGAGCAAGCCCCCACATTGGATTTAGGGTGAGCTGTCTAGTCCTGAAACAGGTGTAAACCTTATTCAGGACGCGACAAGCCAATAAAAAAGGCCTCGCATGTGCGAGGCCTTTTATTTGGGCTTCAATCTGTTCAACTCTGCGGCCTCAGTCCCTGAGAAAGTCCGAACATGAACAGTAACAAGTCATGATCAGGTTGAGTGGCCACGGGGGCTTTCACTACCCGGGGCAACGGACGATGCACATCACCGTGCACTGAACTGAGGACTTGTGTGCGGGGCTGCTCCCAGGCCACCACCGCCAATGAAGCAACTGCCAAGGCTCCTGCCAAAAACACACCTCGTGCAATTTCAACTTTCATTGTCATAAGCCTTTGATAGCGCTGCCAAACGCCGTCTCATAAAAGTAGACGAGTTTTTTCCAGTCCGTATCGCTGAATGACGAGTGGCGGCGCAGTTGCTTCAGATCATGGGCCGCTGCGCGACGGGCGGTCAAACGCTGCCGACCTTTCTCCAGATCTATCAAGGCTATTTCGACCTTGGCCGACTCGCCTTCACCGATGACCCGCACGAATACATGTTTGATGTAGAGGCAGCTGTGCTGCCAACGGCCCTTGTGCATGCGAGCCAGGTTGCCGGCCAGTTCCTTCAACACGCGATCGTGCACCGCCTCACCATGACGCTCGCGGCCGCCGCCCGCGTACCAGTGTACGATTTCCTCGAAGCCGTCCAGCGATTTGGTGACCAGCAATGCGCGCCATTTATGCACGGGGTCGCGCTGTGCACCGCAGAAAACGATGTCTGGAACACGAACGTCGAGCAGGCGCAGACCGATGAGCGCATCGCGCTCGCGCAATACCGTCGGCCGACCGAACGGGTGCAACCAGCTGCGATAGATATGCCCGGTTTGACGTTTGGCGTAGAGCAGCTGTCCATCACTGCCCATAACGCGCTGCACACCACTTTCTCCACCGCGACGGACGTTGGGCTCTTCTACCCATTCACCGCGCAGGTTCCAGAAGTGGTCGAAGCGGTCCTGAGAAGTAACTTCCGTTTGTGCCATACATTGCCCTGCCATCCTGCTACCTCTTGCGTAATACGTAGACTCGCCACATGGCATAGAGCGGTAAAAAGTCCAGTTGCTCCTGGATACGGAAACCCGCCTGCTCGAATTCCTTTTCAACCGTGGCGGTCGGTAACACAAATCGATTCTGGTAACCCTCCTGCCCACGCCGTTTCTCGGCGCGCTTGCGTTTCCATGCCTTGAAATTGCCGTCCACCCATAATGAAACAATCACGCTGTCGCGGGTGACGCGCTCGAATTCGCGCAGAATGGCCCGTCGATGCTCGGCTTCACCGATGTGATGGAGCAAACGCATGCAGAAAATGCTGTCGACGGCGTTATCGGGCAAGGCAATGTCGAATGCAGAAGTGTGCAAGGGTTGTACCCGCTTTACCACCTCGGCGGGTTGCGCCTGCATGGCAATCTTCAGCATGGACTGCGAGTTGTCTGCTCCGATGATGACACGATTGTGTTTTTCCGCCAGCAGCGGCCAGAAACGCCCCGCGCCGCAGGGCAAATCGAGGACCAGACCAGGCTCACCGGCCAGCGTCAGCGCTTTTCGCGCCAGTTGCTCGTCACGCCAGTGGGACAGTCGGCGGCCGAGCCCTTCCTGATGCTTGCGCAAATATTTTTGAGCATGTTGATCGTCGTATTTTTCGGAAAAATCGAGTTTGATCGGGGCCGCCATCACTGCAATCTCCTGAACTTCTGATGACAACCACCTTAGGTAGCGCCGCGTCAGTGTCAGGTCATGAGTTTGTGAAAAATTCGTCATGTAAAACCCCGAATTATTTCGAGGTTTTACATGGCCGCAAAGAAAGACCGAAGCCCACTCACCGCTATTGCTGATTCAATTCCACCTGAAAACGACAGCCATTGGGTTCCATGTTCGTCAGGCTGACGTTCCAGCCCTGGTTCTCGCAAATCCGCTGTACCAGCGACAGCCCCAACCCCAGGCCTTCGCCGCGTTTTTCGTTGCCGCGCACGAAAGGCTCGAACATCGCCTCGCGTTTTTCCTCAGGAATGCCCACACCACTGTCCTCGACCACGAACCCCGTGTCCGTCAGGGTCAGGCGGATAAACCCGTGCTCGGTGTAATGCAGCGCATTACGCAACAGGTTGCCCATCACCGCGTGCAGGAGGGTCGCGTTATAGCAGGTATCCGGCGGATTGCCCGGCTCAAAGTTCAGCGTCAGGCCCTTGGCTTCGATCGGCTCGCGCCATTGGCAGAGCAGTCCGTCGGCCACCTGGCTCAGGGTCTGCTGGGGGGCCATGCTGGCGTCTTCATGTTGAGCGCGCGCCAGCATGAGGAAGGTTTGCACCAGCTCGCGCATTTCGGCACACGCACGGGCGATTCGCTCGACCTGGGCACGGCCGCGCTGATCGATGCCAGGGTTTTCCAGCAACAGCTCACAGGAACTGGCCAACACCATCAACGGCGTGCGCAGCTCGTGGCTGACGTCACTGGTGAACAATCGCTCACGGGTCAAGGCCTGACGCAAGCGCCCGAGGGTGGCGTCGAAGGCCACGGCCAGTTCGCCCACTTCATCGGCGGCATAGTCCGGAGCCAGTGGCGGTGCCAGGCCCAGCAGCTGATCGCGATGACGCACCTGACGGGCCAGTCGCACCACCGGCGCCATCACTTTGCGCGCCAGTACCCAGCCCAGAAATACCGCCAATGCCAGGCTCAGCACGAAACCCACCAGCACCACGGCAAACAGCACCCGCTCACGCTCTTCGAAATCGCTCTGGTCCTGCATCAGCACGTAACGCCGACCGTCAACGATTTCGACCATCGCGTGATACGACAGCTGCTCGCGAAAGACTTCATGAAAGCCCGAGTCCAGGTGCCGCAAATCCTTGGGCAATTCGAAGTCGCCCGGCCCGCCGCTGAAATAGAACAGCTGGTCCGGCTCGGGGCGGTGGCTCCAGTCCGACACGCTGTCCATCAGCAACAGGCGTTGCAAATCGCCGCCCAGACCTGCCGAGATCAGTTTTTCTTCCACCAGGTGCACGGTCGCCACAATGCCCATGGCGAAGGCTCCCGCCACCAGTGCGCTCATCAACGCAAAGGCGATGATGATCCGTTGAGCAAGGCTCTGCTTAAACTCCATCACGGCCCTCGGCCAAGCGATAACCGACGCCATGCACCGTGTGCAGCAAGGGCTTGTCGAACGGCTTGTCGATCACCTGACGCAGTTGATGGACGTGGCTGCGCAGGCTGTCGCTGTCCGGGCAGTCATCGCCCCACAGGGCCTCTTCAAGAACTTCCCGGCGCAGCACATGCGGGCTTTTCTGCATCAACACGGCCAGCAACTTCAGGCCGACCGGGTTGAGTTTCAGCAGACGGCCTTCGCGCGTCACCTCCAGAGTATCGAGGTCGTAGCTCAGATCGCCGACCTGCAAGGCACGGCGACCGCCTCCCTGGGCACGGCGCATGACCGCCTCGATCCGCGCTGCCAGTTCGGACAGGGCAAAGGGTTTGATCAGGTAGTCGTCAGCACCGGATTTGAAGCCTTGTAAACGGTCATCCAGTTGATCGCGCGCAGTGAGCATGATCACTGGCGTGTCGCGGCGAGCGTCTTCGCGCAGGCGTTTGCACAGGGTGTAGCCGTCGATGCCGGGCAGCATGATGTCGAGCACGATCAAGTCGTAATGCTCGGTCGCCGCCAGATGCAGGCCTGACAAACCATCCTGCGCGCAATCCACGGTGTAACCTTTGAGCCCCAGATAATCGGCCAGATTGGCCAGGATATCGCGGTTATCTTCAACCAATAGAATTCGCATCGGCACCTCCTCCGTACACAGTAACGGCTGTCTTGGCGCGCAGCTTAAGGCCAAGTGTGGCTCAGGGATAGGGTGGCGTGTTGTTTGTAAATCCGACAAAAAAGGCCTGAGACGGCCTTAACAACTTTTTCACCATCGATTCACAGGTTGACGACAGCGGCGTGTTCAGACTCCGCGCGGTTGCGCTGTTCAGAACACTTTACTCACCAAGGAATTGCCATGGTTTCGACCGCTGTCCGCCCCGCTTCCAGGCCACTGAACGTCTGGCTGTGCCTGGGAGTGCCCGCCATTGCGGCGATCACCCTTCTGCTGCTCGAACTGACGTCCCTGGACATGGACCTGGCCAGACGGTTCTATGATCCGGTCGTCGGCGAATTCGTCGGGCGGCACAGTTATTTCCTGGAAAACATCCTGCATGACCGAGCCAAGCAAGTGGTCATTGCCTTTTCTGTGTTCGCCATCCTGGGCTTCATTGGCTCCTTTTTCATGGAAAGGCTCAAACCGTTCAAACGTGAACTGGGTTGTCTGGTGATGTCTCTGGCGCTGGCAACCTCCTTCGTCACCCCGATCAAAGCGGTGACGGCGGTGCAATGCCCATGGAGCCTGGAACAATTCGGCGGCCACGAAACCTACAGCGAACTGCTCAGCCCTCGCCCGCACACCGACAAGCCAGGCCGCTGCTGGCCCGGTGGTCATGCGGCGACCGGCTTCACGTTGTTTGCGTTGTTCTTTGTGTTGCGTGATCGACGTCCGCGGCTGGCGCGCAAGGCGTTTGTCTTCGCCTTCGCGTTGGGTTCGGTGTTTTCCATCAGCCGGATGATGCAGGGCGCGCACTTCTTCTCGCACAACGTATGGACGGCGATTTTCTGCTGGCTGATTTGTCTGGGGGCGTATTACTACATCCTCTATCGACCGGCCTCCAAGGCAGATCGTGTGACCGAGACAGAACCGGTCGGCGCCTGAACACAGATCCAGTGTGGGAGCGGGCTTGCTCGCGAAGGCGGCTTAACATTCACCGAAGATGTTGAATGTCGGACCGCTTTCGCGGTGCAAGCCCGCTCCCACAGGGGGCCGATGAAGATCCCACGATTGGGACAAACTCCGGGCAATAAAAAACCCCGCCGGCTCAACACAGGCGGGGTTTTCGTACAGGGTAAGGCTGGCTTACATCATGCCGCCCATGCCGCCCATACCGCCCATGTCTGGCATGCCGCCGCCAGCTGGGCCGTCTTCCTTGATCTCGGCGATCATGGCTTCGGTGGTGATCATCAGGCTGGCAATCGACGAAGCCGCTTGCAGAGCCGAACGAGTCACTTTGGCCGGGTCCAGGATACCCATTTCGATCATGTCGCCGTATTCGCCGGTAGCAGCGTTGTAACCGTAGTTACCCGAACCCTGCTTGACCTTGTCTACAACTACGCTTGGCTCGTCGCCGGAGTTGGCAACGATCTGACGCAGTGGCGCTTCAACAGCGCGACGCAGCAACTGGATGCCAACGTTCTGGTCATCGTTGTCGCCTTTCAGCTCGGAGATTGCCTGCAGAGCGCGAACCAGTGCCACGCCGCCGCCAGGTACCACGCCTTCTTCAACGGCTGCACGGGTAGCGTGCAGGGCGTCTTCAACGCGGGCTTTCTTCTCTTTCATTTCAACTTCGGAACCAGCACCAACCTTGATCACTGCAACGCCGCCGGACAGCTTGGCCAGACGCTCTTGCAGTTTTTCACGGTCGTAGTCCGAAGAAGTGTCGGCCACTTGCTGACGGATCTGCAGAACGCGAGCCTGGATGTCAGCCTCAACGCCGGCACCGTCGATCACGGTGGTGTTTTCTTTGGACAGGATCACGCGCTTGGCATTACCCAGGTGTTCCAGGGTAGTGCTTTCCAGGCTCAGACCGATCTCTTCGGAGATAACGGTACCGCCAGTCAGAACAGCGATGTCCTGCAGCATGGCCTTGCGACGGTCGCCGAAGCCTGGAGCCTTGACGGCTGCGACTTTAACGATGCCACGCATGTTGTTCACGACCAGAGTCGCCAGGGCTTCGCCTTCAACGTCTTCAGCCACGATCAGCAGTGGACGGCCGGCTTTGGCAACGGCTTCCAGTACTGGCAGCATTTCGCGGATGTTGGAGATCTTTTTGTCGACCAGCAGGATCAGCGGACCGTCCAGCTCGGCAGTCATGGTCTCTGGCTTGTTGACGAAGTACGGGGACAGGTAGCCGCGGTCGAACTGCATGCCTTCAACAACCGACAGTTCGTTTTCCAGGCCCGAGCCTTCTTCAACGGTGATCACGCCTTCTTTACCGACTTTTTCCATGGCTTCGGCAATGATGTCGCCGATGGAGCTGTCGGAGTTGGCCGAGATGGTGCCGACCTGAGCGATGGCCTTGGTGTCAGCGCAAGGCTTGGACAGGGCTTTGAGCTCTTTGACGATCGCGATGGTCGCTTTGTCGATACCGCGCTTCAGGTCCATCGGGTTCATGCCGGCAGCGACGGCTTTCAGGCCTTCGTTGACGATCGATTGAGCCAGAACGGTAGCGGTGGTGGTGCCGTCGCCTGCGTCATCGTTGGCACGGGAGGCAACGTCTTTGACCAGCTGCGCGCCCATGTTTTCGAAGCGATCTTTCAGCTCGATTTCTTTGGCAACGGAAACGCCGTCCTTGGTGATGGTCGGAGCGCCGAAGCTCTTCTCGATGATAACGTTACGGCCTTTAGGGCCCAGGGTCGCTTTTACTGCGTCAGCCAGGACGTTGACACCGGCGAGCATTTTCTTGCGGGCGGAATCGCCGAATTTAACTTCTTTAGCAGCCATGATCGATATTCCTTAAATACTTTGTAGTAACGGGAAAATGAGCGGGGAATCAGCCTTCGATGACAGCGAGGATTTCGCTCTCGCCGATGACCAGCAGGTCTTCGCCGTCAACTTTCACAGTGTTGCTGCCGGAGTAAGGGCCGAACACAACCTTGTCACCCACTTTCACGGCCAGCGCACGCACTTCACCGTTGTCCAGTGCTTTACCTGGGCCTACAGCGAGGACTTCACCCTGGTTTGGCTTTTCAGCAGCCGAACCTGGCAGGACGATACCGCCAGCGGTTTTCTTTTCTTCTTCGCTGCGACGGACGACGACGCGGTCATGCAGAGGACGAAGCTTCATTGTCGATCTCTCCTAATTGTGGTTTTCATCGGCCGGTGTAGTCCCGGCGGGTTTAACAAATCCGGCGGTGCCGGGTGCGGTTCGTCGAGCGAACCGCGGAAGTCTGTCTGGCGCAATTGCCAGAAACCTTGCGGTGACCGTTACATAAGGGCGCATAAGCTTATTTCAAGGGCGGGGAGCGAAAATTTTTATGTCGATGCCCTGAAAACGAACACGGCACCCGAAGGTGCCGTGGCGATGGAAGTGTTACTTGGCGTCGCGGTGCTCGAACTCGCCTTCGATCACGTTAGGCTCACGGCCCAGCGGCTGCTGCGGAACGGGACCGCCCCGTGGCTGAAGGTCGTCGGCGAACGCACGCTGACGGATCGCCGCTTCTTCGGCGCGCTGGCGCATTTTATTGGCCAGCAGACGACGAGAGATCGGCAGCAGCATGATCAAACCCAGCACGTCAGTGACGAAGCCCGGCAGGATCAACAGACCGCCCGCCAGGGCCAGCATCAAACCTTCAAGCATGGTCTGGGCCGGCAGCTCGCCGCGGTTCAGGCTTTCACGAGCACGCAGTGCAGTTGCCAGACCAGCGATGCGCAGCACGAACACGCCGAGCATCGAGCCGAGAATGACCAGCAGCAGGGCCGGGAAAAACCCGATTGCCCCACTGACCTTGACGAATACGAACAGCTCCAACACCGGGAACAGTACAAAGAGCAATAAAAAAGGGCGCATCAAATGGTTCCTCAACGCAAGAATGCCTTGCCAGTCTTCCCTAGATGACGTCGCCGTTTCGTGAATTCAAGCGTCGGCCACTTCATTTTTCGGCCAATGCTCGGCGTGGGCCAGGAAAACCAAGGCTTCCCGGACTTGTGTCGGCGTATTACAGGGCGTTTGAAACGGCAGCCAGTAGAGTCCCTGACCGATGCGCAAGTGCATGCCTTCGGTGTCGATACCGACCAATTGCGCCGGCGCGATTTTCGGCAGGCCCGCCAGGTCGACGTAGTGGGCGATGGCTTTGGCGTGATCGGCATTCATGTGCTCGACCATACTCACTTCGGCCTTGCCGGCGAACGGGTTGGCGAGGGTCAGTTGATCGACCCAGTGAATCGCGCCGAAGCCGCCGATGTAGCGGTGCCGTACCGGTTTAAGCACCCAGAAGTCGAAATCGTGGGCCTTGTGATAGTTCTGCGAGTCCGGGAAATAGCGGTAGTAACGCGCGGCTGCCGCATCGATGGCAGCCGTGCCCTGGAGCTTTTCCGCCTCGGCGAGGTAAGTCAGGCGACCAACGGCTTGTACGTCTTCGGCCTCACGCTCACCCACCAGCAGCGAGCATTTCGGATCTTTCTGCAGGTTGTGAGTGTGCTGAGCGATGCGGCTGATAAGGATCAGCGGCCGGCCGTGCTCGTCCAGGCAGTACGGAACCACAGAGCCAAACGGAAAACCGGGCATCGCCTTGGAGTGCGTCGAGAGCACTCCACGGTATTCCTTGAGAAGCAATTCTCGGGCATGCTTAGCCACTACAACGCTCAATTTATGACTCCTTATATAGAATCCGTCGAAAAAACGGACAGGCGCCTGGGTTAAAGTTCCAGCACGCCATAGGGGCAGTTCTCATGTGCAGCCAGGCCACATCAGGCTCAGATCGAGAGGCCCTCTAGAAGGAGAACCACTCCGATCCGCTATGGGGCTATGCGAATGCAACTCACTGACAAAGTAATCATTATCACCGGCGGTTGCCAGGGTTTAGGCCGTTCCATGGCCGAGTATCTTGCAGGTCTTGGCGCGAAACTGGCGCTGGTGGACCTGAACCAGGAAAAGCTCGATACCACCGTCGCGGCTTGCAAGGCTAAGGGTGTCGAGGCCCGAGCCTACCTGTGCAACGTCGCCGATGAAGAGCAAGTGACCCATATGGTCGCCCAGGTGGCCGACGATTTCGGCGCGATTCATGGCCTGATCAACAATGCCGGCATTCTGCGCGACGGCCTGCTGCTGAAGGTCAAGGACGGCGAAATGACCAAGATGAGCCTGGCCCAATGGCAGTCAGTGATCGACGTCAATCTGACCGGCGTGTTCCTGTGCACCCGTGAAGTCGCGGCAAAAATGGTCGAGCTGAAAAACAGCGGCGCGATCATCAATATCTCGTCGATTTCGCGCGCCGGCAACGTCGGCCAGACCAACTACTCCGCCGCCAAGGCCGGTGTTGCCGCGGCAACCGTGACCTGGGCCAAGGAACTGGCGCGCTACGGCATTCGCGTGGCGGGCATTGCGCCGGGCTTCATCGAAACCGAGATGACCCTGAGCATGAAACCGGAAGCGTTGGAGAAAATGACTTCCGGGATTCCGCTCAAGCGCATGGGCAAACCCGAAGAGATCGCCCAGTCGGCGGCCTACATTTTCGAGAACGACTACTACACCGGTCGGATTCTGGAATTGGATGGCGGGTTGCGCATCTAAGGGGCAACACAAAACAAATGTGGGAGCGGGCTTGCTCGCGAATGCGGTGTGTCATTCAACAGATAAGTTGACTGATCTACCGCCTTCGCGAGCAAGCCCGCTCCCACATTGGATCGCATTTCTTCAGCGAATCAATCGTCGCTGACGGTGATGTTCGGCATCGCCGGCATCAAAGCTTCCTGCAACACAATCCGTGCGCCGACATGGCGGGCCAGTTCCTGGTAAACCATCGCAATCTGGCTGTCAGGCTCGGCGATCACCGTTGGCTTGCCGCCATCGGCCTGTTCGCGGATCAGCATCGACAGTGGCAACGAAGCCAATAGTTCGACACCGTACTGGGTGGCCAGCTTCACACCACCACCCTCACCGAACAGATGCTCGGCATGCCCGCAGTTGGAGCAGATGTGCACGGCCATGTTCTCCACCACGCCCAGCACCGGGATATTGACCTTGCGGAACATCTCCACGCCCTTGCGCGCGTCCAGCAACGCCAGATCCTGTGGGGTGGTCACGATCACCGCACCGGCCACCGGGACTTTCTGCGCCAGGGTCAGCTGGATGTCGCCGGTGCCTGGCGGCATGTCGATGACCAGGTAATCCAGGTCGCCCCAGGCCGTTTGCGTGACCAGTTGCAACAGCGCACCGGAAACCATCGGTCCGCGCCAGACCATCGGCGTGTTGTCGTCGGTCAGGAAGGCCATGGACATCACTTCGACGCCGTGGGATTGGATCGGGATGAACCACTTCTGATCCTTGACCGTTGGTCGGGTGCCTTCAGGGATGCCGAACATGATGCCCTGGCTCGGGCCGTAGATGTCCGCGTCGAGAATCCCGACCCTGGCACCTTCACGAGCCAGCGCCAGCGCCAGGTTGGCGGCGGTGGTGGATTTGCCCACGCCCCCCTTGCCGGACGCCACGGCCACGACGTTCTTGACGTTGGCCAACCCCGGAATCTGCGCCTGGGCCTTGTGCGCGGCGATCACACTGGTGATCTCGACGCGCGCGGTGACCACGCCGTCCAGGCCTTCGATGGCTAATTGCAGCAACTGCGCCCAGCCACTCTTGAACAGACCGGCGGCGTAACCCAGCTCCAGCTGGACACTGACGCGATCGCCCTGAATATCGATGCTGCGCACGCACCCGGCGCTGACCGGGTCCTGGTTCAGGTAAGGGTCGGTGTATTGACGAAGGACGGCTTCCACCGCTGCGCGATTGACGGCGCTCATGGGCAACTCCGATAGCTAGACTTGAAAATCAGGCGGGTATCCTAACCGTTCTACATCATAGACGGCATGCTCCACGATGATTTGTGGCAAACACATCCCTGTGGCTGGAGAGCGTCCCTGTGGCGAGGGGGCTTGCCCCCGTTGGGTCGCGCAGCGGCCCCCTGCAATCTGTCAGCCCGACCGAGTTGTCTGGATTCACGACTGCTTCGCAGCCGAACGGGGGCAAGCCCCCTCGCCACAGGGGTGAAAAATATGCGCCGGCGCTTTATAGTGGCCGACCTCCGTTTCATCAAGTAGCCGAGCCCCATGTCCGAGCCACGCAAGATCCTCGTCACCAGCGCCCTGCCCTATGCCAATGGTTCGATCCACCTCGGCCATATGTTGGAATACATCCAGACCGATATGTGGGTGCGTTTCCAGAAGCATCGCGGTAATCAATGCATTTATGTCTGCGCCGACGACGCTCACGGTTCGGCCATCATGCTGCGCGCGGAAAAGGAAGGCATCACCCCGGAACAACTGATCGCCAACGTCCAGGCTGAACACAGCGCCGACTTTGCCGAATTCCTGGTGGACTTCGACAACTTCCACTCCACTCACGCCGAAGAAAACCGTGAGCTGTCGAGCCAGATCTACCTGAAGCTGCGCGACGCCGGGCACATCGCCACGCGTTCGATCACTCAGTACTTCGACCCGGAAAAGAAAATGTTCCTGGCCGACCGCTTCATCAAGGGCACTTGCCCGAAATGCGGCACCGAAGACCAGTACGGCGACAACTGCGAAAAATGCGGTGCGACCTACGCGCCGACCGACCTCAAAGATCCGAAGTCGGCAATCTCCGGCGCCACGCCAGTGCTCAAGGACTCCCAGCACTTCTTCTTCAAACTGCCGGACTTCCAGGAAATGCTGCAAGCCTGGACCCGCAGCGGCACCCTGCAAGATGCCGTGGCCAACAAGATCGCCGAATGGCTGGACGCCGGCCTGCAACAGTGGGACATCTCCCGCGATGCGCCGTATTTCGGTTTCGAGATCCCCGACGAGCCGGGCAAATACTTCTACGTATGGCTGGACGCACCGATCGGCTACATGGCCAGCTTCAAGAACCTCTGCGCCCGCAAGCCGGAACTGGACTTCGACGCGTTCTGGGGCAAGGATTCCACCGCCGAGCTGTACCATTTCATCGGCAAGGACATCGTCAACTTCCACGCCCTGTTCTGGCCCGCCATGCTCGAAGGCGCCGGGTTCCGTAAACCGACCGGCATCAACGTACACGGCTACCTGACCGTCAACGGCCAGAAGATGTCCAAGTCCCGCGGCACGTTCGTCAAGGCCCGGACCTACCTGGATCACCTGTCGCCGGAATACCTTCGCTACTACTACGCCGCCAAGCTGGGCCGTGGCGTCGATGACCTGGACCTGAACCTCGAAGACTTCGTGCAGAAGGTCAACTCCGACCTGGTCGGCAAAGTCGTCAACATCGCCAGCCGTTGCGCCGGTTTCATCCATAAAGGCAATGGTGGCGTGCTGGTCGCCGGCAACGCCGCGCCGGAACTGACCGATGCCTTTTTGGCCGCAGCGCCAAGCATTGCCGATGCTTATGAGTCTCGCGACTTTGCCCGCGCCATGCGCGAAATCATGGGTCTGGCCGACCGTGCCAATGCCTGGATCGCCGACAAGGCGCCGTGGTCACTGAACAAACAGGAAGGCAAGCAGGATGAAGTCCAGGCCATTTGCGCCCTGGGCATCAACCTGTTCCGCCAATTGGTGATTTTCCTCAAACCGGTGCTGCCGTTGCTGGCCGCCGATGCCGAGGCGTTCCTGAACGTCGCACAGCTGACCTGGAACGACCACGCCACCTTGCTCAGCAACCATCAGCTGAACGAGTTCAAACCGTTGATGACCCGCATCGACCCAGTAAAAGTGCAAGCCATGACCGACGCCTCGAAAGAAGACCTGACCGCCAGCGCAACCGACACCGGCGAAGCTGCACCCGTCGGCAACGGTGAACTGGCCAAGGATCCGCTGTCGCCAGAGATCGAGTTCGACACCTTTGCCGCTGTCGACCTGCGCGTGGCGCTGATCCTCAAGGCCGAAGCAGTGGAAGGTGCCGACAAACTGCTGCGCCTGACCCTGGACATCGGTGACGAGCAACGCAACGTGTTCTCCGGCATCAAGAGCGCCTACCCGGACCCGTCCAAGCTCAATGGTCGCCTGACCATGATGATCGCCAATCTCAAGCCCCGCAAAATGAAATTCGGGATCTCCGAAGGCATGGTGATGGCGGCCGGCCCTGGCGGTGAAGAAATCTACCTGCTGAGCCCCGACAGCGGCGCCAAGCCAGGTCAGCGCATCAAGTAAGGTTCTGCGGTAACTCGATCCCACAGTCGTGCCCGGCGCGACTGTGGGATTTTCATGTCTGGCCCACCCTCCTTCCTTGCCGGATAATGCCTAACCTTGTTAGACAGGCCTCCTTTTGCCGGCACGATCATGACCGAACTGCTTCTTACGCTTATCAGCGCTGCCCTGATCAACAACCTCGTGTTGCACTGGCCGCTGGGCGTCGATCCGGTGCTGGGCAGCGAGCGGCCACAGGTCCACGCGCTGGGCGTCGCGACGACGTGTCTGATGCTGATCGTCGGCACGCTCGGCTATGGGCTCTATCACTGGCTACTGGTGCCGTTGGGGCTGACCTCGCTGCGTCTGTTCGTGTTCCTGCCACTGAGCGTTCTGCTGATCGGTCCGCTACTGAAGCTGCTTTCGGCATTGTTTGTGAAGCTGTCATTCGATGGCCTCTGGCCCCTGCTGCTGGGGAATGCCGGGGTGCTTGGGCTGACGTTGCTCAACGCTCAGAACGATAAGGGAATTTTCCACGCCATAGCTCTGAGCCTTGGCGCCGGGCTGGGTTTCTGGCTGGTGCTGAGTCTGTTCAGCGACTTGCGCCAGCGCACACTCGATAACGATATCCCCCTGCCCTTTCGTGGCCTGCCTATCGAATTGATCGGCGCCGGATTGATCGCGGTGGTTTTTCTCGGATTCAGCGGGCTGATCAAAACATGAGTCTGATTCAACGCATCGACGCCCTCTTGCCGCAGACCCAATGCGGCAAGTGTGGCCACCCCGGATGCAAACCCTACGCCGAAGGCATCGCCAGCGGCGAGCCGATCAACAAGTGCCCACCGGGCGGTAGCGAAACCATCGCGGCCCTGGCCGACCTGCTGAAAGTGCCGGTGCTGGAACTGGACGTCAGTCGCGGCTCGGCACCGGCGCAGATCGCTTACATCCGCGAAGCCGAGTGCATCGGCTGCACCAAATGCATTCAGGCCTGCCCGGTCGACGCCATTGTCGGCGCGGCGAAATTCATGCACACGGTCATCGTCGACGAATGCACCGGTTGCGACCTCTGCGTGGCACCCTGCCCGGTGGATTGCATCGAGATGCATCCATTACCGCTGGCCACGGTGCTGCCGATTGTCGGCGGGCTGGCGTTCAGCCAGGAGGAACAACAGGCTCGCGCCACCAAGCGCAATCGCGCGCGACGCCGTTTCGAACAGCGCAATGCCCGTTTGCGTCGCGAAGAGGAGCAGAAACTCGCCGAACGCCAGGCCCGTGCCCAACGCGCTGTGCAGCACAGCGAAGTGACACTCGACCCGGTTCAGGCCGCGCTTGAGCGTGTCCGCGCACAAAAGGCCGCCAATGCCGATGCGGCACTGAAAAAGGCCAAGGTCGATCTGGCGATGAGTCGGGCGCAGCTGAACAAATCGCTCAAGGCCTTCGGGCATCCGCCGACCTTCGAACAGCAATCGCAACTGATCGTGCTGCAACAGCAATTCGAAGCCGCCGAACAGGTATTGGCACAACTGGAAAGCAGTGCACCGCAAGTTTCTGCGCCGCCTGCTCTGGCGAAAGATGCCGAGCTGAAACGGGCGAAGATTCAGTTGGCCATGCGCCGTGCCGAACTCAAGAAAGCGCAAACAAGCGAAGCGCCGGCCGAACAGATTGCCGCACTGGAGCGCGCGCTCAGTGAAGCCGAGCGTCAGGTGGATGCCTATGTCACCCCTTGAATCGGTGGATGAACGCCTTCAACAGGCCATGAAGCTGGTATTGCTGGCCACCGTGCCGGGGATGCTGGTGTTGTTCTGGCTGTACGGCTGGGGGGTGTTGATCAATCTGATTCTGGCGGCAGCTACCGCACTCGCCGTTGAAGCGGTGGTGTTGCAGCTGCGCAAGCAACCCGTAAAACCGACGTTGAGCGATGGCAGCGCCCTTGTCAGTGCAACGCTGCTGGCACTGGCCTTGCCGCCTTATTGTCCGTGGTGGCTGACGGTCAGTGCTGCGGCCTTCGGACTGTTTTTCAGCAAGCATTTGTATGGCGGTGTCGGCAAGAATCCGTTCAACCCGGCGATGCTCGGTTTTGCGCTGGTTCTGGTGACGTTTCCCCAGCAAATGACCCACTGGCCATCCTCCCATGGCATGGATTTGCTCGGCGGGCTGCAACAGGTGTTCGGCTTCAGCTTCGCCCAGACACCCGATGCGTGGGCCCAGGCCACGGCGCTGGACAGTCTGCGAATCAACAAAAGCCTGACCATGGAAGAACTGTTCGCCGGCAATCCGGCATTCGGCCGTTTTGGCGGCCAAGGCGTGGAATGGGTCAACCTGGCGTTTCTGGCAGGCGGTGCGTTTCTGCTGCAACGGCGGGTGTTCAGTTGGCATGCACCGGTCGGCATGCTCGCCAGCCTGTTCATCATCAGCCTGTTGTGCTGGAACGGTACAGGCTCCGACTCTCATGGCTCGCCACTGTTTCATCTGCTCACCGGCGCGAGCATGCTGGGTGCCTTCTTCATCGTGACGGAGCCGGTATCCGGTGCAAAAAGCCCCACTGCCCGATTGCTGTTCGGCGCAGGTGTGGGATTGCTGACTTACCTGATTCGGACGTGGGGCGGGTATCCGGACGGCGTGGCCTTTGCGGTTTTGCTGATGAACCTCTGTGTGCCGGCGCTGGAGCGGTTTGCCGCGTCCAGGCAGGAACAGGTTGCCCCATGAACCGAGCGACGAGCGTTGTGATCCTGGTAGTGCTGGCTGGCCTGGGGATGGGCGCGACTTACCTCGTGCAGCACACCAGCGCCACGCGTATTGCGGCCGAACAACGCTTGATCGACAGCCGTCAGTTGCTGGATCTGCTAGCGCCCGGCAGCTACGACAATCAGCCACTGGAACAACCTCTCAGCCTCGAAAATACTCGCTTGGCCAACAGCACGCTGTTGGGTGGCTACCTGGCGTCCAAGGCCGGCCAACCGAGCGCCGTGTTGCTGCGCAGTCAGGCGCTGGGCTATGCAGGCGCCATTGACTTGCTGATCGCCATCGACACCCATGGCAAGTTGCTGGGGGTCAAAACCCTCAAGCAATCGGAAACCCCGGGACTGGGTGGCAAGCTCGCCGATTGGCCCAATGCCTGGCTTCAGGTGTTTACTGGCAAGTCTCTAACCGAACCCGGTGACAATGGTTGGGCCTTGAATAAGGACCAAGGGCAATTCGATCAGATCGCAGGCGCGACCATCACCTCAAGAGCAGTGATCAATGCCACCCATGACGCGTTGCGCTACTTCGATGAACACCGGCAACCGCTAATCGGGAGCAGCGCCCATGAATAAATCATCGACCCTGCAGAATTCGCTGATGCTAACGCCGTTGATCGGCGTCACTGATTCATTGGTCACGGCCCTGGGCCTGTGGCTGATGTTCGCCCTGGTGCTCAGTGCTTATGGGGTGAGCATGGGCGCCTTGCGCTCGCGACTGGTTCCCGCAACACACTTGCTGGCCAGCCTCTTGCTGGCTGCCACGCTGACCAGTTGCGCGGATCTCGCCACGCAAGCCTGGTCGCTCCAATGGCACCAGCATCTGGGTTTCTATGCAGGCTTGATCGCCTTGCAATGCGTCGTGCTGGAACACAACGGTTTTTTCCAGAACACATGGCGTGATCGCCTGCACCTGAGTGGCCTGTTCGGCGCCTTGATGGTGGGCTTGGGCCTGCTACGCGAGTTCATCGGCAACGGGACACTGGGCAGCCATCTGTCCTGGCTGGCCGGTGCTACGCAACCGGACTGGCAAGGCTGGTCCCTGATCGCCGACGGTGGCCTGCACTTGGCCACGTTGACCCCTGGCGGGTTTATTCTGTTGGGATTACTGATCGCCGCACGTCAAGCCTGGACCCGTCCGGCTGCCTCACATTGATCGCCTTCGAGGAAACGCATCGTCCATGAATGCCGCAAAACGTCTTGAAATTTTCCGCAGGTTTCACGAAGACAACCCTGAACCAAAGACCGAACTGGCCTATTCCTCGCCGTTCGAATTGCTGATCGCCGTGATTCTCTCGGCGCAATCGACCGATGTCGGTGTCAACAAGGCCACCGCCAAACTGTTCCCGGTGGCCAATACGCCGGCAGCCATTCACGCCTTGGGCATTGAAGGGCTGTCGGGGTACATCAAGACCATCGGCCTGTTCAACAGCAAAGCGAAAAACGTGATCGAAACCTGTCGCTTGCTGGTGGAGCGTCATGGAGGTGAAGTGCCGCAGACCCGCGAGGCGCTGGAAGCACTGCCCGGCGTCGGTCGCAAAACCGCCAACGTAGTGCTCAATACCGCCTTTCGTCAGCTGACCATGGCCGTGGATACTCACATTTTTCGGGTCAGCAACCGTACCGGCATTGCTCCGGGCAAGAATGTAGTCGAGGTGGAGCAGAAACTGATGAAATTCGTGCCGAAGGAATATCTGCTCGACGCTCATCACTGGCTGATTCTCCATGGCCGCTACGTTTGCCTGGCCCGCAAGCCCCGTTGTGGCAGTTGCCGGATCGAGGACTTGTGCGAATACAAGCAAAAGACCTCGGACGATTGAGGCGCTATTAGTTTTTTTGATAGATCGATTGAAAAAATCTTTTTTACCCGCCGGGAAATTGTCGATATAAGGAGCGCCAAAGGCAGCCTTAGCCTGGAGTTAACCTTATGAGCACTGGCAAAGAGCAATTGGACGTAGAAGACGACTTCACCCCCGTTGAGGCCGATGACGCAGAGCCGGTAGTGGAAGTGGCAAAGACCAACCTGAGCAAACGTCGCACCATCGACAATCTGCTGGAGGAGCGCCGACTGCAAAAGCAATTGGCCGATTACGATTTTGACCTATGACACCTAAAAGCCTCCCGAAACGGAGGCTTTTTACTAAGTGCCGATCCCCGATAAACGCCCGTTCATCGCGCCTCGTCAAACGCTGGCGTACTCATACCAGGCCATTGCGCTGAGCCAATTCTATGAGATCGACCAGTGAGCGAGCATTGAGCTTCAACAACAGGCGAGTCTTGTAAGTGCTGACGGTTTTATTACTGAGGAACATTCCATCGGCGATCTCCTTGTTTGTTTTTCCTAGTGCCAGTTGTTGCAGGACCATCATTTCCCGCCCGGACAAACGATCTACCATATCCGCTTCACTGGCATTCCCAAGACTGGAACGCACGGTATGCAGAGCCTGATTAGGGAAATAACTGTAACCTGACAACACGGCTTTTATCGCACTCAGCAACTCAGTGAGGTCCTGTTGTTTGCAAACATAGCCTGCAGCACCCGATTGCATGCAACGCATGGAAAAATGCCCTGGCGCCTGGGACGTCAATATCAGCACTTTAAGAGGCATCGCTGCCGATGTCAGGCGGGCGATAACTTCCAGACCATCCAGTTTCGGTATTCCAATATCCAGAATGACAATATCCGGCATAAGTTCACGAGCAAGTTGCAATGCATCCACGCCATTGTCCGTCTCTGCAACGACTTCGTAGCCATGACGCTCCATTAGCATACGTACCGCAAGACGAATGACGGGGTGATCATCCACGATCAGCACTTTATTCATGGGCAAGTCCAATTTTCGCTGTTCGAATTTTTAGAGCCCGCACCATAGCCTAGTCGTTTCACCCGTGGCATGCCGCCCCCCCCGGCCACTCGCACCGAGAGACATCACCTACAAACAACACGGATTATTCCTACAAAAAATCATTGCACACAATGAACCAGAGATTTTATCGGCCGAACACCGCTCAACATCTCGACAGTTTATTTGTATCAATTTACAACCAAAAAAACAAAAAAACAGGGTTCAATGAGAGCGATCCAACATACTTTTACTATTGAGCTACCCTTAAAAGTAACTGGTATTTTCCAGTGATGTCCATCATCTGGCCCAGGCGACTCAAAAAACTTACACACTGCAACACCTCAATGCAGAACAAACCCACACAACTTTAAAACAAATTAACAACCATACCCAAACCAAAAACAATGCAGCTACTATAACGATCTCAATCACATAGTAAAAAACGGTATTCAACGCTACTACAAAAAACTCACACACTCGCTATCATCCACCCAGGCACACCCCATAAACCAACAGAGAATAAAGATAATATCTCATGAGCAAAAAACATGATAAAACTCAAAAAAAGAATCACCAACCCCATGACAATCATTGCGATATTTGCAGTACTATCCGAAACATCGGCTGCTGTCTCTCTCCCCTTTCTCGACAATAAGGAGAGAGAGCTCTATGTCTGGTTTCTGATCAGCTTTCCATTTTATTTGCTTTTTCTTTTCTTCATCACACTCAACTTCAACTATCGATCGCTTTACGCACCCTCCGATTTCGAGAAGGGAAAGCATTTCATAAAAGCCATGGACAATGCTGATCACTCGGGAAACACCCCTTCCAGGGTCCCGCGTGAAAACCCAGCCCAACACCATGTGCACCTGCCTGCTCCTCTAAAGGATTTGCACATCGTTGATGCACGATGGATAAACAAAAAAATGGCGTTCAGCGCCTTGATGGAGAGTATCCAGCACCCTCCGGACAACGCTGCACAAGTGATTGTATTTCTTACGTGCGCCGATTCGGAGGTATTGCTGAAGGAAAACGCGCTCAAACACTGGAAACAAATAAAGAAACGCAACAACGCAGCGTTCTGTATTTCTTACAATTTGAGCTCACAGGGTGTGACGATTATGGGCTAGGTTTTGATCTGTCACACAGCAGAAGGCAGCCCTTGAAGTGAAATCAAAGACCAGAAGCAGAAGGAAGGGTTAGCAGAAACAGGAAAAAGCGAAGCGCAATATGCAGCAGCCTCTTTTCAGAGTTGTGGCCTTGTCATCGACAAGGCCACAATTCCATTACCGCCTCAAAGGTCTCAGAAAAGCTTCCGGCCTTTGTTCGCCGCGATACGCATGCGCAAGGCGTTGAGCTTGATGAAGCCCGCCGCATCGGCCTGGTTGTAGGCGCCGCCATCTTCCTCGAAGGTGGCAATATTGGCGTCGAACAACGACTCGTCGGACTTGCGGCCGGTGACGATCACGTTGCCCTTGTACAGCTTCAGGCGCACTACGCCGTTCACGTGAGCCTGGGAAGCGTCGATCATCTGTTGCAGCATCAGACGCTCAGGGCTCCACCAGTAACCGGTGTAGATCAGGCTGGCGTATTTAGGCATCAGCTCGTCTTTGAGGTGAGCCACTTCGCGGTCCAGGGTGATCGATTCGATCGCACGGTGGGCGCGCAGCATAATGGTGCCGCCAGGCGTCTCGTAGCAGCCACGGGACTTCATGCCGACGTAGCGGTTTTCAACGATGTCCAGACGGCCGATACCGTGTTCGCCACCGATACGGTTCAAGGTCGCCAGCACGGTGGCCGGGGTCATTTCGACGCCGTCCAGTGCCACGATGTCGCCGTTGCGATAGGTCAGTTCCAGGTACTGCGGTTTGTCAGGAGCGTTCTCCGGGGAGACGGTCCAGCGCCACATGTCTTCTTCGTGCTCGGTCCAGGTGTCTTCCAGCACGCCGCCTTCATAGGAGATGTGCAGCAGGTTGGCATCCATCGAGTACGGGGATTTTTTCTTGCCGTGACGCTCGATCGGGATGTTGTGCTTTTCAGCATAATCCATCAGCTTTTCACGGGAGAGCAGGTCCCATTCGCGCCACGGAGCGATCACTTTTACGCCTGGCTTCAAGGCGTAGGCACCCAGCTCGAAACGAACCTGATCGTTGCCTTTGCCGGTCGCGCCATGGGAAATGGCGTCAGCGCCGGTTTCGTTGGCGATTTCGATCAGGCGTTTGGCTATCA
Source organism: Pseudomonas sp. LBUM1673 (assembly GCF_059695645.1). Taxonomy (NCBI): domain Bacteria; kingdom Pseudomonadati; phylum Pseudomonadota; class Gammaproteobacteria; order Pseudomonadales; family Pseudomonadaceae; genus Pseudomonas; species Pseudomonas sp. LBUM1673. The sequence continues at coordinate 5,292,747 of NZ_CP166780.1, forward strand.
ACGGACGAGCGATGGAAGTACCCAGCAGGTACTCGCCTTCGTAAACGGTGTTGGCGCGGAACATCGGGAACACGAAATCGCGCACGAATTCTTCGCGCAGATCGTCGATGTAGATTTCTTTTACGCCCATGGCCTGTGCCTTGGCGCGGGCCGGTTCGACCTCTTCGCCCTGACCCAGGTCAGCGGTGAAGGTTACTACTTCACAGTTATAAGTATCCTGCAGCCACTTGAGGATCACCGAAGTGTCCAGGCCGCCGGAATACGCCAGAACGACCTTGTTTACGTCCGCCATGCCATCACTCCACGGGGTTCTACGGAAAGCGGTCAAGTCTACCGCTGATGCCGGATAATTTACAGAGGCGCGACAGCTTATGACGACGAAGCGACAGATTATGTCGAGCGAGCGACGATTTCAGCAGGTTCAGGAGGTCGTTGCGCTGCTTGCGGCGGCAGTGGCCTGAGGTGCCGGCTTCTCGGTCGGCGCTACTCGTTCCAGGCGTACGGCGACCCGGCGGTTCTTCGCCCGGTTGGCGGTATTGTTGTTCGGTGCCAACGGATAGCGCTCACCGTGAAAACGCAGGGTGATCTGCGATTCCTGGATTCCATTTGCCTTGAAGAAGTCCATCACAGCCAGTGCCCGGCGTCGTGACAGTTCACGGTTGGTCAGGCGGTTGCCACTGTTGTCGGAATGGCCGTCGAGTTCAATGTGGTTGACCGTCGGATCGGCCTTCATGAACTCCAGCATGACTTGTAACTGGGCCTTGGCCCTGGCGTCGAGATCGATGCCCTCACCCGGAAATCCGACTTCGGATTGCTTCACCTGCTCGAAATTCTTCGGCAGCAACTTTGCCACGCAACCCTGATAGTCACTGTAGGCCTTGCTGAACTTGACGGGCAGCAGACGGACTTCAGATACCCGACCGTCGCCCGAGGAGTGTCGAACGACCGGACTGCGGCCATCCATCAAACCACTGATCAAGCGCCCGGCCTGAACTTGCGAGCTGTTGAACAGCACGTCGCCACTGCCGATTCTCACCGAACCCAGGTTGATGTCGCCACGCCCCGGCTGCCACGGCGCAGCAGCCGCCAGCAGGGTCGCGGACCCCCCTCCGATCATTGAGTTGTAGGCTTTCAGACGAAATGTCGCCTGCTCGCCGGCGCGACGCACGAACTCACCCGAACCGAAATCGGTGATCGGTTGAGTCAGGCGGCATTCGAACTTGTCACCTTCGACCGTCCACTCAATGCTCTCCAGACGAGTCTGGAAAGTGAGCGCCATCGCAGGAAGGCTGGCAAACACACTGAGCAAGGCTAAATAACGCTGGCGCACGGGAGGCTCCACTGGCTTCTACAACAAAAAAACCGACACACATGTTTAGGGCATACCTGTTGGATATCGGAAGCTTGCCGCAAAACTTGATAGCGAGTGCCTGGAAGAGTCTTTTCCGGTAGCATTCCCCTGAGTTTGACCCGCCTGGAATTCCCTCATGTCCGACCGCCTGACCCTGCTGCGTCCCGACGACTGGCATATTCATCTTCGCGATGGTGCTGTGTTGCCCAATACCGTCGCGGATGTCGCGCGCACCTTTGGTCGCGCCATCATCATGCCCAACCTGGTACCCCCGGTGCGCAACGCTGCTGAAGCCGATGGCTATCGCCAGCGAATTCTCGCCGCACGTCCGGCCGGCAGCCGTTTCGAACCGCTGATGGTTCTGTACCTGACCGATCGCACCCAGCCCGAAGAAATTCGTGAAGCCAAGGCCAGCGGTTTCGTTCACGCCGCCAAGTTGTATCCGGCCGGCGCGACCACCAACTCGGACTCTGGCGTCACCAGCATCGACAAGATTTTCCCTGCACTCGAGGCCATGGCCGAAGTCGGGATGCCCTTGCTGGTTCACGGTGAAGTCACCCGTGGCGATGTTGACGTTTTCGATCGCGAAAAAGCCTTCATCGATGAGCACATGCGTCGGGTGGTCGAACGTTTCCCGACCCTGAAAGTGGTGTTCGAACACATCACCACCGCGGATGCCGTGCAGTTCGTCAACGCGGCTTCGGCCAACGTTGGTGCGACCATCACCGCGCATCACCTGCTGTACAACCGCAACCACATGCTGGTGGGCGGGATTCGGCCACACTTCTACTGCCTGCCGATCCTCAAGCGTAATACCCACCAGGAAGCCCTGCTCGACGCCGCTACCAGTGGCAGCGACAAGTTCTTCCTCGGCACCGATTCGGCGCCCCATGCCCAGCACGCCAAAGAAGCGGCTTGCGGCTGTGCCGGTTGCTACACCGCTTATGCCGCGATCGAGATGTATGCCGAAGCCTTCGAACAGCGCAACGCGCTGGACAAGCTCGAAGCCTTCGCCAGTCTCAATGGCCCGCGTTTCTACGGCCTGCCGGCGAACACCGATCGCATCACCCTGGTCCGCGACGAGTGGACCGCCCCAACCAGCCTGCCATTTGGCGAGCTGACTGTAATCCCGCTGCGCGCCGGTGAAAAACTGCGCTGGCGCCTGCTGGAGGAACACGCGTGAGTGAAGACCATTTCGACGACGAACAGGACGGTAATGGCGGTGGAGGCGGTTCCCGTCATCCAATGGCTGCCAGGTTCCGGGGTTACCTGCCGGTAGTCGTCGACGTAGAAACCGGTGGCTTCAACTCGGCCACCGATGCCCTGCTGGAAATCGCCGCCACCGTGATCGGCATGGATGAAAAAGGCTTTGTGTACCCTGAGCACACCTATTTCTTCCGGGTCGAACCGTTCGAAGGCGCCAACATCGAAGCGGCAGCATTGGAATTTACCGGGATCAAGCTTGATCACCCGCTGCGCATGGCTGTGAGTGAAGAAGCGGCCCTGACCGATATCTTCCGCGGTGTGCGCAAGGCTCTGAAGGCCAATGGCTGCAAACGGGCGATTCTGGTCGGGCACAACAGCAGCTTCGACCTGGGCTTCCTCAACGCCGCTGTCGCGCGCCTGGACATGAAACGCAACCCGTTTCACCCGTTCTCCAGCTTCGATACGGCGACCCTCGCCGGTCTGGCTTACGGTCAAACCGTATTGGCCAAGGCCTGTCAGGCAGCGGACATCGACTTTGACGGACGCGAGGCCCACTCGGCCCGCTACGACACCGAGAAGACGGCTGATCTGTTCTGCGGCATCGTCAATCGATGGAAACAAATGGGCGGCTGGGAAGACTACAACGACTGATGCCTGTCGCTGGTTTATCCCGTTCATAAAAAAACCGGCCTTTCGAGAGGCCGGTTTTTTATTGCCTGACGCCTGCCTTACAGCGCAGCAGCGTTCTCGGTCAGGTAAGCCGCGACACCTTCGGTCGAAGCGGTCATGCCTTTGTCGCCTTTTTTCCAGTTGGCAGGGCAAACTTCGCCGTGCTCTTCGTGGAATTGCAGAGCGTCAACCAGACGGATCAGCTCTTCGATGTTACGACCCAGCGGCAGGTCGTTGATGATCTGCGAACGGACAACACCTTTGTCGTCGATCAGGAACGCGCCACGGAAAGCCACGCCGCCTTCGGATTCAACGTCGTAGGCCTTGGCGATTTCGTGCTTCATGTCGGCAGCCATGGTGTAACGAACTTCGCCGATACCACCATTGTTGACCGGGGTGTTGCGCCAGGCGTTGTGGGTGAAGTGCGAGTCGATCGACACCGCGACCACTTCCACGTTGCGAGCCTTGAAGTCAGCCATGCGGTTGTCCAGAGCGATCAGCTCGGACGGGCAAACGAAGGTGAAGTCCAGTGGGTAGAAGAACACCAGGCCGTATTTGCCTTTGATGGCCGACGACAGGGTGAAGCTGTCTACGATTTCGCCATTGCCGAGTACGGCCGGTACGGTGAAGTCAGGGGCTTGTTTGCCTACGAGTACGCTCATTGAATATCTCCTGATGTAATAGTGAAGAACAGGGTTAGTGCCAGCCTGCCACCCTCAGGCGACAGCCCTGTGACACGAACCCCCTTCGCAAAGGCCGACCATCATACACCGCGTTTTTGGCCTGTCCTTAACGGTTTTTTCTGGTGGTTGAAAAGACCGCTGCTATATTTTCCTCATGGACAGTCCAAGAGGAAGCCGTTCGTCAGTCATTCACCCTTATGACGAAAAGCTTTCAGAAACAACTTTGACAATCATTCTCGTTAACATTAAGATCCATCGCAATTGAGTCACAACCAGCGACGGTTCTCACTTATGTATGTCTGCCTCTGCACTGGCGTCACCGACGGTCAAATCCGCGAAGCAATCTATGAAGGTTGCTGCAGCTATCGGGAAGTACGTCAGGCCACCGGCGTTGCCAGCCAATGCGGCAAATGCGCCTGCCTTGCCAAGGAAGTGGTGCGCGAAACCCTGGGCAAACTGCAAACAGCCCAGGCAGCGATCCCCTACCCCGTAGAATTTACCGCCGCATAAGTACCGCATTTTAAAGAACCGGACTCGATGTCCGGTTTTTTTATGCCTGAAAATCAATCGCTTAGACGCCAGACGCGGAACACAAACATTCTTATTCCGATTAATTTTCATTTAAGTTTCAATAACTTAGGTTTGACACTCTTAATTACGCGGCTCAAACTCTGCCTTATATACAGCGACTACAGGGCAGGACCCCATCATGAAAGGCGACGTTACAGTCATCCAGCATCTCAACAAAATCCTTGCCAATGAGCTGGTCGCGATCAATCAATACTTTTTGCATGCGCGCATGTACGAAGATTGGGGCCTGAACAAGCTCGGCAAGCACGAGTACCACGAATCCATCGACGAGATGAAGCACGCTGACAAGCTGATCAAGCGCATCCTGTTCCTTGAAGGCCTGCCGAACGTCCAGGACCTGGGCAAGCTGCACATCGGCGAACACACCAAGGAAATGCTTGAGTGCGATTTGAAGATCGAGCGCGACGGCCATGCCGATCTGAAAGTCGCTATCGCTCATTGCGAAACTGTCGGCGACTTCGGTAGCCGTGAACTGCTCGAAGACATTCTTGAATCCGAAGAAGAACATATCGACTGGCTGGAAACCCAACTGGGCCTGATCGATAAAGTTGGTCTTGAGAACTATCTGCAATCGCAGATGGGCGAAGAGTAAATTCTACGCCGCTAATCGCGATGCAATAAAAAGCCCCGCTCTCTTTATAAAGAGGCGGGGCTTTTTTATGCGCTGTCTCGTCCTGAATATGGTTTACACCTATTCGGGACTAGACACGCTCTTGTAGGAGCGAGCGGGCGGCGATCCGACTTGCCCGCGAAGCTTTTAGCGCCAGTGATGACGCCTTCGCGGGCAAGCCTCGCTCCTACAACAGATACCGAATCAGGCTTCGGTCTTGTTCGCTGCGGCTTTTTCGACAGCGGCTTTGATCGTCGCTTGCAACGAACCGTCAGCAGACATTTCAGTCATGATGTCGCTACCGCCGACCAGTTCACCACCGACCCACAGTTGCGGGAAGGTTGGCCAGTTGGCGTACTTAGGCAGGTTGGCGCGGATTTCCGGGTTCTGCAGGATGTCCACATAGGCAAACTTTTCGCCACAGGCCATTACAGCCTGAGCGGCTTTCGCGGAGAACCCACACTGTGGGGCATTCGGCGAGCCTTTCATGTAAAGCAGAATGGTGTTGTTGGCAATCTGCTCTTTAATCGTTTCGATGATATCCATGGAGCACCTCGGCTGAACTTTCCGACTCAGTGGTCGGCACGGTGGCGCATTGTAACGGAAACCCGAGCGCCATGCTCGGCCTCCCCGACAGACATGTTCACGCCGCCACCACGGTCACCGGCACGCCGTTCAACGCCGCATTGCCTGACAACTCATCGAGCTGACATTCATCAGTCAGGTCATTGGCGCTGGAGCCTGGCTGGCCACTGGCGATCGTCATCTGCACGCCCGGTCGCGCATGGCCCCAACCGTGAGGCAGGCTGACCACACCTTTCATCATATCCAGGCTGGCAATCACTTCAACCTCGATCACGCCGACCCGTGAACTGACGCGCACCCGCTGCCCATCGCTGAGTCCGCGGCTGGCCAGGTCATCCGGGTGCATCAGCAGTTGATGGCGCGGCTTGCCCTTCACCAGACGGTGATAGTTGTGCATCCATGAGTTGTTGCTGCGCACATGGCGACGGCCGATCATCAGCAACTCATCGGCGGCCGGAGCTTGTAGCGCCGCGAAGCGCGCCAGGTCGGCGAGGATCACGGCAGGCGCCGCCTGGACTCGTTGATTGGCCGTCTTCAGGCGTGACATCAGGTTGGGTTTAAGCGCCCCGAGATCGACACCGTGAGGGTGATCGAACAAGGTCGCCAGTGATAGCTTGTGCTCTGAAGCGTCGCCATACAGACCCATCCGCAGCCCTCGGTCGATCATCTGCGCCGGCGCGATGGTCGGTTTCAGTTCTTTGCCGGTCTTCGCCGCAAAGGCTTTGGCCAGCCCCACGAAGATCTCCCAATCATGCAACGCGCCTTCCGGCCTGGCGAGGATCGCCCGATTGAAGCGGGTGACGTTACGCACCGCGAACATGTTGAAGGTGGTGTCGTAATGATCGTTTTCCAGCGCCGACGTCGACGGCAGGATCAAGTCGGCATAACGGGTGGTTTCATTGATGTACAGGTCGACGCTGACCATGAACTCCAACCCGTCCAGCGCCTGCTCCAGTTGTCGGCCATTGGGCGTGGACAGCACCGGATTTCCCGCCACGGTGATCAGTGCGCGGACCTGCCCTTCCCCTTCGGTGAGCATTTCTTCGGCCAGCGCCGACACCGGCAACTCGCCACCATATTCAGGACGCCCGGACACGCGGCTTTGCCACAGGTTGAAATGGCCGCCCGAAGTGGACGCCACCAGGTCCACCGCAGGCTCGGTGCATAACGCACCGCCGACACGATCAAGGTTGCCGGTCACCAGATTGATCAGTTGCACCAGCCAATGACACAAGGTGCCGAAGGCCTGGGTCGAGACACCCATCCGGCCGTAGCAGACCGCTGTCGGCGCCGCCGCAAAATCCCGGGCCAGTTGGCGGATCTGTTCGGCGGGTACTGCGCACAACGGGCTCATGGCTTCGGCAGTGAAGGTTACGATTGCCTGACGCACGTCATCCAGACCGTCCACTGGCAAATCACTGTCGCAGGTCAGGCCTTCGGCAAACAACGTATTGAGCAACCCGAATAACAGCGCCGCATCGCCACCGGGGCGCACGAACAGATGCTGATCGGCAATCGCTGCCGTTTCGCTGCGACGAGGATCGACCACCACTACTTTACCGCCCCGGGCCTGAATCGCCTTGAGACGCTTCTCTACATCCGGCACGGTCATGATGCTGCCGTTGGAGGCCAGCGGATTGCCACCCAGTATCAGCATGAAATCGGTGTGATCGATGTCCGGGATCGGCAACAGCAAGCCGTGGCCGTACATCAAATGACTGGTCAGGTGATGGGGTAATTGATCGACCGATGTCGCGGAAAACCGGTTACGGGTTTTCAGCAGGCCTAGAAAGTAATTGCTGTGGGTCATCAACCCGTAATTGTGCACGCTGGGGTTGCCCTGATAAACCGCCACCGCGTTCTGCCCATGTCGTTCCTGAATCGCCGCCAGACGTTCGGCTACAAGGCCAAAGGCATCTTCCCACTCGATAGGCTGCCATTCGCTGCCCACTCGCAGCATCGGCTGACGCAGGCGATCCGGGTCGTTCTGAATGTCTTGCAGCGCAACCGCTTTGGGGCAGATATGCCCGCGGCTGAAGGTGTCCTGAGGGTCACCCTTGATCGAGGTAATCTGTACGCCGCTGCCTTCGACCTCAGTGGTTTCGATGGTCAGGCCGCAGATGGCTTCACACAGGTGGCACGCACGGTGATGGAGAGTCTTGGTCATGGCCAGTCTCTGTTTTGTTCTGGGCGGGCAATGTCGGCCGCGGGAACAAAACTATGGCGCGTGACTCCCCCCTTTGCCAGCGACGTTCGTCTTGTGAATCGGTGACTATCAGGCCAGCCGATGGCAGCAAGGGGATCAGTTCGGTGGCAGACTCGGCGGCGCCTGCAGCTGGATTTCCTGGATGGTTTCGATCTGTTCGTGGGCGACATGCACACCGGTGAGCTCGCCGATCAGCCGCCAATGCTCGTCGAGCCCGGCGCTGATGATGGCCATGTGGTCGATCATGCGTCGGCCGGCCACCTTGGTGACTTCGTCCTCGCTGCGCAACAGCTCGAAGGACATCGAGGTCATGGAAGCGGTCAGGTGGGTCAGAGAGCGTGCCGTAAGGCCAAGTAGCTCCATTAACAGTTGTTCTTTCGATTCCATTCCAAGGGTTTCCTGCTTCGCTCGTTTGGGCCTGTCGCCCTCTATTCCTGTGTCCGGCGCAGGCTCAGGAAATAATAGATGACAGGCCCTAGTTATAACCCAGCGCTTTGCATTAGCAAATGTTTCGGACCAGGCACATGGCCAGCCAAAACCTCGAATGACAGGTCGGAAACCGACCGCCAGCGCGTCATCTGCGCCCCGTTTTATTGCCAAGCCCGGCGGGCCCGGTGTACAAATGGTCAGCTGCTGTCAGGAAACAGGCTTCAAAAGCGCTACTGCGGTCACCCCGTAGCCCCTCTGAAATCCCCTAAGCACCGTAGCCCATTGGAAAAACGCGACATTTAATGTCAATATCGCGCCTCCCCCTATTTCGTCGCCCCGTGCGGCTTACGCCGCAGGTCTCGCCCGTTTTTCAGACAAGGCTTTGAGTATCTGCGGTCTGTTGCAAAAAGGTAGTCAATGATGAGCGCAAGGCACTTTCTCTCCCTGATGGATTGCACGCCCGAAGAGCTGGTCAGCGTGATCCGTCGAGGCGTTGAGCTCAAGGACCTGCGTAACCGCGGCGTACTGTTCGAGCCTTTGAAGAACCGGGTCCTGGGGATGATTTTCGAGAAGTCCTCGACCCGTACCCGTATTTCGTTCGAAGCCGGCATGATCCAGCTCGGTGGCCAGGCGATCTTCCTCTCGCCACGCGACACTCAACTGGGCCGCGGTGAACCAATCGCCGACTGCGCCATCGTCATGTCGAGCATGCTCGATGCGGTGATGATCCGTACCTTCGCCCATAGCACCCTGACCGAATTCGCCGCCAACTCCCGCGTGCCCGTCATCAACGGCCTGTCCGATGATCTGCACCCGTGCCAGTTGCTGGCCGACATGCAAACCTTCCTCGAGCACCGCGGTTCGATTCAAGGCAAGACCGTGGCCTGGGTCGGCGACGGCAACAACATGTGCAACAGCTATATAGAAGCGGCGATCCAGTTCGACTTCCAGTTGCGCATCGCCTGCCCCGAAAGCCACGAACCCAACCCTGAGTTCGTGGCCAAAGCCGGCGATCGGGTAACCATCGTCCGCGATCCGCAGGAAGCCGTGCGCGGCGCGCATCTGGTGAGCACCGACGTCTGGACCTCCATGGGCCAGGAAGAGGAAACCGCCAAGCGCCTGAAGCTGTTCGCGCCATTCCAGGTCAACCGTGCGCTGCTCGACCTGGCGGCCCCGGACGTGCTGTTCATGCATTGCCTGCCGGCCCACCGTGGCGAGGAAATCAGCCTTGATCTGCTCGAAGACCCGCGCTCGGTGGCGTGGGATCAAGCCGAAAACCGTCTTCATGCACAAAAGGCCCTGCTTGAGTTTCTCGTCCCGCCTTCGTACCACCACGCATGAGCCAGCCATTACTGCTGAACGTGCGCAATCTCGCCTGCGGTTATCAAAACCAGCGAGTCGTGCAAAACCTCAACCTGCATTTGAATGCCGGCGATATCGGTTGCCTGCTGGGGTCTTCGGGTTGCGGCAAAACCACCACTCTGCGGGCGATTGCCGGTTTCGAACCGGTACACGAAGGTGAAATCCAGTTGGCGGGCGAGACCATTTCCAGCGCCGGTTTCACCCTCGCCCCGGAGAAACGCCGGATCGGCATGGTGTTTCAGGATTACGCGCTGTTTCCGCATTTGAGCGTGGCCGAGAACATCGCCTTCGGGATCCGCAAACACCCGCAAAAAGATCGCATCATCGAAGAGCTGCTCGAACTGGTCAACCTGAAAAACCTCGGCAAGCGTTTCCCCCATGAACTGTCTGGCGGCCAACAGCAGCGGGTCGCATTGGCCCGTGCCCTGGCGCCGGAACCGCAACTGCTGTTGCTCGACGAACCGTTCTCCAACCTCGATGGTGAACTGCGGCGCAAGCTCAGTCATGAAGTACGCGGCATTCTCAAGGCTCGCGGCACCAGTGCGATTCTGGTGACCCACGATCAGGAAGAAGCTTTCGCGGTCAGCGACCATGTGGGTGTTTTCAAGGAAGGTCGCCTGGAGCAGTGGGACACGCCCTATAACCTCTATCACGAACCACTGACGCCATTCGTGGCCAGTTTCATTGGCCAGGGTTATTTCATTCGCGGTCAGTTGAGCAGTCCAGAGTCGGTGCAGACCGAGCTGGGTGAACTGCGCGGCAATCGTGCCTACACCTGGCCGATCGGCGGTGCCGTGGACGTATTGTTGCGTCCGGACGATATCGTCTATGCGCCGGACAGCCCGCTGAAGGCGCAGATTGTCGGCAAGAGCTTCCAGGGCGCATCAACCTTGTACCGCCTGCAGTTGCCTACGGGCGCGCAGTTGGAATCGATCTTCCCAAGCCATGCCGATCATCTGGTCGGTGCTGAAGTAGGAATCCGGGTGGCAGCGGAACATCTGGTGCTGTTCCAGGCATCCGGCAGTACAGCGGCGCAAATTTCGCCGGTCGAGTACGGTGTTCGACGGCACAGTACCGCTAGCTGACACCTGAATCTGTAGGAGCGAGGCTTGCCCGCGAAGGCGTCATGCCAGTCAATGGTGATGTCGACTGAAACTACGCCTTCGCGGGCAAGCCTCGCTCCTACAAAAATCATCCAAGCAATAATTTACCACTCGCAACGAGCGTCGCATTCCCGCCTATCTTCACCCGATCCCCTTCCAGCCGGCAGAACAACTCCCCGCCCCGCGCAGAACACTGATAAGCCGTCAAACTCGACTTGCTCAAGCGTTCCGACCAATACGGAATCAGGCTGCAATGGGTCGACCCGGTCACTGGGTCTTCATTGATCCCGATTGCCGGGGCAAAGTACCGTGACACAAAGTCATGTTTGTTGCCCTTGGCTGTCACGATGGCGCCCAGCCACGGCAGTTTCGCCAAGGCAACCATGTCCGGCTGACAATCGAGTACGGCCTGCTCGGACTCCAGCACCACGAACAATTCGCTCGACCCCAGCACATCGACCGCTTCGACACCCAAGGCGCGCTCGACATCCAGGGTCACGTCCACTTCCGATAGCGCGATTGCCGGAAAGTCCAGCCACAAGCGCTCGCCCTCACGACTGACACTCAGCGAGCCGGACTTGCAGATGAAGTCCAGCCGTTCGGCCGGTTCTTTATAGCGTTCAAACAGCACGTAGGCGCTGGCCAGGGTCGCATGACCGCATAACGGAACTTCGGTGGTCGGGGTAAACCAGCGGATGTGCCAGACGGGGCCCTCACGGACCAAAAATGCGGTTTCGGCGAGGTTGTGTTCGGCGGCGATTTTTTGCATCAACTCATCATCGAGCCAGGCATCGAGCCGGTACACCATCGCCGGGTTGCCACTGAACAGCCGATCACTGAACGCATCGACCTGATGAAACTCAAGCTGCATGACACTTCTCCTTTTTCAGGTTGCCGAGCATGAAGCCACGGACAACCCTTCACCAGTGACAGAACGAATCAATTTCCACCATACAGCGCCGGGTTGAAAGCCCCGGCCTTCTGCTCAGGCGCGGCCAATATCGGCGAACTTCGCCTGGGTGTGTTCGGCCAACACGGCGGGCGCCAGTTCGACTTCCAGACCGCGCCGTCCAGCACTGACGAAAATGCTGGCGAAGGGCTGAGCCGAATGATCGATAAAGGTGCGCAGGCGCTTCTTCTGCCCGAGCGGACTGATGCCGCCCAACAGATACCCCGTCGAACGCTGCGCGGCCGCAGGATCGGCCATTTCGACTTTTTTCACGCCAGCAGCATGCGCCAACGCCTTCAAGTCCAGACTTCCGACGACCGGCACCACTGCCACCAATAACTCCCCCTTTTCGCTGGCCGCCAGCAACGTCTTGAACACTTGCGCGGGATCCAGCCCCAGTTTTTCCGCGGCCTCCAAGCCATAGGACGCTGCCTTCGGATCATGTTCGTAACTGTGCACGCGATGTTCGGCACGAACTTTTTTCAACAAATCCAATGCGGGGGTCATGGCAGCTCCAGCTTGGCGACAGAAGAAAAATACTGCGCAGGATTCTAGGTCATTGATCGATAAAAGGCTCTATTTCGGCAAAGGCCTGACGCGGCTTTCGGCCGTTCGTCCACGTCCAGCCTGCCACGTGAACGATGCGATCATTCATGTGACTAATAGTTGAAATATGACCGACGGTTCACTTTCGACCTTTGACATCAGCGTTTCTTGTCTATATTTTTTCGAATACGAATACTGTACGAATGTCTCACTGCAGCACCCAGCAGTACGCCAAGAACAGGACGGGGATCCTGCCTTGGTGGAAATCGCGCTTTGGCCATGATGAAAGAAGCGCCAGACAACAACAAAAACGAGGTTTTCAATGACCACTGCTTTACAACAACCGTCGCTCTCAAGCCAATGCATGGCCGAGTTTCTGGGCACTGCGTTGCTTATCTTTTTCGGCACCGGTTGTGTTGCCGCGCTCAAGGTGGCGGATGCCAGCTTCGGGCTGTGGGAAATCAGCATCATCTGGGGGGTTGGCGTCAGCATGGCGATCTACTTCACCGCTGGCGTTTCCGGCGCGCATCTCAACCCTGCCGTGAGCATCGCACTGAGCATTTTCGCTGACTTCGAGAAGCGTAAACTGCCTTTCTATATCATCTCCCAGGTGGCCGGCGCCTTCTGCGGGGCCTTGTTGGTTTACACGCTGTACAGCAACCTGTTCTTCGATTTCGAACAAACTCACCAAATGGTTCGTGGCACCCAGGCCAGCCTTGAATTGGCCTCGGTATTCTCCACCTTCCCCAACCCGGCCCTGTCCACTGCCCAGGCCTTTTTGGTTGAAGTGATCATCACTGCCATTTTGATGGGCGTGATCATGTCGCTGACCGACGACAATAATGGCCTGCCCAAAGGCCCATTGGCGCCACTGCTGATCGGCCTGCTGATTGCCGTGATTGGCAGCTCGATGGGCCCGCTGACGGGTTTCGCGATGAACCCGGCGCGTGATTTCGGCCCAAAGCTGATGACTTTCTTCGCAGGCTGGGGTGAAATTTCCTTCACTGGCGGGCGCGATATCCCGTACTTCCTGATCCCGGTTTTTGCACCGATTGTCGGTGCCTGTCTCGGTGCTGCAGCTTATCGCGGGCTGATTGCCCGTCATCTGCCCAGCGCCATACCTGCTACAAAGGATGCAACACCGGCCATTGACGGCAAACCAAGAACGTCTTGAAACCGTTGGCGCGTGATCCTGCCATTTGGTCCCGCGCCTGACCTCACTTCCTAACTTTCGTCCAAGGCAATCGACATGACCGATATTCAGAATAAGAACTACATCATTGCCCTCGATCAGGGTACGACCAGCTCCCGCGCGATCATTTTCGACCGTGACGCGAATGTGGTCTGCACCGCCCAGCGCGAATTCGCACAGCATTACCCGCAAGCCGGCTGGGTCGAACATGACCCGATGGAAATCTTCGCTACCCAAAGCGCCGTGATGGTCGAGGCCCTGGCTCAAGCCGGCCTGCATCACGATCAGGTCGCGGCCATCGGCATCACCAACCAGCGCGAAACCACCGTGGTCTGGGACAAAACCACCGGCCGCCCGATCTACAACGCGATCGTCTGGCAGTGCCGCCGCAGCACCGAAATCTGCCAGCAGCTCAAACGCGATGGCCACGAGCAATACATCAGCGACACCACAGGCCTGGTCACCGACCCGTACTTCTCCGGCACCAAGCTCAAGTGGATTCTCGACAACGTCGAAGGCAGCCGTGAGCGGGCGCGCAAGGGTGAACTGCTGTTCGGCACCGTCGACAGCTGGCTGATCTGGAAATTTACCGGCGGCAAGGTGCACGTTACCGATTACACCAACGCCTCGCGCACCATGCTCTTCAACATCCACACGCTGGAATGGGACGCGAAGATGCTGGAAGTCCTCGACATCCCGCGTGAGATGCTGCCGGAAGTTAAATCGTCGTCCGAAATCTACGGCCACACCAAAAGCGGCATCGCCATTGCTGGTATCGCTGGCGACCAGCAGGCCGCCCTCTTCGGCCAGATGTGCGTCGAGCCAGGCCAGGCGAAAAACACCTACGGCACCGGTTGCTTCCTGCTGATGAACACCGGCGACAAAGCGGTGAAATCCAAACACGGCATGCTCACCACCATCGCTTGCGGCCCGCGTGGCGAAGTGGCCTACGCCCTGGAAGGCGCAGTGTTCAACGGTGGTTCCACCGTGCAGTGGCTGCGTGACGAGTTGAAAATCATCAACGACGCCCACGACACCGAATACTTCGCCAACAAGGTCAAGGACAGCAACGGTGTGTACCTGGTGCCGGCCTTCACCGGTCTGGGTGCTCCGTACTGGGACCCGTATGCCCGCGGCGCGCTGTTCGGCCTGACTCGCGGTGTCCGCGTGGATCACATCATTCGTGCCGCTCTGGAGTCGATTGCCTATCAGACCCGCGACGTTCTGGACGCCATGCAACAGGACTCCGGCGAACGCCTGAAGGCCCTGCGCGTGGACGGCGGCGCAGTCGCGAACAACTTCCTGATGCAGTTCCAGGCCGACATCCTCGGCACTCAGGTCGAGCGTCCAAAAATGCGCGAAACCACTGCGTTGGGCGCGGCCTATCTGGCAGGTCTGGCTTGCGGCTTCTGGGGCAGCCTGGACGAGTTGCGCGGCAAGGCAGTGATCGAGCGCGAGTTCGAACCGACACTGGACGAAGCCGCGAAGGAAAAACTCTACGCTGGCTGGAAAAAAGCCGTCAGCCGCACTCGCGATTGGGAACCGCATGAGGGCGCTGAATAAGCCAGGGACAGGATTCGTATCGGGTTGTAACTGGTAGGGAGCGGGTTCCTGCGGCATCATGGGCAAATTTTGCACGGCAGCCCAAAGGAAGCCCCATGAATCTGCCTCCCCGTCAGCAGCAAATCCTCGAACTGGTCCGCGAACGCGGCTATGTCAGCATCGAGGAAATGGCTCAGCTGTTCGTCGTTACACCGCAAACCATCCGCCGCGATATCAATCAGCTGGCGGAAGTCAATCTGTTGCGTCGCTACCACGGCGGCGCGGCCTACGATTCCAGCGTCGAAAACACCGCCTACGCCATGCGTGCCGATCAGATGCGCGATGAAAAGCAGCGCATCGGAGAAGCCATTGCCGCTCAGATTCCCGATCACGCCTCGCTGTTCATCAATATAGGCACCACCACCGAATCCATCGCTCGGGCGCTGCTCAACCACAACCATCTGAAAATCATCACCAACAATCTGCATGTGGCTTCGATGCTCAGCGCCAAGGACGACTTCGACGTGCTGCTTACGGGTGGCAACGTGCGGCGTGACGGCGGCGTGGTCGGCCAGGCCAGCGTCGACTTCATTAACCAGTTCAAAGTCGACTTTGCGCTGGTCGGCATCAGCGGCATCGATGAAGACGGCAGCCTGCTGGACTTTGATTATCAGGAAGTGCGGGTGTCACAGGCGATCATCGCCAACGCCCGGCAGGTAATCCTGGCGGCTGACTCCAGCAAATTCGGGCGCAATGCCATGATTCGTCTGGGGCCGATCAGCCTGATCGATTGCCTGGTCACCGATCAGCAGCCTTCGCCGGCCTTGGCGCAATTGTTGAGTCAGCACAAGATTCGGCTGGAAGTGGTTTAACCCCCCTCGAAAGCAGCACGCTCCCTTGTGGCGAGGGAGCTTGCTCCCGCTCGGCGGCTGCGCAGCAGACGCAAATCAGACAATTTGTTCTTCCTGAAAAACCGCGTTCGCCGGTTTTTGGGCCGCTTCGCAGCCCAGCGGGAGCAAGCTCCCTTGCCACAAAAGCACTCATTCAATGTTCGAAAATTTTCCTTTAACGGCCCTTCGATCAGTATTTTCAATCGAACCACACTGGCTGCGGGCGTCTTTATGGGCTAATATTTTCGCAAATGAACATCAATGTTCGAATTCAAATACAGAAACTCCAAAAATCCGAGGCCAGCCGATGTCCACTTCTACCTTGCCTACGCCCCCCATCGCCGAGGTCTACGATATCGCCGTCATCGGTGGCGGGATCAATGGCGTGGGGATCGCAGCGGATGCCGCCGGTCGCGGTCTTTCGGTATTCCTTTGCGAAAAGGATGACCTGGCCAGCCACACTTCGTCCGCCAGCAGCAAGCTCATCCATGGCGGCCTGCGCTACCTCGAACATTATGAATTCCGACTGGTGCGCGAAGCCCTGGCCGAACGCGAAGTGCTGTTGGCCAAGGCGCCGCACATCGTCAAACAGATGCGCTTCGTGCTGCCGCACCGCCCGCACCTGCGTCCAGCCTGGATGATCCGCGCCGGCCTGTTCCTTTATGACCACCTCGGCAAGCGGGAGAAACTCGAAGGCTCGAAAAGCTTGAAGTTCGGCCCGGACAGCGCGCTGAAAAGCGAAATCACCAAAGGCTTCGAATATTCCGATTGCTGGGTCGATGACGCGCGCCTCGTCGTACTCAATGCCATGGCTGCCCGCGAGAAAGGCGCCCACATTCACACCCAGACCCGCTGCATCAGTGCCCGTCGCACCAAAGGCCTGTGGCACCTGAACCTGGAGCGTGCCGATGGCAGCCTGTTTTCGATCCGCGCCAAGGCGCTGGTAAACGCAGCCGGCCCATGGGTCGCCAAGTTCATTCGTGACGACCTGAAGATGGAATCGCCGTACGGCATCCGCCTGATCCAGGGCAGCCACCTGATCGTGCCGAAACTGTATGAAGGCGAACATGCGCACATCCTGCAAAACGAAGATCAGCGAATCGTCTTCACCATTCCGTACCTGAACCATTTCACTCTGATCGGCACCACCGACCGCGAGTACACCGGCGACCCGGCGAACGTTGCGATCACTGAAGGCGAAACCCACTATCTGCTGAAGGTCGTCAACGCTCACTTCAAGAAACAACTCGGGCGCGACGATATCCTGCACAGTTATTCCGGCGTTCGTCCGCTGTGCAACGACGAATCCGACAACCCGTCGGCCGTCACCCGCGACTACACCCTGGCATTGTCGGGCAGCGCCGAAGAAGCGCCGCTGCTGTCGGTGTTCGGCGGCAAACTGACGACGTACCGCAAGCTCGCCGAGTCGGCGCTGGCGCAACTGGCCCCGTACTTCACGCACATCAAGCCAAGCTGGACCGCCAGCACCACCCTGCCCGGCGGCGAAGACATGACCACCCCGCAGGCCTTGAGCTCGCGGATCCGCGACAAGTTCGACTGGGTGCCTACAGAGATTTCCCGCCGCTGGGCCACCACTTACGGCAGCCGCACCTGGCGCATGCTGGAAGGCGTCGAAAAACTCAGCGACCTGGGTGAGCACATCGGCGGCGGCCTCTACACCCGCGAAGTCGATTACCTGTGCAGCGAGGAATGGGCGACCACCGCCCACGACATTCTGTGGCGCCGCAGCAAGCTCGGGCTGTTCACCACCCCGGCGGAACAGGAAAAGCTCAAGGATTACCTGAACAAGGTCGAGCAGAACCGCAGCAAGATTGAAGCGGCCTGATCGGTAATCCGGTTGAACGAAAGCCCCTGAATCTCACGATTCAGGGGCTTTTTGCATTCTGGAGAACACCACTAATCAACTGTGCGGGCTTGCTCGCGAAGACTGACTAACATTCAACATATCCGTCGGCTGATCGACCGCCTTCGCGAGCAAGCCCGCTCCCACCGGGGGTATGTGCAAGGCATGAAATTACATTCGGTTTTCCGAACACGACCTGTCGGCCGATTCGGTAATCCGGATCATTCAACAGAAAAGCTCAACGCCACAAATATTTAATACCCTTACAAATCAACAAGTTGATCTATATCGCCTGGCCTGGCACGAGTCATGCTCTACACTCTTGGTCGAATACCTGTTGCGCCAACACTTCAGGAGCCGTCAGGCATTCGAAGCACAAATGGGCCGATGAACTGGCTCCATAAAAAAAACAATGTCGAGGAAAATTTGATGCGCATCGTTCCCCATATCCTGGGCGCAGCCATTGCTGCCGCTCTGATTAGCACTCCAGTTTTCGCCGCCGAACTCACCGGCACACTGAAGAAGATCAAAGAGTCCGGCACCATCACCCTCGGGCATCGTGACGCTTCCATTCCGTTCTCCTACATGGCGGACGCTTCCGGCAAACCGGTTGGCTACTCCCACGATATCCAGCTGAAAATCGTCGAAGCGATCAAGAAAGATCTGGACATACCCAACCTCCAGGTCAAATACAACCTGGTGACCTCGCAAACCCGCATCCCGCTGGTGCAAAACGGCACCGTGGACGTCGAGTGCGGCTCCACCACCAACAACGTCGAGCGTCAGCAGCAAGTTGACTTCTCCGTCGGCATCTTCGAAATCGGCACCAAACTGCTGGCCAAGAAAGACTCCCCCTACAAAGACTTCGCCGACCTCAAAGGCAAGAACGTCGTGACCACCGCGGGCACCACGTCCGAGCGCATCCTCAAGTCGATGAACGCCGACAAGCAGATGGGCATGAACGTGATCTCCGCCAAAGACCATGGCGAGTCCTTCCAGATGCTGGAAACCGGCCGTGCCGTTGCTTTCATGATGGACGACGCCTTGCTGGCCGGTGAAATGGCCAAGGCCAAGAAGCCGACCGACTGGGCCGTGACCGGGACTGCGCAGTCCAATGAAATTTACGGCTGCATGGTTCGCAAGGGCGACGCTCCATTCAAGAAAGCTGTCGACGACGCCATCATCGCGACCTACAAGTCCGGCGAGATCAACAATATCTACGAAAAATGGTTCATGCAGCCAATCCCGCCTAAAGGCCTGAACCTGATGTTCCCGATGAGCGAAGAGCTCAAGGCCCTGATCGCCAATCCGACCGACAAAGCGGCTGACGAAAAGAAATCCTGATTTCTGACTAACCTTATCCCTTGAGAGGGCCTCTGCCCTTTCAGGGGGTTGTCATCCCCTGCTGGCATTTTATGGAAACACTCGAACCGGTGGCTGTCGAGCCGCACGTGTGTGCCTGATCGGAGTGGCCTGTACGGTTAGTTCGTTAGCTCAAATTCGGATGCCAGAAGTTCATATCCAAGGCGCTGTGACGAGTCATAGCTCGCTATGGCGAAGAACAGCAACGCAGGATATGGACTTCTGGCGCCGAAGTTGACTAACAGAACTGACCACACAGGCCACCAGGGTCGGGCGGGAACGGAGCTTCCCCAGGCGGGCATTTGTAAATCGAACGAATCCGAGGGGAGACCCTAATGAATTACAACTGGGACTGGGGCGTGTTCTTCAAGTCCACCGGCGTGGGCAGCGAGATTTATTTCGACTGGTACCTCTCTGGCTTGGGCTGGACCATCGCCATCGCCGTCGCCGCCTGGATCATCGCGCTGCTGCTGGGCTCGATTCTGGGCGTCATGCGCACGGTGCCGAATCGCATCGTATCGGGCATCGCGACCTGCTACGTCGAACTCTTCCGTAACGTGCCGCTGCTGGTGCAGCTGTTCATCTGGTACTTCCTGGTACCCGACCTGCTGCCCGCGGACCTGCAAGAGTGGTACAAGCAGGACTTGAACCCGACCACTTCGGCCTTCCTCAGCGTCGTCGTCTGTCTGGGTCTGTTCACGACTGCCCGGGTTTGCGAACAAGTGCGCACCGGTATCCAGGCGCTGCCTCGCGGCCAGGAATCCGCAGCCCGTGCCATGGGTTTCAAGCTGCCACAGATCTACTGGAACGTGCTGCTGCCCCAGGCTTACCGGATCATCATTCCGCCGCTCACCTCGGAATTCCTGAACGTCTTCAAGAACTCGTCCGTCGCGTCGCTGATCGGCCTGATGGAGTTGCTCGCGCAGACCAAACAGACCGCCGAGTTCTCCGCCAACCTGTTCGAAGCCTTCACCCTGGCAACGCTGATCTACTTCACGCTGAACATGGGCCTGATGCTGCTGATGCGCGCGGTCGAGAAGAAAGTCGCCGTACCGGGCCTGATTTCCGTAGGGGGTAAATGATGGAATTCGACTTCACGGGCATCATTCCGTCCCTGCCGGGCTTATGGAACGGCATGGTCATGACCCTCAAACTGATGGTCCTGGGCGTGGTCGGCGGGATCATCCTCGGCACGCTCCTGGCTCTTATGCGCCTGTCCCCCAGCAAACTGCTGTCGAACATCGCCGGCGCCTACGTTAACTACTTCCGCTCGATCCCGCTGCTGCTGGTCATCACCTGGTTCTACCTGGCGGTGCCGTTCGTGCTGCGCTGGATCACCGGCGAAGACACTCCGATCGGCGCATTCGCCTCGTGCATCGTGGCCTTCATGATGTTCGAAGCGGCGTACTTCTGCGAAATCGTCCGGGCTGGTGTGCAGTCGATTCCCAAGGGCCAGATGGGCGCTGCCCAGGCCTTGGGCATGACGTATGGCCAGATGATGCGGTTGATCATCCTGCCGCAAGCGTTCCGCAAGATGACCCCGCTGCTGCTGCAACAGAGCATCATCCTGTTTCAGGACACTTCGCTGGTCTACGCGGTCGGTCTGGTGGATTTCCTCAATGCCTCGCGCGCCAGTGGCGACATCATCGGTCGCTCCAATGAGTTCCTGATCTTCGCAGGTCTCACGTACTTCACAATCAGCTTTGCCGCCTCGCTGCTGGTCAAGCGTCTGCAAAAAAGGTTTGCCGTATGATCTCTATCAAGAATGTCAACAAGTGGTATGGCGACTTCCAGGTACTGACTGACTGCAGCACCGAGGTCAAAAAAGGCGAAGTGATCGTGGTGTGCGGGCCGTCCGGCTCCGGCAAAT
Source organism: Pseudomonas sp. LBUM1673 (assembly GCF_059695645.1). NCBI lineage: Bacteria > Pseudomonadati > Pseudomonadota > Gammaproteobacteria > Pseudomonadales > Pseudomonadaceae > Pseudomonas > Pseudomonas sp. LBUM1673. The sequence goes on from NZ_CP166780.1 coordinate 5,313,757, forward strand.
CCACCCTGATCAAATGCGTCAACGCGCTGGAACCGTTCCAGAAAGGCGACGTGGTGGTCGATGGCACGTCCATCGCCGACCCGAAGACCAACCTGCCGAAACTGCGTTCACGCGTGGGCATGGTGTTCCAGCATTTCGAACTGTTCCCGCACCTGACCATCACCGAAAACCTGACCATCGCGCAGATCAAGGTGTTGGGCCGCAGCAAGGAAGAGGCCACCAAGAAAGGCCTGCAATTGCTTGAGCGCGTCGGGCTGTCTGCCCATGCGCATAAGCATCCGGGCCAGCTTTCCGGTGGTCAGCAACAGCGTGTAGCAATTGCCCGTGCGCTGGCGATGGACCCGATCGTCATGTTGTTCGACGAACCGACCTCGGCGCTGGACCCGGAAATGGTCAACGAAGTACTCGACGTGATGGTGCAACTGGCCCACGAAGGCATGACCATGATGTGCGTGACCCACGAAATGGGCTTCGCCCGTAAAGTGGCGGATCGGGTGATCTTCATGGACCAGGGCAAGATCATCGAAGACTGCAAGAAAGAAGAGTTCTTCGGCGACATCAACGCCCGCTCCGAGCGTGCGCAGCATTTCCTTGAGAAAATTCTGCAGCACTAAGCACCAGGCACCGCTCCCCAACTAATGTGGGAGCGGAATTGTGTGGGAGTGAACCGCTTTTCGTAGGAGCCAGGCTTGCCGGCGAAAGCGCACTTAAGGACGCCTTCGCCGGCAAGCCTGGCTCCTACAGGTCCGATCGGGCAAGCCCCCTCACCACAGACCACTCCCACAGGGGGTCAGTGGGAATATGGATATTTGTGTTGTGGTTGACCCAAGGCATCTGTGATGAAATGCGACTCCACCCTCTATCGCGCCGCGCCGCCATCACTCGCCGTGAAACCCCGTTTGATTCGCCATCTGTTCCTGCCGCCGCTGATCATCGCCCTGATGATCGGATTGGGTTATATCGGCTTCTGGGTCAGTGAACACTACGGAATTCGCAGCCTCAGCGAGAACGGCCAGCGTCAGCTGGAACTGCACGCCCGCGCCGTCGAAAGCGAGATCAGCAAATACACCTACCTGCCCAGCCTTTTGGAACTCGAATCCAGTGTTTCCAAGCTGTTGGCCGACCCGTCGCCGGAACACCGGCAGACAGTCAACGAATACCTTGAAGGCCTGAACCGGCGCAGCCGCAGTCGGGCCATTTATGTGATGGACACCACCGGCCGCGTACTGGCCACCAGCAACTGGCGCGATGTCGACAGTTATCTGGGCGAAGACCTGTCCTTCCGTGCCTATTTCCAGAACGCCGTGCGCGGTTACCCGGGGCGGTTCTACGGCATCGGCAGCACCAGTGGCGAACCCGGCTACTACCTGGCTCACGGTCTGGAAGAGCACGGCAAGATCATCGGCGTCGCGGTGGTCAAGGTTCGCCTCGAAGCCATGGAAGAACGCTGGCAGCGCGCGCGCCTGGAAGCGTTCGTCAGTGACGAAAACGGCATCATCATTCTCTCCAGCGATCCGGCGCGACGGCTCAAGTCCGTGTTGCCGTTGAGCGACGACACTAAGGAGCGTCTGGCCCGCAGCCTCCAGTATTACTGGTACCCGCTGAACGAACTGCAACCACTGGCGCGTGAACGACTGGCCGAAGGCGAGGAAAAACTGACCTTCCCCGCCAACAGTGAACTGGTGTCCGATGAAAAAGACATCAGCTACCTGTCGCAAACCCGGCCGCTGAGCGATACGCCATGGAACTTCACCCTGCTCACACCCCTGCAAGACCTGCGGCGTGAAGCGATCAATCAGGGAATTCTGGTGGCGGTGGCGTTTGCCCTGGTGGCGTTTCTGCTGATCGCCTGGAACGAGCGACGCAAGGTGATCGCCACCCGCCTCGCGGCACGGGAAGCCCTGCAGGAAGCCAACAATCAACTGGAGCGTCGGATTACCGAACGCACCACTGACCTGCGCGCCAGTAACGAACGGCTCAAGGGTCAGATTCGTGAACGCCGGCAGGCGGAAGAGACGTTGCGCCGGGCTCAGGATGAATTGGTGCAGGCCGGCAAGCTCGCCGCCATCGGCCAGATGTCCACCAGCATCGCCCACGAATTGAACCAGCCGCTGGCAGCATTGCGGACCTTGTCCGGCAATACCGTGCGCTTTCTGGAGCGTGGTCAGTTGGACGTGGCCAGCACCAACCTCAAGACCATCAATGAACTGATCGACCGCATGGGCAGGATTACCGCCAGCCTGCGTTCCTTCGCCCGGCGCGGTGATGACAAGGGCCAGGCCAGCCTCGGCAAAGCCGTGGACGCCGCCCTGCAATTGCTGGGCAGTCGTATGGAAAGCGCTCATCTGCAACTGCATCGCGACCTCACAGATGTACAGGTGCAGATCGACCAGACCCGTCTGGAGCAAATTCTGGTCAACCTGATCGGCAATGCGCTCGACGCCATGCAGTCGCAACCCCAACCGGCATTGTGGCTCGAAGGCGAGGCGTTCGACGGCAAGTATCGCCTGCGGGTACGCGACAATGGCCATGGCATCGATGTCGAAGCGCGCAAACATCTGTTCGAACCCTTCTTCACCACCAAACCCGGCGAACAAGGCCTGGGCCTGGGCCTGACCCTTTCAGCCAGCTTGGCCGCCGCCACTGGCGGGCATCTGGGGGTCGAGCACCCGGCCAGCGGTGGTACCACCTTCGTCCTCAGTTTACCGTTGGTAAGCCCCACTCCCGCCGAGCCAATATGAACAACGACCTCAGTGTGTTGATCGTCGAAGACGACCCCCATGTCCTGCTCGGTTGCCAGCAGGCGCTGACCCTGGAAGACATTCCCTGCGTGGGCGTCGGCAGCGCCGAAGAAGCGCTGGAGCGAGTCGGCGATAACTTCGCCGGCATCGTCATCAGTGACATCCGACTGCCGGGCATCGATGGCCTGGAACTGCTGACCCGGCTCAAGGCCCGCGATCGCAGCCTGCCGGTGGTGCTGATTACCGGCCACGGCGACATCTCCATGGCCGTCGGTGCGATGCAGAAAGGCGCCTACGATTTCATGGAGAAACCCTTCTCCCCCGAACGCCTGGTAGACGTCGCCCGCCGCGCGCTGGAGCAACGCAGCCTGGCGCGGGAAGTCTCGTCGTTACGTCGACAGCTTTTCGAGCGCGATTCCCTCGAAGGCCGGATCATCGGTCGCTCCCCCGCCATGCAGAACTTGCGGGAGTTGATCGCCAACGTCGCCGATACCTCAGCCAACGTGCTGATAGAAGGTGAGACCGGCACCGGTAAGGAACTGGTTGCGCGCTGCCTGCACGACTTCAGCCGCCGTCACACCAAACAGTTCGTTGCACTGAACTGTGGTGGCCTGCCAGAGAACCTGTTCGAAAGCGAAATCTTCGGCCACGAGGCCAACGCCTTCACCGGTGCCGGCAAGCGGCGGATCGGCAAGATCGAACACGCCGATGGCGGCACGCTGTTCCTCGACGAAGTGGAAAGCATGCCGCTGCCATTGCAGATCAAACTGCTGCGAGTGTTGCAGGAACGCACCCTCGAACGCCTGGGGTCAAACCAGAGCGTGGCGGTGGATTGCCGGGTGATCGCCGCGACCAAGTCTGATCTGGATGAATCGAGCAAGGCCGGCGAGTTTCGCAGCGACCTGTATTACCGACTGAACGTGGTGACCCTGGAACTGCCGCCGTTGCGCGAACGCCGCGAGGACATCCTGCAACTGTTCGAACACTTCTTGCAGCAGTCGTCCCTGCGCTTCGACCGCACCGCGCCAGAGCTGGATAACCAGACCCTGTCGACGCTTATGAGCCATGACTGGCCAGGCAACGTGCGTGAACTGCGCAACGTCGCCGAACGCTTTGCCCTCGGTTTGCCGGCGTTCAAAAAAACCGGCGCCAGTGGCAGCAATCAGGGCCTGGCCTTCGCCGAAGCGGTGGAAGCTTTCGAACGTAACCTGCTCAGTGATGCTTTGCAGCGCAGCGGTGGCAATCTGACCCAGGCCAGTCTGGAATTGGGCATGGCCAAGACCACGCTGTTCGACAAAGTGAAGAAATACGGGCTGAGCCACTAATGGATCTGATTTTCAAAGCTGCCCTGGGTGCGGCGGTGGTGGTGATCCTTGCCATGCTGGCGAAGACCAAAAACTATTACATCGCAGGCCTGGTGCCGTTGTTTCCGACCTTTGCGCTAATCGCTCATTACATCGTCGGCAAGGGCCGTTCGCTGGATGATCTGAAGACCACCATCGTGTTTGGCATGTGGTCGATCATTCCGTACTTCGTGTATCTGGCGACCTTGTATGTGATGGTCGACCGTATGCGGCTGGAGGCTTCGCTGGCAGTGGCGGCGGTGGCGTGGTTGATGGCGGCGACAGTGCTGGTTAGCGTTTGGGTTCGCGTCCACGGTTGACCGTTGTCCTCTGTGGCAAGGGAGGCTTGTGTGGCAAGGGGGCTTGTGTGGCGAGGGGGCTTGCCCCCGTTGGGTCGCGAAGCGCCCCCCTGCATTTCAAAGTTAAACCGCATGTAATGGGTTTACGACTGCTTCGCAGCCGAACGGGGGCAAGCCCCCTCGCCACACAAGCTCCCTCGCCACAAAAGCCCTGTGCGACTCAGATCAGCTCACCGTCCCGCCCTTCGCTTCACTCATGATCTGCCGAATCGCGCCGACAAACGCGTCCACCGGCTGTCCGCCACTGACGGCGTATTGCCCGTTGAACACCACCGTCGGCACTGAACTCACTCCGCGCGATAACCATAACTGCTCTTGCTCGCGAACCTCTTTGGCAAATTCGTCCGAAGCCAGAATCGCCTCGGCCCGCTGCCGATCCAGCCCCACGCTTTCAGCGAGCTGCGCCAACTGCAGGTGATCGGACGGATTGCCCCCTTCAGTGAAATACGCCTTGAACAACGCCTCTTTCAGGTTGAACTGCAACCCTTCCAGCCCCGCCCAGTGCAACAAGCGATGGGCATCGAAGGTGTTGTAGATACGGCTGTTGCCGTCCGTGCGAAAGGCAAACCCGACCTCGGCGCCGCGCGCGCGGATCATTTCGCGATTCTTCTGCGATTGCTCAGGGGTCGAGCCGTACTTTTCGCTGATGTGTTCGGTAATGTTCTGGCCTTCCGGGCTCATCTTCGGGTTCAGTTCGAACGGCTGAAAACGGATCTCGGCCTGGACCTCGTCACCCAGCAAATCCAGGGCCCAGGTCAGGCCGTACAGGCCGACGACGCACCAAGGGCAGGATACATCGCTGACGAAATCGATTTTCAGGGGGGTACTCATCACACACCTCGCAGGCTTGAATCGGGCCGGAAAGTTCAAACGATACACCAGGTGAGAGCACGCAGCAGATCACTTGTGGGAGCGGGCTTGCTCGCGAAGGCGTCGTGTCAGTCGACATCTGCTTTGACTGATGCACCGCATTCGCGAGCAAGCCCGCACACATTGGATTGGGGTGTTATAGAAGATTGTGTTCGGCCACTGGATCGATTTGTGCCCAGTGTGAGGTATCTTCTCGGTGGGCCTGCAAATACGGTAACACCGCCGCCAACAACGGCGCCTTGAACGCTTCCTGAAAACGATGGGCCAGGCCCGGAATCAACTTCAACTGACTGCCGCGAATGTGTGCCGCCAGGTGCACGCCATGCATCACCGGCAACAACGGATCGGCGGTGCCGTGAACCACCAGCGTCGGCACCCGCAGTTGGTTGAGCAACGCCACCCGGCTCCGTTCCGCAAGGATGGCCATGATCTGGCGCTTCACGCCTTCGGGGTTGAACGCCCGGTCATAAGACTGCGCCGCCTGCTGCAACAACACCTCTCGATCATCGCTCACCGTCGGGCTGCCCAGCGCCGCCAGCAGGTCGGCCTGTTGCTCCAGGGCAATTTCGCGATTCGGCGCACCACGGCGCGCAAGCAACTGCACTAACGCCGCACTCGGCGCCGGCAAGCCTTCGGCGCCAGAGCTGGTCATCAGCAAGGTCAGGCTCTCGACACGCTCTGGCGCCATGGCCGCCATATGCTGGGCGATCATCCCCCCCATGCTCGCGCCCAGCACGTGGAACTGCTCGAGGTGCAACGCATCCATCAGTCCAAAGGCATCGTCAGCCATGTCGGTCAGGGTGTATGGCGCCGACACCGGCAAACCGAGTTTGTAGCGCAGCACTTCGAAGGTCAGGTTGGCGTCGACAGGCATTTGCCGCCAAGTAGACAGACCGACATCGCGATTGTCATAGCGAATCACCCGGAAACCCTGCTGACACAGCGCAACCACTACCTCGTCCGGCCAGTGAATCAACTGCCCACCCAGGCCCATCACCAGCAGCAACGCTGGATCCGAGGCACGGCCGATGCTCTGGTACGCCAGGCTCACCTGATCCAGATCGACCCGCTCGGTCGGAACATTGACATCGCAGCGCGAAGCCGCCAGGGACGACAGGCTGAACAATAAAGCGGCCAGAAAAGTGGCCGTCGATAAAAACAAGGCACGCATGAAAAACACCGAAACGCAGAACTCCAGTAGAGCGCGAGTCTGATGAAGTTTGTTCAAGCGCGCTGCCACAGTTACGTGACAGTTTGATGAAGAGTGCTGAACGGTCATATCCGAGACCGAGTTATCGTTCATCGCGAGCAAGCTCGCTCCCACAGGATTGATGCCGAACACAAAATCTGTGATCGGCCCCTACCCTTTGGGAGCGAGCTTGCTCGCGATGGCGTCCGGGCAAACGCCGCAGGAGGTTAAGCCAGCTGACTACGCAACTGCCGCGCCGCCGCCACCATGTTCACCAACGCCGCCTCAGTCTCCGGCCACGCGCGAGTCTTCAACCCGCAATCGGGATTGACCCACAGTCGCTCGGCCGGAATCCGTTTAACGGCTTTGCTCATCAACTTGACCATCTCGGCCGTGTCCGGCACCCGTGGCGAATGAATGTCGTAGACGCCCGGGCCAATGTCGTTCGGGTAGTCGAAGGCCTCGAAGGCTTCCAACAGTTCCATGTCCGAACGCGAGGTTTCGATGGTGATCACGTCGGCGTCCATGGCGGCGATGGACTGGATCACGTCATTGAATTCGCTGTAGCACATGTGGGTGTGGATCTGGGTTTCGTCACGCACACCGGACGCGCTCAGGCGGAAGGCTTCCACCGCCCAGTCGAGGTATTCCTGCCATTGCGCCCGACGCAGCGGCAGCCCTTCGCGGAACGCGGCTTCGTCGATCTGCACGATCTTGATGCCGGCGTTTTCCAGGTCGACCACTTCGTCACGCAGAGCCAAGGCCAGCTGCTGCGCCTGGATTTTGCGCGAGACGTCTTCGCGGGGGAACGACCACATCAACATGGTCACGGGACCGGTGAGCATGCCTTTCATGACCTTGTCGGTCAGGCTTTGTGCGTACGTGATCCAGTCGATGGTCATGGCATTCGGGCGGCTCAGGTCGCCATAGATGATCGCCGGTTTCACACAGCGCGAACCGTAGCTCTGAACCCAGCCGAAACGGGTGAACAGGTAGCCGTCCAGTTGCTCGGCGAAGTACTCGACCATGTCATTGCGTTCGGCTTCACCGTGCACCAGCACGTCCAGACCCAGACGCTCCTGGACTTGCACGGTGTGGCGGATTTCGCTGTGCATGGCATCGGTGTAGTCGTTGGCCGACAGCTTGCCTTGCTTGAAGGCTTGCCGCGCCAAACGGATCGAACCGGTCTGCGGAAACGAGCCGATGGTGGTGGTCGGGAACGCCGGCAACTTCAGGCGTGCGCGCTGCTGCTCGATACGGCTGGCAAACGGCGAATGGCGTTGGCTGTCTGCGGCGCTGATCGCTGCGATACGCGACTGCACTTCGGCCTTGTGAATGCGTGGTGACCGGGCGCGGCTGGCCTGAATCACACGGCTTTGGGCCAGGGCAGCTTGCACTTTGGGTGCTTGCGGGTCGTTCAGGGCATCGCGCAGCACGGCAATTTCACCGCACTTTTGTACCGCGAAGGCCAGCCAGCTTTTCAGTTCCGGATCGAGTTTGTCTTCGCGATCCAGGTCCACCGGGCTGTGCAGCAACGAGCAGGAACTGCTGACCCACAGGTTGTCGCCAAAACGTTCCTGCGCCGGTTGCAGTTGCGCGAGGACGTGCTCCAGTTCGCAACGCCAGACGTTGCGGCCGTTGACCAGGCCTACGGAGAGAATCTTGTAGGTCGGCAGACGATCCAGCACTTGGCCGAGTTGATCCGGGGCGCGCACGGCGTCGATGTGCAAACCTTGCACCGGCAGGCTGACAGCCAGACCGAGGTTGTCTTCCAGGCCACTGAAGTAGGTCGCCACGAGTTTTTTCAGCGGCGAGTACTGGAGGATGTGATAAGCGCGTTCGAAGGCATTTTTCCAGGCTTGTGGCAGGTCGAGGGTCAGGATCGGTTCATCGATCTGCACCCACTCCACGCCTTGTGCTGCCAGGCGACCGAGTATTTCGCCGTAGATCGGCAGCAGGCGCTCCAGCAGGTCGAGTTTGTCGAAGTCGTTGCCATCGCCCTTGGATTTGCCCTTGCCCAGCCACAGGTAAGTCAAAGGACCGATGATCACCGGTTTGACGTTATGCCCCAGCGCTTTGGCTTCGTCGACTTCGTCGAACAGCTGTTCCCAGCTCAACTTGAACTGTTGGTCAGCGGTGAATTCCGGGACCAGGTAGTGGTAGTTGGTGTCGAACCACTTGGTCAGTTCCTGAGCGTATTGCGCTTGGGTGTGTTCACCGCCGCAGCAGGCTGCGGTAGCACCACGGGCCATGGCGAACAACGTGTCCAGAGTCGGCAGGCCGTTGGCATCCTTGGCACTGTCGAAGCGCTCGGGGATCACGCCGAAGGTCAGGGAATGGGTCAGCACCTGGTCGTACCAGGCGAAGTCGCCCACCGGCAGCAGGTCGATGCCGGCGTCTTTCTGCAACTGCCAGTGGGTGGCACGCAGTTGGCGGCCGACGCTTTTCAATGCGCCCTGATCGAGATCGCCCTTCCAGTAGGATTCGAGGGCTTTTTTCAATTCGCGGTCAGCGCCGATGCGCGGAAAACCAAGTGTGTGGGCCAAGGCCATGGTGAGATTCCTCCCTGTAAAAGATGGCCCTATTGTCGACAGTCGAGCCAACATGAGACAAACTCAACCTTTTCGTGTTGATCACAAATTTTCCTCATGGAGCCCCCGGTGCTTGAAATCCGTCACCTGAAGACCCTGCACGCCTTGCGCGAAGCCGATAGCCTGGTGGATGCGGCCGACCGCCTGCACCTGACGCAGTCAGCACTGTCCCATCAGTTCAAGGAACTGGAGGAGCGCATGGGCATGCCGCTGTTCGTGCGCAAGACCAAACCGGTGCGCTTCACCAGCGCCGGGCTGCGCCTGCTGCAACTGGCTGATGCCACACTGCCGCTGTTGCGTGGCGCAGAGCGCGACATCGCGCGGCTGGCCGGCGGTACCGCGGGGCGTTTGCACATGGCGATCGAGTGCCACAGTTGCTTCCAGTGGCTGATGCCGACCATCGACCAGTTCCGCGATGCCTGGCCGGAAGTCGAACTGGACCTGGCCTCGGGGTTCTCCTTCGCCCCACTGCCGGCGCTGGCACGTGGGGATCTGGATTTGGTGGTGACGTCCGATCCGCTGGAACTGGCCGGGATCACCTATGTGCCGCTGTTCACCTATGAAGCCATGCTCGCGGTGGCTAACCAGCACCGCTTGGCGAGCAAGCCGTACATCGTGCCCGAAGATTTGCTTACGGAGACCTTGATCACTTACCCGGTGGAGCGCGATCGGCTGGACATCTTCACCCGCTTCCTGGAACCGGCCGACATCGAACCGGCCCAGGTGCGCACGTCGGAACTGACGGTGATGATGATGCAACTGGTGGCCAGTGGTCGTGGCGTCTGCGGCATGCCCCATTGGGCGCTGCATGAATACAGTTCACGGGGTTATGTGAAGGCCAAGCGACTGGGGGAAAAAGGCTTGTTTGCAACGCTGTATGCCGGGATTCGCGCCGACATGCTGGATGCGCCCTACATGCGCGACTTCCTGCTGACGGCCAAGGACACGTCGTTTTCGACGCTGGATGGCGTCAGCGCTGTCCGCTGAACCTCTCAATGAAGAAACACGGAACACTGTGGGAGCGGGCTTGCTCGCGAAAGAGGCCGGCCCATCCACCACAACAGCCCTATGCCAAAGGCTCAGCGGTGAGCTCGCGCCACATATGGATCTTGTCGAAGTAGTCCTCCCCTACCCGCATAGCCAACGGTTCAAGGCCGAACTGCACGAAGCCACAACGCTGATACAGCCTGAATGCGGCTTCGTTGCCGGCGGTGACGGTCAGCTGAATCAGCCGCAGGCCCTGGTGAGTCTGCGCTTCGGTCAACGCTGCCTGAACCAGTTGATAACCAAGTCCGCGCTGGCGAAACTCGCCCGAAACGTACATGCCAAACAGCATGGCCTTGTGCCGGGCCTTTTCCCGGGGTTCGAAGGCCAGGCCGACGATACCCGCCAATTTTCCGTCCTCGAACGCACCGAACACAACATCCAGCTTGCCGGTCAGGCGCGACTCCCACCAACCCAGCGGCATGGTGGCACGCTCGCGCACGCTGGAGGTGAAGGCCTGGGGATGCAGGTCGTAGGCTTCGAGCATCAGCGCCCGGTAGTCGAGGGCGTGACTGGCATCCAGCCGTTCGATCCACATGCTCAAGCCGTCCTGCGTTGCTCAAGCATCAACCGCAGCGCCAGGCCACCGAGCACAAAGCCCATGAAGTAACGCTGCATCGCCAGCCAGTTCGGGTTGTTGACGAACCAGGAAGCGAGGCCCGCGGCGAACAGCGCGATCAGCAGGTTGACACTGAAGCTCACGCTGATCTGGGTCAGGCCGAGGATGATGCTCTGGGTGAACACCGAACCGTGCTCAGGAGTAATGAACTGCGGAAACACCGAAAGGTAAAACACTGCAATCTTCGGGTTCAGCGCGCTGGTGAGAAAGCCCATGGTGATCAGCTTGCGGGACGAATCCGCCGGCAGCTGCTGCGCCTCGAACGGCGAACGCGCACCGGGCTTCACCGCTTGCCAGGCCAGCCACAGCAGATACAGCGCGCCGGCCCACTTCAACACTTCGTAGGCCACCGGCACTGCCAGAAACACCGCGGTCAAACCCGCTGCAGCAGCGAACAGGTGCACTAGAAACCCCGCGACCACGCCCAGCAACGACGTCACCCCGGCCTTGCGTCCCTGGCAGATTGAACGAGAAATCAGGTAGATCATGTTCGGTCCGGGCGTGAGCACCATCAACAGCGCCGCAGCGGCGAAAATCAGCAAGTCTTGAAGCGGGATCATGGGCATTCTCCGTCCTTGGACGATCAGGCGGTTTCGATCAGTGAAGCTCGATAAAACGGCAGGATCAGGTCCCGTGTCAATGGCGCCAGAGTGACATCGCCGTCGGTGGCCGGATCGAGCCAGCGCACCTCTTCAATCTCCGCCGCCGGGGAGACGTGCGAATCGATGGTCAGTTGAAAGAGTTCGGCCTGTACGACAAAACCCGGCTCATTGGCGGCCGGTGCCGAGAATTGGCCCAGGTAAGCGGCGTGCGCCGGATCGATAACCAGCCCCAATTCCTCTTCCAGCTCACGGGCGAGAGCGTGGATCGGCTGCTCATGGGCCTCAATCTTGCCCCCCGGCTGCATGAACGCCTCGGTGCCGCGTTTGCGGACCAGCAGGGTGCGACCGTCAGGGCCGATCAGCAGGGCAGCGGCAATGCGGATGAGGCGGGGCGAAGCAGCGGATGAAAGCGTCATGGATCAGGATTGGCCTTGGGTAAGAGCAGCAAGGATCACATAAGCGCCGGTTCTTCGTCACGCCGAAAAAATCTCCGCAGCCCTCCCTGTAGGAGCGAGGCTTGCCCGCGAAGAACGATGACGCGTAATACCTGAAAAACCGCGGTGCATTCTTCGCGGGCAAGCCTCGCTCCTACAGGTTATGCGTCTTTACTTACGGCCTGAAGACTCAACTCGTCTCGAGAAGTGCGCCCTCCACTTCCTCCGGCACTTTCACAAAAATGCTGTACTTGGCCCCTTCCATCGCCTCGAAAGCGATCAGCTTTTCCACCAGCGGCCCATTCAACTCCTTGCCGGCATTGAGCAGCAGCATGCCATTGTCGGCATTCAGGTTGCGCGCCAGGATCATGCCCGCTACCAGATCCCGGGTGGTCAGCACCTTGACCGTCGGATCGGCCAGTGTCACATCGCTCAGGTAAGCGGCGCAGACCTGAATGAAATCCTCCACCAGCTCCGGGTCGTAGAGTCGACCGGCGTACTGGCGGATATACACCAGGGCTTCATCGCTGTTCATCTGCCGTTCGAGGATCAACCCGCGCTGCAACTCGATGAAATCCACCGCCAGTTTCAGCAACCGCGAACCGAACGGAATCGCCTCGCCCTTGAGCCGATCAGGAAAGCCGCTGCCGTCCCAACGCTCCTGGTGATGCAGGATCAGCCGGGCGGCATCCTTCATCGGGTCGAGCGTCATCAGCAGCGACTCACTCTGCTTCGGGTAACCCCGATAGCGCTCGCGGTCATTGTGATGCAGCAGGTCCGAGGGCGTGCTCATCATGCTGTCGGTCCAGCTCAACTTGCCGATGTTGTAGAGCGCCGCCGCCATGGTCAGGTCACGACTGGTGCCTTCGTCCAGGCCATGGAGTTTGCAGTACACCCGCACCAGTTCGATGATCTGCCGGTTGGTCTGCTTGGCAGGCGGCAGGCGCAGGTTGGCCAGCAACGAAAACACTTCCGTGCCGGTGACATAGCTGCGTTTGAGCTCTTCGTAGGCCAGGTCGAGCATGTCGGCGGTCTGTTGCAGCTCGCTGGTGCGGGCCGCGACGTGTTTTTCCAGGGTGGCGTTGAGCTGCTTCAATTTCTCGTTCTGATCCCACGTCTCCTGCACCAGACGCAAGCGTTCACGCTCGGAATGCTGATAGGCGAGTGATTGGCGCAACGCCAGCAGCATTTCCTCATCGTGCCAGGGCTTGCTGATGTACCGGTGAATCTGCCCTTCATTGATGGCCTTGATAATGGCCGACGGATCGGCATAACCAGTCAGCATGATCCGGGTGGTGTCTGGGTAGTGCTGATGGATGTGAGCCAGCAGCGTGGCGCCATCCATATTGGGCATGCGCGCGTCACTCATCACCAGGTCGATCGGCTGCCGCGCCATGATCTCCAGGGCCTGGGCGCCGCTGGTGGCCAGCAACACCTCGTAGGGCTGGCCGCGCAGCAGGCGGCGCAGGCTGTTGAGAATCGACTCCTCATCGTCGACCAGTAGTAATTTGGGTTTATCGGTCACAGTCGTGGGGAGTTGCTCTTCCATGGCATTACCTCAAGTGAAACGGGTGTCTATATCGCGCGCGGGGCAAACGTCCAGACGTTCCCACGCCTGACTTACAGGCTAGATGATTTTCAGCCCGACCCCGGAAATGATTCGTTTCAGTCGACCGGGCGGATTTCTGGCCTGGCGACTATGCTCTGATGACTCGGATCCAGAACGATACCCGCTCCAACCAGTGATCAGGGAAGGGATACCCTCTATGAGCTCGTCGCCCCAAACTGCTGTCGGTACAGGCGCATGTCAGTGAATACGCGGCTTGCGCGGACTAATCGCCGGGTTCTCATTGTCGACGACACCGCATCGATCCATGAGGATTTCTCCAAGATTCTCAGCCCGCCATCGATCGAAGACGACAGCCTGTCCAGTACCGAAAACACCCTGTTCGGAACCTCGGTGTCGGTATCACCGCAAGGTTTCGTCATCGATTCGGCGTTTCAGGGCCGCGAAGCGCTGGACAAGGTCGAGACCGCACTGGCGAATGACTCGCCCTATGCGATGGCCTTCATCGACATGCGCATGCCGCCGGGCTGGGATGGCCTGGAAACCATCGAACGCCTGTGGCAAGTCGATCCCAAGCTGCAAGTGGCGCTCTGCACCGCGTATTCCGACTATTCCTGGGAAGACATCGACGAGCGCCTGGAACTGGGCGATCGCCTGCTTATCCTGAAAAAACCCTTCGATGCCATCGAAATCCGCCAGATGGCCAGCGCGTTGACCGCCAAGTGGCAAATGACCGAAGACGCGGCGCTGAAGATGTCCTTGCTTGAGCAAGCGGTCGAAGAGCGCACCCGGGAGCTGTCCGATGCCAACATCATCGTGCAGAACAGCCCCACCATTTTGTATCGGTTGCGGGGCGAACCGTCATTTCCGTTGATGTACATCTCCCACAACATCACCAAATACGGGCACATCGCGGCGGCTCTGGTGGCTTCGTCCAACTGGGCTCAGGAGCTGATCCATCCCGACGATCAATCGAAAGTCGACACTGCCATGGCCCGGGTGCTGGATCGCCATGCAGCCGGCGCTTCCATCGAGTTCCGGCTGCGCACCGGCGACGGAGCCTGGCGCTGGGTCGAAAACCGCTATATCCCGGTGCGCGACAATGAGGGCCGCTTGCTGGAGGTCGAAGGCATCATCATCGACATCACCGAGCGCAAACTGGCCGAAGAAAAAATCGCCCTGCTGGCCCGCACCGACGGGCTGACAGGGCTGGCCAACCGCGCGACGCTGATCGAGCGGCTGCATCAGGCGTTCGCCGCCGCCCGTCGCGGGGCCACACCGTTCGCCATGTTTTACCTGGACCTGGATCATTTCAAACGCATCAACGATACCCTGGGCCACCCGGTGGGCGATCTATTGTTGCAGGAGGTCGCCCGACGCATCAAAGCCTGCGTGCGGGAAAACGACGTGGTCGCCCGCCTGGGTGGCGACGAGTTCTCGATACTGCAGCTGGATGTCAGCGATCCGACCCACTCCGCGGCCCTGGCCGCCAAGGTCCGTGATGCACTGGTGCTGCCCTACTCCCTGGCCGGCAATGATGTGCGGGTGTCGGTCAGCATCGGCATCAGCAGCTACGCCCCGATCAGTCTCAGCGCCGACAGTCTGTTGACCCAGGCTGATATGGCGCTGTATCGCTCCAAGGAAAAGGGCCGCAACCAGTACCACTTCCACTCCGAGGAGATCAATCAGGAAGTGGTCGAGCGCATGACCATCGCCAACGACTTGAAAAAGGCCATCGAACACGACGAACTCGAACTGAGTTACTGGCCGGAAGTGGACTTGAGCAGTGGCAAGATCCTTGGCATGGAAGCGCAGCTCAGCTGGAACCACCCCTTGCGCGGTTTGCTGGAAGCCCAGGCGTTTCTGCCCGCGGCGGAAAAAACCGGCATCATCGTCGCCCTCGGTCATTGGGTGCTGGAGCACGCTTGTCGGCAAATGCGCCAGTGGCGCGACGAAGGCATGGCGCCACCGGTGGTGGCGATAAAGCTCTCCCTGGCCCAGCTCAAGAGTGGTCCCGAGCTGATCTATGACGTGTTGCGTACCACCGCACGCTGGGAGCTGTGCCCATGGGACCTGCGCTTCGACGTCACCGAAGCGACCCTGGCCCAGACCAAGTGGACGCACAACGATGTACTGCCGCGTCTGCGGGAGCTGGGGGTGAAGATCGCCATCGACGACTTCGGCACCGAATACTCTTCATTCGACTACCTCAAGACTTACCAGGTCAATCATCTGAAACTCGCTCAGGCGTTCATCGACACCGCCGCCCACGACCCGGCCAGTGCCAACACCTTGCGGGCCATCATCAATTTCGCCCGCGACGTCGGGATCGGCATCATCGCCGAAGGCGTCGAAACCCAGGAGCAGCTCACTGCACTGATGGCCACCGGCTCACCGATGAACGCACAGGGCTACTACTTCAGCAAAGCCGTCAGCAGCCAGCAGGCCGCCGAACTGCTGAAGGCCGGAAGCATCGTGCACGCGGACCATGGTCCCGGAACACTGCCGGGAGATTCGCGACGTGCCACGGAGGACAAGGAATGAAGACCTCGTTCGTCCAGGCCAATCGGCGCATCCTGATCATCGACGACACGCCCTCGATCCATCAGGATTTTCGCAAAATCCTCGGCGCCGATACCGACGACGAACAAACCCTGGCCGGTACTGAAGCAGCGCTGTTCGGCACCACCCGGCAGCCGGCTCGGCCGACATTTCAGCTCGACTCCGCCTATCAGGGCCAGGAAGCGCTCGAACTGGTCAATCGCGCCCTGGCCGAAGGCCGCCCTTATGCCCTGGCGTTTACCGACATGCGCATGCCGCCAGGCTGGGACGGTCTGGAAACCATCGAACGGCTCTGGAAGGTTGATCCTCACCTGCAAATCGCGTTGTGCACGGCCTTTTCCGATTACACCTGGGAAGCCATAGCCGAACGGCTGGAATTCGGTGATCAGTTACTGGTGCTGAAAAAACCCTTCGACAGTCTGGAAATCCGCCAGATGGCCAGCGCCTTGACCTGGAAGTGGCAGATGGCGCAAGACGCGGCGATGAAAGTGCAGAGCCTGGAGCAAACCATCGAAGCCCGGGTCCACGAACTGCTCAAGGTGTCTCATCTGTTGCAGTACGACGTGTTGACCGAGCTGCCCAACAGCACCTTGCTGGGTGACCGGCTGAACCAATCCCTTGCCCTGTCCAGGCGCCATGACAAACAACTGGCCGTGATGTTTCTGGGGCTCGATCGCTTCAAGCGCATCAACAACGCCTTGGGTCACCCGACCGGTGACGAGATGCTCAAGCGTGTCGGGCAAAACCTGGTCGCCAACGTGCGCGCGTCCGACTCGGTATTTCGCTACGGCTCCGATGAATTTGTGGTGATCCTGGCTGACATCCACCACCCCCAACAGACCAAGGGCATCGCCGAAAAGCTCTTGAACGCCATACGGGCACCCCAGCACATCGCCGGCCACGACCTGAGCGTGACGGCCAGCCTGGGCATCAGCATCTATCCCGATGACGGTTTCGATGCCATCGCACTGATCAAGAAAGCCGAAACCGCCATGCGTAACGTCAAGGAAAGCGGCCCGAACGATTTCAGCTTTTTCATCGATGAGATGAACCAGCGCGCCCGGGAACAGCAGACCATCGAGTCGGGCATTCGCCTGGCGCTGGAACGGGACGAATTTGTTCTGCACTACCAGCCCAAACTCGACCTGGGCAGTGGCAAGGTGGTCGGTGCCGAGGCGTTGATCCGCTGGAAAAAACCGGGGCAAGGCTGGATCTACCCTACAGACTTCATCGGCGTGGCCGAAGACAGCGGCTTGATCGTGCCGTTGAGCAAATGGGTGCTGGCTCAAGCCTGTCGACAAGCCTGCGCCTGGCAAGCGAACGGTCTGCCGAAGCTTTGTATGTCGGTGAACGTGTCAGCCATCGATTTCCGCCAGCGGGATTTTGTCGAGGGCATCGAACAGATACTCGAGCAAACCGGTATGGAACCTGCCTTACTGGAGCTGGAAATCACCGAAGGCGTATTGATGCAGAACGTCGATGCCACAATGCTCGCGCTGAACCGGCTCAAGGCATTGGGCGTGCGACTGGCCATCGATGACTTCGGCACCGGCTATTCCAGCCTGAGTTATTTGCAACGGTTTCCCATCGATGTGCTGAAAATCGACCAGTCGTTCATTCGTGGCCTGAGCCGTGACAGCAATGACGCGGCGCTGGTCAGCGCCATCATCAGCCTGGGCAGGAGCCTCAAACTGACCGTCATTGCCGAAGGGGTGGAAACCCTCGAACAACTGAATTTTCTCAAGGCCCTCCAGTGCGAGGAAGGCCAGGGCTACTATTTCAGCAAAGCCGTGGAGCCGGATGCCTTCGTGCAATACCTGATGTCCGTGCAGCCCGCGCCATCCGCCGCCACATGAACGATGTGTAACGACACACAGGCCCCTGCACCAAGGAATCATAAGATGTCGCGCTCCTTCTATTACCTGCTCCTGGTGCCTCTGTTCGGATTTTGTCTGGCAGCCAACGGCGAACCGCTCAACGAACCGCTCAAACCCTTGCCCGCGGTACCCCAGCAGAATCCCTTGCAAATCGAACTCGGTCGCCGCTTGTTCAACGAACCACGCCTGTCGGTCAATAACAGCCTGTCCTGCGCCAGTTGTCATCGGCTGGAAATCGGAGGCGCCGACGACAAGGCGTTGTCTATCGGCTTCAACGGCGCGCCCTTGACGATCAATACCCCCAGCGTGTTCAACTCAAGTCTGAACTTCCGGCAATTCTGGAACGGCCGCGCCGACACCCTGGAAACGCAAGCCCATGAAGTGGTGCAGAGCCCCAGCGAAATGGGCAGTCATTGGGAGCATGTGGTCGAGGTGCTGTCCACCGACCCGGCTTACAAAAGCGCTTTCGCCAAGGCCTACCCGGACGGCGTGACCATGGACAATGTGCAAAACGCCCTGGCCACCTACGAACGCACGTTGCTCAGCGCCAACTCGCGTTTCGACCAATACCTGCTGGGCAATACCGAGATTCTCAGCATCGAAGAGAAGTACGGTTACCAACGCTTCAAGGACTATGGCTGTATCGCCTGCCACCAAGGGGTGAACATCGGCGGCAACATGTTCCAGAAGTTCGGGGTCATGGGCGATTACTTCCAGGTTCGAGGCAATCCCACCGAAGCCGATCTGGGCCGTTACCTGGTCACCAAGGCTGAAGAGGACCGCAATGTGTTCAAGGTGCCGAGCCTGCGCAATGTCGCCGTGACGCCACCGTACTTTCACGACGGCTCGGCAAAAACCCTCGAAGAAGCGGTCGACGTCATGTTCAAGTTCCAGCTCGGTCGTGTGCCCTCTGACAAGGACAAGACCTTGATCATCAAATTCCTCAAGACCCTGACCGGTGAGTGGGGAGGCAAACCTCTATGAAAACGTATCACCGTCGCAACCTGGCATTACTCAGTGGCGTGGCCTTGCTGCTGGCCTCGACGCTGCTGTTCCTGTACCTCAAATCAAGCTCCGACCAGAACTCGACTTACGCCGAGTCCCGGGACCTGATCGGGCGGATCAAACAGTTCAACGCGCAGTGGGAAACCGAGATTCTCAAGGCCAGGATTGCCATCAGTAACAACTACGATCCGCTGGTGGCACCGCTGAGCGAGATGACACGCCTGTGGGAGCGGTTCGAGAGCATGGAGTCCAACCACGGCCGCAACTCGCCCATCTGGCATGCCAGAAATGATGCGTACCACGCCGCCATTCAGGAAAAAACCCGGCTGGTGGAGCAGTTCAAATCCCATAATGCGGTGCTGCGCAACTCACTGGCGTTTTTGCCCACTGCCGAAGACGACATCCAGGAACCGCTTGCCCAACTGGTCGATGGAGACAAGCTGCAACTTCAAAACATTGCCACCGACACCTACGACTTGCTGCTCAGCAGCCTGGAGTTCGCCCAGGTCGCCTCTGATGACAAAGCGGCCGATATTCTGCTGGGGCTAAACAAACTGGGGGTGAACAAACAGCGATTGCCGGAGCAGTTCCACAGCCCGATCGATATTTTGAGTAACCACATCGCGCTGATCCTGCGTGAACAACCGGCGGTCAATCGGTTGCTGGAAAACATCGAAGCGATTCCCGTGGCCGAACGGCTGGACGACATTACCGATCTGCTGAACAACGATCAGCAACAAGCCGATGCAGCCAACCGGCGCTACCACTTCTACATGCTGGTGTTTTCGACGCTGTTGGTGTTGGTGCTGGTGTACCTGGCGACTCGCCTGATGCGCAGCTTCGGGGAGATCAATCGGGTCAACAAGGAACTGCAAACCGCCAACGACGTCCTCGAGCAACGGGTCGAAGAGCGCACTCGCCAACTCAAGGACACCCAGAGCGAATTGCTCGACACCGCGCGCCAGGCCGGCATGGCCGAAATCGCCACCAACGTGCTGCACAACGTTGGCAATGTGCTCAACAGCGTGAACATCTCTGCCGACCTGGTCACCCGTAAACTGCGTAGCAGCAAGGCCCAGGGGCTCGGCAAGGCGATGCAACTGATCAATCAACATCAAAGCGACCTGGGCACCTTTCTGACCCTGGACGAGAAAGGAAAACTGCTGCCCGGCTACCTGAATCAACTGGTGGACGCCATTGCCCTCGAACAGCAAGGCATGACCGACGAACTCGCCCAACTGAGCAAAAGCGTCGACCACATCAAGGACATCGTCGCCACCCAGCAGTCCTACGCGGGCGCCAACAGCCTGATGGAACCGTTGTACATCAAAGAATTGCTCGAAGACGCCCTGCGCATGAACGCCGGCGCCCTGACCCGGCATCAAGTCACGGTGATCAAGGAGTATGGTGACGTACCACAAGTCATGGGCGACAAGCACCGTTTGCTGCTGATCCTGATCAACCTGATCAGCAACGCCAAATACGCCATGTCCGACCTCAGCAATCGCCCGCGGCAAATGACCCTTGGGGTAAAAGTCGTCGACGACACGATCCTGCAAATCAGCGTCAAGGATGACGGCGAAGGCATTGCACCGGAGAACATGACGCGGATCTTTGCCCACGGTTTCACGACCCGCAAGGAAGGTCACGGCTTTGGCCTGCACAGCTGTGCCCTGGCCGCGATCGAGATGAACGGCCATCTCACCGCCCACAGCGACGGGCCGGGCAAGGGTGCCCTGTTTACCTTGCAGATCCCACTGAGCACCGTCATGGAGGAAGCATGAGCGATCTTTCCAACCGACGTATTCTGCTGATCGACGACACACCGTCCATCCATGAAGACTTTCGCAAGATCCTCACCCCAACTTCGTCGCAACATCTGGAGCTGGATGAGATGGAGGCCGCACTGTTCGGCAGTGAAGTGAAATCCGCCAGCGCTCTGTTCGAACTGGATTCGGCTTATGGCGGCCAGGAGGGGCTGGGCAAACTGATCCAGGCATTGAAGGAAAACCGCCCTTACGCCTTGGCCTTCGTCGACATGCGCATGCCTGAGGGCTGGGACGGTGCACAGACCATCGAACACCTGTGGCAGGAAGACCCGCAACTGCAAGTGGTGGTATGCACCGCCTATTCCGACTATTCCTGGGATGAACTGCTGGACCGCTTGCAGGCCCACGATCGCCTGCTGATCCTGAAAAAACCGTTCGATAACATTGAAGTCCAGCAGATGGCCAACACCCTTCTCACCAAATGGGACATGACCGAACGGGCCTCCATTCAGATGAGTCACCTGGAGCATCTGGTGGACCAGCGAACGGCCCAGTTCAAGCAGGCCAGCGAGGCGTTACAACGGGAAATCGATGAGCGTAAGCAACTGGAAAGCCAGTTGGTACAGTCGGAAAAACTCGCCTCTCTGGGGCAACTGGCGGCGGGCGTCGCCCATGAAATCAATAACCCCATCGGCTTCATTTCCTCCAACCTTGGCGCCCTCGATGGCTACTTCAAGCAACTGCAGGAAATGCTCGATGCCTATCAGGGAGCGGAAGAGGCGATTGCTTCAAGCGAGGTCATCGACCGTCTCGGCCAGCTGCGCGAACGGGTCGAACTGGACTTTCTGCGCGAAGACATTCCACTGCTGATCAAGGAATCCAAGGACGGGATCAATCGGGTCGGGCAGATCGTCAAAGACCTGAAGGACTTCTCCCGCGTGGACTCCAATCAGGAATGGCAGTGGGCCAATCTGCACCAGGGCATCGAGTCGACGCTGAACATCGTCGCCAATGAACTCAAGTACAAGGCCGATGTGGTGAAAGAGTATCAAGACCTGCCCGACATCGAATGCCTGCCTTCGCAAATCAATCAGGTGATCATGAACCTGATCGTCAACGCTTCTCAGGCCATGGGAACGAAACGGGGCACCATTACGCTGCGCACCGGGCTTGAAGGCGAAACGGTGTCGATCGAGGTCGAGGACACGGGATCAGGCATCGAACCGGACAGCCTGCAAAAAATATTCGACCCGTTCTTCACCACCAAACCGTTGGGCCAGGGGACAGGGCTTGGGTTGTCCCTGTCCTATGGCATCGTGAAAAAACACCAGGGCGATATTACGGTACGTAGCGAAGTCGGGGTGGGCACCACGTTTCGGGTCCGGTTACCGGTGCGCCAGACAAAAACAGCGGCCTGAACACCTGGCAAAATGTGGGAGCGGGCTTGCTCGCGAAGGCGGTGTGTCAGACAACTCATATGTTGAATGTGAGTCCGCATTCGCGAGCAAGCCCGCTCCCACAGGGATTAATGTCGATCACAAATGTTTGATGCTCAGCGGTTGCTCCAGCAACGAAATCGCCCGTAAGCTGGAAATCTCTGTCGAAACCGTGAAAGTCCATAAGAAACACCCGTACAGCAAGCTGGGGATCAAATCCCGACCCGAGCTGTTTTCGTTATTTCTCCAGGCGCAGAATGCCTGACGCCCTGTGCTAACACCGGAGATCTCTGTGGCGAGGGAGCTTGCTCCCGCTGGATCGCGAAGCGATCCCAAAACAGGCAATGCGTTCAGTCAGACAAATCCCGTCAGTAGGTTTTGCGACTGCTGCGCAGCCGAGCGGAAGCAAGCTCCCTCGCCACAAAAACCTGTATGCCACTGCCCTACCATTACCGAGTCCGAACCCAGGGAACCCAGGGAACCCGTATGAGCCTGTCACTCCTGAGCCGCTACGCCTTCTTTGCCGTCTGTGTGATATTCACCCTCGCCAGCCTGCCCTTTCTGGAACACGACTGGCTCTGGCCGATCACCGTCGTCACCGGTGCCCTCAGCCTGTTGGGTCTGTTCGACCTGTTGCAAAGCCCTCATGCGGTGCGCCGCAACTATCCGATCCTGGGCAATATTCGTTATCTGGTGGAAGGCATTCGCCCGGAAATCCGCCAGTACCTGCTCGAATCCGACAGCGATGCCCTGCCCTTCCCCGGGCTCAGCGTTCGCTGGTGTATTCGCGGGCCAAGAACGAAAGCGCCGACAAACCTTTCGGCACACTGATCGACGTGTATCAGTCGGGCTTCGAATTCATCGGCCATTCCATGCGCCCCGCACCATTGAGCGACCCGAGCAGTTTCCGGGTAATGGTCGGTGGCCCGCAGTGTACCCAGCCGTACTCGGCGTCGGTGTTCAACATCTCGGCCATGAGCTTCGGCTCCCTCAGCGCCAACGCCATTCGCGCATTGAACCAAGGCGCCAAACTCGGCAACTTCGCCCATGACACCGGCGAAGGCAGCATCAGCCCCTATCACCGGGAAAACGGCGGCGATCTGACCTGGGAACTGGGCAGCGGCTACTTTGGCTGCCGCACCGCCGATGGCCGTTTCGACCCGGAACGCTTCGCCGCCCAGGCACAGAATCCGCAAGTGCGGATGATCGAAATCAAAATGAGCCAGGGCGCCAAACCCGGCCACGGCGGGATCCTGCCCAAGCACAAAGTGACTCAGGAAATCGCCGAAACCCGCGGCATCCTGATGGGCGAAGACTGCATCTCGCCGTCGCGCCACAGCGCGTTTTCCACGCCGATCGAACTGATGCACTTCATTGCGCAACTGCGTGAACTGTCCGGCGGCAAACCGGTGGGCTTCAAGTTTTGCCTGGGCCACCCATGGGAATTCATGGGCATCGCCAAGGCCATGCTGGAAACCGGCATCCTCCCGGACTTCATCGTGGTTGACGGCAAGGAAGGCGGCACCGGTGCCGCGCCTGTGGAGTTCACCGACCACATTGGCGTGCCGATGCGCGAAGGTCTGCTGTTCGTGCACAACACGCTGGTGGGTCTGAACCTGCGGGACAAGATCAAACTCGGCGCCAGCGGCAAGATCGTCAGCGCCTTCGACATCGCCAGCGTC
This sequence comes from Pseudomonas sp. LBUM1673, assembly GCF_059695645.1. Classification (NCBI taxonomy): domain Bacteria; kingdom Pseudomonadati; phylum Pseudomonadota; class Gammaproteobacteria; order Pseudomonadales; family Pseudomonadaceae; genus Pseudomonas; species Pseudomonas sp. LBUM1673. Next base: position 5,337,447 of record NZ_CP166780.1, read on the forward strand.
CTGGCCATCGGCGCCGACTGGGCCAACTCGGCACGCGGCTTCATGTTCGCCATCGGCTGCATCCAGTCGCAAAGCTGCCACACCAACAAATGCCCGACCGGCGTCGCTACCCAGGACACCCTGCGCCAACGCGCGCTGGTGGTTCCGGACAAGGCCCAGCGCGTGTTCAACTTCCATCGCAATACGCTGAAGGCCCTGGCCGAAATGCTCGCGGCCCCGGGCCTCGATCATCCGTCACAGCTGTCGGCCAAGCATCTGGTGCGGCGCATGTCAGCCACCGAGATCAAACTGTTCTCGCAGTTGCATGTGTTCCTCAAGCCAGGCGAATTGCTCACCGGTGAAGTGAACGGCGAGTTTTACTCGCGGATGTGGCAGATGGCGCGGGCGGATAGTTTTGAGCCTAATGAAGCGGCGGCTGCGTAGAACGTGTTTTGCGCGCCAATCCCAGGGGTTGGCGCGTCCTCCAGAATGAACAAGCGAGCTTCACTGTCCCCTTCCTTTAGCATCAGCACTTGTTTCCAGTGTTTGGGAAACAATGCGTCATGTTCAGGACGAGCGTTGCCCGTTACCCACCAGACTCTCCTGGCATTCAGTTTCAGGGTCGAAAAGTCGTTGAAGAAAATCGAGTGCAGGTGACGGGGGATGAGTGCCCAACCACCGTATTCGGCGGTTCCCCAAAGGGTGCCTGTCGGTGTTTTGAAAACGTATAGCCTCGGCTGGATGCCTGTCGAGTTGTAGTACATGAACGGCAAGTACCAATACAGGTTATCCACCACGATCTCGTCACCCGGACGGACTTCGCGGCTGAGCCTCGCAACCACGGCGTCCAGCCTCGCTTCTTTGCGAATGCTTGTCCCGTTCATCTCATCCGTTTGTGTGTAAACCGCCGAAAGCCCGTGTACTTCTGCCAACACAATGAAAACCATGGCAACAGCAGCAAGGGCGGCGTGGCGTTGGCTCCATGTGTCCAGCGCGAGGGCTACGACAAGGGGCAACGCGGCGGCAGCGAACACCAGGTATCTGGCATTGAAAACCGGCACGATCAGCGACACCAGAAAAACGGTCAGCACCGGCACAAAAAAATAGCCCACCAGCAAGATGCTGAAAGGACGCTCATTGCGGTCCTTGAGCAGCACCGTCGCGGCGCAAACAACAAGCAAAACCGAGGGCAACACACGCCATAAAGATGAGTAACTGACCGAATCCCCCATCATTACCAGGTGCCAAACGAAGGTCAGCACTGTTTGCCAGGTGAGCGGCGGTATCCATTCGAGCCCGTCCATTCGCAGCAATTGATTGATCAAATGAGGTACCCACGGCAGGTACAACACAACCATTGCGCAGTTGACCAAGACCCACGCACGAATCGGTATTGCTGTGGATCGACCGCCATCGCGCACTCGCCACCAACAAAGCCAATGCACCAAAACGCACAGCGCGGCGAAGTAATGCGTATAGAAAGCCGCCGTCATCAGCAGCACGTAAAAAACCGGATAACGCTTTTGATCCGGTGCCTTGATCCAGCACACCAGCGCCACAGTCGCGCCCATCAGCCAGAAGCCAAGCAAGGTGTACATTCGCACTTCCTGGCTGTAGCGCACCGATATCGGTAGCAATGCCAACAGCAATGCCGCTGTCCAGGTCGCCCGTCGCGTCGCCACCAGACTCATCAATTTGATGCACAGCAACAGCGTGCCCACATCGGCCAGTGCACTCAGAGATCGCGCAGACAACACGCCATTGCCGAACAGCAACATCCAGAAATGCAGAAAGACATAGTAAAGCGGCGGATGAACATCCCGAGCCGTCGTGGCCCAGATAAACGCAGGCGAACCTTCGGCCAACAGCAGGCTGTAGGCCTCGTCATACCAGATGACCGGCACGGTGATGGAGTGAAACCTTGCGAACAACGCGATGGCTAGCACCGCCACCAGACCAGCCCCGTCGGCGACACGGGAAGGAAAGCGTTTGGGATAGATCGAAGAGGCGCTCACCGGCTGCTCATCCTCATGGCTCACCACGCAAGCGTGGTGATCGGGGCCGGCTCTTTCATCACGATGAAACCGTAATCGCCCAGCAGATAGAGGCGGTAGAACTGGCTCTCCACCAGCGGTGGATAACCCTGGTAACCCACCAGGGTCGCGTTGCGTCGCTCCCTCTCGGCAACCACATTCGTGATGCCCGCCTTTGGCAGGTTTTCAGCCAGCATGAAGAAGTTGATGTTCAGCAGATAATGCAAGACCGGCATCTGCTTGAACGAGCCCGCGGCCTCCACCAGCCAGTGATCGGAATAACTCACCGACATGTAAATGCGCTTGGCCTCGCGCAGTTGCCGATGGGACGCAATGTCCTGCCCCAGAGAAAACAACGCGCTGGACGCAAAGGTGTTCTGCACCGTCAGCACGCGGCCATAGGCGTAGGACAGCGAAAGCATGCCCAGCAGAGGCAACGCCAACAGCATCGGCAGCCGCTCATGAATGGGCGCCAGTGCCAGATGGCTCAAATAGAACAACAGCACCAACAACACCGCAAACCCCATCAAGGTTCTGGCGCCTTCATTGAAGTCGCGGAAAAACAGCGCGGCACCCGACACCAGCAAGGTCACGACCGGCACTGTCAGCACACACACCAGGCCCATCACGATTTTTCTCAGCCCCGTGTCCTGCCGCCCAATTACGTTCCGGGCCAGCCGTGCGCTGCCCGCAAGGGCACACAGCAGCAGCGCGGCGAACACCCAGGTGAATCCACCGTGAAACAGCAGCACGACTTTTTCCAGAACGCGGCCGATGTTGATTTCAAGTTGCAGCCAGGGTGACGCCGCCCAGTTCAGCAACAAGGCACGATCGTGATTCATGTATGGATAAGCCGTGACGCTGTAGATCAACCCGCCGAGCCCTGCCTGCGCGACTTTCCAGCCGATCAACTCGTACCACTGCCGCCAGGGCCACTTGTCATTCGCGCCCCTGAACAGCTCCAGACAACACAGGCCCAGAAATACATTGAGGCTCACCTGATAGAACCCCAGGCCCAGCGCAATCAGAAAGGCCGGCACCAGCCATTGCAGAATGCGCGAGGGATGACGAAAAGTGATCGCGTAAATCACCGCCACCAGGCTCATGGCGATAGCCGGCCCGTCGTATTGATAAGACAGGGCCTGCAGAAAAAACGGGTTGTACCAGAGCGGCAACAGTACCAGGCAGCAGGACATCGTCGGCTGCGGGTAGTAATGGAAGGTCAGGCTGGTCAACGCCGAGGCCATGGCCAGCGTGGCGATCAGCAGCGGTAACGGAAAGATGTTCGGCGCGGCATCGCTGAAGGTCAGCAGGTTGTAGAACAGCTCGGTGAACAACCGCCCCTGCCCCGCCCAGGCAGTACCGGCCGACAGGGAGCGCCAGTTGTCATCGATATAAGGGTAATCCGCGAGGATCAGCGGAATGACATACACCAGGGTCGCGATCAGAAAAAACAGCCAGACCCGGCGACGCCCGAGTTCCTTGCTGAAAAAGTCGCTCAGTCTGCCCATGCTAAAGCCCGATCCGGTCTTTGCCACCGATGACGTCTCTGATCACATAGCGAGGCCGATGTTTGGCTTCAATGTAGATTCGGCCGACATACTCACCGAGAATGCCGATGCCAATCAGTTGGACACCGCCGAGAAACAGAATGGCCGTCATCAACGAGGGGTAACCGGGGACGCTGTTGCCGAAGAAAATCTTGTCCAGCACCATGTACACCGCGTACAGCACCGCGAAAATCGAAATGCCGCCCCCGATGTAAGTCCACAACCGCAACGGCACGGTGCTGAACGAGGTAATGCCTTCCAGCGCCAGGTTCCACAGTTTCCAGCCATTGAACTTGCTGCTTCCCGCCACTCGCCCGGCCCGCTCGTATTCCACCACCGCCGTAGTGAACCCGGCCCACGACAGAACGCCTTTCATGAACAACTGATGCTCGGGTAGTGCGCGAATCACATTCACCACCTTGCGGTCCATGAGGCGGAAATCCCCGACGTTTTCTTCGATCCGGGTGTAGGAAATTCTATTCAGCAAATGGTAAAAAAGCGCCGCACTGTGGCGTTTCAGATAACTGTCACTGTCACGATTGCGGCGTTTGGCGAGCACCACGTCAGCACCTTTCTGCCACTCGGCAATCAACTGCGGGATGACTCTGATCGGATCCTGCAGGTCCACGTCCATGGGAATCACTGCATCGCCGGTGGCATATTCCAGCCCGGCAAATAGCGCCGGTTCCTTGCCGAAGTTGCGCGAGAAGTTGATCAGCAATACCTGTTCATCGACCTGTGCCAGCGCCTTGGCTTGCTCAGCTGTTCGATCGGTACTGCCATCGTTGATGAACACGATCTCGACCTCACACGGGTCAAGTTTCAATTCACGGCGCACTGCCTGATGGAACAGATTGATCGCCTGCTCTTCATTGAATACCGGAACAATCAGCGAAACCTTCACGTTTTCACACTCCTGAAAATCGAAGTGTAGATGTTCGCCAGACCGCCATCTGGGGGCGTTCTGGCGCGCGAACTGCCCGGCAGACCAACGGACACGCAGTCCCATTTGTTCGCTATAGGCAACTGAGACATTCGGTAATATCCGGTCTTTTGCAATTATCTGCGAATCACGCCACCCTGCGCGCCGCCGATGTGCGGCGAGTAACCTTTTGCTTCGCCGTCCACTCCCTCCTCAACAACCCGTTCAAGAGCCCGCCGTCATGACGTTTGAACGCGATCACCGAATCGACTTTTTTCGCGGCCTGGCGCTGATCTTCATCTTCTGGGATCACGTACCGCAAAACCCGCTCGCGCAGTTCACGGTGCGTAACGTGGGCTTCAGTGATGCGGCGGAGATTTTCGTGTTCCTGGCCGGTTACGCGGCGGTGCTGGCCTACGGAAAAATCGCCCGGCGCGACGGGTTCATGGTCGCCACGGTGAAAATACTGCGTCGCACCTGGGTGCTTTATGTGGTGCATATCTTTTTGCTGGCGCTGTTGATGGGCATTGTGTTTTTCGCCAACAGCCACGTGGAAACCCGTGATCTGGTGCAGGAAATGGGCTTGCAATATTTCCTCAGCAACCCACAGCAGGCGTTGATGGATGAGTTGTTGCTGCGCTTCAAGCCGAACCTGATGGACCCGCTGCCGCTGTACATTTTTTTGCTGCTCGGCCTGCCGCTGGTGCTGCCGATGCTGCTGCGCAAGGCTGAATACGTGGTGGGGTTGTCGGTGGCCTTGTACCTGCTGGCGCCATGGCTTCAGTGGAACCTGGCGGGCACCGATGGGGGCGTGTGGTTTTTCAATCCGATGGCCTGGCAGCTGCTGTTTATTCTCGGTGGCGCGGCGGCGATTCACGGGCAAAGGCCTCGGGTGCCGCAACCTCGACGGTTGACTCGGCAGCCGGTTTTTATCGCAGCGCTGAGCTATTTGCTGCTGACCGGGCTGATCGCAGTGTCGTGGAAGTGGCCGACCGTCCATGACGCCTTCATGCCCCAATGGCTTGGCGAATGGCTCTATCCGATCAGCAAGACCAACCTCTCGCCAGCGCGCCTGCTGCACTTCCTTGCCCTCGCTTACGTCACTGCCAGGGTGTTGCCGGACACGGGCTGGACGCAGCACTGGCTGGCGCAACAAAGCTGTCGCATGGGCCGCTATTCGTTGGAAGTGTTCTGCTTTGGCGTGTTGCTGGCGCCGTTGGCAGACATGCTTAACGCCTTGGGCGGGAACACACTGGCAATGCAAATATTCAGTGCACTGCTGGGGGTCGGGTTGATGGCGTTGCTGGGGGCTTGGCTGGATTTCAACAAGCGGTTGAATCGGCCGGCCCAAGTCACCGTCGTCTGACATTGAGACAAGCCAACCCTTGTGGCAGGAGGCTTTTGTGGCAGGGAGCTTTTGTGGCGAGGGGCTCTTGTGGCGAGGGGCTCTTGTGGCGAGGGAGCTTGCTCCCGCTCGGCTGCGAAGCAGTCGTAATCCGGTACATGCGATCGGTCTGAACGGTGACCCTTTAGGGCCGCTACGCGCCCCAGCGCGAGCAAGCTCGCTCGCCACAGGAGATCGCACCAACCAATAAAAAGCCCCGATCATTCAGGTCGGGGCTTTTTGCATTTCTGGCGTTGCGAACTTACGAAGCCGAACGCACCGCACCTTGCGGCACATGGGTCGGTTGCAACTTGAACACGTAGAACAACACCGTCAGCAGTACCAGGAAAGCAGGCCCTACATACAGTGCCACGCGAGTGTCCGGGAAGTACGCCATCAGGCCAACCACCAGCACCAGGAATGCCAGCGCCAGCCAGGAACTGATCGGGTACAACCACATGCGGTATTTGAGGCCGGCACGCTCGCTGGCGCTCAGGCCTTTGCGGAACTTGAGCTGGGCCAGCAGGATCATCGCCCAGGTCCAGATCGCACCGAAGGTGGCAATCGCGGTGACCCAGACGAAGACCTTCTCCGGCACCAGGTAGTTGAGCAGCACGCCCAGCAGCAAGGCAGCGATCGACAGCAGCAACGCGCGACGGGGCACGCCGTTGTTCGAGGTTTTGGCGAAACCGGCCGGGGCCTGGCCGTTCTGCGCCAGGCTGTAGAGCATGCGCCCGGTGCTGAAAATGCCGCCGTTGCAGGACGACAGCGCCGCAGTAATCACCACGAAGTTGATGATGCCGGCGGCAGTCTTGATGCCCAGACGCTCGAAGGTCATCACGAACGGGCTGCCCTGGGTGCCGATTTCGTTCCACGGGTAGATCGACAGGATCACGAACAAGGCGCCGACGTAGAACAGCAGAATCCGCCAGAACACCGAGCCGATCGCATTGGGAATGGTCTTCTGCGGGTTCTTCGCTTCACCGGCGGTCAGGCCGATCATCTCGACGCCGAGGTAGGCGAACATCACCATTTGCAGGGACATCAACACGCCTTGCATGCCGTTGGGCATGAAGCCGCCGTGAGCCCAGAGATTGGAAATCCCCAAGGCGACGCCGTCGTTACCGAAACCGAAAGCGATCACCCCGATGCCGCCGACCACCATCGCAATGATGGTCACGATCTTGATCAGGGCGAACCAGAACTCGAACTCACCGAAGGCTTTCACCGCGATCAGGTTGATCGACCCCATGCTGACCAACGCGGCGAGTGCCCAGATCCAGCGCGGCACGTCGGGGAACCAGACGCCCATGTACACCGCCACCGCGGTGATTTCCGCGACGCAGGTCACCAGCCACAGGAACCAGTAGTTCCAACCGGTCAGAAAACCCGCCAGAGGGCCGAGGTAGTCCTGGGCATAACGGCTGAACGAGCCGGCGACCGGGTTGTGCACCGCCATCTCGCCGAGGGCGCGCATGATCACCAGGATCGCCAGACCACCAATGATGTAGGACAGCATGATGGCCGGGCCGGCCATTTCGATGGCCTTGGCCGAACCGAGGAACAGGCCGACGCCGATACAGGCACCGAGCGCCATCAAGCGAATATGCCGTTCGCCCAGTTCGCGTTTAAGCGGACCGCCCTGAGCGGTCTCGCCGTGAGGCAGGTGATTGCCGATTGGCATAGGGGTACAACCTCCTTGTTATTGGATATGACACACCGAGTGTCGAAGCGCCGACCGATAAGCCAGCGCTTTCTGAAACCAGGCCTGCTTCGTGGGCAGACGCGTCTTGCAGGACAAAACCTGCAAGATCAGCGGGGCGTGCAGTATAAAAAGCTTCCTATAGGGTTTTTCACTCTATAAATCACAACATTCAGCCAGAACTCTCGGGAAAATCCCGGTTTACGGAGGGCATTACCTGGCTTATGCAGGATTATTCGCTACTGAAACGGGCGCCGATGGTGCGTCGCCATGCCAAAAGCCAGGCAGTGTGAGGGAGCTGTTGTGGCGAGGGGGCTTGCCCCCGTTCGGCTGCGCAGCAGTCGTAAATCCTGTACATGCGGTGTCCCTGATACAAACATGGTGCTGTTGGTTTTTTGGGACTGCTGCGCAGTCCAACGGGGGCAAGCCCCCTCGCCACAACCGAAATTAATCCTTCGCAAGAGTCAGAATATTCACTCAATAATTACGGCCCCGATCCAGGAAGTCGGGAACTAGCCTGAGAAGCGTCAAGTTGACTACTTACGCAAGGAAGCAATGGATTGCCTACTCAACCAAACTCTCATCGTCTGCGCTTTGGTAGAACCTCCGAAAACGGCCGCGCTTACCTCATCACTGCAGTTACTCACGAACGCCAACCCATATTTTCTGACTGGCGACTGGGACGTTTGCTTGTCGCAGAACTGCGCCGAGTTCACGATGCGGGATTAGTGGATTCAATCGCCTGGGTTGTGATGCCCGATCATTTCCATTGGCTAATGCAGCTGCAGGACAACAATCTGGGCAATGTTGTCGGCTCTACCAAGTCACGCTGCACTCTGGCAGTAAACAAAATGACCGGGCGGCGTGGTCCGCTATGGCAAACCGGCTATCACGATCGGGCAATCCGCGATGGTGAAGAACTCCTGCCGTTCGCTCGTTACATTGTTGCCAATCCATTGCGCGCAGGTCTGGTCAAGAAAATTGGCGATTACCCGCTGTGGGATGCCTGCTGGCTTTGAACCTTGTGGCGAGGGGGCTTGCCCCCGTTCGGCTGCGCAGCAGTCGTAAATCCTGCACATGCGGTTTGCCTGATACAAACATAGTGTTACTGGTTTTTGGGACTGCTGCGCAGTCCAACGGGGGCAAGCCCCCTCGCCACAGTAAGCCCCTTAACCACAGCAAGCCCCCTAATCACAGCAAACTCCCTAACCACAGCAATCCCCCTCTCCACAAGGAATGGTGCATACCTGACATTTGGTTATTCACAATTTTTTCACCAACGCCAACCACCGTCTAAGCTTCAAACAAGTCCGATCAATCTGCGTGAATGGATCAGTCGACTATGGGCGCTTTGTGGCAAACCGATTCGAGTAAAACTGTGGTTCCGACTGAACGAGTGGATGAAGCGCCTTTACCTGAGAAACCCCGTCGCTCCCGGCACGGCTGGGGGGCTTTCTGGTTGCTGCTGCTGATTATTCTGATTGTCCTGGGCCTCGCCGCGGCCAAGGAAATGCGCACCTCCAAGTTTCAAGCCCGGGAAATCAGCCAATATGCCGCCTCGCTGAAGTACGAGCTGCAACCCGGCCCCAGCGACGCGATTCGCTACCCAGGCGCGGGCCCGTTCGATCAACGCCTGGGTTACAGCGCCATGGATGAATTTCTGCCGCGCCTGCTCAAGCGCGATTACGTGGTGTCGGCACAAACCCGCTTTTCCCCAGCGCTGATGAAGTACAGCGACAAGGGCTTTTTCCTGCCCTATGCCGAGAAAATCCAGGCCGGGCTGTCGATCACCGATTGCCGCGCGGCCCCGCTGTACCAATTCAAGTACCCCCAGCAGCTCTATTCAAACTTCGCGGCGATCCCTCCGGTGGTGGTCAACAGCTTGCTCTTCATCGAAAACCGCTTTTTGCTCGATCCCCGTCAACCCTTGGCCAACCCCGCCGTGGACTGGCCGCGGTTCGGCATGGCCGCGTGGTCCCAGGTGGCCAAGCTGTTGCGCCTGCCCGGTCAGTCGGCGGGCGGCAGTACGCTGGCGACGCAGCTTGAGAAATATCGGCACTCGCCCGATGGCTTGACGGTGTCTGGCGCGGAAAAAATCCGGCAAATGATTTCCGCCAGTGTGCGGGCTTATCAGGCGGGGCCGGAAACCCTTCAGGCACGGCAAAATGTGATTCGCGACTACCTCAACAGTGTTCCGCTGTCGGCGGTGCCGGGCCACGGCGAAGTGCATGGCATGGCCGAAGGCCTGCGCGTCTGGTATGGCGCCGATTTCAACAAGGCCAACGAACGGCTGGCCAGCACCGATACCGATCAGAAAAGCCTGTCGGAAAAAGGCCTGGCCCTGCGTGAGATGCTGTCACTGATGATTGCTCAGCGTCGCCCTTCCCATTACTTGACCAAGGGCCATGATGAATTGGCCAGTCTCACCGACAGCCATATTCGCCTGCTGGCACAGAATGGCGTGATCGATGCGCCACTCGCGGCGGCGGCATTGACCAGCAAAGTGATCTATCGCGACTGGCAGACGCAACCCACCATTCAGCCGATCGAAACCAACAAAGGCATCAGCGTGGCGCGCAGTCGTCTGGCGGGTTTGCTCAATCGTCCGCTGTACGACCTCGATCGCCTCGACCTCTCGGCCACCAGCACCTTGCAAGGCGATCTGCAATCCCAGGCCACCGAGTATCTCAAGCATCTGGCCGATCCAGACTTTGCGGCGCAGATCGGCTTGATCGGTGAACGCCTGCTCACCCCCACCAGCACTACGCAAGTACGCTACAGCTTCACGCTGTTCGAACTGACCCCCGACGGCTCGCGGGTGCGGGTGCAGACCGACAGCACCGACCAGCCGTTCGACATCAATGAAGGCAGCAAGCTGGAACTGGGCTCCACCGCAAAAATGCGCGTGCTGACCACCTATTTGCAGATCATCGCCGAGCTGCACGATAAGTACGCAACGATGACCGTCCCTGAACTGAAAAAAGTCGACGTCCCGGACCAGGACCGCCTGAGCCGCTGGGCCGTTGATTACCTGATCCAGAACAAAGACCACAACCTGCCGAACATGCTGAGTGCCGCGCTGGATCGCAAATACTCCGCCAGCCCCGGCGAAGCCTTTTTCACCGGCGGCGGGCTGCACATCTTCGTCAACTTCCGCAAGGAAGACAATGGCCGCCTGCCGACGCTACGCGATGCCCTGCGTGAGTCGATCAACCTGCCGTTCATTCGGTTGATGCGCGACCTGGTGCGCTACACCACCTATTCCGGTCCCAACAACAGCGCCGAATTGCTCAAGGACGATCGCGACCCTCGGCGTCAGGAATACCTGGCCTCATTCGCCGACAGAGAAGGCACCTCATTCCTTTTGAAGTTCTGGAAGAAATACCGCAACAAAGACACCAAGGCGCGGCTCGAGACCTTTCTCGACGGCATGCGCCCGACACCGATTCGCATGGCCGCGGTGCACCGTTATCTGTTGCCACAGGCCAGTCAGGAAAGTTTCAACACCTTCGTGCGCTCGCACCTCAAAGGCGTCAAGCTCAATGAAAAACTGACCGACGAACGCCTCGAACGCCTCTACCTGAGCTACGGCCCCGGTGCCTACGACCTGCCGGATCAGGGCTTCATCGCTAAGGTTCACCCGCTGGATCTGTGGTTGATCGGCTACCTGTTGAATAACCCCGACGCCAAGTTCAGCCAAATCGTCAAAGCCAGCCACTTCGAACGCCAGGAAGTCTACAGCTGGCTGTTCAAAAGCCGCCACAAGGGTGCCCGCGACAGCCGGATCCGCACCATGCTGGAGATCGAAGCGTTCCTCGATATTCACCAGCGCTGGCAGAAAGTCGGTTATCCGTTCGATCACCTGGTGCCGTCACTGGCCACCGCCATCGGCAGTTCCGGCGACCGTCCGGCAGCGTTGGCGGAACTGATCGGCACCATCCTCAACGACGGTGTGCGGATGCCGACGCTGCGCATCGACAGTTTGCACTTCGCGGCCAATACACCGTACGAAACCAAACTGATCAATGACCCGGACGTCGGCAAACGGGTGATGCCGTCCGAAGTCGCCACGGCCATGCGTGAAGCCTTGTCGCAAGTGGTGGATGCCGGCACGGCCAAACGTGTCTCTGGCAGTTTCACATTGCCGGATGGCCAACCGTTGGCCATGGGCGGTAAAACCGGGACCGGTGATAACCGCATTGAGGCCGTCGGTTCGGGTGGGCGGATTCTGAGTTCGAAATCGATCAACCGCACCGCGACCTTCGTGTTCTACATCGGCGATCGCCACTTCGGCACGATGACAGCGTTCGTGCCCGGGCGCACGGCCGAAACCTTCAAATTCACTTCGGCGTTGCCGGTGCAGGTGCTCAAGGGCATGGCGCCGATTCTGACGCCATACCTGCAACCGAATAGCAGTGTCGCGTGTCAGCCGCTTCCGCTATCGCGGCTGTGAGATTTCTGCGAAGCAGGTGGTATTTAGTTATTTTTCAGATTCGAATTTTCAACGGTTTAGCGGCAAGAAGCGCTGTTTGAGCACCGATGTTTAGACTTTTGTTTTGAGCCCCAACAGATAGGCTGATCATTCTTAAAACAATCAAGGATGATTGCCATGTCTGACGCCCACACGCCTGCCAAAAACACGAATAAAGGCCGGCACTACGAGTTCATCAAGAACACCATCAGCGACAATTTCAAAACCGCCACCGTCAGCAGAGGCCTGGCACTGGCGGCCACGCCATTGGAGATTGAGCCCTGGTACACCACGGCGCTCGCCCCCCATCACGACATGCTCAAAGCCGCCAACCTCAAGGCATGGGGCTCGCAGAACCAGGTCGACCAACTGTTCGAAAAACTGCAGGACGTCCACTCGTTTGCCGCGCCCCTGCTCCAGGCGAAGCTCAAGGAACGCTACGGAATCGAGAATGACGTCAAGACGACTTACCTGCGCCTGTACATGCCCAAGGATCAGCCCTGGTACGTGATTGACCTCTCTGGCGGCGTCACTGCCCGAACCGTCTCCCTGCTGGATGCAGCGCTACACAACTTCGCACGAGCCGAAACGGTCGATGCCAGCTCGCAGTTCATTACTAAACCTGACAAACACGGGCACTTCGATGTATTACCGATCAAACGCAAAATGACCATCAGGCAGTTCCAGGCGCTTTGCCGGGAACTGGATATTGGCGCGCTTTACAAAAAACATCTTGAACGCTATCTGCTTCCCGGCGAACCCGTAGCTGAAGCCGTCATGAAGTACAAAGTGACCGAAAGTCAGAAAGACGCACTCACCGTTGCCGCTCAGCTGGCCTTGACGACAGGGGATATCCAGTACGATGTCTACAAGCTGATGCTGGATCTGGCACAGGACAAACCTCAACTGCTGCTCAATGGGAAACAGATGCTGTGCTGCGACTTGTCCATGATGGACACCCGTCTGACCGGCATTGTGCTGTTGATTCATGCCGTGCGGGGTAGCCGTGGTATTCGACGGCTCATTGCGTACGTCCCCCACGACCCTGATCACCCGCTCAAGGAGTACGAATCCACAGAGGCTTTCTCCAATGAGCTGGTGCGCCAATTGCGCGAAGACAGAATCGGCGCATCATCGCAGCTGAGCTATCGACAATTCTTCAGCCAGTTCGTCGATCAGCAGCAGCGCGGGCACTTCTTCGCCAACCTGGAGCAACGTCTCTTCACCGTCAAATGGCACACGAAAGAGGATCCGACAGACCAGCGTCCCGCGTGGCGCAAGGAACCCGTGCTTCGACCCCGATTGCAAATCGAGCATTTGCCGCTACCTCGGGATTACTGGAGGCATGCCTACCAGCAAAAGCTGAACAAGATCCTCAACGACGCCCGTGAAATTGCAGTATCCACCGCCGACACAGACAGCAAAGCCCGCTGGGCCTGGTGGGACAACTTCAAGAAAATCGTCTCCGACATTTTCAACGTCGCCCTGTTGATCGCTACACCGTTCGTGCCGGGGCTGGGCGAACTCATGATGACCTACACCGTTTACCAACTGACCACCGATGTCATCGAAGGGCTCGTCGATCTGGCCGAAGGCCTCGGCCTTGAAGCGGCCGAACATGTGATCAGCGTGGTGACGGATGTCATTCAACTGGCGGCATTTGGGGCGGGAGCTGAAATCGGCAACGCTTTTCGGCTCAAACTGTCGCCGCTGGTCGAGGGCATGAAACCCGTCAAGTTGCCCGATGGCAAACAATCGCTGTGGCATCCCGACCTCGAACCTTACGAGCAAAAGAATCTCACCCTGTCTACCGACTCGAAACCCGACGAGCACGGCCTGCATCGACATGCCAATCAGGACATCCTGCCGCTGGAAGGCAAGCTCTACTTCGTAGAGAAAGCATCGAAAGAGCCGACATCCAGGACTCACCGTGTCAAGCACCCCACCCGCCCCAATGCCTACTCGCCCAAGATGGAACATAACGGCCATGGCGCCTGGGTACACGAGGCGGAGAACCCGCAAAACTGGGAAGGTGAAACATTGATGCGCCGCCTCGGCCACAGCGTCGATCGCTTTTCGCCAACAGAACTGGAGCAGATCCGCATCAGCAGCGGCACTGACGACAATGAGCTGCGTCGGATGCATGTCGACAACAGTCCACCGCCGCCGGTGCTGGCCGACACCATCAAGCGCTTCAGTGCGTATGACGAAGTGCAGATAGCGAGTGCGAATATCCGTGGCGGGCGACCGATCGATCCGGCGTCTGTCTGGTTTGAACCGATGGTGACGGGCCTGCCAGGATGGCCGTCAGAGCGGGCACTGAGGGTGTATGAAAATGCCGACCTGACGGGCTATTCGCGCAAGTACGGCAATGCCAACGCAACGGATGCCAATACTCTGAGCATGAGTCTCGCTGATCTCACGTCCGGCAAACTGCCCGAACGCGTCGTAGGCTTTCTGAATGAGACCGAGCCAAGGGCTCTGCTCGGTCGCGACATGCCGAGCGCCGAACGCACCCAGGCGTTGCGCAATCTACTCGCGGACGCCGTCGACGGGCGTCAGGGTGAGTTATCCATACGTCTGTATCAGGCTGAAGAAAGCTCGAACAAGGCGGATGTCCGCTTGCTGAAGCAAACGTTCCCGGACATGCCGCTCACCCTCACAGAAAAACTCCTGTCTCACGCCAAGGCAGCCGAACTTCAGCGAATGACTGATGAAAATCGCGTGCCGCTACGCCTGAAAACCCAGGCGCGTGAACTGAATTTCGAGGCCAGTACTGCTCGCGCCTATGACGGCTTTTATCGGGATGAGCTGGTGGTACCGGATACCGAACGGCTGGCGCTTAACACGCTCAAGTTCAATACCGATGGCTTCGGCGATTTGCGCTTCGAGGTGCTGGACGGCACCTATGACGGCACACTGCGGTGCAGCATCGGCCCGGATGACGCCACGACAGTCCGGCGCCTGATCAGAGACGAACATGGCCAGTACGAGGTTCTCGACGGGGCCAACAAGAAACTGCATGACGCCGGTAATTTCTACGAATCGATTCTGCGCGCCCTGCCTGACGACAAACGCGCGGCATTGGGCTACCAACGGGGTCAGGGCCGTCTGCTCAAAGTGTGGATCATGGAGAAATGCGCGCCTGCTGTCGAACGCCGCACATTGCTGGCAGAACCACCCATTCGCCTGGTTGCCAACATTGAAACCGTCAACCTGGTGCGCGGGCCGAGGCTGTCCATATTCGCAAACACCCCGGAAAAAAGGGTCAGGAACCTCTATCCGAAATTGAACGAACAAGAGGTGAGAGCCTTCGTTGAGGCATTGCGCGCCAAGGGTGATCCCGACCAGGCCATCGACCGGCTCAGGGACGAACTCGGCGAGTTACGCAGCACACTGGATATCTGGCAGCAAAAACAACAGCCCCACGTGGACTCGGATGTAGTCGGCTCTGTCAAAAAGTTCGATGATTTCAAGCGAAAAGGCGGAAGTCACATTCAGGAACGGCTCCTTGAATGCTTTGAACGCAAAAGCGAGGCCTTCGGTGAGCGCAGCAGTCACCCGGAAGGCGGCTATACGCTGGACTTGTCCTCCGACTTCATGGGCCCGAAACTCGATCGTTGGTGGAAGGATCTGCGTGAGCAACCCAATATCAAAAAATTCCTCGACCAGGTGACCGTGCTGAACGTGGACAACGCTCGTTTTTCTCCTGACGCCAAAGGTCTGTTGAGCGATTTCCCCAATGTTCGTCATTTGAGCGCCCGCCATAGCGGCCTGACCGAGCTGCCGCCCAGTGTCGGCACGATGCGTCTGCTCGAAACCTTGCGCCTGACAGACAACAGAATTCAATTGACTGCTGACGCTGCCAAGTCGTTGAGAGAGCTCACGCGCCTGGAAACGCTAAGGCTCGATAACAATCCGCTCAGGCAGCCCCCGGATGTCGGTCACATGCCCAGACTGAGGGTACTGAGTCTGAAAAACACCGGCATCGACACCTGGCCGGAAGGTCTTTTCAAGGAGGGGGTTTTCGAGAAACATCGCCCGCGCGTTTTTTCTCTCGATCTACGGAAATGTCCGATCACGAACGTACCCGATGTCGTGCCTGGCTCCGATCATGCATTTCTCGTGGCACGCACACGACTTGACGCAACGAAGCTTTCCGATGTTGATCGAGTCCATTTTGGAGACTACCGCGAGTCCGTAGGCTTAGCCCGTGAACAAGTCTATGAGCGGGCTGCGGACGATGAGTTATCTCATTGGCTGTCGTTACCGGACTCAGAAATTTATAGTCAATCGGCGGGGATCGGGACCTATAGAGAGGAGAGCTGGCACGATGTGATGGCGGAGCCCGACTCCACCGATTTTTTCAAAGTCATCCGCAAGCAGAGAGCCGGCCAGGATTACCGAAATGATCACTCACGCAAACAACTCACCCGGCGGGTCTGGCAAATGATCGATGCCGTCGCGCTGGACACCGATCTGCGCGAGGAACTGTTCAAACAGGCCAAACAACCTGAAACCTGCGGGGATGCCGGGGCACAACTGTTCAATAACATGGGAATAAAAGTGCTGGTGTCGCAGGCGCGTGCCGAATCGACAACTGGCGCGGCGCTTGAAAACAAGCTTGTCAAACTGGCCAGGAGCGCCGCTCGCCTGGAAAACATAAACGAAATTGCCGGAGCAGAGGTTAAGAGTCAGGAAAACAGACTCAAAAGCAACCCGGAAAAATTCGACGCTCCGGACCCTGTGGAAGTGCACCTGGCGTACGAGACCGGGCTGGCCAAGCGACTGGATTTGCCTTGGCAATCTGAAGGCATGCTGTATCGGACGAGAGCAGACGTGGACGCCGCCAAGATTAACGCCGCGTACGATAAGGTCATTGCAGTCGAAAAAGGTGACGGATTGGTCGACGGGATGATCGATTTATTCGAGAACCCGTTTTGGGAAAAACACTTGCGCAAAACCCAACCGGACAAGTTCGATGCGAGTGATCGCCGTCTCGCGACCAAACATGCTCTGCTCGAAGATCTGCGCACCGCCCAAAACAACTGGGCGAACGCCCAGACTCCGGCGCAACGCTCCTCGCGCAAAGGAAGGGTGGAAAGTCTGGCCAACCAGCTGAATGTTCCGCACGCCCAAGTGTTCACTGGAAGGGAAATGACCACGCAGTTTTATAATCGGATGCTGTCAGAGATGGCCGAAGAACGAAACGAATTGGCCAGAACACTGACCCGTAAAGCGTTGGCAAACGCCGGACTTTAAACCATGCAATGCACCATGGGTGCAAACGCTTGACCGCAGGCCAGCCCTGAGTGTCATCCACTCCGGGCTGGCTTTTTCATCCGGGGTACTTCGTTCAGCCCACTTCCGAATCCCAGATGACGGTGACATGGCCTGAATAGTTTCGGGAGATGCCCGGCTTGAGCATTTCCTCGACCTGATCGCGGGCCACTTCGAAATGCAGGGTGCCGGGTTTACGTTCCAGGTAAAAACCAGGCTGGAACAACTCGGTGCCTGCGCCATCGCGCAGCAGAGGACGACGACTCACCGGCTGCCCAGCCGCGTCCGTCAGCCCGTTAGGCAAGGTGACGCTGACATCGAGCGGCACCGAGTGGCCAGCGGTTGGCTCCCACAATGCACAGGCGTTGCCGTTGCCGTACTGGCATTCCAGGTTCATCTTGAAACGACTCGACGCTGAAATATTGAACGTCTGATCGCGGAACAAGCGTGTCGGTTTGCGCCCCTGGGTCAGCCAGGATTGCCAGCCACCCTGCGGCACCAGTTCGACGCGATCGCCACCTGGGGGAATATCGACTTTCAGGGTGTGCTGCACATCCAGAAAAAAATTGAGGGTCAACAGCGGGTCTGCCGGAATCATGACATCGCCCATGTCGAAATCCTGGCCCGGACCGACTGTATACGTAACAGAGCCGCTGTATTCACCCGAAATCATTTTCAGCGGATCAGGGGTGCGCAGTTCGTACGCGTAAACGAAGAATTGGTAACGCATGGCGAGGGGGATATCGAATTTCGCCTGCTTGCTGCAAACCCCAGCCCCTTCAGGGACTCTCCAGAAGCTGTTGTAGCCATGGGGTCCAGCCGTAGCCAAACCTACCCCTTGGCACGGCGTCGGAGCGTACACCCACCTGCCTCCTTCCCATAGATCATCCCACCATCCCCCTCCGGTCAACTCGACCACCGACAGGGGAAGCGCCGTTTCATGACCAATACCCGCAATCCTTAACTGGACAATTTGTGTATCACCCGAGGCATGGGTGACCGTAACGTCCCGCCAGTCGGAAGGCACTTTGGCCATCCCGCCCTGACGCGGATCTGCATGATTGGCCAGAATCGGCGCATTGGCGGTGAACGGAATAGAGGCGATCAGGCTGAACAACCCCAGGGGTTCACAGACTTGCGGCAACTGACGACAAAAACCTTCGGACGGCGTCTGGTTCTTGAACTGGTTTTTCTGCGGATTCGCCGTATCCGGCTGGAACGTCGCTTCGATGTTATGCACTTCTGCCCATGCAGGAACGGCGACCATGGCGAACAGCAAACCGATGCATAGCCAGCCATTGCGCCGCTTGTGGCATTGTCTGTATGAAAAACCCATGTTCTTCTATTCCTTCAAAAGCTGCGTCTGAACATCCGAAGCCCGATGACCTTCGGCCTCAGGCGCCCGGCGCTACCGCGTTGAAAATCATGTTGACGTTGCCGAAGTAATCACCGGGCTTGTAAACCCCATCAGCAGGTGGCACCGGCAAGATCTCCAGCACAACACGTTTACCCGTGCCGGCTTCGGCCATGGAAACCACTTCACTGTTCTCGTGCTCACTCAGCAACTTGCCGTTGAACAGGACACGCAAGCCAATGTTATCGGCGTCGGTCCCGTTGGACAGGTAAGGCCGCCCATCCAGCCGGGCCTCGATCGAGCCGGCCTCGTTCTTGACATCGAAATACTTGCGCAAGCCGCCCAATGTCGACGTCGATAGATTCCACGGCAACGGCTGCTCCCGATGAATCCAGCCCGGGTCTGCCGGGATTACGTAGAACGCCAAGGTGGGAATCGTCACGAATACTTCGAAACGGTGCGCCTCCCTGGCGCCAAACGCCGGCGCGCATGCCCACACGGCCATGGCCATGGCCAGGATCAAAACCAAAGTCGTTTTTTTTAACATCATCACTACCTCTTGCTTCAGTTCACGCCCCCGGCGCCCTGGCACTGAACAACAGCAGTACGTTGCCGCTGTATTCCCCGGGACGGTACCCCCCGGCCGGTTTCACCGGATCGATCTCCAGTAACACCCGCTTACCCGTCGCCGCTTCCTCCTGCGACAACACTTGTAGCGGGTGCAGGTCCGGGCTCAACTCCACACCGTTGAAACTGACCCGCAGCGCAATGTCGTCGCCCGGCTTGCCGTTCGACAGGTACGGCACGCTTTCAAGACGCGCTTCAATCGCACTGGTGTCATGCCGCACATCGAAATTCTTGCGCACACTGCTCAGGGTCGATGTGGGGTAATCCCAGTGGAGCTGTTGCGGGCGATGAATCCAGTCAGGCTCCGCCGGGATCAGATAGAACGAGCGGCTCGGAACGGTCAGCGTCACCTCGAAGGTGTGCTCTTCCCGAGCCGCCCATGCCAAGGAGTTCATCAGTACGGTCATTGCCATCAGGGCGAAGACGGCGCATTGCTTGATCATGTTTGATACCCGTTGCGTCAAATGAAAGCCGGCCTGTCGGCTAATGCCAGTTAGTTAAGCAATTTCAGCCTCGACACTCTTCGTAGCAGCTGCCGAGCCCGCGAGGCTGCGTTCGGCTGCGAAGCAGTCGTAAAATCAGTCATTGCGGTACGTCAGGCAGACCGCGTCAGCCGGACTCACGACTGCTACGCAGCCGAACGCAGCCTCGCGGGCTCGGCAGCTGCTACAGATCGCATTACGGCCTGGCTGGCATCAGGCCTAGCGGCTGGCGATCTTCAGGGCTTTTTTAGTGTCGCCTTCGATCAGGATGAACCGGTATTCACGCCCCTTTTCCTTGTCGAAGCCGAACGTCTTGCCCGCCAGCACATGATGTTTAGTGGTCGCTCCACAGTCGGTTTCGCTGGTCAATGAGCAGCTTTTGAACTCATCGACGATGACCACCGTGTTGCCGTTGTTGCGCAGTTCGTAGCGGCTGCCGGTTTCATTGATGGCGGTCTCGAAACGGGCATCTTTCGGCCGCACGAAGAAAATCGTGCCAAACCCGGTCATCACGTTGACCCCGGCCGACAGGGCCTTTTTGTAGTCTTCGCGCTCTTCACCGCTGACCACGAAGTCATCTTCCTTTTCCGGCACCACCGGCACGAAACGCACACGGAAGTAGCGTTCGCTGTCACGCTCCCCCATATACAACAAGCGAGTGCCCTGCATGCCCTGGGCCGGCACGATCAGCCGCGCCGGGCTGGCCATCACGCCATTGCGCGAGGCGCCGTCGGCGGCGGTTTCGACCGGAATCTCCCGGGGCGTACCGTCGGCGTCGTAGACAATTTCCAGCACGTTGACCTTGACGAAAGCGGTGCTGTCGCCGCTGTTGAATACCCGTTTGAGGTAGGTACTTTTATCGGCATCCAGATAGTCATACACAGTGCCAACATTGATCTGCGGTCCCGCCTGTGCCGTCACACAAAACACACTGAGCACCCACAGCAAAAACACACGCTTCATCATCTTCAATCCCATCAGAATAAAAAGTGGCCAGGCCGGGACGGTCAAACTTCCGAGTCCCAGATAATCGTGATGTTGCCGCTGAGCGTGTCACTGAAGCCGGGACGCAGCAGAAAGTCGATGGCGTCCCTGGGCATCTCGAAACGTAGCGAGCCCGCTTTTCGATCCACATAAATGCCAGGCTGGTAGGGGCCTAACCAGGTGTTGTATTGCAGCCTGTGCAGCTTGACCGGCCCGCCGCCGGCACCGGCACTGGTGATACCAGCGGGCAACGTGAGGTAGGTTTCCACCTCGGTGGTGTTACCTTTCGGACTGCCAAGCCGGCATCGCGAACCGCCGTATGAATTGCACAGCATCATGACTTTGAAGCGCGACGACGCGGAGATGTAGAAGAGTTGATCACGGTAGATTTTGGTGGGCTTGCGACCTCCGTCAATCCAGCGTTGCCACCCCCCCTCGGGCTCCAGCGCGACCTTGTTGCCGCCCGGTGGCAGATCGACCTTGAGGGTGTGTTGCACGTCCAGTACGAAATCCAGGGTCAGACTGCCGTCATCTGGAATCATCACCGGCCCCAGATCGAAATCGGCGCCTGGGCCCATGGTGTAGGACAACTGACCGGTGTAGAGCCCGCTCGACATGCCCAAGGGGTTGGGCGTTCGTAGCTCATAGGCAAAGTCGAGCGTGTCGAAGTACATGGATGGGATGCTGAAAGCGGCCACCTTCACACAGGGCGCCTCCACTGGCGCTTTCCAGAAAAACCGGTAGCTATGGGTCCCGTATATACCTACACCGCTGTACTGACAGGGCGCTGGCGCATTTACCCAGCTGCTGCTGGTCCAAAGTTTCTGATGGCCTTCAAGGTTGTCCGTTACGCCCACCAGATTGGCTGCCGAATCGCTCAGGATGAAGTTGGAGCCAATGCCGATGATGCGCACTTCGACGGTTTCAGCTTCCTGTGTCTCCATATTGGTGACCGTCAGCTGCCGCCAGTTGGCCGGTACCTTCAACGGGATACCTTCGCCGAGCACGATGGCGCGACTGGAATTGAACCGAACCGGCAACTGGATACTGAACATATTGTTGCCAGTACACTCAGCCGGATAGTTCGCGCAATAACCACTGTTCTGAGTTTGGTTGAGAAATACATTTTTATTCGGCTGGGATGAATCAGGCTGGAACAGCGCCCTGATTTCCTGAATCGCCGCTTCTGCCGAAGGCACACTCAGCGCCGCCAACAACCCCAGGCAACACGCAGACATTTTCATGAATTCAACCCGCCTTCTGTTCGGTGGACGTGACGTCGGCCAGGGTGTCCGGCGTGCAGCGCAGATCACCGATCATCAACACGTTGTTTTCACTGCGATGACGACTCGCATCAAGGCGGAACTGGCACAGCAACTGGTTGCCCTGACGCACTTCCAGGGTCGGAGAACCCGCGTTCATTTCCATCGAGAAGAAACCGTCGACTTCCGTCACCCCGCGACTGGCGTGGTTAATCACGTGATGGCCCTTGAGCGGCTGCCCTTGCGCATCGACCAGTCGACCGAGCACCGTCAGGGTTTTCATCACTCGCACCTTGCGGTAATCCACCCCGCCCTTGTTCAGGTGATAACGGGTGCGCGCCGGCTCGATGGTGGCCGCCGGCACGTGATTGCCTTCGAAGTCGAAACTCACCGAGCTGTTTTGATACGCAGTAATCGGGATGAAGTTGCGGCCCGGTTTCAATGGCGCGCTGCCGCCACTGAAATCGTCTGCACGCAAGGCGATGTCATCGATGTCCGACTCCACGTCGACGATCAGCCCCGCGCCGCGCATCTCATGCTGGCTGGTCAGTACCATTTGCTGACCGCCGACGACCAGCGTGCTGTCCACGTTCAGGCCGCCGGTAAAGTTGCCGTTGTAGGACGAACGCTGAACAAAGCCATCGCCATTGATGGCGCCGGTGCGAAAGTTCGCCAGGCTGGACATGCCAACGCCGTAGGTGTCGGTGAGTGCGGTCACCGAGACGCTTTGCAGCACATGATCTTTCAGATCCTTGCGCCAGCCGAGGGAGGCGTTGTTGTCGCGACTGCCATCACGGGCCGTGCGCGAACCGATGCTGCCGGTGAACTGCTGGCCGGGCGCGCCCAATGCCAGATTGATACTCAGGTCAACACCGCGATTACGCGCATCGCCACTGCTGAAACTGCCGGGCCGATCGAACAGCGACAGCCGCCAGCTGGCATCACTGCCAAACAGCACGGTGCGCTGGTTCCAGCCCAGATCCAGGCCAACGCCTTCGACGTTACCCTCGCTGTGCGACACCCGGGCATTGATCGAACTTTTGCTGCTGACCCGATGGTTGAGCGCCAGGGACGAGTTGCTGGTCTGGCCGACGAATACATTGCGCTGGCGCACCCGGGTGCCGTCCGGCAGGGTTTCGTAGGTGTTGGTGGTATCGAGCCAGCTGCGGTTATGGCTGATCACCAGGCTGCCGGCGCCATAGTTATAGAGGCTTTGCACATCCAGGCCAGTGCCATGATCCTGCGTCTGGTAAACGTTGGCATACAGGCTGATGTGATTGGCCAGAGTCCAGTCGATGGAGCTGCCGTATTGCAGTTTTTCGCGAATCTGGCGCGCCGACAGCCCGAGGATCACCCGCGGGTGCATCAGGTAGTTGACCGAGGCCCCAGCTGTCGGATTGCCGCTGGACTGCTGGTCCCAGTTACTGAGCAGTTTGCTTTCTTCCCCGGCAAATAGGTTGTAGCGCCAACGTTCGTCAAGGTTGCGCCAGTTGTTGGGCTTGTACACCAGCTCTTGGGTGGTGGAGGTGATCTGACCGTCTTCGATCAGGCGCACTTCCACCTCATAAATGCCGCCCGGCAGCGGGCGGGTGTCGAGGGTCTGCAAACCGGCGGGCACCGATTGGGTGTTGATCAACAGACCGTCGCGATAGATCTCCACCGACCCCTGGCGATTGGCCGTGACGTAGATCGGATAGACGCTGGGCATGGCGCTGTTGATGGCCAGGCTGTCGGAGCTGCCGTACATGACGCCGACGGCCGTGTCGGGGCTGGTGCCAAACGTACGCGGTTGGCGGGTCAGCCCTTCGGAATTGGGGGTGAAATAGCCCAGACGAACGAAACTGCCTTGCAGTTCGCGCTGGGTGTAAAGCTCATGGACCGCGTGGTAAAGCTTGTCGTCCTCGCCGCCAAGGCGGGCCAGTTGCATGTTGAACGTCTGGCTCCAGTTGCCCAGGCTGGCGCTGGCTTCAAGCCCAAAGCGCCCGCCCAGGTCCTGATCCTGGCCGCCGTTGAGATTGAGCTGGTTGCGCACCATCAGACCGCTGCTACCGCCATCGGGCTGCTCGTAGTAACGCTTGGCTTCAACATCGCGCTCAGCGTTTTCGGTGAGGATCGATACCAACGAGTTTTCCAGGTTGTAATGCACGGCCAGCACTTGATCCGGACATTGGCCGGTGCAATTGCCCAGCGGCACACCCGGTTTGAGATAACTCGCCCATTTTTCCCGCTCAGCGGGGCCGAAGCGGTTTTCGCTGGTGTCGGTGAATTCGAGCAGGGTGATGCGATCATCGCGAGACAACACCACCATAGCCTCCCCCAGGGGCTGTTGATCGAGTTCCACCCGAACAGCCAGAGGCACATCAAAGAAATGCTCTTCGAAATCCGCCGGCAGGCCTTTGGCCTGTGCCAACAAACTTCGCGGTGTCGTACCCGCGGAAGAAACAGGGGCCGCCGCCGCACTGGCACAAAACAACAGCGCAAGCGCAGCCGCGATGGGTGTCATCGGGAACATGAACACGTACTCTGATTACGAACAAGTTGAAGTCCGACGGGGCAAACAATACTGTTTGCCCCGCCGGGTAACGCTACTTTGAAAGTTAGCGCTTACTGCCTGATCGCTCGATCAAGGGGTACTGACCGGAGGCACGGCGTCGAAGGTCATTGCCACGACACCGGTGTAATCGCCCGGATTGAAGCTTGAACCCACTGCACTGATTTTCAGCGGCGCACGATAGTTCACGTCGGACTCCGCCTCACCCACAACCAACTGCGGAGTCAGCGTCAGTTCCCTGCTATTGAGCTCGACTTTCAAATCAATGGTATCGGAGCCGGAGATCAGTCTTGGCGCGCTTTCCAGGCTGGCATGAACCGAACCGTTGTTGTTGCGCACATCGAAGAACCCATTAACCTCTCCCATTTTGCCGGTGCCCGGCTGAAAGCTCATGTCCTGATCCCTGTTGACCAGGTCAGGGTCAGTCGGCACCACATAGAAACCGTTGGTCGGCACGTGGGCGATGAGGTTGATGGAGTGACGCGCTTCACCCGCGGCGAATGCCATGGAGGAACCCAGCGCCAGAACAGCCAGTGGGGCAGCGATTGCGAATTTCTTGAACATCGTTCAGTACCTGTTTTCTTGATAGAGATCGGTCCATTGAAAGTTCAAACAACGCATACCTTTTGTGGGTCGTGTTGATTTGAACTTTCAACGCCGGGGCATGATCTGCTGTTCGCTCTGGAAAGTAAGCAAGTAACTTCCTATGACTGCGTAGTTAAACGACCTCATGACTGGAAAGAAAAAAGAACAAAAAATCAAAAAATCAAAATACAAAACAGTAACTGTAAGTTATGCCCTACATACAGTTTTATTGAAAAAACCATACAGCGACTTCAACTATACAAACACGGGACTTCAGGCCTTTTTAGAATATAAGCTCAATTATTAATAGAGCAATAGCTTTAACCTCCCGGTTATTCCTTCCCGAGCAAAAAGTCAGCCGGCCGGCCTAATGCCAGTCCGTTAAGCGAAATCCCTGTGGGTGCGGGCTTGCTCGCGAAGGCGTCGGGTCAGCCAGCATCAATGTTGAATGACACACCGCCTTCGCGAGCAAGCCCGCTCCCACAGATCTGGCATCGCTCTACCCGTCCACCGCTCGTCAGCTGTGATAAGGATCTCTGAAAAAACGCCTTGCCTGCGCCTTAAGATATATCTTAAGTTGTATCTAAACACGACGAGAGATAGCAAAAAATGAGAGACCATCATTCCCCCCATCGCGAGCCCGGCGACGGCCGCGACGGCTTCGAAAAACGCCCGGGACCTGGCCGCGAACGCGGTGGACGCGGACCGCGGGTGTTCGCCCCTGGCGACTTGAAACTGCTCCTGCTGGCGCTGATCGCCGAGCAGCCGTGCCACGGCTATGACTTGATCCGCCAGATCGAAAGCATGTTCGACGGTGCCTACAGCCCCAGCCCTGGCGTGATCTACCCGACCCTGACCTTCCTTGAAGAAAGCGAAATGATCCTGGGTGACGCCGAGGGCGGGAAAAAACGCTACAGCATCACCGACGCCGGCCGTCTGTCTTTAAGCGAACAAGCGATTGCCCTGGACGGCGTGCGCATGCGCATCGAGGTCAGCAAGCGCTCATTGCGCGGCCATGACCGCCCGGCCGAAATTCATGAAGCGGTGCACAACTTGCGTCATGCCTTGCAGATGCATCACGGCCGTTGGAGCCCGGAAGAAATCCTGCGAGTGCGCGACCTGCTCAACAACACGGCCAAAGCCATCGTCGACGGCCCCGCCGTTCAACCCACTTCGGAGAAAGCCGAATGACCGACGTTATCGTGCAATCCCCTTCCATTCACCGTGTCAGCCATGAGATCAAACGCCGTCGCCTGCAAGTGCTGCGGGTGGTCGACCTGACCCCGCGTATGCGCAGGATTACCCTGGGTGGTCCAGAGCTTGCGGGCTTCGTCAGCCTTGGAACCGACGACCACGTAAAACTGCTGTTCCCACAAAACGCAGCGGAACAAGCGGAGCTGGAAACCCTGGTACTCGGTGCCGGCAAGGACAACGGGCCGATGCCCACGATGCGCGACTACACGCCACGTCGTTACGATCTGGATACGCTGGAGCTGGACATTGACTTCGTACTGCACGGCGATGGTCCTGCTTCGACCTGGGCGGAACAGGCAAAACCCGGCCAGTTTCTGCACATCGGCGGGCCTCGGGGCTCGATGATCGTGCCGGATATCTTCGACAGCTACCTGCTGATCGGCGACGAAACCGCCCTGCCCGCCATCGCCCGCCGTCTCGAAGGCCTGGCCGCCAATCGGCGTGCGTTGGTCATCGTGGAAGTGGAGAACGGCGCCGAACAACAACGCCTGGAAAGCGCTGCGCAGGTCGATGTGATCTGGGTGCTGCGCGAAGGTGGCCGAAACAACCTGCTGACCACCGTGCAGCAGATCAAGGTGCCCGATGGCCATCTGTATGCGTGGGTGGCGACCGAGACCAAAGTGTCGCGGCAGATCCGCCGGGTATTGCTCGATGAGCACGGTTTGAACGAACAGTTCGTAAAGGTCGTCGGCTACTGGCGGCTGGATGACAGTGACGAGGAATAACCGCAACACTGTGGTTGCATGCTTTTTGTGGCGAGGCAGCTTGCTCCCGTTCGGCTGCGAAGCAGTCGTAAAACCGGTTGGCGCGGTTTGCCTGATACATCGCGTCAGCCGGGTTTGGGGCTTGCTTCGCAAGCCAACGGGAGCAAGCTCCCTCGCCACAAAGCTCCCTCGCCACAGTCAGGGTTCACTTGCGATCCGTGCGCCACCGATCCAGCCCAATCACCACCAGCGCAATCACCACAAATCCAGCCAACAATCCCCCGGCATTCACAAACACCTGTGGATAACCCAACTTGTCGACATCAATGAACGGATAGGGATAAACCGCCAGCAGATGCCCGCGCCATAACGCATAGCCGAAGTACACCAGCGGATAAATCACCCACAACGCAATGTGCCGTAGCCGCAACGTCCCTTTGGGCACACAGAACCACCAATAAGCCAGAAACAGCAGCGGCATGACGTCATGCATCAGCTCATCGGCCAGCCATTGCCAGCCTTCGGGATGCCACAAATGGCGCAACAACAGGCTGTACGTCAAACCGACCACAACGATGCTCACCGCAATCGCGCTACTCACCCTCGGTTGTAGAAACCAGCGTCGCGCCGCCGACTCGCGGGACGTCAGTTCACAGGTCAGCACCACCGCCACCAGCGTATTGGTCAGCACAGTAAAAAAGCTGAAAAAACTCACCAGCCCGCCCAGCAGACTGGCCGCAAGACTCCAGCGTGAGTAGAGAATCAGGTACAGCTGAATGCTCAGTCCCGCCCAGCCCAGGACCGCCGCCACGGCAATACAACGACGCCTCGCGGCAGAACCTGGCGTCGAGGGTATGACCATGCTCAGACCGGGCGCTTGGTGCGCATCAGCTTCACGTACAGGCGTTCGACCTTCTCCCGCGCCCACGGGGTTTTGCGCAGGAATGTCAGGCTCGACTTGATGCTCGGGTCGCTCTTGAAGCAGCGGATATCGATACGCTCGGCCAGCCCCGACCATTCGTAGTGTTCAACCAGCGCGTTGAGGATCTGTTCCAGCGTCACGCCATGCAGCGGGTTGGTGTTCTGTTCGGTCATGCCGGGCCTTCGAGCGATGAGAGATTGGAAGCCGCGCACCTTAGCCGAGGGCTTCGTTGGGGGGAAGCTATCTGTTTGCTCTGTGTTAAATGTAGGTGACCTTGCAAAAATCGTCCGAACGCGGCCCCAATGCTGTTCACTTAAGCAATTTCAGCCGCGACACATTTTTTGTAGCAGCTGCCGAAGGCTGCGTTCGGCTGCGCAGCAGTCGTGAGTCCGGCTGCCGTGGTGTACCTGACGCACCCCAATGACTGACTATACGACTGCTTCGCAGCCGAACGCAGGCTTCGCCAGCTGCTACAGATCGGGCTAACGCGGCCCGAGCGTTCGGACGATCTTTTTCTGCGCACTGTTACCCAATCCGAAATGATCCATGTCAGTAAAAGCCCTTTCTCTATGTGTAACAGAACATTATCCTTACGCCCGCCCAAGCTGAAACGCTTCACCCTTGCGTCATTCCTGCTGCGTTCAGTTCACCCCCTTTAGAAAAAGACCAAGAATTTATTCTCTATGCCTGATGTTCAAACCCTGCGAGACAGCGCTGTCTTTTCCCTGTGGCCAGCTGGCGGGATCAAGATCCAGTCGTCTTTCTAATTAAAACCACAAGACCTGTGGGAGCGGGCTTGCTCGCGAAAGCGGTCTATCAGTCAACCAGGATGTTGAATGTGATGGCCTCTTCGCGAGCAAGCCCGCTCCAAGGATTGCGGCGTTCAAATTCAACGGAGCTTTTTTGCGGAGCCCTTTTTAGCTGAACCATGCCCGCGCCAGATCGTCATCTACAGTGACTACTGCGCGGGACTACTTAAAACATCACGGAGAACCACACTATGAGCGCTGATGGTGCTTTGAGTCGAAGCCGTCTGCTGCCGAGCCTGCTCGGTATCGTGCTTCTGCTAATGGGCCTGGCCTTGCTGGCCGGGGGGATCAAGCTGAGCATGCTCGGCGGCTCACTGTATTACCTGCTGGCCGGTGTCGGCCTGATGCTGACCGGGGGCCTGCTGCTTGCCGACCGTTATGCAGCGCTGAGCCTGTACGCGGTGGTGCTGTTCGCCAGTACGGTCTGGGCACTGTGGGAAGTCGGTCTGGACTGGTGGCAACTGGTGCCACGTCTGGCGCTGCTCTTTGCCCTCGGCATCGTCATGCTGTTGCCATGGTTTCGTCGCCCGCTGCGTAGCGGCGAGTTCAACCCGGTCGGCACCGGCGTGCTGAGCGCTGCCGTGGTCATCGCCGGTATCGCCGCGCTGGCCAGTCTGTTCACCAACCCCGGTGAAATCAAAGGCCAGCTGGATCGCGACGCCGTACCCGGCATGACCAACACCGCCCCGGCCATGCCCGATGGCGACTGGAACTCCTACGGCCGCAGTGCCCATGGCGATCGTTACTCGCCATTGGCGCAGATCACGCCGCAGAACGTCAGCAAACTGGTCCCGGCCTGGACCTACCGCACCGGCGACCTGCCGGGCCCGAACGATCCGGGTGAAACCACCGCCGAAAACACCCCGCTCAAAGCCAACGGCATGCTCTACGTTTGCACGCCGCACAGCCAGGTGATCGCCCTGGACCCGGACACCGGCAAGGAACTCTGGCGTTTCGATCCGAAGCTCTCCACGCAGAACGCGGCGAACTTCAAGGGCTGGGCGCACATGACCTGCCGTGGCGTGACCTATCACGATGACGCCGCCTACGCGTCCGAGCAGAGCCCGACCGGCAGCGCCAACGCGCCAGTGACCAGCGTCTGCCCACGCCGGATTTTCCTGCCGACCGCCGACACCCGTCTGATCGCCCTGAACGCCGACACCGGCAAAATGTGCGAAGACTTCGGCAACGGTGGCCAGGTTGACCTGACGACCAACATCGGTGAATTCACCGCCGGCGGTTATTACTCCACTTCGCCACCGGCGGTCACCAAAGACCTGGTGGTGATTGGCGGCCACGTTACCGACAACGTTTCCATTGACGAGCCAAGCGGTGTAATCCGCGCGTTCGACGTGCACACCGGCAAACTGGTGTGGAATTGGGACAGCGGCAACCCGGACAACACCACGCCGATTGCCGAAGGCGAGGTCTACACCCGCAACTCGCCGAACATGTGGTCCATCTTCAGCGTCGACGAAAAACTCGGCATGATCTACCTGCCGATGGGCAACCAGACCCCGGATCAGTTCGGTGGCGCGCGTACCCCAGAATCGGAACTGCACGCCGCCGGCCTGACCGCGCTGGACATCGCCACCGGCAAGGTGCGCTGGCACTTCCAGTTCACGCACCATGACCTGTGGGACATGGACGTCGGTGGCCAGCCAACCCTGATGGACCTGAAAACCGCAGACGGTGTGAAACCGGCAGTGCTAGCGTCCACCAAGCAAGGCAGCATCTACGTGCTGGACCGCAGCAATGGTCAGCCGATCGTGCCGATCAAGGAAATCCCGGTGCCGCAAGGCGCGGTGGAAGGCGACCACACCTCACCGACCCAACCGATGTCCGACCTGAACTTCGTGCCGCCGACCCTCAAGGAACGCGACATGTGGGGCGTGACCCCGTTCGATCAGATGCTGTGCCGGATCGACTTCAAATCCCTGCGTTACGATGGCATGTTCACACCGCCGTCGCTGCAAGGCTCGATCGTTTATCCCGGTAACTTCGGTGTGTTTGACTGGGGCGGTATGTCGATTGACCCGGTTCGTCAGATCGCTTTCGTGAACCCGAGCTACATGGCGTTCAAATCGAAACTGATCCCGGCCGCGGAAATCGCCAAACAAGGCCCTCGCGTCAGCGAAACCGAAGGCGTGCAGCCAAACAAAGGCGCGCCGTACGGGGTGATCCTCGAAGCCCTGCTGTCGCCAATGGGCCTGCCGTGCCAGGCGCCGGCCTGGGGTTACGTGGCGGCGGTCGATCTGACCACCAACAAAACCATCTGGATGCACAAGAACGGCACCGTGCGCGACAGCTCGCCGGTTCCAATCCCTCTGAGCATGGGCGTACCCAGCCTGGGCGGGGCCTTCACCACTGCCAGTGGCGTGGCCTTCCTGAGCGGCACCCTCGACCAGTACCTGCGCGCCTACGACGTGAAAAACGGCAAGCAACTGTGGGAAGGCCGCCTGCCGGCCGGTGCACAAACCACACCGATGACCTACACCGGTAAAGACGGCAAGCAATACGTGCTCGTTGTGGCCGGTGGTCACGGATCGCTGGGCACCAAGCAAGGTGACTATGTGATTGCGTACAAACTGTCGGAGTAAGCGGTAGCGGCAGTTAAACGAAAGGCGACTCCTGTTGAGGGGGTCGCCTTTTTTTGTGGGCGCTGCAATCCCCGCCACACCCAAAATCCCTATAGGAGCGAACTGTGGCGAGGGGGCTTGCCCCCGTTGGGCTACGAAGTAGCCCCAAAACCTCTGATGTACCAAAGATCTTATGAGTGCTACGCACTCAAACGGGGGCAAGCCCCCTCGCCACAGCCAAAGCATGGTCGGCCCGAAGGCCGCCAAGTCCAAGCACCTGTCAAAACCCTGAACACACACGCTGAAATATCCAGGCCCATTGAAACCACCCCCCACCTGCCCCATCTAAGACCCATACCCCATTGCGCAGGTGCCCCATGAGCGACCAGCAAGAATTCCCCGAAGACCCGAGTGAATACACCGAAACAGACAAAATCGAACACCACTCCACCGGCAAAGGTCTCGCCCTGCCTGGCCAGAACCTGCCAGACAAGGTCTACATCATCCCGATCCACAACCGCCCCTTCTTCCCGGCGCAAGTATTGCCGGTGATCGTCAACGAAGAGCCGTGGGCCGAAACCCTCGAACTGGTGAGCCAAGCCGACCACCACTCCCTGGCCCTGTTCTTCATGGACACGCCCCAGGAAGACCCGCGACACTTCGACACCAAGGCGTTGCCGGAATACGGCACCCTGGTCAAAGTCCACCATGCCAGTCGCGAAAACGGCAAACTGCAATTCGTTGCCCAGGGCCTGACCCGGGTGCGTATCAAAAACTGGCTTAAACACCATCGCCCACCGTACCTGGTGGAAGTCGAATACCCGCATCAGCCCACCGAGCCGACCGACGAGGTCAAGGCCTACGGTATGGCGCTGATCAACGCGATCAAGGAACTGTTGCCGCTCAACCCGCTGTACAGCGAAGAGCTGAAAAACTACCTCAACCGCTTCAGCCCCAACGACCCCTCGCCCTTGACCGACTTCGCCGCCGCCCTGACCTCAGCCACTGGCAGCGAACTGCAAGAAGTGCTCGATTGCGTGCCGATGCTCAAGCGCATGGAAAAAGTCCTGCCGATGCTGCGCAAGGAAGTCGAAGTCGCGCGCCTGCAAAAAGAAATCTCCGCCGAAGTGAACCGCAAGATCGGCGAGCATCAGCGCGAGTTCTTCCTCAAGGAACAGCTCAAGGTCATCCAGCAAGAACTGGGCCTGACCAAGGACGACCGCAGCGCCGACATCGAGCAGTTCGAGCAACGGCTGACGGGCAAAGTGCTGCCGCCCCAGGCGCAGAAGCGCATTGAAGAGGAAATGAACAAGCTGTCGATCCTCGAGACCGGTTCGCCGGAGTACGCGGTAACCCGCAACTACCTCGACTGGGCGACCTCAGTGCCTTGGGGCGTATACGGCGAGGACAAGCTCGACCTCAAGCACGCGCGAAAGGTGCTGGACAAACACCACGCCGGCCTCGATGACATCAAGGACCGCATCCTCGAGTTTCTCGCAGTCGGAGCCTATAAAGGCGAGATCAGCGGCTCCATCGTCTTGCTGGTGGGCCCGCCGGGCGTGGGCAAGACCAGTGTCGGCAAATCCATCGCCGAAACCCTGGGCCGACCGTTCTATCGCTTCAGCGTCGGCGGCATGCGCGACGAAGCCGAGATCAAGGGCCACCGTCGCACCTACATCGGCGCGCAGCCGGGCAAACTCGTCCACGCGTTGAAAGACGTCGAAGTGATGAACCCGGTGATCATGCTCGACGAGATCGACAAGATGGGCCAGAGCTACCAGGGCGATCCCGCCTCGGCGCTGCTGGAAACCCTCGACCCGGAACAGAACGTCGAATTCCTCGACCACTACCTGGATTTGCGCCTGGACCTGTCGAAAGTGCTGTTCGTCTGTACCGCCAACACCCTGGATTCAATCCCCGGCCCGTTGCTGGACCGGATGGAAGTGATTCGCCTGTCGGGCTACATCACCGAAGAAAAAGTCGCCATTGCCAAGCGTCACCTGTGGCCGAAACAGCTGGAAAAGGCCGGCGTGTCCAAAGGCAGCCTGTCCATCAGTGACAACGCTCTTAAAGCATTGATCGATGGCTACGCCCGTGAAGCCGGGGTTCGGCAGCTGGAAAAAAACCTCGGCAAACTGGTGCGCAAGGCCGTGATGAAGCTGATCGATGAACCGAAAGCGGTGATCAAGCTCGGCCCGAAAGACCTGGAAGCCTCACTCGGCCGACCGGTGTTCCGCAACGAGCAAGTGCTGTCCGGCATCGGCGTAATCACCGGGCTGGCCTGGACCAGCATGGGCGGCGCCACCCTGCCGATCGAAGCCACACGCATTCACACCCTCAACCGTGGCTTCAAACTCACCGGGCAACTGGGGGACGTGATGAAAGAGTCGGCGGAAATTGCCTACAGCTACGTCAGCTCCCATCTGAAGCAATTCGGCGGTGACCCGACGTTCTTCGACGAAGCCTTCGTCCACCTCCACGTACCGGAAGGCGCCACCCCGAAAGACGGCCCGAGCGCCGGCGTGACCATGGCCAGCGCCCTGCTCTCGCTCGCCCGCAACCAGCCACCGAAAAAAGGCGTGGCCATGACCGGCGAACTGACGCTGACCGGGCATGTACTACCGATTGGCGGCGTGCGCGAGAAAGTCATCGCTGCGCGTCGGCAGAAAATCGATGAACTGATTTTGCCCGAGCCCAATCGCGGCAACTTCGAGGAACTGCCGGAATACTTGAAAGAGGGGATTACCGTGCACTTTGCCAAGCGCTTTGCGGATGTGGCGAAGATATTGTTCTGATCCGTAACCTGATCATTACCACGCTCCAGAACAATCAGACTCAACCAAAAAAGCCCGCTGACCTTAAAGGTTCAGCGGGCTCTTCATTTGCGTCACGGACTGAGGGTGGCGGCCAGCACTACGGTACTGCGCGCAAGAAAAATATCCACTCCCGGCCCATCTTCCTCTTCTCGAATACCTTCAATTCAACCAACCCATTCAAGGTCGCGGACGCAGTGTTGTAAGAGCAGTCCAGATTCTCCTTCACATTGACCGCCGTAAATTCCTTGGCCATTCCACTCTTGGCCACTTGGTATATGGCCCGCTGTTTCTCGGTCAAACGGTCGAAAAATCCAGACTCCAGCAGCCATCGATCAAAGTTCTCAGCATAGGCCAGACTTTTTCGATAAGCCTCAGTAAAACCACTAACAGCACGCAGAATCACCGAACACTGGAAATCGATAAAATAAGTCAGGTCCAACTCATCAGCTTCCGTATTCAGATACGAGCGCCCATATTTCACCGGCGCATTGCGCAGCAAAATGCTGATCGCTATATAGCGAAAGGCCGAGAAATCATTCTTGAACATGAACCAGTAAAACAGCGCACGCGCGACCCGACCGTTGCCGTCGCG
This sequence comes from Pseudomonas sp. LBUM1673, assembly GCF_059695645.1. Lineage (NCBI taxonomy): Bacteria > Pseudomonadati > Pseudomonadota > Gammaproteobacteria > Pseudomonadales > Pseudomonadaceae > Pseudomonas > Pseudomonas sp. LBUM1673. Next base: position 5,372,289 of record NZ_CP166780.1, read on the forward strand.
AAAAGGATGCTCATAGCCCAACGCAAAATGCAGAGAGATGCCTTTTATCAACGGATGAAGATAATCCACTTGATAGGGATCGTTGTGGGATTGATTGATCCACTTCGACAGCACCTGCAATCGTGACATCAGCCCCGCTGCGGGCGGCGGTGTATGCACGGTGTTGCCCTCGCCATCCTGCACCACCACATCATCGTTGGCCCTTAAAGCCCCTGGTGAATATTGAGTGTCGTCGATGCCCTCGACGCCGACACGATGCATCGCCGTGATCAGCTCGATGCTCAAGGGTTCATAACGTTTTTCCCAGGCGAAGTTCATCATTTTGTAGTTGCCGATGACCATTCGCTCATCCGGCGTGCGCGGCAGGCGATGACGCTTGAGCATGTCCTTGGCCACTCGGGTAGTGGTCGCCGCACCTTCGAGTTGGCTGCTGCTGATGGCTTCGTCCTCAATCAGATCGTTGAGCAGATAGCTGAAATGCGCGTGCTCGCCGATCTGGCTGGTCATGTACTCCAACGCGGCCGTTGTAGCTTGCCGGTCAACGGCAGAAATAGCTTTCTGCGCCAGCGGTGTGAGCACGAAGTGGCCCCACTGGATAGGCTCGCCCAATGGCAGAAGGCTTAAGTACTGGGCGGTCCGGGCTTTTTTGACCAAGGCCCAGCACAGATTCGAATCCAGCCCTGGCGCCCAACGGTAGCGCAAGTCATCGAGTGGAAGGTAACGCCCCTGATCATCCAGAGGCTTGAGCAGTGCGAGATAGTCCGAGAGGCGTTCCTTGTGGGGCGATTGCCCCAACAGATCGAACACCGGGTCGGATCTGCCTTTCAGCATCGGCGGCTTTTTCATATTGCTGTCTCAAAAACTCACGAAACTGAGTCTTGAGTACAGCACCGCCCCTGCTCTGACTCAATATCAGAAGGATCTGAAATACATGTAGGAGCTCAGGCCTAATGCCGCTCCCACAGGGTTTGCGCTTAACTGGCCGGTATCAGGCGCTTAGGCCGGCTCTTTTTTGACCCTGAACCAGGCCGCATACAACGCCGGCAAAAACAGCAACGTCAGCGCCGTCGCCACAATCAAACCGCCCATGATCGCCACCGCCATCGGCCCGAAAAACACACTGCGTGACAATGGAATCATCGCCAGCACCGCCGCCAGCGCCGTCAGCACAATCGGTCGGAACCGCCGCACCGTCGCCTCGATAATTGCTTGCCAGGGCTTGAGCCCCGCCGCGATGTCCTGCTCGATCTGATCCACCAGAATCACCGAGTTACGCATGATCATCCCGGACAAGGCGATCGTCCCGAGCATGGCCACGAAACCGAACGGCTGGCGGAACACCATCAAAAACAGCGTCACACCGATCAGCCCCAGTGGCGCCGTCAGAAACACCATCACCGTGCGTGAGAAACTGCGCAATTGCAGCATCAGCAACGTCAGCACCACCACGATGAACAGTGGCACACCGGCTTTCACCGAGTTCTGCCCGCGAGCCGAGTCTTCCACCGTACCGCCGACGTCCAGCAAATAGCCGTCCGGTAATTCGGCGCGAATCGGATCGAGGGTCGGCATGATCTGCTGCACCAGCGTCGCCGGTTGCTCCTTGCCATAAATGTCGGCGCGAACCGTCACGTTGGGCAGGCGGTTACGGTGCCAGATGATGCCTTCTTCAAAGCCATATTCCAGCGTTGCAATCTGCGACAGCGCCACGCTGCGACCATTGTCGGTGGGCACGGCCAGACTCGGCAGCAGCGCCAGTTCGGTACGCTCATGCACCGTGCCGCGCAACAGGATCTCGATCAATTCGTTGTCTTCGCGGTACTGGCTGACGCTGGCACCGGTCAGCGAGCTTCGCAGGAAACTCGAGAGGTTTGCCGTGCTCACGCCCAGCGCCCGCGCGCGGTCCTGATCGACGTTCAGGTAAACGACTTTGCTCGGCTCTTCCCAGTCCAGATGCACGTTGACCACGTGTGGATTCTCGCGAACCTTGGCCGCGACTTTACGCGCCAGGGCGCGGACATCCTCGATGTGTTCACCGGTGACTCGGAACTGCACCGGATAGCCAACCGGCGGGCCGTTCTCCAGCCGCGTGACCCGCGAGCGCAAGGCCGGGAATTGTTCGTTGAGGGTTTCAATCAGCCAGGTGCGCAGGGTTTCGCGGTCTTCGATGGTTTTGGCCAGGACGACAAACTGCGCAAAGCTCGCTGCAGGTAATTGCTGATCCAGCGGCAGGTAGAAACGCGGCGAGCCGGTGCCGACGTAAGCCACATAGTTGTCGATCCCGGCGTGATCCTTGAGCAGGACCTCGAGACGCTTGACCTCTTCTGCGGTGTTGCTCAGGGAAGCACCTTCGGCCAGTTTCAGGTCGACCATCAACTCCAGCCGCCCCGAAGCCGGGAAAAACTGCTGCGGCACGAAGCGAAACAGCACCACTGACGCGACAAACATCACGATGGTCAGGACGATCACCGTTTTGCGCCGGCGCACGCACCACTCCACCAGCCGTCTGACGCGCTGATAGAACGGCGTGCCGTAAGGGTCGGGCTGGCCGTCGCCGGTGCCGTGTTTGGCGGCGTGAATTTTCGCCAGGTCCGGCAGGAGTTTTTCCCCCAGATAAGGCACAAAAACCACGGCGGCAATCCACGAGGCCAGCAGCGCGAGGGTCACCACCTGGAAGATTGAGCGGGTGTATTCGCCGGTGCCCGATTGGGCGGTGGCAATCGGCAGGAAGCCGGCAGCGGTGATCAACGTACCGGTGAGCATCGGGAACGCGGTGCTGGTCCAGGCATAGCTGGCGGCCCTGACCCGATCAAAGCCCTGCTCCATTTTGATCGCCATCATTTCCACGGCGATGATCGCGTCATCCACCAGCAACCCCAACGCCAGCACCAGCGCACCGAGGGAAATCTTGTGCAGGCCTATCCCTAAGTAATACATGCAGGCGAAGGTCATCGCCAACACCAGCGGGATCGCCAGCGCCACCACCATGCCGGTGCGCACACCGAGGGAGAAGAAGCTCACCAGCAACACGATCGCCAGCGCCTCCACCAGCACCTGAACGAACTCGCCAACACCGGTCTTCACCGCGGCTGGCTGGTCAGACACCTTGCGCAACTGCATGCCGGCCGGCAGGTTTTTCTGGATCCGGGCGAACTCGACTTCCAGCGCCTGGCCCAGTATCAGAATATCGCCACCGTCCTTCATGGCCACGGCCAGACCAATGGCGTCTTCAGCCATGAAGCGCATGCGCGGTGCCGGTGGGTCGTTGAAACCGCGACGAACGTTGGCCACATCGCCGATGCGGAACGTGCGATCACCGACGCGGATCGGGAAGTTCTTGATCTCGTCGACCGTCTGAAAATTCCCCGAGACCCGTAGCTGCAAACGCTCGCTGGTGGTTTCGAAGAAGCCTGCGGTAGACATCGCATTCTGTTCTTCAAGCGCCTGCTGCACTACCGCCAACGGCAACCCGAGGGTGGCCAGTTTAACGTTGGAGAGTTCGATCCAGATCTTCTCGTCCTGCAATCCGAGCAGGTCGACCTTGCCCACATCCTTGACCCGTTGCAGCTGAATCTGGATGCGGTCGGCGTAGTCCTTGAGCACCGCGTAATCAAAACCTTCGCCGGTCAGGGCGTAGATGTTGCCGAAGGTGGTGCCGAACTCATCGTTGAAGAAGGGGCCCTGGATGCCCGGTGGCAGGGTATGGCGAATGTCGCTGATTTTTTTGCGGACCTGATACCAGAGGTCCGGGATTTCCACCGAATGCATCGAATCCCGAGCGATGAACGTCACCTGGGACTCGCCCGGGCGGGAGAATGAAGCGATCCGGTCGTACTCGCCGGTTTCCATCAGTTTCTTTTCAATACGCTCGGTGACCTGGCGCGACACTTCCTCGGCCGTGGCCCCCGGCCAGTTGGTACGAATCACCATGGCTTTGAAGGTGAACGGCGGGTCTTCGCTTTGGCCAAGTTTGGTGTAGGACAACGCGCCGACGACGGCCAGCAAGAGCATCAGGAACAGTACGATCTGGCGGTTACGCAGCGCCCATTCGGAAAGATTGAAACCCATCGGGGATTACTCCTTGTGCGCCAGATTGACCGCGCGGTTGGAGCGGTCCACCGGGCGCACTTGCTGCCCGTCGTGAAGCACATGAACACCGGCGGCCACCACCCAGTCGCTGGCGTTCAGGCCTTCGAGCACCGGCACGGTTTTCTCACCGAATGCACCGACCCGCACCGGGGCTTTTTTCAACGTGTTGTTGGCGCCAACCACCCACACATAAGTGGCACCGTTTTCCGCGGTGACCGCCGACAGTGGCACCGACAACGCCACCACTTCGGCGGTCTGGATGAACACCCGGGCGCTCTGGCCGAGTTCGGCAGGAACCTTGCCGGCGGTGAAGGCAATGCGAGCGGCGAAGGTGCGGGATTTTGGATCGGCCGCGGGTGACAACTCACGGATGCTCCCGGGGAAACGTTGATCGGGTTGGGTCCAGAGTTCCACCGAGACCGGCTGACCGACCTTGAAGCGGCCGAAGCTCTGCTCCGGCAGGCTGATCAACACTTCGCGCTCGCCATCGGTGGCGAGGGTAAACACGGTTTGCCCGGCCGCCACCACCTGCCCGACTTCAACCGCACGCTTGGCCACTACGCCATCCTGCGGCGCACGCAGCACCGCGTAGCTGGCCTGATTGGTCGAGACGTTGAATTCGGCTTTGATTTGCTTGAGGCGTGCTTCACCGGAGCGGTAGAGGTTTTCCGCGTTGTCGTACTGCGAACGGCTGACCATCTGCCGCTCCATCAGCGTCTTGTAGCGATCACGCTCGGCACGCACCATGCTCAGGTTGGCCTCGGCGGCCGCGACCTGGGCACGGGTGGCTTCCAGTTGCAGACGCACGTCCTGAGGGTCGAGTTCCGCCAGAGGCTGATCGGCCTTGACCCGCTGCCCTTCCTCGACCAGTCGTCGGCTGACTTTGCCGCCAATACGGAAGGCCAGATCTGGCTCATAGCGCGCGCGGACTTCACCGGGATAACTTTCCATGGCCTGCGCCGAAGGCTCTGGCTGTACGACCATAGCCGGGCGGACGGTGACTTGAGGCGCCTCTTCATGGCCACATGCCGACAATAAAAAAGCCAGACTGACCGGCAACGCGAGGGGCAAGGCATAGCGCAGCATGGTGAACGACCTTTCGCTAATGGTGCTTGGAATAATTATACTGAGCAGTATGTTATTAATAGCAAACTCACCAGTCCAGTATTAAAGCGAAGAATGTCTGACAATCTTTCAACATCCAGTGGTCCGGGCCGTCCCAAGGATCTGGCCAAGCGCCAGGCAATCCTCGATGCGGCGAAAATCCTGTTTTTGAGTAAGGGATACGCCAACACCAGTATGGATGCCGTGGCGGCCGAGGCCGGCGTGTCGAAACTGACGGTCTACAGCCATTTCAACGACAAGGAGACACTGTTCTCCGCCGCCGTGGTGGCCAAATGCGAGGAGCAACTGCCACCGCTGTTTTTTGAATTGCCGGGCGGCATTACGGTGGAAACCGTGCTGCTGAACATCGCGCGCGGCTTTCATCAACTGATCAACAGCAACGAATCGGTGAACCTGCACCGTCTGATGATGACGCTGGGCAGCCAGGACCCGAAACTCTCATTGATTTTCTTCGAAGCCGGGCCAGAACGCATGTTGCATGGCATGGAGCGGTTGCTGATCAAGGTCAATCAGAGCGGCGCGTTGAGCATCGATAAACCGCGTAACGCGGCCGAGCACTTCTTTTGCCTGCTCAAGGGCGCAGGGAATTTCCGGTTGCTGTATGGCTGCGGCGAGCCGGTGACCGGGGATGCGGCTGAAGCCCATGTGCGGGAAGTGGTGGGGTTGTTTATGCGGGCGTATCGGCCGGAGTCAGCCTGATAAATTGAGGTGTCTGGGCTGACGCCATCGCGGGCAAGCCCTCTCCCACAGGTTCCGAGGTGTTCTCAGATATTGTGCCCAACACAAAACCTGTGGGAGCGAGGCTTGCCCGCGATGGGGGCGACACGATCTTAAGGCTTGAGCGCTTTCTTCGGATAAATATCGTATCGGCTGGACTTGCCATCCAGCGCATGGCTCGGCTTCGGCCCATCGATGCACGGCGCCTTGCGCGGGCGTTTGACCACCACCCGGTGGCTGGCCAGGGCCAACGCCGCTTCGAGCAGCGCCGGCGCGTCCGGGTCATCGCCCACCAGCGGCCTGAACAGGCGCATTTCCTTCTTCACCAACGCAGTTTTTTCGCGATGGGGAAACATCGGATCGAGGTAGATGACCTGCGGCGGTTCGCCTTCCCAGTTGCGCATCACCTCGATCGAATTGCCCTTGAGCAAACGCATCCGCGCCACGATCGGCGCCACGTCGAAATCTTCCGCGCCACGCGCCAGGCCATCTTCAAGCAAGGCACCGATCAGCGGCTGACGCTCGATCAGGCTCATCTCGCAGCCCAGGCTGGCCAGCACGAACGCGTCCTTGCCCAGCCCCGCCGTGGCATCCAGCACGCGCGGGCGCACGCCCTGAGCGATCCCGACCGCCTTGGCAATCATCTGACCGCTGCCGCCGCCGTACAACCGACGATGGGCCGCACCGCCCTCGACGAAGTCCACCCGCACCGGCCCCGGTGCGTCCGGCCCGAGTTGTTGCAGCTGCAACCCCTGCTCACCCACCTGCAAGGCAAACTCGCCGTTATCCACCTGCAACGGCAACCCCAGGCGCTCGGCCCATTGCTCGGCCTGTGGCTGGAAGGTCGTGCCCAAGGCCTCGACATGGATGCGGCAAACCGCAGGTTGCTCAATCATGGGAAAACACGCTCAAAAAATTAATGATCGGCAAAAACGGCCGATAACAAAACTATCGAGCATTTTGCCAGAGCTGAGCGTCGATCGAGAGAAATGTCAGACATTCAACGCACATCGATAGGTTACATCTCGCCCCACGGCGATTTTGGCCTGCGAAACTCCCAAGCACTGAGCGGCGTCAGTCACCTGTGGCAGGATTTTTTTGCCCAGGCCCTGGCCGATCAGTCGGGCGATGTGGTGCCGGCGTCTCTCAACTTTCCACCGGTCGATCTCGACAGCCCGGTCGAACCAACCATCGGCAGCGAACTGCTGGCGCACATCATTTCCCAGCGCGAATGTGATGTGAAAGAAACCGCAGTCCGCCCGCCAGAGCCATTGTTCCTGCCGATTGCCGAGTTCGAAATGGACCTGGCCGACAAACCGTTCCCGCCGTTTCCGCCGGAAGAAATCGTCGCGCAACAGAAACAACAGGACTTCGACAGCGGCTGGGTACGCCCGATCGTGCTCACCGCCGGTCAACCGCTGCCAGCGCCTGGAACCGCGCCGCAACCGCGTCCGCTGCACTTGCCGATCGCCGAGTTCGAACTCCACCTGCTGGACAAGCCGTTCCCGTCGTTCTCGCCAGAAGAGTTGGTGGAACAACAGAAACAACTCGATTTCGATAACGGCTGGGCACGCCCGATCGTTCTGCAGAACCTGCGCATCGCCGCATAACCCTTCAGCGGCATCTCCACCACGGCCCGACATCCACATGAAAGTGATTGCGATGGGCGGCGTTGTAGTCCGGGCTCAATACCACACTGAACATGTCGCAGGCGCCGTCGCGGACCTGACGGAGAAATCGCGCGTCCTGATTATCCTTCGGCCAATCCTTGAGCACGCTGATTGATCGCCCGTCCGCCAGCCGGAATCCGCTGATGTCCAGTGCATCGGCCGTGGCATGCTGGCTTCGCCTGCCGTTTTCACGGTTGTAAACGTTGCGGCAGGCGAAGCTGCCGAGATGGTCGAGCCGTGTCACCGTCTGTCCATAGGCTGCCTGAGCCGCCGGTTGCAGGGCGTGGCGTTCGAACAGGGCGAACGCCACCGCCAGGCGGCAACTGGCGAGGAAACTGCTGCTCAGCGCCACCTCGCCACCTTGCACACGCATGGTGTTGGTCAACGGACAAGTCGCGTCCGGGCTATCGGCCTGACGGCTTACACGTAATCCGGAACTACTCAGAGCCTGGTCGCATAACTGCGGATCATCGCGCAGACGCATCAGTTTGTAGCGGGTCAGCAGGTTCGGTTCGGCCTTTACGTCCAGCGGCGCCCACGGGTTCCATTGCGGGGGAATGGAAACCCAGCCGCGCCAGACGCTCAACCCGGCAGCGCCGATGAGCAACAGCACCAGCAACAGCCCCCACCGAAACCGCATCGTCAGCCTTTGAACAATTGATTGGCCCGCTGGAACGGCATCGACCGAGAGGTAAAGCCGAAGGTCCCGTGCTGCTGGATTTCCTCGGCGGCGCGGAAGAACTCGCCATACGCCGCCAAGGCCAGAGCCGAACCGACGCTGATGCGTTTGACGCCCATCTCACTCAACTGCTCTACCGTCAGCTTCAGCCCGCCGGACATCAACACATTGACCGGTTTCGGCGCCACGGCGCGGACCACCGCCAAGACCTCTTCAGCGCTGCGCAGGCCCGGTGCGTAAAGCACATCGGCGCCGGCCTCGGCGAATGCCTGCAAGCGGCGAATGGTATCGTCGAGGTCCGGATTGCCGTGCAAAAAGTTCTCGGCACGCGCCGTCAGCACGAAGGGAAAAGGCAAGCTGCGGGCCGCCGCGACGGCCGCTTCGATACGCGCGACGGCATGCTCGAAGCAGTAGATCGGACTGTCCTCACGCCCCGTGGCATCTTCGATCGAACCGCCGACCGCACCGGCCTTTGCCGCACGCACAATACTTTGGGCACAGTCGGCGGGGGCGTCGGCAAAACCGTTTTCGAGATCCACCGCTACCGGCAGATCAGTGGCCGCGACAATCGCTTCAACGTTCGCCAGGGTCTCGTCGAGCGTCAGCCCACCATCGGGACGGCCCCGGGAAAAGGCGTAACCGGCACTGGTGGTCGCCAATGCCTCGAAGCCAAGGCTGGCGAGCATTTTCGCCGAGCCGGCGTCCCAAGGGTTGGGAATGACAAAAGCGCCCTCGCGTTCGTGCAGTGCTTTGAACGCCTGGGCTCGAAGGGTTTGCGCATCCATTGGCAGGCTCCTGAAAAGGGGGAAAGAATCCCAATGCGGAGTAAGTAGGAGCCAGGCTTGCCGGCGAAGGCGCTCTTAAGGACGCCTTCGCCGGCAAGCCTGGCTCCTACAACTGGCATTAGGAAACGAGGCCGCTTCAGAGCAAGCCAAGTTGCTCGGCGGCGGGTTCTCTGTATAACTCAGGCAGCGGCGGCAAGCCAGGCAAACGCAGCATCAGTTGTGCGTGAAAACGCTGCGCCAGTTTTGCCGCCAGCAGGTTATCGGCGGTGTGCAGGAAGATATAGGGCGTGCGCCCCTCTTCGATCCAGACGGCGATTTTCTCGACCCACGGCACCAGGAACGGGTCGTTGGCTTCAAGCACAGGATGGCCGATGAAACGCACTTGAGGGAATTGAGTAAACGCAGCGGGTCGAGGCGGCACCCTGGGCTTTTTCGATTGGGCGTGGAGCACCGAAGGATCAGTCGAGGTGCAGCTGAACAGCGCCCGCGGATCAAGACAGATGCGCTCGACACCGCGGTCCAGCAGCAGACGATTGAGCATCCGCTCGGCGTCGCCCTTGGCGAAGAATTCATCGTGCCGCACTTCGACAGCCAAAGGCCTGTCCACAGCGTCGATAAAACCGGCCAGCTCCGACAATCGTTGTGGGGTGAAGCCTTTGGACAATTGCAGCCAGACAGGAGAAACCCGCCCACCCAGAGGACTGAGCAATTGCAGGAAGGTCTCGGCGGCGGTCAGCTGTTCGCGCAGGTCACCGCTGTGGCTGATGTCGCCGGGGAACTTGGCGGTGAAGCGAAAGTGTTCGGGCATGGTTTCGGCCCAGCGCTGCACGGTGGCGGCAGAGGGGCTCGCGTAGAAGGTCGTATTGCCTTCCACGGCGTTGAACACTTGAGAATAAAGATTGAGAAACTCGGCGGGCCTGGCGTCTTGCGGATACAAGTACTCGCGCCAGGCGTTTTCACTCCAGGACGGGCAGCCGAGGTAGTAAGGCAGCCACATCAGATGTACAGGTCGAGACCCAGTACATCCGCATCCCAATCGACAAAACCGGCGGTGCTCAGGTAACTGGCCAGTGCCATCGCCACGCTTTTGCTCATGGCGCGGTGATAAATCATGTCTTGTTGACGCGCGGGGAGATTGCTCAGGCGTTGCGCGGAAGCTTTGGCAGCACGGGCGGCCAACTGCTCCTCGGAAGGAATTTCCAGCTCGCCGTCGATATCGACGTAGTCGTCATCCGTCACAGGGCCTTTGCGGGACTTGCGCTTGATGGGGTAGGACTGGGAGGAAACGCCGTCTATACGCATAAGTGCATGCTCGGTATCGATGATGGCAGCTTAGTGGCACATAGCCCACTTCGCAAACTGCCGAGTGATAACTAGAACACAGAAAAGACAAAAGGTTTAAAAGCGGCGAGTAGAAACTGACGATTGGCTAGAGATGAAATGCTGATTGTGGCGAGGGGGCTTGCCCCCGTTCGGCTGCGAAGCAGTCGCAAAACCAGCCAATGCGGTGTGTCAGGGGAATGTGGTGGTGGTTTTTGGGGCCGCTTCGCGACCCAACGGGGGCAAGCCCCCTCGCCACAGAAGGCTCTCTTGCCACAAAGACCGCGTGGATTAACGCGCTTTTGGGGTCGCGACTTTGTCGCGCAAATACACCGGTTGCGCCTCATCAGCCACGATCGCTTCACCCCGTTCCCAGGCGAAACGCGCCAGGGTCAGCAGGTCTTCGGCGTGAGGCAGCATGCCCGCGTCTTGCCCGCTCAGGTTGACGGCGATGCGCTCGGCATATCCCCAACCGGTGCCCGCGCCGAACCACTCGCCGCTGGCATCGGCCGGTAACGCAGCGGCTTGCGGTGGCAATACTGCTTCGTTGCCCACCAGACGCATCTCCCCCGCCGTTTCGCGGTAGCAACCCCAATACACCTCATCCATGCGCGCATCGATGGCCGCCGCGACCTGGCTGACGCCGTGTTCGCGATAGGCCCGCTGGGCAAGTACGGCGAGATTGGAGACCGGCAACACCGGACGCTCCAGCGCAAACGCCAGCCCCTGCACCACGCCGATGGCAATCCGCACACCGGTGAACGCGCCCGGCCCACGGCCGAATGCAATGGCATCGACCGCTTGCAGCGTGGTCCCGGCATCGGCCAGCAGCTGCTGGATCATCGGCAGCAGCTTCTGTGCATGCAGGCGCGGGATCACCTCGTAATGACTCGTGACTTTGCCCTCATGCAGCAAGGCAACGGAGCAAGCTTCAGTCGCGGTGTCCAGGGCCAGCAAGGTGCTCATCGATGTTTCCGTAAGAGAGGTCAGAAAAAGTGCGCCAGTATAAACAACTACGGCCCGCAAGCGGGCCGTAGTAGATGAAGCCGATCAGACTTTTCAGCTCAGTGCTTCAAGCACTTTGCCAGTGATCGCTTCAACCGAGCCGACGCCAGCGATGTGGCTGTACTTCGGCTTGCCCTGATCAGCGGCCAGGTTCTGGTAGAAGGCTACCAATGGCTTGGTCTGGGAGTGGTAAACCGACAGGCGATGACGCACGGTTTCTTCGGTGTCGTCCTTGCGCTGCACCAGCTCTTCACCGGTGATGTCGTCCTTGCCGGCGATTTTCGGCGGGTTGTAGACGGTGTGGTACACGCGGCCGCTGGCCTCGTGAACGCGACGACCGGCGATACGCTGAACGATTTCTTCGTCATCGACGGCGATTTCGACCACGTTGTCCAGTTCCACGCCAGCGTCTACCAGCGCTTCAGCTTGCGGAATGGTGCGCGGGAAACCATCGAACAGGAAACCGTTGGCACAGTCAGGCTGCGCGATACGGTCCTTGACCAGGGCGATGATCAGGTCATCAGAGACCAGACCACCGGCATCCATAATGCTTTTGGCTTTAATGCCCAGCTCGGTGCCGGCTTTTACCGCAGCACGCAGCATGTCGCCGGTGGAGATTTGCGGGATGCCGAATTTTTCGGTGATGAACTTAGCCTGAGTACCTTTACCGGCCCCGGGAGCTCCCAGCAGAATGACGCGCATTAGATGTGCTCCTCAATTTTTTATTTAGAATAACTTAAACAAAACAATGGATTCGCCTCGTGGGGCCAATCTCAAAAATAGGGTCCGCGACCGCCCAAACGGCCAAAGGCTGATCAAGATACACAGCAGACCCTGCCCACACAAGCCGCCGAAAGTCGGAGAAACCCGCGCCTGACGAGACCTTGCGAAGGGGTAGTCCAAGTCGCAACCCCATCATTAACTGTCGCGTGCCAGACCTTTTTTACCGCTCGCCAGCAGGCACTCGACGTTCGCGCCGGGTGCCTGTCCCCCACGACGAAAACCTTAGCCGGTATTTCGCAAACCGGCGGCAATCCCCGCCACAGACACCAGCAACGCCTGTTCTACCGGGCTGTCCTGCGCCACATCCTGTTGCCGCGAACGTGCCAACAGTTCGGCCTGCAATAGATGCAGCGGGTCGAGGTAAGTGTTGCGCAGACGGATGAATTCAAGGGTGTCTGGGCTATGTGCCAGTAGTTGAGACTGACCAGTCAGCCCCAGGACCACCGAACAGGCCTGCGACAATAGGTCGCGTAAATGCGCACCCAAAGGAAGCAGATCCGGCTCGACCAGGCGCTCATCGTAAGACTGGGCGATATCCGCGTCGGCCTTGGCCAACACCATTTCCAGCATATCGATGCGGGTACGGAAGAACGGCCACTGCTCACGCATCTGCCCCAGCAACTCGCCCTCGCCGCGCTCCAGCGCCTTGCTCAGTGCCGCTTCCCAGCCGAGCCAGGCCGGCAGCATCAGGCGCGTCTGGGTCCAGCCGAAGATCCACGGAATGGCGCGCAGGCTTTCGATCCCGCCGGCGCGACGCTTGGCCGGGCGGCTGCCCAACGGCAAACGCCCCAACTCCTGCTCCGGGGTGGACTGGCGGAAATATTCGACGAACTGCGGATTTTCCCGCACCACGGCGCGGTAAGCCTTGACGCCGTCGGCGGCCAATTCGTCCATCAAATGGCGCCAGGCAGGCTCAGGAGGTGGCGGCGGCAGCAAGGTCGCTTCCAGCACCGCCGCCAGGTACAGATTGAGGTTTTGCTCGGCGATGTCCGGCAGGCCAAATTTGAAACGAATCATTTCCCCCTGCTCGGTGGTGCGGAAACGCCCCGCCACCGAACCCGGCGGCTGCGACAGAATCGCCGCGTGCGCCGGACCACCACCGCGGCCCACGGTGCCACCGCGACCGTGGAACAACAGCAGTTCCACTTGCTGTTCGCGGCAAATATCAACCAGCCGCTCCTGCGCCCGATACTGCGCCCAGGCCGCCGCTGTAGTGCCGGCGTCCTTGGCCGAGTCGGAATAACCGATCATCACTTCCTGTGGCCCTTGCAGGCGCGAGCGATAGCCCGGCAGCAGCAAGAGTTTTTCGATCACCGGGCCCGCATTGTCGAGGTCGGCGAGGGTTTCGAACAGCGGCACCACGCGCATCGGCCGCAATACACCGGACTCTTTGAGCAGCAATTGCACGGCCAGCACGTCGGAAGCGGCACCGGCCATGGAAATCACATACGAGCCGAGGGAAGCCCCCGGTGCCGCAGCGATTTCCCGGCAAGTCGCCAGCACTTCTGCGGTGTCGGCAGACGGCTTGAAATACGCCGGCAGCAACGGCCGACGATTGTTCAGTTCGCGCATCAGGAAGGCGATGCGCTCTTCCTCGCTCCAGTCCTCATAACGGCCCAGGCCGAGGTAGTCAGTGATTTCGGTCATGGCCGCCGTATGGCGCGACGAGTCCTGTCGCACATCGAGGCGCACCAGAAACAGCCCGAACGTCACCGCCCGGCGCAGACAATCGAGCAACGGACCGTCGGCGATAACGCCCATGCCGCACTCATGCAGCGAGTGGTAACACAACTCCAGCGGGTCCAGCAGGTCGCGGTTGTTTTGCAGCACTTCGGCCGACGCGGGCGTGGTTGCAGTCAGGGATGCATGGGCCCAGTTACGGGTCGCGCGCAGGCGCTCACGCAATTGTTTGAGCACTGCGCGGTAAGGCTCGGCGCTGTCGCCGGCCTTGGCTTTCAGGGCGTCACTGGCCTGTTGCATCGACAACTCGGCGGCGAGGTGATCGACATCGCGCACGTACAAATCGGCGGCCATCCAGCGCGCCAGCAGCAACACTTCGCGGGTCACAGCGGCGGTGACGTTGGGGTTGCCGTCGCGATCGCCGCCCATCCACGAGGCAAAGCGAATCGGCACGGCCTCCAGTGGCAGGTGCAGGCCGGTGGCGGCATGCAGGGCTTGATCGGCCTTGCGCAAATAGTTGGGAATCGCCTGCCACAGCGAATGCTCGATCACCGCAAAGCCCCACTTGGCTTCGTCCACGGGTGTCGGACGGGTACGGCGGATTTCTTCGGTGTGCCAGGCTTCGGCGATCAGGCGCTGCAACTTCGTCTTGATCTGCTCGCGCTCGGCGGTGGTCAGGTCACGGTGATCCTGGGCGGCCAGTTGCGCGGCGATGGCGTCGTACTTCTGGATCAATGTGCGACGCGCCACTTCGGTGGGGTGCGCGGTCAATACCAGCTCGATTTCCACCCGCCCCAATTGCCGGGCCAGGGACTCGGCGTCATGACCTGCCGTCAGCAGGCGAGCGAGCAGTTCCGGCAACACCCGGGCCTCGAACGGTGCGGGTTGCGATTCTTCGCGGCGGTGAATCAGCTGATATTGCTCGGCGATATTGGCCAGGTTGAGGAACTGATTGAACGCCCGCGCCACCGGCAGCAACTCGTCTTCGCTCAACTGATTGAGGCTGGCGCTGAGTTCGGCGTCCATCGAACCGCGACGGTCGGCCTTGGCGCCTTTGCGGATCTGCTCGATCTTGTCGAGAAAGCCGTCCCCGTACTGTTCACGAATGGTATTGCCCAACAGCTCACCCAACAGGTGAACGTCCTCGCGCAAGCGTGCATCAATATCGGTCATCAGCAGTTCTCCAGCAAAAAATCCGGGCGGCTATGCTTTAGGTATTAGAGGCTCTGACATAAATGCCTTTCATAGAGAGTGCCGTCGTAAAGTGCTTCTTACAAGCAGACGAAGGGACTTCGAACCCCAAGCGTTACCGCTAGTCTCAACATTAAGCCGTACAACGGCTTACCACCGGCCACTGCCGGACACTCACCCGGCCTGCCACGAGCAGGTGCGCAATGAGGTCATTATGAAAATCCGCGAGCTCGCCAAGCATTGGGAAGAAAACGCCAAGGGTCGCCTGACCGACACCGGCTACACGATTCGCCTGGACGTGGAAGCCGCCGCGCGGCTGGCGGCGATTATCGAGATGTACCCCAAACGGCATCCCGAAGAACTGCTCGGCGAATTGATCGGCGCCGCCCTGGAAGAGCTCGAAGCGAGCTTTCCGTATGTGAAAGGGTCAACGGTGGTAGCCACCGATGAAGAAGGCGATCCGCTGTACGAAGATGTCGGCCCAACCCCACGCTTTCTCGCCTTGTCCCGCCGGCATTTGCACGACTTGTCGACCGATAACGACAAGCAGAAACACTGAATTTTCCGCCGAACTTGTGGGAGCGGGCTTGCTCGCGAAAGCTGTGTGTCAGGCGACATCAATGGTGACTGTGCCGCCGTCTTCGCGAGCAAGCCCGCACACATTGGCTTGCAGGAACGGCCGGTATACCGCTGCACATCGCTAAAGTTCCCGATTTAGAGCCTTGTCCACTCGGTCAACGTTTTTTCGGGTAGTAGGCCATCTTCTCTGAACTTTTAAAAAACACTTCGGGTCAACCCAGTAACCATGCCTGGGACGGCCGTTTCGAAACGCTCTGGAAACTGATGGTTGCGGCTCCTTGCCCAGGATGGATTCAGATGTTTTTCAGGAGTTATCCAATGGAGTTGAAAACCATGAAGACCAGCACTGCCCTATCCTCGTTTACCCACCTGCGCGGTCTCAAACTGGCGGCCCTGGCCATCGGCAGCAGCTTCGTTCTGGCCGGTTGCGCCGGTAACCCGCCGACCGAGCAATACGCCGTGACCCAATCCGCCGTGAACAGCGCTGTCAGCGCCGGCGGTACCGAATTCGCCGCGGTGGAAATGAAAGCCGCTCAGGACAAACTCAAACAAGCCGAAATCGCCATGCACGACAAGAAGTATGACGAAGCCAGAATGCTGGCCGAGCAAGCCGAGTGGGACGCCCGTGTCGCCGAGCGCAAGGCCCAGGCGATGAAAGCCGAACTAGCTGTGAAGGATTCCCAAAAAGGTGTTCAGGAACTGCGTCAGGAAAGTCAGCGCACCGTGCAGTAAGCGCGCATCCCGATTTTCAGACCTGAAACTCTTATCGATAGAAAGGACGAACCATTATGCGCAAACAATTGATGATCCCCGCCCTCCTGGCCGCAAGTGTTGCACTGGCTGCCTGCTCCACACCGCCCAACGCGAACCTGGAGCAAGCCCGTACCAACTACACCGGCCTGCAAGCCAACCCGCAAGCCAGCAAAGTCGCGGCGCTGGAAACCAAAGATGCCAGCGAATACCTGGACAAGGCCGACAAGGCTTACCTGGACAGGGAAGACCAGGCCAAGGTCGACCAACTGGCTTACCTGACCAATCAGCGTGTTGAAGTGGCCAAGCAAACCATTGCGCTACGCACCGCTGAAAACAACCTGAAAAACGCCGCGGCGCAACGGGCCCAGGCTCGTCTGGATGCTCGCGACCAGCAGATCAAGCAGTTGCAGGACAGTTTGAACGCCAAACAGACCGATCGCGGCACGTTGGTGACCTTCGGTGACGTGTTGTTCGCCACCAACAAGGCCGAGCTGAAATCCAACGGTCTGGTGAATATCAACAAACTGGCGCAGTTCCTTCAGGAAAACCCGGACCGCAAAGTGATTGTCGAAGGCTACACCGACAGCACCGGCGCGGCGTCGTACAACCAGTCGCTGTCCGAGCGTCGTGCGACGTCCGTGCAGGTCGCCCTGATCAAGATGGGGGTAGATCCCGTGCGCATCGTGGCCCAGGGTTATGGCAAGGAATACCCGGTGGCGGAGAACTCCAGCGTCTCGGGCCGTGCGATGAACCGTCGGGTGGAAGTGACCATTTCCAATGACAACCAGCCGGTCGTCCCGCGTTCGGCGATCAGCGCCAAGTAAGCTGACCACGCTGATACTTAAAAGCCCCGCCTGAGTTGATCAGGCGAGGCTTTCGTTTTTAAGGTCAAAAGATCGCAGCCTTCGGCAGCTCCTACAGGGTTTGCATATACCGCGATGTCGCGGGTGTGCCCGGTCAATGTAGGAGCTGCCGAAGGCTGCGATCTTTTCGGGCGGGTTACGGTTGCAGTTTTTGCGGGGTTTCCTGACCCATGCAGCGCACGGCCTTTTTCTTGCTGTTGATCAGCACGCCGGTCAGGCCTTTCTGTTCGGTGTCGAACAGCACCAGCACGCCATCGATGCACTGGGCCACTTGCGGGGCCGGTTCCAGAGAGACCTTGTAGTCTTCGCCCGGCACGGTCTTGAGCATGGTGAAGTCGCTGAGCAGCAGCGCGTCTTGCGGTTTGGCGAAGTGCAGGTAGCCGTACCACCACAGGGCGCCAACGGTGCCGAGGATGCTGCAAATACCGGTGATGATCAGCGGGATGGCGTTACGTTCTTCACTCATTGCGGACTCTCTGGTGGTTCATCTTCAGAATTCGGGGGCGCCGGGTAATTCGGGACTTCACCCAGGCGGCGCAAACCGTCGAAATGCTGCGGGTCTTCGAGGTAGCGCAGCATGACCTTTCGCCAAACCGGGTCGGCGAACGTTTGCACATGACCGCCCCGGGTCAGTTGCAGCACTCGCGGCGGCGGCGCAGCTTGATACAGTCGAATGCCGTTGGAAAGGGGCACCAGCTGATCATCGATACTGTGATAGATCAGTTTCGGTACGCCGTTGAGCTGCCTCATGGAATGGATCGCACTGTCGCCGTCCGGCACCAACCAGGATAACGGCATCTGGAACGGCCAGGTCATCCATGACGTGCTCAGGGCAAAACGTCCGACATCACGGTAGCTGGCAGGCACGCCATCGAGCACAAAAGCCTTGAGTTGCCGCTGGCGCTCGGGATGCTGGGCCAGGAAATGCACGGCCATCGAACCGCCAAGGCTCTGACCGAGAAGGATCAGCGGCTTGCCCTTGACCTCCGGGGCCTGGTCGAGCCATTTGAACGCGGCATCGATGTCCTGATAAATCGCCGGTAACGCCGGTTTACCTTCGGACCAACCGTACCCGCGATAGTCCACCAGCAACACTTGATAGCCCTGCTCCGGCAACCACCAACTCCCACCCAAATGCCACGCCAGGTTGCCGCCGTTGCCGTGCAAATGCAGCACTGTACCTTTGACCTCGACGCCTTTTTTCGCCGGCAGCCACCAGCCATGCAGCTTGAGGCCGTCAGCGGTGATCAGGGTGACGTCGCGGAATTCGAGTTTGGCTTTTTCCGGGGTGAACGGCTGGCCGGGCTCGGGATAGAACAGAAGAGAGTCGCAACCGCCGAGGGCCAAGAGCAGGCAAAAGATGCCGAGGATTCTCATCCGGTGAAGCCTCGCGAAAATAGGGGGTTGGAATACGATCCAATGTGGGAGCGGGCTTGCTCGCGAAAGCGGTTTTCCATCCCGCATTGATGTCGACTGACACACCGCTTTCGCGAGCAAGCCCGCTCCCACATTTGGACTGCGCCATGGCTAGAGGATATTGGAATAATCCGCTTCGATCCGGTCCAGGCTCAGGTGGTTGAGGAAGTTGGAGAAGCACATCCAGGCCGACAGCGCGTTCATGTCGCGGAATTGGTCGGGCAGGTACTTGGGCGGCACCACCAGGCCTTCGTCCACCAATTGGCGCAAGGTCCGCATGTCTTCCAGCGTGGTCTTGCCGCAAAACAATAGCGGTATCTGCTCCAGCTTGCCTTTACGCACGGCCAACTGAATGTAGTTGTAAACCATGATAAAGCCCTTGAGGTAGGACAAGTCTTTGGTAAATGGCAGACCGGTCGGCACCGAGCCGCGGAAAACCCGACTGGCGTTGCCGTAGCTTTCGGCCATTTCGAAGCCTTGCTCACGGAAGAACTCGAAAATCTGCAAGAAGTCCGCGCCCTCCTCCACCATGTGAATGGCGCGGGTACGGTTGGTGAGTTTGCGCAGGCGGCTCGGGTAGGAGGCGAAGGTGATGATTTCCATCAGGATCGCCAGGCCTTCCTGGGTCACGGTGGACGACGGCGGGCCCTTGGACAGGAACGTACAGATCGGCTGATTCAGACCGTTGAGCGTGGTGCCCACATGCACCAGCCCTTCGTGGACTTCCAGCGCTCGCACGTCGCGGTCGTTGAACATCGCGTCGGCGCGGATCTTGATGTAGTCGGCGCCGGCCGCCGCATCGGCGACGATCCCGTCGGATTCGAACACCCGAATGGTTTCCTCGGCCTCGCCAAATACCTTGTTCAACCGATGTTGCAGCAGGTTGACGGCTTCCTTGGCGGTGAGGAGTTTCGGTTCATCCTTGAGGTCGCCACGACCATCGATATTGTTCAGGTAATCGGAGAGCATCAGGCCCAGGTCGGCCAGGGTCGGGTCGCCGGCGTGAAACGCATCGGACGCCGCGCCGTACAACTCTTGGGAAATCAGCCCGAAATCCTCGGTGCCGCGCGCTTCAAGCATGCGCACCACCATGCGGTATTCCTTGCACATGCGGCGCATGATCTGCCCGACCGGGTTGAACTGGCCGAGCTGGCGAGTGATGTCGCGCTCGATGTTCTGGAATTCCAGTTTCACTTTGCTGGAGTCAAACGACAGCGGTCGATTGAGGTAGTAGTCGCGGTCCACGGCCGGCATTTCCTTGCCCTTGGCCTTGAGGAACCCCTTGCGAATGCTGTCGTCCCACTTGACCGCATCCAGAACGCGAATCGGCGTCTGCGCCAGCACTATGCGATCGGACAACATGCGTATCGTCTGCTGGTATTCGTCCACCCGAAACTCCTGTAGAAAAACCGTTTACGTGCTGGGTTTATTTGGTTTTGGCCAGGCGCTGGTAGCGCACCGCTTCGACGAAGACATCGGAGTTGGCCGGATCGTCGAGGTAAGCAAACACCTGATCCAGGCTGTTGTGGATCAACACCCCGTCGCCGTCGTCGGTCTGGAAGCCTTCGCCACTGAGGGCCTCTTGCCCCATGGCCTGTTTGATCTGTTCGAGGTCGAGGTTGTAGACCACCAGTTCGTGCTTATCGTTGAGTTCGAAACCCGTGATGGTGAAGTGCCCGCCGAACTGCGCCGGCACCTTCGCCGACAGGTACCAGCGATTGCCATGGCGCGACACGGTGAAGGGATAGGCTTCACGCTCATGGGGCTTGGCCTTGAAGTAGCTGACCGCCTGGTAGTGATTGTCGCCGATGCGCGTCAGTTCCAGGTTCATCGGCTCGCCCCAGGCATTGGTGCTGGTCCATTTGCCGAGCAGCCCTTTGGGCGCGGGCTCGCTGGCGGGCAGCGGCTCCTTGAAGGTCACCAGACAGCCACTGAGCAGCAGGAACGACAAGGCGATCACAACGACACGCCAGGCTTTCATTCAACACTCCCTATGAACACAACACCAACCTCAAGTGAACACCGGCCCCTGTGGGAGCGAGCCTGCTCGCGATGGCGGTGTGTCAGGCAACAGAGATGCTGAATGTCAGACCGCAATCGCGAGCAGGCTCGCTCCCACAGGGGTTAGCCTCCACTCAGGGGTTACACCGACGCCAGCACCAGGTGCATGTAGCGGGTCAGAATGCCGAGCATTTCGGCTTCGGCAACAGGCTCGACGTCGTTGAGCAGGCCCTGATATTCCATCCGTCCGATAATCGCCGTCAACACTTTGGCATCCTGTTGTGGCTCACGGGAACCCAATACCTCGAAAAAATGGCAGGTACCCTGTAGGAGAATTTGCTGATGCGAGCGTACCAACTCCGCCAGACGCGGGTTCAACAGCGCTTCCTGACGGAACGCCTGCTCGGCCATCAAGTGCTCGCGACGGTTGTGCAACTGGCGCTGCACATAGTCGGCGGTCAACCGTGCAATATCGTCAGCGAGTTGTGAACGGGACTCGGCGCTGCCATCGCCATAGGCGACCATCTCGCGCAGCAAGCCTTCGTTGCTGGCCCACAACTTGGCCATGAAGGCCGCGCTGCGTTCCACGTATTGGGCGAAGGTATCGGTGAGCAGGTCATCGATGTCCTTGAAATAGTAGGTGGTGGCCGACAGCGGCACACAAGCCTCGGCAGCCACCGCACGGTGCCGCACGGCCCGCACGCCATCACGCACGACAATGCGCATCGCCGCGTCGAGGATGTCCTGTCGACGCTGTTCGCTGCCCTGTCGGCTGGCCTTGCGGCCTTGGTACTGAACACTTTCAGCGACCGCAGTGGCGATACCCGCTGCACCTTCTTGAGCCATTGCACGATTCACGACAGGTATTCCTCTCTAAACGTCAAAAGTAACCAATTGATACGTTTGTACCAGACAGGCAATAAAAAACCGCCTGTTATAGGCGGTTTTTTATTTGAAACACTTACGCTTGCGGCCGCATGTGCGGGAACAGGATCACGTCGCGGATCGACGGTGAGTTGGTCAGCAACATCACCAGGCGGTCGATGCCGATCCCTTCACCCGCGGTCGGCGGCATGCCGTACTCCAGCGCGCGAACAAAGTCGGCGTCGTAGTGCATGGCTTCGTCATCACCCGCGTCCTTGTCGGCCACCTGCGCCATGAAACGCTCGGCCTGGTCTTCCGCGTCGTTCAACTCGGAGTAGGCGTTGGCGATTTCACGGCCGCCGATGAACAGTTCGAAACGGTCGGTGACGTTCGGGTTCTCGTCGTTACGACGGGCCAGCGGCGACACTTCGAACGGGTACTGGGTGATGAAGTGCGGCTGCTCCAGCTTGTGCTCGACCAGCTCTTCGAAAATCATCACCTGCAGTTTGCCCAAACCTTCAAAGCCGAGCACCTTGGCGCCGGCCTTCTTGGCGATGGTGCGGGCCTTGTCGATATCGGTCAGGTCGTCAGCGGTCAGCTCAGGGTTGTACTTGAGGATCGAGTCGAACACCGACAGACGCACGAACGGCTCGCCGAAGTGGAACACTTTGTCGCCATAAGGCACGTCGGTGCTGCCCAGAACCAGCTGCGCCAGCTCGCGGAACAGCTCTTCGGTCAGGTCCATGTTGTCTTCGTAGTCGGCGTAAGCCTGGTAGAACTCCAACATGGTGAATTCAGGGTTGTGACGGGTAGAAACGCCTTCGTTACGGAAGTTGCGGTTGATCTCGAACACCTTTTCAAACCCACCAACAACAAGCCGCTTGAGGTACAGCTCAGGCGCAATGCGCAAGAACATTTCCATGTCCAGCGCGTTGTGGTGAGTTTCGAACGGCTTGGCCGCCGCGCCACCCGGAATGGTTTGCAGCATCGGCGTTTCCACTTCCAGGAAGTCACGCTGCATCAGGAAGCTGCGGATGTGCGCAATCACTTGCGAACGAACGCGGAAGGTCTGGCGCACGTCCTCGTTGACGATCAGGTCGACGTAACGCTGGCGGTAGCGCTGCTCGGTGTCGGACAGGCCGTGGTGCTTGTCCGGCAGCGGGCGCAGGGATTTGGTCAGCAGGCGCACGTGGGTCATTTCAACGTACAGGTCGCCCTTGCCGGAACGCGCCAGGGTGCCTTCGGCTGCGATGATGTCGCCCAGGTCCCAGGTTTTCACCGCGGCCAGAGTTTCTTCGGACAGGGTTTTACGGTTGACGTAAACCTGGATGCGTCCGGACATGTCCTGAATAACCATGAACGAGCCACGGTTGAGCATGAGACGACCGGCAACCTTGACCGGGATCGCAGCCTCTGCCAGCTCTTCCTTGGTCTTGTCCGCGTACTTCTTCTGCAAGTCTTCGCAGTAAGCGTCGCGGCGGAAGTCGTTGGGGAAGGCCTGGCCCTTGGCGCGCTCGGCAGCAAGCTTTTCCTTGCGCAGGGCGATCAGGGAGTTTTCTTCCTGTTGCAGGGCTTGCGGGTCGAGTTGTAGGTCGCTCATGTCTTTAAATATTCCATCAGGTTCGTTGCCCCCGGCATTCGCCGGGGTTCGCGGGCAAGTCGGGTCGCCGCATCGCTCGCTCCTACAGGATTACGAAAACCCTGTAGCGCGTGCCTTTACAGCCCTTGTTTCAAGCTGGCCACCAGGTATTCGTCGATGTCGCCGTCGAGCACCTTGTCGCAGTCGCTGCGTTCGATGTTGGTACGCAGATCCTTGATCCGCGAGGCATCGAGCACGTACGAACGGATCTGGTGACCCCAGCCGATATCCGACTTGGTGTCTTCCAGGGCCTGGGAAGCGGCGTTGCGCTTCTGCACTTCCTGCTCATACAAACGCGCCCGCAACATTTTCATCGCGGTGTCTTTGTTCGCATGCTGGGAACGTTCGTTCTGGCAGCTGACCACGGTGTTGGTCGGTACGTGAGTAATCCGTACGGCCGAGTCGGTGGTGTTAACGTGCTGACCACCGGCACCGGAGGAGCGGTAGGTGTCGATGCGCAGGTCCGACGGGTTGATGTCGATTTCGATGTTGTCATCGATTTCCGGCGACACGAACACGGCCGAGAACGAGGTGTGACGACGGTTGCCGGAGTCGAACGGGCTCTTGCGCACCAGACGGTGCACGCCGATTTCGGTGCGCAGCCAGCCAAAGGCGTATTCGCCCTTGATGTGCACGGTAGCGCCCTTGATACCGGCGACTTCACCGGCCGACAGCTCCATGATGGTCGCGTCGAAACCGCGTTTGTCCGCCCAGCGCAGGTACATGCGCAGCAGGATGTTGGCCCAGTCCTGGGCCTCGGTACCGCCGGAGCCGGCCTGGATGTCCAGGTAGGCGTTGTTGGCGTCCATCTCACCGCTGAACATGCGACGGAATTCAAGTTTTTCCAGGGACTCGCGCAGGCGCTCGACTTCGGCAGCGACGTCATCGACGGCGGCCTGGTCTTCTTCTTCGGCGGACATCAGCAGCAAGTCTTTGGCATCGGCCAGGCCGCTGTGCATTTCGTCGAGGGTTTCGACGATCTGAGCCAGCAGCGACCGCTCGCGGCCCAGCTCCTGAGCGTACGACGGGTTGTTCCAGACAGACGGATCTTCAAGCTCGCGATTGACTTCAGTCAGACGCTCATGCTTTTGATCGTAGTCAAAGATACCCCCGAATAGTTTCGGAGCGCTCGGATAGGTCCTTGATACTGTTAAGGATCGGGTTGATTTCCATGGCGGGCAGCACTCGTTGGCGAACTTTTGAAAGCCGGCGAGTATAACGTAATCAAGCTGTCAAGGCAGCCCGCCTGGCGGCTTTAGCGGCGAATGGTTTTGGCGCAAGTCGGGTCACTGACCGCCCGTCAACTGGCGCCACTGACTCACTGCCCTTGTGGCGAGGGAGCTTGCTCCCGCTGGGCTGCGAAGCGGCCCCCAAAATCTTGTGAGCGCTGCGCACTCAAGCGGGAGCAAGCTCCCTCGCCACAGGGTCTTTTGGTGGGCTAAATATCTACCCGCCCGTCATTCAATCCCCACCTGATTACGCCCATTGTTCTTCGCCAGATACAGCCCCTTGTCCGCCGCCGAGATCAATTGCCGGCAATCGCTGCCCGGCTGCGGGATCATGGTCGACAAGCCGATGCTGATGGTCAGGCTCGAACCTTCGGTCGGGAAAATGTGCGGAATCTTCAACCCGGCCACGGTCTGGCGCAGTTTTTCCGCCACCATCCGCGCACCGCCGGGCGAGGTGTTGGGCAAGACCAGAACGAACTCTTCGCCGCCGTAGCGGGCCGGCAGGTCCGACGGCCTGGCGCTGGCGTCGCGAATCGCCGTGGCGACCTTACGCAGGGCCTCATCGCCTTCAAGATGGCCAAAACTGTCGTTGTAGGACTTGAAATAATCGACATCGATCATCAGCAGCGACAGCTGGGTCTGGTCCCGCAGCGAACGCCGCCACTCCAGCTCCAGGTATTCGTCGAAATGCCGGCGGTTCGACAGCCCGGTCAGGCCGTCGGAGTTCATCAAGCGTTGCAGCACCAGGTTGGTGTCGAGCAACTGCTGCTGGCTGACCCGCAACGCGCGGTATGCCGCGTCACGCTGCAGCAGGGTCATGTAGGAGCGCGAGTGATAGCGGATGCGGGCCACCAGTTCGATGTTGTCCGGCAGTTTGACCAGGTAATCGTTGGCCCCGGCGGCAAACGCGGCGCTCTTGATCAGCGGATCTTCCTTGGTCGACAGGACAATGATCGGAATGTCCTTGGTCGCCGGGTGATTACGGTATTCGCGCACCAGGCTCAGGCCATCGAGGCCGGGCATGACCAGGTCCTGAAGGATCACCGTCGGCTTGATGCGGATCGCCTGGGCAATGGCCTGGTGCGGGTCGGCGCAGAAATGGAAGTCGATGTTTTCTTCGTTCGACAGGCCACGCCGCACCGCCTCGCCGATCATTGCCTGATCGTCCACCAACAACACCATGGCGGCGTTTTCGTCGGTTTTGAAGTCGTCGAGCTGTAAATCATTCATGTGCGGTCACCTGAGTACTGCTTGGGCCACGATTGCTGCTAATGATAGTCATTTTGGGAAAATCTCCAGCAATCGTGGCGCTATCTTGTCCAGTGGGCGAACTTCCACAGCCGCGTCGATGGCCGCGGCTGCCTTCGGCATGCCGTACACCGCACTGCTTTGTTGGTCCTGAGCGATGGTCAGGTAGCCCTGTTGGCGCATGAGTTTAAGCCCCTGCGCGCCGTCGCGCCCCATACCGGTCAGCAGAACGCCCACGGCGTCACCGCTCCAGTAACTGGCCACACTCTCGAAAAACACATCGATCGAAGGCCGATAGATCTCGTTGACCGGTTCGGCGGTGTAGGCCAACGTGCAGTTTTTCAGCAAGCGAATATGATGATTGGTACCGGCCAGCAGGATCGTGCCGCTTCGTGGCGGCTCGCCTTCCTGGGCCAGGCGCACGTCCAGGCCACTGGCGCCGGCAAGCCATTCGGCCATGCCGGCGGCGAACACTTGATCCACATGCTGGACCAGCACGATGGCCGCCGAAAAATCCCGTGGCAGGCCCTTGAGCAGCACTTCCAGCGCCGCCGGCCCGCCTGCGGATGAACCGATGGCCACCAGGCGCTGGCGCGAAGCCGAGTGGCGGTGCGGGCTCGGTGCCGCTCGCACCCGATTGCTGTGGTCGCCAATCAGCCAGCCAATGTTCAGGATCTTGCGCAGCAGCGGTGCGGCGGCTTCCTGAGCATTGCCTGCCCCGATAGCCGGGGTATCGACCACATCCAGCGCACCGTAGCCCATGGCTTCGAACACCCGGTGCACGTTCTGCTGGCGGTCGACGGTGACGATGACGATCGCGCACGGCGTCTCGGCCATGATCCGGCGGGTTGCTTCCACGCCGTCCATCAACGGCATGATCAAATCCATCAGGATCAAGTCCGGGGTGTATTCGGCGCAACGTTGCACCGCCTCAGCCCCGTTGCCAGCGACCCAGACCACCTCGTGCGCAGGCTCGAACGCCAGCGCGCGGCGCAAAGCCTCTACCGCCATGGGCATGTCGTTGACGATGGCGATTTTCATGCCCGCGCCCCTCCAATGAGCTCAACCACTGCATCCAGCAACGCGTCATCATGAAAACTGGCTTTGGCTAGATAATAGTCGGCTCCGGCGTCCAGTCCACGGCGGCGGTCTTCTTCGCGGTCCTTGTAGGACACCACCATCACCGGCAGGGATTGCAGGCGGTTGTCACGGCGCAATAAAGACACCAGCTCGATGCCGTCCATGCGCGGCATGTCGATGTCGGTGATCAGCAGATCGAAATCCTCCGAACGCAGGGCGTTCCAGCCATCCATGCCGTCCACCGCCACGGCGACGTCGTAACCGCGATTGAGCAGCAGCTTGCGCTGCAACTCACGAACGGTCAGCGAATCGTCCACCACCAGAATCCGTTTACGCGCCGCTTCGACGGCTTGATTGGCGTGCCGGGCAATGCGTTCCAGACGCCCGGTATTGAGCAGTTTGTCCACCGAACGCAGCATGTCTTCGACGTCGACGATCAGCACCACCGAGCCGTCGTCAAGCAAGGCCCCGGCAGAAATGTCCTGCACCTTGCCCAAGCGCTCGTCCAGCGGCAGCACCACCAGTGTTCGCTCGCCGATAAAGCGCTCGACCGCCACCCCGTAGATCGCCTCGCGCTCGCGGATGACCACCACTTTGAGGGTCTGCGCGCCGTTCTGGCTCGCTGGGCGATGCAACAGCTGACTCGCGGCAACCAGCCCGACATGCCGGCCTTCGTGCCAGAAGTGCTGTCGGCCTTCGACCTGCACGATATCCTCCGGCGCCAGGTCGCACATGCGCTCGATGTGCGCCAGCGGGAAGGCATACGCCTCGTCACCGACCTCCACCACCAGACTGCGCACCACCGACAGCGTCAGCGGCACTTCGAGATGGAAACGACTGCCCGCGCCTGCCGTTTGCTCCAGTACTACGGCGCCGCGCAACTGACGAACCATATGCTGAACCGCGTCCAGCCCAACGCCGCGCCCGGAGACTTCGGTGACCGTGTCTCGCAGGCTGAAACCCGGCAGAAACAGGAACGTCAGCAGCTCCTCTTCACTCAACTGGGCAGCGGTCTCGGCTGGGGATAACTGCCGCTCGACGATGTTGCGGCGCAGCTGTTCCAGATCGACGCCATTGCCGTCATCGCTGAGCTCCAACACCAGCAGACCGGCCTGATGGGACGCGCGCAGACGGATCAGGCCTTCCTCCGGTTTACCGGCCAATAGTCGTTGTTCCCGGGTTTCGATGCCGTGATCGACCGCATTACGCAGCAGGTGCGTCAGCGGCGCTTCGAGTTTTTCCAGTACGTCGCGATCGACTTGAGTCTTATCGCCCTCGATCTCCAGTCGCACCTGCTTACCGAGGCTGCGGCCAAGATCGCGGACCATGCGCACTTGCCCGGTCAGCACGTCGGCGAACGGCCGCATGCGACAGGCCAGCGCCGTGTCATACAACACCTGCGCCCGCCGGCTGGCGTGCCAGGCGAACTCATCGAGCTCGGCGTTTTTTTCCGCCAGCAATTGCTGGGACTCCGCCAGTAACCGACGGGCGTCGCCCAAGGCTTCCTGAGCTTCGAGGCTCAAGGCATGGTCCTTGAGATGGACGTTGAGGTTTTCCAGCGCCCTCAGGCCGTTGCTCTGCATGCGTTTGAGGCGCTGCATGGTGGCCAGGTGCGGTTTGAGCCGCTGGGTTTCCACCAGGGATTTACTCGATAGATCGAGCAGGCTGTTCAAGCGCTCGGCCGTGACGCGCAATACGCGTTCGCCACTTTCGGTGGTGCGTTTAGTCTGGGGCGCTGGCTCGGCGGGCGCTGCCGGGGGGGCTTCGGTGGCGGCCGGCATGGGCGGCTCAACCTTGGGCGTCGGCGGTTCCAGCTGAAGTTCTGCCATTGGCGGCGCGATGGGGGCAACGGCCGCCATGTGATCAAGCAGCCGTCCCATCAAGACGACGTAAGCGTCGATATCCGCAGGCGCCGGAGCGTTGCCCGGCGTCGCAATCCGCATCAGCAGATCGGTGCCTTGCAACAGTGCATCAATGTGCTCGGGCCGCAGGTACAGGCGCCCTTCCTGGGCGCTGACCAGGTAATCTTCCATTACATGGGCGACGCTGACCCCGGCATCGACACCGACAATCCGCGCCGCGCCCTTGAGCGAGTGGGCCGCGCGCATGCACGACTCGAGGTAATCGGCCTGGGTCGGATCGCGCTCAAGCGCTAAAAGACCTGCGCTCAGCACCAGGGTCTGGGCCTCGGCTTCCAGGCTGAACAGTTCCAGCAAAGAGGCGTCACGCATTTGCTCGGGGGTCATGTGAGGCTCCGGGTCACGGCGGACAGCAGCTGTTCTTCATCCAGCCAACGCAGGCTGCGACCTTTGAATTGCAAGACGCCACGGGTGTATCTGGCGCTGGCCTGGGTGCCGGACTGAGACGCGGCATCGAGAATGCGCTCGTCAATGGCGTGAATCCCGTCCACTTCGTCCACCGGCACCACCACCGGCCCGCCGTGGGCGGCGATGATCAGCATCCGCGGCATCACCCGCGCGCTGGGCGCCACGCCACTGGTGCCGTCGAGCCCCAGCAGCTCCACCAGCGACAGGCACGCTACCAAGGCCCCGCGCACATTCGCCACGCCGAGCAAAGCCCGGGAACGCTGATGCGGCAAGGAATGGATCGCCTGCAGCGGCGCCACTTCGACCAGGCTGCGGGTGGCCAGGCCCAACCACTCTTCGCCGAGGCGAAACATCAACAGCGAGCGGGTTTTCACGTCGCTCCCGGCCACTGTGGAAACTTGCTCGCGATCGTCCTGTTGCAACGCATAGCGGTCGAGCAAGCGTGTGGCGGCAGCCGAATACACCGCGCAATTGCGGCAATGAATGTGTTCGCTCAGCAGCGGGCAGGACTGGTCGCCGTGGATACCGATGCGGTTCCAGCAGTCGTCGATGACCTGGGCATCTTCATGGGTGACGCTCAAGGTGTCGGAGCCGTTCATCGTTTACGCTCACTGTCAGCGGCGCGCTCGCTGCGGGCGGCGCGGGCCTGCAATCGTCTGGCACCCGCCGTGTCGCCCTGGGATTGCAGCAAGGCGGCCAGGTGCATCAACGCGTCGGGGTGTTGCGGTTCGAGGTACAACGCCTTGCGATAAAAACCCTGGGCTTCGAGGGCGCTGCCGGCGACATCGCTGAGCAGCCCCAGCCAATAGAACACCTGGGCCACCGGCTCGTGACTGCGCAAATAGCTTTCGCACGCGGCGCGGGCCTCAGCGCTTTTGCCTTCGTTGGCCTGCGCGGCGATGTTCGCCAGCAGTGTGGCAGAGTCCGAAGGGGTAGCTGTCGAAGGAGTGCCATTGGGTGCCTGAGGCATCGGCACGACTGTCGCGAAAGGCCGACTGCGCACTGGCGGCGGTACCACGCTGCGCACCGGTTGTTGCACCGGCAGCGGCATCGGCGTGAAGGTCGCAAGCGGCTCGGGCGCAGTTTGACGACTGAACGCAAACGACTGTGGGATACCGATCGAGCGCATGCCGAAACGACCCAACAGACTGCCCTCCGCCGGGCCGATAAACAGCACGCCATCGACGTGGGTCAGGCGTTTGAGCACTTCGAACACTTGCTGCTGGGTCGGCAGGTCGAAATAAATCAGCAAATTTCGACAGAACACGAAGTCATAAGGTGGCTCATTGGCCAGCAAGGCCGGATCCAGCAGATTGCCGACCTGCAAACGCACCTGTTCAAGCACGCGCCCGCTGAGGTGATAGTTGTCGTTTTCGGCGGTGAAATGCCGCTCGCGAAACTCGATGTCCTGGCCGCGAAATGAATTCTTGCCGTACAGCGCCAGCCTGGCCTTTTCCACCGACAGCGGGCTGACATCCATGCCGTCGACCTTGAACTGGTGCGGCGCCAGCCCGGCATCGAGCAATGCCATGGCGATGGAATACGGTTCTTCGCCGGTGGAACACGGCAGGCTGAGAATCCGCAAGGCGCGCATGTTGTTGATCGCCGTCAGCCGCTTGGCCGCCAGTTTCGCCAGCGTGGCGAAGGATTCCGGGTAACGGAAAAACCAGGTTTCGGGGACGATCACCGCTTCGATCAGCGCCTGTTGTTCATCCCGCGAGCCCAGCAAGGTATGCCAGTACTGATCGGCCGTCAGCGCTCGAGCCGCCGTGCAGCGCTGGCGCACCGCGCGTTCGATGATCGCCGGGCCGACCGAGCCCACATCGAGGCCGATACGTTCTTTGAGGAAATCGAAAAACCTTTGATCACTGCTCATCCCTGCTCCTCAAACTGCGCCAGGTCCAGCGGCGGCGAGGGAAACAACAGGGCGCGAACCTGTTCGTCCAGCAAATCGGCAACCCGCACCCATTGCAACAACCCCTGGGCATCTTCGCGCACCGGGCCCAGGTACGGCGCCTGGCGATTGTCCAGGCCATAAGGCTGAAAGTCTGCCGGGTTACAGCGCAACGTCTCGGTGACCTGTTCCAGAATCAACCCGAGCAATTGCGCAGGCGTCGCCTCATCCGGCCGATAGTGCACCAACACCAACCGCGTGCTGGTGCGGGCCTGGGCCGGTTGGCCGAACGTCAGGGCGCTGAGGTCGATCACCGGCACTACCGCGCCGCGATAGGCGAACACCCCCGCCACCCAGTCCGGCGCCCGGGGAATGGGTTTCAACGGCAGTTGCGGCAGCACTTCGGCCACCTCGATGGCCTGCAAGGCGTAACGCTCGTTGCCGATGCGGAACACCAGAAACAACGACTGCTTCGCCGGCATCGCCGCGCCGCGTTTGGCCGCGAGCTCGCTCATCAGACTTTGAATCGCGAAACGCCGCCACGCAGCCCCACGGCCACCTGGCTCAGCTCATCGATAGCGGAACTGGCCTGACGCAGAGATTCGACAGTCTGGCTGCTGGCGTCACCCAACTGCACCAGTGCGTGGTTGATCTGCTCGGCGCCCGTGGCCTGGGCCTGCATGCCTTCGTTGACCATCAATACCCTTGGTGCCAGCGCCTGAACCTGATGAATGATCTGCGACAGCTGCTCGCCCACCTGCTGCACCTCGGACATGCCACGGCGCACCTCTTCGGAGAACTTGTCCATGCCCATGACCCCGGCCGACACCGCCGACTGGATCTCGCGCACCATCTGCTCGATGTCGTAGGTGGCCACCGCGGTCTGATCCGCCAGACGCCGCACTTCGGTGGCGACCACGGCAAACCCGCGACCGTATTCGCCGGCCTTCTCGGCTTCGATTGCGGCATTCAGGGACAACAGGTTGGTCTGGTCGGCGACTTTGACGATGGTCACCACCACCTGATTGATGTTGCCGGCCTTCTCATTGAGGATCGCCAGTTTGGCGTTCACCAGATCCGCCGCGCCCATCACCGAGTGCATGGTGTCTTCCATGCGTGCCAGGCCTTGCTGCCCGGAACCGGCCAGCACCGAAGCCTGATCGGCGGCGGTGGAGACTTCGGTCATGGTGCGCACCAGATCCCGCGAAGTGGCGGCAATTTCCCGCGATGTCGCACCGATTTCGGTGGTGGTGGCGGCGGTTTCGGTGGCGGTGGCCTGCTGCTGCCTGGACGTCGCGGCGATTTCCGTGACCGACGTGGTGACCTGCACCGAGGAGCGCTGGGCCTGGGACACCAGTGAGGTGAGCTCGGTCATCATGTCGTTAAAGCCGGTTTCCACCGCGCCGAATTCGTCTTTGCGATCAAGATCCAGGCGACTGCTGAGATCGCCCGTACGCATGACTTCGAGGATATCAACGATGCGATTCATCGGTGCCATGATCGCGCGCATCAGCAGCAAGCCGCAGAGGCCGGCCACGATGATCGCCACCAGCAAAGAGACGCCCATGCTGATTTTGGCGGCCGTCACCGCGTCACCGATGGCCTGCGTGGTTCTGTCAGCCAGCTCGTGATTACTTTCGAGCAGGCTGTTCAACTGCTTGCGCCCAGTGACCCAGGCCGGCGTGAGTTTTTGCTCCAGGGCAAGACGCGCTGGCTCGTACTCTTTGCGCTGATAGAGGTCGAGGACGTTGGTCATTTCTTGATTGTAAAGCTGATGACGCGCTTCGAATTCGTCAAAGATGGCCTGATCATCCGCGGTGAAAATGGTCTTGCGGTAGTTGGCCATCTGCTCGTTCAAGCGCTCTTCGAAGCTCTTGTACATGGTTTGGTCGGCGGCGGTTATTTCGCGACGTCCGGACAGGCCGACAATCTGCTGGGTGAGGTTATAACTGTCGACCCAGACACCGCGCATCATCGAACTGAAATACACCCCGGGAACCGCATCGGTGCGAACCCTGTCCGCGCCGGCGTCGATCTTGATCAGCCGGGAAAAAGACACCACGACCATCAACAGCATGATCGCGATAATCACCGCAAAGCTCGCCAAAATGCGTTGGCGCAACGTCCAGTTCTTCACAGTCAGTCCTCGGTGCGGTTCAAATTGCGAGGGAGTATAGCCGAGGGGCTGTGGGCGCGGGCTTGCTCGCGAAGGCGCTCTGAAGACTTACACCGAAGCCTGCCGCACCTGCTTCTCCAGCTCGGCCTTCAACCCCGACTCCAGCTTCAACTGCCGCGCCAGTTCATCCAGGTAGGACTTCTCCATGAAATTCTCCTCATCCACCAGCATCACACTGGCGATGTACATTTCAGCCGCCATTTCCGGCGTGCTGGCGGCGCGGGCGACGTCGGTCGGGTCCAGCGGTTTGTTCAGTTCGGCGTGCAGCCAGTGTTGCAGTTCCTGATCGTTGTCGAGCTTGCTGAACTCGCCTTCGATCAATTGGCGCTCCCGTTCGTCGACATGGCCATCGGCTTTGGCAGCGGCCACCAGCGCCTTGAGGATCGCCTGGCTGTGTTGCTCAACTTGCGCTGTCGGTAGACGATCGAGGGTTTGCGGTTCGGTCTTGGGAGCAATACCCTGCTGGGCCTGCCAGTTTCCGTAAGCCTTGTAGGCAATGACCCCCAACGCGGCGAGGCCGCCGTAGATCGCAACCTTACCGCCGACGTTGCGCGCCTTCTTGCTGCCCAGCAACAGCCCCATGGCGCCAGCCGCCAACGCACCGCCCCCTGCGCCCGAGAGCAGACTGCCGAGGCCACTGGAACCACCACTGCCGCCGAGCAAACCGCCCAATCCACCGCTGGACGCTTTGTTCTGGGCGCCACCAGCCTTGTTCTGCAACAGATCCTGACCGGATTTGAGTAGTTGATCGAGCAATCCACGGGTATTCATTTTGCTGCCTCCACGAATTCGGGTTAACCGGATCTTTAAGGCCATCAGCCTAGATCGAAAGTGCCCGACGATTGAGGGCGAGTGTGCTTCCAGATGTTGCTCAATTTCAGGCAATCCGGCGGGGACACACCACGTAATCCATTTTTCATCGAATGCAACCTTTGAGATTTGTCGACCGTGGGACCGCGCACCAGGCTTGATAAATCCATAAGACAGCCCGTCTCAAGTCCACCTCGCACAAAGCGCACTAAGCTAATAACAAGCCACACACGGCGCATCACCCCGTTCAACATTGCCCCGACCATAATTTAAACAAGAGGGTTCACCCATGCTCGTGCACAAGACCGCACTGCTCAGTGCAATCACCACAGCATTGCTGGCCAGCGCCAGCCTGCAGGCCGCCGAACCGCTGAAGGCCGTCGGTGCCGGCGAAGGTCAGCTGGATATCGTCGCCTGGCCCGGCTACATCGAACGGGGTGAAACCGACAAGGCCTACGACTGGGTCAGCGGTTTCGAGAAGGAAACCGGCTGCAAGGTCAACGTCAAGACGGCCGGCACGTCCGATGAAATGGTCAGCCTGATGGCCAAGGGTGGTTACGACCTGGTGACGGCGTCCGGTGACGCCTCCCTGCGCTTGATCGCTGGCAAACGTGTACAACCGATCAACACCGACCTGATCCCCAACTGGAAAAATCTCGATCCGCGTCTGAAGGATGCGCCGTGGTATGTGGTCGACAAGCAGACCTACGGTACCCCGTATCAGTGGGGCCCGAACGTGCTGATGTACAACACCAACGTGTTCAAACAGCCGCCGACCAGTTGGGGCGTGGTGCTCGAAGAGCAGAAGCTGCCCGACGGCAAATCCAACAAGGGCCGCGTGCAAGCGTATGACGGCCCGATCTACATCGCGGACGCGGCGCTGTACCTGAAAACCGTCAAGCCGGAACTGGGCATCAAGGACCCTTACCTGCTCGACGAAAAACAGTACAAGGCCGTGCTCGATCTACTGCGCGGTCAACAAAAGTTGATCCACCGCTACTGGCACGACACCACCGTGCAGATGAGTGATTTCAAGAACGAAGGTGTGGTGGCTTCCAGCGCCTGGCCCTATCAGGTCAACGGCCTGATGAACGAGAAACAGCCAGTCGCCTCGACCATCCCGAAAGAAGGTGCCACCGGGTGGGCCGACACCACTATGTTGCACGCCGAGGCCAAACACCCGAACTGCGCCTACAAGTGGATGGACTGGTCGCTCACGCCGAAGGTCCAGGGCGATGTGTCCGCCTGGTTCGGCTCGCTGCCGGCGGTCCCGGCGGCGTGCAAGGCAAGCGAACTGCTGGGTGCCGAAGGTTGCAAGACCAACGGTTTCGACCAGTTCGAGAAAATCGCCTTCTGGAAAACCCCACAGGCTGAGGGCGGCAAGTTTGTGCCTTACAGCCGCTGGACCCAGGATTACATTGCGATCATGGGAGGCAGGTAATACACCGGCCCCTGTGGCAGATGAGCTTTTGTGGCGAGGGGGCTTGCCCCCGTTGGGTGGCGAAGCCGCCCTGGAGCCAGCCACTGCGGTCTGGCAGGTAAACCGCGTTCTCCGTTTCAGGGCTGCTACGCAGCCCAGCGGGGGCAAGCCCCCTCGCCACAGTGAGCATTTGAGCCACAAAAGCACACCCATTCAGGTTTTTCAGAAGTCCAGACAAGGCCACTGTGACGATCCTCGCCTTTTCGGAGCACCGCACCATGACGCTTGCAGTCCAGTTCACCAACGTTTCCCGTCAATTCGGCGAAGTGAAGGCTGTTGACCAGGTTTCCATCGATATCCAGGACGGCGAGTTCTTTTCCATGCTGGGCCCTTCCGGTTCGGGCAAAACCACTTGCCTGCGTCTGATCGCC
Organism: Pseudomonas sp. LBUM1673; assembly: GCF_059695645.1. Taxonomy (NCBI): domain Bacteria; kingdom Pseudomonadati; phylum Pseudomonadota; class Gammaproteobacteria; order Pseudomonadales; family Pseudomonadaceae; genus Pseudomonas; species Pseudomonas sp. LBUM1673. Next base: position 5,408,063 of record NZ_CP166780.1, read on the forward strand.
GGTTTCGAACAACCGAGCGCTGGCTCCATCCGCATTCATGGCTTGGAGGCCGCCGGGCTGCCGCCGTATCAGCGTGACGTGAACACCGTGTTCCAGGATTACGCCCTGTTCCCGCACATGAACGTTCTCGACAACGTCGCCTACGGTTTGAAAGTCAAAGGCGTCGGCAAGTCCGAACGCCGTAAACGCGCAGAAGAAGCCCTCGACATGGTCGCCCTCGGTGGCTACGGCGAGCGCAAACCGGTGCAACTGTCCGGCGGCCAGCGCCAGCGTGTGGCCCTGGCCCGCGCGTTGGTCAATCGCCCGCGTGTGTTGCTGCTCGACGAACCCTTGGGCGCCCTCGACCTGAAGCTGCGCGAGCAAATGCAAGGCGAGCTGAAGAAGCTGCAACGCCAGCTCGGCATCACCTTCATCTTCGTCACTCACGACCAGACCGAAGCCCTGTCGATGTCCGACCGCGTGGCCGTGTTCAACAAGGGCCGCATCGAACAGGTCGACACGCCGCGCAACCTGTACATGAAACCGACAACCACCTTCGTCGCCGAATTCGTCGGCACTTCCAACGTGATTCGCGGCGATCTGGCGCAGCAGTTGAGCGGCAATCCACAGCCGTTTTCGATTCGCCCGGAACACGTGCGTTTCGCCGAAGGCCCGCTGGCCAGCCATGAAATCGAAGTCAGCGGCCTGCTGCACGACATCCAGTACCAAGGCAGCGCCACCCGCTATGAACTGAAACTGGAAAACGGCCAGACCCTGAACATCTGCCAGGCCAACGTCCAGTGGCTGGACGTCAGCGCGCAACATCAGACCGGGCAACGCATCAGCGCTCGTTGGGCGCGTGAAGCAATGATTCCGCTGCACGACAATGTTGTGGGCGGAGTGTGAGATGAACAGCGTGACGAGCCCTCAAAACCCGGCCAGCGGTTCGCCATTGCGCCGGTTTTCCAACCTGCTGTACCGGCGGCCGAACCTGTATCTGTCGCTGCTGCTGGTGCCGCCACTGCTCTGGTTCGGCGCGATCTACCTCGGCTCGCTGCTGACCCTGCTGTGGCAAGGCTTCTACACCTTCGATGACTTCACCATGGCGGTCACCCCCGACCTGACCCTGGCGAACTTCGCTGCGCTGTTCCAGCCGTCGAACTTCGACATCATCCTGCGCACCCTGAGCATGGCCATCGTCGTCTCCATCGCCAGTGCCGTGGTGGCCTTCCCGATCGCCTACTACATGGCGCGTTACACCAGCGGCAACATCAAGGCGTTTTTCTATATCGCGGTGATGATGCCAATGTGGGCCAGTTACATCGTCAAGGCTTACGCCTGGACCTTGCTGCTGGCCAAGGGCGGCGTGGCGCAATGGTTTGTTCAGCATCTGGGGCTGGAGCCGGTGTTGCAGTTAGTGCTCGGGATTCCGGGCGTCGGTGGCAGCACCTTGTCGACCTCGCACCTGGGGCGGTTCATGGTGTTCGTCTACATCTGGTTGCCGTTCATGATCCTGCCGATCCAGGCTTCACTGGAACGCCTGCCGCCGTCGCTTCTGCAAGCCTCTGCGGACCTGGGCGCCAAGCCGCGTCAGACCTTCATGCAAGTCATTTTGCCGCTGTCGATTCCGGGCATCGCCGCCGGTTCGATCTTTACGTTTTCGCTCACCCTTGGCGACTTTATCGTGCCGCAACTGGTAGGCCCGCCGGGCTACTTCATCGGCAGCATGGTCTACGCCCAGCAAGGGGCGATCGGCAATATGCCAATGGCGGCGGCGTTCACCCTGGTGCCGATCGTACTGATCGCCATTTACCTGTCCATCGTCAAACGTCTGGGGGCCTTCGATGCGCTCTGATTCTTCATCTCAAGACCAGGCTTCCTTAGGTCTGCGCATTGCCGCCTGGGGCGGGTTGGTGTTCTTGCACTTCCCGATCCTGATCATCTTCCTCTACGCCTTCAACACCGAAGACGCGGCGTTCAGCTTTCCGCCCAAGGGCTTCACCCTGAAGTGGATCGGCGTGGCGTTCTCCCGGCCGGACGTGCTGGAAGCGATCAAGCTGTCGTTGCAAATCGCGGCCGTCGCCACATTGATTGCGCTGATCCTCGGCACCCTCGCATCGGCGGCGTTGTACCGGCGGGATTTCTTCGGCAAGCAAGGTATCTCGCTGATGCTGATCCTGCCGATCGCGCTGCCGGGGATCATCACCGGGATCGCGCTGCTGGCGACCTTCAAGACCCTGGGGATCGAGCCGGGGATGTTCACCATCATCGTCGGCCACGCGACCTTCTGTGTAGTGATCGTCTACAACAACGTCATCGCTCGATTGCGCCGCACGTCCTACAGTTTGATCGAAGCCTCGATGGACCTTGGCGCCGATGGCTGGCAGACCTTCCGCTACATCGTTCTGCCGAACCTCGGCTCGGCGTTGCTGGCCGGGGGCATGCTGGCGTTCGCCCTGTCGTTCGACGAAATCATCGTCACCACCTTCACCGCCGGCCATGAACGCACCTTGCCGTTGTGGCTGCTCAACCAGCTCAGCCGCCCACGGGACGTGCCGGTGACCAACGTCGTCGCGATGCTGGTGATGATGGTGACCATGTTGCCGATCCTCGGCGCCTACTACCTGACCCGGGGTGGCGAAAGCGTTGCGGGCAGTGGCGGGAAGTAACTGACAACTCATTCCCAATGTGAGAACCGGCCTTTGTAGGAGCGAGGCTTGCCCGCGAAGCTTTTGACATTCTTGAGGACGCCTTCGCGGGCAAGCCTCGCTCCTACAGGATTCGGTTCCGACAGAAAAACAACCGCTTCGATGAGGACAAAGCCATGCAAACCAAACTCTTGATCAACGGCCAACTCGTCAACGGCGACGGCCCCGCCCAAGCCGTGTTCAACCCGGCACTCGGTCGTGTGCTGGTAGAAATCAACGAAGCCAGCGAAGCCCAGGTCGACGCCGCCGTGCGGGCCGCCGACAGTGCCTTCGAAGGCTGGTCGCAAACCACGCCGAAAGAGCGCTCACTGCTGTTGCTCAAACTCGCCGACATCATCGAAGCCCATGGTGAAGAACTGGCCAAACTGGAGTCGGACAACTGCGGCAAACCCTACAGCGCTGCGCTGAACGACGAGATCCCGGCGATTGCCGACGTGTTCCGTTTCTTCGCCGGCGCCAGCCGTTGCATGAGCGGTGCGTTGGGGGGTGAATACCTGCCCGGCCACACCTCGATGATCCGCCGCGACCCCGTGGGCGTGATTGCCTCCATCGCGCCGTGGAACTACCCGCTGATGATGCTCGCCTGGAAAATCGCCCCAGCCCTGGCCGCCGGTAATACCGTGGTGCTCAAACCGTCGGAACAAACCCCGCTGACCGCCCTGCGTCTGGCCGAACTGGCGTCGGAAATCTTCCCGGCTGGCGTGCTTAACCTGGTATTCGGCCGCGGTCCTACGGTCGGCACCCCACTGGTCACACACCCGAAAGTGCGCATGGTGTCACTGACCGGCTCCATCGCCACCGGCTCGAACATCATTTCCAGCACCGCCGGCAGCGTCAAACGCATGCACATGGAACTGGGCGGCAAGGCGCCGGTGATCATCTTCGACGATGCCGACATCGACGCCGCCGTAGAAGGCATTCGCACCTTCGGTTTCTACAACGCCGGCCAGGATTGCACCGCCGCCTGCCGCATCTATGCCCAAGCAGGCATCTACGACCAGTTTGTCGAAAAGCTCGGTGCGGCGGTCAGTAGCATCAAGTACGGCTTGCAGGATGATCCATCGACGGAGCTTGGCCCGTTGATCAGCGCGCAACATCGCGACCGCGTGACCGGATTGGTCGAACGCGCCATGGCGCAACCGCACATTCGTTTGATCACTGGCGGCAAAGCGGTGGAAGGCAATGGTTTCTTCTTTGAGCCGACAGTGCTGGCCGATGCGCAACAAGACGACGAGATCGTGCGCCGCGAAGTGTTCGGGCCGGTAGTGTCGGTCACCAAGTTCACCGATGAAGCACAAGCACTGGCCTGGGCCAACGACTCAGACTACGGCCTGGCGTCGTCGGTCTGGACCGCGGACGTCGGCCGCGCCCATCGTCTGTCTGCACGCCTGCAGTACGGCTGCACGTGGGTAAACACCCACTTCATGCTGGTCAGTGAAATGCCGCATGGCGGTCAGAAACTGTCCGGTTATGGGAAAGACATGTCCCTGTATGGGCTGGAGGACTACACCGTCGTGCGGCATGTGATGTTCAAGCATTAAAAGCTTCGCGGGCAAGCCTCGCTCCTACAGGTGCGCGTAGTTTCATTGAACGACGCAAATCCTGTAGGAGCGAGGCTTGCCCGCGAATGGCGTCATCACGAACTCAAGGACGACACCCGCTGCGTGCACCACCAGGTCCCACACCAAGCCAAACAAATTGAACCGATCTAACGCCACCAATGCTGGCCACATTTCTACGGGCAGGGTTGAGGGTGTTAGATCGGCTGAGGCTTGGAGAGGGTTTCGAATTCATCCATCAGCAGATGGATTTCGGTACTGGGATTGGGTTCGCCGCTGATGGCGACGTCTTCGAGAATCCTGGGTGCCAAAGCTCTGGCTTTCTGAAAAGGCTCACCCAATTGCTGAGCAAAATAGTTGATGCCTTTGCCCTTCTGGTACGTATCCATGTTCGGTTTTTCTCTGAGGCTTTTGGCCACCAAGTCGCCCGGAGAGTTTTTCCCAACCGCTCTAAATGGCTTTCGATTGAAGCCGAAGTGCAAAAGAAGCCAAAACTCAAAACAGGGAAACGATGCTATGACTTTGATTTTCGGATGAGGCCTCGCCAGATCTATCGCTCTCTCAAAACATTGGTGCGTATCGCGATCCAATGCACAAAACACTTTGTCGAAACGTTTCTGACGGGCAATGGCTCTTTCTACTATACCGCTCGGGTGCGTGACTCCGCAGTGGGCAATTTCTACCTGAGCTTTGGCGCGAAAATGAAAGGCGGCCTCCTCCAGATACCGTTTTCCTGACTTGCTATCTTCACAGAGAACCAGCACTTGGGGCTGAGGCTTGAACCTTGATTTCTTCCGATCAAATGATTTTGTCGAGTGCACCATTGGTCACCCCCGCCTGATCAGCGGCAAACCGCGGTAACGGCCTTCAAAGTAGCGTTTCTCAACATCCTCCCCCTCTCGCCCTTCAAAATCGTGAACGGAAAAAACACTGGTTGCACCATTGGCATCGCGCTCAGTGATCCAGAACTGATCACGCCGCAGAATTTTTGAATTCATTAGATGAGTATCGTGTGTCGTAAAGATCAGCTGAGTATCCAATCCGCTATCGAGATGTTTCCCGATCAGATCAGCAACTATTTCAGGATGGAGGCTGCTGTCCAACTCATCGACAGACAGTATCCCGCTTCCATCTGCGCGATTGATCATGAACCAGGGCAGCCAAAAGCCAATCAGGTTTTTTGTGCCTCCGGACTCCTCTGAAAAATCAAACTTTGCTGTTCCCAAAAGACTTGTATGTGTCAGGGTCACTTTGTCTTTTTGCGCCGCCGCGAAGAACTCTTTAAGCGTGAGCTTCTTCTTGGTCGGAACAGCATCTGCATCCTCAGTATTGAGTTGAATAGCAGACACCGGAATATCCACTGCCCTTAAGAACTCCTTTAAATCAACTGTGTAGTCCGAGGCAACCTGCAAAAACCTGATGGAGGCGGCAGACAGCCCCATCATATTGTTCTGCTCAATGACAAGAAGACCGGTTTGAAACCAGGTAAACGGCGCTCGCAACTGAGTCAGTTCTTCGCTGCTGTTCGCAACGGCCTGCGAAATAAACAACACCTTCGGGCTCGTCAGGCGCCGCCAGGCATTGTGGACATCCCTCCCCCCCTCAAGACTTGAACCAAAAACATACTGCTCTCCCTCATCACCAAAACGACGTTCATACAGCAGTGTTTCTTTCCCTTTGGGATAGGAGACCAGCTGCTCCTTGATTATCCGTTGCGAAGTAATGCGCAGAACAAACCGATATCGGAGCCCGTTTTGAATGAAGTTGTACTCAAAAAAACTGGGTTCGTTCTTGAGCTGCGGGTCAAAACGAAACGGTGAAACCGGCAGCGGTTCATCATTTGAGGAGGGGGTCGTTGCGAGCAGGCGTCCCATGATCCCCATCGCCTGGATCAGAGAAGATTTACCGGACGCGTTCGGCCCGTAAATCGCCGCTACCTTCAACAAGTCCGGTAGTTTTTCGCCACTCACGGAAGGTTTGAATACATTGCGCTTTTTACTCAGGCGTGGGGTCGCAACCATGGACAGGGTTTGCGCCTCACGGAAGGAGCGATAATTGGAAACCGAAAATTCGATCAACATGTAGAAATCCTGCACTTAATTCCTGAAAGCAGAATAAATATAGGAAAAACCATTCATTTGGCGCTGTCTCCCTGCACTTCGTGCAAAAACAGGAAATTCCTACAGATGGAGCCTTCCAGCAAATGCAACGATTCCTACAACAAGCGTCGCCAGAGTAGACTTGGCGCCGCGAGCACCTGAACGATAGGCTTCATCCCGTCGCTGAAAAATCAGCGACCCGGGGTCGAAGCCGGAACAAATCAAAACGGTGCTTACACGCCCCCATAGAACTATGGCTGTTTCATGCCTTCAGTTCTGCTTTATGGCGGGCCGTGTGGCGCGGGCCTTCCGGCTTCCGTTTTGATTGGAAGTGTCCCGACTTCGAACGCCACTCGGTTCGCCACCCAATCTGTCGAAGGGTTGGTGGCGACTTTCCCAATCAAAACGGAAGTCACCTTCATGTCTAAGCAGGCTCGAAATTCGTCCAGAACAGCCTTATGCCGTCTTCTGGGAGTAAGGTCATGACCCATCCTCATTTCACTCCTACTGTCTTCACCCGCCACAACCGCTTCCTCCACGCTTTCATGCAGGACAACCAAGCCTGGTTCTGCGTCCAAGACCTTGGTCGCTTAATGGGCCGCCCACTAGACCAACGACTCACCCTGAAGCTCGATCCTGATCAACGCCGATACGTCTGGTTGCTCAAAAACAGCAAAACCGTCGAATCACTGATGGTCAGCGAATCAGGGATGTACGCCCTGCTCGTTCATCATTTCGTCCCGGAAAACCGAAACCTGCGCCAGTGGCTGAGCAACGAGGTCATGCCAATGCTGCGTGATTCGAACACTGCATCGGTGGAAAACATTCCGAGCCTCAGCTCGTTGCAGTGGGCTGGGATCTCTGTGCCGCTGCTGCATTGGCAGCATCAGGCCTGGATCAAATGGCGGGACATGCCTGATCTGATGCAGGTACAGCGGCCATTCACGATTTGTAGCCGGTGAGCTGATGCACAAAGGGACGGACTTTTACAGGCCGTCCCTTTGGTTTTCCAACATTACTCAATCTCCTACCGTTAAAACCGCGAAACACTCCGCATCGCATCCACCAGATACCTCATCGCAATCCGGTCGCTCTCCGACAGCTCGCGATACCGCTCCACCAACTTCAACTCCTCCGAACTGAGCCGACGCCTTCGCCGACCGGTGGCCAGGCAGGGGAAGATTCCTAATATTTCAGTAATGCCTTGTACTTTCGACATGGACGATGTCCTTCTATACGTCAGAGAAAACTTCAAAACCGCATCGCCCTATCACTTTCAGCAGCCACCTTGTGCCCGCCGAACCCACCGGCCTGAAGGGCCGAAACCGGTCATGCCCATAGAATAGAAATTAAATCGGCGCTGAAAAGCTTTTTTAGAGTAATTAGTCAAAAAAAGCAGATATGCCCTATAAATCAGAAAGTGCTGTGAGAAACGTTACCTGAAATGTCTTGTTTCATTGCCGCGCTGTCGCTGTGCCATCAATCATTTTTGCTCTGCAACCGAACGGTTTAAAGTATTTGGCATCTCTTTAAGGTCCGTTGCGTTTGGCCAAGGCATGTCCGAACCGTTATTTTTGATCCAGCACGTGCCAGGAACGGCGCGGGATTGTTCACGACAGGTTGTACTTATGCACCGCAGGAATTTGCTCAAAGCCTCCATGGCCATCGCGGCTTACACTGGTCTCTCGGCCACCGGCCTATTGGCGGCACACGCCTGGGCTGGCAGCAGCACGGCTGATGGCGACGCTGTGGCGTTCGACTTCGAAGCGCTGAAGAGCCAGGCCAAACAGCTCTCCGGCAAGCCTTGGCAGGACACCAAACAGGTGCTGCCGCCGACACTGGCGACCATGACGCCGCAGAACTTCAATGCGATCCGCTATGACGGTAATCACTCGCTGTGGAAGGACCTGAAAGGTCAGCTGGACGTGCAGTTTTTCCATGTCGGCATGGGTTTCAAGCAACCGGTGCGCATGTACAGTGTCGATCCCAAGACCCGTCTGGCGCGCGAGGTACATTTCCGCCCGTCGCTGTTCAACTATGAAAAAACCACCGTCGACACCCAACAACTCAAGGGCGACCTGGGTTTCTCTGGGTTCAAGCTGTTCAAGGCCCCGGAGCTGGATAAGCACGACGTGTTGTCGTTTCTCGGCGCCAGCTATTTCCGCGCGGTAGACGCCACCGGCCAGTACGGCTTGTCGGCCCGCGGCCTCGCGATCGACACCTACGCCAAGAAGCGCGAAGAATTCCCGGACTTCACCAAGTTCTGGTTCGAGACACCGGACAAGGACAGCACCCGTTTCGTGGTTTACGCCCTGCTCGATTCACCGAGCGCCACTGGCGCCTACCGTTTTGACATCGATTGCCAGGCCGAGCGCGTGGTGATGGAAGTCGACGCCCACGTCAACGCCCGCACCGCCATCGAGCAACTGGGTATCGCGCCGATGACCAGCATGTTCAGCTGCGGCACCCATGAGCGGCGCATGTGCGACACCATTCACCCGCAAATCCACGACTCCGATCGCCTGGCCATGTGGCGCGGCAATGGCGAATGGATCTGCCGCCCGCTGAATAATCCGGCCACCCTGCAATTCAATGCCTTTGCCGACACCGATCCGAAAGGCTTTGGTCTGGTGCAGACCGATCACGAGTTCGCCAATTATCAGGACACCGTCGACTGGTACAGCAAGCGCCCTAGCCTGTGGGTAGAACCTACGACCGCGTGGGGCGAAGGCTCTATCGATTTGCTGGAAATTCCTACAACCGGCGAAACCCTGGATAACATCGTCGCGTTCTGGACGCCGAAAAAACCGGTCGCGGCCGGGGACTCCCTGAACTATGGCTACAAGCTCTACTGGAGCGCCCTGCCGCCAGTGAGTACGCCGCTGGCACGGGTCAACGCGACCCGTTCGGGCATGGGCGGCTTCATTGAGGGCTGGGCGCCGGGCGAGCATTACCCGCAGGTCTGGGCGCGACGCTTTGCCGTGGACTTTACCGGTGGTGGTCTGGAGCGCTTACCCGAAGGCGCGGGGATCGAGCCGGTGGTGACGTGCTCGAACGGTCAGGTGAAGGATTTCAACGTGCTGGTGCTCGATGACATCAAGGGCTACCGCATTACCTTCGACTGGTACCCGACCAATGACAGCGTGGCCCCGGTGGAGCTGCGGTTGTTCATTCGCACCAATGACCGAACGCTGAGTGAAACCTGGTTGTACCAGTATTTCCCGCCGGCACCGGAGAAGCGCAAGTACACCTGAGAGTTGGTTGGGGTCTGAAATGGCCCCTTCGCGGGCAAGTCGGATCGCCGCACCGCTCGCTCCTACGGGATCGGTGATGAACGCTCCACCCCTTGTAGGAGCGAGGCTTGCCCGCGAAGACGACCTGACAGACAACAAACATCTCAGCACAGAAACGCAAAAAGCCCCAGTCAACACGACCGGGGCTTTTGGGTTTCACAGCGGCATTCAGTCCCGCAAATCCGATTCATGAATCGGCTGTTCACGATGGGTCGCCCGCTGGTATTGCGCCGGCCAGATCGCCTTGTGCCCGCCCAGATCATCATCGGCATGCAGCGGCCAATACGGATCACGCAACAATTCCCGGGCAAGGAAGATGATGTCGGCCTGACAGGTACGCAGAATGTGCTCGGCCTGAGCTGGTTCGGTAATCATTCCTACGGTGCCGGTGGCAATCCCTGACTCCTTGCGTACCCGCTCGGCGAAACGGGTCTGATAACCAGGCCCCGTCGGAATCTCGGCGTTTACCGCCGTACCGCCCGACGAGACGTCGATCAGGTCCACGCCCAGATCCTTGAGGCGTCGCGCCAGCTCCACGGTTTCATCGGGGTTCCAGCCATCTTCCACCCAGTCCGTGGCCGATACCCGCACAAACACCGGTAACTCTTCCGGCCACACGGCACGCACCGCTTCGGTGACTTGCAGCACCAGCCGAATTCGATTCTCGAACGAACCGCCGTACTGATCGCGCCGCTGATTGCTCAGGGGCGAAAGAAATTGATGCAGCAGGTAGCCGTGGGCGGCGTGCACTTCGACCACTTTGAAACCGGCGGTCAGTGCCCGTTTGGCCGAATCGACGAATGCCTGGATAACGTCAGCGATCTCGCCCTCATCGAGCTGCTTCGGTGGTGTGTGCTGTGGGTCGAAAGCGATGGGCGAAGGACCGACCGGGATCCAGCCACCGTCCTCCGGCTTGACGCTGCCATGCGTGCCGAGCCACGGCCGATGCGTGCTGGCCTTGCGCCCGGCGTGGGCCAGCTGGATGCCGGCAACGGCGCCCTGGGCGGCGATAAAGCGCGTAATACGTTGCAAGGATTCGATCTGTTGATCATTCCACAGGCCGAGATCCTGGGCGGTGATACGCCCGTCGGCGGTAACCGCCGTGGCCTCGGTGAATACCAGACCAGCGCCGCCGATAGCGCGACTGCCGAGGTGGACCAGATGCCAGTCATTGGCCAGCCCATCGACGCTGGAGTACTGGCACATCGGGGACACCGCGATGCGGTTAAGCAGGGTCAATTGACGAAGGGTATAGGGTTCAAGCAGCAGACTCATGGGGCACCTCTCGAATCAGTGGGCAGGCTCCAGGGTTCTGTTTGAATAGTCGACGAGTGACAGGAAAAAGGTGCAGCACCCGCCCCCGCGGGCAAAAAATTCGACAAGACGTCACAAGGATAATCAAGCAGTGCTTAGAGCCTAGTCGACATCGGGGGGTGAGGGAGGGTTCAAGAAATGAAACACCCAAATTTGAAGTCAACACAAAGTCTGTGGCGAGGGGGCTTGCCCCCGTTCGACTGCGCAGCAGTCGTAAATCCGGTTACTGCGGTGTGCCTGACAGAAATGAGTTGCCTGGGTCTGGGGCCGCTTCGCAGCCCAACGGGGGCAAGCCCCCTCGCCACAGTTATCGCGGTTCGATGTGGGCAATCATCAACTGAACGGTCTCGTTCCCACGGAACTCGTTAAGGTCGAGTTTGTAAGCCAATTCAACCCACTTGATGGTCGGATTTGGCCAGATATCGCGGTCGATACCGAAGGCAATGCCGTCCAGCTTCACCGAACCGCATTCACTCTTCAGCACCACTTTGAGGTGTCGTTCACCGACGACGCGCTGCTCGACCAACTGGAACACCCCATGAAACAGTGGCTCCGGAAAGTGCTGCCCCCAAGGCCCGGCATGCCGCAGGGCGCGGGCCAGTTCCAGGTGAAACTCTTCGACCGCCAGTGTGCCATCCGACAGCAGGCGCCCGGTCAGGTCTTCTTCACGCAATTGCCTGCGCACTTCAGCGTCAAAGGCTTCGGCGAACAACGGAAAATTCGCTTCCGGCAAGGTCAGGCCGGCCGCCATGGCGTGGCCACCGTATTTGCTGATCAGGTTCGGATGCTGCGCCGCGACCACACTCAAGGCATCGCGAATATGAAAGCCCTGAACCGAACGCCCCGAGCCCTTGAGCAGGCCATCGCCGGCATCGGCAAAGGCAATGGTCGGACGGAAATAGCGCTCTTTCATACGCGACGCGAGGATACCGATGACGCCCTGGTGCCACTCGGGATCGAACAGGCACAGACCGAACGGCATCGATTCCACCGGTAAATCCTTGAGCTGGGCCAACGCCTCACGCTGCATGCCTTGCTCGATGGATTTGCGGTCCTGGTTCATGCCATCCAGTTGAGCGGCCATTTCACGGGCAGCGCCCGCGTCTTCGGTGAGCAGGCATTCGATGCCCAGACTCATGTCATCCAGACGTCCCGCCGCATTCAGACGCGGGCCGAGGATGAAGCCAAGGTCGGTGGAGGTGATGCGCGAATGGTCGCGCTTGGCCACTTCAAGGATCGCCTTGAGCCCCGGCCGCGCGCGCCCGGCGCGAATCCGCTCCAGGCCTTGATGCACCAGAATCCGGTTGTTGGCATCCAGCGGCACCACGTCGGCGACACTGCCCAGCGCCACCAGGTCCAGCAATTCGCCAATGTTCGGCTGCGGCTTGCTCTCGTACCAGCCCAGGCTGCGCAAGCGCGCGCGCAGGGCCATCAGCACATAGAAGATCACCCCGACACCGGCCAGGGCTTTGCTCGGGAACTCGCAACCCGGCTGATTCGGATTGACGATGGCATCGGCCAACGGCAGCTCATCGCCGGGCAAGTGGTGATCGGTGACCAACACTTTGAGCCCGGCCTTTTTCGCCGCTGCCACGCCTTCGACGCTGGAGATGCCGTTATCCACGGTGATCAGCAGTTGCGGAGCGCGGGTCAACGCCACTTCGACGATCTCCGGCGTCAGGCCGTAGCCGTACTCGAACCGGTTCGGCACCAGATAGTCGACATGCGCCGCACCCAACAGGCGCAACCCCAGCATGCCCACGGTACTGGCCGTTGCACCATCGGCGTCGAAGTCGCCGACGATCAGAATCCGCTGGCGCTGTTCCAGCGCCGTCACCAGCAAATCCACTGCCGCATCGATGCCTTTGAGCTGCTGATACGGAATCAGCCGCGCCAGGCTCTTGTCCAGTTCTGCCTCGGATTGCACGCCACGCGCCGCGTAAAGGCGTGTCAGCAGCGGTGGAATATCACCGAGGAATGGCAGGGTGTCGGGCAACAGGCGAGGTTCGATGCGCATGGGGTGACAGGTGCTTCTCTTGAATACGTAGGATAAAACCGGGTGATGCGGCCGAGCGGCGAACAATCAGCCGCGTTCGCCGGCCAGCCATTGCAACTGGACTTCATGCTGACCACGGTCGTCGGTGACGAAAATCGTTCCTTCACTGATCATCACGTCCCACTTGATAACGCGTGGCATGTCCTTGGCCAGGGTTTCCAGCACTTCCTGAGGCACGGCGGCTATGTTGACGTTTTTCAGGGTTTTGATGGCAGGGATCACTTTGCCTTCCCAGACGCGCAGGCTGCCGTAAGCCAGCAGGCTGGTGCGTTCGGTGCGGCGCGAGCACCAGGTCAGGCGATCGGCGTCTGGCTGGCCGACTTCGATCCAGTGCAGGACACGGTCATCCAGGCTCTTTTCCCACAGGGCTGGTTCATCCACGTCTGACAGACCGCGGCCAAACGACAGCTGCTCGTTGTACCAGAAGGCGTAGGCCAGCAGCCGCACGGTCATGCGCTCTTCGGTTTCCGAAGGATGACGGGCGATGGTCTGCTTCACGCTCTCGTAAACGCTGCGGTCGAGGTCGGTGAGGTTCAGTTCAAACTTGTAGGTCGTGGACGGCTGGGCCATGAACGGGCTTCTTGATACGTGGAAAGGCGGCAAGTCTAACCGATGCAACAGGTAATCAACGAATTGAAGGCGATCAACCTTGGGCGACTGACGGTCGGCTATGTTAAAACTCTACACTCGCTCAGCCTTTGTCCTACAGGATTCAGCATGCCGTTCTCCAACAAACCGCTCTCGGGTCTGAAAGTCATCGAATTGGGTACGTTGATTGCCGGGCCGTTTGCCTCGCGTATTTGCGGCGAGTTCGGCGCCGAAGTGATCAAGATCGAGTCACCGGACGGCGGTGACCCGTTGCGCAAATGGCGCAAGTTGTATGAAGGCACCTCGCTGTGGTGGTTCGTTCAGGCGCGTAACAAGAAGTCTCTGACCCTGAACCTGAAACACCCGGATGGCCTGGCGATTCTGAAACAGCTGCTCAGCGAAGCAGACATCCTGATCGAGAATTTTCGCCCCGGTGTGCTGGAAAAGCTCGGCCTGGGCTGGGAAGTCTTGCACGCACTGAACCCGAAACTGGTGATGGTGCGGCTCTCGGGTTTCGGCCAGACCGGGCCGATGAAAGATCAGCCAGGCTTCGGTGCGGTCGGTGAGTCCATGGGCGGCCTGCGCTACATCACCGGGTTCGAGGACCGACCGCCGGTGCGCACTGGGATTTCCATCGGCGACTCGATTGCCGCGCTCTGGGGCGTGATCGGCGCGCTGATGGCCTTGCGTCATCGCGAGGTCAACGGCGGCTTGGGGCAAGTGGTGGACGTGGCGCTGTACGAAGCAATCTTCGCCATGATGGAAAGCATGGTCCCGGAATTCGACGTGTTCGGCTTCATCCGCGAACGCACCGGCAACATCATGCCGGGCATCACCCCCTCCTCCATTCACACCAGCGCCGACGGCAAACACGTACAGATCGGCGCCAACGGTGATGCAATCTTCAAGCGTTTCATGCTGATCATCGGTCGCGAAGACCTGGCCAACGACCCTGTGCTGGCCAGCAACGACGGACGCGACAGTCGTCGCGACGAGATTTACGGGGTGATCGATCGCTGGGTCAACTCACTGCCGCTGGACGCGGTGATCGAGCAACTGAACCAGGCCGACGTTCCCGCCAGCCGGATCTTCAGTGCCGAAGACATGTTCAGTGATCCACAGTACCTGGCCCGGGAAATGTTCCTGCAAGCCAAGCTGCCCGACGGCAAGGACTTCAAGATGCCCGGCATTGTGCCAAAACTCTCTGAGACACCCGGCAGCTCCGAATGGGTCGGGCCGCAGCTGGGTGAACACAATGCGCAGGTCCTTCACGACCTTGGCTACGACCCGGCACAAATCGCACTGCTACGTGAAGACGGGGCCATCTAAGCTGAAGCGCCTGCTTTCATCAGTCATCGATTACGCCGGCATAGGTCGCGCGCTGACGGCGCTCGGGCTGTTGGCGGGGCTGATGTCCCCGGCTCTGGCGCAACCTAAAGAGCATTTGCTCTGGCTACTGCGAGATCTGCCGCCCGTGACGATCTTCGAAGGCCCGAAAAAAGGCCAGGGGGTTATCGATCAACTGATGCCGCTGTTGATCGCCGGCATGCCGCAATACGAACACACCCTGATGCGGGTCAATCGCGCCCGTGGCATGCAAATGCTCCATGAAAAATCCTTTACCTGCGACCCTTCGCTGATCTGGAGCGAGGAGCGCGAACAATGGATAGCCTTTTCCATTCCGGCTTTCCGGGCGGTCAGCAATGGGCTGGTGATTCGACGTGAAGATCGGTCGGTGCTGGAGCCCTTTCTCTTTGGCGATGAAGTCGATTTGGCAGCATTGTTGGCCAGCCGTCGAGAGAAAGTCGGTGTAGTGGCCGAGCGCCGTTACGGTCAGTTCCTCGACACGCTGCTGCAACAGGCGCCGCCCGGCGTGCTGGCGCCTCACTACGGCAACAACGCCCTCGGCAGTCTGTTGCAGATGCAGCGCCTGGGTCGTTTGCAGGTGGTCTTGGGTTACTGGCCGGAAATCCGCTATCAGGCTCGTCAGGAACATATTGCCGATGATCAGTTAGAGTTTTATCCGGTCAAAGGCACGGGCAAATACTTGTCCGGGTACATCGGTTGCTCGAATACGCCCCAGGGGCGACAGGCAATCCGTGAAATCAATCAGCTATTGCGCGCCCTGCCCCGCGAGCGCCTGGACCCGCTGTATGCCGACTGGCTCGATCCGCTAAGACGCAAAGACTACCTGGAAGAAACCAGGGCCTTTTTCGAACGTCAGGCTGCGCAATGACAAATCGCAGGCAAAAAGAAACCCCGAGAAGTGGGGAAACGACTCGGGGTTAAACGTGGCCTCTATTAGAGACCAGTGGCAGCAAGCTACAAGCACCGGAGCACAATGCTTGATCCTGCTGTTACATGGTCTGACTGACCTTGGCGCAGGAAGGTTCCCACAAAAAACAATTCAATTTCGGCTGGCCAGGATCTTGTCCTGAGCAGCATGGCGCAACGCCGCGATCACACAGGGTTCCAGACGTCCTTCGGCAATCAGCACGTCGCGATGCAGCCCATCGACGACATCCGTCAGCAGACGTTTGTCGGTTAACTGGGCCTGATTGAACGCCCGTTCGACCACGATAGCGCCGCTCGTACTCTTCAGTGTCACCAGGCATTCGCCATGGGCACCCGATGGGGTCAACTTGACCTGATACGGGCTCAGAGCCTCACCGAGCAATAGACTGATACTTTCCATCTCGATCACCACTCAATAGTCCGAAAACAAAGTGCCTGGGGCGTGTCCACAGTAAATGACCACAGGCCCGAGAAGAAAGTTCTGGATTCCAACGGCAGGCGCACCGGCGCCTCTGGTAGTTAGAGCATGCACGGTAAAGATGACAGTAAAAAAACAGCTGATCCGTGCTTAATGCCAGTCAGTGAAGAAAGGATGTCAAGTGCAAAACCTGTGGCGAGGGGGCTTGCCCCCGTTCGGCTGCGAAGCAGTCGCAAATCCGGTGCATGCGGGGTGCCTGACAGAATGGGGTTGCAGGTTTTAGGACTGCTTCGCAGTCCAACGGGGGCAAGCCCCCTCGCCACAAGTCTTGGCCTTCACTTAACTGACAGGCATTACCCTTCATACTTGCCTTGTTCGCTTGCCGATATCGCTCCATCCGCCCAGCAGTCCTCGCAATTGACCGTCCGCACTGTAGAACGGCACCGTCCACTGGTAGATATCCCTGACGCCGTCCTTGAACCTCAACTGACGTTCGCTGAAGCGGCTCTTGCGAGTACCGAGCTGAACCATGAACTCGGCGTGCAACTGCTCGGCGGTTGCTTTGGGCAAGACATCGAGCTCGATCAGTTGTCGACCCTGAACCTGGTCAAAACGGGTCGATAAACTCTCCTCATAACTTTTGTTGCACATGATCAAACGCCCTTCCAGATCACGCACGAACACCGGATCTGGCATGGCGTCTATCAATGCATGCTGGAATGCGAGCTGGTCATTGAAGTCTTTTTCCGCGGCCCGACGTTGCTGGATCAACACCGTGAGCCGCCGGTTCCACAGCAGGGATAACAGCGCGAAAATACTGCCGACAAAGACGCCCCAGCAGCCCCATTCGGTTATTCGCTGCCAGGTCGAGGGCGCCTGCACAGAAACAATGCCATCGAGCCACTTCAGGCGAATGGCACGTAACTCGGCAGGTGGAAACGCTTCGAGTGCCTTGTTGAGTATGCTCAACAATTGCGGCTGTCCTTTGCGTACCGCCAGATGATCAGCCTCCCATTTTCCCTCCACCGCATGGCCCGCCTTGAGCTGCCCGGACGGATAAAGCTGCGCCCCGGTTTCATTCTCGATGGTGGCGTAGGCTTCACCGCTTTCGACCAGCGCCCTGGCCTCGGCGTAGGTTTTGACCGAGCGCAGCTCAATGGCCGGATAGTCACGACGAATGGTGGCTTCCAGAGCATGCCGGGCCGGCAGCACCAGTACCCGTTTCGCCAGCTGCTTCATGGATTGCACCGGTGGCGCCCCCGCCCGCCCGACGAACACCCAGCCCGCACCACCGAACGCATGACTGAAATCCAGAAACTCCTTGCGCTCTTCACTCATCGCCAGCGTGGTGCTTATGTCCGCCGCGCCGCTTTCCAGCCGCTCCAGCAACTGATCGGTAGAAAACGACTCTTCATGGACGAACTGCAGCCCTGTCATGGCGCTGATGCGGTTGAGCACATCGTTGTTCAAACCGCTCCAGTGACCATGCTCGTCTTTGAACAGGTACAGCGGATACTGCGCGGACGCGACGATGACCGTCGGATGCTCGACAATCCATTGCAGCTCCCGAGCGTCCAATTCGACCGCGGTACCGACGACCGACTCTCGGGGTTCATTAGCCGCCAATTGCGCCGCCAGCCCCCATTGAGCAATGCTCATGGCGACGACCAAAAATACCCAGCACGTGGCTGGTTTAAGCCCTCTGAAAAACAGCATTGCCACTTCCTTGGTGATCGTCTCGCCCGTCCTTCATGGGCGGCTCTTCATTTACGAGACGCGACAAGTGTGGCATGCAGAAATGAGAAAGCCCGTCAGGAGACGGGCTTCAAAATGTGACAACTTTTGCCGGTTACAGCGGCTTGCCGCGGTTGCCATGCTGACTGACAAAGGCCTGCACGGCTTTCAGGTCATTCGGCAATACGGTGCAACGCTCATCTCGCTCAAACAAATCAGAAAGATGTGCAGGTAGCTCAAGCGCTTTTCCTACACCGGCTTTCTCCACTGCGTCAGGGAATTTGACCGGATGGGCCGTGCCCAGGATCACCATCGGGATATCCAGGCTGCGGCGGCATTCGCGCGCGGCCTTCACACCAATGGCGGTGTGCGGGTCCAGCAGCTCACCGGTTTGCTCAAAGACTTCGGCAATGGTTTCGCAGGTTTGGGCGTCGTCCACAGCCAACGAATCGAACAGCTTACGGGCTTCGGTCCAGCGTTCCTGTTCGACGCTGAAACCGCCACCCTGCTTGAAGGTGTCCATCAAACCGGCAATCGCCGCGCCGTTGCGACCGTGCAGGTCGAACAGCAGGCGTTCGAAGTTCGACGACACCATGATGTCCATCGACGGCGACAGCGTGGCGTGCAGGGTTTCCTTGACGTACTGATTGCCGCTCATGAAGCGGTGCAGGATGTCGTTGCGGTTGGTGGCGACGATCAGCTGGTTGATCGGCAGGCCCATGTTGCGCGCCAGGTAACCGGCGAAGATATCGCCGAAGTTGCCGGTCGGTACCGAGAACGACACCGAACGCGCCGGGCCGCCCAATTGCAGGGCTGCGTGGAAGTAGTAAACGATCTGGGCCATGATCCGCGCCCAGTTGATCGAGTTCACCGCCACCAGGCGAGTGCCCTTGAGAAAGCTCTGGTCCGCGAAGCTGGCCTTGACCATTTCCTGGCAGTCATCGAAGTTGCCTTCGATGGCGATGTTATGGATGTTCTCGCCGAAGATGGTGGTCATCTGGCGGCGTTGCACTTCGGACACACGGTTGTGCGGGTGCAGGATGAAGATGTCGACGTTTTCGCAGTGTTTGCAACCTTCGATCGCCGCTGAACCGGTGTCGCCGGAAGTGGCGCCAACAATCACCACGCGCTCGCCGCGCTTTTCCAGCACGTAGTCGAGCAGACGACCCAGCAGTTGCAGGGCGAAGTCCTTGAACGCCAGGGTCGGGCCGTGGAACAGCTCCAGCACCCATTCGTTGCCATTCAGCTGACGCAGTGGCGCAACGGCGTTGTGGGAAAACACGCCATACGTTTCTTCAAGAATCTTTTTGAAATCGGCATCGGGAATGCTGCCGGTGACGAACGGACGCATCACCCGGAAGGCCAGTTCGTGATACGGCAGGCCGGCCCAGGAAGCGATCTCTTCCTGGGTGAAACGTGGCAGGTTTTCCGGCACGTACAGGCCGCCGTCCGTGGCCAAGCCTGCCAGCAGGACGTCTTCGAAATTCAGGGCCGGTGCCTGGCCGCGGGTACTGATATAACGCATGACTGGCTCCAATAGACAGTGTTCGCAAACCCGGGCCCGCGCACGAGCCCGGTGAACGATAACGGCTTAGTTCAAGTGCTCGACGCGGATCCGTACGACCGGGCCGACCACGCCTTCCAAGGCTTCCAGGGCGGTGATCGCGGCGTTCATGTGCTGTTCCAGCACACGATGGGTCAGCAGGATCATCGGCACCAGGCCGTCGTGTTCTTCGACTTCCTTCTGCATGATCGATTCGATGTTGATGCCGCGCTCCGACAGGATGCTCGCCACCTGAGCCAACACGCCCGGATGGTCCTTGGCCTGAATGCGCAGGTAGTAAGCGCTTTCACAGGCTTCGATCGGCAGGATCGGATGGGCCGACAGCGAATCCGGCTGGAAAGCCAGGTGCGGTACGCGGTTTTCCGGGTCGGAGGTCATGGCACGCACCACGTCCACCAGATCGGCGATCACCGACGAAGCGGTCGGTTCCATGCCGGCGCCAGCGCCGTAGAACAGGGTCGAACCGGCAGCATCACCATTGACCATCACGGCGTTCATCACGCCGTTGACGTTGGCGATCAGGCGGTCGGCCGGGATCAGCGTCGGGTGCACGCGCAATTCGATACCGGCCGCGGTGCTGCGCGCCACGCCCAGGTGTTTGATGCGATAGCCCAGGGCCTCGGCGTAGTTCACGTCAGCGGTGGTCAGCTTGGTGATGCCTTCGGTGTAAGCCTTGTCGAATTGCAGCGGAATGCCGAACGCGATGGACGCCAGGATCGTCAGCTTGTGGGCCGCGTCGATGCCTTCCACGTCGAAAGTCGGATCGGCTTCGGCGTAACCCAAGGCTTGCGCCTCGGCGAGGACGTCTTCGAAGGTCCGGCCCTTTTCACGCATTTCGGTGAGGATGAAGTTACCGGTGCCGTTGATGATCCCGGCCACCCAGTTGATGCGGTTGGCGGACAAACCTTCACGGATCGCCTTGATCACCGGAATGCCGCCGGCCACGGCCGCTTCGAACGCCACGATCACGCCCTTCTCGCGGGCCTTGGCGAAAATTTCATTACCGTGAACGGCAATCAGTGCCTTGTTCGCGGTGACCACGTGTTTTCCGTTCTCGATCGCTTTGAGTACCAGCTCGCGGGCAACGGTGTAGCCGCCCATCAGCTCTATGACGATGTCGATCTCAGGGTTCGTGGCCACTTCGAAGACATCGTTGGTAATCGCAATACCGGTCGTCTGGAACTGAGGCTTTGGCGTGCGCATGGCAATTTGTGCCACTTCGATTCCACGCCCGGCACGACGAGCAATTTCCTCGGCGTTGCGCTGAAGTACGTTGAAGGTACCGCCACCGACGGTCCCTAACCCACAGATGCCTACTTTGACCGGTTTCACTGTGAACTCCCCATAAAACGGCCGACGCAGGGTCGGCCGTGAAAACAACCGCAATGACGCGGCCCTCTATTGATGGCCCGGCAAACCTGCCACCGGACCACGATCGTCATAGGCTGACCGTGACGATACGAAATTATTTCGCGCCCAGTGCCAGTTTGGCGACTTGTGGCGCAGGCTGGTAGCCCGGAATGACTTGTCCGTCGGCCAAAACGATGGCCGGTGTACCGTTTACCCCAATCGACTGACCAAGGGCGAACTGTTTGGAAACCGGGTTCTCGCACTTGGCGGCCTTGATTTCCTTGCCATCGACCATTTTGTCCATGGCTGCTTTCTTGTCTTTGGAGCACCACACGGCTTGCAGTTGTTCATCACCCGGCGAGCCCAGGCCCTGGCGCGGGAACGCAACATAACGCACTTCGATGCCGCGCTTGTTCAGCTCAGGCACTTCGGCGTGCAGTTTGTGGCAGTACGGGCATGTAGTGTCGGTGAACACAGTGATGTGCGACTTGGTTTCACCGATCGCCGGGTAAACCACGGTTTCAGCCACTGGAATATCGTTGATCAGTTTGGAAATGCCCAGGCGTTCGGTCTTCTCGGTCAGGTTGACCGGTTGGCCGTCCTTGAGCTGGAACAGGTAACCCTGAACGACGTATTGGCCGTCGGCGCTGGCGTAAAGCACGCGGCTGCCCTTGAGTTTGACTTCGTACAGACCTGGCAGCGGGCTGGCGCTGATGGTTTCGACCGGCACCTCGAGCTTGAGGTTTTCCAGGCTTTTACGAATGGCTTTGTCGGCCGCGTCATCGGCGACGGCAAAGGTGCTGACCAACGCAATGGCTGCGGCGGCGAAAATCTGGGTCAGACGCATGAGAACTCCTGAAGGCGGACAAATGGGACGATCAGAACGCCCGTGCCGAAACACCGGGTCATAACCGCCCATCGTGCAAACCGGCAAAGCCTACCACATAAGGCCCCTGTGGCGAGGGGGCTTGCCCCCGTTGGGTTGCGAAGCAGCCCCTCTTTGGCGATCCCTATCCGACATATGGACCGAGGCGTGGGGATTGACGACTGCTGCGCAGCCGAACGGGGGCAAGCCCCCTCGCCACAGGTCAGCATTTCCATCCCAGGAGCTGCGTTAGCCGCGCGGGTGATGTTTGGCGTGCAAATCCTGCAAGCGTGCGCGGGCGACGTGGGTGTAGATCTGGGTGGTCGAGAGATCGCTGTGGCCGAGCAGCATTTGCACTACCCGCAGGTCGGCACCGTGGTTGAGCAGGTGCGTGGCGAAGGCATGACGCAGGGTGTGCGGCGACAACGACTTGCCGATCCCCGCGACCTTGGCCTGATGCTTGATCCGATGCCAGAAGGTCTGGCGGGTCATTTGCTCGCCGCGCTGGCTGGGGAACAGCACATCGCTGGGCCGCCCACCCAGCAACTCGCCACGGGCATCGCGCATATAGCGCTCGACCCAGACAATCGCCTCCTCGCCCATCGGCACCAGTCGCTCCTTGCTGCCCTTGCCCATCACCCGCAGCACGCCCTGGCGCAGATTGACCTGTTCCAGCGTCAGGCTAATCAGCTCCGTCACCCGCAAACCACACGCATAAAGCACCTCCAGCATGGCGCGGTCTCGCTGGCCGATGGCTTCGCTCAAGTCTGGCGCGGCTAGCAGCGCTTCCACATCGGCTTCCGACAAGGACTTAGGCAACGGTCTACCCAACTGGGGCATATCGACGCGCAAGGTCGGATCGACCGCGATCAGCTTTTCTCGCAACAAATAGCGATAGAAGCCACGTACACCGGAAAGAAACCGCGCCGTAGAACGGGGCTTGTAGTTTTGCTCCAGGCGCCAGGCCAAGTGATCGAGGATCAACTCGCGTCCAGCGTTGATCAGTTCCAGGCCCTTCTCCTGCAACCAGCCGTTGAACAAGGCCAGGTCACTGCGATAGGCATCGCGGGTATTATCGGAAAGGCCTTTCTCCAGCCACAGGGCGTCGAGGAACTGGTCTATCAGGGGATGATCGATGGCGGGCATGGGGGCTCAGGACAGGCAGGCAAAAGGCCGCGAATAACGAAGATTGACGCTAGTCTTTCACAGCACGTTGGTAGTGACACCTAAAATTCAGGCATAAAAAAAGCATCCCTTGCAGGTAATGCCAGTCAGTTAAAGTGCGCAGCCTGTGGGAGCGGGCTTGCTCGCGAAAGCGGTGTGTCAGGCGACATCAATATTGACTGTACCACCGTCTTCGCGAGCAAGCCCGCTCCCACATTGGATTGCGCTTAACCGACTAGCATTAACCCCTGCGGGATGCTTCTTTTTGTATGAGGCGCTCAGCTCATTTACTGGGCCGGTTCGTTCTGCCCCAGGATCAACTTGCCTTCCTTGTCGACCGGAATCTGGTTGCCCGGATCGCGGTCCATCCGCACTTTGCCTTCCTTGCCGTCCAGCGAATAACGAACGTCGTAGCCTACAACCTTGTCGCTGATGTCATTGACCGTGTTGCAGCGAGTCTGAGTCGTGGTGTAGGTGTCACGCTCCTGCATGCCTTCCTGCACCTTGTTGCCCGCATAACCGCCGCCGACCGCACCGGCCACTGTGGCGATTTTCTTGCCTGTACCGCCGCCGATCTGGTTGCCCAACAGGCCACCCGCCAGCGCACCGACCACCGTACCGGCGATCTGGTGTTGATCTTTCACCGGCGCTTGTCGGGTCACCGTAACGTCCTTGCACACTTCACGTGGAGTCTTGATTTGCGTCTTGACCGGTTCAACGGCCAGCACTTGCGCATACTCAGGGCCGCTTTTAACCAGGTTGTAGGTGGCAACAGCGCCCCCGGCAGTCACACCGACAGCACCCAATACCGCACCAACCAGCAACGACTTGTTCACATGAACCTCCTGACCATCACAGACGGGACAAACCCGCTTCTCCCAGCCTTGGAGCATAAAAAAAGGCGCGAGTTCAACACTCGCGCCTTCTCGGCCAACAGCAGGAAAAACGATAGCCGTTATGGGCGGTCGTCGACTTCCGTCTCGGCCACTGCAGTAGGAATCAGGTCCTCGCTGCTCAGGTTCAGCCAGATCAGCACCACGTTCGCGATGTAGATCGACGAGTAAGTACCCGCCAGAACACCGATGAACAGGGCAATGGAGAAGCCGAACAGGTTGTCGCCACCGAAGAACAACAGGGCCGCGATCGCCAGCAAGGTGGAGATCGACGTCGCCATGGTCCGCAGCAGGGTTTGCGTGGTCGAGATGTTGATGTTCTCGATCAGGCTGGCCTTGCGCAGAACCCGGAAGTTCTCACGAACCCGGTCGAATACCACGATGGTGTCGTTGAGCGAGTAACCGATGATCGCCAGCACCGCCGCCAGTACCGTCAGGTCGAAGGTGATCTGGAAGAACGACAGGATACCGATGGTCACGATCACGTCGTGGATCAAGGACACGATCGCACCGACCGCAAACTTCCACTGAAAGCGGAAAGCCAGGTAGATCAAAATGCCGCCCAGCGCCATCAGCATGCCGAGGCCACCCTGATCGCGCAGCTCTTCACCTACCTGCGGGCCGACATACTCGACGCGCTTGACCACCGCAGGGTTGTCGCCGCCGACCTTCTGCAAGGCCTCGGCCACCTGGTGACCCAGTTGCGGGTCTTCACCTGGCATACGCACCAGTAAATCGGTAGTCGCACCGAAGCTCTGTACGATCGCCTCGTTATAACCCGATGTAACCAGCTGCTCACGCACTTTGGTGACATCGGCCGGACGCTCGTAGGTCAGCTCGATGAGCGTACCGCCGGTGAAGTCCAGACCCCAGTTCATGCCCTTGGTGGCGACACTGAACAAAGCCAATGCCGTGAGGAACAATGTGACGCCGAACGCAACGTTGCGAACGCCCATGAAGTTGATTGTACGTAACATGGCAGCCCCTTAAATCCACAACTTCTTGAAGTCACGACCGCCGAAGATCAGGTTGACCATCGCGCGGGTCACCATGATGGCCGTGAACATCGAGGTAAAGATCCCGAGGGACATGGTCACGGCGAAACCCTTGACCGGGCCGGTGCCCATGGCAAAGAGAATCCCGCCGACCAACAAGGTTGTCAGGTTGGCGTCGAGAATCGCGGTGAATGCCCGGCCGAAGCCTTCGTTGATTGCCCGCTGCACAGTCATGCCGGCGGCGATCTCTTCACGTATCCGCGAGAAGATCAGTACGTTGGCGTCGACCGCCATACCCATGGTCAACACGATACCGGCGATACCCGGCAGGGTCAGCGTTGCACCCAGCAGCGACATCAAGGCCAGCAGCATCACCATGTTCACCGTCAGCGCGACGGTGGCGATGATGCCGAAGAAGCGGTAGATGGCCATGATGAACAGCGAGACAAACAGCATGCCCCACAGCGATGCATCGATACCTTTGATGATGTTGTCAGCACCCAGGCTCGGGCCAATGGTGCGCTCTTCCGCGAAGTACATCGGTGCCGCCAGACCACCGGCACGCAGCAGCAGCGCCAGCTCGGACGATTCGCCCTGGCCGTTCAGGCCAGTGATGCGGAACTGGGCACCCAGCGGCGACTGGATGGTCGCCAGGCTGATGATCTTCTTCTCTTCTTTAAACGTCTGAACCGGTACGTCTTTCTCGACGCCGTTGACCACTTGCTTGGTGTAAGTGGTGACAGGACGTTGTTCGATGAAGATCACGGCCATGCTGCGACCGACGTTGTTGCGGGTCGCACGACTCATCAGCTCGCCGCCGTGGCCATCCAGACGGATGTTCACTTCTGGCGTGCCTTGCTCGCCGAAGCCAGCCTTGGCATCGGTCACCTGGTCACCGGTGATGATCAGGCCACGCTCGATCTGCGCTGGAGGACGGTTGCCTTCACGGAATTCGAAGGTTTCGGAAGTGGCTTTCGAAGCGCCAGGCTCAGCCGCCAGACGGAACTCCAGGTTGGCCGTCTTGCCGAGGATACGCTTGGCTTCTGCAGTGTCTTGCACGCCCGGCAGCTCAACCACGATGCGGTTGGCGCCTTGGCGCTGAACGATAGGTTCGGCAACACCCAGCTCGTTGACGCGGTTACGTACCGTGGTCAAGTTCTGCTTGATGGAGTATTCGCGGATTTCCGCCAGCTTGGCCGGGGTCATCGCCAGACGCAGCACCGGTTGGCCATTGAGGTCGGCCGGAACAATGTCGAAATCGTTGAAGTTCTTGCGAATCAGCACACGGGCCTGTTCGCGGGCTGCTTCATCAGTGAAGCCCAGCTGAATGGCACCGCCCAGTTGCGGCAGGCTGCGATAGCGCAGTTTCTCTTTACGCAACAGGCTCTTGACGTCGCCTTCGTAGACTTTCAGGCGTGCGTCGAGGGCTTTGTCCATGTCCACTTCCAGCAGGAAGTGCACACCACCGGACAAGTCCAGACCCAGCTTCATCGGGTGCGCACCTAAGCTGCGCAGCCATTGCGGAGTGGTTTGTGCCAGGTTCAGTGCAACGACGTAGTCATCACCCAATGCCTTGCGCACGACGTCTTTGGCTGGCAGCTGATCTTCAGCCTTGGACAGACGGATCAGACCGCCCTTGCCGCCCGCAGCCAGGGTGGCCGCCTTGACGTTGATCCCGGAGTCCTTGAGCGCGCTGCTCACACGATCCAGATCAGCCTGAGTAACCTGCAGCGCAGTGCTTGCACCGCTGACCTGAATGGCCGGGTCGTCAGGGTATAGATTGGGAGCGGAATAAATCAGACCGATCGCCAGCACCGCCAGGATCAGAATGTATTTCCACAGAGGGTATTTGTTCAGCATCACGCCGCCCGCTTATGACGCGGGGCGCCTTGCGCGCCCCGTCGATTGAGTAGAAGTTGAAACTTAGATCGCTTTGAGCGTGCCTTTTGGCAGCGTGGCGGCGATGGCGCCTTTCTGGAATTTCATTTCGACGGTGTCGGAGACTTCCAGAACAACGAAGTCGTCGGACACTTTGGTGATCTTGCCGGCGATACCACCGGTGGTCACGACTTCGTCACCTTTTTGCAGGCTGCCCAGCAGGTTCTTCTGCTCTTTGGCGCGCTTGGCCTGTGGACGCCAGATCATCAGGTAGAAGATGACCAGGAAACCGACCAGGAAAATCCACTCAAAGCCGCCACCCATTGGGCCTGCGGCAGGTGCAGCGGCGTCAGCCATGGCATTAGAGATAAAAAAGCTCATTTAGCACTCCAGTTGCAAATGTTGAATCTTGGGGTCAGAAAACTCAGTCCAAAGGCGGAACAGGTAACCCGCGTTTGGCGTAGAAGGCATCGACAAAGGCGGCCAATGTACCCTGTTGAATAGCCTCGCGCAAACCAGCCATAAGCACCTGGTAATGGCGCAAATTGTGGATGGTATTCAACATGCTACCCAGCATTTCGCCGCACTTGTCCAGATGATGCAGATAAGCACGGGAGAAGTTCTGGCAGGTATAGCAATCGCAGGTCGGATCCAGCGGCGAATCATCATGGCGATGGAACGCGTTACGGATCTTCAGCACGCCTGTATCAATGAACAGATGCCCATTGCGGGCATTACGGGTTGGCATCACGCAATCGAACATGTCCACACCGCGGCGCACACCCTCAACCAGATCTTCCGGTTTGCCAACGCCCATAAGGTAACGAGGTTTGTCAGCCGGCATCTGGCCCGGCAGGTAATCCAGCACCTTGATCATCTCGTGCTTGGGCTCGCCCACCGACAGACCGCCGATGGCCAGGCCATCGAAGCCGATCTTGTCGAGGCCTTCCAGGGAGCGCATGCGCAAATCTTGGTGCATACCGCCTTGAACAATGCCGAACAGCGCCGCCGTGTTGTCGCCATGGGCTTCTTTCGAACGCTTGGCCCAACGCAACGACAACTCCATGGAAATACGCGCGACGTCTTCATCAGCCGGGTACGGCGTGCATTCGTCGAAAATCATCACGATGTCCGAGCCCAGATCGCGCTGGACCTGCATCGACTCTTCCGGGCCCATGAACACTTTGGCGCCGTCGACCGGAGAGGCGAACGTCACGCCCTCCTCCTTGATCTTGCGCATGGCGCCCAGGCTGAACACCTGGAAACCGCCGGAGTCGGTCAGAATCGGGCCTTTCCACTGCATGAAATCGTGCAGGTCGCCGTGCTTCTTGATCACCTCGGTGCCAGGACGCAGCCACAAGTGGAAGGTGTTGCCCAGAATGATTTCCGCGCCGGTGGCGACGATATCCCGCGGCAGCATGCCCTTGACCGTGCCGTACGTGCCCACCGGCATGAACGCCGGGGTCTCGACGGTACCGCGAGGGAAGGTCAAACGACCGCGACGCGCCTTGCCATCGGTGGCAAGGAGCTCAAAGGACATGCGACTGGTGCGACTCATTCTATTTCCTCAGGGCCACGTGGTGCGGGGTTACGGGTGATAAACATCGCATCACCGTAGCTGAAAAAGCGGTATTCGTTGTCGACGGCAGCTTTATAAGCGGCCATGGTCTCGGGATAACCGGCGAACGCCGAAACCAGCATCAACAGCGTGGATTCAGGCAAATGGAAGTTGGTGACCAAGGCATCGACCACATGAAACGGCCGGCCCGGGTAGATAAAGATGTCGGTGTCGCCACTGAACGGCTTGAGCACGCCATCGCGCGCGGCGCTTTCCAGGGAACGCACGCTGGTGGTCCCCACCGCCACCACCCGCCCACCGCGAGCGCGGCAAGCGGCAACGGCATCCACCACATCCTGACCGACTTCCAGCCATTCACTGTGCATGTGGTGGTCTTCGATCTTCTCGACCCGCACCGGCTGGAACGTGCCCGCCCCCACGTGCAAGGTCACGAATGCGGTCTCTATACCCTTGGCGGCAATCGCCTCCATCAGCGGCTGATCGAAATGCAGCCCCGCCGTCGGCGCCGCCACCGCGCCCAAACGCTCGGCGTACACCGTCTGATAACGCTCGCGGTCCGAGCCTTCATCCGGGCGGTCTATATAAGGAGGCAACGGCATGTGCCCGACGCGGTCGAGCAGCGGCAACACCTCTTCGGCAAACCCCAGCTCGAACAATGCATCGTGACGCGCCAGCATCTCGGCCTCGCCACCGCCGTCGATCAAAATCTTCGAACCGGGCTTGGGCGACTTGCTGGAACGCACATGCGCCAGCACGCGATGACTGTCGAGCACCCGCTCCACCAGGATTTCCAGCTTGCCGCCGGAAGCCTTCTGGCCAAACAGCCGCGCCGGAATCACCCGGGTATTGTTGAACACCATCAAATCGCCCGGGCGCAAATGCTCAAGCAAATCAGTGAATTGACGGTGTGCCAGGGCGCCGCTGACCCCATCAAGGGTCAACAGGCGACTACCGCGACGCTCGGCCAAAGGGTGGCGAGCGATCAGCGAATCAGGGAGTTCGAAAGTAAAGTCAGCAACGCGCATGATGGGGTTCGTCTAGCAGGGCCCGGAAGTCTAGCGGAAATAGTGAAAATTCTCCATGTACCTGATTGACCGACGGTTATCTCATCTCTATACTTCGCCGCCATTGAGCCCTGATGGCGGAATTGGTAGACGCGGCGGATTCAAAATCCGTTTTCGAAAGGAGTGGGAGTTCGAGTCTCCCTCGGGGCACCAAAATTAAGAAAGGTCTTGCTTTGCAAGGCCTTTTTTTTCGCCTGTAGAAAAGTGATCCCGCCCCACCGCCTCCGTAGGAGCTGCCGAAGGCTGCGATCTTTTGATCTTGCTCTTCCACGCCGCCCACACCGGTGGAACATTTCACAAGGATTCCCCCCCATGGAATTGCTGCTGGAAACCGTCGCCCTTTTCTCCCTCAAGCTCGCTTATGAGACGGAAGATTCAAGTTCGATTCTGCGTGATGATTTGATGATGAGTGATTATGAGCGGGAGGTGTTTGGGTTGCTGGTGCGTAGGGGTGATGTCGAGGCGATCCAGAGTAAAGTGGATGAATGCCTGGGTTTGGCACTGAACGCTATTGGCGGTGTTGATACAGTCCTGGGCCGTGAATTGCTTAGATTGGCAGCAGATTTCAGCGCTGCGCGGACAATGGAACAGCTTGATGCCCCGCTCATCGCGCTCAAGGATTATCTGAAAGACATTCAGTAAATGATCGGACTGGGGAGCATGCGGAGAAATCAGCTTCGAAAGCTCCATCATCGATGTCCTGCCGGTGAATTCAAACTTCACCGTCCCCTACGATGAAAAACAAATCTCCAACTCGGAATCCAACCCACATCAGACAACAACGCCCTTCAGCACAGAGCCATCGGTTTGATATCGTGCCTCCATCGCTTCATCTCATCAAAGATGTCCAATGGCGATTTCAGGGGCATTGTTAACAAGGAAAAGGATTGAATGAAGCTAATCGGCATGTTGGTGTTCTTCGCTGCGACCGTGGGTATGTGGGTTTGGGTCGTGAGGAACCGCGGCACGGTGAATCTGTGGCTCGCTAACCTGGCAGGTGCCGTGGGCAGTTTTATTGTCGGGATGGTGGTGCTGATTCTGTTCAACAGATGGTTTGTCCCCGGAGGAAACTCGGCATGGGGCGTTGTATTCATGTTCTATACATTGATGGCGATTTTAGGTGCCTTTGTCGGAACTTGGCTTCTGGTGATCGCCAGGCTCAAGCAATCTGAATACCCCGTCGTCCGTCATTTCATCGCCGGAGCGTGCAGTGTGTTGGCGGCCCTGACCACGGTGGTGTTGTGGGTGATGATCCTTCCCGCCAAGTGAGTGTTTTGACACTCCGCTCATCGAGCTCGAGGATTACCTGAAAAATACTCAGTGAGCGAACGCCTCAGGCTGTGCTCTTCTAGACTTAATAGGTAGTCGTAGACAGAATCGAACACGTCGCTTTGGTGCAGATGAATCAAAAGCAGCGTGGCAAGCTGCCTTAATGCCCTTTAAGAGGTGCGGCAAAGACCGCATCGGGCACAACAAGATGCCCGCTCAGGGTGCCCTGGCCAACGGCCTGAAATTGCCACGATGCCGTGACGTGGTGTGAGTGCCGCAGCCGACACTTTCGGACGACCGACAACCGCCTGGTTTGTCCGTGACCGTGAGGAATGCTGTATGCCTGATGAGATGTTGCACCTGCCTATGGTCAACAGCCTGCTGGAGCGCCACAAGCGCTCCCCTGGCGCACTGTTGCCCATCCTTCATGAGATTCAGGAGGGTATCGGTTACATCCCCGATGCCGCCATCCCCGAGATTGCCCACGCCCTCAACCTGAGTCAGGCCGAGGTTCGCGGGGTGATCAGCTTTTACCATGACTTCCGCACCGCGCCGCCGGCTCGGCATATCCTGCGTCTGTGCCGGGCCGAGTCCTGCAAGAGCCGTGGTGCCGAGCTGCTTGCGGCGCAATTGCGCGAACGCCTGCAACTGGACGACCACGGCAGCAGCGCCGACGGCAATATCAGCCTGCGCCCGGTGTATTGCCTCGGCGCCTGTGCCTGTTCGCCCGCTCTGGAGCTGGATGGCCAGGTGCATGCGCGGCTCAGTGCTGAGCGTCTCGATGCCTTGCTCGACGCTTGTCGGGAGGACGCATGATGCCGGCTTTCTATCTGCCCCGTGATTCGCTGGCCCGTGCCGTGGGTGCCGAAGAGGTTGCGGTGGCCCTGATCACCCATGCCCGGGGACGCTTTGTGCCTCTGGAGTTGCAACGCACCAGTTCTCGCGGCCTGTACTGGCTAGAACCGCTGCTGGAAGTGGACAGCCCGCAAGGCCGTATCGGCTTCGGCCCGCTGACTGCTGCCGATGTGCCGTCCGTGCTCGATGCACTGCAAGGCGAGCCCTCCTCGCATCCACTGGCCTTGGGTCTGATGGAAGAGTTGCCGTATCTCAAGTCTCAACAACGCCTGCTGTTTGCCCGCGCTGGCATCACCCGGCCGCTGTACCTCGACGATTACCGGGATCATGGCGGTTTCGAGGGTTTGAAAAGAGCCGTCACCATCGGTGGCGAACAGACCGCGACTGAGGTGTTCGATTCAGGCCTGCGTGGCCGTGGCGGCGCGGCCTTCCCCGCCGGGATCAAATGGCGCACGGTGCGCGCTACCCAAGCGGCGCAGAAATACATCGTGTGCAACGCCGATGAAGGCGACTCCGGCACCTTCGCCGACCGCATGTTGATGGAAGGCGACCCCTTTCTGCTGATCGAAGGCATGGCCATTGCCGGCATCACCGTCGGCGCCACTTATGGCTACATCTATGTGCGCTCGGAATATCCACAGGCCGTGGCCACACTGCGCCAGGCGCTGGACATCGCCCGGACCGCCGGCTACCTCGGCGCCAATGTCGGCGGCAGCGGCCAGGCCTTCGATATGGAAGTGCGAGTCGGTGCCGGCGCTTACATCTGCGGTGAGGAAACCGCGCTGCTGGACTCGCTCGAAGGCAAGCGCGGGATCGTCCGCGCCAAGCCGCCGATCCCCGCGTTGCAGGGCCTGTTCGGCCTGCCGACGCTGGTGCACAACGTGCTGACCCTGGCTTCGGTGCCGCTGATTCTGGCCAAGGGCGCGCAGTTCTATCGTGATTACGGCATGGGCCGCTCACTGGGCACTATGCCCTTCCAGCTGGCGGGCAATATTCGTCGCGGTGGCCTGGTGGAACGGGCCTTTGGCCTGACCCTGCGGGAATTGGTGGAAGACTACGGCGGTGGCACCGCTAGTGGCCGGCCGCTGAAAGCTGCGCAGGTGGGCGGCCCGCTTGGCGCCTGGGTGCCACCGTCGCAATTCGACACGCCGCTGGATTACGAGGCCTTCGCTGCCATGGGCGCCATGCTCGGTCACGGTGGTGTGGTGGTGGCTGACGACAGCCTGGACATGGCCCATATGGCGCGCTTCGCCATGCAGTTCTGCGCCGAGGAATCCTGTGGCAAATGCACCCCATGCCGCATCGGCTCGACCCGGGGTGTGGAGGTGATCGACCGCCTGCTGGCCGCGCCTGACCAGAGTGGTCGTGATGAGCAGGTGATCATCCTCAAGGACCTGTGCGACACCCTTCAATACGGTTCGCTGTGCGCGTTGGGTGGCATGGTTTCCTTTCCGGTCGCCAGCGCCCTCAAGCACTTCCCCGCCGACTTCGGTCTGCAACCTTCGGAGGCCGACCAATGATCACTCTTTTCGACCCGAACACCGATATCGACCTGGGAACCCCCGCTCGCGACAGCCAAGTGCAAGTCACCCTGAACATCGACGGCCGCAGCATCAGCGTGCCCGAAGGCACCTCGGTGATGCGCGCCGCCGCGCTGCTGGGCACCACCATTCCCAAACTGTGTGCCACCGACAGCCTGGAAGCCTTCGGCTCCTGCCGCATGTGCCTGGTGGAGATCGATGGCATGCGCGGCTACCCGGCGTCCTGCACCACGCCGGTCAGCGAAGGCATGAGCGTGCACACCCAGACGCCGAAGCTCGCGACCCTGCGCCGCAACGTCATGGAACTGTACATCTCCGATCACCCGCTGGACTGCCTGACCTGCTCGGCCAATGGCAACTGCGAGCTGCAAACCGTCGCCGGCCAGGTTGGCCTGCGGGAAGTACGTTATGGCTATGAAGGCGACAATCATCTGGCCGACGTGAAGGACACCTCCAACCCCTACTTCGATTACGACCCGAGCAAGTGCATCGTCTGCAACCGCTGCGTACGCGCCTGCGAAGAAACTCAGGGCACCTTTGCCCTGACCATTACCGGGCGCGGTTTCGAATCCCGGGTCGCGGCCGCCGGTGGCGAGAACTTCCTCGACTCGGAATGCGTGTCCTGCGGCGCCTGTGTGCAAGCCTGCCCCACCGCGACCCTGATGGAAAAAAGCGTGGTCGAATTGGGTCAGCCCGAACGCAGCGTGATCACCACCTGCGCCTACTGCGGCGTGGGCTGCTCGTTCCGCGCCGAGATGAAAGGCGACCAGCTGGTGCGCATGGTTCCAGACAAGAACGGCCAGGCCAACCACGGCCACTCCTGCGTCAAAGGGCGCTTTGCCTGGGGCTACGCCACCCACCCGGATCGCATCACCAAGCCGATGATCCGCCAGCACATCAACGACCCCTGGCAGGAAGTCAGCTGGGATGAAGCGGTGACCTACGCCGCCAGCGAATTCCGCCGGCTGCAGCAAAAATATGGCCGCGACTCCATTGGTGGCATCACCTCCAGCCGCTGCACCAATGAAGAAACCTATCTGGTGCAAAAACTGGTGCGCGCCGCGTTCGGCAATAACAACGTCGACACCTGTGCGCGGGTCTGCCACTCGCCGACCGGTTATGGCCTGAAACAAACTTTGGGCGAGTCCGCCGGCACCCAGAGTTTCGACTCGGTGATGCAGGCCGACGTGATCCTGGTGATGGGCGCCAACCCCAGCGACGCCCACCCGGTGTTCGCCTCGCAGCTCAAACGTCGCCTGCGTGAAGGCGCACGGCTGATCGTCATCGACCCACGACGCATTGATCTGGTGGACTCGGTGCATGCCCGCGCCGAACTGCACCTGGCCCTGCGCCCGGGCACCAACGTCGCCATGCTCAACGCCCTGGCCCACGTCATCGTCACCGAAGGCTTGCTCAATCAGCCCTTCATCGACGCCCGTTGCGAGGGAACGGATTTCGCCCACTGGAGCGAGTTCGTCAGCCGCGCGGAAAACTCGCCGGAAGTCCTTGGCGCCATCTGCGGCGTAGAGCCTGCCGACATCCGCGCCGCTGCTCGTCTGTATGCCACCGGCGGCAACGCAGCGATCTATTACGGCCTGGGCGTCACCGAGCACAGCCAGGGCAGCACCGCGGTCATGGGCATCGCCAACCTGGCCATGGCCACTGGCAACATCGGCCGCGAAGGCGTGGGCGTGAACCCGCTGCGTGGGCAGAACAACGTTCAGGGCTCCTGTGACATGGGTTCTTTCCCCCACGAGCTGCCTGGCTACCGCCACATCTCCAACGAGGTGGTACGGACGCAGTTCGAACAGGCCTGGAATGTCACCCTGCAACCCGATCCGGGCCTGCGCATTCCCAACATGTTCGAAGCCGCCCTCAGCGGCAGCTTCAAGGGCCTGTATTGCCAGGGCGAGGACATCGCCCAGAGCGACCCGAATACCCAACACGTCACCGCAGCCCTGTCCGCCATGGAATGCATCGTGGTGCAGGACATTTTCCTCAACGAAACCGCCAAGTTCGCCCACGTGTTCCTGCCGGGCTGCTCGTTCCTGGAAAAAGACGGCACCTTCACCAACGCCGAGCGGCGCATCTCTCGGGTGCGCAAAGTCATGGACCCTCTGGGCGGCAAGGCCGACTGGGAAGGCACGATGGCCCTGGCCAACGCTCTGGGTTATCCCATGAGCTACAAACATCCATCAGAAATCATGGATGAAATTGCCAGCCTGACGCCGACCTTCACTAACGTCAGCTACGCCGAACTGGATCGCCACGGCAGCCTGCAATGGCCGTGCAATGCCGCGGCACCGGACGGCACGCCGACCATGCACATCGAGCAATTCGTGCGCGGCAAGGGGCGCTTCATGCTCACCGGCTACGTGCCCACCGAGGAAAAGGTCAACAGTCGCTATCCCCTTCTGCTGACCACCGGGCGCATCCTCAGTCAGTACAACGTCGGCGCCCAGACCCGGCGTACCGACAACGTCGCCTGGCACCACGAAGACCGCCTGGAAATCCACCCGACCGACGCCGAGAGCCGTGGCATCAACGAAGGCGACTGGGTCGGCATCGGCAGCCGCGCTGGCCAGACCGTACTGCGGGCGCGGATCACCGAACGGGTAGCCCCAGGCGTGGTGTACACCACCTTCCACTTCCCTGAATCGGGGGCCAACGTCATCACCACCGACAACTCTGACTGGGCCACCAACTGTCCGGAGTACAAGGTCACCGCTGTGGAAGTCAGCCGCGTCTACCACCCTTCCGAGTGGCAAAAACGCTACCAGGCATTCAGCGACGAACAACAACGTCTGCTCGACGAACGTCGCCATGAACGCAGCGCCGGGACAAAAGCCGAGGTTCGCCGATGAGCACTGACAACCTGATCAAAATGGCCAACCAGATCGCCCAGTACTTCGCCAGCGAACCGGACCAGCAACAGGCCGTGCTCAGCGTGCGTAATCATCTGCAGATGTTTTGGGCGCCCAGCATGCGCAAGGAGTTGCTGGCCTGGCAGACGGCGCATCCGGGGGAAGACTTGCACCCACTGGTGCAGGCGGCGGTCAGTGGGGCGGGCTGGGAGGCTTAGGTTCACACGCCCCCTTGGTCTGTGAAGACAGGCCAAGGGGCGTTCCTTACACCCATCGATACTGGCCGCTACTCGTCCGATCCATAAACAATCTCACTGCGAATGGCCTGTATCACGATACTCGACAACCGCTCAGTCAGCGGATCAGGGTTAGCCTCTCGTCTATGTAACGTCAGGGCTATGGAGGGTAACGGTGGCAACCCCCGTTCGCCGGCGACCAAAAGCTCGGTGCCTGATTGCAAGCCCAAAGCTGTCCTGATCGTGTAACCCAGACCAGCCTCGGTCGCCGCAGACAAACCATTGAGGCTGGAGCTGGTGAACGACAGCAGCCAGGGAATTGCTTCGCGGTTCAGCGCCTCAGTGGCCATCGAATGAAACGGACAGGGCGCGTCGAACGCGATGATGGGCAGCGGCGTTCCTGATTCGATGCGCCAGTCGAGGTACTGGTGAGAAGAGCCGATCCACTGCATGGGCAGTTCCGCCACCCTTTCCTGATACCCGGTTCTGACGTCCCCCCACACCACCGCGAGGTCGAGCGAGCCGTTTTCGATCCGGCTCAGCAGATCCGCATTGCGTGCAATCCGGGCTTCGACTCGAACATCGGGATGAGCTCTGGCGAACCGACCCAGCACTGTCGGCAGGAATCCGCTGAAATCCTCCTGAAGCCCGAGACGTACCCAGCCCTTAAGCTTGAGTTCGGAAACAGCCGCAATCGTCTCATCGTTGAGGCTCAAAAGACGTTGTGCGTAATTCAGCAGCACCTCTCCGGTGTCCGTCAGGGCCAGCGTGCGACCCGACTTTTTGAACAGCGGCGAGCCCACCTGGGCTTCGAGCTTCTTCAATTGGGCGCTGATGGCTGACGTCGAACGCGCGAGCTTTTGCGCGGCCTTGGCAAAACTGCCCAGTTCGACCCCGGTGACGAAGCTGCGCATGGCATCCAAGTCGAAATTTAACGGCCTCATAACCATCCTGTTTTTCGGGACAAATACGAAAAATAATCTGATATTCGAGACGATATTCCCATGACAGTCTTGGCCCCACAACTAATGAACGAGTGGGATGCTCATGCCTGTGGATAACAATCACCGCTGGAAAGTGCTTGGCGTCGGCGTTGCGGCC
Source organism: Pseudomonas sp. LBUM1673 (assembly GCF_059695645.1). Taxonomy (NCBI): domain Bacteria; kingdom Pseudomonadati; phylum Pseudomonadota; class Gammaproteobacteria; order Pseudomonadales; family Pseudomonadaceae; genus Pseudomonas; species Pseudomonas sp. LBUM1673. The sequence goes on from NZ_CP166780.1 coordinate 5,445,324, forward strand.
AATGCAAGCTTTTCCAGTGTGGTGGGGGGACTACCTGCAACAGCGGTCTATATGCGAGCGACGTATCAACTTGATAACGCCGAATTGGGACTTGTCTTGGGGGTTTTAGGCCTGGGCATCGCCGTCAGCGAGATACCGTGGGGGCTGTTGACTGATCGCTGGGGGGACCGTCCTGTGTTGCTGACGGGGCTTCTCACTTCCGGGATCGCCTTGCTGGTGTTGGCGATGCTTGCCTTGTTTGCGCCCACGGTGGTTTTGCTGGCAGTTGGCTTGTTCGTGGTGGGCTTGCTCGGGAGCAGCGTCAACGGCGCCAGTGGTCGAGCCATCATGGCGTGGTTCAAAGAGGGCGAGCGAGGGCTGGCCATGAGCATTCGGCAAACGGCCGTACCGGGGGGTTATGCCTTGGGCGCGGTGGTGCTGCCCTATCTCGCTCACACATACGGATTTGTTGAAGTGTTCACGGCCTCTGCCCTGTTCTGCCTCGTCGCCGGCCTGTTTGCGTGGTTCTGGCTGTATGAGCCCGACTTCTCCAGCAATGCAGCGAAGAAGCAGAGCCTGGAGGCTAGCAGCAGCCCGTTGAAAGACTTGAGGGTCTGGCGAATCGTTTTGGCCATCGGCCTGCTCTGCGCCCCGCAATTTGCCATTCTCACTTATGCAGCCGTGTTTTTTCATGACTTTGGCAACATCAATATCACGCTGGTTTCCGCTACGTTGGCGGTCATACAAATTGGCGCGATCGTCAGCAGGATCTGGAGCGGACGCTGGACCGATAAAAATAAAAACCGGCGCAGTTACCTTAAAGCCTGCGCCTGGTTGAGTGCTCTGACCTTTTTGGTGCTGGGCGGTACAGTATCGGCAGCCAGCTTCTACGGCATGAGCGAAACCCCACTGGCCAACGCCCTGATCATTGGTGTGATGGTCATCGCCGGCATCAGCGTGTCCGCCTGGCACGGCGTTGCCTACACAGAACTTGCCACACTGGCAGGTGCCAGTCGGGCAGGCACAGCCCTGGCCATGGGCAATACCTGCGTCTTTGTCGTGCTGTTCGCGACGCCCATCGCGGCGTCCGCCCTCATGACTCATTTCTCCTGGGGTGCGGTGTGGCTGGTAGCTGCCTTTTGTGCACTGCTGACGGTACCGCTCTTTCCCCGCGTTGAAAAAAACTATGCATTGGAACTTGGCTCGGCTTGAAATAGCTTTTCGCTAAAGCCCAATCACCTGCAATTCCCTGTTTTTCAAATGAGCATCTATGGATTACTTCAAACTGCTGGCTGCACCGGCAACACCACCAACGCCTCCAACCCACCCGTCGATCGATTTCGCAGGGTCAACTCCCCGCCATGCTCCAACACAATCGCCCGCGCCGCCGATAACCCCAAACCAACGCCCCCAGTGCTTTTATTCCGCGACCCCTCCATTCTGAAAAACGGTGCGAACACTTGCTCAAGGTTGGCATCCGGAATACCCGGCCCACGATCCAGTATTTTGATCCGCACCTGCCCCTCACCGGGGATCAGTTCAATCCCCGGCTCGCTACCGTACTTGATGGCGTTATCGAGCAAGTTAGTCATCACCCGCTTGAGCCCCAGCGGTCGACCGAAATACACCAGCCGCAACGGCCCGCTAAAGGCAATCTCGATTCCCTGATCGCGGTAATCATCAAGCAACGTTTGCAGCAACTCCGCCAGATCAAACTGGGTCGCCGGCTCAAGCCGCGCATCATCCCGGAAGAACTCCAACGCCGAGTTGATCATCGCCTGCATTTCATCCACGTCACGAAACAGCCGCTGCTGTTGCTCGCTGTCTTCGATGAATTCGCCAAGCAAGCGCATCCGCGTCAGGGGCGCGCGCAGGTCGTGGGAGATGGCGGCGAGCATTTGTGTGCGGTCGCGGATGAAGTGTTGCAACTGGGCCTGCATGGCGTTGAAGGCGAGAATCGCCTGGCGGATTTCGTGGGGGCCGAGCGGTTCGATGGGCGGTGCGCGGAAGTCCGTGCCGAAGCGGCGGGCGCCTTCGGTGAAGCGTTGCAAAGGGGTGGCGAGGCGGCGGGTGGCGATCAGTGCGACCAGGGCGGTGGAGATCAGTACCAGCAGGATGACGATCGAATAACGTGGCGCCTCTTCGAGGCCCCAACTGCGCGAGGGCGCGGAGAACATCAGCCATGACGCGTCCGGCAGTTCGATCAGCAGCGCGTAACGCGCGTCCGCCTGGTGCTCCGGCCAGTCGGCCGGCTGATAGACCTCGATCCGCCGGCCGGCGGACTTGAGCAACGGATGCAGGATCGTCGAGCCTGTTTCAAAACCCGGATCCTCCACCGCAGGCAGATTCAGGTCGTGCCGATCAAGGTGCCAACTGGCGGTGAAGTCTTCGTCGCTGACGGCTTGCGCCAATTGGCTGCGCAGTGGCGCCGGGGCTGCGTCGATGATGCGGGTGATGGCCGCGATTTTTTCCAGCAACCCGGTTTCGGTCAGCGGCGGGCGCGCCCATACACCGGCCAGTTGGATAAAAAGCCCGTTGAGCGCCAGTGAAATAAGCATGGCCAGGATGATCGTCAACGCGATCCAGCGCGCCACCGTGTCTTGCGGCCAGTTTCGGGCGCGGACCCGCGTCAGCCAGCTCATCGCCGCGTCACGCTGGGCGTGAACAGATAACCGCCATTGCGTACGGTACGAATCATCGCCGGCCGCTTGGTGTCGGACTCGAGTTTGCGCCGCAGGCGGCTGACCTGGACGTCGATGCTGCGATCAAACGCCTCGTGGCGATGCCCGCGTGCCAGGTCCAGCAACTGCTCGCGGGTCAGAATACGTTGCGGGTGTTCGACGAAGACCAGCAGCAAGTCGAATTCGCCGGCCGACAACGGGATCATCACGTTGTCGGGCGAGCGCAGTTCCCGGCGCGTGACGTCCAGGTGCCAGTCGGCGAAGTCGATCAGTGGCCGGGGTCGCTCTTGCGCCAGCGGACGGCGATCGTCCACGCGGCGCTGCACGGCGCGCACCCGGGCCAGCAGTTCACGGGCGTCGAAGGGTTTGGTCAGGTAATCATCGGCGCCCAGTTCCAGCCCGACCACCCGGTCGCTGAGTTCGCCCATGGCGGTCAGCATGATCACCGGTATCGCGTGGCGAATCCGCAGTTGCTGACAGAGGATCAGCCCGCTGTCGCCCGGCAACATCACGTCGAGAATGATCAGGTCGGGCGGCTGGCGCTCGATGGCCGCCCACAGCGACGCGCCGTCGGTGGCGACTTCGACGCGGTAGCCGTGCTGCACGAAGAATTTTTTCAGCAGATCGAGGACCTCAAGGTCGTCGTCCACGATTAGAAGGCTGTTCACCGAGGGTCACTTAGGGGGCGAATGGAACCGCCATCTAAAACCATTCACGGCAGCGCGTCATATATTTCAATCGTGCAATAAAACGTCAGCGCCGCAATAAACCAGACATCTTTGCGCAAGGCTTGAGGCTCAGCATCACGGCGAATTCCTCCCGAGACTTGCGTCCATGTTGCCTTTCAAATGTGCTCCCTGGCTGGCCCGCAACACTTCGATTGCTGTGCTGGCCGCCGGGTTGGCGGGTTGCAGCAGTCAGCCGTCGTCCCCCACCGCGACCTGCGCCGAAATAAATTATTCGGTGTACGACCCGGCGGAACCGCTCAATCGCGGGGTATTCGCCTTCAACCGGGTGGTCGATGACTACGCCTTGGCGCCAGTCGCGCGTGGCTACCGCTACACGCCGGACTTTTTCCAGACGGGTGTGCATAACTTTGTGGCGAACTTCGGCGAGCCCAAGGTCTTTATCAATGACCTGCTGCAAGGCAACCCGATGCGCTCGGTCAATACCCTGGGGCGTTTCGCGCTCAACACCACGGTGGGCGTGGTCGGTTTGATCGACGTCTCCGGCATGGTCGGCATCCCGCGTCACGACGCGGACTTCGGCCAGACCTTCGGCGTGTGGGGCATCGGCAATGGCCCGATCGTCGAACTGCCGTTGCTCGGCACCTCCAACAGCCGCGACGCCGCTGGCCGGGTGCTGAGTTTTGTGGTCAGCCCGTTCGGCAGCAACAGCGATACCGTGGACACGCTCTCTACCATCAACACAGTCGGCGGCATCGTCGATGGCCGCGCGCAAGCCTTACCGCTGACCGACAGCCTGCAAAAACTGCCGGACTATTACAGCGCGTTGCGCAACGTGGTCGCCGAGCATCGCGCGGCTTACGTGGCCGATGGCAAACAAGGCTCGCCGCACGCCACCACCCCACAATGCACAGGAGCACCGGCCGATGGGTTCTGAAGGAAAGAGTTTGATTCTGCAGCAACGAGTGATTCAGAACAGCTCGGCCCATTTGCACTGCAGGGAAATCACCCTTCGCCTGTCAGCGGACTGTCGCGAATTGGTGCTCAGCCGTTACACCGAACACTATGGCCCGGCATTGGTGCAATGGATGGAGCGCAGTCATACGGTGTCGGTGAGTGATCTGGTTCGTTGGTTGGTGGCTAATGGTGAGGTAGTAGTAAGGAAAGCCGACAACCAGTTGATGTCTTGATCTCGGAAAGGGGGACCTAAACGCCCGGTTACAGAATCGGTACGTTGATGCAACTGAATGGAACCCCTGCCGTGTTGACTCCGCTAAGTCCAGCACAGACAATTGCCGCAATCGCGCCCGAACCTCTGGTGCTGGCTCAGTCCGGCATTATGTTTGGGCCTTCTTTTTTCTGGGACATGGAATGTTGCAGCAATTAGCCCCTCCAAAGCCGTTTCGATCCTACAGTGATCTGTCCACCCTGCTCGCCAGCCGAGGCATGCAAATCACCAACGTAGCTCGCGCCTAACGCAAACTTAGTCAGGTCGGCGACAGTGAATTCCTTCGCGATTCGGATAACAACGTGGTCATGTGCACGGTCAGCAAAAAACCTCTACGTCGGAATGAGTTTGCGCCAGGCACGCAGTTCGACTTCATGTTCGACATCTATCTCTTCGATAAAAAACTGCGCCAACTGATGCTCGATGCCATTGAGCGCATTGAAGTGCATGTGCGATCAGTGATTGCGCATGAGGTGGGTTATCACGACCCCATGGCCTATCAAAACGTCAGGTTCATCAATCCTTCGCAGACAAAATCTTTCAATACCAAGCAGGGCCGACAACGTAACATTTGGACTGAATGGCTAAAACGTCAGAACGACCAGATGAGCGCACCCGTGAGGACAGCATTGAATGGCATCGACAGCACAGTAAAGCCATGCCTTTTTGGGTGGTTATTGAAGCGTGGGACTTTGGAACCGCATCGAAGTACTTCGCAGATACTTAAGGATACCCATCGCAACAGGATCAGCCGACGGTTGGGCCTCACGAACGCAAAAATCCTCAAAGAATGGCTTCAGGAAATCAACACACTACGTAACCGCTGTGCTCACCACAGCCGTATCCGGAATAAGGTTTCAACGAATCCGCTACCCATCGCCCCCAATGCCCCCTACTTCCAGAACCTTGCCCTTGATTCGAATGCGACCACTCGCCTGTACGGGCTGATTGCGGTGCTTTGGTATTTCGTCAAAGCCATCGGTGAGAATTCGCAATGGATTAACCAAGTGGCAGACGTTATCGATTCCAAACCTGCGGTGCCAGGCTGTCCTTTCGCAGCGCGTGGCTTGCCCGATGAAACAGGGTTCCCGAGAAAGTTGTTCGGAATCTAACCACCCGCCACTTTTGCAACGGATGACTAGCGCAAGAGCCCGCCGTAAGTCGGCAACGATTCATTTACACCGGCTGCGTTATCATCCCGCGCTTCTCTGTCGCAAGAACCCGGATGTCCATGTCTTTGCCATTGCCTGACGCTCATCAATCCCTGCCCCCGGTCCTGGTCGGACCGCTGTTGCGGCGCCTGGAACCCACGCGCCTTGTGTTGTGGTTGGTGGGATCGCGGGCGTTGGCGCTGACGTTGCGGCTGCAAGGTGTCGGCGATATCCGTCTGGATGCCGGGCAATGCACGGTCATCCCGGTCGGTACTCATGCCTTTGTGCATTTGATCGATGTGCCGCTTGAGAGCGCCCTGCCCTGCGACACGTTGATCGAATACGACCTGCTGATTGATGACGCTGACACCGGCATCGTCGACTGGGCCCCGCACTTGCTGTACGGCGAGGCCCGTTGCCCAAATTTCGTCCTGCGCTCACGGATCGATCAACTGCTGCACGGCTCCTGCCGCAAACCTCACCATCCGGCGGCCGATGGTTTGCTGTGCGTCGACCGGCTGCTTGCGTCCGAACCGGACGCTTGCAAGCGCCCGGCACTGTTGATGATGAGTGGCGATCAGGTGTATGCGGATGATGTCGCCGGGCCGATGTTGCGGGCGATTCATGCCTTGATCGAGCGCCTGGGGCTGTTCGACGAACACCTCGACGGCGCGGTGGTGAGTGACAGCGCCAAACTCTACGAGCACCCGGCCAGTTACTACCATCGTGCGGATTTGTTACCGGCGCTAGAGAGCAACGAAACCCTGCGCGAGCGATTTTTCGGTGGGGCGCGTAAGCCGATTTTCACCAGCAGCAGCGCCGACAACCATCTGGTGACCTTCGCCGAGGTCATGGCCATGTACCTGCTGGTGTGGTCGCCAACGTCCTGGACGTTGATCGCGCCGCAACCACCGGCACTGACACCCGAACGACGCAAACGCTATGCCCTGGAACAGACGCGCATCGATGCGTTCAAGACGGGGCTGGGTGGTGTCGGGCGGGCGATGGCGCATTTGCCGTGCCTGATGATTTTCGACGACCACGATATTACCGATGACTGGAATCTTTCCGCGCAATGGGAGGAAACGGCCTACAGCCATCCGTTCTCCAAGCGCATCATCGGCAACGCGCTGCTCGCTTACATGCTGTGCCAGGGCTGGGGCAACAACCCGGACGCGTTTGCCAGCATGCTGGCAAAAACCCGGTTATTGAGCGCCACGGGGCAGGATCATTACCTCGACAGCGACGTCCAGGACGACTTGATCGATGAGCTGCTGAGTTTTCAGAAGTGGCATTACGTGCTGCCCACCCGCCCGGCGCTGGTGGTGCTCGACACCCGCACCCGGCGCTGGCGCAGCGAGATGACTCTCAAGCAGCCGTCGGGCCTGCTGGACTGGGAAGCCCTCAGCGAGCTGCAACAGGAATTGCTCGATCACCCTTCAGCGATCATCGTTTCGCCGGCGCCGATCTTTGGCGTCAAACTGATCGAAACCGTGCAGCGTGTGTTCAGCTGGTGCGGTTATCCACTGTTGGTGGACGCCGAAAACTGGATGGCCCATCGCGGTGCAGCCCAAGTGATCCTGAACATTTTCCGACACTCCCGCACACCCGGTAACTACGTGGTGCTGTCCGGCGATGTGCATTATTCCTTCGTCTACGAAGTACTGATCCGACACCGCAAGGCCGGCCCGCGCATCTGGCAGATCACCAGCAGCGGCATCAAAAACGAATTCCCGCCGGCCCTGCTCGAATGGTTCGACCGCCTCAACCGCTGGCTCTACTCACCCCGCTCGCCCCTTAACTGGCTGACCAAACGCCGACGCATGCGCATTGTTCCGCACATTCCCGAACACGCTGAAGCGGGGGAACGGCTGTGGAACTCGGCAGGAATCGGCCAAGTGTTCTTCAATGAAAAGGGCCAGCCGCAGGATATTTATCAATTCAATGCGGATGGATCGCCGAAGACGCGAATGATTGCGCCTGAAATTTCCGAAGCGGCTGACTGACATTCCCTGAGTTGCCATGAGCAATCATTACCCGCACACCCTGAACCTCACCCGAACCCTGATCATCGGCAATTCCGGCGCGGGCAAAAGCTGGCTGGCCAAGCGACTGGCCGAACACCTGCAAGTACCCTGGACCGATCTCGACCTGATTCACTGGGTATCCGATGAACACAGCATCGCTCGTCCTCGCGCCGAGGCATTGGGAATGGCGCGGGTGGCGGCGAGTGAAGAGCGCTGGGTTATCGAGGGTGTTTACGACTGGATGGTCAGTGAACTTGTGGAACAGGCGACGGCGCTGATCTGGCTGTGCCTGGAGGACGAAGATTGCGTGAACAACATTCGTCAGCGAGAAGCGAAGCGCGATGAGCATGACGAGTTACTGATAGCGTTACTGGAATGGGCCGGCAGCTACCGTACTCGTGAAGGGTCCAGTGGATTTGCCGCGCATCAGCGTTTGTTTGAAGGGTTTGCAGGTTCGAAACTTCAACTGATGAGCCGGGTTGAAGTCACGGCTTTCGTCAGTACAGTGCAACAAACCGACTGATCGTCCCCGCCATTTTTTGCATTCCCAGCGGAGCGTTGGAACGATCAGTAAAGCTGGCGAGATTGTCAGAATGGGATTACACCCGTTACAGAAACGTCTTGAAGAGGCTTCAGCGATACTCTGCCCAAGCGTGGATACATTGTCTGCACAATGACCACTCGTAGGTGTCGCCTTGTCATCATGTACTCATTTCTGTACGTTCTTTGCATTGAGCGAGGACTACAGCATGCAAACCATCAACTACACCACCGCACGCGCACATCTGGCCGAAACCATGGACCGGGTCAACGAAGACCGTGCCCCATTGCTGGTTACCCGTCAAAAAGGTGAACCTGTGGTGATGATGTCTCTGGCGGAGTACAACGCTCTCGAAGAGACAGCCTATCTGCTCCGCTCTCCAGCCAACGCTGAGCGGCTGATCAAATCAATCGGTAACCTGCGAGCCGGGAAAACCAAAGTCAGGCAACTTATCGAAGAATGAGTATCGAATTCACTCCTGAAGGTTGGGACGACTATTTGTGGTTCCAGCAAAACGATAAGGCCGGGCTAAAACGAATCAACCTGCTGATCAAAGCGATCCTGCGCGAACCCTTCGAAGGGCTGGGGAAACCTGAGCCGCTCAAACACAATCTGAGCGGCCTCTGGTCACGCCGAATTACCTCTGAGCATCGCCTGGTTTATGCAGTCGAGGATGGTGAGGTACGTATCGTGCTTTGCAGGTATCACTACTGAGCACAATCTCAGGCCAACTTAACCGCCCGACAAACCCCTCTGACAATCATCTCCACCTCCCGCTCATCGATCGTCAGCGGTGGAAGCAGGCGAATGGTCTTGCCCCGTGTCACGTTGATCAGCAAGCCGTGATCCCGTGCGGCAATCAGGGTCAGGTCGCGGATCGGTTGGGCGAGTTCGACGCCGATCATCAAGCCCTGGCCACGGATCGCCAGAATGTTCGGGTCGTCGGCCAGTTCGATGCGTAATCTGGCGAGCAGACGTTCACCCTGAAGTTTGGCGTTTTCCAGCAGGCCTTGTTCCTCGATGATCTCCAGCACGGTGCAACCCACTCGGCACGCCAGCGGATTGCCACCGAATGTGCTGCCGTGGCTACCGGGGGTGAACAGGTCCGCGGCCCTGCCCCGGGCCAGGCAGGCACCGATGGGAACTCCGTTACCCAGGCCTTTGGCCAGGGTCATGACGTCCGGGATGATGCCTTCGTGCTGGAACGCAAACCACTGGCCGGTGCGGCCGATACCGGTCTGGATTTCGTCGAGCATCAGCAGCCAGGCATGCCGGTTGCACAGTTCGCGCACCGCTTTGAGATAACCGGGCGGCGCCATTTGCACACCGCTCTCGCCCTGAATCGGCTCCATCAGGATCGCCACGATGCGCGGGCCATGGGCTTTCTGCACCGTCTCCAGTGCCGCGAGGTCGCCGAACGGCACTTTGATGAAATCCCCCGGCAACTCGTTAAACCCCAGGCGCACCGCCGGGCCATCGCTGGCGGACAAGGTGCCGAGGGTCCGGCCGTGAAAAGCGTTTTCCATAACCACTATCAGCGGCTGCTCGATGCCTTTGTGCCAGCCATAAAGCCGTGCGAGCTTCAGGGCGGTTTCGTTGGCCTCGGCACCGGAGTTGCCGAAGAAAGCCCGTTCCATGCCCGACAGCTGAACCAGTTTCTGCGCCAGCTGCTGTTGCCAATCGATGCTGTACAGGTTGGAGGTATGCAACAGTAGCCCGGCCTGCTCGCTGATGGCCGACACGATTCGCGGATGGGAGTGCCCGACGTTAGTCACGGCCACGCCCGCCACCGCGTCCAGGTATTCACGACCCGCCTGGTCCCACAGGCGCGTGCCCAGGCCTTTGCTGAAACTCAGGGCCAAGGGTTGGTAAGTGCTCATCAGGCAGGCGGCGGTCATGACATCAAGCTCCATCAATAGTCGGTGTTTTTGCAGTATGGTTAGCCACCTGAGCTGGATAAACGCGGTAACACTTCAATCATTTTAAAGCTGAGATTGATAATGGATTTGTTCCAGGCAATGACGGTTTACGTAAGAGTGGTGGAAACCGGCAGCATGACCGCCGCCGCTTTGCAGTGCGAAATGTCCACGACCATGGTCGGCAATCACCTGCGGGCTCTGGAGCAACGCTTGGGTGTGCGTCTGCTCAACCGTACGACACGGCGTCAACGTTTGACGGAGTTCGGCACGACGTATTATCAGCGGTGTCTCGAAGTACTGGGGCTGGTGGCCGATTCCGAACGCCTGGCTGAACAGACCCTCGACGAGCCGAGCGGCACCTTGCGCATCACTGCACCGCTGACCTTCGGCACCGAACGGCTGGCACCGGCCTTGAGCGAATTCACCCTGCGTTGTCCGCAGGTCAAACTCGACGTCGTTTTGACCAACCAGCGCCTGGATCTGCTCGACAACGGTTTCGACGTCGCGATTCGCTTGGGCACTACCGAGCTGTCCAACATGATCGCTCGCCCGCTCATCGACTACACAATGACCCTGTGCGCATCGAAGGACTACCTGGCGCGTCGAGGCACACCGGAAAAACCCGCCGACCTGCAACACCATGACTGTCTGGCCTTCGCCTACCCGGCCGGCGACGACTGGCACTCGGTAGCAAAACAATGGCGCCTGAAGGGACCCGAAGGCGAAGTCATGGTGGCGGTCAGCGGACCGATGCTGATGAACAGCTCGGCGGGGCTGCATCAAGCGGCGCGAACCGGGATGGGCATCGTGATGGTGCCCGACGCATTGGTGGAACAGGACCTTCAGGACGGAAAACTGGTGGCCTTGATGCAGGACTACCAATTGCCGAGTCGACCGATGAACCTGGTGTACGCCCAGGACCGCTACCGATTGCCGAAATTGCGCAGCTTCGTCGACTTTGCACTGCAGAGGTGGGGCAAGCACTAGCCGCGGGAACACGCCATGCACTAATCTGCGCGACTGGCGAGTCACGTTGATATCAGGGCGGCAGGGAGACCGATGATGGGTGAGGCATCGAATATCGAGCCGTTGAAGTTCAATCTGGCAGATTTTAACGAAGACATGCTGCACACCATTCTGGAACTGGTCAGTGATGGCATCTGGGACTGGAACGCCAATACCGGGTTCGTCTACCGCAACCCCGGTTGGTACGAGATGCTCGGCTATTCGCCTCATTCCCTGGATAACAATGTGCTGACCTGGGAAAACGTGATCCACCCCGACGATTATTCGCGGGTCATGGCGCTGTTTGATGATTACCTGGATCAGCGTGCTCCCGGTTATCAAGCCGAGTATCGCTGCCGTATGCGCGATGGCACTTACACCTGGATCGAAGATCGCGGCTACGTGCTGGCCCGTAATGCCGATGGCTCGGTGGCGCGAATGATCGGTGCGCACCGCAGCATCGAAGACAAGAAACGCCTGTTCGAAGAGATGGAACGGCGCAATCAATCCCTCGAAGCCATCGTCGAAGAACGCACCCGGGAGTTGTCTCGGGTCAATCAGCAGTTGCAGATTCAACTCGAAGAGAACCGCAAACTGGCGGAAACCGATGTGCTGACTTCCATCGCCAATCGCTATCGACTGGAAAAAGCCCTGCCCCAGGAATGCGACCGCGCCCAACGCTTTCGCCAACCCCTGTCGCTAATCGCCATGGACATCGATGACTTCAAGAACATCAACGATCACTACGGCCACGCCTTGGGTGATGCGGCGTTGGTGCAGGTGATCGAGAGCGTGAAGCATTGTGTGCGCGAAGGCGATCTGTTGGCGCGTTGGGGGGGTGACGAATTCATCATGATCCTGCCCAATACCTCGTTGGCCGACGCCAGGTCACTCGCTGAAAGAATCCGTCATGGCCTGTCGAGCCCGCTGCCGGTCGGGGACTATCAAGTGACCATGAGTTTTGGCGTGGTGCAACGCTTTGAAGAAGAGCAACAGACCGGTTTGCTGGCCAGGGCCGATCAGGCGCTGTATCGGTCGAAGATTGCGGGCAAGAATGTGATTTCGGGATGAATACTCCCGTGCTTATCCGTGATGTGCAGCCCTCGGACGTGGAATCCGTGCGACTTTTTCTTGGCGAGAATGGCTGGGCTCACCGCACCGGCTCAGCTGAGCATTTCGCGCAGTTGATCGCTAATTCCCAACGTACAGCGCTTGCGATAAAGGACTCCCGCATCGTCGGGTTTGCCCGAGGTATCACCGACGGGTTGTCCAACGGTTATCTGTCGATGGTTGTCGTGTGCGGACAAACTCGACGTGAAGGCGTCGGTCGCGCGCTGGTTGAGCATGTCATGGGCGACAACACCGCCATTACCTGGGTTCTGCGAGCAGGCCGTGAAGGTGCTTCGGATTTCTTTTCAAAGCTGGGCTTTGAAACGTCGACCATTGCGATGGAACGCTCACGCTTGAAGTAGCCAATGCACTATTGACCAGCCTTCACCAACACCGGCTTCTCCTGATACCGATCCGGATACAACTGCTTCAACTGCGCCACCTTCGGCAGGTCATTGATCACGATGTAGGGGTAGGTCGGGTGCTCGGTCAGGAAGTCCTGATGCTCCTCCTCCGCCGGATAGAAGCCGTTGTAGGTTTCCAGTTTGGTCACGATGGGTTTATTGAACGAATGGGCGGCGTCGAGTTGCGCGATGTAGGCGTGGGCGACACGTTGCTGTTCAGCGCTTTTCAGGAAAAGCGCCGATCGATACTGGGTGCCGCGGTCCGGCCCCTGGCGGTTGAGTTCGGTGGGGTTGTGGGCCACCGAGAAATAGATCTGCAACAGGCTGCCATAGCTGACTTGAGCGGGATCGAAGGTGACTTCGACAGCCTCCGCATGACCGGTATCACCCTCGCTGACCCGCTCGTATTGAGCGGTGTCAGCGGCGCCGCCCGCGTAACCGGAGACGGCGTTCTTCACCCCTTTGACGTGTTGAAACACCCCTTGGACGCCCCAGAAGCAACCGCCCGCAAAGACCGCCGTTTCGCTATGCGCCTGGGTGGTCTCGTCGAGCGTTGGTGGGGGAATGATGACCGCCTCTTCGGCGCCTGCGAAAGAGAACGCTGCGCACTGACCGATAACACTGGCGGCGGCCAGCCCCAGCAGGGTGCGACGCCAGTTGAATAAGGTTTTCATGGGGTGTCTCCTGAATGAGTGGGGTTATCAACCAAACGTAAACGCATACGCCGACACACCCGGATCAAGGAACTCGATGCTGAACGTCCGGTCCGTCACACCTGCGCTCTGGCGTACCAGTTGATACAACCGCTGCTCGGTGACGCTGCCGCTGCCATCGGGCGCCACGTCAACACCGTGGGCATCACCTGGGGGCTTGCCGTCAATCAACACTTTGAAACGCACCGGTTTGCCGTCAGCACCGGGACCCAATACCAGATGCAGATCGCGAGCGTGGAAGCGGTAGACGATACGACTGGCCGGTGCGTTTGAAACGGCCCGCTCCGGACCGACAGTCCATTGGCCATCCAGGCTCCAGTTATTGAGGGCCAATTGTGACGGCGGGCTATAGGCCGCCACCTTGTCTGGCGCCAGATCGGTGTCAGCCACGAAATGCTCCGCCCGTCGGTAGCCGACATAGGTTTCCGGCGATTGCACTTCATTCATGTCCGGGGCGAGCTGGACACCCTCGGCACGCGCATTGATCAGCCCGTCCGCGACCTTCGCAACGCCCGCCTCACGCAGCAGTTGCTGAATCACTCGCTCCGATTCGGCGTATTTGCCTTCACCAAAGTGGTGATAACGAATACGCCCCTGAGCATCGGCAAAGTAGTGAGCCGGCCAGTATTGGTTGTTGAACGCACGCCAGACCTTATAGTCGTTATCGATTGCCACCGGGTAGGTGATGCCCAGGTCCTTCATGGCTTTGGTGACATTGCCTACATCCCGTTCAAAGGCAAACTCAGGCGTATGGACGCCGATCACCACCAGGCCCTGATCGCGATACTTCTCGGCCCAGGCCTTCACATACGGCAGGGTGCGCAGGCAGTTGATGCAGGAGTAAGTCCAGAAATCCACCAGCACAACCTTGCCCTTCAACCCTTGGGCCGTGAGAGGGGGCGAATTGAGCCATTGCACTGCGCCGTCCAGCGATGGAAGGTTGCCTTCAATCGGCAATGCGTCCGGTGTCTTCGCGGTCATTTTCATGCCATTGCCAGCGGCCATCATGCTGCCGGCGGGTTGATCGCCGGCCCGAGGAATCTGCGCCATCATCGCCCCGCTGTTGACCGGTGACTTACTGGCCAATCGGTCGACCAACGCCTGCTCGATACCGCCGGTGGATGCTGTCGAGACCCGCGCCAGAATCCCGGTATCCAGCCCCAAAGCGATCGCCGCCACACCGGCCAGCATCGCGGCCCCCAAGCCTCGACGCAGCCACTCGCCTGCGCCTATCGAGCGCTTCATCGAGGCGAAGACTTTACCGCCCAGCAGCAGTGCCGCAGCGAGAGAAGTGGCGGCACCGGCCGCGTAAGCCAGTAGCAACAAGGTGGTGGCGATGCTTGCGCCTTGTAGCGCCGCGCCAGTCAGCAGCAGGCCCAGAATTGGCCCGGCGCAGGGCGCCCAGAGCAGGCCCGTGGCGACGCCGATCAGGAACGACGCGCCGGGACGCGGCCGGGTATCGGCAGCCGCGGCTTCCGACAGACGACCGCCGGCCGCCACCAATGGACGCGTCAGGCGCTCGGCCAACCGAGGCAGCAACAGCGTCAGCCCGAACAGTGCAACGAACAGCAACGCGAGCCAGCGACCGTACTGATTGACTTGCACCACCCAACCGCCGCCCACCGCCGCCAACGAGGCGACGAGCGCGAAGGTCAGTGCCATCCCCGCCAGCAGCGGCAAGCCACTCTTCATAAACGGCTGCCCGGTGCGAGCGAAGACAAAGGGCAATACCGGCAGAATGCACGGGCTGACAATCGTCAGCACACCACCGAGATAAGCGAGAGCCAGAAGCCACATAACGTCGACCTGCATGAAGTGAGTGAAAGAAAGTGCCCATGGATCACGCCTGTGGCTTGAAGGTCAGCGCCAGGCCGTTCATGCAGTAACGCAGACCGGTGGGCTTTGGCCCGTCCTCGAAAACATGGCCCAGATGACCGCCGCAACGACGGCAGTGGACCTCTTCGCGCAGCACGCCGAAGGAGCGGTCCTGACGGGTGGCCACCGCGTTGTCCAGGGGAGCCCAGAAGCTTGGCCAACCGGTGCGACTGTCGAACTTGGTGTCGGAAGAAAACAACGGCAGCTCACAACCGGCGCAAGCAAAAACGCCCTTGCGGTGTTCGTTGTTCAGCGGGCTGCTGTAGGCCCGTTCGGTGCCCTCTTCACGCAGGATCTCGTACTGCTCGGCGCTGAGCATGGCGCGCCATTCGCTGTCGCTGTGGGTCACCTCGAAAACCTCTGCCGCACGGGCCTCATCAATCAGCGCGCCGCTTGCGGAAAATTTTGGCAATACACCGATCACCAGGGCTGCAGCCCCCAGCCCGCCGCTTGCTACGAGAAACTGTCGCCGTGAAAACATGGGCCTTCTCCAAAATTCCAGATGCCTTGCATGGAACACAGCCTAGGCTTGAGTTGATCGCCAAATCCTCACGAGGAGTTAAACAATTCGTGATAACTCAGCCTCAGGAAAACCCGCACAATGTGTTCATTGCGTCACAAAGGATTGAGCTCCATGGAACAGACCAAACGCGTCCTGGTGGTCGAGGACGACCTGCCTATCGCCGACCTTATCTGCCTGCATCTTCGCGATGAGCAGTTCGAGGTGGTGCACTGCGCCGATGGCGATGAGGGCATGCGACTGCTGCAGCAAGGAAGCTGGGACGCACTGATCCTCGACCTGATGCTGCCCGGCGTCGACGGCCTGGAAATCTGCCGCCGCGCCCGGGCCATGGCCCGCTACACACCCATCATCATCACCAGTGCGCGTTCCAGCGAAGTCCATCGAATTCTGGGCCTGGAGCTCGGTGCCGACGACTACCTGGCCAAACCCTTTTCCATGCTCGAGCTGGTGGCACGGGTCAAGGCGTTACTGCGAAGAGTCGACGCCATGGCCCGCAACCTGAAAATGGACGCTGGCAGCCTGATCACGGACGGCCTGTCCATCGACCCGATCACCCGTGAAGTCTCCCTCGATAGCCGTCGTCTTGACCTCACGCCGCGGGAGTTCGACCTGCTGTACTTCTTCGCTCGTCAGCCCGGCAAGGTCTTCTCGCGCATGGACCTGCTCAACGCGGTGTGGGGCTACAGCCATGAAGGCTACGAGCACACGGTCAACACCCACATCAATCGTCTGCGGGCCAAGATCGAGGCCGATCCGGCGCAACCGACGCGCATCCTCACGGTGTGGGGTCGTGGTTACAAATTCGCGACGAGCGGAGAACAGCCATGAGGTTGACCCTGACCCAACGCCTGTCCCTGGTGTTCGCCGTGCTGTTGCTGGTGTGCTGCGGCACCTCGGCATGGATGCAGGTGCGCTCCAACCACATGCATGAACTGGAAGTGGTGCAGGGGCTGTCGCGGGATCTGGCGCAACACATCGCCCACGACACTGTGCTGATGGACCGCAATGGCCCGATGCCCAATGCCGTGCGCGAATTGTTCAGCCAGCTGATGCTGGTCAATCCCAGTGTCGAGGTCTATTTGCTGGACACCGGGGGCCGAATTGTCGGCAGCGCCGCGCCCGAGGGCCGGATACGCCGGAAGCAGGTCGATCTGGCGCCGATCCAGCGCTTGCTCAAGGGCGAGGCCCTGCCGATTCTCGGCGACGATCCACGCAGCGTCGATGGCAGCAAGGTGTTCAGCGCCGCGCCATTGCGGGTCAACGGTCAGCCGGCCGGTTATCTGTATGTGGTGTTGCTCAGCGAAGAGCACGACCGCTTCGCCGAACGCGGTGCCACCAGCGCAGCGCTCAATACCGCGTTGTTGTCCATTGGGCTGGTGGCGTTGCTGTGCCTGATTGCCGGCCTCAGCGCATTTGCCCTGATCACCCGGCCACTGCGCCGTTTGACCGAAAAAGTCAGTCAGTTCGATATCAACGGCGTTCCGTCGGCACCGCCCGCCTCGTCCGAGCCAGAGCCGCTGGAGAAGGCCGCCAGCCACGATGAAATTGCCGTACTCGACGCCACCTTCCGGCAGATGCAGGCGCGCCTCGGTGAACAATGGCGCTCGCTCACCCGCCAGGATCAGGAGCGTCGCGAACTGGTGGCGAACATCTCCCACGACCTGCGCACACCGCTGGCCTCGCTGCACGGCTACCTGGAAACCCTGTCGCTCAAGGACGCCACGTTGTCCCCCACCGACCGCCGCCGCTATTTGGGGATCGCCCTGGATCAAAGCCGCAAGGTCGGCGGCCTGGCGCAATCGTTGCTGGAACTGGTGCGGCTGGAACACGGTTTCGTGCAACCGGTGCTGGAGCGCTTCTCCCTGACCGATCTGGTGCAGGACATCTTTCAAAAATTCGAACTCAGCGCCGAAGCGCGTCAGATCGAACTCAAGGCCACCTTCGCCCCCAACGTCGCGGTGGCCTGCGCCGATCTGGGGCTGATCGAGCGGGTGCTGACCAACCTGTTCGACAACGCCCTGCGCCACACCCCTCAGGGCGGAGAAGTCGAACTCAGCCTCCGCCCTCAAGGGGATTTTATCGAAGTCACGGTCAGCGACACCGGCCCCGGCATCGCCCCCGAACTGCGCGAAGGTCTGTTCCTGCGTCCGTTCAACATTGGCGGTGCCCGGCGCGATGGCGGACTGGGGCTGCGGATCGTGCACCGGATCCTGCAATTGCACGGTCGCGAGATTGAGCTGATCGATGTGCCCGGACGCGGCGCGACCTTTCGCTTCTCCTTGCCGGTGGATGAGCAAACGGCGGAACAGTGGGTGGTTCGTTCGATGAATATAAAATCGATGGGGAAATAGTCGACAGCGTTGCCAAAAATACTGACCAGCCGCCTGTTCATCCGTGACAACGCCGTGCAGGTCCAATAGATTAGGCGGCCTGAAAAGGCCCTGTGCTTTCTCGCCTCAATCCAAGTTAAAAGAAGTAGTGAAATTTCAATGTCCGATTCCAACACCGCTGAATCCGTAGTCACCTTGTCGTCCAAAGCGGAATACGAAAACTCCATCAATCTTTCACAGCATGTGCCTCAGGCCAAGACCATCAGCGAGATGGTCCTGGACGCTTTTCAATCCACCCGGGAAAGCGACCAGCTCCGCGAGCTGCGCGCTGCGATTCGCCAGGCTCATGACAGCTTCGACGACGACAAAGCCTACGAATTGATGGGCGAACTCAAGCAGCTGAAAGACGCCGAAGCGTCCGACATTGCCGCCCTGGAAGACCTGAGCAGCAAGTTCTCGATCAGCCGCATTCTGTCCAGCTTCAAGGACGACCCGGCGTTTCAGGAAATCGTCTATGGCCTGGCGCTGAAGGTACTGAACCAGACTCATCAGGCCATCAGCAACCCGAGCAGCGGCAAGAGCAAGACGGCTCGCGCCAAGAAAGAAGCCGAAGTGTTCACCATCAGCAAGGACGGCATCAGCGTCACGCTGCCCCTGCGCACACCGCGCTCGCGCCTGAACGTTGACCGTGAAGCGCTGGAGTTCCTGGGCTTCTCTTTCGTTGGCGAAGGCGATGAAGCCGAGCTGGAAAGCGAAACGTTCCTGGACAATGCCGGGGCCGAACAAGCGGTCAACCGCAAGAACATCATCACTGCGCTTCAGCAGCAAACCGCGTTCGACGGCTACAGCATCGCTGCGCAGTAACACGTCCCACTCGCCGTTGACTAAAAAGCCCCGCCCTGACTGTCAGGACGGGGCTTTTTGTTGCCTGAACCGACCTACTTGTAGTTACAGCGCCGAGGGGTGCAAGGCCGCGATCATATCGACTTCTATCGCGGCGTTTTTCGGCAGTTGATAAACGCCGACTGTAGTTCGGGTATGTATACCGGCGTTACCCAGCACATGAGTGAAAATATCCGACGCGCCGTTAGCCACTTCACTGAGATCAACAAAATCTTCGGTGGATTTCACATAGACCGTTATGCGAATCAGTGACTTTATTTTATCCAGTGAACCGATGGCAGCCTGCATCAGCGCGAGTCCGCGCATCGCACTGATACTGGCTGCCGCCTGGGCATAGGTCAGGCTGAGTTCCAGCCCCACTCTGCCGGGATACTGAATTTTGCCGTTCATGCGTGGCACCAGACCACTGACATACAGTTCATCGTGATGCCGAATCAACGGGGCGTAATGCCCGCCGGCGGTGTTCTCGCCATAGATGTCATAGCCAAGTTTTGTTGCCAGGGCGATGAAGCGTTGATCACAGGTCACTTGCTCAATCATTTACCGACTCTCCTCAATCAATAATGCAAATGACGTCTTCCACGATCGGTGAAGGGGGCAAACGTGATCCGCCAATCTGTAAGGCGATGGTAGAGCGTGTTGCTTGTCCTGATCAGAGCAAGTTCGTATAGAATCCAGCGAACTTTACTGCCGCAGAGACCAATAAAATGCCGGTTCAACGCGCAGTGATCGCGGCCATCGAATTCCAGCCTGGAGTGCCGCTGGTGCAGCAGATCGTCGACCAATTGTCGGTGGCGATCAGCCAGGGTGGCCTGCCTCATGGGACCAAGTTGCCACCGATTCGAGAACTCTCCGAGCTGATGAACGTGGGTAAATCCACGGTGGTCGACGCCCTCGACCGATTGCGGGCCAAAGGGCTGGTGGTCTCACGCCAGGGCTCGGGGCATTACGTCCACCGGGCAAGCCCACCGATGCAGATCGCAGCAGGCCCGAATCTGCAAGCACAGGACACGCTCAGCAGGGTCCGCCGCGCGGTGCTGCTGGACAACGGCGCGCTGCGTCCCGGTTGTGGGTTTCTGCCCGCCTCCTGGCTACCCGCCGAAGAACTGCTCAAAGCCGTGCGCGGCACTTTACGCGCCACCACGCTGCGCATGGGCGAATACGGTTCGGTCGGTGGTTATTTGCCACTGCGCGAGGCGTTGCGGGTGAAGCTGTCGACCTTTGGCATCGAGGTGCCGGTGGAGCAGATCATCACCACCGCCAACACCCTGCAGGCCATCGACCTGCTGATGCGCCTGTTGATAAAACCCGGCGACACGGTGCTGCTCGACGACCCGTGTTACTTCAACATGCACACCAACCTGGCGTTGCACGGCGCCAAGGTCATCACCATCGCCCGAGGTTGCGAAGGCCTCGATTTAGAGGCCTTCGAGCAATTGCTGATTGCCCATCGCCCCGTGCTGTATATGACCAACAGCACGCTGCACAACCCGACCGGGCATTCGTTTTCCGCCGCACAGGTTTATCGCTTGCTGGAGCTGAGTCACCGTTACAGCTTCCACATCCTTGAAGACGACCTGTATGGCGATATCCAGCAAAGACGCACCCCGCGCCTGGCGGCGAGCGGTCTGGACAATGTCAGTTACGTATCCGGTTTCTCCAAGACCCTGACCGCCAACAGCCGGGTCAGCTATACGGTGTTATCGCCGCAACTGGCCGCACGAATGATCGCCTTGAAGATGAACTGCGGCGGCGTGACGTCGGAACTGGCGGAGCAGATCATCTGCGCCATGCTCAGCAACGGCAGCTATGCCAAACATACCCGCCGCACGGTCGATCGCCTCTACGAATCGAGCAGTCGCGTGGCGAACTGGCTGGTGGAGGCTGGGTGTTCGGTGTCGTCGCTACCGGGTGAAGGTCTGTTCATCTGGACGCGCTTGCCCGAAGGACTGCATGCCGAAACCCTGGCGAGCGAAGGCCTCGAAAACAACCTGGTACTGGCGCCCGGCACCTTGCTCAGCAAAGCCACTGATGCCAGCAGCTTCTTGCGTTTCAACGTCGGTCACAGCGATAACCCACAAGTGCGCGAGCGGTTTTTCCGGTTGCTCGATAGCTGATTCTTTCTCATCAACCGAGGTGTGGCCTTCGCGAGCAAGCCCGCTCCCACATTTGACCGCATTTTCCTAAGAGAACTCGGGCGAATGTGGGAGCGGGCTTGCTCGCGAAGGGGGCGACCCGGTCCACCAGAATGCACCCAACAAAAAGCCCCGCTCTTCTCTCGAAGGCGGGGCTTTTCTTTACAGCATCCGAAGCTTAAGGCGCGTACGTCAGCAACAGCTCACTCGGCACTTTAAAATCCAGCGACATCATCACGCTCAACGCAGTAATGGTGAAGATCGAGAACACGAACAGCTTGCGCGCCCAGACCGTGTCATCCACTGCCTTGTAACCGGTCCAGGCCATGTACAACCAGTACATGCCCATGGCCGCGGCGACGGCGAGGTAGCTCATACCGGCGTAGCCGCTGAAGGTCAGCATCAAGGTCGCCACGAGGAACGCCAGGATGTAGAGCAGGATGTGCTTCTTGGCCACTTGAATCCCGCGCTTCACAGGCAACACCGGTATCGATGCGGCCAGGTAATCGTTGAAGCGGAAGATCGCGATGGCGTAGGAATGCGGCATCTGCCACAGGCTGAACATCACCAGCAACGTCAGAGCGGCCATGTCGAAGCTGTTCGTCACAGCCACGTAGCCAATCACCGGCGGCATGGCGCCCGACAGACTGCCCACCAGCGTGCCGTGAACCGACTTGCGCTTGAGGTACAGGCTGTAGAAGCCGACGTAGATGACGAAGCCGATCACCGCGAACAAAGCGGCCAACGGGTTGGCCACTTTGTACAACAGTGCAACGCCGAAAACACCCAGGACGGTCGCAAACACCAGGGCCAGCTTCAGGGAGATCAAGCCCTGAACCAGCACCCGGTTCTTGGTGCGTTCCATCTTCAAGTCGATGTCGCGGTCGATGCAGTTGTTGAACACGCAACCGGAAGCCACCACCAGGGACGTGCCGATCATCGCAGCCAGGAAAATGGCCAGATCGACATGCCCTTTGGAGGCCAGGAAAAATCCGCCTGCCACAGAAAGCACGTTACCGAAAATGATCCCCGGTTTGGTGATTTGGATAAAGTGCTTAAAGGACATCCAGACTTACCTCAGTGCGCCATCATGTTGGTGTGGATGCTGAACATGATCCACAGCGACAGGCCAACCAGCAGGACAATCACGATCGCGGCAAAAACAAACGCAATCACGTTGTTACGCTGCGCGGCGGAACGGTCCAGGTGGAGGAAGTACACCAAGTGCACCAGCACCTGGATCACTGCGAATGCCAGTACGATCCACAGGGTCACGGCTTTGGGCAGCGATGGGTACATCACCAGACCGAAAGGAATGACGGTCAGGATCACCGACAGGATGAAACCGATAGCATAGGACTTGACGCTGCCGTGGCCGGCGTCGTGGCTATCGTGGGAATGAGCGTTAGCCATTTACATAGTCCCCATCAGATAAACAACGGTGAATACGCAGATCCACACCACGTCCAGGAAGTGCCAGAACAGGCTCAGGCAGCTCAGACGGGTCTTGTTGGTCGCCGTCAGGCCGTTTTTCTGCACCTGATACATCATGATCGCCATCCAGATCAGACCGCTGGTCACGTGCAGACCGTGGGTGCCGACCAGGGTGAAGAACCCGGACAGGAAGCCTGAGCGGCTAGGGCCGAAGCCTTCGGAGATCAGTACGTGGAACTCGTTGATCTCCATGCCGATGAAGCCGGCGCCGAACAGGAAGGTCATGGCCAGCCAGCCCAGGACCTGGTTCTTCTTGCCCTTGAACAACGCCAGCATGGCGAAGCCGTAGGTGATCGAACTGAACAGCAGCAGAGCGGTTTCGCCCAGTACGTATGGCAGCTCGAAGATGTCGTGGCCCGACGGGCCACCCGCTACGTTGTTAACCAGTACCGCGTACGCCGCGAAGATCGACGCAAACAGAATGCAGTCGGTCATCAGGTAGAGCCAGAAACCGAATACGGTCATCTCGCCCGAGTCGTGGTGATGGTCATCATGCCCATGTCCATCGACATGGGTGTGTCCAGCATTGGTCACTAAGTTCGACATGGTTTAAGCCTGTTCCAACGAGGTTTCAACACGGGTGGCGGTGGCTGGAACTTTCCCGGCCGCTACCAGACGCTTGTGCTGCTCGGCTTCGATGCGCTCGATCACGTCGACCGGCACCATATAGCCTTGATCATCGCGTGCAGCGTGGATCACGAAGTAGCCCACGGTGCCAACCAGACTGACGATGGCCAGCCACCAGATGTGCCAGATCATCGCGAAACCGAACACGGTCAACAGAGCCCCCATGACCACACCGGTCGCGGTGTTGTTTGGCATGTGGATCGGCTCGTAACGGCTAGGCGCCTGGTACGCGGTACCGTTTTCCTTGGCTTCGGTGAACGGGTCGATGGTTTGCGCTTTTGGCAGCACGGCAAAGTTGTAGAACGGTGGTGGCGACGAGGTCGACCATTCCAGCGTGTGGGCATTCCACGGGTCGCCGTGTTCGCACATGTTCTCTGGCTTGTTGCGATCACGCACGCTGACGTAGAGCTGGATCAGCTGGCAGGCGATACCAACGGCGATCATTACCGCACCGAACATGGCCACGTACAGGTAAGGCACCCACTCAGGGTTGGTGGTGGCGTTCAGACGACGGGTCATGCCCATGAAGCCCAGTACATAGAGCGGCATGAACGCGACGAAGAAGCCGGTGATCCAGAACCAGAATGCTGCCTTGCCCCAACCTTCGTGCAGCTTGAAGCCGAACGCTTTCGGGAAGTAGAAGGCGAAACCGGCGATGTAACCGAACACGGCGCCGCCGATGATCACGTTGTGGAAGTGCGCGATCACAAACAGGCTGTTGTGCAGAACGAAGTCAGCACCCGGGATGGCCAGCAGTACGCCGGTCATGCCGCCGATGGCGAAGGTCACCATGAAGCCCAGGGTCCACAGCACTTGGCTGGTGAAACGCAAACGGCCCTGGTAGATGGTGAACAGCCAGTTGAATAGCTTCACCCCCGTCGGGATCGAAATCAGCATCGTCGCCAGACCGAAGAAGGCGTTGACGCTGGCACCCGAACCCATAGTGAAGAAGTGGTGCAGCCAAACCATGAAGCCCAGGATCGAGATCGCGCCCGATGCGTAGACCATCGAGTGGTGGCCGAACAGACGCTTGCCGGTGAAGGTCGAGATGACTTCGGAGAAGATCCCGAACGCCGGCAGAATCAGGATGTAAACCTCGGGGTGACCCCAGGCCCAGAACAGGTTGACGTACATCATCGGATTGCCACCAAGTTCATTGGTGAAAATGTGGAAATCCATGTAGCGGTCAAGCGTCAGCAAAGCCAGGGTAGCGGTCAGGATCGGGAACGAAGCCACGATCAGGACGTTGGCCCAGGTGCAGGTCCAGGTGAAGATTGGCATGTCCATCAGCTTCATGCCCGGGGTACGCATCTTCAGCACGGTGGCCAGGAAGTTGACCCCTGTCAGCGTCGTACCTAACCCGGATAGCTGTAGCGCCCAGATGTAGTAATCCATCCCCACGCCCGGACTGTATTGCAAGCCCGACAGCGGCGGATAGGCAACCCAGCCAGTCTTGGCGAATTCGCCAACGCCCAGGGACAGGTTGATCAGCACCACGCCAGAAACCAGCAGCCAGAAGCTCAGGGAGTTCAGGAACGGATAGGCAACGTCACGCGCACCGATCTGCAGCGGCACTGCAAGGTTCATCAGGCCGGTGAAGAATGGCATCGCCATGAAGATGATCATGATCACACCGTGAGCGGTGAAGATCTGGTCATAGTGTTCAGGTGGCAGGTAGCCAGGCGAACCCTCGGTGGCCATGGCCAACTGGGTGCGCATCATGATGGCGTCGGCAAAACCGCGCAGAAGCATGACCATGGCGACGATGATGTACATCACGCCGATTTTCTTGTGGTCGACCGAGGTCAACCACTCGGTCCACAAATAAGTCCACTTCTTGAAGTAGGTGATTGCAGCGAACAGCGCCAGACCACCGAGCGCGATCATGGCGATGGTTATCATCACGATCGGTTCGTGGAACGGGACCGCTTCCCAACTTAATTTACCAAACATCGTTTACTCCTCTGCCCCGGCAGCTGAATGCGAACTCATGTCCATCCCTTCCATGTTGTGGGCCACTTCTTTGTCTTTCTTCTCGTGGTGCGGCTTGCCCGGTTTCATGCCTTCGTACTTGTCGACGATGATCTGGAACAGGTTCGGCGTGACCGAGGAGTAAAGCTCGACTGGGTTGTTCTGGCTCTGCTTGGACAGGGCTGCGTATTCAGCTTGTTCAAGCTGTTTAGGTGCCTTTTTGACTTCGCTGACCCAGGCATCGAAATCTTCCTGGGAAGTGGCGATTGCTTTGAACTTCATGCCGGTGAAACCCGCGCCGCTGTAGTTGGCGGAGATACCGTCCATTTCAGCGTTCTGGTTGGCGATCAGGTGCAGTTTGGTCTGCATGCCCGCCATCGCGTAGATCTGACCGCCCAGAGCAGGGATGAAGAACGAGTTCATCACCGAGTCCGAAGTCACCTTGAAGTTGATCGGCGTGTGCGCCGGGAACACGATCTTGTTGACGGTGGCGATGCCTTGCTCCGGATAGATGAACATCCACTTCCAGTCCAGCGCGACCACTTCAATGGTGATCGGCTTGACGTCGGATTCCAGCGGACGATACGGGTCCAGTTCGTGGGTCGACTTGTAGGTGATGTAACCCAGGGCAATGATGATCAGTACCGGAATCGTCCACACGGCGACTTCGATCTTGGTGGAGTGCGACCACTTCGGCGTGTACACGGCGTTGGTGTTGGACGCGCGGTATTTCCAGGCGAACAGGAAGGTCATGACGATGACCGGCACGACGACCAACAGCATCAGCAGCGTTGCGGTGATGATCAGGTTTCGCTCATCCAGGCCGACCTGGCCCTTGGGATCGAGCAAGGTCATGTTGCAGCCTCCCAGCAACAACGTGCCGAGCAGCGGCAATAAGCCTAGTAGTCTGGGGTACCTGTTTTTACTCATCTCACGACCTCTAAAGCAGCTTGCGCAATGCAGTTGGGTTTTGATCGCCAACACTTCACCCTGCCAAGGGTTGGCATTTTTCTTGGATTGAATAAGGGCCTGCCCGTCGCGCGTCAGACGCTGTTCGACAATTGCTGGGCCTGCGGTGAGTTCTTATTCGAATTCGTGGTCAAGGGCCTTGTTACAGACCAATTCCATTTGGTGCGGATAGTCGGAAGGCCGACACCTGGGAGTCGCATGAAGCCACCCGGCCTCTCGACACCCTAGTTCTGCTCATGCACCTGAGTCAGGGTGAGCAGTGCCGGGAATTCAGTGCGGGCGATTGTAGATATGTAATGGTTCATAAACCATGTCTCATCCCGAAATAATTTTTATCCGATCCAGCAACAATCATTAACGGCTTTTGCAAAAGTGCGCCATGGTATCGAAATTAATTCTCAACAAAAACACCAAAAAATGTAGGTCTACCACGCGTGGTTCAGACAGCTTCCAGAACTCTGCACTCGCCTTCATCCTTGCTCTACCCCCCATGCGACAAGGACTTTGCCAACTTGCCAGCCCTTGTTAAAACTGCCTGTTTCGGCTGATGGAGCGCTAAAACCGGCAGCGGCTCCAAGGCTCGTTTTTGGTGCATGGCAATGCACCGATTCAGCGTCTGAAAATGCCCTGCGACACTCAAGCTGTGACAACATGTCGCACACGTGTCGCACCCTTCGTTGCCGCGCATCACCGTCCTTTTACCTGACCTCTGAACACGCAAAACGCCCCGGCCTCTCAACGAGGACCGGAGCGTTTTTTTGTTTCAGGCAACGGTACGGCGAACAGCCTCAGCGCAGTGCTTTGCGATTACGCGAAGTGAGCAGCGGCACCAACACCACGATCAGCACGAACGCCAGCAGCGCCCACTGTGCCAGGGACAAACCGAGGATTGGCGGGTACGGTGTGGAGCAGAAACCGTCGACCTGAAAGCCCAGCGGGAAGATCTTCGCCAGCGGCAGGCCGTCGACAATCGGTTGCAGCACATCGATGCCGCAACTGACCGCAGGATAGAACTGGGTATAGACGTGATGCCCGGCCACTCCAGCGCCTGCGATGGCGCAGATCACCACCAACGCTTCGAACAGCGTGATGCTGCGACGGGTGCGCATTGCCGCGCCGATAAACGCGAACAGCGCGACCAGCAACAACGCGTAGCGCTGCAGGATACACAGCGGGCACGGTGCCTCGCCCAGGGCCACTTGCATGTACAGCGCGCCACCGATCAGCGCCAGGCAGATAATGCCCAGCAACACCAGATAGCGCCGTTCACGTCCCAACCGCATCGTTTCCTCGCTCATCGCGTTTCCCTTCCAAATATCAATTGCCCGCAAGTCTACACGCTGTCCCTGACCTTTGAGAGCCTTGAACTGGCCGGCGGAGATGGGAGGAATAAACGACAAACCGGTTAAGAACGGATTAATTCTCAAGGGTTTTTCAGGAATCGGGACCGTGGTGAAGCTTTCGCGGGCAAGCCTCGCTCCTACAGGTTTTGCGTTGTTCGCGTGATTGCGGGCTGACACAAAACCTGTAGGAGCGAGGCTTGCCCGCGAAGAAGGCGACTCGGTCCCCCGAGCCGCCGCAACCGTTTATTCCAAAACCGACGCCGGCCCAAAGAACTCATAACGGCTTTGCTTCTCCGGCACACCCAACGCCTTGAGGTGACGCTTGACCGCCGCCATAAACCCTTTTGGCCCCAGGAAGTACGCATCCACATCGCGCTGCGCCGGCAACCACTCGCCGAGTTGCTCCTGGCTTAACAGGCCAACCTTGTCCGCCGCCGGGCTGACGCCATCGTCTTCGGCGTAGCAATAGAAACGCTTGAGCTGCGGATGACGCTCGGCCAGGCCATCGATCCAGTCGCGGAAAGCATGAACACTGCCGTTGCGCGCGCAGTGGATAAAGTGCACCGGCCGCTCGGTCGCCAGCGCCGCTTCGAGCATCGCCAGCGTCGGGGTAATGCCCACGCCGCCACTGATCAGCACCAGCGGTTTGTCGCTGGCGGTCAGGATGAACTCGCCCGCTGGCGGGAACAGCATGATGCTCGCGCCGACATGCAGTTGATCGTGCAAATGGTTGGAAGCACGGCCGCCGGTTTCGCGCTTGACGCTGATGCGGTACTGATCCTTGTTGGTCAGCGCCGACAGCGAATAGTTACGCCGGATTTCTTCGCCGTCGAGGATCAGTTTCATACCGATGTACTGGCCAGGCTCTGCCGCGAGAATCGGGCCCTTGTCCGCCGGTTCGAAGTAGAACGAGGTGATTTCCGCACTCTCCTCGACCTTGGCCGCCACGATGAACTCCCGGGCACCACGCCAGCCGCCCGGCGCCTGCGCCTTCTGGTCGTAGATGCTGGCTTCGGCGCCGATCAGGATTTCGGCCAATTGACCGTAGGCCGCGCCCCAGGCACTCATCACTTCAGGCGTGGCAATCTCTTCGCCCAGCACTTCAGAGATCGCCCGCAACAGGCAGCTACCCACGATCGGGTAATGTTCCGGGAGGATTTGCAGGGCCACGTGCTTGTTGATGATCTTGGCCACCAGGTCGCCCAACTGATCGAGCTGGTCGATGTGCCGCGCATACATCAAGACACCGTTGGCCAGGGCGCGGGGCTGATCGCCGCTGGCCTGGTGGGCCTGGTTGAACAGCGGGCGGACCTCTGGGTACTCGGAGAGCATCATGCGGTAGAAGTGAGTGATCAACGCTTCGCCACCGCTTTCCAGCAGCGGCACAGTGGATTTGACGATGGCACGGTCTTGAACACTAAGCATAAGAGCAACTCCAGAGCTTTATATGGATTACCCTTTACCTATCAGCTTCCATGCCAACATTTAAAACCTTATAAATCAATCAGTTAAAAACACAGTAGTCATATCGACACATACCGCTTTATAGTCTTACCGACTACACGGAGTCATTATGACTGCAAAATTGCTGCTCACCACCCTGCTGCCCCTGGTCTCCGACCTGTCCCGCGAATTGCCCGAAGGCGAGCGCTACCGACGCCTGCTCGAAGCCATGCGCGCCCTGCTCCCTTGCGACGCCGCGGCCCTGCTGCGACTCGATGGCGAATGGCTGGTGCCGCTGGCCGTGGACGGGTTGAGCACCGACACTCTCGGTCGACGTTTCAAGGTCAGCGAACACCCGCGCTTCGAAGCGCTGCTCAGCAGCCCCGGGCCGACTCGCTTCGCCGCCGACAGCGATTTGCCCGACCCTTATGATGGCCTGGTCGATGGTCTGCACGATCACCTGGAAGTGCACGACTGCATGGGCTGCCCGCTGTTTATCGACGAGCGGCCGTGGGGTTTGCTGACCCTCGACGCGCTCGACCCTGAACGCTTCGAACCGATCGAACTGGACGCCCTGCAAGCCTTTGCCAGCCTCGCCGCCGCCACGGTCAACGCCGCCGAGCGCATCGAGCGGCTGGCCAATCGAGCCGAAGACGAACATCAGCGCGCCGAGGTTTACCGTCAAGCCAGCGGCCAGCAGAACCGCGAAATGATCGGCCAGAGCAAGACTTACAAACGACTGGTGGAAGAGATCGACCTGGTGGGCGGCAGCGACCTGACCGTACTGATCACCGGCGAAACCGGGGTTGGCAAAGAGCTGGTGGCCCAAGCCATCCACGCGGCATCCCCACGGGCCGACAAACCGATCATCAGCCTCAATTGCGCCGCCCTGCCGGACACGCTCGTGGAGAGCGAACTGTTTGGCCATGTGCGCGGCGCCTTCACCGGTGCGACGAATGATCGGCGCGGCAAATTCGAACTGGCCAATGGCGGCACGTTATTCCTCGATGAAGTCGGCGAACTGTCACTGACGGTGCAAGCCAAATTGCTGAGGGTGCTGCAGAGCGGGCACTTGCAGCGCTTGGGGTCGGACAAGGAGCATCAAGTCGACGTGCGATTGATCGCAGCGACCAACCGCGACCTGGCCGAAGAAGTACGCAGTGGCCGCTACCGTGCCGACGTCTATCATCGCCTGAGTGTTTACCCGCTGCTGGTGCCTGCACTGCGGGATCGCGGTCGTGATGTGCTGCTGCTCAGCGGCTACTTCCTGGAGCAAAACCGCTCACGCATGGGCCTCAACAGCTTGCGCCTGACCAGTGATGCCCAAGCGGCATTGTTGGCGTATGGTTGGCCGGGGAACGTGCGGGAGCTGGAGCATTTGATTGGCCGCAGCGCGCTGAAGGCGCTGGGTAACTGCCAGCAACGGCCGAAGATTCTCAGTTTGAGCGCGGCGGATCTGGACTTGCCCAATGGCAGTGTTGAGCGCGCGCCGCCGGAGCCAGTGGTTACCGCGCCGGCGGCGTTGGTTTCAGGGGATTTGCGTGAGGCCACCGAGCATTATCAGCGCCAACTGATCAGCGCGTGCCTGGAACGGCACCAGAACAACTGGGCCAGTGCGGCGCGGGAGCTGGGTCTGGATCGGGCGAATCTGGGTCGGATGGCCAAGCGGTTGGGTATGAAGTAACCCCGACATCATGGTTAGGATTTCTGTGGCGAGGGGGCTTGCCCCCGTTCGGCCGCGAAGCGGTCGTGAAACCAGCGACGAGGTTGTACTCTGGAAAGCGGGAGTGCTTCGCACTCCAACGGGGGCAAGCCCCCTCACCACAGGCAAGCTCCCTCGCCACAGGGTTAACCGTTTGGCTGGCAATGGGCATTTCCCCTAAAGCCTGCCCCCAACAAGTCGATAACCCGGCATCGATAGCTGTTGGCGATGCTCGTAATCGCCCATCACCTTTTTCCACAGAAGGTTTTTATGTCTTCCAATAAAGCCCGCGCAGACTCACTTTCGCTTCTGCTGTTTACCTTGCGCAGCGGCAAGCTGATGGCGATCAACCTGCTGAAAGTCAGCGAAATCATCCCCTGCCCGCCGCTGACCAAGCTGCCGGAGTCGCACCCTCACGTCAAAGGTATCGCCACCCTGCGCGGCGCATCGTTGTCGGTGATCGACCTGAGCCGCGCCATCGGCGAACGACCGCTGGAAGACCCGAACGGTGGCTGCCTGATCGTCACCGACATCAGCCGCTCCAAGCAGGGCCTGCACGTTCAGGCGGTGAGTAAAATCGTCCACTGCCTGACTACCGACATCCGTCCACCCCCCTTCGGTTCCGGCGGCGTGCGCTCGTACATCACCGGCGTGACCTCGGTCGACGGCACCCTGGTGCAGGTGCTGGACATCGAAAAGGTCATTCACGGCATCGCTCCGGCGCAGATCGAAACGGCCCCGACCGAACTGAGCATGGAAGACGCCGAAGTACTGGGCAACGCGCGGATTCTGGTGGTCGATGACAGCCAGGTCGCCCTGCAACAATCAGTGCACACCCTGCGCAACCTCGGCCTGCAATGCCACACCGCCCGTAGCGCCAAAGAAGCCATCGACTGCCTGCTGGACCTGCAAGGCACCGCCCAGCAGATCAACCTGATCGTCTCGGACATCGAAATGTCGGAGATGGATGGCTACGCCTTCACCCGCACATTGCGGGAAACGCCGGACTTCTCGCACCTCTATGTGCTCCTGCACACGTCGCTGGACAGCGCGATGAACAGCGAGAAGGCTCGACTGGCCGGGGCCAACGGAGTGCTGACCAAATTCTCCTCGCCAGAACTGACCAAGTGCCTGATCGAGGCGGCCAAGGCCGTCGCCGAACAAGGTCACTGAGTTTTGGCCGAGGCGTTTTGCTGGCTGATGCGGCGCAACCTCGCTGAGGATGTGCCGCCTTTCACTTGGCCCAATGGCATTGAGTTGAACGAGTACCGGCCTGAACTCGCCCAAGCCGTTCATCACTTGATGGAACTGGGCTATCGGGAAGGCGGCGGCCGCGTGTCGGCACTGGAGGTCTGGCAACAGCGTTTCGAAACCGATCCTGAATGCGATCCGTCCCTGTGCTTTATCGCCCTGGATGCCGAAGGAGTCGTCGGCGTCGCCCAGTGCTGGACCAGTGCCTACATCAAGAACCTGGTGGTGCATCCGCGCGCTCAAGGCCTGGGCCTTGGTCGCACACTGCTGCTGCATGCTTTCAAGGTGTTTGAGCAGCGCCGCGAAGGCTTTGTGGATTTGAAGGTGCTGGAAAACAACCTTCGGGCGCAGCGCTTGTATGAAAGGGCCGGGATGTATGTGGTCCGCAGGGAGCCCGTGCCTGTCTGACACACCGCTTTCGCGAGCAAGCCCGCACACACATTAGACGGCGTCGTACGCTGATCAAATGTGGGAGCGGGCTTGCTCGCGAAGACGCCAGATCAGGCACCGCAAAGGTAAAAACTCAGCGCTTACCCATCGAACGACGGGTGCCAGGAGGCGCTGCACCCGGGGTCTTGGTGTGGCCATTCTTGGCGCCGTTCTTGTACCAAGGCTGACTGGCATTCTTCGCCGCGGCCAGTTCGCCCGGTTTGAACGGAAACTTGAACGCCGGGATCGCCGCTTTGGTTTCGCTGTCTGCGCTGGAGTCGACGCTGTCTGGCAGGTCTGCCTGGTCGTCGCTCAAAGCGTCGGCAACCGGCGGTTGTGTCGGGGAAGTCATGAAAGCTCCGGGTGATGCTCAAGAGTCGGGCCCGGTAGGCGAGCCGCGAAAGGCGGCAGTATACCTGTCTCGCGGGCCGCAAGCTGCAGCTGGTCAATCGGGTTTTGTGTTGACTGACCAACCGCTTTCGCGGGCAAGCCTCGCTCCTACAGGTGCATTGTGTCGTGCACCGAATCCGTGAACAACGATAATCCCTGTGGGAGCGAGGCTTGCCCGCGATAGCGGTGTGTCAGTCACAGGGATGTTGGATGTGCCGCCGTCATCGCGGGCAAGCCCGCTCCCACAAGTGGAGCGGTCATATACAAAATCTGCGTACGACACAAATTCTGTGGGAGCGAGCCTGCTCGCGATGAACGATAACGTGGTCTACGCCGGATCGACGTTATCCAACGCCCGATTCACTGCCAGCTCCGCCAACATGATGACCTGCTGGATCGCCAACGCCGTGTGGCGTTGCGGGCCGATCAGGTCTTTGGCGAAATCGCTGGTCAGAACACTCGCTGACGCCAACGATTCGTAAGCGTGGGCCAGCAGGCTTTCGGTATCGACGTCCGGGGCGACCATGAACATGGTGCTGGGGCGACGGGGTTTGTCGGTGTATTGCGCCGGGGGATCGAGGTAGTAGTCGAGGGCGCGTTTTATCGCTTCGCGGTCTTTGAGTAATTCTTCGGCGCGCGAAGCTTCGGCGTTGGGGGTGGTGGTGTTGAAAGGTGGGTCGGGGATTAACTTATCCATACAAACTCCTGCTGAAATGGGTGCCACCACTCGCCGGATCTCAAGCGACGAGGAGGTGGCAGCTATGTGCAGAGTGAGATCCACCGGAGCAGGCAACCGGCCAGACCGAAGTCTGCCCGCACACAGCTGCCATAACGCATTTACAGGCAGCGGATAAGCTGGCGCCAATTATGGTGGTATTGGCGCTAGATGCATACTAGTTGCCGGGGATCTCACGCCCGGTCGCTGAATTTGCAGCGACCGCCAAAGACTAGAGAGCCCGCGTCCGACCGACAACCTGAAAAATGCGTGGGAAAGTTCCATGTTTTGACACATCCATTAAACATTCAAAAGCCGAACGCGGAGCGTCCCTGGCGGCATTCCCACGCGGGAGCGTGGGAACGATCAATCCCACGTCTGACACCAAATTCTCGTCTGACACTGATGACTGTAGGAGCTGTCGAGTGAAACGAGGCTGCGATCTTTTGATCTTGAAAATCAACATCAAAAGATCGCAGCCTTCGGCAGCTCCTACGTGGAGTTGTGTACACCCGCGATAGATTGGTCGGCTGTCAGGCCGCCTTCGCGAGCAAGCCCGCTCCCACAGTGGAGCGATGTACACCCGCCCCTCACCACTCAACAGGCCGAGCGTTAGCTCGCCTGCCGCTTTTGATCTTGATCTACCCGCCCCTTCGGGAGGCTGAGCGCAGGTGTTCATCTGGGGATTGGCGCGCAGCGCCGTTCGACGCAGTCGAATCCATCGCATGTAGGTCGTCGCGAAGCAGACCGTAGGGCGATGCCCCCAGATGGATACCGGAGCGAAGGAACGCCGAGCCTTAGCGAGGGGCCGTACGTTTGGGGCGAGCGTTTTTTGCTTCCTTTTTTAGGCGCTTGTAAAAAAGGGAGTCGCCGTAAGGGCGAAACCATAAGTAGCCGTTACCGCAGAAATGGATATGTACTCAATCAACAAGAACCTGGTCGGCTATAAGGCCGCCAAGAAAACAAGATTCCAGCCCAAACTGACAAAGCCGTCAGTTACCAGTCACTCTCCTGACGGGCGAACAGGTTTATAAAGGAAGGTATAAACCTGACAAAACTCCGACCACTCAGCCCGGCGCCCCACTCGCATGCGAATTCAGAAAAAAACCGCCCTGTTCGCCGCCCTTCTGATCGCCCTGGCAGTGCTGGGCGTGTGGTACGCCACCAAACCCGCCACTACCAAACTGACCGCCCCCACTGCCATCCCCGTGCGAGTGGTCAGCGTCGCTGAAAAAGACGTGCCCCGCTACGTCAGCGGCATCGGCTCGGTGCTGTCCCTGCACAGCGTGGTCGTGCGCCCACAGATCGACGGCATCCTCACCAAACTGCTGGTCAAGGAAGGCCAGCTGGTAAACAAAGGCGACCTGCTGGCCACCATCGACGACCGCTCGATCCGCGCCAGCCTCGACCTGGCCCGCGCCCAACTCGGTGAAAGCCAGGCGCAACTGCAAGTGGCCCAGGTCAACCTCAAGCGCTACAAACTGCTGAGCGTCGACGACGGCGTGTCCAAGCAGACCTACGACCAGCAACAAGCCCTGGTCAATCAACTCAAAGCCTCTGCCCAAGGCAACCAGGCCTCTATCGACGCCGCTCTGGTGCAGCTTTCCTACACACAGATTCGCTCTCCGGTCACCGGTCGCGTCGGTATTCGCACGGTGGACGAAGGCAACTTCCTGCGCATGACCGACACCCAAGGCTTGTTCACAGTGACCCAGATAGACCCGATCGCCGTGGAGTTTTCCTTGCCGCAGCAAATGCTGCCAACCCTGCAGGGCCTGATCAACGATCCACAGCACACGCCGGTCAAGGCTTACATCGGCGCCGACACCGACGGCGAAACCGGCAACCTGCTGGGCGAAGGTCATCTGACCCTGATCGACAACCAGATCAACGCCAATACTGGAACCATCCGCGCCAAGGCCGAATTCGCCAACCCCGGGCAGAAACTCTGGCCGGGCCTGCTGGTAACGGTAAAAATTCAGACAGCGCTGGATAAAAATGCGCTGGTGGTGCCACCCGCCGTCGTACAACGCGGGCTCGATCAACATTTCGTCTACCGGGTCAGCGGCGACAAGGTTGAAGTCGTTCAGGTACAGATGGTTTATCAAGGCAGTGGCCAGGACATCATCAAAGGCGTGAAACCGGGCGATGTGCTGGTCAGCGATGGCCAATCGCGGCTCAAGCCCGGCACCACGGTTCAGGTGCTGACTGAACCACCGCAAGTCGTGCAATCGGAGCCGAAACCATGAAGGGCCACGGTTCGATTTCCGCGTGGTGCATCGATCATCCGGTGGCGACGGTCCTGCTGACCTTTGCCTTGGTGCTGCTGGGGGTGATCGCCTTTCCGCGGCTGCCGATTGCGCCATTGCCGGAAGCGGAATTCCCGACTATCCAGGTGGCCGCGCAACTGCCCGGCGCCAACCCGGAGACCATGGCTTCGTCGGTGGCCACACCGCTGGAAGTGCAATTCAGCGCCATCCCCGGCGTCACCCAGATGACCTCGAGCAGCGCCCTGGGCTCGACCATTTTGACCCTGCAATTCACCCTCGACAAAAGCATCGACACCGCCGCCCAAGAAGTTCAGGCCGCGATCAACACCGCCGCCGGCAAACTGCCCAAAGACATGCCGAACCTGCCGACATGGAGGAAGGTCAACCCGGCCGACAGCCCGGTGCTGATCCTCAGCATCAACTCGCCGCAAATGCCCGGCACCGAAGTCAGTGACCTGGTGGAAACCTTGCTCGCCCGTCAGATCAGTCAGATCGACGGCGTAGGCCAAATCAACATCACCGGTCAGCAACGTCCAGCGATCCGCGTTCAGGCATCGGCGGACAAACTCGCGGCTATCGGCCTGACCCTGGCGGACATTCGCCTGGCGATCCAGCAGACCAGCCTCAACCTGGCCAAAGGTGCGTTGTACGGCGAGTCGAGCATTTCGACCTTGTCCACCAACGACCAACTATTTCATCCCGAGGAATACAGCCAACTTATCGTTTCCTACAAGGACGGTGCACCGGTTCATCTCAAGGACGTGGCCAAAGTCGTCAACGGTTCGGAAGACGCCTACGTACAGGCCTGGGCTGATGGTCAGCCGGGGGTGAACCTGGTGATTTTCCGGCAACCGGGGGCCAACATCGTCGAGACCGTCGACCGTATTCAAGCGGCCCTGCCGACGCTGGCGGCCATGTTGCCGGCCTCGGTGCAGGTCAAGGTGTTGATCGACCGTACCCAAACCATCCGCGCCTCGTTGCATGAAGTGGAAGTCACCCTGCTGATCGCGATCCTGCTGGTGGTGGCGGTGATGGCGCTGTTCCTGCGGCAGTTGTCGGCGACCCTGATCGTGACGGCGGTGCTCGGTGTGTCGTTGATCGCCAGTTTCGCCCTGATGTACATCATGGGCTTCAGCCTGAATAACTTGACTCTGGTGGCGATCGTGGTGTCCGTCGGGTTTGTGGTGGACGATGCGATTGTGGTGGTGGAAAACATTCACCGCCATCTGGAGGCCGGCGACGGCATGCGCGAGGCGGCGATCAAGGGCGCCGGCGAGATCGGTTTTACCGTGGTGTCCATCAGCTTCTCGCTGGTGGCGGCGTTCATTCCGCTGCTGTTCATGGACGGCGTGGTCGGGCGACTGTTCAAGGAGTTCGCCCTGACCGCCACCTCGACCATCATGATTTCCGTGGTGGTGTCCCTGACGCTGGCGCCGACCCTGGCGGCGTTGTTCATGCGCGCACCGGTGCATCACGCCCACAGCAAACCGGGTTTCGGCGAGCGCTTGCTGGCGCTGTACGAAAAAGGCCTGCGCCGCGCCCTCGCCCATCAGAAATTGATGATCGGTGTGTTCGGCCTGTCCCTCGGCCTGGCGGTCGCCGGGTACATTTTCATTCCGAAGGGCTTCTTCCCGGTACAGGACACCGGTTTCGTCCTCGGCACCACCGAAGCGGCGGCAGACATTTCCTACCGCGACATGGTGAAAAAACACCTGGCGATGGCCGAAATTGTCGCGGCCGATCCCGCCGTCGAGACGTTCTCCCACTCGGTCGGCGTTTCGGGCAGCAACCAGACCATCGCCAACGGCCGCTTCTGGATCTCTCTGAAAAAACGTGGCGACCGTGACGTGTCCGCCAGCCAGTTCATCGACCGGATTCGCCCTCAGCTGATGAAAGTCCCAGGCATCGTGCTGTACTTGCGCGCCGGGCAAGACATCAACCTCAGTTCCGGCCCGAGCCGCGCCCAGTACCAATACGTACTCAAAAGCAACGACGGTGCACTCCTGAGCACCTGGACCCAGCGCCTGACGGAAAAACTGCGCAGCAACCCGTCATTCCGTGACATTTCCAACGACCTGCAACTGGGCGGCAGCATCACCCACATCAGCATCGACCGTAGCGCCGCGGCGCGTTTCGGCCTGACCGCCAGCGATGTCGACGAAGCGCTGTACGACGCCTTCGGCCAGCGGCAGATCAACGAATTCCAGACCCAGACCAACCAGTACAACGTGATTCTGGAGCTGGACACCAAGCAGCGCGGCAAGGCCGAAAGCCTCAACTATTTCTACCTGCGCTCGCCGCTGAGCGGGGAAATGGTGCCGCTGTCGGCCCTGGCGAAATTCGATGCGCCGACCATCGGCCCGTTGTCCATCGCTCACGACGGGATGTTCCCGGCGGCCAACCTGTCGTTCAACCTGGCACCCGGCGTCGCGTTGGGCGATGCGGTGATCATGCTCAATCAGGCCAAGACCGACATTGGCATGCCGACGGCCATCAGCGGTAATTTCCAGGGCGCGGCCCAGGCGTTCCAGAGTTCGCTGGCCAGCCAGCCGTGGCTGATTCTGGCGGCGCTGGTGGCGGTGTACATCATTCTTGGCGTTCTGTACGAAAGCTTCGTGCACCCGCTGACGATCATCTCGACCCTGCCCTCGGCGGGGCTCGGGGCGGTGATCATGCTGTGGATCTGCGGCCAGGACTTTTCGATCATGGCGCTGATCGGGCTGGTGCTGCTGATCGGCATCGTCAAGAAGAACGGCATCCTGATGATCGACTTCGCGCTGGACGCCCAACGCAACCGTGGCCTGCCGCCGGAAGAGGCGATCTATGAGGCGTGTATGACGCGGTTCCGGCCAATCATCATGACCACCCTCGCCGCCCTGCTCGGCGCCCTGCCGCTGATGCTCGGCTACGGCACCGGTGCCGAATTGCGCCAGCCGCTGGGGATTGCGGTGGTCGGCGGCTTGCTGGTCAGCCAGGCGCTGACGTTGTTCACCACGCCGGTCATATACTTGATGCTTGAGCGGCTTTTCCATCGACACACTCTCCCACCAGCGCCAGCACCACTGCCGGCGCTGGCGACCACAGACTGAGGCGGGGTCATGCGCGTTCTGATTATCGAAGACGAAGAAAAAACCGCGGACTATCTACACCGCGGCCTGACGGAACAGGGCTACACCGTGGACCTGGCCGGCGATGGCGTCGAAGGCTTGCATCTGGCGCTGGAAAACGACTTCGCAGTGATTGTCCTCGACGTCATGTTGCCGGGCCTCGACGGCTTCGGCGTATTGCGTGCGCTGCGGGCGCGCAAGCAAACCCCGGTGATCATGCTCACCGCCCGCGAGCGGGTGGAAGACCGCATCAAAGGCCTGCGCGATGGTGCCGACGATTATCTCGGCAAACCGTTTTCCTTCCTCGAACTGGTGGCGCGCCTGCAAGCGCTGACCCGGCGCAGCGGCGGCCACGAACCGGTACAGGTGAGCATCGCCGACCTGTGGATAGATTTGATCAGCCGCAAGGCCACCCGCGCCGGCACACGCCTGGACCTGACCGCCAAGGAGTTCTCGTTGCTCAGCGTGCTGGCGCGGCGGCAAGGGGAAATCCTCTCGAAAACCGCCATTGCCGAGATGGTCTGGGACATCAATTTCGACAGCGACGCCAACGTGGTCGAAGTCGCGATCAAACGCCTGCGGGCCAAGCTCGACGGGCCGTTCGACGAGAAATTGCTGCACACGATTCGTGGCATGGGTTATGTGCTGGAGAGCCGTGGTGTCCAGTAACAGTATTGCTCTGCGCCTGAGCGGGATGTTCACCCTGGTGGCGCTGCTGGTGTTCCTGCTGATCGGCGGTGCGCTGTATCAACAGGTCGACAAGGGTTTAGGCCTGCTGCCCGAAGCCGAACTCGTTGCCCGTTACAGCGTGCTTGAATCTGCGCTCAACCGGTACGGCACGCCCGAGCATTGGGTGAAGATCAACGCCAAGCTCAAACTGCTGAGCGAAGAAGACAAACGCATCCGCTTTTGGGTGGTCAGCGGCCATCCCGGTTATGAATACGGCCAACCCGACGCGCCGATCCGCGCCTTCGCCCAAGGCCCGCCGGGCATGCGCGACATGGCATTGCCCGACCATCCGTACCCGCTGAAAGTGTTGGTCACCGAACTGCCGGCCAAGGACCAGCGGCCACCGCTGCGCTTCCTGATCGGCATCGACACCGAAACCTTTTACGAGACGCAGCACCACTTGCTGATCGCCCTGATCAGCCTGGCGATCATTGGTGTATTGCTGGCCTCGCTACTCGGTTATTGGGTGGCCCGGATCGGCCTCAAACCGCTGATCAAGTTGTCGCAGGAGGCCCAGCGTCTGGCGCCACCACGGCTGTCCGGACGCCTGCAATTGTCGCCATTGCCACCGGAACTGAACCAGTTCGTCAATTCGTTCAACGCCACACTGGAACGGGTCGAACAGGCTTACTCGCGCCTGGAATCGTTCAACGCCGACGTGGCCCATGAACTGCGCTCGCCGCTGACCAACCTGATCGGCCAGACCCAGGTGGCGCTGACACGCGGGCGGTCAGCCGAACACTATTTCGAAGTGCTGCAATCGAACCTCGAAGAGCTGGAACGGCTGCGCTCGATCATCAACGACATGCTGTTCCTCGCCAGCGCCGACCAGGGCAGCAAGGCCACCAAACTGACGTCCACCTCATTGGCCGATGAAGTGGCCACTACGCTGGAGTATCTGGATTTCATTCTTGAAGATGCGCAGGTTCAGGTCGAAGTCAGTGGCGACGCACAGGTGCGGATCGAGATCGCTCATCTGCGGCGGGCGTTGATCAACTTGCTGAGCAACGCGGTGCAGCACACCGAACCCGGGCAAGTGATTGAGGTGCGGATCGAAGTCGAAGAGCATCAGGTCAGCATCGGCGTCGCCAACCCGGGATTGCCAATTGCCAACGAGCATTTGCCGCGGCTGTTCGAGCGTTTCTACCGGGTCGATGCGTCGCGCAGCAACAGTGGCAACAACCATGGCCTGGGGCTGGCGATCGTCAAGGCGATTGCGCTGATGCACGGTGGGGATGTGTTTGTGCGCAGTGACCATGGGATGAATACTTTCGGCATCCACCTCCCGGTCTGATCACACAGAACCCTGTGGCGAGGGGGCTTGCCCCCGTTGGGTCGCGAAGCGGCCCCCCTGCATTCTTTCACACCCACCGAGTTGCCTGAATTTACGACTGCTTCGCAGCCGAACGGGGGCAAGCCCCCTCGCCACAGGGTCGACTACCCGCTGAATGTCTTCTAAGCTTCAATTAGCAAAAGGCCAGCATGTTTTGCTGGCCTTTTTTTTATCCGGCACTTATATAGGCGCTCTGGACGCGACCGGTTTCTGGGACTCTGCCCGATTCTTGTAAAAGAACTTTCATAACGCCTTATTTGCAGAAGTCAGAACCATGAGTGTAAGCAGTGCGAAATCTCAACATCCGATCCGTTCGACACGATCGGAGCGGCTTCTGGTTCTTGGTAGTTTGTTGTTGGTCATTGCGATACTGAGCATTGTGGCGTTCCTGCTGATCCGCGAACGCGTCCATGCCGAATTGTCCGCCGCTCGCGCCGCCAATAATATCGTGCAATTGATCGACGCCGATGTGCTGCGCAATGTCGAACTCTATGACGTGTCCCTGCTGGGTTTGATCGCTGCCTCCCGGCGTGAAGACCTCAAGAGCGTTTCTCCTGTCATTCGCCATCTGGCCTATTTCGACCGCGCCACTGCCGCGCCGTACAAGGGCAACATTTTGTTGCTCGACAATAAAGGCGACGTGATCGCCGACTCGGCCTCGGTAGAGCCCAGAAAGGGAAACTATGCCGATCGTGAATACTTCCAGTCTCATGTGAACAACCTGGACCCGGGCATGTTCATCAGCCCCCCCTTCAGGGCCAGGTCGCCCGAACAGGATTGGCGTATCAGTTTCAGCCGCCGGGTGAACGGCCCCCAGGGTGAGTTCCTGGGCGTGGCCGAAGCCGCCATGCGGTTGAGCTACTTCGATCAGTTGTTCAACAGTTTGAGCATCGGCCGCGACAGCACGGTCAATCTGATCAGCAAGAACGGGATTCTTCTGGCCCAGCAACCACGCCTGGCCGAGGAGCTGATCGGCAAGGACTTCAGTAACCGCCCCAATTTTCAGCGCATCGTCAAGGAAGGCAACGGCAGCTTCACCAGCATGTCCGATCGATACCGTGACAAGCGCTTGTACACCTTCTCCAAGGTCGGGAACTTGCCGTTGATTGTCATCGTTGCGCTGTCCAGTGATGAGGTCTTTGCGGCCTGGAAGCGCACTACGGTGGTGGTTAGCTTGGCGACCATTGCCCTGTGCGTGAGCCTGCTGTGGCTGACCTGGTTGCTCTGCCGGGAATTGCGTCGGCGTCAAAGTGCCGAGCAGGAATTGGCACAACTGGCCGCTACCGACCCCTTGACCGGCCTGGCCAACCGTCGAAGTCTGGATCAGGCCCTGCGCCATGAATGGTTTCGCGCCCAACGCTCCGGCCAGCCATTGTCGATACTGATGATCGATATCGATCACTTCAAGGCATTCAATGATCGCCATGGCCATCAGGGCGGCGACGATGCCTTACGCTCGGTGGCCAAAGTGATCAGCACCCATGTTCGACGGCCTGCAGACCTTGTCGCCCGTTACGGTGGCGAGGAGTTTTCAGTGATCCTGGCTGAAACCGACAGCGCTGGCGCGCAACAGATTGCCGACAACATCCGTACGGCGGTGGAGCAGTTGCCGTTGGTGGGGAGTGATGAGTTGCCGATTACTGTCAGTATCGGCATCAGCACCTGGACGACAGCGACCGACATCAGCCTGGAGCAGTTGCTGTTTGCGGCGGACAAAGCGCTGTATCAGGCCAAGGAAAACGGGCGCAATCGGGTGGTTTCCGGCTGACCATTTGTAGTGGATCGACTGGCCTCTTCGCGAACAAGCCCGCTTGTACACAGTAGACCGCGTACCCATGTGGGAGCGGGCTTGCTCGCGAAGAGGCCAGCCAGACGCCACAAACAACCGGATCATAAAAAAAGGCCACCCGAAGGTAGCCTTTAAAAACTAGAGAGGTTTTTTGCTTACACGGCCGCAACAGGACGCATGTAAGAGATCGGTGCAGTGCTGGCGTCTTCGAAAGTCACGACTTCCCAAGCATCTGTCTGCTCAATCAACTTGCGCAGCAGCTGGTTGTTCAATGCATGTCCGGACTTGAAGCCCTTGAACTCACCAATCAGGCTATTGCCCAGCAGGTAGAGGTCACCAATTGCATCGAGGATCTTGTGCTTCACGAATTCGTCTTCATAGCGAAGGCCGTCTTCGTTCAGTACACCATCCGCGTCGACCACAATAGCGTTTTCAACGCTGCCGCCGAGTGCGAGGTTGTGCTTGCGCAGGTACTCGATGTCACTCATGAAACCAAAGGTACGGGCGCGGCTGACTTCTTTTACGAACGAAGTGCTGGAAAAATCCACGCTTGCACTTTGTGTGCGGTCACGGAAAACCGGGTGATCGAAATCGATCTCGAAGCTCACTTTGAAACCTTCGAAAGGGACGAAAGTGGCGCGCTTGTCGCCGTCTTCCACTGTCACTTCCCGCAGGATCCGGATGAACTTCTTGGCGGCGTCCTGTTCTTCCAGGCCGGCCGATTGAATCAGGAATACGAAGGGTCCAGCGCTACCATCCATGATCGGGACTTCGGACGCGGAGAGCTCGACGTAGGCGTTATCGATGCCCAGGCCAGCCATGGCCGAGAGCAGGTGCTCCACCGTGTCCACTTTGACGTCACCGTTAACAAGCGTGGTCGACATAGTGGTTTCGCCAACGTTTTCCGCGCGGGCAGGAATCTGCACCACAGGGTCGAGGTCAGCACGACAAAACACAATGCCGGTGTCGACGGGCGCTGGCTTGAGGGTCAGATAGACCTTCTCCCCGGAGTGCAGGCCGACACCTGTGGCACGGATAATATTCTTCAGGGTGCGTTGTTTTATCATGGCATGGGCCGCTTCAGCGCAAATTGCGAACTGGTATCAACAAAGGCTGGCGATGATAGCAGACCAGACCTTTGCTGAACACCAATCACCCTAATACCCCTGATACATTTCATCAATCGGCCTGACGACGCAGGAAAGCCGGGATGTCCAGGTAGTCCAGGTCATCTTGCGGGTTCATCTTCGCGGCAGTCGCAGCACCGGCCTGAGCCTGGTTGCGCATGACGGTCGGACGGTCCAGGTCACGGTAGTTCACCGCAGGCTGTTCTTGACGAACAGGGGCTTGTTGTTGTGGCTGGGAAGCCATCGAGGTGTGAACGGTATTGTCGATGACCTTCACAGGCTTCTCGATTTTAGCGCCTAAACCAGTGGCAACAACAGTCACGTGCAGCTCGTCGCGCATGTCCGGATCGATAACGGTACCGACCTTGACCATTGCGTGCTCGGAAGCGAAGGCTTCGATGATGCTACCCACGTCGGAGTACTCACCCAGAGACAGGTCAGGACCGGCGGTGATGTTCACCAGGATACCGCGTGCACCTTGCAGGTTCACGTCTTCGAGCAACGGGTTGCGAATGGCCGCTTCGGTGGCCTCACGTGCACGGTTCGGACCGCTGGCGCAGCCAGTGCCCATCATCGCCATGCCCATTTCGCTCATCACGGTACGCACGTCGGCAAAGTCGACGTTGATCATGCCCGGACGCTTGATGATGTCGGAGATACCGCGAACGGCACCGGCCAGTACATCGTCGGCCTTGGCGAAAGCCGACAAGAGGCTTGCGTCTTTACCGAGGATGGTCAGCAGCTTCTCGTTGGGAATGGTGATCAACGAGTCGACGCTTTCAGACAGCAGACGAATGCCTTCGTCGGCGATCTGCATACGCTTGCGGCCTTCGAATGG
Source organism: Pseudomonas sp. LBUM1673 (assembly GCF_059695645.1). Classification (NCBI taxonomy): domain Bacteria; kingdom Pseudomonadati; phylum Pseudomonadota; class Gammaproteobacteria; order Pseudomonadales; family Pseudomonadaceae; genus Pseudomonas; species Pseudomonas sp. LBUM1673. The sequence continues at coordinate 5,490,061 of NZ_CP166780.1, forward strand.
GAACGGACGGGTCACCACTGCAACGGTGAGGATGCCCATTTCCTTGGCCACTTCGGCGATGATTGGCGCAGCACCGGTACCGGTACCACCGCCCATGCCGGTAGTGATGAACACCATGTTGGTGCCCTGCAGGACTTCGGCAATGCGCTCACGATCTTCGAGAGCGGCCTGACGACCTACTTCAGGGTTGGCGCCAGCGCCCAGACCTTTGGTCACGCCGGTGCCCAGTTGCAGGATGGTCCGCGCGCCGATACTTTTCAGCGCCTGGGCATCAGTGTTGGCGCAGATGAATTCAACGCCTTCAATGTTGCTCTTGACCATGTGATTGACAGCGTTGCCGCCGCCACCGCCAACACCGATAACTTTAATTACCGGGCTTGCGGGGATGTTGTCTACGAGTTCGAACATTTTCCCTCTCCTTTCATTTCTCTAGTTTTTTCGCCTACTGCCTGTATCTACAACGGTATTGCGGTAAATCTTTAGAAGTTGCCTTGTACCCAGCTCTTGAAGCGATCGAGCAAGGCGGCTTTCGGTTCTTCATTGCTGTAGCTGTCGCGGCTGCCGATGCCCGAGAACGAAATCCCGTCGGACTGTTTCTGCAGGCCGTACATCAACAGGCCAACGCCGGTGGAATAGATCGGGTTGCGGACCACATCGTCCAGGCCCTTGACGCCATGGGGCACGCCCAGGCGAACCGGCATGTGGAAGATCTCTTCGGCCAGTTCCACAGCGCCTTCCATCTTCGACGTACCGCCGGTCAGCACGATGCCGGCCGGGATCAGGTCTTCGTAGCCGCTGCGACGCAGTTCGGCCTGGATCAGGGTGAACAGCTCGTCGTAACGGGGCTCGACCACTTCGGCCAGGGCCTGACGGGACAGCTCGCGCGGCGGACGGTCGCCAACACTCGGCACCTTGATGGTTTCACCGGCGCCGGCCAGTTTGGCCAGGGCGCAGGCGTAGCGAATCTTGATTTCTTCGGCGTACTGGGTCGGGGTGCGCAACGCCATGGCGATGTCGTTGGTCACCTGATCGCCCGCAATCGGGATCACCGCGGTGTGACGGATCGCGCCTTCGGTGAAGATCGCGATGTCGGTGGTGCCGCCGCCGATGTCCACCAGGCACACGCCCAGCTCTTTCTCGTCGTCGGTCAGGACCGAGTAGGCCGAGGCCAACTGCTCGAGAATGATGTCGTCGATTTCCAGGCCGCAGCGACGCACGCATTTTTCAATGTTCTGTGCGGCGTTGACAGCGCAGGTGACCACGTGAACCTTGGCTTCCAGGCGCACGCCGGACATGCCCAGCGGCTCGCGAACGCCTTCCTGGTTATCGATCACGTAATCCTGCGGCAGGGTGTGCAGCACGCGCTGGTCAGCCGGGATTGCCACGGCCTGGGCAGCGTCGAGAACGCGCTCAAGGTCGGCGGAGCTGACTTCGCGATCACGAATCGCCACGATGCCGTGGGAATTCAGGCTGCGGATGTGATTGCCGGCCACGCCGACGAACGCCGAATGAATCCGGCAACCGGCCATCAGCTGTGCTTCTTCGATAGCGCGCTGGATCGACTGCACGGTGGACTCGATGTTCACCACTACGCCTTTCTTCAGGCCACGGGACGGATGGGTACCGATTCCGACGATTTCCAGCGTGCCGTCGTCCGAGACCTCGCCGACCAGCGCCACCACTTTGGAGGTGCCGATATCGAGACCGACGATCATTTTGCCGCTTTGCACGTTTGCCATGGGTCCTGCCTCTTCTTAATTCTTCGCGACAGCGGGTTGGGCTGTCGTGGGCGCTACAGGTTCCCGCCAGCCAACAGCGAGGCCGTTGGCGTAGCGCAGATCGATGCGCGCAATGTTCGTAATCTGCTCTTTGAGCGTCTTGTCATAGATGGCAATGAAGCGGCGCATCTTTTCCACCAGGTTGCCGCGTCCCAGCAGCAGTTCGATTCCCGGGCCCGCGCTGCCGGCGCCGGTGGTCAGGAACCAGCTGCCTCGTTCACGCAACTCCAGGCGTGCAATCGAGAAGCCCAACGGCCTGAGCATCTGGCTCAGCACCTGATATTGCTGCATTACTTGCTGCTGGGCCCGCTGCGGGCCGAACAGCTGTGGCAAGTGTTCGTAGTTCGCCAGCTCGCGCGGGGTGAACGCCTGCCCCTGGTTGTTCAACAGCGATTCATCGCCCCAACGGGCCACCGGCAGTTGTTCTTCCAGGCGAATCACTACTTGATCCGGCCACACCCTGCGCACTTCGGCGTGGGCAATCCATGGCATCTGTTCAAGCTCGGTGCGCATGCTCGCCAGGTCGATGGTGAAGAAGCTCGACGCCACGTAGGGGGCGATCCGCTGCTGCACCGCTTGCTGGCTGATGTAACTCAAATCACCCTGCACCGCGATCTTGGTGATCGGCCGGTCGGCGTACGGCAGCAAACGCTGTGCGCCTTCATAAGTGCCGAACCCCAGCGCAACCAACAGCACGGGCCAGAACAGGCTTTTCAGAAAACCAAAGTTGGCTTTCGGCAGGCGCGCGGACATCGGCTCTTTGGCCACCATTCGGCTGGCACCCCGCGGCACCGGCTTGCGGCCGGGTGGTGCGGAGGGCTGATGTCTCAGCTGTGCGCCTTGCATGGTCTTACCCTCGCGGCTCTTGGTTACCGGCAGCGTTACCCGCAATGCTGGCGGCCAGAATCGCCAGAACCAGTTGCTGGAAATCCAGGCCAGCGGCACGGGCCGCCATCGGAACCAGACTGTGATCGGTCATGCCCGGTGCGGTATTGACTTCCAGGAACCAGAACTGTCCATCGGCGTCCTGCATCACGTCTGCCCTGCCCCAACCGGCGATACCCAGCGCCTCACAGGCTTTGGCCGTGAGGTCCATGAGTTCTTTTTCTTTGTTGCTGTCCAGGCCACACGGGATCCGGTACTGGGTATCGGAAGCCACGTACTTGGCGTCGTAGTCGTAGAAACTGTGCGTCGTGCCCAGGGCAATGGGTGGCAACACCTGGTCACGCAGGGTGGCGATGGTGAACTCCGGACCTTGAATCCATTGTTCGACCAACACTTGCGAATCGTAGGTACTGGCCGCTTTCCATGCGTCGATCAACTCAAGAGCTGAAGACACTTTGGCCATCCCGATACTGGAACCTTCATGGGCCGGTTTGACGATCAACGGGAAGCCCAGTTCCGTGGCCGCCGAAATACAATCGGCCTCGGAACTCAGTACGGCATGGCGTGGCGTCGGAATGCCGAGGCTATGCCAGACCTGCTTGGTGCGCAGTTTGTCCATGGCCAGCGCCGAGGCCAGAATGCCGCTGCCGGTGTACGGAATGCCCAGGCATTCGAGCAGACCCTGCATGCTGCCGTCTTCACCGCCACGACCGTGGAGGATGATGAAGGCGCGGTCGATTTTTTCGTTCAGCAGGCGCTGCAGCAGGTCATCGCCCACATCAAGACCGAACGCGTCCACACCGGCGCTTTGCAATGCTTCGAGCACCGCGTTACCCGATTTCAGGGACACTTCCCGCTCGGCACTCTTGCCACCGAACAGCACGGCGACGCGGCCGAAGTCTTTCGGCGCGATAGTGGAGACGAGGTTGGCGTAAGCAGCAGTCATTTCAACTTCCCCTCAACCGGTGCAGCAACGGCCCCGGCGAACAACGGACTGTTCAACAGTTTGGGTGCGAGACCACCGATATCACCGGCGCCCTGGCACAGCAGGATGTCGCCGGCGCGCAGCAGCGGCTTGACGATCGGCGCGAGGTCGATGCCGCGCTCGATGTAGATCGGGTCGAGTTGACCGCGCTGGCGAATGCTGTTGCACAACTTGCGGCTGTCGGCGCCCGGAATCGGCTCTTCGCCGGCCGGGTAGACCTCCATCAGCAGCAGCACGTTGGCGTCGGCCAGCACGTTGACGAAATCGTCGTACAGGTCACGGGTGCGGCTGTAACGGTGCGGCTGGTAAACCATCACCAGGCGGCGTTCCGGCCAGCCACCGCGCACGGCCTTGATCACCGCCGCGACTTCGGTCGGGTGGTGACCGTAGTCGTCCACCAGCATCACGTTGCCGCCTTCGACCGGCAGTTCGCCATACACCTGGAAGCGGCGGCCGACACCCTGGAACCCGGACAGGCCCTGGACGATGGCTTCATCGCTGACGCCTTCATCGGTGGCGATGCAAATGGTCGCCAGTGCGTTCAGTACGTTGTGGTTGCCCGGCATGTTCACCGAGACATCCAGTGGCTCGCGGTCAGGGCGCAACACGGTGAAGAAGGTCTGCATGCCTTGCTGGCGGACATTGATGGCGCGCACGTCGGCGTCTTCGCCAAAGCCATAAGTGACTGTCGGACGTTTGATCAGCGGGAGAATTTCACGCACCACCGGATCGTCCAGGCACACTACCGCCAGACCGTAGAACGGCAGGTTGTGCAGGAACTCGACGAAGGTTTTCTTCAATTTGTTGAAGTCACCGTCGTAGGTCGCCATGTGATCGGCGTCGATGTTGGTGACCACAGCCACCAATGGCTGCAAGTGCAGGAAGCTGGCATCGCTTTCGTCGGCTTCGGCGATCAGGTAACGGCTGGTGCCGAGCTGGGCATTGGTGCCCGCGGCATTCAGACGGCCACCGATGACGAACGTCGGGTCCAGGCCACCGGCGGCGAACACCGAAGCGATCAGGCTGGTGGTGGTGGTTTTGCCGTGCGTACCGGCGACGGCGATGCCGTGGCGGTAGCGCATCAGCTCAGCCAACATCTCGGCACGAGGCACCACCGGAATCCGGCGTTCCAGCGCGGTGGCGACTTCCGGGTTGGAAGTATTCACGGCACTCGACGTGACCAGCACATCGGCGGTCGCAGCGTTCTCGGCACGGTGGCCGATATAGATCTGGGCACCGAAGGATTCGAGACGCTCGGTCACCGGCGAGGCTTTAAGGTCCGAACCGGACACTTCATAGCCCAGGTTCAGCAACACTTCGGCGATGCCGCACATGCCCACGCCGCCGATACCGACGAAGTGGATGCGACGGATGCGGCGCATTTCCGGTTGTGGCATGGCTTTCTTGTTCTCAACCATGGGCCACCTCCAGGCAGGTATCGACCACGTTACGGGTGGCATCGGGTTTGGCCAGGCGGCGTGCCGCGGTGGCCATGTCATTGAGTCGTTGCGGTTGCATCAAGACCTCTGTCAGGCGAGCGGCAAGGTCCGCTGCGCCAGTCGTTCTTTGCGGCATCAGGAAGGCTGCGCCTTCACGGGCCAAATAATCGGCGTTGCGGGTCTGGTGATCGTCGATCGCGTGGGGCAAAGGCACCAGCATCGAGGGCAGACCGGCGGCCGCCAGTTCACTGATGGTCAGTGCGCCTGCGCGGCACACCACCAGGTCGGCCCAGCCATAGGCTTGGGCCATGTCTTTGATGAAAGGCTGCACTTGCGCCTCGACGCCAGCCGCGCGATAGCGCTCTGCAGTCACTTCATCGTGGTTTTTGCCGGCTTGATGGAACACGTCCGGGCGCAGGTCGGGGGCGACTTGCGACAGGGCTTCAGGCAGCAACTTGTTCAACGGTTCTGCGCCCAGGCTTCCGCCCAGGATCAGCAAACGCGCCTTGCGACCGGCCAGGGCAGGTCGCGGTGTGTCGAGGAACAGCTCGGCGCGCACCGGGTTACCGGTGGTCCGTCGGCTGTTCGACAGGGTAAAGGTGTCGGGAAACGCTTCACAGACTCGGGCGGCCAACGGCACCAGCAACCGATTGGCGGTACCGGCCACGGCGTTCTGCTCGTGAACGATGACCGGCACGCCGGCCAATTTGGCGGCAACGCCACCGGGGCCGGTCACATAACCACCAAACCCGACCACACAGACCGGCTGCAGCTGACGGATGATCGCCCGCGCCTGCCAGATCGACTTCAGCAACATGATCGGTGCCTTGAGCAGGGACAACTTGCCCTTGCCGCGTAAACCGCTGGCGTTAATCCGATGCAATTGAAGACCGGCCGCTGGCACCAGATCGTTTTCGATCCCGCGGGGCGTGCCGAGCCAGTGCACGGTGTAACCCCGGGCCTGGAACTCGCGAGCACAGGCCAGTGCCGGGAACACGTGGCCCCCGGTGCCGCCAGCCATAATCAATACGTTAGCGCCCATGGTTCGGCTCCTCGGCGAAGTCGCTCTCATGGAACTCCATCTCTTCGCTGCCCAGATGGGTTCGACTCTCCCACTCGATGCGCAGCAACAAACCGAGACAGGCACCGCAGATCACCAACGAACTACCGCCATAACTGAGGAACGGCAGGGTCAGACCTTTGGTTGGCAACAGGCCGACGTTCACCCCGATGTTGATCAGGAACTGGCCGATCCACAGGAACGACAGGCCGTACGCGATGTAGGCGGCGAAGAATTGCTTGGCCTTCTCGGCCCAATAACCGATGTACATGCCACGCACACAAACAAAGACGAACAACGCTACCGTGCACAAAGAACCCACTGCACCCAGTTCTTCGGCCAGGACCGAGAACACGAAGTCGGTATGGGCTTCCGGCAGGTAGAACTGTTTCTGCACGCTGTTGCCCAGGCCAACGCCCAGCCATTCGCCGCGACCAAAAGCGATCAATGCCTGAGACAACTGATAGCCAGCGCCGAACTGGTCGGCCCACGGATCCGCAAAGTTGGTCAGGCGCGCCATTCGATACGGCTGCACTTGAATCAACAGCACCACCGCCCCGACCGCCAGGACAACCATCAAGGAAAAACGGAACAGCCCGACCCCGCCCAGGAACAGCATCGCCGCCGCGGCGCCCATCATTACAACGGTGGCGCCGAAGTCCGGTTCCATCAGCAACAGACCCGCCATTGGCAGCAGAACGATGAACGGCTTGAAGAAACCCATCCAGCTTTCGCGTACTTCTTTCTGACGGCGTACCAGATAACCGGCCAGGTAAATGACCACGAATACCTTGGCGATCTCGGATGGCTGCACGTTGAAGAAACTGAAGCCGATCCAGCGCATCGAACCGTTCACCTCACGGCCGATCCCCGGGATGATCACCATCACCAGCAGACCGAACGCGCCGATCAGCATCAGCCAGCCCAGGCGTTGCCAGGTGGCGATCGGAATCATCATGGTGACAATGCAGGCACCCAGGCCCAGCACAATGTAGATAAGGTGGCGAATCATGTAATACAGGGCACTGCCCGACTGTACCGCCGCCACTTCGGTCGAGGCCGATGCAATCATGACCAGCCCCAGGCCGATCAATGCCAGGCAGCCGGCGAGCATCGGGAAGTCGAGGTCGATGCCTCGCCCGGTGATGATCGGCGACGGGTACGGCTTGATGATGTTTCTCAAGCTCATGCCAAGCCCTCCACGGCCTGAGCAAACAAACGCCCACGCTCTTCGTAGTTCTTGAACATGTCGAAACTCGCGCAGGCCGGCGACAGCAGCACCGCATCGCCCGGCTCTGCGATGGCGCGGCATTGCGCAACGGCTTCGTCCAACGAGCTGACGCGAATCAAAGGCACGGCATCGCCGATGGCCTGGGCGATCAGCTCGGAGTCGCGGCCCATCAGCACCACGGCACGGCAGTTGGCCGCAACCGGATTCCCCAGGTCCTTGAAGTCGGCGCCCTTGCCATCGCCACCGGCGATCAGCACAAGTTTGCCGTCAATGTCCGCGCCCAAACCTTCGATGGCGGCCAGTGCGGCACCCACGTTGGTGGCTTTGGAATCGTTGTAGTAGCTCACGCCGTTCAGGTCGCGAACCCATTGGCAGCGATGCTCGAGGCCAGCGAAGGTGCGCAGGCTCCAGAGCATGGCATCGAACGGCAACCCCACGGCGTGGCCCAGCGCCAAGGCCGCCAGGGCGTTGGACTGGTTATGCGCACCACGAATTTTCAACTCGCGCACCGGCATCAGGTTCTGGAATTCGAAGGCCAGGTACTTCTCGCCATCCTCTTCCCGGATACCAAAGGCCTTGAAATCGGGTTTGCTCAAACCGAAGGTCCAGCAGGGCTGACCTTCGCCCATCAGCGGGCGGCTCAGGGCGTCCTGACGGTTGACCACAAATTGCCTGGCGCCCCGGAAGATCCGGTGCTTGGCCAGGTGATAGGCCGGCAGACCGCTGTAGCGGTCCATGTGGTCTTCGCTGACGTTGAGCACGGTCGCCACTTCAGCGCCGAGGTGATCGGTGGTTTCGAGCTGGAAGCTCGACAACTCCATCACGTACAGCTCGACGTCGTCGCTGAGCAAATCCAGCGCCGGCGTACCGAGGTTGCCGCCGACGGCGACACGCTTGCCGGCCGCAGCGGCCATCTCGCCAACCAGGGTGGTGACGGTGCTTTTGGCGTTGGAACCACTGATGGCGACAATCGGCGCTTTCGCGTTACGCGCGAACAGCTCGATGTCGCCGGACAACTTCACGCCACGGGCGGCGGCAGCCTGCAGGGCCGGGGTCGCCAGTGCCAGGCCGGGGCTCACATAGAGCTCGTCGGCACGGCACAGGAATTCGACGTCCAGCTCGCCACAACGCACTTCCACGTGCGGATAGTCACGCTTGAGCGTGGCCAGTTCCGGTGGATTTTCCCGCGTATCGGCGACGGCAAACGACACGCCCCGGTTCGCCAGGAAGCGAACCAGGGACATGCCGCTCTTGCCGAGGCCGACAACGATGCGGAAGTGGTCAGAAGCGATCAGAGACACTCGTTCTACCTCAGCTTCAGGGTGGCAAGGCCGACCAGTACCAGAATCACGGTGATGATCCAGAAACGGACGATCACACGCGGCTCGGGCCAGCCCTTGAGTTCAAAGTGGTGGTGAATCGGTGCCATGCGGAACACACGGCGACCGGTCAGCTTAAAGGAGGCAACCTGAATCACGACTGACAGGGTTTCCATCACGAACACGCCGCCCATGATGAACAGGACGATTTCCTGCCGGACGATCACCGCGATGGTGCCCAAAGCCGCGCCCAGCGCCAGTGCGCCGACGTCGCCCATGAAAACTTGTGCCGGATAGGTGTTGAACCAGAGGAAACCCAGGCCCGCGCCGATCAACGCGCCGCAGAACACGATCAACTCACCCGCGCCCGGCACGTAAGGAATCAGCAGGTATTCGGCGAACTTCACGTTACCCGACAGGTAGCAGAAGATCCCCAAGCCGCCACCGACCATCACGGTGGGCATGATCGCCAGACCGTCGAGGCCGTCAGTCAGGTTGACCGCGTTGCTCGAGCCGACAATCACGAAATAGGTCAGGACGATGAAGCCCGCGCCCAGCGCAATGCTGTAGTCCTTGAGCATCGGCAGGATCAGGGTGGTTTCTACCGGCGTTGCCGCGGTCATATAAAGGAAGATCGCCGCGCCCAGACCGAACACCGACTGCCAGAAATATTTCCAGCGGCTCGGAAGGCCTCGGGAGTTTTTCTCGATGACTTTGCGGTAATCGTCGACCCAGCCGATGGCACCGAACAGCAGGGTCACCAACAACACGACCCAAACGTAACGGTTGGCCAGGTCAGCCCAGAGCAACGTGCTGACCCCGATGGACGAAAGAATCAGCGCGCCACCCATGGTCGGGGTGCCCGACTTGGAAAGGTGCGATTGCGGACCGTCGTTGCGAACGGATTGACCGATCTGACGGTTCTGCAAAGTGCGGATCATCCACGGGCCATAGCACAGCGACAAGACCAGCGCGGTCAGCACACCGAGGATCCCGCGCAGGGTCAGGTACTGAAAGACCGCGAAGCCTTTGTAGAACTGTTGCAGATACTCCGCTAGCAGCAGCAGCATTAATGTTTCTCCAGACGGGTCCCGCACAAAGCGGCGACGATGTTTTCCATCGCGGCGCTGCGCGAGCCCTTGATCAAAATGGTGGTGTTTGTGTCCTGCTCGGCTTCCAGGGCCTTGATCAGCTCAGCCTGTGTGCTGAAGTGAAAAGCCTGCTCGCCGAAAGCGTTCACGGCGTGAGCCATCATTGGCCCGACCGCGTAAAGCGCGCAAACCTTGCCGCGAGCGTACTCGCCCACATCGCGGTGCCCCTGCTCCGCCCAATCGCCCAACTCGCCGATGTCTCCGAGCACCAAAACGGTGCGACCGGAAAAGCCGGCGAGTATATCAACGGCGGCGCACATGGAGGTGGGGTTTGCGTTGTACGTGTCATCGATTACGCGCATGCCGTTTGTCGCCAGTTGCGCGACGGTGCGCCCCTTGACCGGTTGCACAGCGCCGAGACCGGTGGCGATGCCGAACAGTGACACGCCCAAGGCATGGGCGGCAGCGGCGGCGGCCATGGCATTGGCGACGTTATGGGTGCCCAGCAGGTTCAGTTGAACCCGTTCCACACCTTCAGGGCTGTGCAGGTTGAACGCCGGGCAACCGCGGGCGTCGCGATCCAGATCGCTGGCGTAGAAGTCGGCGCTGAGGTTGCTCAGGGCAAACGTCAGCACTTTGCGACCGTCGGCACGGGTCTTCCAGATTTCAAAAGCCTTGTCATCGAGGTTCAGCACGGCGACGCCATCGGCATCCAGCCCTTCGAGAATCTCGCCCTTGGCTTCAACGATTTTTTCCGGCCCGCCGAATTCGCCGACGTGGGCGGTCCCGGCGTTGTTGATGATGGCCACGTGAGGTTTGGTCATGGCGACGGTGTAAGCGATTTCGCCAATTCGCGAAGCGCCGAGTTCGATCACGGCGGCGGTATGTTCCGGGGCCAGTTCGAGCAGGGTCAACGGAGCGCCGAGGTCATTGTTCAGGTTGCCACGGGTCGCCAGCACAGGACCGCGCGTGCGCAGGATGCTCGCGAGCATTTCCTTGACCGTGGTCTTGCCGCTGGAACCGGTGATGGCCACGACCGGCTGAGTGAATGCTGCACGGTTCATCGCGCCCAATTGACCGAGGGCCTGGCGGGTGTCCTTGACCAGCAGTTGCGGCAGCGCGCTGTCGGCAACTTCGCGCTCGACCAGGGCACCCACGGCGCCTTTGGCGGCGACGTCATTAAGGTAGTCATGGCCATCGAAACGCGGGCCGGCCAGAGCAATAAACAGCTGGCCGGACTTGATCGCGCGGCTGTCGATGCTGACGCCGTCGAAGCTGGCGTCGCTGGCAATCAGACGGCCATTCAATGCGCTGGTCAGTTCACTCAGTCTCAAGGCTTTAAGCATGGGCCACCTCCCACGCGGTCAGGGCGTGATCGGCCTCGACCAGATCGGAGAAAGCGTGGCGCTCGCCGTTGATTTCCTGATAGTCCTCGTGACCTTTACCGGCCAGAACAATCACGTCATCCGCCGAAGCGCTGGCGATCAATTGGGCAATCGCCTGGCCCCGGCCGGCGACGAAGGCAACTTTATCCACAGCGGTGAAACCGGCGCGGATGTCGTCGAAAATCACGACAGGATCTTCGGTGCGCGGATTGTCATCGGTGACCAGTACGCCATCGGCCAGACGCTCGACCACTTCCGCCATCAGCGGACGCTTGCCGCGATCGCGATCGCCGCCGCAACCGAACAGGCACAGCAACCGGCCTTTGGCGTGAGGACGCAGGGCCATCAAGACTTTTTCCAGCGCATCTGGCGTATGGGCGTAATCGACCACCACCAGCGGCTGGGTACCGCCGCCCAGGCGCTGCATGCGACCGGCCGGGCCTTCGAGTTTCGGCAGCACTTTGAGAATTTCGTCCAGCGCATAGTCCAGACCGAGCAAGGCGCCGACTGCGGCCAACACATTGCTCAGGTTGAAGCGACCGAGCAAGGTGCTGCGCAAATGGTGCTCGCCTTGCGGCGTGACCAGCGTGGCGCGCACACCTTCGTCGTCGAACTGCGCTTCGCGGCAATACAGGTAGGCGCTGGAATCTTCCAGGCTGTAGGTGATCAATCGCGACTCGCCTTTTTCGGCCAGTTGCCGACCGAAATCGTCGTCGAGGTTTACCACCCGGCACTTCAGATCATTCCAGGCAAACAGCTTGGCCTTGGTTTCGCCATAGGCCTGCATGGTGCCGTGGTAATCCAGATGATCGCGCGACAGGTTGGTCATCACCGCCACATCGAAGGCCAATGCGCTCACGCGCCCCTGATCCAGGCCGTGGGAAGAGACTTCCATGGCCACGGCTTTGGCACCGGCCTTTTTCAGGTCGGCGAGGGTCGCTTGCACCGCAATCGGGTTCGGCGTGGTGTGCAGGCCGCTTTCCAGCGCGCCGTAGAAACCGGAGCCCAAGGTGCCGACTATGCCGCAGTGCTGACCGAGCAAGTCGAGGGCTTGCGCGACCAATTGGGTCACGCTGGTTTTACCGTTGGTGCCGGTTACGCCGATCAGGTTGAGGTGACGGCTCGGGTCGCCATAAAAACGCCCGGCGATGTCCGACAGCTGCGCCGCCAAGCCTTTGACCGGAATCAGCGGTACGTCGGTAATCGGCAGCACGGTCGCGCCTTCGACTTCATAAGCCACGGCAGCAGCGCCGCGTTGCAAGGCGTCGGCAATGTGCGCACGCCCATCGAACTTGCCGCCCGGAACCGCAAGAAACAAATCGCCTGCCCGTACGTTACGGCTGTCAAGCGCCAATTCGCGGATCAATAGATCACGGCCGGCGTGGGCGAAAATCTTGTTCAGGCTCAGCGACATCAGCCGCGCCCTCCATTAGCTTTCAGCGGAACGACCGGTGCGGCGTTCGCTTGTTGAGTGGCTGGCAGGTTGTCCGGGGTGACGTTCATCAGGCGCAAGGTCCCGGACATCACTTTGCTGAACACCGGCGCCGACACCAGACCACCGAAATAACCGGCCTTGGTCGGTTCATCGATCACCACCACAATCGCGTAACGCGGATCGCTCATCGGGCCGAAACCGGCGAACAGCGAGCGGTAGGAGTTCTCGGCATAGCCTTTGGTGCCGACCGACGTTTTACGCGCGGTACCCGACTTGCCGCCCACGTGATACGCCGGCACCTGCGCACGGAACACGCCGCGCGGGGCTTCGATCACTTGTTGCAGCATGGTTTGCATGGTTTTCGCGACGGCTTCCGGCAATACCTGTGTGGTTTGCGGCGCCTTGTCGGTTTTGATCAGGGTCAGCGGCGCGAGGCGACCGTTGTTGGCCAGGGCCGAGAAGGCGTGGACCAGCTGGATCGCGGTCACGGAAATACCGTAGCCGTAGGACAGCGTTGCAGTCTCAGCCTTGCGCCATTCGCGATAGTTCGGCAGGTTGCCGACGCGTTCGCCCGGGAAGCCCAGGCCGGTGTCCTGGCCGAGACCGACTTTCTGCGCCAGACGGAAAATCGTTTCGCCGCCGATATCGAACGCGACCTTACTCATGCCGACGTTACTGGAGTTGATCAGAATGCCGGTCAGGTCGAGCACCGGACCTTCGGTCTTGGATACGTCCTTGATGGTGTATTTACCAATCTGCAAGCTGCCCGGGTACACCTCGACGGTGTCGCTCGGTTTCCAGCGCCCGGTTTCGATCGCGGCGCTCATGGAGATCGCTTTCATGGTCGACCCCGGCTCGAACACGTCAATCATGGCGCGGTTGCGCATCATCGCCGGTTGCAGGTTGCGACGGTTGTTCGGGTTGTAGGTCGGCTGGTTGACCATGGCGAGGATCTCGCCGGTCTTCACGTCCATGATCACCAGGCTGCCGGCCTTGGCGCCGTTCTCGATGATCGCGTTACGCAGTTCGCGGTTGGCCAGGTACTGCAGACGCAGGTCAATGGACAACGCCAAGGGCTTGCCGGCCTTGGCGTTTTTGGTGACCTGGACATCTTTGATCAGCCGGCCGCGCCGGTCCTTGATCACCTGTCGCTTGCCGGGGACGCCGGCCAGCCATTCGTCGTAGGCCAGTTCGACACCTTCGCGTCCGTGATCATCGATGTCGGTAAAGCCGACCATGTGGGCGGTGACTTCACCCGCCGGGTAGAAACGCCGGAACTCTTCGATGCCATAAACACCTGGCACTTTCAGGTCGAGCACAGCCTGGCCCTGCTCGGGGGTCAGCCCGCGCACCAGATAAATAAATTCTTTGTTGGCCTGGGCTTCGAGACGTTCGGCCAGGGCTTTCGGGTCCTGCCCCAGGGCAGCCGCCAGTGCCGGCCATTTCTCTTTGGCCGTTTGCATTTCCTTGGCGTTGGCCCACAAGGTGGTGACCGGGGTGCTCACGGCCAACGGCTCGCCGTTACGGTCGGTGATCAGACCACGGTGAGCCGGAATCGGAATGTGACGAACACTGCGCGCGTCGCCCTGACCTTTAAGGAAGTCACGGTCGACCACTTGCAAATCGATGATGCGCCAGGCAATCGCCGCCACCATGATGCCGAGCAAACCCAGCACCAGACGGAACCGCCACGGGAAGAGCGCGCCTTCGAGTTTCATCATGGCGCCACCATCTGCACTTCAGCTGCGCCGGGAATGCGCATCTTCAGTTGCTCGGTGGCCAGGACTTCGATACGGCTATGGGCGGTCCAGGTGCTCTGCTCGAGAATCAGGCGGCCCCACTCCGCCTGCGCCTTGTCGCGCACGCTCAATTCGTTGTACAGCGAATTCAACAGCTGACGGTTCCAGTGTGCGCTATAGGACACGCCGATGGCCGACACGAGCACGCCGATAAACAGCAGCAGCATGAAAAAGCTTCCGCCAGGAAGTGGCTTGGCGAAAAGCTTGCTCACCGCAACTTCTCCGCGACACGCATGACGGCGCTACGGGCACGTGGGTTGGCTTTGAGTTCTGCCTCGGAGGCGGACTGCGCTTTGCCATGGATTTTGATGATCGGTTCAAAAGCGACGTGACGGACCGGCAGGTTGCGCGGCAGGTTGTCGGCTTCGCCTTTCACCAGTTTGCGCATGAACAGTTTGACGATGCGGTCTTCCAGCGAGTGGAAGCTGATCACCACCAGACGACCGCCGACTTCCAGGCATTCCAGCGCGGCGTCGAGGCCGGCTTCCAGATCGCCCAGTTCATTGTTGACGTGAATGCGCAGGCCCTGGAATGCACGGGTGGCCGGGTTCTTGCCCTTTTCCCACGCCGGGTTGGCAACTTTCAGCACTTCAGCCAGATCGGCGGTGCGCTCAAACGGCTTGATGTCGCGACGCTCAGCCACGGCACGCGCCATGCGCCCGGAGAAACGCTCTTCGCCATATTGCTTGAACACGTGGGCGATTTCTTCCACCGGCGCGGTGTTGACGAACTCGGCAGCACTGATCCCGCGGGACGGGTCCATGCGCATGTCCAACGGACCGTCGTTGAGGAAACTGAAACCGCGCTCCGGGTCGTCGAGCTGTGGCGAAGACACGCCGAGGTCAAGCAGAACACCGCTGACCTTGCCGGCCAGACCGCGTTCGGCGACTTCCGAACCGAGCTCGGCAAAGCTGCGCTGTACAACGACAAAGCGGCCGTCTTCGGCCGCTAGCGTTTGCCCGGTGGCAATCGCTTGAGGATCTTTGTCGAATCCGAGCAACCGACCATCGGGCCCGAGCTGGCTGAGGATCAACCGACTGTGCCCGCCGCGCCCGAACGTACCGTCCAGATAGCAGCCATCAGGACGTACGGCGAGAGCCTCGACGGCTTCGTCAAGCAGTACGGTGATGTGGTTAAAGCCGCTATCAATAGTCACAGGATCAAATCACGCAGTTCATCAGGCATGGCGCCCGGTTGTTGAATAGCAGCCAGGTCAGCGGCAGAAACCGCATTCCAGGCATCCTCGTCCCACAATTGGAACTTGTTCAATTGGCCTACCAGCATTGCGCGCTTATCCAACCTGGCATATTCGCGAAGGCGTGGCGGAACCAGAAAACGACCACTGCCATCGAGCTCGAGGTCGACGGCATTACCAATCAGTAAACGTTGCAGGCGGCGGTTTTCTTCGCGAAGCGAAGGCAGTGCGCGCAGTTTGGTTTCGATAATTTCCCACTCATCGAGGGGATAAACACACAAACACGGATCAACGGCATCGATGGTGACGATTAATTGACCGGAACTACGCGAAACGAGCTCGTCACGGTACCGGCTCGGCATAGCGAGACGGCCCTTTGCATCGAGACTGATAGCGTTAGCTCCGCGAAACACGTCAGCGTTTCTCCAAATATTAGCGTTTTGCGCTCAAAAAACCCACTTCATGCCACTTTCCGCCACTTGTGCACACTATAGGAATGCGCCCACCACACCGTCAAGGCGCGGATTAAAGGAAAAGCCTTACAGAACGGAGATTTAGGAGCGTAAAAGGAGGGTTAACGAGAATCTGACGGATGAATTTGCCCAATAACTTGAATCAGCACAGAAGGCTGCGTTCAGAAGTTAAAGTAGTTTGTTAAGAGTAAGATTTTTTCGGTATTACAAAAGCGCTTCTGCTATTGATTCAGCAGGGAGGGAAATTGCCATTACACACATCGCTGCCAATGATTCAAGCAGAGAAAAAAGGTGGAGAGTCGATCTGTAAGCCGGGTTCTGTCTTGAACAGTCATTCGTCTACGATGGCCATCACTGGACATCTTTAGCAACCTACCCGGTCCCAGCGCGGGCCACGCCTTGGGACCCTATTTGGTCTTGCTCCAAGTGGGGTTTACCTAGCCACGAACTGTTGCCAGACGTGCGGTGCGCTCTTACCGCACCTTTTCACCCTTACCGGCGCCGAAGCGCTTAGGCGGTTATTTTCTGTGGCACTTTCCGTAGGCTCACGCCTCCCAGGCATTACCTGGCACTTCGCCCTATGGAGCCCGGACTTTCCTCCCCCCCCTAATTTTCATAGAGGGCAGCGACTGTCCGATCGACTCTCCGCCGCGAAGGTTAACGGCAGAGCGGCCGAAGAACAAGCGTTAAAAGCCCTTGGCCGGCGCTGCACGTCGGTTTACTCGCCCTTCTGTTTATCCAGCGCGACCTGATAAAGCACATTCTTGCGTTCGCCAGTAATTTGCGCCGCCAATGCCGCCGCTCGCTTGAGCGGCACCTCTTCGAGTAGCAGGTTGAGAATACGCATGGCTTCACTGCTGACAGCGTCTTCGGTCTCAGGGGCAGACCAGCCCGCCACCAGCACTACACACTCGCCACGCTGTTGATTGCTGTCCGATTCGACGAACTCACGCAACTCGGCGAGTGGCAGGCCCTTAAGGGTTTCGAAGGTCTTGGTCAGTTCACGCGCCAGCAACGCCGGACGCTCGGCGCCAAATACCAGCTCCATGTCTTGCAGGCATTCGAGGATGCGGTGTGGGGCTTCATAGAAAATCAGCGTGCGCGGCTCTTCTTTTACGAGTTCCAGACGAGCACGTCGGCCGACAGCCTTGGCCGGCAAAAAACCTTCGAAGATGAAACGGTCGGATGGCAGTCCCGCCGCCGAGAGTGCCGCGATCAATGCACACGCCCCCGGAACCGGCACCACATTGATCCCCGCTGCACGGGCCTGTCGTACCAGGTGATAACCCGGATCGGAAATCAGCGGCGTCCCGGCGTCGGAGATCAACGCCACATCGTCGCCCGCCAGCAGACGCGTGATAAAGCGGTTACCCTCCTCCCGCTCGTTGTGCTCATGGCAAGCCGCCAGCGGCGTGGGGATACCGAAATGCTGCATCAATCGCTGGGAATGGCGAGTGTCTTCGGCAGCGATCAAGGCGACCTCGCGCAGGATTTTCAGCGCACGCGCACTGATGTCGTCCAGGTTGCCGATGGGCGTCGCCACCACATAAAGCGAGCCAGCAGCGGAATTCAAAGCACCTGGAGCAGTCAAAGCGCACACCTCATGATCGGTAAAAGGCGACATTGTAGCGCGTAGCGGCGCTTGCGATACGTCTCGCCCTCCCCGGGCTTTTCAACCTTTTGTGCAGTGCTGCAACATTTACACGAGCTAAATTGACCGATTCACGCCAGTAACATCGCGCCCCGGCCAGTGCTTGGGTACAATTCCACGCTAATTTGATCGAGTATCAGGAACACTTACATGATCGCTTGCCTGCGGCTGTTCACTGCCCTCTGCCTCGCTGCCTTACTGGCGGCTTGCGCCAGCTCGCCCTCTTCCAGCCTTGGCGAACTTCCACGGACCCCGGATGCCAGTATCGAGCAACTGCTCGAACAGGCCACTCAAAGCAAAGATCCGGAAAAAGCCGCTCTTTTGCGCTTGAGCGCAGCAGACCTGGCTTATCGTCAGGGCAATGCCGGCCAGTCCGCGCAAATCCTGCAACAAGTACCGATGGAACAACTCAAGCCGGGCCAACAAGTCTTCGCCAGTACCCTGGCGGCTGAACTGGCCATGGTCCGCAATCAGCCCAAAGCGGCGCTGACTGCCCTGAGCCATCCGAGCCTGCAACGCCTGGGTGAACTGCCGGTGGAACAACAGGTTCGCACCGGCACCGTTCATGCCCGCGCCCTCGAGGCCGACGGCCAGACCCTGCCCGCCGCGCGCGAGCGCATCTTCATTGCCCCGATGCTTGAAGGTGAAGCCGCCAGCAAAAACCACGAAGCGATCTGGACCCTGATCGCTTCGCTGCCGACCGATCAGTTGCAGCCAACCACCGACGATGACCTCGGCGGCTGGATACGTCTGGCGCTGGCGGTGAAAACGGCCGGCACCCTGGAACAGCAGCAAGCCGCGATAGACAACTGGCGCGAACAGAATCCAAAGCACCCGGCCGCCATCCAGCTGCCGCTGCCACTGACCAAGCTCAAGGAACTGGCCAGCCAGCCCCTGAGCAAGATCGCCCTGCTGCTGCCGCAAGATGGCCCACTGGCTTCGGTTGGCAAAGCACTGCGCGAAGGTTTCATGGCCGCTCACTACCAGGCGCAACAAGCCGGGCAGAAGCCACCAGCCATCGAGTTCTATGACAGCTCGCGCCTGACCTCCCTCGACGAGTTCTATCGCAAGGCTCAGGCCGACGGCGTGCAACTGGTGGTCGGCCCGCTGGAGAAGCCGCTGGTCAAACAGCTCAGCGCGCGCCCGCAACTGCCAATCACTACCCTGGCGTTGAACTACAGCGAAGGCGAACAAGGTCCGGCCCAACTGTTCCAGTTCGGCCTTGCCGCTGAAGACGAAGCCCGCGAAGTGTCCCGTCGCGCGCGCGCCGATGGCCTGCACCGCGCCGCCATCATGGTACCGAGAGGCGAATGGGGTGATCGCGTACTCAGGGCATTCAGCCAGGATTGGCAAGCCAACGGTGGCAGCATCGTCGCTACCGAACGCGTAGACCAACCGGTGCAGCTGGCCCAGCAAATTGCCGACATGTTCCAGCTGCGCCAGAGCGAAGGCCGCGCCAAGAGCCTGCAAAGCACCGTTGGTTCGCAGGTAGCCGCCCAGCCTTCGCGTCGTCAGGACATCGAGTTCATCTTCCTGGCCGCAACACCACAACAGGCTCAACAGATCAAACCGACCCTGAACTTCCAGTACGCGGGTGACGTACCGGTTTACGCCACCTCCCACGTGTTCAGTGCCAGCGGCGACCAGAACCAGTACAACGACATGAACGGTATTCGCTTCTGCGAAACCCCATGGCTGCTGGATGCCAACGACCCGCTGCGCAAACAGGTCACTGCACAATGGCCACAAGCCGGCGGCAGCCTGGGTCGCCTGTACGCGATGGGCGTTGACGCCTATCGCCTGGCACCGCGCCTGGGGCAACTCAAGGCCTTGCCGGACAGCCGCATCCAAGGTCAATCGGGCAGCCTGGGCATGACTCAGAATCAACGGGTCGAGCGTCAGTTGCCATGGGCAGAGTTCGTCAATGGTCAGGTTCAACGCCTGCCGGACACCTCGCGCTGATGCCTGAAAGGTCACGCCAGCAAAGCGGTAAAGATGCCGAGCGCCATGCGCTCGAGCATCTTCAGCAACAGGGTCTGCGCCTGCTGGCGCAGAACTGGTTGTGTAAACGCGGCGAGCTTGATCTGGTCATGCTTGATGGCGATACAGTAGTATTCGTCGAAGTCCGCTACAGAAAAAACACCCAATGGGGTGGCGCGCTCGACAGCATCGATGGGCGCAAACGGCAGAAACTGATTTTCGCCGCACAGTATTTTCTTCAGCACGAGTCGCGCTGGGCCAACTCCCCCTGTCGCTTCGACGTGGTTGCCATCGACAGCAACCTTGATCAGTTGAACTGGTTGCAGAATGCCTTTGATAGCTGATCGCTTGCGCCCCGAACCGGACACCTTCACCCAACACTTTTGCTCTTTGCTTTGCGGGCTGCACATTCATGTGCCGAGTAGCCGCGCTAATTAAGGTCACACAGATGGACATGCAATCGCGAATTCGCCAGCTTTTTCAGGCCAGTATCGACACCAAGCAACAGGCGATGGACGTACTTGCACCGCACATCGAGCAAGCCAGCCAGGTCATGGTCAACGCCCTGCTCAACGAGGGCAAAATGCTGTCCTGTGGCAACGGCGGTTCCGCCGGTGACGCACAGCACTTCTCGTCCGAACTGCTCAACCGCTTCGAGCGCGAACGCCCGAGCCTGCCCGCCATCGCGCTGACCACCGACAGCTCGACGATCACCTCGATCGCCAACGACTACAGCTACAACGAAATCTTCTCCAAACAGATTCGCGCCCTCGGCCAGCCGGGTGATGTTTTGCTGGCAATTTCCACCAGCGGCAACTCGGCAAACATAATTCAAGCGATCCAGGCCGCACATGATCGCGAAATGATTGTCGTAGCATTGACTGGTCGTGACGGCGGCGGCATGGCTTCACTGCTTTTGCCAGAAGACGTCGAGATTCGCGTACCGGCCAACGTCACTGCACGTATTCAGGAAGTCCACCTGCTGGCGATCCATTGCCTTTGCGATTTGATCGACAGCCAACTGTTCGGGAGTGAAGAATGACCCCTAATCGCCTAGGCCTACTGGCCTTGACCCTGTGCCTCGGCATCAGCGGCTGCACCTCGGTGGTTAACGCCAGCCGTGAAGCGCCGATCGACGATGACCGCGGCACCCGCACCTTCGGCAGCAAGATCGACGACTCCCTGATCGAAACCAAGGCCGGTGTAAACATCGCCAAGGCTGATCCGGACCTGGACAACAACTCGCACATCGTCGTCACCAGCTTCAACGGTGTGGTGCTGCTGGCCGGGCAAACCCCTCGCGCCGACCTCAAGGCCAAGGCTGAACAGGTTGCCGGCGCCGTTCAGCGGGTAAAGAAGGTGCACAACGAGCTGCAAGTGCTGCAACCGTCCTCGCTGCTGGCACGCCAGAACGACGCCTGGCTGACCACCAAGATCAAGACCCAGATGCTCACCGATGCTTCCATCCCCGGCTCGCGCATCAAAGTCGTGACCGAAAACGGCATCGTCTACCTGCTCGGTCTGCTGACCAAGCAGGAAGCGGCTCAGGCGACCAATCTGGTGCAAGGCGTTTCCGGTGTACAGAAGATCGTGAAGTTGTTTGAGTACATCGACTGACCCCCTTGTGGGGGCACAGCTTGCTGGCGATGGTGCCCTGAAGATCGCCTTCGCCGGCAAGCCTGGCTCCTACAGAAGCAATAAAAAAGGCGATCCATTCGGATCGCCTTTTTTATTACTTCACCACTTTCAAACTGGGTCGACCGCTGGGACGCGGCGGCTCGCTGTCGGGTGGCGGAACATCATCATCCGGCTCGATCTCGTCCTCGCCTTCCAGAGGCGATTCCATATCGAACACCATGCCCTGACCGTTCTCCCGAGCGTAAATACCCAGGATCGACGCGATAGGCACGTACAGGGTGTGTGGCACGCCACCAAAGCGCCCCTCGAAACTGACTGCCTCGTTGTCCATGTGCAGATGACGCACGGCCGCCGGGGAAACGTTCAGGACAATCTGTCCGTCACTGGCAAAACCCTGAGGCACCTGCACCGACGGATACTCGGAGTTAACCAGCATGTGCGGGGTGCAATCGTTGTCCACAATCCACTCGTAGAGCGCGCGGACCAGATAAGGTCGACTGGAGTTCATAGCGGCTCCTTAAGCCTTAGCGCATATCGCGTTCGACACCAGACAGACTCGCCTGGAAAGCCTCACGCGCAAACGAGCGCTCCATATAATCAAGCAACGGCTTGGCAGGCCGCGGCAGTTCAATACCCAGAATCGGCAATCGCCAGAGTATTGGCAATAGGCAGCAATCCACCAGACTTTGTTCCTCACTGAGGAAAAACGGCTTGTCGGCGAACAACGGCGACACGCCTGTCAGGCTTTCGCGCAGCTCTTTACGAGCCACGACACGGGCTGCTTCCTTGGTCCGGGAATCCAGAATCAGATCCACCAGGCCACACCAGTCACGCTGAATGCGATGAATCAGCAGACGGCTGTTGGCACGCGCCACAGGATAAACCGGCAGTAGCGGCGGGTGCGGGTAACGCTCATCCAGATATTCCATCACCACGGTCGACTCCCACAACGCCAGGTCACGATCGACCAGGGTAGGCAGGCTTCCGTAAGGGTTCACTTCAATCAGTTTAGGCGGCTGGCGACCAGCTTCCACGTAAATGATCTCGGCGCTGACACCCTTCTCTGCAAGTACGATGCGCACTCGGTGGGAATAGTGGTCGGCGGGGTCGGAGTAACAGGCCAACCGATTGGTCACGCCCATGGCGGTCCTCCTCGCTTGTTGAAATTATCGGAAACGGAAAAACACGCGCGCCCAGAGGACGCCTCCCGTAACGCCTGGATCACCAGGTTCGTTACACCTTCAGAGACGCCCTTGGGCGCGCGCGATTAACAGCAATTTTTTACAACTTCATCAGTGAACGTCTTTCCAGTACTCACGCTTGAGCAAATAAGCGAATACGAAGAAGAACGCCAGGTACAGCAACACATAGGTACCGATGCGCTGATGCTGCAGCTTCACCGGGTTGGCCGAGTAGGCCAGGAAGGTCACCAGATTCTTGACCTTCTCGTCGAACTGCTCTTCGTTCAGCGTGCCGGTTTTCGGCAATACAGTCAGTTGATCGCAGGCTTCATGGGTCAAAGCGGTGCCGGTCAGTGGATCGTATTGCTTCTTGCCGTCTTCGACGATTTGAACTTGTTTACAGCCTACCACCTGACGACCCTGCAGGCCGACCAGAACGTTAGGCATGCCGACGTTCGGGAACACCTTGTTGTTCACGCCCCAAGGACGCGACGGGTCTTCATAGAACGAGCGCAGGTAGCCATAGAGCCAGTCGGTACCACGAACACGAGCCACCAGTGTCAGGTCGGGCGGCGCCGCACCGAACCAGGTTTTGGCGTCAGCCGGCTGCATGCCGATGTTCATGTGATCACCGATCTTGGCACCGGTGAACACCAGCTTCTCGAGCATCAGCTCATGAGGAATGCCCAGGTCATCGGCGACACGCTCATAGCGCTGGAACTTGGCGCTGTGGCAGCCCATGCAATAGTTGGCGAACGTACGTGCGCCATCCTGCATGGCAGCCTTGTCGGAAACGTCGATGTCGACCTTCTCAAGCTCAGGACCACCGTGTTCGGCCGCGAAGGACAGAACAGGCATCGCCGCAAGAATCAGTACAGCAAATAGCTTTTTCATCAGCCAGTCACCCTTTCCGGAACCGGTTTGGTCTTCTCGAGCCTGGTGTAGAACGGCATCAGAATGAAGTAGGCGAAGTACAGGAAGGTACATACCTGCGACAGCAATGTACGGCCTGGAGTTGGAGCCAGAACACCCAACACACCCAGGATCACGAACGAGATGCAGAACACCCAGAGCCAGATCTTGCTCAGCCAGCCCTTGTAGCGCATCGACTTCACCGGGCTGCGATCCAGCCATGGCAGGACGAACAGCACAGCGATGGCTGCACCCATGGCGATAACGCCCAGGAGCTTGTCCGGAACTGCCCGCAGAATCGCGTAGAACGGTGTGAAGTACCAGACCGGAGCGATGTGCTCAGGGGTCTTGAAGGCGTTTGCCACTTCAAAGTTCGGCTTCTCGAGGAAGTAGCCGCCCATTTCCGGGAAGAAGAATACGATCGAGCAGAAGATGAACAGGAATACCACCACGCCGACGATATCTTTCACGGTGTAGTACGGGTGGAAAGCAATGCCGTCCAGTGGTACGCCGTTTTCGTCTTTGTGCTTCTTGATGTCGACGCCATCCGGATTGTTCGAACCGACTTCGTGCAGCGCCAGAATGTGCACCACCACCAGACCGAGGATCACGATCGGCAGGGCAACCACATGCAAGGCGAAGAAGCGGTTCAGGGTAATACCGGAAATCAGGTAGTCACCACGGATCCACTGGGTCAGGTCGTTACCGATGACGGGAATCGCACCAAACAGCGAGATGATCACCTGGGCGCCCCAGTAGGACATCTGGCCCCACGGCAGCAGGTATCCCATGAAGGCTTCAGCCATCAGCGCCAGGTAAATCAGCATGCCGAAGACCCACACCAGCTCACGCGGTTTCTGGTATGAACCGTAAAGCAGGCCACGGAACATGTGCAGATAGACCACGATGAAAAACATCGACGCGCCGACAGCGTGCAGCAGACGCAAGATTGAGCCGTGATTGACATCACGCATGATGCCCTCAACGGAAGCAAACGCCTCTTCCGCCGACGGGGTGTAGCTCATGGTCAGCCAGACACCGGTAACGATCTGGTTGACCAGAACGAGCAGTGCCAGGGAGCCAAAGAAATAGAAGAAGTTGAAGTTCTTCGGAGCGTAGTACTTGCTGAGATGGTCTTCCCACATTTTGGTTGCGGGGAAGCGTGCATCAACCCAATCCATGAACTTGCTCATCACGCTTTCTCCGTATCGACGCCAATGATAATGATCTCATCGGTCTCATAGGAATGCGGGGGAACTGGCAGGTTCAAAGGCGCGGGTTGCGACTTGTAGACGCGGCCAGCCAAATCGTAGTGGGAACCGTGGCAAGGGCAGAAATAACCACCTACCCAATCCTTGCCCAGATCTGCAGGAGCCACTTCCGGACGGAAGGTCGGTGAGCAACCCAGGTGTGTGCAGATACCGATCAGCAGCAGAACTTCTGGCTTGATCGAGCGCGTTTCCGGGTCGACATAGGTCGGTTGCGTCGAGTTCTTGGAGGTGGGGTCAGACAGCTGGCCCTCGATCTTTTTCAGATTCCCCAGGATTTCCTCGGTACGGCGGACGATGAACACCGGCTGGCCGCGCCATTCAGCAATCATTTGCTGACCTGGCTCGATCTTGCTGACATTCACTTTCACCGGTGCACCTGCAGCTTTCGCCTTGGCACTGGGAAACCATGACCCCACGAACGGGACCGCAGCCCCCACCGCTCCTGCAGCACCCACCACGGATGTGGCTGCTACCAAGAAGCGACGCCGGCCTGCATTCACGCCGTCATTGCTCATTCAGTCCTCTCCCATCAGCTTTGTGGCCTGTTAAATCAGGCGTCTACTAAGTAAAAATCTGAACTTATAAAAATTTTGCCGAATGGTAATGAAAAGCCCCAATTCTGACAAGGTAATTACCGAGGAGCTCCACTGCCAAGCCTTGCAGTATAGGGCCTCTGCGAATGTGGCAAGTTGTCACAGCGCAATTCCTTGATAAATTTCGCCCATAAAAAAACGCCCAGCTTCGCGAGGAAACTGGGCGTTCTTTTTGAACGTGAAAGCGAATTAACGCTTCGAGTACTGCGGACGCTTACGCGCTTTACGCAGACCGACTTTCTTACGTTCAACTTCACGTGCATCGCGGGTTACGAAGCCGGCTTTGCGCAGAGCACCGCGCAGAGTTTCGTCGTAGTCCATCAGAGCGCGAGTGATACCGTGGCGGATTGCGCCAGCCTGACCACTTACACCACCACCGATCACGGTGACGTAGATGTCGAACTTCTCGACAGTCTCAGTCAATTCCAACGGCTGACGAACTACCATGCGGGCAGTTTCGCGGCCGAAGAAATTATCCAGCGAACGGTTGTTGATGGAGATGTTACCAGTGCCCGGACGCAGGAAAACGCGTGCGGTTGCGGTCTTGCGACGGCCAGTGCCGTAATTTTGAGTCGCCGACATAATGAACTATTCCGTTAAAACTTCAGTTCTTGGGGCTGCTGAGCAGTATGAGGGTGTACAGCGCCCGCATAGACTTTCAGCTTACGATACATGTCGCGACCCAGCGGGTTCTTAGGCAGCATGCCTTTGACCGCGGTCTCGATCACGCGCTCAGGGGCTTTAGCGATCAGCTTTTCGAAGTTGATCGACTTGATGCCGCCCGGGAAACCGGAGTGGGAGTAGTAGATTTTGTCGGTGGTTTTAGCACCGGTTACACGAATCTGCTCGGCATTGATAACGACGATGTAATCGCCGGTGTCAACGTGAGGAGTGTACTCAGCTTTATGCTTGCCACGCAGACGGCTCGCGATTTCGGTGGCCAGACGACCCAGGGTCTGACCTGCAGCGTCGACGACAAACCAGTCGCGCTGTACTGTTTCCGGTTTAGCAGTAAAAGTTTTCATTCTTTATAGCCTCAGGGGCCGCCCTGTAAATTAGACGGCGGATCTTACTGAATAGTGCGTACTTTGACAAGTCAAAGGCAGCCGGATACAGACGCTTTCGGGGGCTCGGGTCGGCGCGTCCGTTCAACGGCAAGATTCTTCGGCGGCGGCGCATCACTTCCACTGCAGAAAGAGGTGCGCAATTATGCAGATTGCGAAAAATATTTCAACCTGCTTTTATGATTGTTTTGCCCAAGGAGCACCCGATGGACTATCGCCAGCTAGGCCGTACCGATCTGAACGTGAGTGCAATCTGCCTCGGCACCATGACCTGGGGCGAGCAAAACAGCGAGGCTGAGGCCTTTGCCCAGATCGAACGGGCCAAGAGCGCCGGGATCAATTTCATCGACACCGCCGAGATGTACCCGGTGCCGCCCAAGGCCGAAACCTACGCCACCACCGAGCGCTACATCGGCAATTACTTCAAAAGCCGTGGTGATCGCGCTGACTGGATTCTCGCGAGCAAGATCGCCGGCCCCGGCAACACCATCGACTACATCCGTGACAATTACCTCAAGCACAATCGCGAGCACATCGTCCAGGCCGTGGATGCGAGCCTCAAGCGCTTGCAGACCGACTACATCGACCTCTATCAATTGCACTGGCCGGAACGCAGCACCAATTTCTTCGGTCAACTGGGCTACAAGCACAAGAGCGAAGTCAACCTCACCCCGCTGGAAGACACCCTCGAAGCGCTGGACGAGCAGGTCAAGGCCGGCAAGATCCGCCACATCGGCCTGTCCAACGAAACCCCATGGGGCACCATGCGTTTCCTCGCCCTCGCCGAGGCCCGTGGCTGGCCGCGCGCCGTGTCGATCCAGAACCCCTACAACCTGCTCAATCGCAGCTTCGAAGTCGGCCTGGCGGAAATTGCCATCCGCGAACAGTGTGGCCTGCTCGCCTACTCGCCGCTGGCGTTCGGCTTCCTGTCGGGCAAATACGAAGGTGGCGCGCGCCCACCCAAAGGCCGCCTGAGCCTCTACAGCCGCTTCAGCCGCTATTTCAACCCGCAATCGGAAGCGGCGTGCAGCCGCTATGTAGCACTGGCCCGTGAACACGGCCTGGATCCGGCGCAGATGGCACTGGCGTTCGTCACGCAGCAACCGTTCGTCACCAGCAACATCATCGGTGCCACCACGCTTGAGCAACTGGACAGCAACATTGCCAGCTTCGATTTGAAGCTGTCGGATGAAGTGCTTGAGGGGATTGAGGCGATTCACAAGGATCACCCGAACCCTGCACCTTGATTGATAGGTGAAAAGCCTTCGCGAGCAAGCCCGCTCCCACATGGGGTCTGTGTCGATCACAAATATGGGCATCGACACAGAACAACTGCGGGAGCGGGTTTGCTCGCGAAGGCGATCTCGAATTCACCACACCATCAAAGCGACCGCGCAACAATCTCCTTCATGATTTCATTGGTCCCGGCATAAATCCGCTGCACCCGCGCATCTGCCCACGCCCGAGCGATCGGGTATTCCCACATGAACCCGTAACCGCCATGCAATTGCACGCACTCGTCGAGCACCTTGCATTGCAGGTCAGTGCCCCAGTACTTGGCCATCGCCGCTGTCGGCACGTCGAGCTTGCCTTGCAGATGCAGTTCCAGACAGCGATCGACGAAGACCCGGCCGATCTGGATCTCGGTCGCCATTTCAGCGAGTTTGAAGCGGGTGTTCTGGAAGTCGGCGATGGCCTTGCCGAAAGCCTTGCGTTCACGGGTGTAATCCAGCGTCCATTGCAACGCCGCTTCGGCCGACGCCAAGCCACCCACCGCGACCGTCAGACGCTCCTGCGGCAGTTCCTGCATCAGGTAAGCGAAGCCCATCCCGGCTTGGCCCAGCAGGTTTTCCTTCGGCACCCGAACGTCCTGGAAGAACAGTTCCGACGTGTCCTGGGCCTTCATGCCGACCTTTTCCAGACGCTTGCCCTTGGCGAAGCCCGGCGTGTTGGCCTCTACCAGAAACAGACTGGTGCCCTTGGCCCCTGCCTTCGGATCAGTCTTGGCCACGACGATCACCAGGTCAGCCAGAAAACCGTTGGTGATGAAGGTTTTCGAACCATTGATCACGTACTCGTCGCCATCCAGCACGGCGGTGGTTTTCACCCCTTGCAGATCAGAGCCGGCACCCGGCTCGGTCATGGCAATCGCGGTGACCATCTCGCCAGACACCAGTTTGGGCAGGTATTTGTGTTTCAGCGCTTCGCTGCCGTAATGCAGGATGTAAGGCGCAACAATGTCCGAATGAAGAGAAAAACCGATACCGGTCAACCCCAGACGGCCGATCTCTTCGATCACCACCGCGCTGTAGAGAAAGTCTGCCCCCAGCCCGCCGTATTCTTCCGGCAGATGCGAACAGAGCATCCCCGCCTCCCCCGCCTTGTTCCAGAGTTTGCGGTCGATGTAGCCTTGTTTTTCCCATTGCCCATGGAACGGCACGGCCTCTTTTTCGAGGAACGTTCGCACGCTGTCGCGAAAAAGTTCGTGCTCGGAGCTGAACAAGGTTCTGGGGATCATGCGGCACCTGTCGTTATCGTTAAACGGAATTGACCTTCAGAGACTAAGCCTCGCTTCCGATACAGGACACTGGACACATCCGACAAAAAATAAGACGATCCAGCCGTCTGGTGACCACTTTCCCCTATAAGAATAAAGTCGAATTATGTCTAACCAAGTCTCCAAGCCCTTGCGGCGCGTCAGTATCCTGGCTATCGACCGGGTTTTCGCTTCCACTCTCATGCAAGCCAAGGATTTTTTCCATCTGGCCAGCCTGCGCTATGGCAAACAACTGGGCCACGGCCTGACACCGGCGTTTGAAACCCGGCTGGTCAGCCCCGACGGCAAACCGGTGAACAGCTTCAGCGATGTGATCATGCCGGTGGACGGCGGCCTGGAAAATGCCGACGTCATCATCCTCCCCGCTTTCTGGGACGATTTCGATACGCTCTGCAAACGTTATCCACAGGTCCTGCCATGGCTGCGCGAGCAACATGCCCGCGGAGCGGTGCTGTGCGGCGAGGCCACGGGAGTGTTCTGGCTCGCTGAAGCAGGGCTGCTCAATGGCAAGGAAGCGACCACCTACTGGCGATTTTTCAATGCCTTCGCTGAACGCTTCCCGCAGGTTCAGCTCAATCAGGACAAGCACCTGACCGACGCCGACAATCTGTATTGCGCCGGTGGCACCACCTCAGCCTGCGACCTCTATATTTACCTGATCGAGCGCTTTTGCGGTGCCAACGTGGCCCAGGCCGTGGCCCGCGACATTCTCTACGAAGTGCAGCGCAGCTATGCGCCGGGACGGATCGGTTTCGGCGGGCAGAAACTGCATCAGGACGTGATCATCCTGCAGATCCAGCACTGGCTCGAAGAACACTTCGCCGACAAATTCCGCTTTGAAGACGTGGCCCGCGAACACGGCATGAGCATCCGCAACTTCATGCGCCGCTTCCAGACCGCCACTGGCGACAAACCGCTGCATTACCTGCAACGACTGCGCATCGAAACAGCCAAGGGCTTGTTGTCCGGCAGCCGAAAGAGCATCAAAACCATCAGTTATGAAGTCGGCTACGACGACGCGAGCTTTTTCGCCCGACTGTTCCGCCAGCACACGGAGTTATCGCCGAACCAGTATCGGCAGCAGTTTCAGCAAGCGGCTTAAGGGCTAAACACAAATCCAATGTGGGAGCGGGCTTGCTCGCGAAAGCGGTGCATCAGTCGACATCAATGTTGAATGTCAGACAGCTTTCGCGAGCAAGCCCGCTCCAACAAGGGATCTTCGGTGCAGAAAAAAGGCCAGTAAATGCAGGTTTTTTTCGCGATGTATTTTCCTACGTAAAAAGCGGAATGCAGAACGCCAGCGCACCCGATTCAGCCCACATACGCACCCCCTTAAAAACTTCAAAATCTTTCCCTGCATACAACGTCAGGGAAGATTCAATGACCATCGGATCAAGCTACAACTACCCGTCATCCGTTACCAAGGATGCCGTTCGAACAAAACGTTCGGCTACAAACAAATGGGCGACTCGCTTTCCAAACCCACCAGACCTTTGCTTCGACTATCGAGCACTGGTTGAACAGGAAAACGGCATCGCCAAGGCAACTGACCCGCAACATAAAATTTGTATCATCGGCGCCGGTGTCACCGGACTGACGGCCGCCAGAGAACTTCATCGTTGCGGGTTCACCCACATCACCCTCATCGAACAATCCAGACGTATAGGTGGCAGGCACCTGACGATTCCTGGAAGCCGGCACTCCCCGATGAGCCATACACCGTTTGAAATGGGAGCCATGCGCATGCCCTTCTTCAACCGGGCGGATGAGCCACCGACAGAGGGCCGGTCGCTGATGGCTTACTACGCCAAGGCGTTTGATTTGTCGTTTTCAGATTTTGCCAATCCCGGAAGCCAATGGGTTACTTCGACCGGAATCTATCTGCGAGAAGGCAGCATGGGCGGTGGACCGACTCCACAGATGCTGATCTGGAAAAATGAAGATGGCCAGACACCGCCTCCCGGCGAGGAGCTGCAAAAGGTGTATGCCAAGTGGAAAGCCTTTGCCGATCGCATGACCCGGCACGTCGCCGAGGTTTACGCCAGTGCGGAATGGGAAGCCATGTGGGCCGCTATCGTCGAAAAATACGAGAGCGTTTCGTTTCGCGATCTGGTCAGCATGCCCACCGTGCAAGCCTGGGATGAGCGCTCACCGGGGGATTTTGGCGGTATGGGGATGTCCACAGAGGAGTCCGCGATCTTCTATGCCATTGGCATCGGTGATGGTAGCTGGGGGGCCTTTTACGATGTCTGTTCGCTTTATCCCCTACGCACTGCCATTTTCGGGTTCAGCAGCCAGTTGCAATTGATCCATGGCCGAGTGGACTCATCTGGCGATCCGTTAGCCTCCTCGCCTCACCTGCACAGCGGATTCGTTTTCGACTCGACCGGGCGGAGTTTCGACAAGCCTCGCTACATCGGTCTCGCCGCGCTGGACGAATGCCTGCTGTTCATGAAAGCCGAAGACACCGGAAAGTCCTTCTACGAACACTGCCGGGAAAGAAACAACGGTTTGCTCATGGACGCATCCGTTACAAAACTCAAAAAACTGACCAACCAGAAAACACGCGTCTACTTCAACCCGAGTCACAGCCAACCCGAGCAAACCCAGGAGTGCTTCGATGACTTTGATTCGGTCATCATGACCCTTCCCTCCTGGCTGATTGAAACTCGCATCAAGCTTGAAAACTTCACACCGCAGATGCTGCCTTTCGAGACGATCAATGCCTATAAAACGGCGCACTGGGAAACCAGTTGCAAAGTCTTCGCACCGTTAAAAAAACCCTTCCTCTCAAAAAACAGCAAAATTCCCCAAGCCATCGTCACTGACAGCTTCATCCACGACGTCTACACCTACCGCTACAACGATCACTACAATTATGACTGCATCCTTTTAAGTTACACATGGGAGGATGACGCCACCAAACTCGCCTCATTCACGGACAAGGAACTGGTGAGAAAATGCGCCAAAGAGCTGGACCGGATCCTTCTGAACTCCACCAATATCCAGGAGAGGATTTCTCCCTACATCGGTCTTGATCAAGCCGTGGTCCAACGCTGGATAACCGATAAAAATGCGCTGGGTTGTGCAAAGCTATACCGGCCAGGCACCTACTACGATGCCGTCGGCCTGATGAAGTACAACCGGGACTTCGCGCATGTTTCAGGTCTGTATTTTTCCGGGGAGTCATTTTCAGTCGACGCCGGCTGGACGGAGCCTTGCTTTCGGGGCGCCGTCGATGCGGTCATTCATATCTGCAACAAAACCGCCGCAACCTTCCATGGCGGTTTTTCCATGAGCGACTATCCGCACTATAAAGTCGGAACCTGATCACCTTCCCCGCCCTGGAGCCAGGTACGACGTGCACTGGCTCTACCTACGCCTCCCTCCCACCAAGCGCCTCGCTCATTCATCTTGGGATACGGACTACAACCTAAACGGAAGTAGCTGACTTACACCCTCGCGCCGATTCGACTCTTATAAATCCGCAATTAACCAGCGTGAATAACAATAAAAAGAGGTCATCGGAAATGAGCGAGCCAACAAGTCCTGTTCGTGTAGCAGTCGTGCAATTCGATCCACAAGTCGGCATGGAAAATCGTGAAACAAATCTGCGTCGTAGCCTGGAGCTGGCTCTGGAAGCGGCAAATGGCGGAGCGAATCTCATCGTCCTGCCTGAGCTTTCAAGTACAGGTTATTTCTTCAGTAACCGGCAGGATGCGTTCGAGCATTCGGAGGCAGTTCCCGGCGGGCCGAGCGTGCAAAGCTGGATGGACTTCGCCCGCCAGCACCAGGTCTATCTGGTCGCCGGTTTGACAGAGCGTGACGGCATGCGCCTGTTCAACACTGGCGTTCTGGTCGGGCCTGACGGTTTTATCGGCAAGTATCGAAAAGCTCATTTATGGAATCTGGAGAAATTATGGTTCACGCCGGGAGATCTGGGCTTCCCGGTTTTCGACACCCCGATAGGCCGTATTGGCTTGTTGATCTGCTGGGATATCTGGTTTCCGGAAGTACCGCGCATTCTGAGCCAGCAAGGCGCGGACATCATTTGCAGCCTGAACAACTGGGTCTGGACCCCGCCGCCCCTGTTCGATGACGCCGGCAAGTGCATGGCGTCGTACCTGACGATGACAGCTGCTCACGTCAACAATGTGTTTATTGCGGCGGCGAGCCGGATCGGTGAAGAGCGAGGTGCACGCTACCTGGGCTGCTCGCTGATCGCGGGCACCAACGGCTGGCCGATTGGCGCAGTGGCTTCGGCAGACAAGCAGGAAATC
This sequence comes from Pseudomonas sp. LBUM1673, assembly GCF_059695645.1. Lineage (NCBI taxonomy): Bacteria > Pseudomonadati > Pseudomonadota > Gammaproteobacteria > Pseudomonadales > Pseudomonadaceae > Pseudomonas > Pseudomonas sp. LBUM1673. The sequence continues at coordinate 5,523,263 of NZ_CP166780.1, forward strand.
CTGTTTGCCGATATCGACCTGACCAGCTCGCGCAGCGCGCCCATCTGGAACAACTTGAACGATTTGCACCGCGATCGTCGAGCTGATCTTTACGATCAAATGCTCGGTTACACCCAGCACCCTTGTCTGCCGCGCTGATCGGGGGGTATGACTGATGGACACCACAAACGAAAAATCGCAAAACCGGCTTGCTGCCAGGTCGCCGCTGGATATTGCGGTTATCTGGCTGATGCTCGGCACGACACTGTTGATCATCTGGCTTTCATTCACCTACCGTTCATCCTGGTCAGCCTATTGGCCAGACTACAGTCACATGGTATCGAGCCTCCCGGAGCCAAGTGCCTGGTTGCGCTGGGTGCTGGGGGACATCAGCGAGGTTGCGTTCTACAAACACGAGTTCGCTTCGATCGGGCTTCTGGCTGGAGCCTATCTGGCCTACTGGGCGAATCGAACGGGAAAAGCCTGGCAAGGCTTTACCATTTGCTACGGCAGCGGATTATGGCCATGGCTCGTCACCAGCTCATTGCTTGGACTGCTACTGAGTAACCTGCTGTGGGGCTGGACGGTCACAGCCACTAGTTGGCAACCCACATTTGCAGCCTTTGTTTCGTTGCCGGCGGCGATGGTGCTGATGTTTGGCGGCGGCTGGAAGGTCACGATCAACGGCGCGATCATGGGCGCCGTGTTCGTCACTCCCATGTGTTTGCTGATCGTCAACTACATCTGCAATCCACTGGGCTTGCCAGCCGTAATCGGCAATGTCTCGGGCATGGCCGTCGCCAGCGTTGTCGCTTTTCTCCTCTGCCGTTATCTGCCGAGCTTGGTGAAGCCGGAGCCATCCGAAAAGCCATCCGCCCCTGCGCCCGCACCCGCCATCACCAAGACACCTGACTATGGCGTCTTCTGGAGCCTGCGCCGGATTTTGGCCGACTTTTCGGAAGCGCCGTTCTTTGGCAATGAATGGGCCAGCCTCGGCTTGATAGCGGGCGCCTTTCTGGCTTACACCTTGAACCCGACGAGCCCGGTGTACGGCACAGGCTTGCTGCCACAACTGATCGCCGCGCAGGCGTTGACCTCGGCACTAGGGGTAGTGATCTGGCGTCGACAATGGATATTGCGCGGTTGGTATCCCACCTACGTTCCGTTGGTGTCAGTCGTGCCGGCAGCAGTTCTGACGTACGGCGGCAGTTGGCAGGTCATAGCCTCGAGCGCACTGCTGGGGGCACTGATTGCGCCACCGCTGGCATGCGCGATTGCCAAGCGGTTGCCGGCCGACATGCATGGCTTCATAGGCAATGTATTGGCCATGGCCATCAGTACGTTGCTGATCATTCCGTTTATCGGGCTGCTGATAGCCAACTGACGAAGGCCACCATTGAGCTGTATCACGGACTCAACTCCGGATACAGCCACTCCTCATCACAAGCAAGCGAGGTATCACATGGACCTGCCCAAACTCGCCATCGCGGCGCTCGGCGGCACCGTGAGCATGCAAGCCAGGAACGCCGACGAAGGGGTGATCCCGACCGTCAGCGGCGAAACCCTGCTGACCTCCGTACCGGAGCTGACGACTCTGGCATGGGTCACCGTTGAAACGCTCGGATTGTTGCCAAGTGCCTCACTGGATTTCGAGTTCCTGCTGAGTGTCCTTTCCTGGGCGAATTTTCAAATCAAGCAAGGTGCAGTGGGTGTTGTCATCACTCAGGGCACGGACACCCTCGAAGAAACCGCCACATTTTTCGACTACTTGTGGGACCACGACGAACCGTTGGTGCTGACCGGCGCCATGCGCTCGGCAGCCCAGGCAGGGGCCGAGGGGCCGGCGAATCTGTTGGATGCATGCAGAGTCGTATTGGCTGAAAGCAGCCGTCAGCGAGGCGTTCAAGTGGTGATGAACGGGCAGATTCACACCGCGAGCGTCGTCCGCAAGACCGATTCATTGGCGTTGCAGGCGTTTTCCTCTCCCATCTTTGGTCCTGCGGGCATGCTGGTAGAAGAAACCGTCCGCTATCTACGCCAGCCGGCCCAACGGAGGGTTTTACCCTTGCCACAACAGACCACACAAAAGATTGCTCTGCTGGAAGCGTCGCTTTCTGCTGACACCCTGTTATTGGAAAACATCCTCGAACTGGGCTACGACGGACTGGTGATCTCTGCGTTCGGCGCAGGACACATCTCAGAATGTTGGGCTGACGTCGTGGAAAAAATCGCAGAGAACATTCCCGTCATCATCGCGACCCGGACCGGTTCTGGCTCCACCGCGCAATCTTCCTACGGTTTTATCGGCAGCGAGATGGACCTGATCCGCAAAGGTGCTTCGATGGCCGGATTTATCTGTCCACGCAAAGCCAGGATACTGCTTTGGCTGCTCGCCGGCTGCCAGCGACAAGATAAGCTGGCGCACTACCTTAATGAGGACACCCGGTTTCAAAACTGACGCACTAAAAAAAAGGGCCTGCAATGCAGCAATGCCACTCAGTTAAGGTGCGGAACCTGTGGGAGCGGGCTTGCTCGCGAAGGCGGTAGCCAGGCAACATTAATGTCGACTGACACCCCCTCTTCACGAGCAAGCCCGCTCCCACATGGATTGCGCTTAACTGACTGGCATTATGCAATGCAGGCCTTTTTTATTTTCCGAATCGTTACTTTTTTGAAACGCTTATGGCTTGTGCGCCCGGGACAGAAACTCGTGTGACTGCATTTCCAGCAGGCGGCTGAGGGTGCGCTGGAACTCGAAGTTCAGGCGACCGCCGGTGTAGAGGTCTTTGAGTTCGACTTCGGCAGAAATGATCAGCTTCACGTTACGGTCGTAGAACTCGTCGACCATGTTGATAAAGCGTCGAGCGATGTCGTCGGTGGTGACGCTCATCTGCTCGACATCGCTGAGCAACACGGCGTGGAAGATCTTGCCCAGTTCGATGTAATCGTTCTGGCTACGCGGGCCGTCACAGAGTTCGCGGAAGTCGAACCAGGCCACGTCATCGCAAGTGCGCACGGCACGGATTTCACGATTCTCGATCACCAGCACATCGTTCTCGATGGCTGCCGTGCATTCCGGCGTCAGGGCGCGGAAGCTCTTGCGCAGGCTTTCCTGGGCGGCTTCGTCCAGCGGGAAGTGGAACAGCTCCGCTTGCTCGAGGTGACGCAGACGGTAATCGACGCCACTGTCGACGTTGACGATCTCAGTGTTCTGCTTGATCAGCGCAATGGCCGGCAGGAAGCGCGCACGTTGCAGGCCGTCCTTGTACAGACCGTCCGGCACGATGTTCGACGTCGCGACCAGGGTCACGCCATTCTTGAACAGCTCTTCCATCAGCGTGCCCAGAATCATGGCGTCGGTGATGTCGGAGACGAAGAATTCATCGAAACAGATCACTCGCGACTCGTCGGAGAAGCGCTTGGCGATGATGGTCAGCGGGTTTTTCTCGCCGCCCAGGGTCTTCATCTCTTCATGCACACGCTTCATGAAGCGGTGGAAGTGAGTGCGAGTCTTTTCCTTGAACGGCAGGGCTTCGAAGAAGGTGTCGACCAGGTAGGTTTTGCCACGGCCTACGCCGCCCCAGAAGTACAGGCCCTTGACCGGCGTCTGGTCTTTCTTGCCAAACAGTTTGCCGAGCAGGCCCGGTTTGTTCTGCGAGGCCGCGACCAGATCGTCGTACAGGCGCTGCAAATGGCGCACCGCCGTTTCCTGGGCTGCGTCATGGAAGAATTCCGGGCGTTTCAGATCAGCTTGATATCGTTCTAGGGGCGTCATAATTCGTTAGCAAGGCAACAAAAACGGGCCGTCACTGTAGCGACGGCCCGTGGGAATGGCAATCGGCCCTTGGTCGGACCGAGCCGCTGATTATTCCTGAACCGGCGTCAGAGCAATCCGCAACGCGTCGATGGCAGCATCGCGAGAAGCGCTGTCGGCGAAGGCCGGGCTGTCGGCAACACACTCGCCTTCCAGCCAGACGCTGAAGCTCAAGTCTTCGCTGCGCACGTCCAATGGCTGGCCAGATTGCAGTTGCTTGGTCACTTGCCCTGCGGTTTTACCGTCGGCGAAGTGACGCGACAGCAGCAGTTGTTCGCCATCGGCCGCCAGCAGACGGAAGCGGAAACTGCCGTCGTCTTCGCGGAAGCTGACGAAACGCGCGGCTTTCGCGGCTTTCTTTTTGGTCGTCGCCACAACCTGGGTCTGGGCAACGAAAGAGCGCAGGCCAACCGCTTCACGCAGTTCGTGGAGGAACGGTGTCGCAACCGAGCGGGCCTTCTGGGCACCGATTTTCAGGATGTCTTCCAAATCTGCCGGACGCTCGATCAGCTTGTAATAGCGATCACGGGCCTCGCCCAGCTCGCTGTCGAGCAGCTGGAACAGACGATTCTTCGCCTCCCCCCAACCCAGGCCCTGCAACAGTTCGCTGCGGAATTCATCGGACTGCGCCGGGGTGGCGAAGGCCTGAAACAAGGTGAACAAGTGCGAGTTATTCGGATCTTTCGCTTCGCCCGGGGCCCGGGAGTCGGTAACGATCCGCGAAATCGCGTCCTTCATTTCCTTGGCGCTGCTGAACAACGGAATGGTGTTGTCGTAGCTCTTCGACATCTTGCGACCATCGAGGCCCGGCAAGGTGGCGACGCTTTCCTCGATCAGCGCTTCGGGCATGGTGAAGAACTCTTTGCCCTGGCCGAACAGGTGGTTAAAGCGCTGGCCGATGTCCCGGGCCATTTCCACGTGCTGGATCTGATCACGACCAACCGGCACCTTGTGCGCGTTGAACATCAAAATATCCGCCGCCATCAGCACCGGGTAGCTGTACAAGCCCATGGTGATGCCCGCGTCCGGGTCTTCGCCGGTTTCGACGTTCTTGTCCACGGAAGCCTTGTAGGCGTGGGCGCGGTTGAGCAGGCCTTTGGCGGCGACGCAGGTCAGCAGCCAGGTCAGCTCAGGGATTTCCGGGATGTCGGACTGGCGATAGAAAGTCACGCGGTCCACATCCAGGCCACCGGCCAGCCAAGTCGCGGCGATTTCCAGACGCGAGCGCTGGATGCGCAGCGGGTCATCGCATTTGATCAGGGCGTGGTAGTCGGCCAGGAAGTAGAACGAATCGGCATTGCTGTCTCGACTGGCGAGGATCGCCGGACGGATAGCGCCGGCGTAGTTGCCCAGGTGCGGCGTGCCGGTGGTGGTGATGCCGGTGAGGATACGGGTACGAGTCGTCATGGGTAATCGCTTGTCAGACTGCAATCAATTCGAAAGACGGGGCAGGATCAGATCCTTGAGATCGGTCAGCTTGCCATGAAAAAAGTGTCCGCATTCTGCCACTTTCAGCAGCTCATGGGGGCGATGGAGTGCGTCGGACCAGTCGTAAACGAGCTGCGGATCGATGACTTCGTCGGTTTCCGGCTGGATCAGGGTCAATGTACCTTGTTGCGGCAGTCGATCCTGATCGCCCAAGCGCATGACGGCGGGCGCGATCATGAACAAATGTTTGAGTTGCTCGCCCTTGGCTTCCAGGCGTCCGCCGAGACTGGCTGCAACAAAACCGCCGAAGGAAAAGCCAAACAGGGTCAAAGGTATTTCAGGATGTTTGGTTCGCAGCCACTCGGCCGCGGCCTGAGCATCATCGACTTCGCCGGAGCCCATGTCATGCGTGCCCTCGCTGGCGCCGACGCCACGGTAGTTGAAACGCAAGGTAATCAAACCGGCGTCGCGGGCAGTGCGTTGCAAGGTCGAGACGACCTTGTTGAGCATGGTGCCGCCCTGCACCGGATTCGGGTGGCAGATCAGCGCCAGGCCGCGGGGCTGGTCGTTATCCAGGCTCTCGTTATTCAAATAAAGAGCTTCCAGTTGGCCGACCGGGCCATCAATCACTACAGGGGTTTCGCGCATAAGCAAGGAAGGAACTCCGTGACCTCGAATCGGGTCGACTCGTCTAGCCAATTGTCTGTGCCAATCTATTGCGAGTGAATCGCGGTATACAGCGCAGGTTCGAGCCGTTAACGTAAAGCAAAGCCGTTTATAGAGGAAGGACTCGTGGAACACTCGCTCTTAGTTTGGTTGTTGCCGACTCTTGCCCTGGTTGTGGGTGTCGCCATTGGATTCCTGATCGCTCGCCTGGTGCCGAATGCCGCGCCTAACCGCACGCAACGTCAGCTGGATGACATTCAGGAACGTTTCGATAGTTATCAGAACGAAGTGGTCACCCACTTCAACAGCACTGCAACACTGGTCAAGAAACTGACTGCGAGCTATCAGGAAGTGCAGGATCATCTCGCCGAGGGTGCCAACCGTCTGGCCCTGGACGAGCAGACTCGCCAACGCTTGCTGGCTGCCCTGCACGCCGACGCGGCGCAGGCTCCACGGGAACGTCTGACGCCACCGCGCGACCAGGAGCCGCCTCGCGACTACGCCCCCAAAGCCCCGAACGCACCGGGTATGCTCGATGAGCATTACGGCCTGAAGAAGTAATCAGGTTTCGCGTGACATGAAAAAGCCCTCGAACGAGTGATTGTCCGAGGGCTTTTTTGTTTCCGATCCGATATCTCTGGTGTCTGTCCAGGCCTCTTCGCGAGCAAGCCCGCTCCCACAGTTGACCGCGTACCGACCAGTAACTCGGTCTAATGTGGGAGCGTGCTTGCTCGCGAAGGCGTCAGAACAGGCAACAAAAAAGCCCGCCCGATCTGTTGAGGGTCGGGCGGGCCTTTTACGCCTGGGGTTCAGTCGGGCGGGTTTTAGTACTGCTGAACAGGTTGACCCTGCTGCTGATACTGCTGGCCCGGAATCGCCTTCAGGTTGACCTCGACGCGGCGGTTCTGCGCCCGGCCATTCACATCACCGTTGCTGGCAATCGGATTATCCGGCCCGGCACCGCGCGCCGACAGGTTGGCGCCGCTGACACCCTGAGACGTCAGGTAAGTCGCTACGCTCTGAGCACGACGCTGGGACAAGTCCATGTTGTGCTGGCGGCTGCCAGTGCTGTCGGTGTAGCCGACGATCTCGATCTGGTTCTGGTTGAACTCCTTGAGCGAGCCCGCCAGATTGTTCAGCGGCTGATAGAAACTCGACGCGATGTTCGCCGAATCGGTGGCAAACGTGATATTGCCCGGCATGATCAGTTTGATCTGATCGCCCTGGCGCTGCACCTCAACCCCAGTGTTGGCCATGCTGGCCCGCAGCTTTTTCTCCTGCTGATCGGCGTAATAACCGTAACCGGCAGCGGAAGCACCCACCACGGCAGCGCCAATCAGCGCGCCTTTGCCACGGTTATCGTGACCAATGGCAGCACCGGCCAGTGCGCCGGCCAAGGCGCCGAGGCCGCCGTACTTGGCGGTTTTGCTCATGCCCGTAGAGCCGCCATCAGCCTGACCCTGATTGTCATAAGGGTTCGGCGATGCACAACCGGACAACAGAGCCACAGCAGTAGCGACAATAATCAAACGACGCGTGGTGAACATGAAGAGCTCCTACTTTTTTTGCATTCTGTGGTGCAACGGACTTAAGCAATGAACCTTTGCGAGCGTTGGATCATGGCCAACGCCAAAAATTCCGTCGTGCCTTTCACAACTGCATCCTCAGGCTCGCACAAAGGGGTTACCGCGCATTTCATCGCCCAGACGAGTATCCGGACCATGCCCGGTCACCACAGTTGCCTCCTCGTCAAGGGTATACAACCGTTGCTTGATCGAACGCACGAGAGTCGCCTGGTCGCCTCCCCACAAATCCGTGCGCCCTACCCCGCGACGAAACAACGTGTCACCGGCAATCAGCAACTTAGCCTCTGAAAACCAAAAGCTCATGGAACCGGGTGTATGACCCGGCGTGTGCAAGGCCACGCCACAACCACAAGCCAGCTCTTCATCATCGGCCAACCAGCGATCCGGCGATGGCACCGGGGTGTAAGGCACGCCGAACATCTGACACTGCATCTCCAGATTGTCCCAGAGGAATTGATCCTCTTTATGCAGATGCAAGGTCGCGCCGGTTTTATCCTTGAGCTGCCCGGAAGCCAGGAAGTGATCGAGGTGCGCGTGGGTGTGAATGATGCTGACCACCTTCAGGCCCAACGCGTCGAGGCGGGCGAGGATCAGTTCGTGATTACCGCCCGGGTCGACCACGATGGCTTTTTTGGTGATCGGATCGCCGATGATTGTGCAGTTGCACTGCAAGGGGCCGACGGGGAAGGTTTCGCGGATGAGCGCTGGGGTCGGCGCGTTCATGGGAGGTCCTGATTAGTCAATTTCGAACAGGATACCAGCGCGCATTCCTCAAGACTCACTGGCGCACGCCGACACAGATTTGCCGGCCAGTTTTTTGACGCCATCAAATAAAAAATAATGGCCATGTGATATCAATTGACGCTGACTCTGGTGCAAAATTGCTTCTTTGTAGCGGCCACATACAGGACGGTCGCAGCCCTCTCAGGATATTTAGAATGTCGTCTCCTCTTGGTTACGTTTTAACAAAGCCATCTGTTCTGACCGGTAACCAACAAGTCGACAGCCTGATCTACGGCACTTCCTGGCTGAGTCCTGACTTTGGCGCAGACATCTCCGTGACACGGCTGACCTATAGTTTCGTCATCCCCGGTCAATCGTACTTCTCTGCCAAGTACAGCTCAGAAAATGAATTCCTGAACAGCTTCGCCCTGACATCGGCCCAGCAAAACGCCGTGACCGGTGCGCTTGGTGCCTGGAGCTCCGTGGCTAACGTCAAGTTCACTCTGGTCAGTGACAACATCAACACCGTGGGCGATTTGCGATTCGGCGGCTATTGGGACATGGACGACGACGCCGCTGCCTGGGCCTACTTCCCTGACCGGACACCGCTAGCCGGGGATGTCTGGATCAGCCCGGACACGAACAACTCCGCACCCGTCAAAGGCACCTACGACTTCATGACGTTCGTGCATGAAATCGGTCATGCCTTGGGCCTCAAGCATCCATTCGAGTCGAGCCAATCCAACAGTACGCTGATCTCACCCCTGCTCGACAATTCGCATTACACGGTCATGAGCTACAACAATGCGTATTCCTATCAGCCGACGACACCGATGCTGCTGGACATTCTCGCTATCCAGAAGATTTACGGCGCCAACATGCTTTGGCAAACCGGCAACAACGTCTATAGCTGGGCACCGGACCAATCAGTATTCGAAACCATCTGGGATGCCGGCGGCAACGATACGATCGATGCCAGCAACCAGCAGGCGGGCGTCAGACTGAACCTGAATGAGGGCGAGTTCAGCAACATCGGCAAGGCATTCGTCGACATTGCGAACCTGGAACTGATCAATGACGGGCTGGCGATCGCCTTTGGCGCCAAAATCGAAAATGCCACCGGTTCGGCCTTTGACGATGAGCTGATCGGCAATGCGCTGGGTAACGTTCTCGATGGCGGTGCCGGCCAAGACGTCATGATTGGCGGTGCAGGCAATGACGTTTACGTTGTGGATAACGTGGGTGACGTGGTGGTGGAAACCAACACCTCGCTGAGCGAAATCGACACGATCATGTCGTCCATCAGCTACACCTTAGGCAGCAACTTCGAGAATCTGACCCTCACCGGCGGCGATAATCTGGACGGTACCGGTAATGCTCGGAGCAACCGCCTTGTCGGCAACGCTGGCAATAACACGTTGGACGGCAGTCTCGGCGCCGACGTGATGATTGGCGGCTCCGGCAACGACACCTACATCGTCGACAACCTCAAGGACGCGGTCACCGAGACCAGCACCCTGGTGAGCGAAATCGACACCGTGCGTTCCTCGGTCAACTGGACCCTGGGTGCCAACCTGGAAAACCTTACCCTCACTGGCAGCGATAACCTCACCGGTATCGGCAACACCCAGAACAACACCCTGCTCGGCAACAGCGGCAACAACGTGCTCAACGGCGCGGCCGGCCTGGACACGCTGATCGGCGGCGCTGGCGACGACACCTACGTCCTCGACCAGGCCGACGAACTGGCGCTGCTGCAGGATGACGTTGATCAAGGCAGCGACCTGCTGTACATCAACTACACCTCGACCTTGACCACCAGCACCGTCGATCTCAGTCAAAGCAACCTGCAAAACGTCGAAAACGTCACCCTCACCGGCCTCGGTGAGTTCACCGTGGTCGGCAACGACCTGGACAACATCCTGATCGGCAACACTTACGCCAACACCCTGCAGGGCGGGGCCGGCAATGACTGGCTCGATGGCTGGGCCGGGGCTGACAAGCTCAGTGGCGGCAGCGGCGATGACACCTATGTCATCTTCAACAATGGTGTACAAGTCACCGAACTGACCGACGAAGGTCACGACCTGATCCGCACGGCGGTGAGCTACACCCTGTCGGCCAACGTCGAAGACGGCGTGCTGCTGGGTGCCGCCGCGTTGAACCTCACGGGCAACGAACTCGACAACAGCCTCACCGGCAACGCCGCCGCCAACATCCTCGACGGCAAGATTGGCGCCGACACCCTGGACGGCGGTGCCGGCAACGACACCTACATCGTCGACAACCTCGGCGACACGGTGATCGAACTCGGCACCTCGCTGGCCGAGATCGACACGGTGCTGTCGTCGACCAGCTACACCCTGGGCAGCAACCTCGAGAACTTGACCCTTATCGGCTTCGATGACCTGAATGCTATCGGCAATGCCCTGAATAACCGCCTCGTCGGTAACCGCGGCGACAACACCCTGGACGGCGGCCTCGGCGCGGACGTCATGATCGACGACATCGGTAGCGACACCTATATCGTCGACAACCTCAAGGACGTGGTCATCAAGACGGGCAGTTGGTTTTGGGATATTGACACCGTACGCTCCTCGGTCAGCTGGACTCTCGGTGCCAACCTGGAAAACCTCACCCTCACCGGCAGCGATAACCTCACCGGTGTCGGCAATACCCAGAACAACGTTATCAACGGCAACAGCGGCAACAATGTGCTCAACGGCGCGGCGGGCCTGGACACGCTGAGCGGTGGCGCCGGCGACGACACTTACGTCCTCGACCAGGCCGGTGAACTGGCACTGCTGCAGGAAACGGCCGATCAGGGTCGCGACCTGCTGAACATCACCTACGCCTCGACCCTGGCCACCAGCACCGTCGACCTCAGCCAAACCAGCCTGCAAAACATCGAAAACGTCACCCTCACCGGCCTCGGCACCTTCACCGTGGTCGGCAACGACCTGAACAACACCTTACTCGGCAACGCCTCCGTCAACACCCTGCAAGGCGGGGCCGGCAACGACTCGCTGGATGGCGGCGCCGGCGCCGACACCCTCAGCGGCGGCAGCGGTGACGACACCTACGTCATCGACAACGCCGCCGACAAGGTCACTGAACTGACCGACGAAGGCCGCGACCTGATCCGCACCGCGCTGAGCTACACCCTGTCGGCCAACGTCGAAGACGGCGTGCTGCTCGGCACCGCCGCATTGAACCTCATGGGCAACGAACTCGACAACAGCCTCACCGGCAACGCCGCCGCCAACATCCTCGACGGCAAGGCCGGCGCCGACACCCTGGACGGCGGTGCGGGCAACGACACCTACCTCGTCGATAATGTCGGCGACACGGTGATCGAAGGCGGCACCTCGCTGATCGAGATCGACACGGTGCTGTCGTCGACCAGCTACACCCTGGGCAGCAACCTCGAGAACCTGACGCTCACCGGCGGCGATAATCTGGACGCCACCGGCAACGCCTTGGGCAACCGTTTGACCGGTAACACGGGTGCCAACATCCTCGACGGCGGCCTCGGTGCCGACCTGATGATCGGCGGCAACGGCAACGACACCTACATCGTCGACAACCTCAAGGACGCCGTCACCGAGACCAGCACCCTGGCGAGCGAAATCGACACCGTGCGCTCCTCGGTCAGCTGGACCCTCGGCGCCAATCTGGAAAGCCTCACCCTCACCGGCAGCGATAACCTCACCGGTGTCGGCAATACCCAGAACAACGTTATCAACGGCAACAGCGGCAACAATGTGCTCAACGGCGCGGCGGGCCTGGACACGCTGAGCGGTGGCGCCGGCGACGACACTTACGTCCTCGACCAGGCCGGTGAACTGGCACTGCTGCAGGAAACGGCCGATCAGGGTCGCGACCTGCTGAACATCACCTACGCCTCGACCCTGGCCACCAGCACCGTCGACCTCAGCCAAACCAGCCTGCAGAACGTCGAAAACGTCACCCTGACCGGCCTCGGCACCTTCACCGTGGTCGGCAACGACCTGAACAACACCTTACTCGGCAACGCCTCCGTCAACACCCTGCAAGGCGGGGCCGGCAACGACTCGCTGGATGGCGGCGCCGGCGCCGACACCCTCAGCGGCGGCAGCGGTGACGACACCTACGTCATCGACAACGCGCTCGATAAAGTCACCGAACTGACCGACGAAGGCCGCGACCTGATCCGCACGGCGGTGAGCTACACCCTCTCGGCCAACGTCGAAGACGGCGTGCTGCTCGGCACCGCCGCATTGAACCTCATGGGCAACGAACTCGACAACAGCCTCACCGGCAACGCCGCCGCCAACATCCTCGACGGCAAGGCCGGCGCCGACACCCTGGACGGCGGTGCGGGCAACGACACCTACCTCGTCGATAATGTCGGCGACACGGTGATCGAACGCGGCACCTCGCTGGCCGAAATCGACACGGTGCTGTCGTCGATCAGCTACACCCTAGGCAGCAACCTTGAGAACCTGACCCTCACCGGCAGCGATAATCTGGACGGTACCGGCAACGCCTTGGGCAACCGTTTGACCGGCAACAGCGGTAACAACGTTCTGGAAGGAGGAGCCGGTGCCGACCTGATGATTGGCGGCAGCGGCAACGACACCTATATCGTCGACAACCTCAAGGACGTAGTCACCGAAACCAGCGCCCTGATATCTGAAGTCGACACCGTGCGCTCCTCGGTCAGCTGGACCCTGGGTGCCAACCTGGAAAACCTGACCCTCACCGGCAGCGATAACCTCACCGGTGTCGGCAATACCCTGAACAACGTTATCAACGGCAACAGCGGCAATAACGTGCTCAACGGTGGCGCGGGGTCGGACACGCTGAGCGGCGGCACCGGCGACGACACCTACGTCCTCGACCAGGCCGGCGAACTGGCACTGCTGCAGGAAACGGCCGATCAGGGTCGCGACCTGCTAAACATCACCTACGCCTCGACTCTGGCCACCAGCACCGTCGACCTCAGCCAAACCAGCCTGCAAAACGTCGAAAACGTCACCCTCACCGGCCTCGGTGCCTTCACCGTAGTCGGCAACGACCTGAACAACACCTTGCTCGGCAACGCCTCCGTCAACACCCTGCAAGGCGGGGCCGGCAACGACTCGCTGGATGGCGGCGCCGGCGCCGACACCCTCAGCGGCGGCACCGGTGACGACACCTACGTCATCGACAACGCGCTCGATAAAGTCACCGAACTGACCGACGAAGGCCGCGACCTGATCCGCACGGCGGTGAGCTACACCCTCTCGGCCAACGTCGAAGACGGCGTGCTGCTGGGTGCCGCCGCGTTGAACCTCACGGGCAACGAACTCGACAACAGCCTCACCGGCAACGCCGCCGCCAACATCCTCGACGGCAAGGCCGGCGCCGATACCCTGGACGGCGGGGCCGGCAACGACACCTACATCGTCGACAACCTCGGCGATACGGTGATCGAACGCGGCACCTCGCTGATCGAGATCGACACGGTGCTGTCGTCGACCAGCTACACCCTGGGCAGCAACCTCGAGAACCTGACGCTCACCGGCGGCGATAATCTGGACGCCACCGGCAACGCCTTGGGCAACCGTTTGACCGGTAACACGGGTGCCAACATCCTCGACGGCGGCCTCGGTGCCGACCTGATGATCGGCGGCAGCGGCAACGACACCTACATCGTCGACAACCTCAAGGACGCCGTCACCGAGACCAGCACCCTGGCGAGCGAAATCGACACCGTGCGCTCCTCGGTCAGCTGGACCCTCGGCGCCAATCTGGAAAGCCTTACCCTCACTGGCAGCGATAACCTCAACGGCGTCGGCAACACCCTGCGCAACGTACTGACCGGCAACAGCGGCAATAACGTGCTCAGCGGTGGCGCGGGGCTGGACACGCTGATCGGCGGCGCTGGCGACGACACCTACGTCCTCGATCAGGTCGGCGAACTGGTGCTGCTGCAGGAAACGGCCGACCAGGGTCGCGACCTGCTAAACATCAGCTACACCTCGACCCCGACCACCAGCACCGTCGACCTCAGTCAAACCAGCCTGCAAAACATCGAAAACGTCACCCTCACCGGCCTCGGCGCCTTCACCGTGGTCGGCAACGACCTGAACAACACCTTACTCGGCAACGCCTCCGTCAACACCCTGCAAGGCGGGGCCGGCAATGATCTGCTGGACGGTGGTCTTGGCGCAGACACCCTCAGCGGCGGCACCGGTGACGACACCTACGTCATCGACAACGCGCTCGATAAAGTCACCGAACTGACCGACGAAGGCCGCGACCTGATCCGCACCGCGGTGAGCTACACCCTCTCGGCCAACGTCGAAGATGGCGTGCTGCTCGGCGCCGCCGCGTTGAACCTCACGGGCAACGAACTCGACAACAGCCTCACCGGCAACGCCGCCGCCAACATCCTCGACGGCAAGGCCGGCGCCGATACCCTGGACGGCGGCCTTGGCGCCGACCTGATGATCGGCGGCTCCGGAAACGACACCTATATCGTCGACAACCTCAAGGACGTGGTCACCGAGACCAATACCCTGGCGAGTGAAATCGACACCGTGCGTTCCTCGGTGAGCTGGACGCTGAGTGCCAACGTGGAAAACCTCTTCCTTACCGGGACCAATAACCTCAACGGTGTCGGAAACGCCCTGGACAACGTGCTGACCGGAAACGAGGGCAACAACCTCCTCAATGGTGGCGCCGGCGTCGACACCCTGATCGGTGGTAACGGTAATGACACTTACCTCCTCAACCAGGCCGGCGAACTGGCGCTGCTGCAGGAAGAGGCCGACCAGGGGCTCGACCTGC
This sequence comes from Pseudomonas sp. LBUM1673, assembly GCF_059695645.1. Taxonomy (NCBI): domain Bacteria; kingdom Pseudomonadati; phylum Pseudomonadota; class Gammaproteobacteria; order Pseudomonadales; family Pseudomonadaceae; genus Pseudomonas; species Pseudomonas sp. LBUM1673. The sequence continues at coordinate 5,538,275 of NZ_CP166780.1, forward strand.
TGAACATCACCTACGCCTCGACCCCGACCACCAGCACCGTCGACCTCAGCCAAAGCAACCTGCAAAACGTCGAAAACGTCACCCTCACCGGCCTGGGTGCCTTCACCGTGGTCGGCAACGACCTGAACAACACCCTGCTCGGCAACGCCGACGTCAACGACCTGCAAGGCGGGGGCGGCAACGACTGGCTGGATGGCGGCGTGGGCGCCGACACCCTCAGCGGCGGCAGTGGCGATGACACTTATGTCATCACCGATAATGCCGCTAATGTCACCGAATTGGCCGACGAAGGCCGCGACCTGATCCGCACCGCGGTGAGCTACACCCTGTCGGCCAACGTCGAAGATGGCGTGCTGCTCGGCGTCGCCGCGTTGAACCTCACGGGCAACGAACTCGACAACAGCCTCACCGGCAACGCCGCCGCCAACATCCTCGACGGCAAGGCCGGCGCCGACACTCTGGACGGCGGTGCCGGTAACGACACCTACCTCGTCGACAATGTCGGCGATACGGTGATCGAACGCGGCACCTCGCTGGCCGAAATCGACACGGTCATGTCGTCGATCAGCTACACCCTAGGCAGCAACCTCGAGAATCTGACCCTCACCGGTGACGATAATCTGGACGGTACCGGCAACGCCTTGGGCAACCGTTTGACCGGTAACAGTGGCAACAACGTTCTGGATGGCGGAACCGGCGCCGACCTGATGATCGGCGGCAGCGGCAACGACACCTATATCGTCGACAACCTCAAGGACGCGGTCACCGAGACCAGTACCCTGGCGAGCGAAATCGACACCGTGCGCTCTTCGGTGAACTGGACCTTGGGTGCCAACCTGGAAAACCTCACCCTCACCGGCAGCAACAACCTCAACGGTGTCGGCAACACCCTGAACAACGTTATCAACGGCAACGACGGCAATAACCTGCTCAATGGCGGCGCGGGCAACGACCTGCTCGACGGTGGTGTGGGCAATGACCTACTGGTGGGAGGTCTGGGCGCAGACACACTCACGGGGGGCTCTGGTGCCGACCGGTTTGTTTTCAATTTGTTCAGCGAGCTGGGCGATGGGGCAAACCGTGACGTCATCACCGACTTCAGCAGCCTGCAGGGCGACAAGATCGACCTGTCGAAACTCGACGCCAATATCCTCACCACTGCGTTCAACACCTTCACCTTCATTGACTCGAATGCGTTCACAGGAGCAGGACAACTGCGTTTCGAAGACCATGTGCTGTACGGCAACGTCAACGGCACGCTGGGTGCAGACTTCCAAATCCAGCTGGTAGGCGTCGACACCTTCAGTGCCAACGATCTGGTGGCATGACAAGGGCAATACAATGAAAAACGCCCCGACTTGTTCGGGGCGTTTTGCTTTAAGAGATACCGTTGTCCCTCAGCTAAGACAACACCCCCAACTCCTTTGCCCTTGCCACCGCCTGGGTCCTGCGCTCTACCCCAAGCTTGCTGTTGATATGACTGGCATGGGTCTTGACCGTGTGCAGCGAAATGAACAACTGATCACTGATTTCCTGATTCGAACACCCTTGGGCGATCAGTCGCAGAACGGCCAGTTCACGGGTACTGAGTTGTTCGGCAGCAGGCGACGCCTCCAGCATCGGGCGGGAGACCAGGGCCGGAAGTTTTTCCGAAAGGCTCTGCGAAACGGCCGTTGGCGCACAGAGTTGAAGTTGCCCGCGCAGCCAGTCCGGGTGCTCGGCCAGCAATTGGTCGAACGGTTGCAGGACGCCTCCGGCAGCCGCTTCCAAAGCCTGGGCCAGCGCCTTGCGTGCCTCGGATTCGCGCCCGCCCGCCAGCAACAGCATGATTTTCTGACTCAGCGCCATCACGCTGAGCATCTGCCGGCCGCTGCGCTGACCGTGCTCATGCAGCGTATTCAAGCGCCCTTCAGCGAGCATGGGCTGGCCCTTCATCACGTCCAGCACCGCCTGTTGCAGTTCAATGTGCAGCGGCAACTGCGGATGGAATTCCGGCGGTGCCGCCGGGCGCTCGCCGTTGTAGGTCTGGCCCAATCGCGCGAGCCAGGCTTCGGCCAGATCGGTACGGCCCTGGGCCAGCCAGAGCTCGCATTTGACCAGGGTAATCATCGCCAGATAGTAAATCGGCGGGACGTCCCAGATGTGCATCAGCCGCTCCGCCTCGGCGAGTTCGGCGAAAGCTTTTGCGAATTCGCCGCTGCTGCCCTCCAGCCGGGCAATCACACAGTGGCCGATCAGCACGCTGATGTCGCGACAGGCTCGGGCTTCCCCCAAACCCGCCAGCAAACGCGCCCGCGCGGCCAGGGGTTGCAAGCGCAGCGCCAGCAAAAAACCCTCGTACAAGGTCAAACGGGCACGCACCGCATAAAGCCGTTGCGGGGATAAGCCTTGCAGACGTTGCAACCCCTGACGAACTTCATCCAGTGAACGAAGAATCTCCCCGCGCGCTTGTAGCACGCGGGCGCGGTCATAATGGGCCAGCGCCTCGAACAGCGGGTTACCGACCCGTTGTGCCAGCTCAAGGGACTCACGATTCAATCCTCGTGCACGCCAGAGATCGCTGTCGGCAATGGCCAGGTTGGACAAGGTCGAGAGGCACATCAGGCGCTGCCCATAACGCTTGGCCGGCAGGCTTTCCAGCGCTTCGGTGCAGTAGCGCAGCGTCAGCTCGCGATTGCCTCGCCCTCGGGCGATGATGCCGCTCAGGGCCAGCCATTGCGCCAGCATGGACTTTTGCGCGGTGGCCGACGGGGCCGGCAGGAAGCGGCTCAGGTGACTGGCCAGCTCCTCGGCGGCGTCCAGCTGACAGGCCAGCCCCAACGCCCAGCTGTAGAGCACGATCAGCCGTGGCGTGCTGATCAGCAGGCTGTCGGGCAAGTCCATTTTCCAGCGCAACAGCATGCCGACGTTCTGCTCGGCCAGCAGCTGTTCTTCCGAGAGGTTCTGTACCAGATTCGCCGCGACATCCAGATGCCCGGCGCGCAACGCCTGCTCCACCGCCTCATCGAGTAACCCTTGAGCGTTGAACCAACGGCAGGCGCGCAAATGCAGGCTGGCCGTCGGCACCATCGCCTGAGCGGTGGGCCGGCTGCGCAGCAGGTCGGAAAACAGGTGGTGATAGCGATACCAGTGACCGTGTTCGTCCAGCGGCACCAGAAACACCTGATGCGCCAGCAGGAAACGCAGGATCTCGGCGCTGTCATGGGCTTCGCGCACGGCGTCGCATAACTCGCTGCAAAAACGCTCCTGAGGCGCGGTGTCGTACAGGAATGACTGCACCTCAACGGGCAGGCAATCGATGACTTCTTCGAGCAGGTAATCGCGAATCAGCCCTTCCCCACCGTTCAGCGATTGGGGCAATGCCCCCTCGCTGCCCGCCTCGGAGGCCGCCAGTAGCCAGAAGCGCAGCCCCGCCACCCAGCCTTCGCTGCGCTGGATCAAGCTCTCCAGTGCCTCGCCACGCAATGAAATGCTGTGCCGATCAAGCAGGGTCAAGGCTTCATCGTGGGTCAACCGAAGATCCTGCTCATGCAGTTCAAGCAGTTGTCGCGACAGCCGTAAACGCGCCAGATGCCAGTCCGGACGCTGCCGGCTGGTGACCATGACCAGCAGGCCATCGGGTAAATGATTGAGGAAAAATTGCAGGCAGCGATCAAGCACCGGGCCCTGGGCCAGATGATAGTCGTCAAGTACCAACAGCAGCGGTGTACCGGGTGAAAGGTGCACGGCCAGTTCATCGAGCAAACCGTCCAGCCATTCTTCGAAAGCGAACGGCTGATGACGCTGGCGCATTTTCAGCAGCCCCAGCGCTTGACTGCCCAGTTGCGGAAAATACTCCTGAAGGCCTTCGAGCAGGCGCTCAAGAAAACGGCCGGGATCGCTGTCCCGCGGACTTAACCCCAGCCACAGGCTTTGCCAGTGACCCGGCAACCCCTGACAAAACTCCACCGCCAATGAGCTTTTGCCGAACCCCGCCGGTGCACTGACCAGCAACAGCCGGCCACCAAGGCCAGCACTCAGGCGCTCGCACAGGCGCGGCCGCAGCACATGGCCATCGGGCAGCGGGGGCCGGAAAAAGCGCCCGCCCAGTGTGGCGACGGCAACGCTTGCAAGGCCCGGAAGTGGGGACAGATCAGTCATGGCCGGCTCTTGTTTGAAAGGCTGATGGCGGCATTGCAGATGTCCGCAGCCTAGCGGTAAACGAAGAGCTATTGAAGGTTATGCTACAAATGGCTACAAAAAGACTACGAACAAAAGTTGCCAAGCTTTTCGACAGGCCGTGTCGCCCCCTTCGCGAGCAAGCCCGCTCCCACACGGGATCTCCATTGCTCACAGATTTTATGTTCACCGAAGATCAAATGTGGGAGCGGGCTTGCTCGCGAAGAGGCCATCACAGGCACCGATGTTTTGCGAGCCCCTTCCCCGCGTTAACAAGTGCGCCCCGATACAAAATTCCAAAAAAAACGCCCCGAACCAGTCGGGGCGTTTTTTCGAGGATGCGGCCTCGGTTTACAACGTATTAGCGAACGCCTTCCTGACGCAAAGCGGCCGGAGTGAAGTCTGCGGTGCTCGCGGTGAAGCCGAAGTTATATGCCGACTTCTCTTCGTTCTTCATGCCCAGGGCCAGGTAGCGGCCCGATTGCAGGTCGTACAGGGTTTCGAGGGTGTACCACGGCACTTGCTTGTCGTAGTAGTTCTGGGAGTGAGCCTCGGCGACGCGCCACAGTTGCCCGCGACCGTCGTAGTGGTCGACCACAGCCGCCTGCCAGGTGTCTTCGTCGATGTAGAAGTCTCGTTTGGCGTAGATATGACGCTGACCTTCCTTCAGGGTAGCGACTACATGCCAGACCCGACGCAGTTCATAGCGAGTCAAGTCCTGGTTGATGTGACCGGCCTTGATGATGTCGGCGTACTTCAGTTGTGGCGAATCGAGCTTGTAGCTGTCGGAGGCGATGTACATCTCTTTCTTGCCTTCGAGCTTCCAGTCGTAGCGATCCGGCGCACCGTTGTACATGTCCAGGTTGTCGGAGGTACGCAGGCCATCGGCAGCAGTACCCGGCCCGTCATAGGACACTTGCGGCGCCCGACGCACACGGCGCTGCCCGGCGTTGTAGACCCACGCCGAACGCGGTTCTTTAACCTGGTCGAGGGTTTCGTGCACCAGCAGCACGCCACCGGCCAGACGAGCCGGCGCGGTCACTTTCTGCTTGAAGTAGAACAGGATGTTGCCCGGATTTTTTGGGTCGAAATCCTTCATCCTGTCGCGGAACACGAACTGGTCCTCGAAGTACACCAGGCTGAACGAGCCGTTCGGCTGCGGTGTGGCCTGGGTTATCAGACGGGTCACACTGCCGCCGCGATAACGGGTGATATGGTTCCAGATGACTTCAACGCCACTTTTCGGAATCGGGAACGGGATCGCGGTTTCGAAGTTTTCCAGACCGTTGCCGCCGGACACCAGGTTAGTGTTGGTGGCGTTCTTCTTGATGGAGGCGAACACTTCATCCGGCACGGTGGCGCCGCGATGGGACGGGTAGACCGGCATCTTGAAGGTTTCCGGGTAGCGCTTGAACATCGCGTACTGGCCCGGCGCGAGCTTGTCCTTGTACTGGTCGACGTTCTGCGCGGTGATGGTGAACTGCGGTTTTTCACTCGGGAACGGATCAGACAGAAAACCCTTGCTGTCCACGCTACCGGCGTTTTTCGGCATGGGTTTCCAGGCCGGGATCGAACCGTCGGCGTTGCCCGCCATCTCGGCGCCCATCGGGGTCAGGCTCTTGCCCAGCTTGTCCGCTTCGGCCGCAGGGACCGCCGCCATGACACCGGTTGCCAGCAGCGACAGCCCCAGAACGCCAACGTGGAACAGACTCTTTGTTATTTTCATAAATGTGTTCGTCCTGAAAATACAGTGCTTAGAAGTTCACGCCGAAGCTGAGCGCAACGAAGTCGCGATCATCCACGGTGGTGTACTTGCCGTCGAAGAAGTTGGTGTAGGCCAGGCTCGCGGTGTAGGTGTTCTGGTATTCGGCATCGACACCCAGGCTCACCGCTTTACGACCTTCCTCGAAGTTGCCGCCAGGGCCGGGCGAGTAACCGCTCACGTCGTGGGACCAGGCCACGTTCGGCTTGAGGTTCACACCGGCGAATACGTCGTTGTATTCCCAGATGGCCCGACCGCGATAACCCCACGACATCGACGTGGTAAAGCCCTCGTCATCGCAATTACGGCTGCGGTTGTTGGTAGCAGCACCTGCGCCGGCACCGTTGATGGTGCTGGTGTTGAGGATCGCCGAGCAGGTGTTGAGGCCTGCGGTGGACGGCAACTCACCAGGCCCGTAGACCGGGTCACGGCCGTAACGGATCTCGGAACTGCTTTCCAGGCCGCCGACGTGGGTCACACCCACTTCGCCCACTAGGGTCAGACGGCTGGCGCCCATGACCTGATCGAAGAAGTGCGTCAGAGTGGTCTGGAACTGGGTGATTTCCTTGCGGCGATAGCCGTGCAAGTCCTGACCCGGCACGCCTGGGAGCAGCGAAGCGTTGGCCAGGGTACCGCCCAATGGGCGCACGCCGGCGAACAGGATATCGGTGGAGTTGAGTTGCACCGGCGCGTTCGGACGGTAGCTGAGCTCACCGCTCCACGCCGTACCGGTAGGCAGGGTGGTGGAGAAACTCAGACCGTATAGGCGGATGTCTTCCGGGTACTCGACAAAGTATTCCGAGTTACCCGCAACGACCAATGGCCCCAACGCCCTGAAGGCGGCCGGCAATGCCGCCACGCCGTTGTAGACCGATTGCGGAGCACCGGTGGCACTGAAGATCGGCGCACGGCTGTGGTAGTTCATGAAGTACGCGCCGAACTCGGTATCGAGCGGTTCGAACATGTACTTCAAGGACGCGCCCCACTGGCCGCTGTCCCGCGCATCGCGGTCAGGGCCACGACGCACCAGCACACCTTCTTCGTTGACGTCGACGCCCGCAGCAGCCAATGGGCCCAGTGCTACGGCCGGAATGGTCGAACGTTTGTTCAGCACACGCAGGTTGTTGTCGCAACCATCGGCAATGATGTCGGGCTGGGAGAAAAAGGTGCCGCAGTTATCGACGACCGTCTGATCCCATTCCAGCTGATAGAACGCTTCGGCCGACAGATTGTCGGTCAGACTCTGGGACACATAGAACATGTTGACCGGGATCAGACCTTCCTTGACCTCGGCACCGGGACGACGGAACGCGGACACGTCGATCGGGTTGATCGAGTTGATACCGCCACCGATGAAGGTACTTTCACCCCAGCTCACGACCTGCTTGCCCAGCCGCACGGAACCCGGCTGATCGGCAATGGCGTAGTTGTGGTAGACGAAGGCGTCGAGGATCTGGCCGCCGGAGGACTTGGCGCCTTCCTTGCGGTTGCTGTCGCTGATGTCCTTGAACTCGCGGCTTTCATCCTTGAGTTCGAAGTCGTACCAGTATTTACCCCGGACGAAGACACCAGTGTCGCCGTATTTCAATTCAAGGTCATGGATGCCCTTGAAGATCTTCGAAAAGGTTTCACCGCTCTTGAAGTTGGCATGACCGTCATCGGACGTCTGGGACAGGCCGTGCCCCCCGTTATTGACGCCGATGAGGTTCTTGTTGGGACTCTGAGTAGACCAACTGGCTCCGATCGACAGGGATGAGTCGAATTGACCTTCGATTTCACCGACGTTGAAACTGACGCCGAATGCAGGCCCGGCGAGCGAAGAGGCGAGACTGACCGCCAGGGGCAGTTTCGCCCGGCGCCAGAATTGGTTTACTGATGTCATCGACGCTACTCCATGTGCATTATTGTTATGGCTGAGTACTTTTAAAAACGTTGTGGGTGACCGGAAGCCAAGCGGTCCGAAATCACTCCAAAGTTGCATCGCCCCGTTTTGTGCGTGCGCTCCGTTCTTAAAAATCCTTGAGCGGACTATAGCCAGCAGGTAGTAGTGCTTGATCCCTCTAAAGTGTGATTTGCAGCTGCCGGCCACTCTGGAACAGTCCTTTCGCCAGTCCGACACATGTCGGCACGGCAAGGATGGCTGAAAATTCGGATTTCACAAGCCAAGCGCTTGCTTGGTGGGGCTGGCGTACCCTTTCGGGCACGCCAGATGACGCTTAAAGCGTCGAGAGGAAGGTGCTGTTGTTGGCCTGCCATTCGGTGATGTCGACGCGGATACGCTTCTTGTCGAGCTTGCCGACGCTGGTCTTGGGAATTTCAGTAACAACGGCTATCTGGCTCGGGATGGCCCACTTGCTCAGGTGCCCCTGCTCAACGAACGGCTTGAGGTGCTCCTTGAGTTCCCTGGCCCCGATCTCATGCCCTTCCCTGACTACCAGCAGCGCAAACGGCCGCTCGCCCCACTGTGGATCGGCGATGCCCACCACTGCTACTTCGCGTACCGCAGGGTGGCGGCTGATCAGGTCTTCCAGGTCCAGAGAGGAGATCCACTCGCCGCCGGTCTTGATCACGTCCTTGATCCGGTCGCGAATATCGATCACGCCCATGCTGTCCAGCGTCGCCACGTCGCCGGTGTGCAGCCAGCCCCCGGCCCAGAGCTCGGCGCCCTTCTGCGGCTCGTTGAAATAACCCTCGGTGAGCCACGGCGCACGCAGCACCAGTTCGCCCTGGGTCTCGCCATCGGCAGGCAGGAAGTTGCCGTCGGTGTCGACGATCGCGGCCTCGACCAATGGCCCTGGCACACCAGCCTTGATCCGGTAGGTGGTGCGTTCATCTTCGGTGCCAGCCATCAGCTCATCGTTGAGGTGAGCGCACGATACCAATGGCCCGGTTTCCGACATGCCGTAAGCGGCGGTCAACTGAATGCCCTTGGCTTTGGCCGCTTCGTACAGTGCACGGTTGAGCGCACTGCCGCCGATGACGATTTTCCAGCCACCAAAATCGGTATTTTGTGCCGCCTTGGCATTGAGGAGCATTTGCAGAATGGTCGGCACGCAGTGGGAAAAACTCACCTTCTCCTTGCGCCACAGCTCCACCAGATATTCGGGGTCGTAACGGCCAGGATAGACCTGCTTGAGCCCGAGCATGGTCGCTACATACGGCAAACCCCAAGCGTGCACATGGAACATCGGGGTGATCGGCATGTAAACGTCGTTGGTGCCCAGCAGGCGCACGCTGTCGATGGAGCCCATGATGGTCGACACACCCATGGTGTGCAGCACCAGTTGCCGGTGGGTGAAATACACGCCTTTGGGGTTACCGGTGGTGCCCGTGGTGTAGAACGTGGTGGCGACGGAGTTTTCGTCGAAATCTTCAAAGTCGTACTGCGGGCTCGCGGCGGCCAGCAGCTGCTCGTACTCGCCGACAAGGTTCGGCAGATCGGCGGTTTTTTCCGGCAGATCGGTCAGCAGCAGGGTTTTCTCCACCGTGCTCAGGTTCCCGGCAATCGCCTTGTACAACCCGACGAACTCGCTATTGACCAGCACGAAGCGGTCCTCGGCGTGGTTCATGGTGTAGAGAATCTGTTCCGGCGACAGGCGCACGTTGATGGTGTGGATCACCGCCCCGATCATCGGGATCGCGAACATGCATTCCAGGTAGCGATGGCTGTCCCAGTCCATCACCGCCACAGTATCCCCGGCCTTCACGCCGGCCGCCGTCAGCACGTTGGCCAGCCGCGCGACCCGCTCGATCAGGGTCGGATAGCTGTAGCGCAATTGATCGCGGTAAATGATCTCGCGAGTTTTTTCGTAGCGAGCGCCGGACATCAACAGCCGTTTAATCAACAGCGGATACTGGTAAGCGCCCTCGGCTGGGGGGATAACGCGAGTCTGCAACATAAGAGTCCCTTTTCTGACTGCACGGTCTTGGCTTTTAAAGCTAAGCACTCTAGAGCCCTTGAACGCCAGTCAAATCAGCCAAAGGGATGATTTGCACAGCCGTACAAATGCTAGCTTTACGCCAGCATTTGCAGGAATTCGTTATCCATCACGTGCAGCCGAACCAGGCGCAGGCCTATTTCGAGCAATCAATGCATCTCGGTGAACGCGAGTTTCACGCCGATGGCGATCAGCACTGCGCCCATGGTCCGGTCGAACCAGTGGCCCATACGGGCGAAACCGGCGCGCACGCGCTGCTGACTGAACAGCATCGCTACCAGGCAGAACCAGACAGCCGTCGCCGCTGCCAGGTAAATCCCGTAGCCGGCCTGTACCGCCAGCGGCGTGTGCGGGTTGATTACCACAGTGAACAGCGACAGGAAAAACAGCGTGGCTTTCGGGTTCAAGCCATTGGTCACGAAGCCCGAAGTAAAGGCGCCCCGCACGGTGCGCTCGCCGACCTCCTTATGCAGGTCGTCAGCCGCAGGTGGGGCCGGTTGCGCGCGCAGGGCCTTGAAGCCGATGTACAGCAGGTACGCGGCAGCGGCCCATTTCAAGGCGTTGAACAGCACGATCGACTGAGACACGACCAGCCCGATACCCAACAGCGAATAACCAACGTGCAGGAAAATCGCCGAACCGACGCCCAGCGCCGTCCAGGTCCCGGCACGGCGACCGTGGGTCACGCTCTCACGCACCACCACGGCGAAGTCCGGGCCGGGGCTGGCAACGGCCAGCAGGTGAATCAGGGCAACGGTCAAGAACTCTGTCCAGTACATGGGGGCTCCTTTTGGGCAGGCTGATCAATAAAAAACTCTGAGGCCGACTTCACCTCTGTGGCGAGGGAAGCTTGCTCCCGCTCGGCTGCGAAGCAGTCGTAAACCGGATGACACGGTGTGTCTGACAATACACGGTCGCCTGAGTTGGGGCCGCTGCGCAGCCCAGCGGGAGCAAGCTCCCTCGCCACAGGTTTTGTGCCAGACCTGGCAATACATAACGGTTTGTTTCATCTGGTAGGCTCGGCAGATTACGCCTTCAGTTCAATGCACAAAAGGTACAGTTGATGACGAACTCTCGCCGCGCCGTTTTCCTCGACCATCCATCCCTGGACCTCGGCGATCTCGACCTCTGCCCGCTGCGCGAGTGCTTCAGCGAGTTGGAGTTGTTCGCGCAGACCACGCCTGGTCAGGTGATCGAACGCCTCAAAGGCGCCACCGTCGCTATCAGCAACAAAATCCTGATCGATGCGGCGGCCATGGCGGCCAGCCCCGATCTGAAGCTGATTCTGATCACCGCCACCGGCACCAACAACGTCGACCTTGCCGCCGCCCGCGCTCAGGGAATCACCGTTTGCAACTGCCAGGGTTACGGCACGCCGTCGGTGGCTCAGCACACGATTATGTTGTTGCTGAATCTGGCGACGCGCCTGGCCGACTATCAGAAAGCTGTCGCCGAAGGTCGCTGGCAGCAGGCGAAACAGTTCTGCCTGCTGGATTACCCGATCGTCGAACTGGAAGGCAAAACCCTCGGCCTGCTCGGCCATGGTGAACTGGGCAGTGCCGTGGCGCGGCTGGCCGAGGCGTTTGGCATGCGCGTGTTGCTGGGGCAGATTCCGGGGCGCCCTGCCCGACCGGGTCGCTTGCCACTGGATGAGCTGCTGCCGCAAATCGACGCGCTGACCCTGCACTGCCCGCTCAACGAACACACTCGGCACTTCATCGGTGCCCGCGAACTGGCGTCGATGAAGCCCGGCGCCTTCGTGGTCAACACCGCGCGCGGAGGTTTGATTGACGAGCAAGCATTGGCCGACGCCCTGCGCAACGGTCACCTGGGCGGCGCGGCCACCGACGTGTTGAGCGTCGAACCACCCACCGCTGGCAATCCACTGTTGGCCCATGACATTCCACGGCTGATCGTCACCCCGCATAACGCCTGGGGCAGTCGCGAAGCGCGGCAGCGAATCGTTGGCCAGTTGACCGAAAACGCTCAGGGCTACTTCAGCGGTAAAGCGCTGCGGGTCGTCAGTTGATAAACTGCGGCACTTTTTTTCAAGGAGCAGAGTATGGATCCGCGCAGTGAAGTACTGCTTCGTCAGGCCGAGTTATTCCAGGGTTCGGTGCTGCTGGCCGGTTTGCCCGCCGACGATTTGCTGGGCCGCTTGCCCGATGCCCACGGCTGGTGCTGGCATGCTGGCGATCAAGCGGCGCTGGACGCCCGTTTCACCGAGCGCAGCCATTTTGGCGTGAATGCGCCCGAGCGCGAGTTCGACAGCGCCGTGGTGTTTCTGCCCAAGTCCAAGGACCTGACCGATTACATCCTCAACGCCCTCGCCTCTCGTTTGGCCGGTCGGGAGTTGTACCTGGTAGGCGAAAAACGCAGTGGCATCGAAGGCGCGGCCAAGCAGCTGAACCCCTTCGGCAAACCCCGCAAGCTCGACAGCGCACGGCATTGCCAGCTCTGGCAGGTCACCGTGGCCAATGCGCCAGAAGCCAAATCACTGGAAAGCCTGGCACAGACCTATGAACTGCCGTTGGCCGAAGGTCCATTGAAAGTCATCAGCCTGCCGGGCGTGTTCAGCCACGGTCGACTGGATCGCGGCAGTGCCCTGCTGCTGGAACATCTGGACAAACTGCCCAGCGGCCACTTGCTGGACTTCGGTTGCGGCGCGGGTGTGTTGGGGGCGGCGGTCAAGCGACGTTATCCACACAACCAGGTCACCTTGCTCGATGTGGACGCGTTTGCCGCCGCCAGCAGTCGCCTGACCCTGGCCGCCAACGGTTTGGACGCGCAAGTGATGACCGGTGACGGCATTGATGCCGCGCCCATGGGTTTGAGCGCGATTCTGAGCAATCCACCGTTTCATGTCGGCGTACACACCGACTACTTCGCCACCGAGAACTTGCTGCGAAAAGCAGCTAAACATCTGAAAAACGGCGGCGAACTGCGCTTGGTAGCGAACAGTTTCCTGAAGTATCAACCGCTGATCGAAGAGCATCTGGGCGTGTGTGCGATCAAGGCTGAAGGACAGGGTTTCCGAATCTACCGGGCCAAACGCGGCTGAAAACACTTTTGCAAAACAGGACTTGCCCTAGAGCGACGAAGATCCTGTGGGAGCGTGGCTTGCCCGCGAAGAATGCACCGCAGTTTTTCAGGCATTACGCGTCATCGTTCTTCGCGGGCAAGCCACGCTCCCACAGGTTCTGCAACTTGACTACCGACATTGGGGCTTGCCCAATCGGATTTGCCTAGGCAGAATCCGCTCCGTCCTAGGGGAGTAGTCTCCCACGAGCGCCATGCTCGTCCGGCATACGTCAACATACTTGGTCCTCAGGCCATGGCGTATGCGACCCAAGCGTCCGCACCAGACGGATCGCAGGGTTTGACAAGACCTATGACACGAACACCTTACCCGGGGCGGGAAGGCTGTACGTGTCATAGCCGTGTCGACCCGCCCCTTAGGAAAACCCTGATGCTGGACTCTCTACTCGTTCCCACCGCAATCGTTGCCTTGGCCGAAATCGGCGACAAGACGCAACTGCTCGCGCTCATTCTCGCCGCCCGCTTTCGCAAACCCTGGCCAATCATCGCCGGCATCGTCGCCGCGACCCTGGCTAACCATGCGGCAGCCGGTGCGGTAGGCGCCTGGTTTGGCAGTTTCTTCTCGGATGCGACGTTGCACTGGATCCTCGCCGCGAGCTTCGCCGCCACCGCGCTGTGGACTCTGGTGCCGGACAAGATGGACGAAGACGAAGCCAGCACCGCCCGCAAATTCGGGCCGTTCCTGACCACGCTGATTGCGTTTTTCCTCGCGGAGATGGGCGACAAGACCCAGGTCGCGACCGTGATGCTCGCCGCGCAATACCCGGATCTGTGGCTGGTGATCATCGGCACCACCGCCGGGATGTTGATTGCCAACGTGCCGGTGGTACTGGCAGGTAACTTTGCGGCGGACAAACTGCCCTTGACCCTGATCCGTCGCCTGGCGGCGTCGGCGTTCCTGGTTTTGGCAATAGTTGCGGTGTACACGGCGATGGAGAGCAGTGGGTGGGTTTGACCCTGGATCTGGTGAGAAACAGATTGTGGTGAGGGGGCTTGCCCCCGTTCGACTGCGCAGCAGTCGCAAAACAGACTGCTGCGTAACTGAAGCATTGTGGTGAGGAGCTCAAGAAGGGCCGCTCCGCAGCCCAACGGGGGCAAGCCCCCTCGCCACAAGCCTCACCCAATGACTATCAGGGTTTCGGTGCTTTCTCATACAACGGCATCACCTTCGGAATCGCCGCCTGCAAGGCAGCAATCCGACTGGCCGACGCCGGGTGAGTGCTCAAGAATTCTGGCGGCGCGCCATTCGAGGCTTTGCTCATCTTGTTCCACAGGGTGATCGCCGCGTTCGGGTTGTACCCGGCGCGGGCCGCCAATTCGAGGCCGATCAAGTCTGCTTCGTTTTCATTGCCGCGACTGTTGGGCAAGGTCATGCCGTATTGGGCTACGGTGTCCGCCAGGGCCAGGCTGCCCTCGCCCAGACCGAACAACGCACCAGCACCCTGCTTGGCCATTTCGATACCGTAAGCCTTGGACATCGCTTCGCGACCGTGCTCGCGCAAGGCGTGAGCGATTTCATGGCCGATAATGGCGGCGATTTCGTCGTCGGTGAGTTGCAGGGTGTCGATCAGCCCGGAGTAGAAAATGATCTTGCCGCCAGGCCCGCAGGAGGCATTCAGATCGTCGCTCTTGATCAGATTCACTTCCCATTGCCACTGGGCCGAATCCGGACGGAACACCGGCGCCTGGGCAATCAGCCGCTTGGAGATCGCCTGAACGCGCTTCGCATCATTACTGGTTTTGTCCAGCACCCCTTTGCTGCTCGCCTCACCGACGGTCTTTTGATAAGACTGGGCGTACATCTGGTTGACCTCGGCGGTCGACAACATGCTGAACATGTATTGCTTGCGCTCAACGCCCACGGCGCCACCGCTAGTGGTGTTGACCGACTGACAACCGGCGAGCAGCAGACCTGCGCTCAGTGCACACAAAACCAATGTCTTATTCATCAAGAAGCTCCCTGGAAACATGCCGCGTATCCTAGGCGGTGAATTGCATCGGCGCCAGATACAACAGACGTGCAGCACGCACTTTCAGAAAAGCCCCTTCAAACTCGTAAGAAAAATTTCACATAGTGCCTCACATCCAGCACTCCGTTTGAGCAAAGGCCCCCTTCGCGAGCAAGCCCGCTCCCACATTATTTGATCTTCAGTGTTCACAAATAATGTGTTCACAGAAAATCCCCTGTGGGAGCGGGCTTGCTCGCGAAGGCGTCAGCACAGACAACTCATCAACCGGGAGTCAAACACTCCGGCCCATTAAGCTTCGGATCATTCACCATGTTCGCCAGCACCCGCTCACGCAACGCCGCGGGCTCACTGGCCAGCAACGCCTGCAAGGCATGCAACGGCGTTTCCGGGTTGAGCCAGGCTTCCTGCCCCGCCGCATCGAGAATCAACGGCCGACGCTGACTCGAGGCCGGCTGGGTGATCACCGCCGTGCTCAGCCACACCTGCTCCTGCACCGGATACGCCTCCCAGATCGCCGCGAAGAACAGCGCCGAGCCCTCCCCCGGGGTCAGCCAGTACGGACGTTTGCGTGTGGTGCCGCGCCATTCATAGAAACCATTGGCCGGCAGCAGGCAACGGCGCAGGCGCAAGGCTTCGCGAAACATCGGCTGCTCGGCAACAGTTTCGGCGCGAGCGTGGGCCGGGGTGCGGGACAGATCGGTCAGCCACGGCGGCGTCAGCCCCCAGCGGGCGCGGGCCAACTCACGCTGGCCGTCTGCGCCTGCACGCAGCATCAACACCGAATCGTTGGGGGAGATATTCCACTGGGCCTGCTGATCGACAGGGAATCCGGGCAGGGCCGCAAAGGCGGGGTTCCAGCGAAACAGGGCATAACGTCCACACATGGGGCAATACGACTCTTGATCAAACGAACGTCAGCCTAACAGACCAGCGTGCCGGGAAAACTGTCCGGTTCATCGCCAGACAGCGGCAGCGCGGCATTGTACGCGGTGATCAACTCCCGGGCGTATTCGGCCTGATCGTTATCGACCGATAAACCCAGCAGGCCGAACATCGGCAGCTCCCCGGTGCCGCCGACCAAATCACGCCCAACCAGGTGCGCCTCGATGCCCTCACTGGCGAGCATGCCTTGCAGCAATTCGCCTTCCATCAGGTTTTCCGGCTCGTAGATTCGCTGCATTCGCGCCCCTCACTCGTTTTCGCTGTAAACCTCGAGCATCCATTCCAAACCATCGGTTTCGAGATGAAACTTGATCGGCCGACAACAGACCGGACAGTCTTCGATATAGATCTGATCCCCCCCGGACAGATCCAGAAGCGCCTCGGACTCTTCCCCACAATACGGACATGTATAGCGGTCGGTTTCCAGCATCGCGGTCTCCCAGGTGACTTGTGCGTATAATCGCCGGTCTATTTGCAGGGCTATTTTCGTCTGACTACCTTTTCAGACCGTGCCCCGTTGGTTTTCGATCCAAACCTTTACTTACCCTAGCCGTTTCCAACAAGAGAGCATGATGGGCGAATTCGATGCCATCCGACCTTACGACGACAGCGAAGTCCCAGCAGTGCTGGCACGACTGCTCGGCGACAAGGCGTTTCTAGATATCCTCACCCACTTCCGCTTCCCGCGTTATGCCGGGGCTTTAGGCTGGATGCTCAAACCTCTTATAGCGCATCGGCTGCGCCGTGAGTTCGCCGGCGTCACGTCGGTGGCCACGTTGCAGGACAAAGTCGAGTTTTACGTCGACCACACCATCGAGCGGGCCACCGACGGGGTGACGTACACCGGCGTCGAGCAGTTCAAGTCCGGCAGCGCTTATCTGTTCATCGCCAACCACCGCGACATCGTGATGGACCCGGCCTTCGTCAACTACGCCGTGTACCACGCCGGCCTGCCGACCCCGCGCATCGCCATTGGCGACAACCTGCTGCAAAAGCCTTTTGTCAGCGATTTGATGCGCCTGAACAAGAGCTTCATCGTGCACCGTTCGATCACCGGTCGCCGCGAGAAAATGGCGGCGTACCAGTTGCTGTCAGCGTACATCAACCACTCGATCCGCAACGATTGCGCCTCGATCTGGATCGCCCAGGCCGAAGGCCGGGCCAAGGATGGCGATGACCGCACCGAGTCGGCGATCCTCAAGATGTTCCACATGAGCCGCAAGGACGAGCCGTTCGGCGAAGTCATCCGCTCGCTGAACCTCACTCCGGTGTCGATCAGCTACGAATACGACCCGTGCGACCAGGCCAAGGCCCGCGAGCTGTACATCCGCGCCACCACCGGCAGCTACACCAAGGCACCGGGCGAGGATGACGTGAGCATCGCCAAGGGCATCACCGGCTATAAGGGCCGGGTTCACGTGAACTTTGCCGCACCGATCACCGAACTGTTCGACGACACCAAGCAATTGGCAATTGAGATGGACCGGCAGATCCTCGGCGGTTACCGGTTGTTCCCGGTGCACTACCTGGCGTATGCGCAGTGGAAAGACGCCGACCCGCAATTGCAGGTGCCGAAAGCGACCGAGGTGTTTGCGGCCGATGAACTGGCCAAGGCCCAGGAAGAATGGCAACGCCGGCTGGAGGCCTGCCCTGAAGAACATCGCCCGTTCCTGGTGCTGCAATATGCGACGCCGGTGCGCAATCAGTATCGGGTCAAGGCCGGGGTGCCGCTGTAAAGGCAATGACTGGCTATGACAACGGCGCCTTTGTGGCGAGGGGGCTTGCCCCCGTTGGGCTGCGAAGCAGCCCCATAATCTGCAATCGCTGTTCTTTCAGACATACCGCGGCCATCGGTTCTACGGCTGCTGCGCAGCCGAACGGGGCGATGCGGCGTTCCGACAAGCCCCCCTCGCCACAAGGGCCAGGTCGCGTTTAGACCCGCGTGCTGATCCACGACACCAGCAACGCCATCCCCAGGCAGGCAAAACCGAAGCGGTAGAAAAACCGGTTCATGCGCAGGGTCGCCCAATCCAGCGTTGGCTCTTCGTTGGGACGACTCTGGCGCTGCGCCTCGATACTGGCCATGGCGCGCTGTTCGCGACGACGGGTCGCGTGCAGCAACCAGCCACCCGGGAACGCAAACAGCAACGCCAGCAGATTGATCAATTTGGCGGGATGAGCAGTAAAGAGCGAAATCAAATGCAGCGACATCACGAACCTCAGGCAGAACCAGTGTGGCAGACGCCCAACTGACGACCGCGGGGCGGATTCTACCGAAAGCGTTCCGACCTGCCCCGGCTTTCCGACAAATAACGAAACCATTTAGCCAATGACTGTCCTGTGTCACGGTGCCGTCATCTGAATCCGCCAGTCTGTCGCCCCTCGAAACCGACACGGACCCCGTCATGCTCCACGCCGAAAACCAGGATCGCCTTTACCTCATTGCCCAAAGCGACGAACAACAAACACTCGTCGGCAGCCTCGCCTTCAACGTTCAGGACCGCCACTGGCTGGTGTATTGCGCGTTGGGCGGGCACCAACATGCGGACTTGCCGGAGACGGATTTGCTGACGGGGGTGAGTGTTCTGGATTTTTATTCGGAGGCGGCTTGAGCGTCGTGCCGAAGTCCGCGCCACACAGGTGATCCCCCTGTAGGAGCGACCTGTGGCGAGGGGGCTTGCCCCCGTTGGGCTGCGAAGCAGCCCCAAAATCTCTGATGTACCAAAGATCTTGTGAGTGCTACGCACTCAAACGGGGGCAAGCCCCCTCGCCACAGGCCCGCTCCCACAGTTGAACGGTGTGCATCTGCAACGGATTGGTCGGCTGTCAGGCCGCCTTCGCGGGCAAGCCTCGCTCCTACAGGTGAATCGCGAGCAGGTTCGCTTCCACAATGAATCTGCGGGCACAAAAAAACCCGGCGCCATCACTGACACCGGGTTCTTTAAACAAGCCGCAAACCGTTACTCGGCAAGCACCTGACCAATCGTCGGGTCCTTGAACAAGCGAGTCAACGCATCACTCAACACATCACTGACCAGCTTGGTATTGGTTTCCTGATTCGGCGCCATGCCAAAACGCTGGTCCAGCGATGCACCGTAGCGACCGCTGTAACGGCGGTTGGCATTCTGCACATCCGAACGGAACGTCGCGCCAATCGTTGCCTCAGTCACATACAAGCCCTCTTTGGGCGACTGATATTTCAGCTCGGCCAGGGTCACCGTCAATTGCGGTGCATTCAGCGCATTGGCCGTCGGCGTAAAGCCCAGCAAGCGCACAGCGGCCTCAGCCTGAGCCTGCAGCTTCGGCAGAATTTGAGCGCCCTGCACGGTGATCGCACTGGTCTCCGGATACAGACCACCACGGGTCCCCAGGGTTGGCGACGGACGACCGTCCACCACACGCACCACCACCGGCTGACCACGGCCGACCGGCGCCAGCTGAGCCGTCAGCTTGGGTTCGGGATTCAGTTGTTGCGGGCTGTGGGCGCAGCCGACAAGGGTCAAACTGGTCACAGTGATCAAACCGAACAACAGGCGTTGCAACATGCTCTTCTCTCCAGAATCAGGCACTAACAGGTCCGCAGTATAGCGGTGCGCCACTGCGGCGAACTAGCTTCGCACAACGATTACTGAAATCTCTGACAAACCCTGAACAGGGCGGTTCCTGTCACATATCTGTCACCGTCCATACACGGGCACGTCATCGCTCACTGGCAACCTTCATAGCAGTCACCCCACAAGGTACTTTGCCATGCGTTTTCTCATCTCGCTGTTCGCCCCACGCCCACGGCATCGCAGCTTTGCCCTGCTCGACCGCAATGGCCGCTGCCAGGCGTTCAAACAGTGCAGCCTGCAGCCCATGGGCGATGGCTGGGTCGAAATCGAAGAAATCCGCCTCAACTGGCTTCACCATCCCCTGCCCGCCAACGCACGTGTCAGCCAGCACCCACCACGCGCGCGGACGCAACAACTGCTGACCACCTGACCAGACACCCTAATAAAAGTCATTAAACACGACCATTTCCCTGCGTTTCTTCGTTACAATCTCCCCCCGATTATAAGGACGTCTCCTGATCGGGCCTCGCAGCATCGTCAATGCCTTGGTATTGACACCCCGCACCGCCCACAGAGAGCCGCCCACACAGATCGAGTGAAGCTGGCGCGCTTGCTGTTCCTTAAGCAAATCACCACTTTTCGCGAATCTGCAGAGCTGTCATTACGCTCGGTTACTGAGCTTTTTGCCCGTTTTGCCTGTCATGTATCACATGGCGGCAATCCATCCGGGCACAGTGCCAGGCTGGGACAGCCCTTTTTGAGGTTCACGTCTTCAAAAGAGCGTGAAAAAAACGGGTTTTCACAACTTCACAAGAGTGTGGCGAGCAAATGAATAGTTTTGCGTCTGAATATGCACCATTAGCGTCTGAAACAGCCCAACGACACAGGACCGGATATTCCTCGAATACCGGAGCCTGAAGCCTGTCCGCTACGGATTTGGTTGCACAAACGGATGTCTCGACCATAAGTCGAATTGCCAGCCGCGCGCCGAAATGAGTTCATGTAACTCTTGAAGCCAGGCCGCATGCATCCGTCGAAGTTGCGAAAAATTGCGAAGATTCGGACATGGCGATCCTGGCCATGGGTACCTGGGGCATCACTGACACGCCCCATCACTCCTGGCAGCTATGCCGACAATTTGGTGCTGCAGATTTTGGAGACGCGTTAAATGGCGCATAACGAAGCAGTCGACGTAGTACTGGTTGGGGCCGGCATCATGAGTGCCACCCTTGCTGTACTGCTCAAAGAGCTCGACCCCGCGATCAAGCTGGAAGTCGTCGAGCTAATGGATTCCGGTGCCGCGGAGAGTTCCAATCCGTGGAACAACGCCGGCACCGGTCACGCCGGGCTGTGTGAGCTGAACTACACGCCACAGGCCGCCGATGGCACCGTCGACATCAAGAAAGCCGTACACATCAACACCCAGTTCGAGGTGTCGAAGCAGTTCTGGTCCTACCTGACCAGGAAAGGCACGTTCGGCTCGTGCAAGTCGTTCATCAGCCCGGTGCCGCACCTGAGTTTCGTGCAGGGCAATGACGGCGTCTCCTTCCTCAAGGAACGCTTCAAGACGCTGAGCAAGCACCACGCCTTCTCGGACATGGAATACACCGAAGACAAGGCCACCATGGTCGAGTGGATGCCATTGATGATGCCAGGCCGCCCGGCCGACGAAGTCATCGCCGCCACCCGTGTCATGAACGGCACCGACGTCAACTTCGGCGCCCTGACCAATCAATTGCTCCAGCACCTGACCAGCGCACCCGATGCCCAGGTCAAGTACTGCAAGCGCGTGACCGGCTTGAAGCGTAACAACGGCGGCTGGACCGTCAGCATCAAGGACGTCAACAGCGGCAATACCCGTGACGTCGATGCGAAATTCGTCTTCCTTGGCGCCGGCGGTGCGGCATTGCCGCTGTTGCAGGCTTCGGGCATCGAAGAGAGCAAAGGCTTCGGCGGCTTCCCGATCAGCGGCCAGTGGTTGCGTTGCGACAACCCGGAAGTGGTCAAGCACCACCAGGCCAAGGTCTACAGCCAGGCCGCGGTCGGTTCGCCACCGATGTCCGTGCCGCACCTGGACACCCGCGTGGTCGATGGCAAGAAGTCCCTGCTGTTCGGACCTTATGCCGGCTTCACCACCAAGTTCCTCAAGCACGGTTCGTTCATGGACCTGCCGATGTCGGTCCGTGCCGGCAACATTGGCCCGATGCTCGCTGTGGCGAAAAACAACATGGACCTGACCAAGTACCTGGTCAGCGAAGTGATGCAGTCGATGGAGCAGCGCCTGGAATCCCTGCGTCGTTTCTACCCTGAAGCGAAAGCCGAAGACTGGCGCCTGGAAGTGGCCGGCCAACGGGTGCAGATCATCAAGAAAGACCCGAAGAAAGGCGGCGTTCTGCAGTTCGGTACCGAACTGGTCGCAGCCAAGGACGGTTCCCTTGCCGCCCTGCTCGGCGCTTCACCAGGTGCTTCGGTGACTGTTTCGATCATGCTTGAGCTGATCGAAAAATGCTTCCCGAACAAAGCCTCCGGTGAATGGGCTTCCAAACTGGCGGAAATCTTCCCGGCTCGGGAAAAGGTTCTGGAAACCGACGCTGCGCTGTATCGCAAGATCAATGCGCACAATAACGTCGCGCTGGAACTGGTGGAAGCCAGTAACGAGACCGAAAGCTACGCTTGATTCGGCAGCATAAAAAACGCCCCGTCCTCATTGAGGGCGGGGCGTTTTTTTATGTGCGGTGAAACAAGCTTTGTGGCGAGGGAGCTTGCTCCCGCTTGAGTGCGCAGCGCTCACAAAATCTGCGCCGTTCGCAGAATTTTGGGGCCGCTTCGCAGCCCAGCGGGAGCAAGCTCCCTCGCCACAAATGCCGGTGTGTTGACGTTAACCACGAGCCTTGCTGATCAGTTCGATGTACTCGGCGGCGTTGCGCTGATCCTTGATCAGGGCGACGAAGTCATTGCCGTGCTCATCCTTGCCATCCAGATCGTAGCCGGCTTCAACAAAGAACGTCAGAAAACGCTCGAAGTCATCGATGCGCAAGCCGCGGTACGCCTTGATCAGTTTGTGCAGCGACGGCGAAGTGGCATCGACCGGCTCGAAATCGAGGAACAGTTTGATCTGCGCGTCGCCGATCTCGTCACCAATCACTTGCTTCTTATCTTTACGCATTGCCGACTCCAGCTCGCAGACATTTCACGGGGCGGGCAGTTTACCCCTGCGCGGGCCTATGGCTCAACGCGGACGAACGCTGCCTGTGTGCAGATCGGCCCAGATATGACCGTTGGCGTAACTCAGAAACTGGCAATACACCGTGTCGTTGCGCAGCAAGTCGATCACCACCCGGTATTGAGCCAACGGGTAATAGAGGGTCAGGGTTTTGCTTTTGTCGTCATAGATCGGCTTTTTCAGGCTTTTACTTTCGCCATCGAAGTTGACCAACACCTGGCTGATGGTCGCGCCCTTGTTCAAGGATTTGCCCTTGAGGCGGATCAGTAACGGCGAAGTGACGGGAATCGGCTGTTGGTTGGACTGGCGCTGGCTGCCGATCACCACCGAATACTCGGTGACCTGCAACAGTTGTTGCTGCTCGGGTTCAGCGTCACGCAGGGTCAGGTCGTCCGGGGGCAAAAACTGCGCATGCATCGGCGCTGGCGCGGCGGCCAGGGGCAGGCTGAGGGTCAGCAACAGGGCGGCGCAGCTGCGGATCAAAAGGCTCATGAATGGCTCCAGGGGCGGGCCGAGCACTGTAGCATGGGTGTACGAAAACGCTTCTGTGGACACCGATCCCTGTGGGAGCGGGCTTGCTCGCGAAAGCGGTCTGACTGACACATTCATGTTGAATGTGCCGACGCTTTCGCGAGCAAGCCCGCTCCCACAGGGGGATATGTAGCCGGAGTTACATGCCTTTTACGGCAAAAATCCCGTTGGCGTTACGCCAGTAGCCTTTGTAGTCCATGCCGTAACCGAAGATGTAACGGTCGATGCACGGCAGGCCGACGAAATCGGCTTTCAGGTCCGGGCGTGCCTTGCGGTCGTGGTCCTTGTCGATCAGCACGGCAGTGTGCACGGCGCGGGCGCCGGCGTGCTTGCAGAAGTCGATGATCGCGCCCAGGGTGTGACCTTCGTCGAGGATGTCGTCGATGATCAGCACGTCACGGTCGATGAACGAAACTTCCGGTTTGGCTTTCCAGAACAGATCGCCGCCGCTGGTTTCGTTGCGATAACGGGTGGCGTGCAGGTAGGACGCTTCCAGCGGGAAGTTCAGATACGTCAGCAGCTTGCCGGAGAAAATCAGCCCGCCATTCATCACGCAGAACACTACCGGATTGCTTTCAGCCAGCTGATCGTTGATTTGCGCACCGACGCGGGCGATGGCCGCCTCGACTTCAGCTTCGGTGTACAGGCAGTCAGCCTCTCGCATGATTTGACGGATATGCTCGAGATCAGCGGACATGGCGCTCTCCAAGGGGGAATGGGGGGGGGACGTAGTCACGAAAAGCGGGCAAAGGTACGCATCAAGCACGGCCAGATCAAGCGTTTGTGGACTAACGTACTGTATGTCTATAGGACAACACCCTCGGATAGATTAATCTAGGCCGGTTTTTTTGCCCGCCGCCGGAGCCTTTCCCCATGCCCATCCGTGAGATCCGCCATCCGCTGATCCGTCATAAACTTGGCCTTATGCGCCGCGCCGACATCAGCACGAAGAATTTCCGTGAGCTCGCTCAGGAAGTCGGTGCCCTGCTGACCTATGAAGCCACCAAAGACCTGCCGCTGGAAAGCTACGACATCGAAGGCTGGTGCGGCACGGTGTCGGTCGAGAAAATTGCCGGCAAGAAGATTACCGTGGTGCCGATTCTGCGTGCCGGTATCGGTATGCTCGAAGGCGTGCTGAGCCTGATCCCGGGCGCCAAAGTCAGCGCCGTTGGCGTGGCCCGCAACGAGGAAACCCTCGAAGCCCACACTTACCTGGAAAAACTGGTTCCGGAAATCGACGAACGCCTGGCGATGATCATCGACCCGATGCTGGCCACCGGCGGCTCGATGGTCGCCACCATCGATTTGCTGAA
Organism: Pseudomonas sp. LBUM1673; assembly: GCF_059695645.1. NCBI lineage: Bacteria > Pseudomonadati > Pseudomonadota > Gammaproteobacteria > Pseudomonadales > Pseudomonadaceae > Pseudomonas > Pseudomonas sp. LBUM1673. Next base: position 5,562,765 of record NZ_CP166780.1, read on the forward strand.
GAAGGCCGGCTGCAAGGACATCCGCGCGATGGTCCTGGTGGCCGCCCCTGAAGGCATCGCCGCCGTGGAGAAGGCTCACCCGGACGTGACCATCTACACCGCCTCCATTGACGAAAAACTAAACGAACACGGTTACATCATCCCAGGCTTGGGCGATGCCGGTGACAAGATCTTCGGCACCAAGCAGAAGGACGCGTGACCATGCAGCAAGAGTTCAACGATCCGCTCTGGCGCACGGTGCTGTCCGGCGCCCAGATGCTGTTCGTGGCGTTCGGCGCCCTGGTGTTGATGCCGCTGATTACCGGCCTCGACCCGAACGTGGCGCTGTTCACCGCCGGCCTGGGGACGATTCTGTTCCAGGTCGTCACCGGGCGTCAGGTGCCGGTGTTCCTGGCGTCGAGCTTTGCCTTTATCACCCCGATCATTCTCGCCAAGGGCCAGTTCGGCCTGGCGGCGACCATGGGCGGTGTGATGGCGGCCGGTTTCGTCTACACCTTCCTCGGCCTGGCCGTGAAGATCAAAGGCACCGGGTTCATCGACCGAATGCTGCCACCGGTGGTGATTGGCCCGGTGATCATCTCTATCGGCCTGGCCATGGCGCCGATCGCGGCGAACATGGCGATGGGCAAGGCTGGCGACGGCACGGAGCTGATTCCTTACCAGACGGCGATGATGATTTCGATGCCGGCGCTACTGACTACGCTGATCGTCGCCGTGTTCGGCAAAGGCATTTTCCGCCTGGTGCCGATTATCTCCGGTGTACTGGTGGGTTTCGCGATGGCGTTCTACTTCGCAGTGGTCGATACCGCGAAGATTGCCGCGGCACCGTGGTTCGCGATTCCACAGTTCACGGCGCCGGAATTCAACTGGCAGGCAATTCTGTTCATCGTTCCGGTCGCCCTGGCCCCGGCCATCGAGCACATCGGCGGCGTGATCGCGGTCGGTAGCGTGACCGGGCGCGATTACCTGAAGAAGCCCGGCCTGCACCGCACCCTGCTCGGCGATGGCATTGCCACCACCGCGGCCGGTCTGTTCGGCGGCCCGCCCAACACCACCTACGCCGAAGTGACCGGTGCGGTGATGCTGACCAAAAACTACAACCCGAAAATCATGACCTGGGCGGCGATCTTCGCGATCAGCCTGGCGTTCATCGGCAAGTTCGGCGCACTGCTGCAAAGCATCCCGGTTCCGGTAATGGGCGGGATTCTGTGCCTGTTGTTCGGTTCGATCGCGGCGGTGGGGATGAACACAATGATCCGCCACAAGATCGACCTGGGCGAAGCACGCAATCTGGTGATTGTCTCGGTGACGCTGGTGTTCGGAATTGGCGGCGTACTGGTCGGCACCGGTACCGGCCCGGACGATTACGGCCTCAAAGGCATCGCGCTGTGCGCGGTGGTGGCGATTGCGCTGAACCTGTTGCTGCCGGGCAATGACAGCTGGAAGCACAAGAAGGCGGAAGAGCCGTTATTGTAACAGGCGACTCAATCCCCTGTGGCGAGGGAGCTTGCTCCCGCTTGAGTGCGCAGCACTCACAAAATCTTCATCGACTGCAAAGATTTTGGGGCCGCTTCGCGACCCAGCGGGAGCAAGCTCCCTCGCCACAACAAGCCCACCTTCACTTCAAAGTGTGTTCCTACAACACCAACGGCGCCCGTTCACACAAGGCACTCAACGCCCGCACCCACTGCGGATCATCGTTGAGGCACGGCACCAGCACCAATTCCTCCCCTCCCGCTTCGCGGAATTGCTCCTTCCCGCGATCACCGATCTCTTCCAGTGTTTCGATGCAATCGGCGACGAACGCCGGGCACATCACCAGGACTTTCTTCACGCCGCTTTTGGCCAATTCATCCAGGCGCGCTTCGGTGTAGGGTTCGATCCACTTGGCCCGCCCCAGACGCGACTGGAACGACACCGACCACTTGCCATCCGGCAGGCCCATGCGCTTGGCAAACTCTGACGCAGTGTGCAGGCACTGAGCGCGGTAGCAGGTGGCTAATACTTCCGGTGAAGCGTTCTGACAGCAATTTTCGCTTTTAAAGCAATGGTGACCGGTGGGGTCGATCTTGGTCAGGTGCCGCTCCGGCAAACCATGAAAGCTCAGCAGCAGGTGATCGTAATCCTGCTGCAAATATGGCGTAGCACTGGCCACCAGGGCATCGAGGTATTCCGGCTGATCATAGAACGGCTGGAGAATCGAGAACTGCACGTCGAGTTTCTTCTCCCGCACCACTCGCTTGGCTTCTTCGATCACCGTGGTCACGGTGCTGTCGGCGAACTGCGGATAGAGCGGTGCCAGGGTGACTTTTTTGTGACCCTGAGCCGCCAGACGAACCAGCGTCGACTCAATGGATGGCTCGCCGTAGCGCATCGCCAGTTCCACCGGCCCGTGGGTCCACTGCGCGGTCATGGCCCGTTGCAGACGACGGCTGAGCACCACCAGTGGCGAGCCGTCCGCCCACCAGATCGACGCGTAAGCGTGAGCCGATTGTTCCGGGCGCTTGATCAGAATCAACGACACCAGCAAACGCCGCACCGGCCATGGCAGGTCGATCACATACGGGTCCATCAGAAATTGATTGAGGTAGCTGCGCACATCCGCCACCGAGGTGGAAGCAGGTGAACCCAGGTTGACCAGAAGCAACGCGTGATCGGTCATGCAACGTCCTATTTCAGAGGCGGCTCGACAGATCGTCCAACGCCGCGCGCAAATCAGTGAACTGGAAAGTGAAACCCGCTTCCAGCAAGCGAGCCGGCATGGCCTTCTGGCCACCCAGCAACAACAATGACAACTCGCCCAGCCCCACCTTCAACACGAGGGTCGGCATTGGCATGAACGCCGGACGATGCAACACACTACCCAACGTTTTGGCGAATTCGCGATTGCGCACCGGCTTGGGGGCGCAGGCATTATATGGACCGCTGGCCTCATTGCGATGCAGAAGAAAATCAATCAAGGCGATTTGATCCTTGATATGAATCCATGGCATCCACTGCCGACCGTTGCCAATCGGGCCGCCCAGCCCCAGTTTGAACGGCAACAGCAGTCGTGACAGAAAGCCACCCTCGGCGGACAACACCAACCCGGTACGGATAAAAATCACGCGAATGCCCAAGGCTTCGGCACGCTGCGCGGTTTCTTCCCAGGCGATGCACAACTGGCTGGCGAAATCATCGATGACCGGTGGAGATTTTTCGGTCAACTCCCGCTCGCCACCGTCGCCGTACCAACCGATTGCTGAGCCAGAGATCAGCACCTGCGGTTTCTGCTCGCGGCTTTCGAGCCAGGCCAGCAAGGTTTCGGTCAGCGTGATTCGGCTGCTCCACAGCAACGCTTTACGTTTATGAGTCCAGAGCCGATCGGCGATCGGTGCACCCGCAAGGTTGATGATTGCGTCCACCGGTTCTTGACCCAGATCCTCAAGCCGTGCGATTCCACGGACTTGAGCGCCACAGACTTTGGCGACTTTTGCAGGCGTGCGACTCCAGACCGTCAGGCGATGCCCCTGGCTCAACCAGTGTCGGCAGAGTTGACGTCCTATCAAACCAGTACCGCCGGTCAGCAATATGTGCATGACATCTTCCTCGCGTGGCGTTTTACCCGGATCACTAGTCTATTTTTATAAGCAAGGATCTTTGGTATCGGGCAGGTTCTGTGTTTAACAATAGGCCAAGCTCTCAGAACGGGAACGCTAAAAGTTATACCAAAAAACAATATTGTACAGGTTTGAACCACGGCGTAGTCTGTACAGAAAGGTAAACGAGGCCCCTATGACTGTACCTATCGCAATCATCGGCACCGGCATCGCCGGACTCTCAGCCGCCCAGGCCCTTACGGAGGCCGGGCATGTCGTTCAACTTTTCGATAAAAGCCGCAGCAGTGGCGGACGCATGTCCAGCAAGCGCAGCGATGCGGGTGCTCTGGACATGGGCGCGCAATATTTCACTGCCCGCGACCGCCGCTTCGTCACCGAAGTCCAGCGTTGGCAAGCCAACGGCTGGGTCGCCGTGTGGACGCCGCAGCTCTATACCTTCCACGGCGGCCAGCTCAGACCCTCGCCAGACGAACAGACACGCTGGGTCGGCACACCGCGCATGAGCGCAATTACGCGCGGCCTGCTCGGTGATCTGGAAGTGCATTTCGCCTGCCGCATCGCCGAGGTCTATCGCGGTGAAGAACATTGGCATTTGCAAGACGCCGAAGGCTTCACTCACGGCCCGTTCAGTCATGTCGTCATCGCCACGCCAGCCCCTCAGGCGACCGCACTGCTGGCTGCCGCGCCGAAACTCGCCGGGGCCGCCGCCGGAGTAAAAATGGAGCCCACATGGGCGGTCGCCCTGGCGTTCGACACGCCACTGGAAACCCCCATCGAAGGCTGCTTCGTGCAGGACAGCCCCCTCGACTGGCTGGCGCGCAACCGCAGCAAACCGGGACGCGACACCACGCTCGATACGTGGGTGCTGCACGCCACCAGCGCCTGGAGTCGTCAGCATATTGACCTGCCCAAGGACGCGGTGATCGAGCAATTGCACGGTGCCTTTGCCGAACTGCTGCACGACGCCATGCCTGCTCCGACCTTCAGCCTCGCTCACCGCTGGCTATACGCCCGGCCGGCCAGCAGCCATGAATGGGGTGCCTTGGCCGATGCTGATCTGGGCCTGTATGTGTGCGGCGATTGGTGTTTGTCCGGCCGTGTCGAAGGCGCCTGGCTCAGTGGTCAGGAAGCAGCCCGCCGCCTGCATGAGCACCTGCAGTGAAGTGAATCAAGTCCAGTCCATTGCTGCTGTCGACATGGACAGCAGTCTCGCAAAAACCTATACAAAAAATTTGACTTGTACACCTTCGAATCTATGATGAAGTCATGTTGTACAGATCTGGATTCGAGGCGCTCCCATGCCTGCACAGTCGACGGCCCAACCGAAAATCGCCATCAGCCCTGAAGACAAACAGGAAGTGCAGTACGTCATCGGCCAATATCGCTACGGCATCGTGCCGCTGCAACCGCACCCGGAAAACCTCAGCCTGCGAAACGCGATCCAATGAAAAACCCACCGGACACCAGCGCCAGCGAAGACCTCGGCACCGACGTCAAGAAGGCCCTGGAGGCAGGTTGGCTGCCCATTCGTGAAGTGGCTCGGCAAACCGGGGTCAATGCCGTCACCTTACGCGCCTGGGAACGGCGCTATGGGCTGATCGTGCCCCAGCGAACGCCCAAGGGGCATCGGCTGTTCTGCGCCGAACACGTTCAACGAATCCTGACCATCCTCACCTGGCTCAATCGCGGCGTAGCTGTCAGCCAGGTCAAACAGCTGCTCGACATGCCTCAAGCGCTCGCCGAGCCCGTCGGGAACGATTGGCGGGTGCTGCGCCAGACACTGCTGCAAGCGGTCACCCAACTGACCGAGCGCACCCTCGATGACACCGTGAACCAAGCGATGGCGCTGTATCCGCCACGCACCTTGTGCGAACACCTGTTGATGCCGTGGCTGGCGGAACTGGAACAACGCTGGCAAGGCCAGTTCGGTGCGCAGATGGAACGGGTGTTTGTTTATTCCTGGTTGCGCAGCAAATTCGGCGCGAGGATCTACCATAACAACCGGCAGTTACGCTCCGCGCCGCTGCTGCTGATCAATCACTCGGATCTGCCACTGGAACCTCACCTGTGGCTCACGGCCTGGCTGATCAGCAGCGTCGATTGCCCGGTGGAAGTTTTCGACTGGCCACTCCCCGCTGGCGAACTTGCGCTGGCGGTCGATCACCTGCAAGCCCGCGGCGTACTGCTGTATTCCAGCAAAGCCATGAATCTTTCGCAGCTGCCGAAACTTTTGAATGGCGTCAGTTGCCCCAAAATGATCGCCGGACCAACGGTATGTATCCACCGCACCGAGTTGTCCGCAAGTACCACCGCCATTGCTGATTTGTCCTTGGCCGAAGACCCGCTGTCGGCTCATCTGGACCTGATACAGCGCAGGCTCATTTAAGGGTGCTTTTTTAATGAGTCGTGCGAACACCACCCTGCAATTGATCTGGCTGAGTCCACTGCAATGGGAAAGTTCGATACTGAAGGGGTTTTCATCAAGCATTGGTTACCGGAGCTCAGCGAACTGAACAAAAAAACCCTGCACAACCCGGCGGGTCTCGACGGATTGTCCGGCATAAGGGATTATCCGTCGCCGATCGTCAACCTGAGCACTTCCAGACGAGCGTTGGCCGCATACAAGAGCCTGCCGTCGCGACCAGGTTGATCGCACCGTAATTATTTTGATGCCGGAGTGTTGCCTTATAGACACTCATTGGCATCGAGCAAAAAACAGCCTAATAAAAAAAGGAATTTGGGATGAGTCTTACACCTCCAAGGCGATATTGGTTAACCGGCGCCAGCAACGGCATTGGTGCCGCGCTGGCCGAAGAAATACTGAAATCCGGTGCCCATCTGGCCGTCAGCTCCCGTTCGGTGGCGCCATTGAAAGCCCTGTCTCAGCGGTATCCCGGACAAGTGTTGGTGGTCGCGGGGGATTTGACCAATGGCCAAAGGGTGCGTGAAATCGGCGAGCAGATTGCCAAGCAATGGGGTTCTCTGGACACCATGATCCTTAACGCAGGCACCTGCGAATACGTCAACACCAATCAGTTCGACTCATCAATCATCGAGCACATCGTGCGTACCAACCTGCTTGCCAGCAGTTATTGCATCGCAGCCGCCCGGCCCCTGCTGCGGATGGGTACTGCGCCGCATCTGGTGGGCATGGCCAGCTCGGTCACCTACCTGCCCCTGCCACGGACCGAATCCTATGGCGATTCAAAGGCCGGGTTGCGTCAGCTACTCGAATCCTTGCGCATCGACATGGTGCCGGAAAACATCGGCATGACCGTGGTCAGTCCAGGGTATATCGATACGCCCCTGAACAACGACGTCCCGGCACACCTCGACTGGTCGGTGGACAAAACTGCGCGATACCTCTTCGACATGCTCAAGAATCGTCCACTGGAGCTCCCCTTGCCGGAGCTGCTCATGCCCGTCCTTTGGCCTCTTTCACAAGAATCCAGCCAGACGAGACTGACAATCGGCAAGCGTATGGCGCGAAACAATCCGCCGTTCGAGGACCTGCCGTGAAGCCTGAGCGTCCGTCAGGCCTTTCACACAGCAAGGGCCCACTGCCTTACACTGCGCGCCATGAAAACCATTCCCCTCACGCAAATAGCCGAGCCTGCGATCACCTGCTCGACCTGCGCAGCCTGCTGCTGTCAGCTTGAAGTCATGCTGATTACCGACACCGGTGTGCCCGAGCGTTTTATCGATACCGATGATTGGGGCGGGGAAGTCATGCTGCGACTGGATGACGGCTGGTGCGCCGCGCTGGATCGCAACAGCATGATGTGCACCATCTACGAAAAACGCCCGCTGATCTGCCGGGAGTTCGAAATGGGCGCACCGGAATGCATCAGCGAACGCCAGGGGATTGCGACGGCGTATCGGTGACGGCTAGATCACCCAATACCAATGTGGGAGCGATCTGTGGCGAGGGGGCTTGCCCCCGTTCGGCTGCGAAGCAGTCGTAAATCCTTTACATACGGTTTAATTTTGAAATCCCGGGGTCGCTTCGCGACCCAACGGGGGCAAGCCCCCTCGCCACAGCCCGCTCCCACATTTAAAGGTGCAGTGTCGCTTACAACGGCATCGTGTAATGCAGCGAGTAACTCTCTACGCCGTCGTTCGGGCTGCTGATCCCGGCATTGGAATAGTGCGTGGCGCGAATCCCGACTTCATGTCCACCGGTAAAACGCAGACCAAACCCGAAACGGTCTTCGAACTGAAAAGCACCACCGAGTTTATTGTCTTCGACTTCGGTGCTGGCAAACACCGCGATGCCGATACCCGCTTCGACGTAGGGTTTGATGGTCTGACCGGCAAACTCATACACCAACACCGGCGCGAACGACAAACTATGGTTGCTCGACGTTTTGTCTCCATCCCAGTAGGTGTAGGCGCCGCTCCAGTAGCCGGTCAAGCGACCGATGTCACTCTGTAACCAGCTCTTGTCCCAGTCGAATTGCATGCCCAGTCGGTAGGTCATGGTCGAATCGCTGGTCTGGCCGACCCCGAATTCCACCCCTGCTGCCTGCGCGATAAAACTGTGCCCCATTAACGCGGTCGCAATCGCGGCCAAGCAGAATAGTCGCTTCATTAGAAACATCCTTTTCCGAACAATTTCGTATGGTTTTTATGCTGTCCAAGAAACGAAGCTATAGAAGTTGACGCTGAATCAGAAGTTCAGCCCAATTATTCGTTTCTTCACATTTATTTCTACAAGTCGAAGCTTTGCACAACACCCGTCGAATGCCACAAAACCGGCAGGATATTTCTGAAATGCGCAGGATCGGCACTCGACCAGAACCGGGCAGCGCGAGCAGGTCCCTCAGCCAGCAATTCACGCTCGCCCAACAACCGTTGAAGCTGCCGCGCCACAGCGGCACCGGTATCGATCAAGCTGATGTTCTGGGGGAGCATCTGCTTAAGCAGCGGCTTTAGAAAGGGGTAATGCGTGCAGCCCAGAATGATCGTGTCGCAATCGGCAGCCAACAGAGGTTCGACATACCCTTGCAGTAACAGACGCAACGTCTCGCTGTGCAGATCGCCATTTTCAATCAGCTCTACCAGCCCAGGGCATGGCTGAGTGATCACCCGTACATCGGTGGCAAAACGGTCGAGCAAAGCGGCGAACTTGGCACTCTGTAAAGTGCCGGTGGTGGCGAGTACGCCCACCACACCACTGCGCGTCGCCGCCGCGGCCGGTTTGACCGCAGGCTCCATGCCGACGATGGGCCACTCGGGGAAATCGCGCCGTAAGTCGGCAACGCCAGCAACCGTCGCCGTGTTGCAAGCCAGCACCAGCGCCTTGGCACCCTGCTGCTGAAAGAACTGCGCCATGACACTGCAACGCTGACGGATGAACGCCGGAGATTTCTCACCGTACGGAATATTCCCACAGTCGCCGAGGTACAACAGAGACTCGTTGGGCAACAGACGCTGGATCTCGGCCAGCACTGACAGGCCACCGACGCCGGAGTCGAACACCCCGATCGGCGCTTCACGCATGGCTCGACCCACAGACGCTACAGCCCGGATCACGCTTGACCCGCAATTCACGGAAGCGCGTGCCCAAGGCGTCGATCAATAACAGGCGCCCCACCAGCGGCTCCCCGAACCCCACCAACAATTTCAGCGCTTCGAGGGCTTGCAGGCTACCGACCAGGCCCACCAACGGACCCAGTACGCCGGCCTCGCTGCAGGTCAGCTCGGCTTCACTGCCGTGCCCGTATAAACAGTGGTAGCACGGGCTTTCCGGACGACGGGGGTCGAACACCGACAATTGCCCTTCCAGCCGAATCGCCGCACCGCTGACCAGCGGTTTGCGCGCAGCCACACACGCGGCGTTGACCGCTTCGCGGGTGGAAAAATTATCGGAACAGTCCAGGACCAAATCCACCGCTGCAACTGCCGCTGCCAGGGAATCTTCATCCAGTGCGGTGCGATGGGCGATCAACTGAATCTCGGGATTGATCGCGGTCAGACGACGGATCGCCGAATCAACCTTACTCAGGCCGACGCTGTCGGTGTCGTGAACGATCTGGCGTTGCAGATTGGTCAGGTCGACCGTGTCGAAGTCCGCTAGATGCAACTCGCCGACACCGGCCGCGGCGAGGTACAGCGCAACCGGTGAACCGAGACCGCCAAGGCCGACAATCAACACGCGGCTTTCTTTGAGCCGCAACTGGCCGTCGATGTCGACGTGTTGCAGCAGAATCTGCCGACTGTAGCGCAGCAATTCCTGATCATTCAGCACGGCAAGCGCCCCAGACTGATACGTTCGTGACCGCCCAGATCGGTGCGGCTGTGGACCTCTTCAAAGCCACGGGTCCGCAGCAAATCGCGCACGACCCCGGCTTGATCGTAACCATGTTCGAGCATCAACCAGCCACCCGTTTCGAGGTGATCCGGCGACTGGGCGACGATCAGCCGCAGATCGTCGAGCCCATCGACGCCGGCTACCAGGGCACTGGCCGGTTCGAAGCGCACGTCGCCCTCCACCAGATGCGGATCGGCGGTCGCGATGTAGGGTGGATTGCTGATGATCAGTTGAAAACGCTGGCCTTCCAAAGCGCTGAACCAATGGCTGCTCAGCACGGTGGCGTTGTTCAGGTTCAGGCGCTGACGATTGCGTTCGGCCAGGGCCACGGCTTCCAGCACGCGATCCACGGCGGTGACTTTCCAGGCCGGACGCTCGCTGGCCAGGGCCAGGGCGATGGCGCCACTGCCGGTGCCCAAATCAAGCACCAAGGCCTGTGTGGCCGGCAACAGTTCCAGCGCGGTTTCTACCAGCAATTCGGTGTCGGGACGCGGAATCAGTGTGTGGGGCGCGACTTCCAGGTCGAGTTTCCAGAACCCTTGCTGACCAAGAATGTAGGCCACCGGCTCACCGCTACGGCGGCGTTGCAGGTACTCGGCAAACTTCAGTGCCGCTTCGCTCGGGACGATGCGTTCGGGCCAGGTATGCAGAAAACTGCGGGACTTGCCCAAGGCAGCCGCCAGCAGCAATTCGGCATCCAGACGCGCGGTAGGCGAGTCGGGCAAATCGGCGGCGCGCAGCAAGCTGGCAATGATCGTCATTTACTCACCTATCGCTGCCAATTGATCAGCCTGGAATTCGGCCAGCAACGGTTCGATCACTGCATCCACGCCACCGGCGAGAATTTCGTCGAGGGAATACAACGTCAGGTTGACCCGGTGGTCGGTGACCCGGCCTTGGGCAAAGTTATAGGTACGGATCCGCTCGGAGCGGTCACCGGAACCTACCAGCAATTTACGTTCGCTGGCGATGGCATTGGCCGCCGCGCTGGTCTGTTGGTCGTTGAGTTTGGCCGACAGCCAGGACATCGCCCGGGCGCGGTTTTTGTGCTGGGAACGTTCTTCCTGGCACTCGACGACAATACCGGACGGCAAGTGGGTGATCCGGATTGCCGAGTCGGTCTTGTTGACGTGCTGACCACCCGCACCGGAGGAGCGATAGGTGTCGACCCGCAGATCCGCCGGGTTGATCTCGATCGCTTCCTGCTCGTCCGGCTCGGGCAATACCGCCACGGTGCAGGCAGAGGTATGGATGCGCCCTTGAGATTCAGTGGCCGGAACCCGCTGTACGCGGTGTGCGCCGGACTCGAACTTCAGCTTGCCATAAACGTTCTCGCCTTCGACCCGGGCAATGACTTCTTTATAGCCGCCGTGTTCGCCTTCGTTCTCCGAAAGGATCTCTACTCGCCATCCACGTCGCTCGGCGTAACGCGAATACATGCGAAACAGGTCGCCGGAGAAAATCGCCGCTTCGTCACCGCCGGTGCCCGCGCGGATCTCGAGGAACACGTTGCGACCGTCGTTCGGATCCTTGGGCAGCAGCATGCGTTGCAGGCTGGCTTCGATTTCGATCAGCTGCTCTTTGGCTTCGCGGACTTCTTCCACGGCCATTTCGCGCATGTCCGGGTCGCTGTCCTTGAGCAGTGCCTGAGCCCCTTCGAGGTCGCCCTGCACTTTAAGCAGCTGTTTATAGGTGCCGACGATCGGCTCGACTTCCGCGTATTCCTTGGAATAGGTGCGGAACTTGTTCTGATCGGAAATGACCTCACCGTCGCCAAGCAGGGCGGTCAGTTCCTCGAAACGGTCCTGGAGGATGTCCAGCTTATTGAGCAGTGACGCTTTCATTGCGGTTTTTTATCCGAAAAGCTATCCGATGAGCCCTCACCGAGGGCAAAGAGTTCCTGGGCCATGGCCAGCGCATCGAGGCGGCCTTCGGCAGAGAGCTTTTTCAATTGCACGCTCGGGGCGTGCAAGAGTTTGTTGGTCAGGCCGCGGGCCAGTTGCACCAGCACGTCTTCGGCGCTGCTGCCATTGGCGAGCATGCGTTGGGCTTTGTGCAATTCTTCGTCGCGCAGGCGCTCGCTTTGTTGACGATAGGCCTTGAGCACATCAACCGCCGCCAGTTCGCGCAGGCGAACCATGAAATCCTCGGCACCGACCGACACCATCTCTTCGGCGGCTTGGGCAGCGCCCTGACGGCTCTTGAGGTTTTCGGCGACCACTTCGTGGAGATCATCGACGCTATATAGATAAACGTCGTCCAACTCGCCGACTTCAGGCTCGATATCTCGGGGAACGGCGATATCCACCATGAAGATCGGCTTGTGCTTGCGTAATTTCAAGGCACTTTCAACCGCACCTTTACCCAGAATCGGCAACTGGCTGGCGGTGGAACTGATGACGATGTCGCTGCGCACCAGTTCTGCCGGGATGTCCGAGAGCAGCACCGCGTGGGCGCCAAATTGCTCGGCCAGGGTACTCGCGCGCTCCAGGGTGCGGTTGGCGACCACGATTCGCTTCACACCCAGCTCATGCAGATGGCGGGCGACCAGGGTGATGGTCTCGCCGGCGCCGATCAGCAAGGCCTGACTGCGTTGCAAATCACTGAAAATCTGTTTTGCCAAGCTGACCGCGGCAAATGCCACGGACACCGGGTTTTCGCCGATGGCGGTGTCGGTTCGCACCTGTTTGGCCGCGTTGAACGTGGCCTGGAACAAACGCCCGAGCAGCGGACCGATGGTGCCCGCCTCACGAGCGACGGCGTAGGCCGATTTCATCTGACCAAGAATCTGTGGTTCACCCAACACCAGCGAATCGAGCCCGGAGGCAACCCGCATCATGTGACGAACTGCCGCATCGTCTTCATGCACATAAGCGCTCGCGCGCAGCTCATCGAGGCTCAAATGATGATAATCGGCCAGCCAGCGCAACACGATGTCAGCCGAAAGGTGATCCTGTTCTATATACAGTTCACTGCGATTGCAGGTGGAGAGGATCGCAGCTTCGCGGCTGTCGGTGAGTCGGCAGAGCTGCTGCAAGGCCTCAACCAGCTGCTCAGGGGTAAAGGCCACGCGCTCGCGGACGTCTACTGAAGCAGTCTTATGGTTAATACCGAGTGCAAGGAAGGCCATTCAAGGTCGCTGATGGTGACGTGAAGCCGACAATTGTCCTACTTCGACAGAGCCAGAACAACCACTCGATATCTATCGCATCGGTAGACGGCCCTGCAGGCTGCGATCCATTCTTATTTGCACAGCCGCCAGGCTTTTGTAGCCGCTGCCAAAGGCTGCGATTTTTTGCCTTTGCAGATCAAAATCAAGGGATCGGATTGCGCGCATGGGTAAATTGGCCGGGCGGTTATGTTTGGCCGAAGGCTTGTGTCATGATGATCTGACCGCAGGTTAGTCGTCCTCTTCCTATATGAATAGATCTTCCGCGTTGCTCCTCGCTTTTGTCTTCCTCAGCGGCTGCCAGGCCTTGGCTCCCGTTCCGTCGGACGGTACGCCGCCGGTCGAAGACAGCACTCCGGCACCTGAAAAGCCCAAGGTTTACAGCTCGTTCAGCGAAGAAACCGTCTTCAGCCTGTTGAGTGCCGAACTGGCTGGCCAGCGCAATCGTTACGACATTGCCCTGGACAACTACGTGACCCAGGCCATCAATACTCAGGATCCGGGCATCTCCGAGCGGGCATTTCGCATTGCCGAGTACCTGGGCGCCGATCAGGCCGCCCTCGACACCGCACTGGTCTGGGCGAAAAACGCCCCGGACGATCTCGAGGCGCAACGGGCGGCTGCCGTGCAACTTGCCCGCGCCGGGCGTTACGACGACTCCATGGTCTATATGGAGAAAGTCCTGCAAGGCAAAGGCGACACGCATTTCGACTTTCTCGCCCTGTCCGCGGCCGATACCGACCAGGAGACCCGCAACGGCCTGATGAAAGGTTTTGACCGTTTGTTGCAGCGTCATCCGCACAACAATCAGCTGATTTTCGGCAAGGCCTTGCTGCTGCAACAGGACGGCGATGCCAAGGGCGCGCTGGCCCTGCTTGAAGACAACCCGCCGGACGAGGGCGAAATAGCGCCGATCCTGCTGCGCGCGCGTCTGCTACAAGGGCTCAACCGTGGCGATGAAGCCTTGCCGTTGTTGCAAAAAAGCATCAAGAAATACCCGGACGACAAACGCCTGCGCCTGACCTACGCGCGCATGCTGGTTGAACAGGATCGTATGGAAGACGCCAAGGTCGAGTTCTCGAGCCTGGTGCAGCAATACCCGGAAGACGACGAACTGCGTTACTCCCTGGCCCTGGTCTGCCTGGAAGCCAAGGCCTGGGACGAGGCAAAAGGTTATCTGGAAGACTTGATCGCTCGGGAAAGCCACGTCGACTCGGCACACCTGAACCTGGGGCGTATTGCCGAAGAGCGTAACGACCCCCAGGGCGCGCTGATCGAATACGCCCAGGTCGGGCCGGGTAACGATTACCTGCCAGCGCAATTGCGTCAGGCCGATATTTTGATGAACAACGGCAAGACTGCCGAAGCCCAAAGCCGTCTGGCGGCCGAGCGCGATGAGCAGCCCGATTACGCGATCCAGTTGTACCTGATCGAAGCCGAAACCCTGTCTGCCAACAAACAGGGCGACAAGGCCTGGAACGTCTTGCAGCAAGCCCTGCAGAAATACCCGGATGATCTGAATCTGCTGTATACCCGGGCGATGCTGGCGGAAAAACGCAATGACCTGGCGCAGATGGAAAAAGACCTGCGCTTGATCATCAAGCGCGACCCGGACAATGCAATGGCGCTGAACGCCCTTGGCTACACCCTGTCCGACCGCACCACGCGCTACGCCGAAGCCAAGACCCTGATCGAACAGGCGCACCAGCTCAACCCGGAAGACCCGGCCGTTCTCGACAGCCTCGGCTGGGTGAATTTCCGCTTGGGCAACCTCGATGAAGCCGAGCGTTATTTGCGCCAGGCGCTGGAACGCTTCCCTGATCAGGAAGTCGCCGCTCACCTGGGCGAAGTCTTGTGGGCCAATGGCAAACAACGCGAAGCCAAACAAATCTGGAGCAAGTTCCTCAAGGAACAGCCCGACAGCCCTACCCTGCGCGGCACCATCAAGCGCCTGACCGGATCAGAGACTCTTTAAGATTATGTTTTTGCGCCACATCATCGTTTTCAGCTTCATCGCTCTGCTCGCCGGTTGCGCGGGTTTCGGCGCCCGTGAATCGGTCCAGGGTCAAGGCAACCCGGCCCAATGGCGCGAGCACAAACAGCTATTGACCGGTCTCGACGGCTGGCAGATCAACGGCAAAATCGGCATCCGCGCGCCAAAAGATTCGGGCAGCGGCACGTTGTTCTGGCTGCAGCGGCAGGACTACTACGATATTCGTCTCTCCGGCCCGCTGGGTCGTGGCGCGGCCCGCTTGACCGGTCGTCCCGGCAAAGTCTCGCTGGAAGTCGCCAATCAGGGCCGTTATGACGCGCAGACCCCGGAAGCCCTGGTCGAAGAACAACTGGGCTGGAAATTGCCAGTGTCCCATCTGGCGTGGTGGGTGCGCGGGCTCCCGG
Organism: Pseudomonas sp. LBUM1673; assembly: GCF_059695645.1. NCBI lineage: Bacteria > Pseudomonadati > Pseudomonadota > Gammaproteobacteria > Pseudomonadales > Pseudomonadaceae > Pseudomonas > Pseudomonas sp. LBUM1673. The sequence continues at coordinate 5,578,243 of NZ_CP166780.1, forward strand.
CCCCGGACAGCAAAAGTCGCCTGACCCTGGACATCGACAGCCGCCTGGCCAATCTCGAACAGGATGGCTGGCAGGTCGAGTACCTCAGTTATGCCGAGCAAAACGGCTACTGGCTGCCCGAGCGGATCAAACTGCACGGCACCGACCTTGATGTCACGCTAGTGATCAAGGAATGGCAACCGCGCAAATTGGGGCAGTGAACATGACTGCGCCACGCCTGACATTGCCCTCGCCCGCCAAGCTCAACCTGATGCTGCACATCCTTGGTCGCCGTGAAGACGGTTACCACGAGTTGCAGACGATTTTTCAGTTCCTCGATTACGGCGATGAAATCACCTTCGCCGTTCGCGACGATGGCGTGATTCGGTTGCACACCGAATTCGCCGACGTCCCTCACGACAGCAATCTGATCGTCAAAGCCGCGAAAAAACTTCAGGAGCAATCCGGTTGCTCGCTGGGTATCGACATATGGATCGAAAAAATCCTGCCCATGGGCGGCGGTATCGGGGGCGGCAGTTCGAATGCGGCAACCACGTTGCTGGGCCTCAATCACCTCTGGCAACTGGGCTGGGATGAAGATCGACTGGCCGCTCTGGGCCTGACACTTGGTGCCGACGTCCCGGTTTTCGTGCGTGGCCACGCGGCTTTCGCCGAGGGCGTGGGGGAGAAACTGACCCCTGTGGACCCCGAAGAACCGTGGTATCTCGTGCTGGTGCCGCAAGTATCTGTAAGTACAGCAGAAATTTTTTCAGATCCACTGTTGACACGTAACTCTCCTCCCATTAAAGTGCGCCCCGTTCCCAAGGGAAACAGTCGAAATGACTGCTTACCGGTGGTAGCAAGGCGTTATCCAGATGTACGTAACGCATTGAATTTGTTAGGTAAATTTACCGAAGCAAAACTCACCGGAACTGGAAGTTGTGTGTTTGGGGGCTTCCCAAGCAAAGCTGAAGCTGATAAAGTCTCGGCCCTTCTTACAGAGACCCTTACAGGGTTTGTAGCAAAAGGAAGCAACGTTTCGATGTTGCATCGCAAGCTGCAAAGTCTGCTCTAAAGGAACCGATTACTGGGTAATCGTTGCAACAGATACAGGGGCGTCGCCAAGCGGTAAGGCAGCAGGTTTTGATCCTGCCATGCGTTGGTTCGAATCCAGCCGCCCCTGCCATTTTCCTATACTCATCCAGGTTACCCTCAGCCTTCAGGTACTGCGCGTGTCCAAGATGATGGTCTTTACGGGGAACGCTAACCCCGATCTGGCTCGGCGTGTTGTACGTCAGCTGCATATCCCTCTCGGTGACATTTCTGTCGGTAAGTTCTCCGACGGCGAAATTACTGCCGAGATCAATGAAAACGTCCGCGGTAAAGACGTCTTCATTATTCAGCCGACTTGCGCTCCGACCAACGATAACCTGATGGAACTGGTAGTGATGGCCGATGCCTTCCGCCGCTCCTCGGCTACTCGTATCACTGCTGTTATTCCTTACTTTGGTTATGCCCGTCAGGATCGCCGTCCGCGTTCCGCACGTGTGGCTATCAGCGCGAAAGTCGTTGCTGACATGCTTACCGTAGTCGGCATCGACCGTGTTCTCACGGTTGATCTGCATGCTGACCAGATCCAGGGCTTCTTCGATATTCCGGTAGATAACATCTACGGCTCCCCGGTACTGGTGGATGACATTGAAGATCAGCGCTTCGAAAACCTGATGATCGTGTCCCCGGACATTGGCGGCGTCGTGCGTGCACGGGCTGTTGCCAAATCCCTGGGCGTGGATCTCGGGATCATCGACAAACGCCGTGAGAAAGCCAATCACTCTGAAGTGATGCATATCATCGGTGATGTCGAAGGGCGTACCTGTATTCTGGTCGATGACATGGTCGATACCGCCGGCACTCTGTGCCACGCGGCCAAGGCCCTGAAAGAGCATGGCGCTGCCAAGGTTTTCGCCTACTGCACGCACCCTGTGCTGTCGGGTCGGGCGATCGAAAACATTGAAAATTCCGTGCTGGACGAGCTGGTGGTGACTAACACCATCCCGCTGTCCGCTGCAGCACAAGCCTGCGCGCGTATCCGTCAACTGGATATCGCACCGGTAGTTGCCGAGGCGGTCCGCCGCATCAGCAATGAAGAATCGATCAGCGCGATGTTCCGTTAAGGGCCCTGCCCTTTCCATTACGTCTCGTTGACGAAAAGCGCCCCGCCCCGACATTCCTGTCGGGGCGGGGCTTTTTTGCCCATATCGCCTTTAGCGCTGGTCGCAAACGCTGGGGCGAATGTGGTTATTTTGGAGATACAACATGAACGATTTTACTCTGAATGCTGAAGTGCGTTCCGACCTGGGGAAAGGTGCGAGCCGCCGCCTGCGTCGTCTCGCAAGCCTGGTTCCAGCTGTAGTTTACGGTGGCGAAAAAGCCCCTGAATCCATCAGCATGCTGGCTAAAGAAGTTGCCAAACTGCTCGAAAACGAAGCGGCTTACAGCCACATCATCGAGCTGAACGTTGGCGGCACCAAGCAAAACGTAATCATCAAGGCTCTGCAGCGTCACCCGGCCAAAGGCCACGTGATGCACGCTGACTTCGTACGCGTCGTAGCTGGCCAGAAACTGACCGCTATCGTGCCTGTACACTTCATCGGCGAAGCTGCTCCGATCAAGAAAGGCGGCGAAATTTCGCACGTTGTTTCTGAAATCGAAGTTTCGTGCCTGCCGAAAGACCTGCCTGAATTCATCGAAGTTGACCTGGCTAACGCCGAAGTCGGCTCGATCATTCACCTGTCCGACCTCAAAGCCCCTAAAGGCGTTGAGTTTGTTGCTCTGGCTCACGGTAACGACCTGGCTGTTGCCAACGTTCACGCTCCACGTGTTGCTCCAGAAGCTACTGAAGGCGCAGCAGAGTAATTTCACTCTGTTAGCCGGAGTGACCGGAAACATCGCGGACTAGAGCGTAGCGAGAAAGCGGGCGAGAACGCGGAGTTTACATAATGGTAAATGAGCACTTTTCGTCCACTTTCGCCGCACCCCCTGATTGCGGCGATGTTATCCACCACTCCAAGGAAGGGCCCCTATCGTGACTGCCATCAAACTGATCGTTGGCCTGGGAAATCCAGGCGCTGAATACGAACAGACCCGGCATAACGCAGGGGCCCTTTTTGTTGAGCGCATCGCCCACGCGCAAGGTGTGAACCTTGTGGCCGATCGCAAATATTTCGGCCTGACCGGGCGCTATTCGCATCAGGGTCAGGATGTTCGCTTGCTGATTCCCACCACCTACATGAACCGCAGCGGCCAGGCCGTGGCGGCACTTGCCGGTTTCTTCCGCATCAAGCCTGAAGAAATCCTGGTGGCGCATGACGAACTCGACCTGCCTCCGGGCGTTGCCAAGCTCAAACAGGGCGGCGGCCATGGCGGTCACAACGGGCTGCGCGACATCATTGCGCAACTGGGTAATCAAAATACCTTTCACCGCTTGCGGCTTGGCATTGGCCACCCGGGCGTTGCCAGTATGGTTTCAAACTTCGTCCTGGGTCGTGCGCCACGCGCCGAACAGGAAAAACTCGATGCCAGCATCGACTTTGCCCTCGGCGTGCTGCCGGATATCCTCGCCGGTGAATGGAACCGCGCGATGAAAAACCTGCACAGCCAGAAGGCCTGACTCTAACTCCTCGGGGAAACACCATGGGATTCAATTGCGGCATCGTCGGCCTGCCTAACGTCGGCAAGTCCACCCTGTTCAACGCCCTGACCAAATCCGGGATCGCGGCCGAGAACTTCCCCTTCTGCACTATCGAGCCGAACACCGGTATCGTGCCGATGCCGGATCCGCGCCTGGAAGCCCTGGCGGCCATCGTCAATCCCAAGCGCATCCTTCCGACCACCATGGAATTCGTCGACATCGCCGGCCTGGTTGCTGGCGCCTCGAAAGGTGAAGGCCTGGGCAACAAATTCCTCGCCAACATCCGCGAGACCGATGCCATCGCCCACGTGGTCCGCTGCTTCGAAGACGAGAACGTGATTCACGTTTCCAACAGCGTCGACCCGAAACGCGACATCGAAATCATCGACCTGGAACTGATCTTCGCCGACCTCGACAGCTGCGAGAAGCAACTGCAGAAAGTCGCCCGCAACGCCAAGGGTGGTGACAAGGACGCCGTGGTCCAGAAAGGCCTGCTGGAGCAACTGATCGCTCACTTCACCCTCGGCAAGCCAGCGCGCACGCTGATGAAAAACATGGGCGCCGACGACAAAGCGGTGATTCGTGGCTTCCATCTGCTGACCACCAAGCCGGTCATGTACATCGCCAACGTCGCTGAAGACGGTTTCGAGAACAACCCGCTGCTGGACATCGTCAAAGCCATCGCCGAAGAAGAAGGTGCCATGGTGGTTCCGGTCTGCAACAAGATCGAAGCCGAAATCGCCGAACTGGAAGACGGTGAAGAAAAAGACATGTTCCTCGAAGCACTGGGCCTCGAAGAGCCTGGCCTGAACCGCGTAATCCGCGCCGGCTACGAAATGCTGCACCTGCAGACCTACTTCACCGCTGGTGTCGAAGAAGTCCGCGCCTGGACTGTCCGCGTGGGTGCTACCGCGCCACAAGCCGCCGGCGTGATCCACACCGACTTCGAAAAGGGCTTCATCCGCGCCGAAGTCATCGCTTACGACGACTTCATCCAGTACAAGGGCGAAGCCGGCACCAAAGAAGCCGGTAAATGGCGCCTGGAAGGCAAGGACTACATCGTTAAAGACGGCGACGTGATGCACTTCCGTTTCAACGTGTAGCAGGAACCGTGGATTTCCACGGGCCTCGATAGACGCAAAATCCCCGTAATCACTCGCTGATACGGGGATTTTTGCGTCTTGGGGTCACCATCCTCCTCCATCCGTGATACACCTTCTGTCAGGTCGCTTCGGGTAAAGGGTGCGCTTTCTCAGGCGGTTTGATTGAGCCGATGTAAACCGCAAAGATAGTCACCAGCGCGCCGCAAATCTGCAGCATGGAGCTGGCCTTGCCGAGAAAGGTGACATCAATGAAATACGTGATCACCGGCTCCAGTAACAGGATCAGTCCGGCCAACCCCAGGCTGATGGCTCCGATCGAACGGTTGACCAGCAACCAGCCGACAAACTGCACCAGTCCCCCGTATATGATCAGCATCAGCAAGGTTTGCCCATCCACGATGGCCAAGCTTTCCCCAGTTGCCAGCGCGTATGTCAGCAGAACCAGTGCCGCCCAAAGACTCAAATTGAGCATCTGTGCGATCTTGTCACCCCCGCCGTCAGGCAACTGGGTATTGATCTTCAGGAAGTACACACAGATGGCATACGCCAGCCCCGACATCACGCCATACACCACGCCCTTGATCCCTACCGCACTGCTCATCTCGGGTAGCAACAACAGATAGAGCCCAATAAATGCCAAGGTAATGGATACCAGGAAGTAGATTGAAGGTTTTTCCTTCAACAGGTACAACCCCAGCAGGGTCATGAAGAACACCTGACAGTTGGTCAGGATCGACCCGATGCCCGGGCCGACGATATAGATGCTCTGGTGCCAAAACACCAGGTCAATGGCCAAAAACACCCCAGCCAACGCGGTGTACAGCTGCGCCTTGACGCTTTTGAGCAGCACCGGTGTTTTGCGCACCTTGAGCAGCAGGAAGAACAGGATCGAGGCGAACACCATCCGATAGAACCCTGCGCCACCCGCACCGATATGGGCGAAAGCGACGGCTAGAGCAGACAGACTGAGCATCAGTCCACCGATGGTCAATTCAATGATTGCACGATTGTTATTAGTCGACATGAGAGACCTCATTGATAAAGACCGGCATTAACTTCATGAACAATCACAACTTCTCCCCCCAGGCAACAAATATCAGACTCGACAAAGCAGAAAAGCCCCAAAGGTCTTTTCTGCCACGCCCCCCCAAAAAACAACTAACTTAATTGACTTTAATAGTCAGCAGCAACACAACTCTTTAAACTTCTTGCGCGGCCAACTTCAACCATTGTTGTACCGGTGCATAACCCAGGATATTTTCGACATAGCCCTGCAGTTGCGTAGGGATGGCAATACCATAACGACGAAAGCGGAACACCACCGGAACAAACATCGCATCAACAATGCCAAAGTCACCACAGAGGAACTGTGTTGAACCGCTCACCTCACGGAGCTGGCTCCAGATAGCGAATACCCGCACTATTTCCTCTCGGGTCTCGGCGGTCAGGCTTTCTGGGATGTCACCGGTGTTCAGGCCAAACGACATCTGCGTGCGCAGGTGGATGAAACCGGAGTGCATCTCTGCCGCAGCAGCTCGTGCCAGGGGCTTGGTCCGTGAATCCTGGGGCCAAAGGTTGGCGGCCGGATATGTGTCGGCAATGTATTCGCTGATGGCCAGGCTGTCGTTGATGACGACATCATCAAGCAGCAGCGCCGGTACCTTGCCAGAAGGCGAGTGCTCCAGAATGCGCTGGCGCGTGTCGCTTTGTTCCAGTTTGATCTGAAGGGTTTCAAATGCAACATCCGCTGTCACAAGAACCAGCCACGCACGAAATGACCATGAAGACTTATTAAAATCCCCAACTACCAGTTTTGTAGACATCGCATCCCCTAGCTTGTGTTATGAAATAGGTGCTAAATTTAGCGACCTTTTCTTCATACGTATTGTACAAAACTGGACAATTCATGGACGAGAATCGCCCTAACAAAGCCCCTCAAAAAGACAAGGACTTTGTTCAATTCTGGCGTATACCCGAAGGCGACTGTGAGTTGCTATCTGCGCGTTACAGTACTCAATCTTTCGGCCGACATTCACATGACCGGTACGCTATCGGCGTTATAAGTAGCGGTGTTGAAAAACTTTTTTATCGCGGTAGTTACTACATGGGGGTCGCTGGCAGTGTGGTCACCATTACCCCCGGGGAGATCCACGACGGCTTGCCAGGCCATGATGAGGGCTGGATGTATCGAATGCTCTATATCGACCCCGAATGGGTCAATCGGATGGTGTTTCAAGGGCGTTTTTCAGACGATCATATTCATCTTTTTCAAACAGCTCTGAGCCAGGCTCCCGACTTCGCCCGGACCTTTTTGCATCAACATCAAATCATTGAAAAATCCCCCTCCAGCCTTGAACGGGAAACTATCCTGCTGGATCTGGTGACGCAGCTCTTCGAGCGCAGCGGAGCGCCCATCGAACCAGTCAGTGCGGCTGAGCAGCACGCAGTGCAAAAGATCAAGAGGAAGCTCGAAGACGAGTTCGACAAACATCTGTCTCTGGAAGAACTGGCGCAACTGGTGAACCTTGACCCTCTTTACCTGATCCGGGTGTTCAAAAAAAGCGTTGGCGTCTCCCCCCACAGCTATCAAATCCAGAAGAGAATCGCCCAGGTCCAAAAACTGCTGCGCACCGGGTCCAGTCTCGCAGAAGCGTCACTCATTTGCGGCTTCTTCGATCAAAGCCACATGACCCGGGCCTTCAAAAAAGTAGTAGGCATCACACCCGGCAGCTTCCGCAAAAGCAGTACCTGAACGTGTTCGTCCCCATGGGCTGACTCATTTGAGCCTGCTTTAAAAGGCCTTCCAGTATCTGCGTGAAGCCCCCTTAGAGCCTTCAATGTGCGTGGTGTTACACGCTCTGCATCGGCCACCACCCACGCCTCCAATCCTCCCCCATGTAACCTGCTCGCGCTTGTACCTTGAAGCGGGCAAGCGTTCCTGCATCAGGCGGCTGCACACGTGCCGTTGATCGGCCTGTGCACTGGCAGCTTCGTGCTCGCGCTACATGGCCTGATGGAGGGGCGAACTGCGTGTGTACACGCGCATCTGGTCGGCACCAGTAAACGGCAATTGGAACGCCTGTTTGTCGCTGAAACCAACAACAGCCCAGCCCAGTTCGCCAGGTCCGGTCGAACTGTGGGGCCAGGGCGAACTGCACATCCATCCCGAAATAGCCTTTCAGCAAGCGCTACATGATCTTGACCCCGAGCCCCTGACAGGTGGCCAAATAGTAGCTAGTATTCCCCTGTTTTCCCCCGGCAAAGGACTGCAGCCATGGATCGGCTCGAGCTACTTACCAAATGGAATCGCATGATCGTGCGGTTGCAGATTGAACACGACGTCAGTGCCCGGGATTTCGGGAAGTTCAGTTGGAAACTGGGCATTCCTTGCGTGGCGCTGTCAGCGGTAGTCAGCGCCAGCGTCTTTAGCTCAATCAATGAGTCCTCGCTCGTCTGGCTCCAATATGTCGCCGGAGTCATATCAATCCTGACCTTGGTCTCGGGTTCGGTACAGACCTTCCTCAACTTCGACACCCGCGCCGCTGGGCACAAAGACACCGCCGAGAAGCCCGATGCGATATCCCGTGAAACTCAGGACGAAATCGCCAGCGGCAAGGACGAGGCTGTCCTGAGGCAAATTGTTTCTGACATCCGCAAGCGCCTTGATTCGATTCCTCTTGATGCCCCGACGTTGCCTAAGTCAACGATAAGGACACTGGGGGATGCTCGCGCCTATGTAGAGACACCGCCAGAGTAGCAAGACACCGTTCAAGCTTGAATAGAGGCGATTAATATGGCGCCTGAACTGCATTGCCCCATCAATCACGTGCCATAGCGCACAGTTTTATCAAAAGGAGAAATACATGAAGAAATTAGCCGTGGTACTCCCGATTTTCATTTTATTCTTATTCGGATGCAGTAATCCAATCAGGGATGGCATCAACAATCTTCGCACTTCGGTGAGAAACGGGTTTCAGGAAACGAAAGTCGAAGTAAGCCCGGCAGTCTCTAGTGTGGCCACCTTAGATCAGGTGAAACTGGAAGCGAGTCTGGACGACAGGTTCGATCTGAATGGTTATGTGACGTACTCAAAATCTTGCAAAATGTTTTTGACCATGGGTGTGCGGTTCTATAGTGCGGACGGTTCATCCCTTGGAAATAGCACGGCCATGTCGAAAGCTTATCTGGCAGGAGACCGCTCAAAATTCAAAGCGTCATTCAAACAAATCGCAAAAAATAGAGACGAGTTGATCAGCAAAGTCATCATTGACGATTTGAAGTGCATTTGATGCGATGAATTAACGAAGCATGGAAAAGCCCGCGTGTATTGATACAAGCGGGCTTTTTGATCTGCTGCCGGAGTAATGGGGGCAGCCCCTGAGAAACTCCCTTCGTCATCCACCTCAGTGAAACCGGTGTACCACTACCGTTATTGTCACACCCGGTACTTTGTCCGATTGAAGAACATCGAAGCCCCCGCCCCCACTACCGCGATTGCAAAGATCCCGACATCGATGCTGCCAATGTAAGGCGGCAGCACAAACATCACGCCAAAGCCCAAACCGACCAGAGCAATACCCAGCCATTTCCTGAGTACGTAGCTGCTTACGCAAGTGTACAGGAGCATCATCCCCACGCAGGCCAACGCATACTGACTGTAGAGATTCATGGGCCTATGTTCCTTGGGACTTGATGATCATGGAAGACACCGAGCGCTGCGGTCCGATGCCGCCGCTGACTTGAGCGTCCAGACTGACGATGATATCGCCAACGTGGTCGGTCGGTAGCTTGCCCTTCGCCAACCCTCGGCCAAAATAGCCTGCCGCCGGTCCGGGTCAAACTTTTTTGGTTCGTGGCAGAAAGATCGCCAAGACCCCAAGCAGCGGCAAGAACGAACACAGGAAATACACGTACTCAATGCCGTGAATATCCGCCAGGTACCCGAGCAACGCCGCGCCAATCCCGCCAAAGCCGAACATTAATCCGAAGAACACCCCGGCAATCATCCCGACATTTCCCGGTACCAGCTCCTGGGCATACACCACAATGGCCGAGAACGCCGAAGCGAGGATGAAGCCGATCACCACGCTCAAGATACTGGTCCAGAACAGGTCGACATGAGGCAGGATCAGGGTGAACGGCGCGACGCCGAGGATCGAGAACCAGATCACCGCCTTGCGCCCGATCTTGTCGCCTATCGGCCCGCCGAAGAAGGTCCCCGCCGCTACCGCACCGAGAAACAGGAACAGATGCAGCTGCGAGCTGGCCACCGACAGATCAAATTTCTCGATCAGGTAGAACGTGAAGTAACTGGTGAGGCTGGCCATGTAGAAATACTTGGAGAACACCAGCAACCCGAGCACCACCAGTGCGCTGATCACCCGACCTTTCGATAAACCGTGATTCGCTGCGTGACCTTGCTTGAGTTTGAACAGGTTCAAGTGATTGGCGTACCAACGGCTGATCCGGTACAGCACGAACAACGCAAACAGCGCAAACAATCCGAACCAGGCCACATGACCCTGACCGTAGGGAATGATGATCGCCGCCGCCAGCAACGGCCCGAAGGCCGAGCCCGCATTACCGCCGACCTGAAACGTCGACTGCGCCAAACCGAAGCGCCCACCCGAGGCCAGTCGCGCCACGCGAGAAGCTTCCGGGTGAAAAGTCGACGAGCCGATACCGATCAACCCCGCCGCCAGCAGAATCATGGGGAAATTACCGACCACAGACATCATCAGAATACCGATCAATGTGCAGACGGTACCGGCCGGCAACAGCCAGGGTTTGGGATGGCGATCAGTGTGGTAACCGACCCATGGCTGCAACAGCGAGGCCGTTAGTTGAAAGGTCAGGGTGATCAGGCCGACCTGGGTGAAGGTCAGGCCATAATTGGCCTTGAGCATCGGATAGATCGACGGCAATACCGCCTGAATCAGGTCATTGATCAAATGCGCCAGCGCCACCGCGCCGATGATGCGCATCACCAGCGGGCTGCTTTGCGAAGTGGCGGACGCCGACGTGGCGGCGGACTGAACGTTGCTGATGGCCATGGGAGTTTCCGTACTGCGGATGGGTGCGCACTGGCAGGCCGGTCAATGTGCCATTTTTGGCTGCAGGTGCGCCATCCCCTTAGCCTGCTAACGACTTCAAAAAAAGAAGGTGATAGCGCAAAGCCATGGTCTGAATCTTGCCTTGTTTTTCCGTTCAACGCGGCCCCTTACAAAGGGGACCGAGAATGGGAAGTTTCGCTACAGAGTCGGCCTACAAGAGCGGACCAAGGTGAACTTTCGAGGCCTTTTAGAAGGACACACGTCGCGGTCGCAATGACCCCGACGCACGCCAATGGTGCGTGGTGTCCAGAGGAGTCATGGGGCATGCAGGCTTTTTTATCACCGGGGATCGGGTTGCTGGGGCGTTTTGGTTTCGCGCGCAAATTTCAGCTGCTGTTTCTGCTGTTTATCCTGCCGCTCGCCGGCAGCCTGTGGATGATCGGCCAGGACTATCGTGACAAGTTGAGCCTGATCTCCGGCGAACGCGCCGGGGTTCGCCAATTGCTCGCCCTCGATGCGCTCGACAACCTGCTCGCCGCCCAACGTGACCGCGCCGCTCGCTGGCGCGCCACCGAAACCAATCGCCAACCGACACCCGCGACCCTCGCGGCGATGGCAGCATTCGATGCGGTTCAGCCAGCCGTCGCCCAAGCCACCACGGACCTGGGCAATGCGCTGAAAACCGAAGGCGCCGAGGGCGAAACCCTTGCCCGCTATCAAACCCTGCAAACCGCCCTCAACGGACTGGACTCGAAAAGCTTGAGCAGCGTCGGTTGGTGGCCGGATGGTTATGATCGTTTCACCAATGCCTTGAGTGCCCTGCAAGCCTTGCGTGAGCAAATCGCGATGGACAATCGTCTGACCCTGGCGCCTTGGCTGGAAACTTATCTGCTGACACAGATTTCCACCCAGCATGCACCGGACCTGATCGAGCGCGTCGGTCGCCTCGCCGCAGTCGGCCAGGCGTCAGTGGTGTCCGGGCAGTTCACCCTGCAAAGTCGCCTGCAACTGCGGGACTTGCGCAGCCGCATCGGCGATGCCCGGGAACAGTTGGTGAAAACCGCCAGCTTGCTGGAAGCGCGCCTGCCCAGCGCCTTGCAAACCTGGGCCGGGCAATACCACGACAGCCTCAAACACTTGGACGCGGGCCTGAAAGTACTGGACGAGGGCGTCTTCGGCGGCAGCATCAACCTCAAGCCGGAAGACTTTGAACGCAGTATCGATGCCCTGCTCGGCAACCTCGCCTCGCTGCGCCAGCAATCGTTGGTTTCGCTGGATCAGCGGCTGGATTATTACCACGGCTCGGCCATTCGACAGTTCATCCTGGTGGCGACAATTTTTGGCTGTCTGCTACTGGCTGCGTTGTACCTGTTCACCTGCTTGCAGGCCTCGATCCGTCGCAGCGCGAGTGGCATCACGCTGCTGGCCGAAGCACTGCGTGACGGCAACCTGAGCCTGCAAGTACCGGTGCAGGGCCGCGACGAACTGGCAGCGATCAGCACCGCCCTCAATGTCGCCGTGGTGCAACTGCGCAACAGCCTGCTGGGGGTCGATCACGAAACCCTGCAACTGAGCAACGCGGTGCGCACGCTCAACGATCACTCCAGCGGCGCTCTCGGCGAAGTCGAGGCCCAACAGTTGCAGATCAGCCAGATCGCCGCAGCGGCCACGCAATTGGCCGCGACCTCCCAAGGGGTCGCCCAGAGTTGCGAACAGGCGTCTGGCAGCGCCCAGCACACCCAGCGCATCGCTGCCGACAGCAGCCGCGACAGCCAACGCACGACGGCGAGTATTCAGCAGCTCAATCAGCGTTTGAACGACACCGCGGCGGCACTGGGTCGGGTCAGCGAGCAAGGGCAGCAGATTCAATTGGTGGTCGATACCATTCGCGGCGTGGCCGAGCAGACCAACCTGCTGGCTCTCAACGCCGCCATCGAGGCCGCACGGGCCGGCGAGCAAGGTCGCGGTTTTGCGGTGGTGGCCGATGAAGTACGCAGCCTGTCACAACGCACCCAGTCGTCTACCGCGCAGATCGCCGGTACGGTCGACAGCCTGCGCAGCACCGTGAACGAAGCGGTAAGCCTGATGGAGGCCGCCTGCGGCCAGGCACAATCCGATGCGCAAGCTGTCACGGGTCTCGGCGAGCGACTGGGAGAAATCGCCAGCGCGGTGCAGAGCGTCACCGACACCCTGGCGCAGATCGCCACCGCTGTCGAAGAGCAAGCGAGCACTGCCGATGAAGTCAGCGGCAACATCCAGCAAGTCGATCAGGCCGCAGTACGCTTGCTTGAAGGCGCGCGGGCGGTGAACCTCGCGGCGGACAGCTTGAGCCAGGGCAGCAAGGCCCTGAGTGCGAATACCGGGAGATTTCAGCTCGGCTGACGCCTCCGCTGGCCCGATTTTTCGGGCCAGCGGGATAAGCGGTTGAAAGTGTGGAGAAATATTTTAGATTTACGCTTGACGCATCTTCGTTACAGGTGAATAATGCGCGCCACTTGGCTACATAGCTCAGTTGGTTAGAGCATAGCATTCATAATGCTGGGGTCCGGGGTTCAAGTCCCTGTGTAGCCACCAAGTACTAAAAACGGCTTACCGAAAGGTAGGCCGTTTTTTTATGCCTTGAGAAAAGTGGCGGGGAAACCCTGATTTGCGTCCCTCCCCCTCGGTCGATAAAGTCCCCGGACCTTTTATCCCATGGACGGAGTGCCCCGCGTGTTCAGAGCCTTCCACTTGAGTCGCTATCGCCTGTCAGCTTTTTCGCTGATCGCCACCGCTTTTACCCTCGCCGCATGTAATGCCCCGCCCTCCTCGCCTTCGGTCTCGACCCTGCCGGTCGCGCCGGAAATCGTCTCCGGTTATCGTACCGACCTACAGACCCGGCACGCCTCGAAACACATGGCCGCAGCCGCCAACCCGCTGGCAGCCGAAGCCGGACGAGAGATGCTGCGCGAGGGCGGCTCGGCAATTGATGCGGCCATTGCCATGCAAGCGGTGCTGACGCTGGTCGAGCCGCAATCGTCGGGTATCGGCGGTGGCGCGTTGATTGTGCTGTGGGATGGCAAGGCTGTACGCACCTACGACGGTCGCGAAACCGCTCCGGCCGGCGCCACCGAGACACTGTTCCTGCAAGCCGATGGCAAACCGATGCCCTTCACCCAGGCGCAGATCGGCGGGCGCTCGGTAGGTACACCGGGAGTGTTGCGGGCGCTGGAGCTGGCCCATCAGAAGCACGGGCGCCTGCCGTGGGCGACGCTGTTTGAGCCCGCCATCAAACTCGCGGAACAAGGCTTTTCCATCTCGCCACGATTGCATCGGTTAATCGCGGCGGATGCATTTATACAGCGCTCGCCGGACATGGCCGCCTACTTTTTGAATGCCGATGGCAGCCCGAAAGCCGTTGGCACGCCGTTGAAAAACCCGGCACTCGCCGCTGTGTTGAAACGCATCGCCAAGGAAGGTCCAGACGCGCTGTACACAGGCCCGATCGCCAAAGAGATCGCCGCCAAGGTTCAGGGCCACAGCAACCCCGGAAGCCTGTCGCTGAACGATCTCCAAGGCTACAAGGCCAAGGAACGCGCGCCGCTGTGCACTGACTATAAACGCTGGCAAGTCTGCGGCATGCCGCCGCCGTCGTCGGGCGGGATCGCCGTGGCGCAAATCCTCGGCACCTTGCAGGCGTTGGAATCCCGCGATCCGCGTTTTGCCCTGGCGCCACTCAAACCGCTCAAGACCAGCAAACCCGCGGGTATCGAACCGAAGCCTGAAGCTGTGCACCTGATCGCCGAAGCCGAGCGCCTGGCTTACGCCGACCGCGCGCTGTACGTCGCCGACACCGACTTCGTAGCTGTGCCGGTCAAAGGTCTGGTCGACCCTACTTATCTGGCTAGCCGCGCCGCGTTGATTGGCGACCGCAGCATGGGCCTGGCCAAACCCGGCACCCCGCCGGGCATTCAGGTCGCCTATGCGCCGGACCGCTCGCCGCTGCGTATCTCCACCTCGCAAGTGGTGGCGGTCGATGACGAAGGCGGCGCCGTGTCCATGACCACCACCGTGGAAGCGGCGTTTGGTTCACACCTGATGGTCCAGGGTTTCCTGCTCAACAACCAGATGACCGACTTCTCGTTCATCCCCGAAGAGAACGGGCAAAAGGTCGCCAACCGCGTAGAACCCGGCAAGCGCCCGCGCTCATCCATGGCGCCCACACTGATCTTCGACCGCCAGAGCGGCGAATTCCTGGCCACCGTCGGCTCCCCCGGCGGCTCGCAGATCATCGAATACGTGGCCAAATCCACCATCGGCCTGCTCGACTGGAACCTCGACCCACAAGCGGCCATCAACCTGCCCAACTTCGGCAGCCGTAATGGCCCGACCGAGCTGGAACAGGGGCAGTTCAGCCCGGCACTGATTCAGGCGCTGAAAGACAAAGGGCACAGCGTGAACGAGGTCGACATGACCAGCGGGACTCAGGCGATTGTTCGGGTCAAGGATGCGCAAGGGAAAGCGGCGTTGGCCGGCGGGGCCGATCCACGGCGTGAGGGGGAAGCGTTGGGGGATTGAGTTGTACGCAGGAATGAGAAAAGGCTTACCGGGAGGTAGGCCTTTTTCATTGGTAAAAAATCCTGATCAAGTATCTCGCGCAGCCTTTTCCTACCCTCAAATTGCTACCGCTTAGATAGAGTGTGGCAACCGTTTTTATCTCGAACGCCTTATAAACCCACCTCATCAAATCGCTATCGGTAGTGCCTGATTGCAGGAGTCGAATTTACTCCCCACATGTCGGTTGCTGCGCCACAGACTTGTACAAGTCCCACCACGGGACTAGGATCATGCTCATGAGAATCATCGCCATCAGTCAGCTGAAAAGTTTTTGGGAGAGACACCCTGACTCAGAACAACCTTTCCTGGCCTGGATTGACGAAGCAAGGAAAGCGCGCTGGAAGACGCCTGCTGACATCAAGGCACAATTTACTACCGCCAGCATTCTCAAAAGCCGCAGAGTCGTGTTCAACATCAAGGGCAATGACTTTCGGTTAGTAGTCGCGGTGGCCTATCGCTTCGGCGCTGTGTACATAAAATTTGTCGGCACCCACAAGCAGTACGATGGAGTCGACGCTGATACCGTCGAAATGGAGTAACCCATGAACATTCGCCCGATTCACACCGACGAGGACTACCGTGCAGCCCTCAAGAACGTATCTGCACTATTCGACAATGAGCCTGAACCGGGATCCCCCGAAGGCGATTACTTCGACATCATGATTACCCTCATCGAGGCCTATGAATCGAAGCAGTTTCCTGTCGACCTCCCCACTCCGATCGACGCGATCAAATTTCGCATGGAGCAGTCCGGTCTGTCCGCCGCTGATCTGGCACCAGCCATTGGCCGGCCAAACCGGGTTTATGAAGTGCTCAACGGCAAGCGTGCATTGACGCTTCCGATGATCTGGAAGCTTCATGATCTATTCGGGATACCAGCGGAAAGTCTGATCAAGCCGGTGAAGCAGGCCTGATCCTTCGATCTCATTTGCATTTTTATCCCCCTTTCGGCGCTGTGACAGCTCCACCAACCCAAGTAGAGGGAAAAAATCAGTGTATGCCCTGAATGACTTCGAATTTTGGACGAGGCAGACGTTAAAGGCTTGAGCTTGCCAGGACTTATACCTGCAAGATCTTGCCGTCCACCGGATCACCGATCTTCAGAAAGTGCCCACCCGCCACGTGATGCAACGTACGCAAGGCGTCCTGCCCTTCGAAGTGCCAACGTCCCTCACTGAACACGCGCTCGTCCGCCTGAGCGGCGATCACTTCGGCCAGGAACAGATCGTACTGCTGATGATTGTCGGGCTCTGGCAGCAATCGACACTCCAGCCAGGCGACGCAACCTTCGAGCATCGGAGCGTCGATCGACTCACCGCTGAAAGTCTGTAACCCATAAGTCTGGAATTTGTCCTGGCCTTGGTCACGGGTGATCTCCAGGCCAGACGTCGAGCCCACGGTTTGTACGATATCGACCTGGGCAGCGCAGGGTACATTCAAGACGAAGGTGCCCGATGCTTCCAGCAATTGGCGGGTCCAGGTGGACTTGTCCAGCACCACGGCGATTTTCGGCGGTTCGAAGTCCAGTGGCATCGCCCAGGCAGCGGCCATGATATTGCGCTGGCCGTCGTGAGCCGCGCTGACCAGCACGGTCGGCCCATGGTTGAGCAGGCGATACGCCTTGGACAAGGGAACCGGGCGGCGGTGGGAAGCGCTCATGATGTCTGCTCCTGGAAAAGAGCCGATTGTAGCGATATCCGTTGTTCAGGCCACCCACGGGAAACAGGGAACCTCAGTTGAAATGGATAGCCCTTTTTTGAGGGCTACCCACGCCTGGATGGAGGGCATCAAGTCGATAATTGATTGGCAAACTGCCCGACCGCGTTCACCACTTTCTGCGCACCGTCCTGGATCTCGACGATCACCGTGCCCGCTTCCGCCGCCAGCGCCAGCCCCTGTTCGGCCTGCAGCTTACCGTCGGTCATCAGGGCCACGGCGTTGCGCGCCATGTCCTGGTTCTGGCGCACAACGCCGACAATTTCATCGGTCGCCTGGCTGGTACGCGAGGCCAGTTGCCGGACTTCGTCAGCCACCACGGCAAAACCCCGACCCTGTTCACCCGCGCGAGCCGCTTCGATGGCCGCGTTGAGCGCCAGCAGGTTGGTCTGTTCGGCGATGCCACTGATGGTTTTGACGATGGTGCCGATCACCAGTGATTGCTCGTTCAGCGCTTCGATGCCTTCGCCGGCGGTTTGCATGTGTTTGGCCAAGTCACGCATCACGTCCACGGCCTGGGTCTCCACGGCAGTACCGCGCTGGGCGCTCTGGTCGGTTTGCTGAGAGGTGCTGTAGGCAATGTTGGCCGCCTCGGAGACGGCGCGTTCCTGATTCACCTGATCGGTAATCACCGTGGCGAATTTCACTACTTTGTAGAGCTTGTTGTTGGCGTCGACCACCGGATTGTAGGAAGCCTCCAGCCAGACCACGCGGCCATGACTGTCGATGCGCTTGAAACGATCGGCCACATACTCGCCGGCGTTCAGACGGCGCCAGAAGTTCTGATACTCGGCGCTGTTGTATTCCTCTGGCGGGCAGAAGGTGCGGTGATGTTTGCCCTGGATCTGCGCCAGGCTGTAACCCATGCCGCTGAGGAACCGCTCGTTGGCCATCAGCACGTTGCCATTGAGGTCGAACTCAATGACCGCCGTCGAGCGCACCAGTGCGCCGATCAGGTTCTCATGCTCACGGGAGGCCTCGATGGTACGGGTCAGGTCGCTGGCAAAAATCGAAAATTGCTTGATCCGGCCGTCCGACGACCGCACCGGCTGCATGATCGAACGCAGCCAGGCTTCGACACCGTTGCCGCGCAGCAAACGTACCGCACCGGCAAAGTGCTCGCCACGGGTCAGCGCGGCCTTGAAGCGGTGGTGGAATTCGTCCGACTTCACATGGGCCGGGACGATGTCGTCAATGTGCCGACCAATCAGGTCGCTGCTTTTGTAGAGCATCTCGCCGATGAAGTTTTGATTGACCCATTGAATTCGCCCATCGGGATCGAGGGTCAGGGCCAGCATTTCGCTCTCCAGACTCTCCTTGACTTGCAGAAGGCTGGAGAGTTCTTCGCGAAGAGCCGACAGCTCCTGCTTCAAGCGTTTGTTGAACATGGGAAAGCACCGATGGCAGAGATAGAAAGCGGTATACAGCCTAACCATCGGCCTTGAGGACATTTTCTAAAGAGGGTTTCAGGTGTGTTCTACAAAAATAGTGGCGGTACGAACACCCTCATGCCGCGCCAGCCACCGAACAGCGCCCGATTCGTGGCATCCGCGCGCCGAAATACGCCGCGCTGCTGATACCCACCGCCCCCATCACCGCGCAGAAAATCACACAAATCCATGGGCTCCACGGCATCAGGCCGATCAACAACAACGGTGTGATACTGGCCCAGGCGGCATAGGCGATGTTGTAAGTGAAGGAAATCCCCGAGACGCGAATCCGCGCCGGAAACAGGCTGACCATCACCGACGGCACCGCGCCGACCACCCCACAACCGAGACCGGCCACTGCATAGGCCAAACCGATCCACTGGCCTTCAACGATCAGGCAGGTATAGAGCACGCCAATGCCCAAAGGCAGCAGCAGGCTATACAGCATCACCGTGCGCCAGGCGCCGATGCGGTCGACGAGCAACCCGGCAAGCACGCAGCCGATGTTCAGAAAGACGATGCCCAAGGCACTCAGGGCGAAGGTATGGCTGGCAGTCATGCCGAAGGTTTTCTGCATCATGGTCGGGGTAATGACCACGAACACCACCACGGCCGAGGTCAGCACACAGGTGAGGATCATCGCCGGCAGCATCGCCAGGCGATGCTCACGCAGGACCGTGCGCAGCGGCAGTTCGACAGCCGCCTCGCGCTGGGCCTGCATCGCCATGAATACCGGGGTTTCGCTGAGCCAGCGGCGCAGCCAGACACCGATGACGCCAAACACACCGCCCAGCAGAAACGGGTAGCGCCAGGCGTAATCGAGGATTTCCAGCGGAGTGAACACCTGTGCCAGAAAAGACGCGGTCAAAGCGCCGATCAGGTAACCGAAGGTCAACCCGGCCTGCAAGAAACCGAGGGCATAACCGCGATGTCCTACTGGCGCGTGCTCGGCGACGAACACCCAGGCGCTCGGCACTTCACCGCCCACCGCCGCGCCTTGCAGGACCCTCAGGGCCAACAGCAACAGCGGTGCGAAATAGCCGATCTGGGCGTAGGTCGGCATGATCCCGATCAACAGGCACGGCAACGCCATCATCAGGATGCTCAGGCTGAAAACCTTCTTGCGCCCCAGTCGGTCGGCGAAATGCGCCATCAGAATCCCGCCCAACGGACGCGCCAGGTAGCCGGTGACGAAGATCCCGAAGCTTTGCAGCAGGCGCAGCCACTCGGGCATGTCGGGTGGGAAGAACAGTTGGCTGAGGGTCAGGGCGAAAAATACGAAAATGATGAAGTCGTAAATTTCCAGCGCACCGCCAAGGGCTGCAAGCCCCAGGGTCTTGTAGTCCGAGAGGGTGAAGGGCGCCGGGCGCGCATCGGTATGGGCAGTCATGGCAAAGAACTCTGGCAGGCAAAAAACCAAGGCGCCCATGGTCTACGCAAATACGCTTGCGGACAACCCGTTAGACCATAGTCCCAAACGCACAAAACAGCGTCACCGCACGGACCGATTGCTTTACTGTTGGCACCGACTGGACGGGCCTTTGCGCCCTGAACACCACAATAAACATAAAAACGAGGTACTCCCGTGGCCGCTGATATCGAAGATAGCCGCTATGCGCGCTTTGCCCTGCATTGTTCAAATTTTGCCGAACGCTGGTTCCCTGACTCGTGGGTATTCGCCGCGCTGGCGGTGATCATCGTCGCTGTGGCGACTATGGCCATGGGCGCCAAACCCACCGACGCCGCCATGGCCTTTGGTGACGGTTTCTGGAGCCTGATTCCGTTCACCATGCAGATGGCGTTCGTGGTGATCGGGGGTTACGTGGTCGCCAGTTCGCCACCGGCGGTGAAACTGATCGATCGCCTGGCACGGATCCCGAAAAACGGCCGCTCTGCCGTGGCCTGGGTGGCGCTGATTTCCATGGTCGCATCATTGCTGAACTGGGGGCTGTCACTGGTGTTCGGCGGGCTGCTGGTGCGCGCCCTCGCCCGCCGCACCGATCTGAAAATGGACTACCGTGCGGCCGGTGCTGCCGCCTATCTCGGTCTGGGCGCGGTCTGGGCCTTGGGCCTTTCGTCGTCCGCGGCACAATTGCAGGCCAACCCGGCCAGTCTGCCGCCCTCGATTCTGTCGATCACGGGCGTCATTCCCTTCACCCAAACGATCTTTCTCTGGCAGTCGGGTGTGCTGCTACTGGCACTGACCGTGGTCTCGCTGATCGTTGCCTACGCCACCGCACCCGGCCCGGCGACAGCCCGCGACGCCAAAGCCTGCGGCATCGATCCGAGTTGCAGCCTGCCGGCGCCGCCACCGCGTACCCGTCCCGGCGAATGGCTGGAATACAGCCCGCTGCTGACGGTTCTGCTGGCGCTGCTGGCAGCCGGATGGCTGTTTCATGAATTTGCGACCAAACCGGCGATCAGCGCGATTTCCGGACTGAACACCTACAACTTCCTGTTCCTGATGCTGGGTGCCCTGTTGCACTGGCGGCCGCGCAGCTTCCTCGATGCAGTGGCCCGTGCGGTACCGACCACCACCGGCGTGCTGATCCAGTTTCCGCTGTATGGCTCGATCGCCGCGCTGATGACTGTGGTCAAGGGCACCGACGGACAGTCATTGGCCCACCATATCTCGACCTTTTTCGTACAAATCGCGTCCCATGACACCTATGCGCTGCTGATGGGCGTGTACTCGGCCATCCTCGGTTTCTTCATCCCGTCGGGCGGTGGCAAGTGGATCATTGAAGCGCCGTACGTCATGCAAGTGGCCAACGACCTGAACTACCACCTGGGCTGGGCCGTACAGATCTACAACGCCGCCGAAGCCCTGCCGAACCTGATCAACCCGTTTTATATGCTGCCGCTACTGGGCGTGCTCGGGTTGAAGGCCCGGGACTTGATCGGTTTTTCGTTCGTGCAGTTGCTGGTACATACGCCGCTGGTGCTGTTTCTGCTGTGGGCGCTGGGGACGACGCTTACGTATATGGCGCCGGTAATGCCTTGAACAGACTTTCAAATCACCACACATCCAGTGTGTGCGGGCTTGCTCGCGAAGACGGCTTTCCAGTCGATAGAGATGTCGCCTGATACTCCGCTTTCGCGAGCAAGCCCGCTCCCACATTAGCGACTGAGGGGCGCTCTGACCGGCGATCTTTTCACATGGGTACTAGACCGTTCGCTACAAGTAGTTTCAGTATGTATCAGCCCCACCTCCGAGGGCTCACGCTGAAAAGGATCTGAGCATGTTCAAACTCGCAGGGCTTACCCTCGCCGCACTCACCCTGAGTGCCGCCGCCCACGCCGATGTCGATCTGAATCTGGGCAGTACCGAACGCGTCACCCGTCTGTTCGCCTACCCCAACAACTGCAACGTCATCTGCTTTCGCAACTGGACACTGGAGCAGACAGTCGAGCATTACCTGACCCAAAGCGTCCAACGCGATGGCTACAAAACCGCAAAAGTGGTGGTCAAAACCGACAACAAGCAGCTCTACGCCAATATCAGCGGTGTGCCCAAAGGCTATGACAAGCCACTGACCGCATTGCTCAAAGCTGGGGATTTGGCTTACAACGGCGCCAGCAAGCTGAGTGCCGATGGTAAATGGACCTATAACTGGTACCTGTTCCTCCCGCTGGGCATGGCGCTGGAAAACCGCAAAAGCGTCGAACTGCTGCACTTCCCGCCGGATTACTCCCTGACCCAGGCCCAGGACTATCTGGAGTCCAAGACCACCGATCGTTGGGCCACGCTGCTGACGGACAACGGCATTCCCGCCGACCAGACACCGGGCTATCAGACCATCATCGACATCGCGCCGATTGCCGCGCCGTCCAGCGCCGGTAAGGATCTGGAAGGTGTCTACGACTACTTCAAGGACTACCAGACCACCATGGTCAAGGAAGTCAGCCAGAACGCCAGCGGCGCTGCATTACCAATGGTTGCTTTTGGCGCACCGGTGCGTAACTGGATCAAGCAACAATACGGGCCGACCGTGGACGTGCTGGGCCTGGCAACCATCAGTCCGAGCGCAGGTGTGAAGGTGCCAGTACTGGGTTCCAACCACCCGAGCTACATCTGGTACGCCGCCGACCCCGAAGCCTACAGCGGCGCCGATGCACAGGCCAAGGCTGACGCCGCGGGGCTGAAAGTCATGGGGCAGGATTTGAGCGCCGCGTGCTGGCAGGCCGGAATGGGCAGCAAACCGGGCACCGACCCTACCGTTCAGCTGAAAAGCTGCACTCAGACCTGGCAAGTGACCCAGAAAGAAAAAACCTGCGAACTGTTCTACACCTCGATCCGCAGCCTGACGCCTGCAGAGGCGGTGGCCAAGTGCGCAACAGCGCCGGTCAAGTCCCAGCTGAAAGAGCTGAAGACCCCGTCCCTTGTGACCTCCGCCCCTGCCCCACACTTGTAAAACGATGAAAGTCTTTCCCGTGTGAGCCATGGCTGACGCGGGAAAGAGCTTTTTACGCCTGTCATATCTGACAGTAGACCCTTGATCCGCTTTGGTAGAGTCTTGAGCCATACCCCGTGCTGCAGAGCTGACAAAGATTTAGCATTCCGGTAGTCGCAGCCTGAAGCTGACAAGGATCGTTATGAAAGCCAACACCCGGAATTCGGCCAATGCGCTGTCGACCGACTGCATTTATCCCTCTCACGATTTATCGCCCTGCCTGGGCTATCCCGCGAAAAGCCAATTCAAACGCCGACGGCCAGCTGTTTCTTCAGTGCTGGCAGCGGCGCAGCCTCTGCTGAACAGAGGCACTCAAGTTTTACAACGCCTCGACCGGACGTAAACGGTACTGCGGCGGCAGCTGTTCGAAACCACTGATGGTGGCGTTCAGGCTTTTCCAGCGACCGTCCTTGATGCCATAGATGCAACCGTGGATCGACAGGCTCTGCCCTCGGTGCCAGGCGTTTTGCACAATGCTGGTGTGACCGACGTTGGCTACCTGCTGGATCACGTTGAGCTCGCAGAGGCGGTCGACCCGCTCTTCTTCGGTGGACAACTTGGCCAGTTCATCACGCTTTTCATAATAGAGATCGCGAATCGAGCGCAGCCAGCCGTCGATCAGGCCCAACTGACGATCCTGCATCGATGCCCGTACACCGCCGCAGCCATAGTGGCCGGTGACCAGAATGTGTTTAACCTTGAGTACGTCCACCGCGTACTGAATCACCGACAGGCAGTTGAGGTCGGTGTGCAGCACCACGTTGGCCACATTGCGGTGCACGAACAGATCGCCCGGCAGCATGCCAACAATCTCGTTGGCCGGCACGCGAGCGTCGGAGCAGCCGATCCACAGGAATTCCGGCGTTTGCTGACGGGCCAGTTTGGCGAAGAAGTCAGGATCTTCTTTGGTGATCGCGTCAGCCCAGCGTTCGTTGTTATCAATCAGATCTTGTAATTCGTTCATGCAATGAAGCCTCAAGAATGATTTGCTGCTTTGACAGACGCCTGCCCGTCGGGGTCACGCGCGTGATGCAGATACCCCTGATGTCCTGATGCACATAACGGCTAACCGGCGTTCCATGCCGGTGGAATTCTCGCAAGCCCAGTGGGTCAACTGTAGTAAGGCCTACAGTATGAGGAATTGCCATGACTGATTCACGCCGTCCGTTCGATGCGACGCAACCCAAGCCCATCGACGACAATGAAGACCGCATGGGTTCGGTGCATGAGCTGGATTTCGACGAGGAAGAGCCCGGCGCCAGAATCGGCGACCTGATTCCCGAACACGAGCGCGCGCAGAAGATGCCAGACGAACGCGTCCGTGACGTCGGCATGACCGGGGCCTCGACCGATGACAATGAATCCACCGATGATGACATGAGCCCGGAAACCCTGATCCATGAAGACGGCGCACGAGATGCCCACGAAGAGGGTGAAGGCGGCCAGGCGGATTGGGATTTGAGCATTGTCGATGAGGACGACATCGGCGGGGGTAATGGGCTGGATGAAGCGGAATTGGCGCAGCGGGATCCGATGGATGGGAATCGTTGATCGTTCTCGTCAGTGAGAACGCCTTCGCGGGCAAGTCGGATCGCCGCACCGCTCGCTCCCACAGGTTCTGTGCCGTTCATACCCAATCCCGTAGGAGCGAGCGGTGCGGCGATCCGACTTGCCCGCGAAGCTTTTCAATCCACTAATGTACAAGCCATAACGACCGCGTCTTCGCGCCCACCCACCGCCGGGTAGTAATCCCGCCGACGCCCCACTTCGTTGAACCCATACCGCTCATACAACCGAAACGCCGCCCGGTTACTGTCGCGCACTTCCAGAAAACATTCCCGTGCCTCTGCCTTGTAGGCAATCGACATCAAATGTTCCAGCAGTGTCAAACCCAAGCCGCGACCCTGATTTTCCGGCTTGACGGTGATGTTCAGCAGATGCGCCTCATCAAGGATGATCTGCACCACACCATGACCAACCTGCTGCTGCCCTTCGAACATCAGCCAGATCTGGTACTTGCCCAGGCCATCGAGAAAAATCCCGCGGGTCCAGGGATGGCTGTAAGCCGCATATTCGATTTTCAGTACAGTGTCCAGGTCCGCCTCGGTCATCGGGCGGAACGATACAGCGTCACTCATTCGATTCTTTCCAGCGCGCCATCAGCCGACGCATGGCTTGCCAGACATCAGCCTTACGCTGTGGCTCTTCCATTAATGACTCCAGACCCGGCAGGGCCCAGACCGAGCCCAGGCCTTCGACCTGGAGTTCACGGTTGAAGGATTCGGCATTCGCCTCACCGGCAAAACGCACCGCCGGCAGGCCGATCAGCCACAGGCAGACGCAC
Source organism: Pseudomonas sp. LBUM1673 (assembly GCF_059695645.1). Classification (NCBI taxonomy): domain Bacteria; kingdom Pseudomonadati; phylum Pseudomonadota; class Gammaproteobacteria; order Pseudomonadales; family Pseudomonadaceae; genus Pseudomonas; species Pseudomonas sp. LBUM1673. The sequence continues at coordinate 5,603,609 of NZ_CP166780.1, forward strand.
GGCGCGTCTTCCAGACGGGCCGACAGAAAGCCTTGTACGAAATCCCGAGCCGCTTCCGGTCCTTGATCCATGGTGCCGCGAGCCAGCAGCGGCCAGCGCACCGGCTCGCCGACGATCTGCGGGCTGTCCGGCAGACCGGCAGCGCGCAACATGTCCTTGAGCAATAAATAGGCGGGATCGCGGGTCTGGAAGCTTTCGCCTGTGGGTAACTCCACCAGCAACAGGCAACGACCTGCGCGCAGCAATTGCAGGGCGAAACGCGGTGGCGGGACGTGCGCAGCCTTGGCAACGACCGGCGCCTCTTCGGCTTCCTCCAGCGGTTTCGCCCCGGTGCGCGTGCTCGACAGCGATGGGCGCGGCACCTCGATCTTCACCCGCTCGGCCGGTTTGGCCGCAGGTTCCATGGGCGCCTGCGCCACCGGAGCAGGCGCAACCGGGGTGACGACCAATGGCTCGGGCATCTCCAGCAGTTCGGGCCGCGACGGCGCAGCAAAGGGCAATTCGGTGCGCGGCAGCCAGTTGACCACCTGCATGGCGGTCAAATAAGCGCGGCGACGGGACTCGATAAGCAAAGGTCGGCCACTTGTGGATAACTAAAGTGCGATGATTCTACCGCCCTTCGCTCAAGATCGCCCACGCTTGATCGATAGAAAACCGACTGTCCATCCCGAGAGTGAATCGCATCGGCCTCAATGCAGTACAATCGCGGCTTTTAATCGCCAACCAGCCGGCCATTCCGATGATCGAACCCAAGCGCGTCTTGCGCGCCCTCGCTGAACACTGGGCACTTCTGGAGCCACTGTGCGAGCACTTCGACCAAGGCACCCTGAGCCTCAACGAACTGCGTTCACAGTTGGCCGCCCAGCAACTGGACAGCACGCCTCAGGACATCACCAGCCTGTTGGACGTGTGGATCCGCCTCGACATTCTGGTTCCCGTGGCGAAAAGCCCGAACCGTTTCGAGCTCAACGCGCAGATTCACGACTTCCTCGCCTACCTGCGCCGTGAGCACCGTCTAGGCCTGTGCCTGGAGATCGAAGCCTATCTGCGCCATCTCGAGCGTCTGGCCGGGTATATCCAGGACGCTTTCGACATCCGCGACGGCCACGACCTGGCACGCCAGTTGCGCTTGCTCGACATGCGCGTGCGGGACGTTCTGAAGAAGCTCGCCAACGACGAACAGGCCCTGGTGGCCGTCGCCGAGCGGGCCAAGACCAGCGACCGGCAGATTCCATTGCGTCAGCGCTACGCTGAAGTGCTGGCGACCTGGGATGAATACGTCGAACCGATGATTCAGTTGGTGAACGCCGACGGAGCCTTCGAACAAGGCGTGCGCAAGGTCGAGAACGTGCTGCTGCGCATGCTCACCGAGCAGCAGCGCCTTGGCCATCTGGTCGACGATGACATGCTGCTGCGCACCCACGCGCGCATCCTCGAAATGCAGACCAGCGCCCAGCTGACCTTGCGTCATGCCCGTGAACTGCTGCTGCCGCTGCGTGAAGAGGCACGCCGGCACAACGCCGTGACCCGTGGAGCGGCCCTGGCCTTGTCGGCCATTCGTCGTAAAGGTATCGATGCGGTGCCGCAAGCCGCGATGCCGATGTTCACTCGTCCGCAAAGCACCTTCCTCGGCAGCGCCAGTCAGGTCGAAGCCTACGTCTACGCTCTGGCCCGTTTCGAGCCAAAACCGGCGCGTTTCCCCAAGGCCCATAAGACCCAGAAAGGCGAAGCCCCGCGCGCTCCACGCACGGTTAGGGAAATGCTCGAACGCTGCGAAGACGCCCTGCCGATGCCCGACCTGATGACCTGGCTGCTGGAGCAGGAGCCGGACGGCGCCACCGACGAATTGCTCTACTGGTTCTCGCGCCTGTCGCGGGAAAAACGCTTCAAGCGCGAGCGTCTGGAACGCCGCGACTACCACACTCACGAGCACCAGGTCAGCCTGCGCTCCTTCGCCCTGCTCTCGGCCGGTGACACCGCCGCCGAGAATTCTGCGAGCATTCCACATGCATCTTGATCTATCCGAACTGTCCCAGCTGGCGCCGATCTTTCGCGAGCTGTTCAAGGGCTACCACGTCAGCCGTCGCGATCCGGAGCTGTACGCGCAACTGTCGAACTTCCAGGACCAGTACCGCACGCTGTTCAAGGCACTGGGCTTTGAACTGGTCTGCGACACCCGGGGTTTCTACTACTTCGTACCAGACCTCGCCGCAGCGGCGGTGAACAAGACCGCGCAACGTCTGGCGCTGTTCACCTTCATTCTCGTCGAGCATCTGGCGGATCAGGGCCGTGACCCGATTGCCGTGCTCGACGGTGGCAGCCTCGGTCGCGACGAATTGCCCTCGTTGCTGGAAAAGTACCGCGACCTGTTCATTCAGGCTGAAGTGCAGACCGTCGAAGAACTCGAAGAAAAAGTCATGCGCCGCATGACCCAGCTCGGTTTCGCCAGCGAAGAGACCGGTATCTACCGTTTCCTGCCGCCGATGCACCGTTTCCTTGATGTCTGCCTGTCGGTTCAACAGGACCGCGATCTGGCGGCCAGCCTGCACAGCGTGCTGCCGCTGCCGGTTCCGGTGTTGATCGACGACGATAGCGACGAGAAGCTGCTGCAAACCGATGACCCGCTGGATCTCAGCGACTTCGAAGAAGAAAGCGAAGAAGACGCCCTGGCCCGCGCCATTGCCGAAGAACAGGAGACCGACGCATGAGCAAGGAACGCTACGGCATTCGCCGCTTTGCCCTTTTGAACACCGCCGGTTACAGCCTCGGTCTGTTCCCGCTGGAAGAGCCGCTGTCGGTCTACGGCGCGAACAACCTCGGTAAATCCGCCTCGATCAACGCCTTGCAGTTCCCGATTCTGGCGCGCATGTCGGACATGAGTTTCGGCAAGTACAGCCTGGAACAATCCCGACGCTTCTACTTCGCCTCGGACACCAGTTACATCCTCGTTGAAGTCTCCCTGCCCCACGGCCCGCATGTGATCGGCGTGGTCGGTCGTGGCCCGGGTGGCGGTTTCGGTCACCAGTTCTTTGCCTACGCGGGCAAACTCGACCTGGCCCACTATCAGAAAGATGACACCTGCCTGCGCCAGAAAGAACTGTTCACCAATCTTGAGCGCGAGGGCCTGAAAGCCTACGAACTCAAGCCGGATGAACTGCGTCGTTTGTTGGTGGGCGGCCACACGTCGATCCCGCTGGACCTGACCCTGATCCCGCTGCGTTCCACCAGCGAGCAGAGCCTGAAGACCTTCCGCGCACTGTTCATCAACCTGCTGCACATGCGCGAAATCACTGCGGCCAAGCTCAAGCAATTGTTCCTCGATGCCTTCGAACACAGCCTGCGCTCCGGCAGTGTCGATTACATCGCTGCGTGCGAAGAAGCCTTCCGCGATGTTCGCCGCATGGAACAGGACTACAACTCGCTGGTCGCGGCCGGGCCTTTGGTGGAAGCCTTGGCCAACGGCGTGAAACAGCGGGACATCCTGCGCGGTAAACTGCATCGGCTGTCGCCACTGCTCGACTCCCTGCTCGGCACCTGGTCGGACTACGCCAGTGCCCGCAAGGAAGAACTGACGATTCAGGCCGAGCACTACCGCAACGAACAGGACGCGCTGCAAAACGATCAGCGCGGCGGCACTCAGGAGCTGATGCGTCTGGAGCGGGAAATCACCGGCATCCAGCGCTGGCTCGGCGAGTTGTCGGTGCTCAAGCATCGCTTCGCCCTGGTCGATGACGTCAAAATCCTTGAGCAGCAACTGCTCGCCGCCAAGGACGCGCACGATGAACTGGCCGGTGCACTGGCTCAGTCGCGGCAGTTCTCTGCCGAAGACCTGGAAGAACGTCTGCGGGATCTGGAAAAACGCCTGAAGTCGGTCAAGCAGCAACTCGATCACGCCGACAACAACAGCTACGCCCGCCTGCGCGAAGAGTTTTCGCAACAGGACGTCGAGCGCCTGATGCGTCTGTTCAATAGCGCGCTGTTCAGCCTGCCGCTGGGCGAGCATGGCATCACGCTGGATGAGGACGGCCAGTGGGTCAAATCCATGGAGTTGATCCTCGATGGCTTCAAAGGCGAGCGTTTTGAAGTGCCGGGGCTCTCCATCGACATCTCGCACATTGAGCCTCCAGCGCTGCAAGCCCTGGCTGACCGTGCGGCATTGCGCGATCAGAAAGAGCGTCTGGATAAAGAGCTCAAACAACTGAAAACTCAAGCTGCTGTGGCTGCTGACCGCGCCGCCAGCAAGACCCAGACCGAAGCGCTGTACCAGCAAGTGCTGGACGCGCAGAAAGCCTTGGAAGATTTCCGTCGCTCGCAAACCCTAAGCGCCGAAGAAGGCGACAAGCTTGAGCAGCTTGAACAACTGGAGGCTGCTCAGGACGAGTTGAAGCGTTCCAGCGATGCCTTCACCGAACGCGTCCAGCAACTGTCGGCCAAGCTGCAACTGGTCGGCCGGCAGATCGGCGACATGGAAGCCAAGCAACGCACCCTCGACGACGCCCTGCGCCGCCGTCAGCTGCTGCCGGCCGACCTGCCGTTCGGCACGCCGTTCATGGACCCGGTCGACGACTCCATGGACAACCTGCTGCCGCTGCTCAACGACTATCAGGATAGCTGGCAAGGTTTGCTGCGCAGCGACGGGCAGATCGACGCGCTCTACGCTCAGGTTCGCCTCAAAGGTGTGGCCAAGTTCGACAGCGAAGACGATATGGAGCGTCGCCTGCAACTGCTGATCAACGCATACGCACACCGCACCGACGAAGCCCTGACCCTCGGCAAGGCTCGCCGAGCGGCGGTCACCGACATCGCCCGGACCCTGCGCAACATCCGCAGCGACTATGACAGCCTCGAACATCAACTGGCGCTGTTCAACCGCGAGATCAACAAGCGTCAGGTCTCCAACCTGCAGAGCTTCCGCATCGTGCTCGCGCCAAACAAGGAAGCGCTCAAGCACATTGACCAGATCATCCACAGCGCAGGTCAGTATGAAGAAGGCGAAACCCTCTCCGTCTTCGACCTGAGCCAAAGCGCCGATCAGGACAACAAGAACGAAGAAGCCAAGGAGTACCTGGCGCGGCTGGTGGCGGCAAACCACAACCAGCTCGGTCTCAAGGACTTGTTCGAACTGGCATTCGAGATCACCAAGGTCAACGGATCGCCGGTGATCCACACCGACATCGACGGCGCGGCGTCCAACGGCACCACGATGACCATCAAAGCGCTGACCAACATGTACTTGTTGCTCCACTTGATGGACCGCGACCAGGCCGGTCGCGTGCGCCTGCCGTACTACCTCGACGAGGCGGCGGACATCGACGAGAAGAACCAGGCAGCGCTGCTGGAAACCAGCCTGCAACTGGGCTTCGTACCGATTCTGGCGAGTGTGAAGCCGCAAGTCTGCGCCAGTGTCGCCATCGACCTGGAAGGCGGCAGCGGCCCGAACGGCATTTACATCGACGAGGCGGACTGGAAGTACATCCGTCGTCACGATGAAGTGAAGCCGACCATTGTTGTGGAAGCTGATGAGCCGGAGCTGGATGCGGTCTGACGCTTGAATCCAAGCCAATAAAAAGGCCGCGATCCAATGGATCGCGGCCTTTTTTTGACTAGAAACTTTCAGTGAGCTTGAGGCCGCCTTCGCGAGCAAGCCCGCTCCCACACTGGATCTATGTCGGTCATAGCATTTGTGTACAACACCGATTAAATGTGTGTGTGTGTGTGTGAGCTTGCCCGCGAAGGCGGCATCACAGACGCCAACAGGCTACTTGCCGATCGAGATTTTCGGCGCCCAGGTCAGCCATTCATCTTCGAACTGGTCGAACAACGGAAACGTTTGCTCGGGCCGCGCCGGGACACCCATCCGATCGCCATCCGGTGTGGCAAAGGCGATGCCGCCCTGAATCAGCGTCTCCAGCGATTCGGTGCGTATTGTCGCCCCTTTGAACAAGCCGTAGTCAAAACCAAAACCACTGGTGTTCCAGAACCGCGTGCCGCTGCGTACCAATGGCGCGTACTTCGGTTCAATCAGGATGTGCACCAACACTCGATCAGCCGTCTGACCCAGTTCATAGCCGGTCACCTTGCCTACCGTGATTTCACGATAGGTGACGGGGACGCCTATCTTCAACGAGCCACGACGAGCAGCGCTCAACACCAGGCTCAAACCGGCCTCTTCCTTGGCGATTTCCGGGGGATTGGTCAGGGCCACGAAGTTCTTTTGCGGGCCGAGGTTCTTCAGCGCCGGTTGCACCTCGATGTACTGCCCGGTCACCAGTGTCTCGAGATTGGACGTCTTGATCAGACCCAATTCAGGTTTGACCACCCAGAACTGACTGCCAACCCGAGCGATACGCTCCGGCACTTCCGTGATCCGCGCGGTCAGCAGTACTGATTGCAGATCATCAGTGAGGTCGACGTCTTCGATCTTGCCAACGTCCAGGCCTTTATATCGAACCGGCGTGCCGGTGCGCAGACCGTCGGCGCGATCGACTTTGATCGTTACCACGGCGCCTTTCTGTGTTGCTTCGTCATGGCTCGCATGCAGGCGGAAGCGTGGAATACGCCTCTGCAACGGCGCTTTGGCTTCCGGGGTTTCGAAGGCAATGCCGCCGGCCATCAGGCTTTGCAACGACTCACTTTTGACCTGGATGCCGCCGGTCAGCCCCCCCGTCAGCGTAATGCCGCTGGCATTCCAGAAACGTGTCGAGGCGTTGACCAGCCCTTCGTATTCCTTCTCGATGTGCACACCGATCACCAGCTGCTTTTTGGTGCGGGAGAACTGGTAGCTCTGCACCGAACCGACCTTGACCTGCTTGTAGAGAATCGGGCTGCCGACTTCCAGTGAACCGAGGTTTTCGGTGAACAACACCAAGTGCAGGCCCGGCGAACGCAGATCCAGTGGCGGCGCCTTGGGTCGGGCTTCGAACTCGCGCTGCGGCGCACCGCCCTTGTCGCCAGGGCGCACGGCGATGTAGTTCCCTTTGACCAACGCTTCCAGGCCAGTGATACCGGCGAGCGAAATCGACGGTTTGACCACCCAGAACTGCGTGCCGGTGACCAGGTATTCCTCGGCCAGGGGATCGAGGGTCAACTCAGCATTGGCAGCGGATAAATCCGGGTCAATCTTCAGCGCTTTCAGAGTGCCGACCTGGATGCCTTTGTACATCACCGGCGTACGACCGGCCTGCAGGCCTTCGAAATCGCTGAGTTTAACCTTGACCCGAATACCGGCGGCGGCTGCATCGAAATCTTCGTAGAGACGGAACGGCAGGCTTGGATCGGTGGGCGGGCTGTCCTTGCGGTTTTCCGGGGTGGCAAACGCAATACCACCGGCGACGATGCTGGCGAGGGACTCGCTACGCACTTTCACACCAGAGAGGTTGGCGTCGATGCTGATGCCGCTGGCATTCCAGAAACGCGTGTGTTTACGCACCAGGCTGGCGTAGGTCGGCTCGATGAAAACTTTGAGTTCGACAGTGCTCTGGTCTGCGGACAGCAAGTAGCTTTTGATCTGACCGACCTGGATCTGCTTGTAGAACACCGGACTGCCACGATTCAGCGAACCGAGACGGTCGGCCTTGATGGTCAGGTGCAGACCAGGCTTGGCGTCCGACAGTGGAGGTTCTTCGGCTAGCGCCTTGAACTTGCGGGTTGGCTCGCCTTCGCCTGGGCTAACGGCCACGTAGTTACCCGAGACCAACGTCTCCAGGCCCGTGATACCGGCCAGGGTCACGCTCGGTTTGACCAGCCAGAAGCGTGTGCTGGTCTTGAGGTATTGTTCCACGTCCTTGTTCATCTCGATGGTGGCGATCACGCCTTTAGAGTTGCCTTCATCATCGAGTGTGAGGGCTTTCACTTTACCGACCGACATGCCTTTGTAGACAACTTCGGTCTTGTTGGCCTGAATGCCTTCGCCGCTTTCGAAGCGCACCTGAATCTCGATGCCTGTCTCGCTGTAGGCACGCCAGCCGAGCCAGCCGCCGATGATCAAAGCGACCAGGGGCAACACCCAAATGGCAGACCAGTTCGAGGCCGGTCGGGTTTTCGCTGTAGGCAAATCAGTCATGGTCGTCGTCCGACTCCGTGTTATCCCAAATCAGTCGGGGATCGAAAGTTACTGCGGCAAGCATCGTCAAAATCACCACACTGGCGAAGGCAATGGCGCCAAGATTGGCTTCTACGCTGGCAAGCCGTCCGAAATTCACAACCGCCACCAGGATGGCGATCACAAAAACATCCAGCATCGACCAGCGACCGATGAACTCGATAAAGCGGTACATCAGAATGCGCTGGCGTGCCGAGAGTGGCTGGCGGCGCTGCACCGAAAACAGCAACAACGCGATCCCCACCAGCTTGAACGTTGGTACCAGAATACTGGCGATAAAAACCACGGCAGCGATTGGAATCATGCCGTGCTGAACCAGTTGGATCACCCCGGACATGATGGTACTGGGATCGCCCTGGCCCAGGGAGCTGACGGTCATGATCGGCAGCACGTTGGCCGGGATGTAGAGAATCGCGCCTGTGACCAACAACGCCCAAGTACGCATCAGACTGTTAGGGCGGCGGGCATGAACCAGTGCACCACAGCGGGTGCAGACCTGCTCGTCGGCATCAGCTTCCTGCTTGTTCAACTCATGGCATTCGGCGCAAATCAGAATGCCCGCATCAATCGCCCGCATGGGCATCTTCTCCTGATAGAGCCTGCCAGATCTGGTGCGGTGACATCACCACTTCCAACCAGACCTGGACTAACAACAAACTGATAAAGCATGCCAGACCAAGACCTACGGTGATCGCCGCCATATCGGCCAATTTGACGATCGCAACCAGTACGCCCATGAGGTAAACCTCGAGCATCCCCCAGTCCCGTAAATGGTGATAAATGCGGTAGAGCAGCAAGCCGTAACTGCGTCCGATATCGAAGCGAATACTCAGCAACACGACCAGCTGGCAAAGCAGCTTGAGTAGCGGAATCCCCATGCTGCAGAGAAACACCACTACCGCTACACCTCGCATACCGGTATCAAAAAGACCGACAACGCCACTCCAGACAGTGTCATGTGACGACTGTCCGAGTAGATTGAGTTGCATGATGGGTAAAAAGTTCGCCGGGATATACAACAACAGTGCGGAAATGACCAGGGCGAGACTGCGCTGCACGACATTGTGCCGATGGGCATACAGTTCATAACCGCAGCGTGGACAGATAGCCTTCTCACCGTGGGCGAGTTCAGGCTTGCGCATCAGCAAGTCGCACTCATGACATGCCACCAAGTCGTCCAGCGGTAAATCTGACAGCCCAGGGGCGTCAACCGAATCTGGCATAAAGGCTCTGGCTCCAAGAAAGTTGGACCTATTCTAGTATCCTGACTCGAAAATAACTGTGCAATTTTGTGCTGTCGTCGGAGTGTTCTTTTCCTGCGGACAAAACAAAACCCCTACCTGCATACGCAGATAGGGGTTTCGGAATTTAATCTTGACGATGACCTACTCTCACATGGGGAAACCCCACACTACCATCGGCGATGCATCGTTTCACTGCTGAGTTCGGGATGGGATCAGGTGGTTCCAATGCTCTATGGTCGTCAAGAAATTCGGTAGCCAGCTCGTTTTCTCTTGCGAGATCACGCTCCAGCGAATGGGTATGCGATAGATTTGGTGTTTCGTGAGTGTCACAAACTTTCGGTTCGTTTCGTCTTCACACACCGCAATCTGGTGCCCGTTCGGGTCAACAAATTGCTTGGGTGTTATATGGTCAAGCCTCACGGGCAATTAGTATTGGTTAGCTCAACGCCTCACAGCGCTTACACACCCAACCTATCAACGTCGTAGTCTTCGACGGCCCTTCAGGGGACTCAAGGTCCCAGTGAGATCTCATCTTGAGGCTAGTTTCCCGCTTAGATGCTTTCAGCGGTTATCTATTCCGAACATAGCTACCCGGCAATGCCACTGGCGTGACAACCGGAACACCAGAGGTTCGTCCACTCCGGTCCTCTCGTACTAGGAGCAGCCCCTCTCAAATCTCAAACGTCCACGGCAGATAGGGACCGAACTGTCTCACGACGTTCTAAACCCAGCTCGCGTACCACTTTAAATGGCGAACAGCCATACCCTTGGGACCGGCTTCAGCCCCAGGATGTGATGAGCCGACATCGAGGTGCCAAACACCGCCGTCGATATGAACTCTTGGGCGGTATCAGCCTGTTATCCCCGGAGTACCTTTTATCCGTTGAGCGATGGCCCTTCCATACAGAACCACCGGATCACTAAGACCTACTTTCGTACCTGCTCGACGTGTCTGTCTCGCAGTCAAGCGCGCTTTTGCCTTTATACTCTACGACCGATTTCCGACCGGTCTGAGCGCACCTTCGTACTCCTCCGTTACTCTTTAGGAGGAGACCGCCCCAGTCAAACTACCCACCATACACTGTCCTCGATCCGGATAACGGACCTGAGTTAGAACCTCAAAGTTGCCAGGGTGGTATTTCAAGGTTGGCTCCACGCGAACTGGCGTCCACGCTTCAAAGCCTCCCACCTATCCTACACAAGCAAATTCAAAGTCCAGTGCAAAGCTATAGTAAAGGTTCACGGGGTCTTTCCGTCTAGCCGCGGATACACTGCATCTTCACAGCGATTTCAATTTCACTGAGTCTCGGGTGGAGACAGCGCCGCCATCGTTACGCCATTCGTGCAGGTCGGAACTTACCCGACAAGGAATTTCGCTACCTTAGGACCGTTATAGTTACGGCCGCCGTTTACCGGGGCTTCGATCAAGAGCTTCGCGTTAGCTAACCCCATCAATTAACCTTCCGGCACCGGGCAGGCGTCACACCCTATACGTCCACTTTCGTGTTTGCAGAGTGCTGTGTTTTTAATAAACAGTCGCAGCGGCCTGGTATCTTCGACCGGCATGAGCTTACGGAGCAAGTCCTTCACCCTCACCGGCGCACCTTCTCCCGAAGTTACGGTGCCATTTTGCCTAGTTCCTTCACCCGAGTTCTCTCAAGCGCCTTGGTATTCTCTACCCAACCACCTGTGTCGGTTTGGGGTACGGTTCCTGGTTACCTGAAGCTTAGAAGCTTTTCTTGGAAGCATGGCATCAACCACTTCGTGTTCTAAAAGAACACTCGTCATCAGCTCTCGGCCTTGAAATCCCGGATTTACCTAAGATTCCAGCCTACCACCTTAAACTTGGACAACCAACGCCAAGCTGGCCTAGCCTTCTCCGTCCCTCCATCGCAATAACCAGAAGTACAGGAATATTAACCTGTTTTCCATCGACTACGCTTTTCAGCCTCGCCTTAGGGACCGACTAACCCTGCGTCGATTAACGTTGCGCAGGAAACCTTGGTCTTTCGGCGTGGGTGTTTTTCACACCCATTGTCGTTACTCATGTCAGCATTCGCACTTCTGATACCTCCAGCAAGCTTCTCAACTCACCTTCACAGGCTTACAGAACGCTCCTCTACCGCATCACCTAAGTGATACCCGTAGCTTCGGTGTATGGTTTGAGCCCCGTTACATCTTCCGCGCAGGCCGACTCGACTAGTGAGCTATTACGCTTTCTTTAAAGGGTGGCTGCTTCTAAGCCAACCTCCTAGCTGTCTAAGCCTTCCCACATCGTTTCCCACTTAACCATAACTTTGGGACCTTAGCTGACGGTCTGGGTTGTTTCCCTTTTCACGACGGACGTTAGCACCCGCCGTGTGTCTCCCATGCTCGGCACTTGTAGGTATTCGGAGTTTGCATCGGTTTGGTAAGTCGGGATGACCCCCTAGCCGAAACAGTGCTCTACCCCCTACAGTGATACATGAGGCGCTACCTAAATAGCTTTCGAGGAGAACCAGCTATCTCCGAGCTTGATTAGCCTTTCACTCCGATCCACAGGTCATCCGCTAACTTTTCAACGGTAGTCGGTTCGGTCCTCCAGTTAGTGTTACCCAACCTTCAACCTGCCCATGGATAGATCGCCCGGTTTCGGGTCTATTCCCAGCGACTAGACGCCCTATTAAGACTCGCTTTCGCTACGCCTCCCCTATTCGGTTAAGCTCGCCACTGAAAATAAGTCGCTGACCCATTATACAAAAGGTACGCAGTCACCCAACAAAGTGGGCTCCCACTGCTTGTACGCATACGGTTTCAGGATCTATTTCACTCCCCTCTCCGGGGTTCTTTTCGCCTTTCCCTCACGGTACTAGTTCACTATCGGTCAGTCAGTAGTATTTAGCCTTGGAGGATGGTCCCCCCATATTCAGACAAAGTTTCTCGTGCTCCGTCCTACTCGATTTCATGACCAAGAGATTTTCGCGTACAGGGCTATCACCCACTATGGCCGCACTTTCCAGAGCGTTCCGCTAATCTCAAAGCCACTTAAGGGCTAGTCCCCGTTCGCTCGCCACTACTAAGGGAATCTCGGTTGATTTCTTTTCCTCAGGGTACTTAGATGTTTCAGTTCCCCTGGTTCGCTTCTTAAGCCTATGTATTCAGCTTAAGATACCTAACTTATGTTAGGTGGGTTCCCCCATTCAGACATCTCCGGATCAAAGTCTGTTTGCCGACTCCCCGAAGCTTTTCGCAGGCTACCACGTCTTTCATCGCCTCTGACTGCCAAGGCATCCACCGTATGCGCTTCTTCACTTGACCATATAACCCCAAGCAATCTGGTTATACTGTGAAGACGACATTCGCCGAAAATTCGCGATTAAACTCACAAATTTTACCTTAGCCTGATCCACCACCAGTGAAAGTGGCGTTCAGTCTATCTTTCTATCACATACCCAAATTTTTAAAGAACGATCTAGCAAAAGACTAGAAATCAACATTCACCATCATCACAATGGAATGCTCATTTCTAAGCTTTCAACAACAGAAGCAGTTAGTGGTGGAGCCAAACGGGATCGAACCGTTGACCTCCTGCGTGCAAGGCAGGCGCTCTCCCAGCTGAGCTATGGCCCCGTATTTCTACAGGCGTTTCCCACACAAAATTGGTGGGTCTGGGCAGATTCGAACTGCCGACCTCACCCTTATCAGGGGTGCGCTCTAACCAACTGAGCTACAGACCCAATTTCGGGCTGCTTCTTATCGTCTTCTTCAATGAATCAAGCAATTCGTGTGGGAACTTATGGAGCAGCTGATGTCGTCGATTAAGGAGGTGATCCAGCCGCAGGTTCCCCTACGGCTACCTTGTTACGACTTCACCCCAGTCATGAATCACACCGTGGTAACCGTCCTCCCGAAGGTTAGACTAGCTACTTCTGGTGCAACCCACTCCCATGGTGTGACGGGCGGTGTGTACAAGGCCCGGGAACGTATTCACCGCGACATTCTGATTCGCGATTACTAGCGATTCCGACTTCACGCAGTCGAGTTGCAGACTGCGATCCGGACTACGATCGGTTTTCTGGGATTAGCTCCACCTCGCGGCTTGGCAACCCTCTGTACCGACCATTGTAGCACGTGTGTAGCCCAGGCCGTAAGGGCCATGATGACTTGACGTCATCCCCACCTTCCTCCGGTTTGTCACCGGCAGTCTCCTTAGAGTGCCCACCATTACGTGCTGGTAACTAAGGACAAGGGTTGCGCTCGTTACGGGACTTAACCCAACATCTCACGACACGAGCTGACGACAGCCATGCAGCACCTGTCTCAATGTTCCCGAAGGCACCAATCCATCTCTGGAAAGTTCATTGGATGTCAAGGCCTGGTAAGGTTCTTCGCGTTGCTTCGAATTAAACCACATGCTCCACCGCTTGTGCGGGCCCCCGTCAATTCATTTGAGTTTTAACCTTGCGGCCGTACTCCCCAGGCGGTCAACTTAATGCGTTAGCTGCGCCACTAAGAGCTCAAGGCTCCCAACGGCTAGTTGACATCGTTTACGGCGTGGACTACCAGGGTATCTAATCCTGTTTGCTCCCCACGCTTTCGCACCTCAGTGTCAGTATCAGTCCAGGTGGTCGCCTTCGCCACTGGTGTTCCTTCCTATATCTACGCATTTCACCGCTACACAGGAAATTCCACCACCCTCTACCATACTCTAGCTCGACAGTTTTGAATGCAGTTCCCAGGTTGAGCCCGGGGATTTCACATCCAACTTAACGAACCACCTACGCGCGCTTTACGCCCAGTAATTCCGATTAACGCTTGCACCCTCTGTATTACCGCGGCTGCTGGCACAGAGTTAGCCGGTGCTTATTCTGTCGGTAACGTCAAAACAGATACGTATTAGGTAACTGCCCTTCCTCCCAACTTAAAGTGCTTTACAATCCGAAGACCTTCTTCACACACGCGGCATGGCTGGATCAGGCTTTCGCCCATTGTCCAATATTCCCCACTGCTGCCTCCCGTAGGAGTCTGGACCGTGTCTCAGTTCCAGTGTGACTGATCATCCTCTCAGACCAGTTACGGATCGTCGCCTTGGTGAGCCATTACCTCACCAACTAGCTAATCCGACCTAGGCTCATCTGATAGCGCAAGGCCCGAAGGTCCCCTGCTTTCTCCCGTAGGACGTATGCGGTATTAGCGTCCGTTTCCGAGCGTTATCCCCCACTACCAGGCAGATTCCTAGGCATTACTCACCCGTCCGCCGCTCGCCACCAGGTACAAGTACCCGTGCTGCCGCTCGACTTGCATGTGTTAGGCCTGCCGCCAGCGTTCAATCTGAGCCATGATCAAACTCTTCAGTTCAAACATCTTTGGGTTTTGAGAAAACCCTAAACTTGGCTCAGCAATCGTTGGTTACATCTTTGATTTCTCGCGGAGTAACTTGTGATGCTGATAATCTTGTTGACTATCAGTCTGACTCCACAAGCACCCACACGAATTGCTTGATTCAGTTGTTAAAGAGCGGTTGGTTAAGATCTTTCGTCTCAACCGAGGCGCGCATTCTACAGCAGCCTCTGTTACTGTCAAGCGGTTATTTTCAGAAGTTTTCAAAGTTTCGCTTGGAAATCCTTAACAACTTCAACCACTTGCGCTTCCGATCTCTCGTTAGCGGGAGGCGAATTCTACAGCGTTACTCGCTGCTGTCAACACCTCTTTTTCTCCGCTTTCGACCGAGAAGATCGAACCGTTAAAAGAGCCAAACAACACCGCCCTTTCAACTCCTTCCGGCTTCGATGAACTGAAGCGTAACCGCTGCCGAAAACCGCGTAACTCTTTGTTTACCAAGGAGTTTTCCGTTTCGACTGCGCCGGAAGTGGGGCGAATTATAGACTTCCAGAATCTGCCGTCAACCCCTAATTACGCTTTTCTTGCAGAAGGTGCCTTTTTAGCTATCAAACGGGGAATTCGGCGAATTACAGGCGGCAACCTCAACACGAGAAGCAACGCACCTATCGAGGCATAGACAGCCCACTCTTTCAGATCGGCGCGCACGATCCACAACATGTGCAGCAACCCAAGCCCGAGAATCAGATAGACCAGTCGGTGCAGTTTTTTCCAGCGAGCGCCCAAACGCCGCTGACTATAACGATTGGAAGTGACTGCCAATGCCAACAGACACAGAAATCCCAGCATTCCGACAATAATGTACGGCCGCTTGCGCAACTCGATGCCCAGCTGTGACCAATCAAAGCCAAGAATGAACGCCGTATAACCGCTCAAATGCAGCACCACATAAGCGAAACACCACAACCCCAACTGCCGTCGGACAGCTATCCACCCCGACCAACCAGTGAGTTTCTGCAAAGGCGTCATGCTTAACGTAATGAGCAGCAGAACAAGTGCCCCCAGCCCCAGACGGTCAACCAGCACTTTACCTGGATCAGGGCCCAGTACATCCGCCCAAGCCTGATACAACCAAAGCAACGGCCAGATCACTGCAGCGATGAAGACACCAATACGCCAGAACAGATATCGCATCAGTAATTTTTCCGCAGATCGAGCCCTGCATATAAAGAAGCGACTTCATCCGAGTAGCCGTTGAACATTTGCGTGTCCCGCACATTGGGCTTGAACAGACCACTCGGCAAACGCCGCTCCCGTGCCTGAGTCCATCGCGGGTGATCAACTGTCGGATTCACGTTCGCATAAAATCCATACTCATCCGAGGCGATACTCTGCCATGTAGTTTTCGGCTGCTCGCTGACCAGGCTGATCCGCACGATGGATTTGATGCTCTTGAAGCCGTACTTCCAAGGCACCACCAGACGCAGCGGCGCACCGTTCTGATTCGGCAATTCACGTCCATACATACCCACAGCAAGAATCGCCAATGGATTCATCGCCTCATCCAGACGCAACCCTTCTACATAAGGCCAGTCAATCAAGGCAAATCCGGAACGCTGCCCGGGCATACTGCCGGGATCCTGCAAAGTTTCGAAGCGAATGAACTTGGCTTTAGAGGTCGGCTCGACCTCCCTGAGCAAGGCCGAAATGGGAAATCCGATCCATGGAATGACCATCGACCAGGCCTCCACGCAGCGAAGACGGTAAATCCGTTCTTCCAACTGATAAGGCTTCATAAAGTCGTCCAGCGCATACCGCCCCGGCTTACCTACCTCCCCATCTATCACCACACTCCACGGCTCGGTCTTCAGCGCCCCTGCATTGGCGGCCGGGTCACCTTTATCGGTACCGAACTCATAGAAGTTGTTGTAGTGGGTCGCATCCTTGAAAGGTGTGATCGCCTCATCCTTTACGTTGACCGCTCCCCATTTAGTAGAAGGAAGCTTTTCAGCAAACCAGGACGGCGCCTTGCCAGGTTCGACATCGGCATAACGCGCAACATCGTCGGCACTCGCCCAACGCGGCAGACTGCTCACAACCAAACCGGCAACGGCGGTACTTAGTACATTGCGACGAGAAAGGTAGAGGGATTCAGGCGTGACGTCCGACTCATGACAGTCAGACGCTTTGGGGACTTTGATCAGCATGGCAACTCCGCAGCATTGGAGGACAGATGCACCCATAGACTGCGGAGTATGAGGGAAATTACATCACTCGGCTTTTTTGTGCCGACGAAGGCGTAACAGGTACTGCACCGGCCCGGAAGCCGCATAGGCAAGGAAAACCAGCAGCAGGATGCGCGGTGGATCACTGAACACAACGGCAAATACCAGTACCACCGCCAGGATCGCGACAAAGGGAACGCGCCCCTTCAAGTCCAGCTCCTTGAAGCTGTTGTACTTGATGTTACTGACCATCAGCATGCCAGTGGCGGCGACCATCAGAGCAACCAGGAAAGACATCTTGGAACCCTGAATGCCGTAATCGCTGAACGCCCAGACAATCCCGGCGACCACACCTGCGGCAGCCGGGCTGGCCAGACCGATGAAGTAGCGTTTGTCCGCAATGCCGACCTGAGTATTGAAGCGCGCCAGACGCAACGCCGCCCCCGCCACATAGATGAAGGCAACCATCCAGCCGACTTTGCCCATATCGCCCAAGGCCCAGCCGAACGCCAGCAATGCCGGCGCCACACCAAAGGCAACCATGTCCGACAGCGAGTCGTACTCGGCACCGAAGGCGCTTTGGGTATTGGTCATACGGGCAACGCGGCCGTCGAGACCATCGAGCACCATGGCGACGAAAATCGCGATCGCTGCAAATGCAAAATACTTGCTCGCACCGATTGCATCACCGGCACTCAAGGCACTCTGAGCGCTCATCGAGTTGATGATGGAATAAAACCCTGCGAAGAGGTTCGCAGTGGTGAACAGATTCGGCAGAAGATAGATACCACGATGCCGGACTTTACGGCCTTCAGCGTCATGCCCTTCTTCAATGTGTTCATCAATGGGCAGAAGGCTTTCGGCGTCAGAAGCCTGCTTTGGCTCTTCGGGACGTTCGCTCATGGGCATTTACCTTGCAACGGGGTGGAAAGTTTCGACAGGTGTCTGGGACGACGGTTCGGCCGCAAACGATGCAGCTTTATACCAGAACCGGCGGATCCAAACGAAAAAACGCGGCCTAGGCCGCGTTTTCCGTACAAGCTCGCGACTTAGTTCTTGGCTTTGTCGACGATCTTGTTGGCACCGATCCACGGCATCATGGAGCGCAGTTGCTCACCGATGATTTCGATACCGTGAGCGGCGTTGTTACGACGCTTGGCGGTCATCGAAGGATAGCCGGTGGCGCCTTCGCTGATGAACATCTTGGCGTATTCGCCGTCCTGAATACGTTTCAGGGCGTTGCGCATGGCCTGACGGGATTCGGCGTTGATCACTTCCGGACCGGTCACGTACTCGCCGTACTCAGCGTTGTTGGAGATCGAGTAGTTCATGTTGGCGATACCGCCTTCGTACATGAGGTCAACGATCAGCTTCAGTTCGTGCAGGCACTCGAAGTAGGCCATTTCCGGCGCGTAGCCAGCTTCAACCAGGGTTTCGAAACCGGCTTTTACCAGCTCAACGGTACCGCCGCACAGAACGGCTTGTTCGCCGAACAGGTCGGTTTCGGTTTCGTCCTTGAAGGTGGTTTCGATGATGCCGGTACGACCACCGCCAACGCCGGCAGCGTAGGACAGTGCAACGTTTTTGGCGTTGCCCGACGCATCCTGGTAGATAGCGATCAGGTCAGGGATACCGCCGCCTTTGACGAATTCGGAACGCACGGTGTGACCCGGTGCTTTCGGCGCGATCATGATCACGTCGAGGTCAGCGCGCGGGACAACCTGGTTGTAGTGGATCGCGAAACCGTGGGAGAAGGCCAGGGTGGCGCCTTTCTTGATGTTCGGCTCGATTTCGTTTTTGTACAGGGCAGACTGGAACTCGTCCGGGGTCAGGATCATGACCAGGTCGGCAGCCGCTACAGCGGAAGCAACGTCGGTCACTTTCAGGCCGTGAGCTTCGGCTTTGGCAACAGTCGCCGAACCTTTACGCAGGCCAACGGTAACATCAACGCCGGAGTCTTTCAGGTTGCACGCTTGAGCGTGGCCCTGGGAACCGTAACCGATGATGGCAACTTTTTTGCCCTGGATGATCGACAGGTCGCAGTCTTTCTCGTAGAAAACTTTCATGAATTTCCCCTCTATATCCTGGCCGTTCAGGCCATTCGCTAATTTGGTTTAGACGCTCAGTACTTTGTCGCCGCGGGCAATCCCGGTGACGCCACTGCGTACGGTTTCCAGAATCGAGGCAGTGCCGATCGATTGAATGAAGCTGTCGAGCTTGTCGCTGGTACCGGTCAATTGAACGGTATACACGCTAGCGCTGACATCAACGATCTGCCCACGATAAATATCGGTGGTGCGCTTGATCTCGGCGCGCTGGGCGCCGGTGGCCTTGACCTTGACCAGCATCAGTTCGCGCTCGATGTGAGCGCTCTCCGACAGGTCGACCAGTTTGACCACTTCGATCAGCTTGTTCAGGTTTTTGGTGATCTGCTCGATAACTTCATCGTGGCCGACAGTGGTCAGCGTCAGACGCGACAGGGTCGGGTCTTCGGTAGGAGCCACGGTCAAGCTTTCGATGTTGTAGTTGCGCTGCGAGAACAGGCCGACTACACGAGACAGCGCGCCCGGTTCGTTTTCCAGAAGCAAGGAAATAATGTGCCGCATGATTAAGTACGCTCCGTCTTGCTCAGCCACATATCACGCATGGAGCCGTCTTTGATCTGCATCGGGTAGACGTGCTCGCTGGTGTCGACCGAAATGTCGATCACCACCAGGCGATCTTTCATGGCGAACGCTTCCTCCATCTTCGACTTCAAATCTTTCGAGTCGGTGATGCGCACGCCGACGTGACCATAGGCCTCTGCCAGCTTGACGAAATCAGGCAGCGATTCCATGTAGGAGTGCGAGTGACGGCTGCCGTAACTCATGTCCTGCCACTGGCGAACCATACCCAGTACGCCGTTATTCAGGATGACGATTTTTACCGGCAAACCATATTGCAGGCAGGTCGACAGTTCCTGAATATTCATCTGGATGCTGCCCTCGCCCGTTACGCAGGCGACGTCGTCATCCGGGAAGCTCAACTTGATGCCCATGGCCGCCGGGAAACCGAAGCCCATGGTGCCCAGGCCACCGGAGTTGATCCAGCGGTTCGGCTTGTTGAACTTGTAGTACTGCGCAGCGAACATCTGATGCTGACCCACGTCGGAGGTCACAAAGGCGTCGCCCTTGGTCACTTCACACAGTGTTTCGATCACGGTCTGTGGCTTGATGATGCTGCCGTCGCCCTTGTCATAAGGGAACAGGCCGCGGTCACCACGCCACTCATCGACTTGCTTCCACCAGCTGGCAACGGACTCCTTGTTCGGGGTCTCGCCGATTTCCTTGAGGATCGCGACCATTTCGGTCAGGACGCTCTCGACCGGGCCGACGATAGGCACGTCTGCCTTGATGGTCTTGGAGATCGAAGCCGGGTCGATGTCGATGTGAATGATCTTGGCATTCGGACAGAATTTGGCCGGGCCGTTGATCACGCGATCATCGAAGCGCGCACCAACTGCAAGGATCACGTCGGCATGGTGCATCGCCAGGTTGGCGGTGTAGCTGCCGTGCATGCCGAGCATGCCGATGAACTGACGGTCGGTGCCAGGGTAGGCACCCAGGCCCATCAGTGTATTGGTCACTGGCAGATTGAGCATCTTCGCCAGCTCGGTCAGCGGCGCGGAGCCACCACCGAGAATCACGCCGCCGCCTGAATAAAGCACAGGACGCTTGGCCGCCAGGAGCATTTCTGCCGCCTTGCGGATTTGCCCGGAGTGACCGCGAACAGCCGGGCTGTAGGAACGCAGCTTGGCTTTTTTCGGGAAGATGTATTCGAACTTCTCGGCCGGGTTGGTCATGTCTTTCGGGATATCGACAACGACCGGACCAGGACGACCGGATTGCGCCAGGTAGAACGCTTTCTTCATGACTTCCGGAATTTCCGACGCGTGCTTGATCATGAAGCTGTGTTTCACGATCGGCCGGGAGATACCGATCATGTCGGTTTCCTGGAATGCATCGGTGCCCACCATGGTGCTAGGCACCTGGCCGGAAATGATCACCATCGGAATGGAGTCCATGTAGGCCGTGGCAATACCGGTGATGGCGTTGGTTGCGCCCGGGCCAGAAGTGACCAGTACCACACCGGCTTTACCGGTGGCACGGGCATAACCGTCAGCCATATGGGTCGCAGCCTGCTCGTGACGAACCAGGATGTGAGTCACTTCCGGTTCTTTGAACAGGGCATCGTAGACATGAAGAAGAGCACCACCCGGGTACCCGTAGATGTATTTGACGCCTTCGTCACGCAAAAAGCGGACGAGCATCTCACCGCCAGATAAAAGCTCCACGTTGTTCACCTCTAAAACGCCAGAATACCGCCCACATACAAAGAGGACGGGTCTTAATAGGTTTACTTCTCGGCAGAGCATGAGCGACGGTGGTCGCCGACTACGTCAGCACTGACTGAGCAAGTATTGGGATCGTCCCAAGTGTTGCGGGCCTTTCCCACCCAGCGCGAGGTAACGCGTTGCGGGTGTAACAGGTCGGCGCGGATGTGCGCCTCATGATCTACCGAGTGGGTCTGCTTCTGGCAGTCCCTCTACAGCGGACTTTGGATTCTTCTGTTTCGCCCATCGCAAGTCAAGCCGTCAATGTGCTTTATTCGAACTAAGCGCATGAGAACGCAAGAAAAAACCTTTAAACCGCAACTGTGTTAGCTTCAATTGCGCACCCATGACAAGGAAATGGCATGCGAACGTTCTTCTTCACCGCCGGCTTGCTGATCGGCCTGAGCCCTTTGTGCATGGCGGGTCAGATCTATAAATGGGTCGATGCCCAGGGCGTTACCCATTTCGATGCGCAACCGCCCCCAGGCCAGGAGCCCACCCTCGTGGTGACGCCCGCCCCGCCCGTCGGCAAACCGAGCACGCCAATGCGCAGCAACGTCATAGGCGACCAACAAGCCATCGACAACAAAGTGAAAAAGCAGGTCGCCGAGCAGCAAGCCCAGCTAAAAGTATTCTGCGAACAGGCCCGAACGAACCTGGCTCAACTGCAGAATAATCCGCGACTACGGGAGGAGGTCGATGGTGAAATGCGCCGCCTGGACGACCAACAACGTCAGGAGCGCATCACCGAAGCACAGAAACAGATCACGAAAAACTGCCAGTAGATCCTGGCAGTTTCGATTCAGCGGGAGGCGGTGATCAACAGGTCGAACTCTTTGAGCAAGACCTGAAGCTGCCGATCCTTACCCTGGACGTTGCGACCGGCGAAGACCATTTCGGCCATCTCCTGGATGCCCGATGCATTGGGCAATGGTAGATCCTGCTCCAGGATCACCTTCATGCGCGGCAAGAAAATCCACTGCAGCCATTGCTCAAAATCCAGCGTATCCACCGAAAATGGCTCGACGCTGGAAAGCGCTTCAACGGATGGCGAGACTTCGTCCCACCATCCCTGAACGCGCAGTTCGCGCTCGATCAACAGCAACTGCTCGGCAATCTTTGGGAAGCGTGCATCCATCACAGCGAAACCTTGGCCTTCTGACGGGCCAATGCTGCACCGGCGGAGTCACCCTGCTTCTCACGGGCCTGGGCGATCAATTCCCACAGGCTGGCCTGAAGGGCCGGGCGACCGTTGGCGAACGTCAGACCACGACGGGCAAACTGCTCGGCTTGTGCCGCATCACCTTGAGCCATACGCACCTGGGCCAAGCGATACAGCACTTGGGGCTCACGCGGCGCGACGCGCTGGGCGCGCTCGAGACTGGAAGACGCACCATTGAGGTCGCCACTGGCCTGTTGCTGCTGGGCGGTGGTCAACAATGCCAGGACAGGACCGTCCAGCTGCTCATCGGCGGACAGGCCGCCAGAGCTTGCCGAAGGAATCCCGCTCGGCGTCGATGGCATGCTGTAGCTGCCCTGATTGGTCGGTGCCGACTGCACCGGCGAGGTATCGATCGGCCCCGGAGTGATCGGGCCTGGGGTAATCGGCGAAGTGCTGATCGGAGCCGAGGAAACGGCGCCACCACCTGGCACCATCACAACAACACCAGTATCACCTTGCGGGATTGCCTGAGTCTGGGCTTGTGCAGGACGTTTTACCGTCGTCTGACGATAACCGCCATTCGCCTGTATCCGTTCACTGTTCGAAACGGCGCTGCCGGAATCCACAACCGGAATCGAACCACGCTGTACGGTGGAGCAGCCGCTGAGCAAAGCCACGGCGGTCACTGCTGGAATCAACCACTTGTTCACTTGAAACCCTCTTTGCTTAATTCATCCAGCCCTTGACCCAATCCATCACCGATTCGCCGGAAGCCGGGCTTTCGCCACCGCAAGCGGCACCGGGAGGCGGTTCGCTGCCGCGAATATACGGCATCTGCACCGCGCCTGGGCAGCTGCCTTCAGAACCTTGTCCAGTGCGCGAATCGACCCAGGCCTGAACAATGTTGTCCGGCTGCGGCATGTCCAGCGGTAGCGGATCGGCCTTGCGCATGAAACTGGTCCAGACCTGCAACGCACCGGTGGCACCGGTGAACGGTGTCTTGCCGTTATCATCGCGCCCCAGCCAGACCACTGCCAGCAGATCCTGACTGAAACCGGCGAACCAGCTGTCCCGCGAATCGTTACTGGTACCGGTCTTGCCGGCCAGGGTCAGGGTTTTCGGCAACACGTTATAAACCGAACTGCCGGTGCCTTCACGCATGACACGCTGCATAGCGCTCTGGATCAGGTAAATGGACGCCGGATCGAATTGCTGCTGAATCTGGAACGGATAACGCTTGAGCGGTTCGCCTTCGGCAGTCAGCACGCTGCGAATCCCGCGCATCGGCGTATTGAACCCGCCGTTGGCCAGCGTCTGGTACATGGTCGCCACTTCGATCGGAGTCAAACCGCCGGCACCCAACAACATCGACGGGAACGCCGGGAACTCGCGACTTACCCCCAGACGCGCCAAGGTTTTCAAAACATTCGGTACACCCACCGCCAACCCGAGACGCGCGGTCGACAGGTTGTAGGAGTGCGCCAACCCTTGATAAAGGAACACCGTACCGTGGGAACGGCGATCATAGTTCTGCGGTTTCCAGACCTGACCGTCCGCGCCTTTGACCGAGAAGGATTCGTCCGACAACCAACTGGTCAGCGTGTACTGGCTCGGCTTCTCAAGGGCTGTCAGATAAACCGCCGGTTTGATCAACGAGCCGATCGGTCGTACCGCGTCCAGCGCCCGGTTGAAGCCGGCAAAACTCGCCTGGCGGCTGCCGATCATGGCCTGGACTTCGCCGGTTTCCGGGTTGGTCACGACCATGGCCGCCTCAACCTCATCGGAGCCTTTGCGCCCGGCCAGACGCTTGAACGTGTCGTTAACCGACGCTTCGGCCTTCATCTGCAGGATCGGGTCGAAACTGGTGAAGATGCGTAGCCCCTCCTCAGTCAAGTCCTCGTCGCGGTAGTCTTCGCGCAACTGACGCTTGACCAGATCGAGAAAGCCCGGGAACGAGCTGTCGGCCAACTTGCCGCGAGTGGTCACACCCAGTGGCATTTTCTTCGCCGCCTCAACCTGCTCGGCGGTGGCAACGCCTTGTTGCTCCAGAACATCGAGCACCAGATTGCGCCGCTCCAGCGCCCGCTCAGGGTTGCGACGCGGGTTGTAATAGGACGGCCCCTTGACCATGCCCACCAACAAAGCGACTTGATGCAGTTTCAGCTCGGACAATGGCTGCCCGAAGAAGAACTGGCTGGCCAGGCCGAAACCGTGCACCGCGCGCTGACCATCCTGGCCGACAAACACTTCATTGAGGTAAGCCTCAAGAATTTCGCGCTTGTCGTAATGCAGCTCAAGCAACATCGCCATCATGGCTTCGGTGAGCTTACGGGTTAGGCTGCGTTCACTGGTGAGGTAGAAGTTTTTGACCAACTGTTGTGTCAGCGTACTGCCGCCCTGGGTCATCTTGCCGCCCGAGGTGTTGACGTAGATAGCCCGGACAATCGACTTCGGCGACACGCCCCAGTGGTTGTAGAAATCCCGGTCTTCTACGGCAACCAGAGTTTCGAGCAGATACGGCGGAACCTGATCGATCTTGATCAGGATGCGGTCTTCAAGGTTTTTCGGGTAAATCCCGCCGATCAGCAGCGGCTCCAGTCGCACCACAGAAAGCTTCGAACCGTTGGTCGCAGAGAGCTCGGCCACGTAATCGCCGGAGAACCGCACGCGCACGGGCTGAGCCGTCTCCATACCTTCATAGAACTGGAAACCTCGGGTATTCAAGTCGACGGTATTGCCATTGACCGCCGCCGCGCCGGGGCCGTTGCTGACGGCTTCGCGTCGGTAGCCCAAGGCATCGAGCTCGGTGAGGAAGTCATCCTTGCTCAGCTTCTGGCCAGTGAACAGCTCGAGCGGGCGCGCATACACCTTGGCCGGGATAGTCCAGCGTTTGCCGGAAAACTTCTCCTGGACCACAGCGTCGAGGTATACCGCGAACCCGGCAAGCACCACAAGGCCGACCAGGCTGAGTTTAAGGGCCCAGCCCAGCCAGGGGCGCATGCCCCTGGAAGGTGGTTTTTTAGGGGTACGGGGGGATCGAGTACGAGTCATGGCGGCGGATTATACGCATTTTATTCATACTCAACAGGAGCCCTCCGAGGTTTGCGTCGGGCGGACTTGCGGCCATAATGACGGCCTTGAATTTTCCCCAGACTCTGAAGGATCGCCTGTGAGCCAGTCCCTGATCGCTGCCCTGCAAAACCCGGCCCTCTACCCGCATCCCGTAGACGGGTTCCAGGTCATCGAGACCCATATTTCCTGGGTGCTGCTCACCGGCCCCTTTGCTTACAAGGTGAAGAAGCCAGTGAATTTCGGCTTCCTCGACTTCACCAGCCTCCAAGCTCGCGAGCATTTCTGCGGTGAAGAGCTGCGCCTGAACCAGCGCCTGACCCATGATTTATATCTTGAAGTGTTGCCGATCACTGGCAGCGCCGAGGCACCACAACTGGGCGGCGATGGTCCAGTCGTCGAGTACGCCCTGAAAATGCGTCAGTTCCCACAAAGCCAATTGCTCAGCACCTTGCAAGCCAACGGCGAACTGACCACTACACACATCGACGAGATGGCCGCGCAGATCGCTCAATTCCACCTCAGCGCACCGAAAGTACCTGCTGAACACGAAGCCGGCACGCCAGACAGCGTCATGGCACCGGTACGGCAGAACTTCGAACAGATCCGCCCGTTCCTCAGTGACAAGGCCGATCTGCTGCAACTCGATGCCCTGCAAGCCTGGGCCGAAAGCAGCTTCGAGCGCCTCAAACCGCTGTTCGCCCAGCGTAAGGCCGACGGCTTCATTCGTGAATGCCACGGTGACATTCACTTGGGCAACGCCACCGTGATCGACGGCAAGGTGGTGATCTTCGATTGCATCGAGTTCAACGAACCGTTCCGCTTCACCGACGTTTACGCTGACACCGGCTTCCTGGCCATGGACCTGGAAGATCGTGGCCTGAAAAGCCTGGCGCGCCGTTTCATCAGTCAATACCTGGAGCTGACCGGCGACTATCAGGGCCTTGAGTTGCTGAACTTCTATAAGGC
Source organism: Pseudomonas sp. LBUM1673 (assembly GCF_059695645.1). Lineage (NCBI taxonomy): Bacteria > Pseudomonadati > Pseudomonadota > Gammaproteobacteria > Pseudomonadales > Pseudomonadaceae > Pseudomonas > Pseudomonas sp. LBUM1673. The sequence continues at coordinate 5,630,070 of NZ_CP166780.1, forward strand.
CTACCGCGCACTGGTTCGCGCCAAGGTCAGCCTGTTCAGCATGCCGGCCGAAGCCGATCCGGTGCAGCGCGCCACTACCCTGCGCCAGTACCGCAACTACGCCAACCTGGCGGAAAGCTACAGCACCATTCCTTCGCGCTTCCTGGCGATTACCCACGGTGTTTCCGCCGTCGGCAAAAGCCACGTGGCCATGCGTCTGGTGGAAGCGCTGGGCGCCATTCGCCTGCGCTCGGATGTCGAGCGCAAACGCCTGTTCGGTGAGCAAACCGTACCGAACGACCCACAGGCAGGCATCTATAGTGCCGACGCCAGTGCCGCCACCTACAGCCGTCTGCATGACATTGCCGGTGTGATTCTGCATGCCGGTTTCCCGGTGGTGGTCGATGCCACGTACCTCAAGCGCGATCAACGCGACGGCGCAGCAAAAATCGCCGAAGCCACCGGTGCGCCGTTCCTGATCCTCGATTGCGACGCACCGCAAGCGGTGATCGAGAGCTGGTTGAAGCAACGTCAGGAGGACAATAACGATCCGTCCGACGCCAACCTGGCTGTTATCGCCGCCCAACAAGCCAGCCGCGAGGCTCTGACGCCAGCAGAAATCCTCTGCAGCAAACGCGTCCAGACCAATGAAAGTGGCACCCTCGACACCGTCGTTGCGCAGATTCGCCAACGTCTGCCGGGCCTGTAAGAAACTATTTCAGCCGTGAAGCCCTCACCGGCTTCACGGCTGCCAAATAGTGGCACTATACTGGCGTCATAAAACCATCAGGTGATGTGACATGAGCCAGCCGAAACTTCTCGACACCCCGCTTTATGCCTTGCTGCACAAAGACGACATCACAGGCTTTAACAACGAACGCCCATCAGGCGGACCTATCGACATGGTCGGTGGTGACTTCCGGGGTCTCGATCTGCGTGAGTTGAACGTCGACGGCATCGACTTCACCGATGCCTATTTCCGCTCCGCCGACTTGCGCGGCATCGATTTTCGCAATGCTTCCTTGGAAGGCGCGAGCCTGGCCCATGCGCAGATTTCCGGCGCCTACTTCCCGCCAGAGTTGAGTGCCGATGAGATTCTGATGTCGATGAATTTCGGTACCCGCCTGCGTTATCGCACCCGCTAAAAGCGACTGTCTACCAGGTCCGGCGCCCCCGCTGCGCGCTGGACTCTGTACTTCTTTTGCCTGAAAACTCAATTCTTCACACGCCTTCTGCCCACACTTGCAGCCTTTTCATACCCCCTCTTGAGTCTGCCTCTTAGAAGCTTTTACGTCGAAACCGACCAAACAATCACGCTTTTCCTACTGATGGCTACACTGCTGAGAGGCTCGCCCACGCTCCGTTCGGCTGTCGCAAGGAGGCTTGATGAATGATGAACTGCAACACCTGAAAAATCTTGGCAAGACGTCGGCGCAATGGCTGCATGCCGTGGGCATCCACAGTGCCTCGGACTTGCGTCGGCTGGGAGCTGTGGATGCTTATCGGGCCGTGCGCACGCGCGGTTTTCGGGCATCCAAGGTGTTGTTGTATGCGATCGAAGGCGCGTTAATGGATGTTCACTGGAACGACATTCCCGCTGAGCGCAAGGAAGCCTTGAACAAACAGCTGGATGCTATTTCGTCTCGCCACAAGAGTTGAACAGATAATTTCACTCAAACACACAGAATCAAACCCAATGATTACGAGGCTTTCCAGTGAAGGAATGGCGTAATTCACGGAAATGAGGAAATCAGCGGTTGACTTGGTAATGAGAATCGCTATGATTATCACAACTGGTCGCGAGACTGGTCGATATTTGAAAAGCCCTTGGTTCGGACTCTCAGATATCTCCTCATCAGGCTAATCACGGTTATTTGACCCGGCTCTTGCCGGGTCTTTTTTTGCCTGTGGAAAACTCGCCAGGTTTACTGACCTGATTGCCTGCCGAACTGTTTACGCATTTGCGCGCAGTAGTCCTGCGGCGGTGTGGCGGGGGTGTACCAGACGTAATCGGCCATGGCCGGCGTAACCTCAGCCCCCTGCTCTGCCAGCATCAACACCGTTGGTGCCTCGGGCTCACTCAGATCCAGCACATGGATCGGCACCCCGACATCCTTGCGCGCGTGGTATGCGCCAGCAAACAGCAGTGACGGCGTCGGTGCGACCAGTAATCGCTCGGCCATCCGCCGGTCACGTTGCTGCTGGACGGCCAGCATCGCGGGCATTTGCGATGTGGGCAGCAAGCCGCAGTGGGAATCGCTGATTTGTGCCAGCAACGTTTCCTTGACCGCCGGGGCGTTGGAGCGTGAACCACTCAATGTCGGTGGTTTGGAATAGACAGTACGGATTTCAAGTGTGTCCAGATTGGCCGCCAGCAACGGGTACGGCTGAGTCAGGGCGAAACCAACGATCGGCCCGTACAGACTCCAGTCCCATCCCGGCTGCCAGGCCAATGCACCGGACAAGTCTGTCGGCAACGGTGAGGCATGCCGAACCTCATCGACGCGCGGTTGTTGATCCGGCGTGAGCATTTCCAGCAGCAAACTGCCTTGGGGCCGCCGTTCACCCAGTGCCTGCAATAACCACAATTGCAGTTGATGGTGATCGCGATTGTCATGCTGTTCACCGACGATTAGCCGCGAAGACTCAGCTAACCGTGCAACCAATTCCTGCGCTGTCAGGATTTGACCACTGCGCAGTTCCCGGACTTCGCCGCTGACCGGCGGCGGCACCGAAACATGCTGGCAGGCACTCAGTAACAACACAGCCAGAATCACCATTACACGCATGTGCTCACCTCGATGAAATACTCAGCGGGCGATGATCAGCGGATGCCCACGCTCCGGGTGCGGCTGCACCAGTACTTCCAGCCCGAACACGGCCTTGAGCGGTTCCGGGCGCAATACCTGTTCCGGTGTGTCCAGCGCCACGGGACGCCCACCTTCGAGCAGTAACAAGCGATCACAATAACGCGCCGCCAGGTTCAAATCATGCAGGATCACCAGCACCGCCGCGCCGCGATCGGCGAACTCGCGCACGGCTTGCAGAGTGGTGTGCTGATGCAGCGGGTCGAGCATCGATGTCGGTTCATCGAGCAACAACGTTTGCCCCGCCTCCCCCGGCCAGAGTTGCGCCAGTACCCGCGCCAGATGCACCCGCTGACGCTCGCCGCCGGACAACGCCAGATAACTGCGACCACTCAAGTGCCCCGCATCGGCTGCGTGCAACGCCGCGGCGACGATCTCGTCATCCCGGACCCGGCCACTTTGATAAGGCAGACGCCCCATGCCGACCACTTCTTCGACGCGAAAGGCAAAGTCCAGGGTCGACACCTGCGGCAACACCGCCAAACGCTGGGCTCGTTGCGCCCCGGCCCAACGACTCAGCTCGCGCTCATCGAGCCAGACACTGCCGTGGTCCGCCTGCAATTCGCCGCATAGGGCGCCGAGCAACGTACTTTTACCGGCACCGTTGGGGCCCAGCACGCCGAGGACTTCGCCCGGTTTAAGCTCAAGCGTGATGTCCGTGAGAACAATCTTTCGCCCGCGCCGGATTTGCAGATTCTGCGTTCGCAACATCAGGCACGCCCTCTGAGCAATAAATACAGAAAGAACGGCGCGCCGATGAAGGCCGTGACAATCCCGATCGGCAGCTCGGCCGGCGCCAGGGCCAGCCGCGCCACCAGATCGGCAAACAATAAGAGACTGGCCCCCGCCAATACCGAGGCTGGCAATAGCACCCGATGATCGGGGCCGGCCAGCAACCGCACCAGATGCGGCACCACCAGGCCGACAAACCCGATCATACCGGCTGCCGCGACCGCCGCGCCGACGCCCAGCGCCGTGCAGAACACCAGTTCGCGCTTGAGGCCTTCGACGTCGATCCCCAGATGACCAGCCTCCGACTCCCCCAACAACAATGCATTCAGAGCCTTGGCCCGACGCGGCAACCACAACGCCACACCGGTGCTCACCAGCAGCAACGGCCAGAGCCTCGAATAACTGGCGCCGTTAAGGCTGCCCAGGTTCCAGAACGTCAGGGTGCGCAGGGTCGCGTCATCCGCCAGATAGGTGAATAACCCTACCGCCGAACCGGCCAGGGCAGTCAATGCAATACCGGCCAGCAGCATGGTGGCGACGTTGGTCTGGCCATTGCGCCGCCCCAGTCGATAGACCAGCGCCGTCACTCCAAGCCCGCCGAGAAACGCGCACACCGATAACAGATAAGGCCCGAAGGACTCAGGCAGACCGCCGAACACCGAGCCACCGACAATCGCGATGGCTGCGCCCAAGGCCGCGCCGCTGGACACCCCCACCAATCCCGGATCAGCCAGAGGGTTGCGAAATAACCCCTGCATCGCCACGCCGGACAGCGCCAACACACCGCCCACCGCCAATCCCAGCAACGTCCGCGGCAAGCGAATCTGCCCAAGGATCAGCTCGGCCTGCTCCAGCCCATCGGGCGCAATTGGCCAGCCGATCAGCCGCAACGCCGCACGCAACGTGTCGAGCAACGGCAAGCTCACCGGCCCCAACGCCAGCGACAGCCAGATCGCCAGCAAACACAGCAGGTTCAGGCCAATGAACAACGCACGGGGTTTAACCAAAAGGGTCATTGGCCGGTCGTACCGGGATAGAACCCGTCATACAGCCTGGTCAGACTTTCGGGCAACCTTGGCCCCAACCCACCCACCAACAGTGTCGGGTCCAGCTCCATGACTCGCCCGTCCTTGACCGCGCGGGTGGACGAGAGGATCGGATTCTCCTTGAACAAGGCTGCACGCGCCGCATCACCCGTCAGCGCACGATCGGAGAACACCAGCACTTCGGGATTGAGGCTGGCCAGGGATTCGACAGAAAACGGTTTGTAGCCGGTATGCGTCGCCAGATTGTGGCCTCCGGCCTGTTGCAGCAGCCAATCGGCGGCGGTGCCTTTACCGGCAATCAACGGTTTGCCGCCCGCGTGCCCCAACAGCAGCAATACTCCCGGCGCTTTGTGTTTTAGTTGCGCCTGACTGACCCGAGCTTGTTGCTGATCGAGTTGCTGTTGATAAACCTGGAACACTTGCGAAGCCCGATCTTCAGCTCCCAGCAATTTGCCCAGATGCTGCAAATTACCCTCTAATGTCGGCAAATCGGGCTGGGCCGAGAACAATTCGACCTGAACGCCCGCGCTGCGAATCTGCGAAAGCACCGGTGGCGGCCCCATTTCTTCGGTGCCCACCAGTATTTGCGGGCTCAGGCTCAGAATGCCTTCTGCCGAGAGTTGCCGTTGATAGCCGATGCTCGGCAGTGCCTTCAGGGATTCGGGATGCTGACTGGTGGTATCGACACCCACCAGCTTCGACTCACCACCCAGTGCGCTAACCCATTCCGACAAGGCACCACCGGCGCTGACCCAACGTTGCGGCAATTCGGCCGCCGTGGCCTGGTGACTGACGAAGAGTGCGACACAGAGCGCAGCAACGCGGGTACTCAGGCGCATAAACAGCTTCCTTTTAAGGTTTTTCCCAGGCATCGAGAGGACAGGCCAAGTATCCTCGGCATCCGGCGATCGCCCTGTGGGTGAGCGGCCATTTGATAATTGTTTGCATTTGGACGTCAAGCTCGGACATATCTGGTCACGAGCTGCACGACTTGAGGATAGGCATGAAGCTTCTTTGCACAGGCGCCGAATTGGCTGACGCCAGCAGTCGCGGTTTCGACGTCGACGGCCAGAAGCTCCTGGTCGTGCGCCGGGGCGGGCGGGTGTATGCGTATGAAAATCGCTGCCCGCACCGTGGCGTCGGACTGGAATGGAAGCCCGACCAGTTTCTCGACCCCAGCAACAGCCTGATCCAGTGCGCTACCCACGGCGCACTGTTTCTGATCGAAGACGGCGAATGCGTCGCCGGCCCCTGCGCCGGGCAATCCCTGACCGCCATCCTCTGCCGCGAAGACGATCAAGGGATCTGGGTCACGTTTTAACCGTTCAACAACACTTCCAGCCGCCGATCGACCACCATCTCTTCGTGGGTCAAGCGCACGCCATACGCCAGCACTTCGACCCCGCACGCTACCGCCTCACGTAACGCAGCCGCATAGGCCGAATCAATTTCTTCGGCAGGACGCACAGAGTCGACACCGGTCAGGTTCACGCAATACAACTGCACGGCACGAATCCCGTCCCGGGCCAAGTGTGCCAACTCCCGCAAATGCTTGGCCCCACGCTGGGTCACTGCATCAGGAAACGCCGCCACCGACGAGCCATCGAAACCCAGGGTGACGCTTTTGACTTCTACATAGGCTGGCCCGCTCGGGTAATCGAGACGGAAATCGATGCGACTACTTTCCTGACCGTAGGACACTTCGCGCTTCAGTTCGGTAAAGCCGCTCAGCTCGGTGATGACATTTGCGCGCAACGCCTCCTCGATCAAACCGTTGGCGCGCCCGGTGTTTACGCAGAACAGCCGTCCCTGTGGGGTTTCGCCGACTTCCCAGGTGCCCGGCAACTTGCGTTTGGGGTCGTTGGAACGGCTAAACCAGACCTGCCCGCCTTCGACCTGGCAATTAAGCATCGAGCCGGTGTTCGGACAATGGATGGTCAGCAACTCGCCACCTACGGTTTCGATATCGGCAAGAAAACGTTTGTAGCGACGAATCAAGCGACCTTCTTCAAGGGGAGGATGAAAGCGCATCAGCCTTGCCAACTCCGCAATCCACGGGCGATCCGCTCAACTGCTTCCTGCAAGCGTGGAAGGCTTTGGGTGTAGGCAAATCGCACATGATGCCCGGCCTGATAACGTCCGAAGTCCAGGCCCGGCGTAATCGCAACGTGCTCGGTTTCGAGGAAATGGCGACAGAACGCGAAGGCATCGCCGCCGAACTTGCTGATATCGGCGTACAAATAAAACGCCCCTTCCGGCTCCACGGCGATACCGAAGCCCAAGTCCCGCAGGGCCGGCAGCAGGAAATCACGACGTCGGCCGAACTCGGCGCGACGCTCCTCGAAAATGCGGATAGTGGCGGGTTCGAAGCAGGCCAACGCGGCGTGCTGGGCCATGCTCGGTGCGCTGATGTAGAGATTCTGGGCGAGTTTTTCCAGCTCACCGACCGCCGCTTCAGGCGCTACCAGCCAACCAAGGCGCCAGCCAGTCATGCCGAAATACTTGGAGAAACTATTGAGAACGAAGGCGCTGTCATCGACTTCCAGCACGCTGGCCGCATCCGTGCCATAAGTCAGGCCATGGTAGATCTCGTCGACCACCAAATGTCCATGGCGGGCCTTGATCGCTGCAGACAACCCGGCCAATTCGTCGCGGGTCAGGATGGTTCCGGTCGGGTTGGCCGGCGACGCCACCAGGGCACCGACGCTGTCGTGATCCCAGTGACGCGCGACCAGGTCCGGCGTTAATTGATAACGCACGTCCGGGCCGACCGGCACCAGTTGCGCCGCGCCCTCCACCAGCCGCAGGAAGTGCCGGTTGCACGGGTAACCCGGGTCTGCCAGCAACCAGTGCTTGCCTGGGTCTACCAGCAAGGCACTGGCCAACAGCAGCGCGCCTGAGCCGCCGGGTGTGATGAGGATGCGTTGTGGATCGATGTTCAGCCCATAGCGCTGCTGATAAAAGCCCGAAATGGCTTCACGCAGCTCAGGAATGCCGCGGGCGGCGGTGTATCGGGTTTTCCCCGCCGTCAGCGCGGCCTGACCGGCCTGGATGATCGGCTCGGCGGTGGTGAAGTCCGGCTCGCCGATTTCCAGGTGAATCACGTCGTGGCCGGCTGCTTGCAGCTCGTTGGCCCGTGCCAGCAGGGCCATGACGTGAAACGGTTCGATAGCGCGACTGCGCGCACTGTAGGACAGAGCCATTAGCCTTCCTTACAACGGGGAAAAGAATCGATTCTACCCAAGCGCAGGAACGAGCGAGAACCTAAAGCGGTCAGAGCCCATATAACTGGTCTCAAACGGTTCAAGCGTATGTCTCAGATTTGACTAAAATCAATAATTGATCAGGTCTCCAGAGCCACCAGGCAACGCTTTGCAAACTTTTGCGAGTGCCACGGGGCGCGGGCTCGACATCCGGGAGTAGCGCGGTCCGATTTGATCTGGTAAGTTCGCCCGCTTGCAGCCGCAGGGCCGGCAGGTGTCGGTGATGGAGCAATCCTGCGCAATGGATTACAAGAGTAGAGGCGGTCCATTTCATGCCCACCCAAGCAAAGCAACAGCAGAACCAGTCGATCAGCGGCTTCGAACCCTACAAAGCAGTGAAGGGCGAAGAGTACATGGGCAAGCCCATGCGCGCTCACTTCACCAAGATCCTGAACAAGTGGAAACAGGACTTGATGCAGGAAGTCGACCGTACTGTTGATCACATGAAAGACGAGGCGGCCAATTTCCCTGACCCGGCAGACCGTGCCAGTCAGGAAGAAGAATTCAGCCTCGAATTGCGCGCCCGCGACCGCGAGCGCAAGCTGATCAAGAAAATCGACAAAACCCTGCAATTGATCGAAGACGAAGAATACGGCTGGTGCGAGTCCTGCGGCGTCGAAATCGGCGTCAAGCGACTGGAAGCCCGCCCTACCGCCGACATGTGTGTTGACTGCAAGACCCTGGCGGAAATCAAGGAAAAGCAAGTCGGCAAGTAATCTTGGCGACTTGAACGAAGAACGGAGCGTGCGAACGCTCCGTTTTTTTGTTTCTGACTTTGCTGATTTGTTGCGTATTTAAGATCGCCTTCGCGAGCAAGCTTCGCTCCTACAAAAGCTAGCGCAATCTTCTGTAGGAGCGAAGCTTGCTCGCGAAGGCGGCTTCAAGCCATGCTCAAAACGATTGAACAGCCTGACGCCACCCTTATGACCACCATCGTTTCCCCCGCCTACATCGGACGCTTCGCCCCTACGCCCAGTGGCCACTTGCACTTCGGTTCGCTGGTCGCAGCGCTGGCCTCCTACCTCGACGCCCGTTCGGTCGGCGGCCGCTGGCTGGTGCGCATGGAGGATCTCGATCCGCCGCGCGAAGAACCCGGCGCTCAGGCGGCGATTCTCAAGGCGCTGGAATGCTACGGTTTCGAGTGGGATGGCGACATGGTCCGACAGAGTGATCGGCACGCTGCCTACGACGAAGTCATCAATCGCCTGTTCAATCAGGGCCTGGCCTATGCTTGCACCTGCTCGCGCAAACAGCTGGAACCGTATCACGGCATTTATCCGGGGTTTTGCCGCAACGCGGGGCACGGCACCGAGAACGCGGCGATCCGCCTGCGCGTACCGGAGCTGGAATACCACTTCATCGACCGGGTGCAGGGCGAGTTTCGTCAACACCTGGGCCGGGAGGTCGGCGACTTCGTGATTCGCCGCCGCGACGGGCTCTACGCCTATCAATTGGCGGTGGTGCTGGATGACGCCTGGCAAGGTATCACCGATATCGTGCGCGGCGCCGACCTGCTGGATTCCACGCCGCGCCAGCTCTATCTGCAAGAACTGCTTGGCCTGCCGCAACCGCGCTACCTGCACATCCCGTTGATTACCCAGCCGGACGGCCACAAACTCGGCAAATCCTACCGCTCGCCACCGCTGGCCGAAGATCAGGCCACACCGCTGTTGCTGCGCGCATTGCGGGCGCTGGGGCAAAATCCTGTTACCGAACTGAATGACGCCACGCCACGGGAAGTGCTGAACTGGGGCATTGCCCACTGGGATGCATCGCTGATCCCGCGCACATTGACGTTGCCCGAAGCGCAACTGCAGTGATGCCGCTTGCAGTGGCGCGCCCATCCGTTACCATCGCCGCACGTTTTCGGGCACGCGCATAAAAGAGAGAGGCCGGGATGTACATCTATCGCTTGGTCCTGCTCCTGGTAGTGGGGATTTATCTGTTCTCCCCGGCCATCATGGATTGGTGGATCGACGCCACTGGCGCCTGGTATCGCCCATATTTGCTCTGGCTGATTCTGATCGTCGTGACCTTCATCCTGCAGAGCCAAAAAGATGCCGATGAGCTTTAGCCTGACCCAGATGATCCTGATCAGCGCCGCGTACCTGGCGGTGCTGTTCGGTGTGGCCTGGATCAGCGAACGGGGCATGATCCCTCGGGCGATCATTCGCCACCCGTTGACGTACACCCTGTCGCTGGGTGTTTACGCCAGTGCCTGGGCGTTTTACGGCACGGTGGGCCTGGCCTATCAGTACGGCTATGGTTTTCTGTCCAGTTACCTCGGGGTTTCCGGGGCCTTTCTGCTGGCGCCGGTGCTCTTGTACCCGATCCTGAAGATCACCCGCACGTATCAACTCTCGTCCCTGGCCGACCTGTTTGCGTTCCGTTTCCGCAGCACCTGGGCCGGCGCGCTGACGACTATTTTCATGCTGATCGGCGTGCTGCCGTTACTGGCGTTGCAGATTCAGGCGGTGGCCGACTCCATCGGCATCCTCACCCGCGAGCCGGTGCAGCATCGCGTGGCCCTGAGTTTCTGCGCGCTGATTACGCTGTTCACGATTTTCTTCGGCTCGCGCCACATCGCCACCCGCGAGAAACATGAAGGCCTGGTGTTCGCGATTGCCTTCGAGTCGGTGATCAAGTTGATCGCGCTTGGCGGCGTCGGTCTGTATGCGCTATATGGCGTGTTCGACGGCCCGCAACAGCTGGAACTGTGGCTGCTGCAAAACCAGACCGCCCTCGCCGCCCTGCACACGCCATTGCAGGAAGGCCCGTGGCGCACGCTGCTGTTGGTGTTCTTCGCCTCGGCGATCGTGATGCCGCACATGTACCACATGACCTTTACCGAAAACCTCAACCCGCGCTCGCTGGTCAGTGCGAGCTGGGGCTTGCCACTGTTCCTGCTGCTGATGAGCCTGGCAGTGCCGCTGATTCTCTGGGCCGGGCTGAAACTTGGCGCCACCACGAATCCGGAATACTTCACGCTGGGCATCGGCATCGCCGCCAATAGCAAAGCCCTGGCGCTATTGGCTTATGTCGGTGGATTGTCGGCGGCCAGCGGCCTGATCATCGTCACCACCCTGGCGCTGTCCGGCATGGCGCTGAACCATCTGGTGCTGCCGCTCTATCAGCCGCCAGCCGAAGGCAATATCTACCGTTGGCTGAAGTGGACCCGTCGAGCACTGATCGTCGCGATCATCATGGCCGGTTACGGTTTCTACCTGCTGCTGGGCGCCGAGCAGGATCTGGCCAACCTCGGCATCGTCGCCTTCGTCGCCACGTTGCAGTTCCTGCCGGGTGTGTTGTCGGTGCTGTACTGGCCGACCGCCAACCGTCGCGGCTTCATCGCCGGTCTCCTGGCGGGGATTCTGGTATGGCTGGTGACCATGTTGCTACCGCTGGTCGGCAATCTGCAAGGCTTCTACATTCCGCTGCTGAACATGATTTACGTGCTGGACGACACCAGTTGGCACATGGCTGCGATTGCCTCGCTGGCCGCCAACGTGCTGATGTTCACCCTGATTTCGCTGTTCACCAACGCCAGCCCCGAAGAGGCCAGCGCCGCCGAAGCCTGCGCGGTGGACAACGTTCGCCGCCCGCAACGCCGCGAACTGCACGCCGCCTCGCCTCAGGAATTCGCCACGCAACTGGCCAAACCGCTGGGTGCCAAGGCAGCGCAGAAAGAAGTCGAACAAGCACTGCGTGACCTCTATCTGCCGTTCGATGAACGCCGGCCTTATGCCTTGCGTCGTTTGCGTGACCGTATCGAAGCCAACCTCTCCGGCCTGATGGGGCCGAGCGTGGCGCAGGACATGGTCGAAACCTTCCTGCCCTACAAGGCCGGCGGCGAAAACTACGTCACCGAAGACATCCACTTTATCGAAAGTCGCCTCGAGGATTACCACTCGCGCCTCACCGGTCTTGCCGCTGAACTCGATGCCCTGCGCCGCTACCACCGCCAGACCTTGCAGGAATTGCCGATGGGCGTGTGCTCGCTGGCCAAGGATCAGGAAATCCTCATGTGGAACAAAGCCATGGAGGAGTTGACCGGGATTGCCGCGCAACGTGTGGTCGGTTCGCGCCTGAGCACGATTGGCGATCCGTGGAAAGAGCTGCTGCAAGGCTTCATCAACCTGCCGGACGAGCACTTGCACAAGCAGCACCTGGCCCTCGATGGCCAGACCCGCTGGCTGAACCTGCACAAAGCGGCGATCGATGAACCGTTGGCACCGGGTAACAGCGGCCTGGTGCTACTGGTGGAAGACCTGACCGAAACCCAGATGCTTGAAGACAAACTGGTGCACTCCGAGCGCCTGGCCAGCATCGGCCGACTGGCGGCTGGCGTGGCCCATGAAATCGGCAACCCGATCACCGGTATTGCCTGCCTCGCCCAAAACTTGCGCGAAGAGCGTGAGGAAGACGCCGAACTCACGGAAATCAGCGGGCAGATCCTCGAACAGACCAAACGCGTGTCACGCATCGTTCAGTCGCTGATGAGCTTCGCCCACGCCGGCAGTCATCAGCACAGTGACGAGCCCGTCTGTCTGGCGGAAGTGGCCCAGGATGCCATCGGCCTGCTGGCCCTGAACCGGCGCAATTTTGAAGTACAGTTCTACAACCTGTGCGACCCCGATCACTGGGTCGAAGGCGACCCGCAGCGGCTCGCTCAGGTATTGATCAACTTGCTCTCGAACGCCCGCGACGCCTCGCCTGCGGGCAGTGCGGTGCGAGTCAAAAGCGAAGCCGGCGAACACACGGTCGATCTGATCGTCGAAGACGAAGGCAGCGGTATTCCCTCGAGCATCATGGACCGACTGTTCGAACCTTTCTTCACCACCAAGGATCCTGGCGAAGGCACCGGTCTGGGCCTTGCACTGGTCTATTCCATCGTTGAAGAGCATTATGGACAAATCACCATCGACAGCCCGGCTGATGTTCAAAGCCAACGCGGCACCCGTATCCGGGTGACCTTGCCGCGTCATGTCGAAGCGACGTCCGCTGTGAACTGAGACCGTCGAGAGTATCGAATCAATGCCGCACATTTTGATCGTCGAAGACGAAACAATTATCCGCTCCGCCTTGCGCCGACTGCTGGAACGTAACCAGTACCAGGTCAGCGAAGCCGGATCCGTGCAGGAAGCACAAGAGCGTTTCAGCATTCCCACGTTTGACCTGATCGTCAGCGACCTGCGCCTGCCTGGCGCGCCTGGTACCGAGTTGATCAAACTTGGCCAGGGCACTCCGGTGCTGATCATGACCAGTTACGCCAGCCTGCGTTCGGCCGTCGACTCAATGAAGATGGGCGCGGTGGATTACATCGCCAAGCCTTTCGATCACGACGAAATGCTTCAGGCCGTTGCGCGAATCCTGCGTGACCGGCAATCGGCGCAAGCCAGCGGTGAGCCGGTCGTCGGTAAAGCGACCAATGGTGCTGCAAAAAACAGTGTCGACAACAGCAACGGCGAAATCGGCATCATCGGCTCGTGCCCACCGATGCAGGACCTGTACAGCAAGATCCGTAAAGTCGCGCCGACCGATTCCAATGTCCTGATCCAGGGTGAATCCGGTACCGGTAAAGAACTGGTAGCACGAGCCCTGCACAACCTGTCCAAACGTGCCAAGGCGCCGATGATTTCGGTGAACTGCGCGGCCATTCCGGAAAGCCTGATCGAGTCCGAACTGTTCGGCCACGAAAAAGGCGCGTTCACTGGCGCCAGCGCCGGGCGTGCCGGGTTGGTGGAAGCGGCGGACGGCGGCACCTTGTTCCTCGATGAAATCGGTGAGCTGCCTCTGGAAGCCCAGGCCCGCCTGTTGCGCGTATTGCAGGAAGGTGAAATCCGCCGGGTTGGCTCGGTCCAGTCGCAGAAGGTCGACGTACGCCTGATCGCCGCAACCCACCGGGACCTCAAGAGCCTGGCGAAGATCGGCCAGTTCCGTGAAGACTTGTATTATCGCCTCCACGTGATTGCCTTGAAACTGCCGGCCCTGCGCGAACGCGGCGCGGACGTCAATGAAATTGCCAATGCTTTCCTGGTGCGGCAGAGCGCGCGGGTCAATCGCACCGATCTGAAATTCGCTCTGGATGCCGAACAAGCCATTCGGCATTACACCTGGCCGGGTAACGTTCGCGAACTGGAAAACGCGGTCGAACGCGCGGTGATTCTGTGCGAGAGCCCGGAGATTTCCGCCGAGCTGTTGGGTATCGACATCGAACTCAGCGATCTGGAAGACGACGACTTCATCGGACTCGCGCCCCAGCAGGGCAACAACACCGGTAACACCAGCCACGAACCGACCGAAGATTTGTCCCTGGAAGACTACTTCCAGCACTTCGTGCTCGAGCATCAGGACCACATGACCGAAACCGAACTGGCTCGCAAACTCGGGGTCAGTCGCAAATGCCTGTGGGAACGCCGTCAGCGCCTGGGCATTCCGCGGCGCAAGACCGGGGTGGCCAGCGAGAGCTGAACCGCACCTGTCGGATGCGCGAGTAACACATGACTTTGTGAAAAAACTGTTACCTCAGCTTTTTCGCGTAACAGAAGCCGGGGCTTACGGTAACGAAGCCCCGGTTTTTTTGGGCCTGAAAATACATCATTAGCCTGCCTAACCCCTTGTTTTACTGGGCTTCACAAAAGTTGGCACGCACCCTGCTATATGTTTGGTACAAGAACAATAACAAGTAATGCACAAGACAATAAAAATAAGACGAATCGACTCACGCACAATAAAAACAAGACGGCGAGAGGCGTAGCTAACTGATTCTTTTGGAGAGGCGTTGTATTTGGGGCTTGCCCCACGACCAGGCCGAGAATAATAAAAAACTGTCCCAAGACAGTGCCTGAACTGGTTGGATCGAACGATCATAGCAACACAGCGACCAAAGCAATCCGTTTGCTCTTGGCTCCCGATTGGGAGGGTCATGAAGGAAAACTTCATGGCGAGGGCGCTCAACAAAAACAAGAAGCCCGAAACCAATAATAAAAATAGAGCATGCAACTACTTCTTGGGGAGCTTCGGCTCCCCTTGTGGTTTCTGGCGTTTGGCAGCTGCTACAGGGCTACAGATCGTGCCTGCCAGACATCCCCTTCAAGCGCTTGCGCAGCTTCCTACACCATCCCCCGACTAAATGCTAGAATCCCCGCCCATCATGCGGTCATTCTTCGTTATGGCCGAACATTCCTTCAAACAGTGCATCCCATGCTGAAGAAGTTGTTCCAGTCATTCCGTTCTCCCCTGCGTCGTACGCAACACATCCGCAGCACGCCTGAAGTGCTCAACAGCGGCCAACATTCTCTGCAAAAGGCACAATTCAGCCGGTACGCGGTCAACATCGTCGAACGCCTGCAGAATGCCGGTTACCAGGCTTACCTGGTCGGCGGCTGTGTGCGTGACATGCTGCTCGGCATCACGCCGAAAGATTTCGACGTCGCCACCAGCGCCACACCTGAACAGGTACGCGCCGAATTCCGCAACGCGCGGATCATCGGTCGGCGCTTCAAACTGGTGCATATCCACTTTGGCCGCGAAATCATCGAAGTCGCGACCTTCCGCGCCAATCACCCGCAAAATGACGAGGAAGAAGACAGCAACCAATCTTCCCGTAACGAAAGCGGCCGCATTCTGCGCGATAACGTTTACGGCACCCTGGAAGAAGACGCGCAACGCCGCGACTTCACCATCAATGCCTTGTATTACGATCCGGTCAGCGAGCGCATTCTCGACTACGCCAATGGCGTACACGACATCCGTAATCACCTGATCCGCCTGATCGGCGATCCGAAGCAACGCTACCAGGAAGACCCGGTGCGGATGCTGCGAGCCGTGCGTTTCGCCGCCAAGCTGAATTTCGGTATCGAAAAACACAGCGCCGCGCCAATCCGCGACCTGGCGCCGATGCTGCGCGAGATTCCGTCGGCCCGCCTGTTCGAAGAAGTGCTCAAGCTGTTCCTCTCCGGCCATGCCGCGGACACCTTCGAAATGCTGGTCGACCTGCAGTTGTTCGATCCACTGTTCCCGGCCAGTGCGGCAGCGTTGGAATACAACCCGACCTACACCCACACGCTGATCAGCGAAGCACTGATCAACACGGACCTGCGGATCAAGCAGAACAAACCGGTCACCCCGGCGTTCCTGTTTGCCGCCCTGCTCTGGCCTGCCCTGCCGGCCCGTGTATTGCGTCTGCAAGAACGCGGCATGCCGCCGATTCCGGCAATGCAGGAAGCGGCGCACGAGCTGATCGCCGAACAGTGCCAGCGCATCGCCATTCCGAAACGCTTCACCATGCCGATCCGCGAGATCTGGGACATGCAGGAGCGCCTGCCACGACGCAGCGGCAAACGCGCCGATCTGTTGCTGGACAACCCGCGGTTCCGCGCCGGTTATGACTTCCTGCTGCTGCGCGAAAGCGCCGGGGAACAGACCGATGGCCTGGGCGAATGGTGGACCGACTATCAGGACGCCAACGACAGCGAACGTCGGGACATGATCCGCGACCTCAGCGGCAAGGACGACGGTGCCGGCGCTCCGCGCAAACGTCGCCGCAGCGGCGGCGCCAAGCGCAAGCGCGCTGCCGGCGCACCGAGCACGACAGGCGAGTAAGCCATGGAACGCATCTACATCGGCATGGGCAGCAATCTGGCTGACCCCGCCGAACAGTTGCGCAGCGCTGTCGAGGCGCTGGCGCAGTTGCCGCAGACCGAACTGGTCGGGGTTTCCGCGTTTTATCAAAGCGACTCGCTGCTGCCCGGCCAACCGCGCTACACCAACGCGGTCGCCGCCCTCGACAGCCGCCTCGCGCCACTGGACCTGCTTGATGCGCTGCAAGCCATCGAGAACGGACAAGGCCGCGAGCGTCTTGAACGTTGGGGGCCGCGCACGCTGGATCTGGACATCGTGCTGTTCGGCGATCGACTGATCGACGAACCCCGTCTCAAAGTCCCGCACTATCACCTGCAGGAACGGGCCTTTGTCCTCTATCCGCTGGCCGAGCTGGCACCGGTGGATCTGCGTCTGGCCGATGGCCGCACCCTCACAGAATTACTCGCCGCCTGCCCGTTCGTCGGTCTGGAACGCATTTCTCACGCCTGACAAATATCCCCTGTGGGAGCGAGCCTGCTCGCGATGACGGACTGACATTCAACAATGATGTTGACTGAATGACCGCTATCGCGAGCAGGCTCGCTCCCACATTGGTTTTTTGTCGGACAAGAAATCTGCAAATCATCCCTGCCAACCTGCTGAATCGCATCAGTAACGTCGGTAACACCCCAGACGTAACAACGCGGTAACACACGCAATTGACTTCCCGGGTTCTCCTCACGACTATAGGCGTCCCGCTGCCGCCAACGCGGCGCCAAAGGGCGCAATCCAGGCCTTACAAGCACCACGAAAGAGGGTGCGCCTGTATAAATGACGAATCACGCGCGTTACTCGCAGTAGTTTCCATAGCGCCTGTAATGAGGATTTTTTCATGCCAGCCATCACCCTGACCACGCTCCAGAGCCTCAAGCAGAAAGGTGAAAAGATCACCATGCTGACCTGCTATGACGCGACCTTCGCCCACGCCTGCAACGAGGCCGGAGTCGAAGTGCTGCTGGTGGGCGACTCCCTCGGCATGGTCTTGCAAGGTCACGACAGCACCCTGCCGGTGACCACCGCTGAAATGGCCTACCACGTGGCGGCCGTCAAACGCGGCAACACCGATGCCCTGATCCTCGCCGACCTGCCCTTCATGGCCTACGCCACCCTCGAACAGACCATGACCAACAGCGCGCTGCTGATGCAGGCCGGTGCGCACATGGTCAAGGTTGAAGGGGCACTGTGGCTCGCGGACTCGATCCGCCTGCTGGCCGAACGCGGCATCCCGGTGTGCGCACACTTGGGGCTGACGCCGCAATCGGTCAATATCCTCGGCGGCTATAAAGTCCAGGGCCGCAACGAGAACCAGGCGCGGCAGATGCGTGCCGATGCGATTTCCCTGGAACAGGCCGGCGCGGCCATGCTGCTGCTCGAATGCGTGCCCAGCGAACTGGCCGAAGAAATCTCCCAGGCGGTGAAGATCCCGGTGATCGGCATCGGCGCCGGCAGTGGCACTGACGGTCAGGTATTGGTTCTGCACGACATGCTGGGCTTGTCCATTACCGGCCGCGTGCCCAAATTCGTGAAGAACTTCATGACTGGCCAAACCAGCATTCAAACCGCCTTGAGCGCTTACGTCACTGAAGTCAAAGCGGCGACTTTCCCTGGTATCGAACACGGATTCTCTGCATGAACACCGTAAAAACCGTACGCGAACTGCGGGCCTCCGTGGCCCGTGCCCGTAGCGAAGGCAAGCGCATCGGCTTCGTGCCGACCATGGGCAACCTGCACAGCGGGCATATCGCGCTGATTACCAAAGCCACCCAACGGGTGGATTTCGTGGTCGCGAGCATTTTCGTCAACCCGCTGCAATTCGGCGTCGGCGAAGACCTCGACAA
The DNA here is from genome assembly GCF_059695645.1 of Pseudomonas sp. LBUM1673. Lineage (NCBI taxonomy): Bacteria > Pseudomonadati > Pseudomonadota > Gammaproteobacteria > Pseudomonadales > Pseudomonadaceae > Pseudomonas > Pseudomonas sp. LBUM1673. The sequence goes on from NZ_CP166780.1 coordinate 5,648,438, forward strand.
GTACCCGCGGACCTTGGCGGCCGATCAGGAGAAACTGCTCCAGGCCGGTTGCCATCTGCTGTTCGCACCGACCGTCGAAGAAATGTACCCCGACGGCATGGCCGGCCAGACCCGCGTCAGCGTCCCGCAACTCTCCGAAGGACTGTGCGGCGCCAGCCGTCCAGGGCATTTCGAAGGGGTGGCGACCGTAGTCAGTAAACTGTTCAACATGGTCCAGCCGGACCTGGCGATCTTCGGCCAGAAAGACTTCCAGCAACTGGCGGTGATCCGCGCCCTGGTCCACGACCTGAACATGCCGATCCAGATCATCGGCGAACCCACTGTGCGTGCCGCCGACGGTCTTGCGTTGTCGTCGCGCAATGGGTTCCTCAGCGAAGAACAGCGGGCCATTGCGCCAGAGGTCTATCGCACCCTGACCCATATTGCCGATGCAATTAAACAGGGTGAGCGGGATTACCCGACGTTGATCAACGAGCAGATCAAGCAACTCGAAACCGCTGGCCTGCGTGCCGATTACCTGGAAATTCGCCATGCGCTGACCTTGCGTCCGGCGACAGCGCAAGATCGGGACCTGGTGATTCTGGTGGCGGCGTTCCTGGGCACGACGCGGTTGATCGACAACCTGCATCTGAACCTAGACACCCCCGCATAAACACCACAAAACCATTGTGGGAGCGGGCTGTGGCGAGGGGGCTTGCCCCCGTTTGAGTGCATGGCACTCACAAGATCTTTGGCACATCAGAGATTTTGGGGCTGCTTCGCAGCCCAACGGGGGCAAGCCCCCTCGCCACAGGCCCGCTCCCACATTGGATCTATGTCGTTTCCAGACTGTATTGCTGCCCACAAACCCTTCGGGCAAACTGCCCACCGTTCGATTCCGACCTGGGGAAACACTCATGCACGCCATCATGCTCAAGGCCAAGCTGCATCGCGCCGAAGTCACCCATGCTGTACTTGATTACGAAGGTTCTTGCGCCATCGACGGTGAATGGCTGGACTTGTCCGGCATCCGTGAGTACGAACAGATCCAGATCTACAACGTCGACAACGGCGAACGCTTCACCACCTACGCGATCCGTGGCGAAGAAGGCTCGCGCATGATTTCGGTCAACGGTGCCGCGGCGCACAAGGCCAAGGTCGGTGACCGCGTGATCATCTGCGCTTACGCCCACTACAGCGAAGCCGAACTGCTCAACTTCAAGCCGCGCATGCTCTACATGGCCCCGGGTAACGAGCTGAGCCACACCAGCAATGCCATTCCGGTTCAGGTCGCCTGATCGAGCAGCTCCCCCTGTCAGCCTTCCGTTTGTCGGACCGCTCCCTGCTTAAATGTTAAAAAAGTACCGGGAGCAGGTCAGACAAAGTCAAGACAGATTGCAGCGCGAGGTTTACTGTATTCGCCCTGCGCCATGAAATCGTGTCGACGCAGTTGACCGGACGCCCACCCGCAGCGCTCCGGGTTTTTTCATGTTCAAAAGGCCGTTCAAGTAAAAAGGAAAACCGCAGCGATGGCGTACTACCGCACTCCTCACGACGTGACCGCTCTGCCCGCCTGGCAAGCGTTGAATGACCACCGCCAAGCCATGCAGGATTTCAGCATGCGCGAAGCCTTTAATGCCGATCCGCAGCGCTTTACTCAATTCACCCTCAGCAGCTGTGGCCTGTTTCTCGACTACTCGAAGAACCTGATCAACGCCGAGACCCGCAACCTGCTGGTGGGCCTGGCCAACGAAGTCGACCTCAAGGGCGCAATCAAAGCGCTGTTCGATGGCGAAATAGTCAACTCTTCCGAAGGGCGCCCGGCCCTGCACACCGCACTGCGCCGCCCGGTGGGCGACAAGCTGTCGGTCAACGGCGTCAACGTGATGCCCGATGTGCACAAGGTGCTGAACCAGATCACCGACCTCGTGGGCCGTATTCACGACGGTCTGTGGCGCGGTTACACCGAGAAGCCGATCACTGACGTGGTGAACATCGGTATCGGTGGCTCGTTCCTCGGCCCTGAGCTGGTGTCCGAAGCGCTGCTGTCCTACGCCCAGAAAGGCGTGCGCTGCCATTACCTGGCGAACATCGACGGCAGTGAATTCCACGAACTGACCATGAAGTTGCGCGCCGAGACCACGCTGTTCATCGTCTCGTCGAAATCCTTCAACACCCTCGAAACCCTGAAAAATGCCCAGGCCGCACGCGCCTGGTACCTGGCTCAGGGTGGTTCGGAAGCCGAGCTGTACCGTCACTTCATCGCCGTTTCCAGCAACAACGCGGCGGCAGTGGCATTCGGTATCCGCGAAGAAAACATTTTCCCGATGTGGGACTGGGTCGGCGGCCGTTACTCGCTGTGGTCGGCTATCGGTCTGCCGATTGCACTGGCCATCGGCATGTCGAACTTCAAGGAGCTGCTGTCCGGTGCCTACACCATGGACCAGCATTTCCAGAGCGCGCCATTCGAACAGAACATGCCGGTGCTGCTGGCGTTGCTCGGTGTCTGGTACGGCAACTTCTGGGGCGCGCAGAGCCACGCGATCCTGCCGTACGACCACTACCTGCGCAACATCACCAAGCACTTGCAACAGCTGGACATGGAATCCAACGGCAAGAGCGTGCGCCAGGACGGCACGCCAGTGTCCACCGATACCGGCCCGGTGATCTGGGGTGGCGTCGGCTGCAACGGTCAGCACGCTTACCACCAGTTGCTGCACCAGGGCACCCAACTGATTCCGGCGGACTTTATCGTGCCGATCGTCAGCTTCAATCCGGTGTCCGACCACCACCAGTGGCTGTACGCCAACTGCCTGTCCCAAAGCCAGGCACTGATGCTCGGCAAGACCCGCGCAGAGGCCGAAGCCGAGCTGCGTGACAAGGGCATGAGCGAGGATGAAGTGCAGAAACTCGCGTCGCACAAGGTGATCCCGGGCAACCGTCCGAGCAACACCCTGGTGGTCGAACGCATCAGCCCGCGTCGTCTTGGCGCATTGGTGGCGCTGTACGAACACAAAGTATTCGTGCAAAGCGTGGTCTGGGGCATCAATGCCTTCGACCAGTGGGGTGTGGAACTGGGTAAAGAACTGGGCAAAGGCGTTTACAACCGCCTGGTCGGCAGCGAAGAAACCCCGGCCGACGATGCCTCCACCCAAGGCCTGATCAACTACTTCCGCGGCCGTCACCGCGGGTGATTTGACGCCAGTCCTGTAGGAGCGAAGCTTGCTCGCGAAGAACGATGACTCGGTGTATTTGATACACCGAGGCACCTGCTTCGCGAGCAAGCTCTGCTCCTACAGGTTTGTGTTTGTTTTCGGTATTGAACCCTTTCCCCTCTCGGCGCATCTTTATTACTTGTCGCAAAAACAAGCATAAGGAACCGTCATGTTCGATATCAGCACGTTCCCCAAAGCCGATGCCGTCCGCCGGGCTGCCCAGTTAAGTCAAGACGACTACCAACGCCTCTACCGCCAATCCATCGAACACCCCAGCACCTTCTGGGCCGAACAAGCCACACGCTTTCTCGATTGGAGCGCGCCGTGGCAAACCGTCCAGCGTTATGACCTGAAAACCGGTGAGGCGAGCTGGTTCGCCGGCGCAAAGCTAAACGTCAGTTACAACTGTATTGACCGTCACCTGGAAAAACGCGGCGATCAAGTCGCGATCATCTGGGAAGGTGATGACCCCGCCGAATCCGACCGGATCACTTACAAAAAACTCCATCACAACGTCTGTCGACTGGCCAATGTGCTCAAAAGCCGTGGCGTGAAGAAAGGCGACCGCGTATGCATCTACATGCCGATGATCCCCGAAGCCGCCTACGCCATGCTCGCCTGCGCGCGGATCGGCGCGATTCATTCGGTGGTGTTCGGCGGTTTCTCCCCGGACTCGCTGCGTGACCGGATTCTCGACGCCGATTGCCGCACCGTGATCACTGCCGACGAAGGCGTGCGCGGCGGTAAATTCGTGCCGCTCAAACAGAACGTCGACACGGCACTGCAAAACTGCCCCGACGTGAACACAGTGATCGTGGTCGAACGTACCCAAGGCCAAGTTAACTGGGTCGACGATCGGGACATCTGGTACCACCAGGCTTTGCGCGACGTGAGCGACGACTGTCCGCCAGAGCCGATGGACGCCGAAGACCCGCTGTTCATCCTCTACACCTCCGGCAGCACCGGTAAACCCAAAGGTGTGCTGCACACCACCGGCGGCTACTTGCTGCAAGCCGCCATGACCTTCAAGTACGTGCTCGACTATCGCGACGGTGAGGTTTTCTGGTGCACCGCCGATGTCGGCTGGGTCACCGGCCACAGCTACATCGTCTACGGGCCGCTGGCCAACGGGGCGACCACGCTGATCTTCGAAGGCGTGCCAAGCTACCCCAACACCTCGCGCTTCTGGCAAGTGATCGACAAACACCATGTAAACATCTTCTACACCGCCCCCACCGCGCTGCGTGCGCTGATGCGTGAAGGCCCCGAGCCGTTGAAGGAAACGTCCCGCGAGAGCCTGCGGTTACTCGGCACCGTCGGTGAACCCATCAACCCGGAAGCCTGGGAGTGGTATTTCAATACGGTCGGCGAGCAGCGCTGCCCGATTGTCGATACCTGGTGGCAGACAGAAACCGGCGGCATCATGCTCAGCCCGCTGGTCAGCACCCAACGGATCAAACCCGGTTGCGCCACCCAACCGATGTTCGGCGTGCAACCGGTACTGCTCGACGAACACGGCAAGGAAATCAAAGGCGCCGGCAGCGGCATACTGGCCATCAAGTCCAGCTGGCCGGCGCAGATCCGCAGCGTCTACGGCGACCCGAAACGGATGGTCGAAACCTACTTCAAGCCCTACCCCGGCTACTACTTCACCGGCGATGGCGCGCGCCGCGACGAGGACGGCGACTACTGGATCACCGGGCGTATCGACGACGTCATTAACGTCTCCGGTCACCGCATCGGCACGGCCGAAGTGGAAAGCGCCCTGGTGCTGCACGACAGCATTGCCGAGGCTGCTGTGGTCGGTTACCCCCACGATGTCAAAGGCCAGGGCATCTATGCCTTCGTCACCCCCATGAACGGCGTCGAACCCAACGATGAACTGAAGAAAGTACTGCTGGCTCACGTCAGCAAGGAAATCGGCAGCTTCGCCAAACCGGACTTGATCCAGTGGGCTCCGGCCTTGCCGAAAACCCGTTCGGGCAAGATCATGCGACGGATTCTGCGCAAGATCGCCTGCAACGAACTGGACAGCCTGGGCGACACCTCGACCCTCGCCGACCCGAGCGTGGTGCAGGGCTTGATCGACAAACGCCTGAACCCGTAAATCGCTCGTGTCTGCTGAACCGAGACCGGCGCGCACATAACCCGACCGGGCGGTTCGCGATTGGAACCGCCCCACGGCTGTGTGCAAACATGGGGCTCCGATCGATCACCTTCAAGAGGATTCGCGCCATGCAAGACGTCGTCATCGTTGCCGCCACTCGCACCGCCATCGGCAGCTTCCAGGGCTCGCTGGCCAATGTGTCCGCGGTTGACCTCGGTGCCGCGGTGATCCGCCAATTGCTGGCGCAAACCGACCTGGACCCGACGCAGGTCGATGAAGTGATCATGGGCCAGGTATTGACCGCCGGCGCCGGGCAAAACCCTGCGCGCCAGGCCGCGATCAAGGCCGGCCTGCCCTTCGCCGTGCCGGCCATGACCCTGAACAAGGTCTGCGGCTCTGGCCTGAAAGCGCTGCATCTGGCGGCGCAGGCGATTCGCTGCGGCGATGCCGAGGTGATCATTGCCGGCGGCCAGGAAAACATGAGCCTGGCCAATTACGTGCTGCCCGGTGCCCGCACCGGTCTGCGCATGGGCCACAGCCAGATCGTCGACACCATGATCAGCGACGGTTTGTGGGATGCGTTCAACGATTACCACATGGGCATCACCGCTGAGAATCTGGCCGAGAAATACAGCCTGCCCCGTGAGCAACAGGACGCGTTCGCTGCCGCCTCGCAGCACAAAGCCGTGGCCTACCATACAAGCGGGCTTGCTCGCGAAGACGGCCTCATAACCACCACATCCCTCACATTTGCCCCCCAAACTCAACGCCCATAGCTGTTAAACTCCCGCGCCCCCAATTCCCTCCTGCAAGGCGCCCAGCATGTCTTCCTTGAATCAGGCGCTGCGCGCCGCCCTTGATCGTCGTCAGGACCTGCTCGCCGAGCTGCATCAGCAAGGCACCGATTGCTATCGCCTGTTCCATGGCAGCCAGGAAGGTGCCGGCGGCCTGACCATCGACCGCTATGGCCCGCAACTGTTGGTGCAGAGTTTTCACCAGGCGCTTGAGCGTGACGCCCTGCTGCAACTGCACGAGACCATCAATCAACAGCTGAGCCTCGACACCCTGCTGGTTTACAACGACCGCTCCCGCGGCAACTCACGCATCGACCGCGAAGACACGGTCTACCGCGCCGACGAAGCCGCCCTGCAAGATTTGATCGGTCACGAATGGGGGCTCAACTATCGGGTTCGCGGGCGTCACGCCGGCCAAGACCCTTTGCTGTTTCTCGACCTGCGCAACGCCCGCGGCTGGGTCAAGGACCACAGCAAAAACAAAAGTGTGCTGAACCTGTTTGCCTACACCTGTGGCGTCGGCCTCAGCGCCGCGGCCGGTGGTGCGAGCGAGGTATGCAACCTGGACTTTGCCGAAGGCAATCTGGCGGTCGGTCGTGAGAACGGTCTGCTCAACCCGCAATTGCCGACAATGGAATTCATCCAGTCCGATTATTTCCCGGCGATTCGTCAATTGGCCGGCCTGCCGATCAGCCAGCGTCGCGGGCAGAAACTGCCAAGTTATCAACGTCTGGACCCGCGTCAGTACGATCTGGTATTGCTCGATCCTCCGGCCTGGGCCAAGAGCGTTTTCGGCACGGTCGACCTGTTGCGCGACTACCAGAGCCTGCTCAAACCGGCACTGCTGACCACCGCCGACGATGGCGTGCTGATCTGCTGCAACAACCTGGCGAAGGTCAGCATGGACGATTGGCGCGAACAGGTTCTGCGCTGCGCAGAGAAGGCCGGGCGCCCGGTGCGTGAGTGGACAGCGCTGACACCGGGCAGCGATTTCCCGTCGATGGACCAGCAGCCGCCGCTGAAAACACTGATCCTGCAGCTATGAAAATCCACACCGATAATCAGACAAATCCTATAAAGCGTGATTGCTTCGGAACCGCAAACGCATGCCATACTCCAAGGCACTCCGATTCCGACAGATGAAGCCGCACATGCCCAAAGGATTGATTCGCGCTATCGGCGCCTTGTTGACTGCCCTGGCTCTTTATAGCCTGTTGGGGTTTCTGATTTTGCCGGGCATCGCGTTGCGGGTAGCCAACCAACAATTGGCCAACTACGCCACGACGCCCGCCACGATTCAGCGGATCGAACTCAACCCTTTTAGCCTTGAAGTCACCCTTTGGGGCCTGGTCGTCGGCGAGCCGGGCAAGGAGCAAGTGGGCTTCGAACGCCTGTACGCGAACCTGCAGATCGACAGCCTCTGGACCAAGGCGCTGCACCTGTCCGATATCGAACTCGACAAACCCAAGACTGAAATCCTCTTCGGCAAGGACGGTAAGCTCAACCTGCTCGGGCTGTTCAAAATCCCCGCCAGTGAACCGACCCCGGTCGACCCGGACGCCAAACCATTCCCGCTGCGCGTGGAGCGGATCAAACTGGCCAGCGGCTCCGTACATTTCGAGGATGCACGGCCCAGCGAACCCATCGAATTCCTCTACGACAAACTCGACTTCGAACTGAAAAACCTCAGCACCCTGCCCGAAGACAGCGCCGACATGACGTTGGTCGCCGTCGGCCCGGCAGGTGGACAGATCGACTGGAGCGGTAACTTCAGCCTGATCCCGATCGCCTCCGAAGGTAAGCTGAAAATCACCGATGGCAAGATGAAATCCTTTTGGCCCTATGTGCGTGATGCTGTGCCACTCGCACTCGAGGATGGCGTCGTCAGCCTCAGCACCGACTACAAACTCAACCTGGCCAAGGAAACCGAACTGCTGCTGAGCAACGTCGCCGTCAGCGTCGCGCCTTTCGCCATCAAGACTGCGGACGGTCGACCGCTGGCGAAACTCGAGCGGCTGGACATCAGCGAAACCACCGTGGATCTGGCCAAACAGCAAGTGGTGGTCGGCAAGATTCGCAGTCAGAAACTGGAAACCTGGGCCGCCCTCGAAGCCGATGGGCAACTCGATTGGCAAAAACTGTTCGCCAGTCAGCCATCCAAAGCGGCCGCCAAAGCCAATGCCGAGCCAGCCAGCACACCGGCGGTAGCCGATTCACCGAAGCCCGAACCGACCGCGCCGAGCAAGCCTTGGCAGGTGCTGCTCAAAGACGTGCAGCTGCGCGATTATCAGGTGCACCTGGCCGACCGTAAGGCACAACCGGCGGTGGCGCTGGAGCTGGGCCCGCTGAACCTGGACCTGCAAAATTTCGACAGCCTCAATGGTTCACCTTTCAACCTCAAGCTCGACACCGGCGTGGGCAAGCAAGGCAAGATCACAGCGGACGGGGTGGTCAATCTGGCCCCGATCAACGCCAAACTGAAGGTGCAGACCAAGGACATCGACCTGCGCGTCGCTCAGTCCTACATCAACCCGTTCATTCGCCTCGAACTGCGCAGCGGCATGCTGGGCAGTGATCTGGCGGTCGACCTGAAAAGTACCGACCCACTGGCGTTCAACGTCACTGGCCGTGCCCAGGTCGATCAACTGCATACCCTGGACACCCTGAAAACCCGCGACTTCCTCAAGTGGCAGCAGTTGGTGCTCGAAGGCCTGAACTATCAGCACGGCGACAGCCTGTCGATCGACAAGGTCAACCTGTTCCAGCCCTATGCGCGCTTCATGATCAACGATGACCGCACCACCAACATCGATGACCTGCTGATCCCGCAACCGGCCGACTCCGGCGCCACAACCGCCGCGGCAAAGCCCGCAGCCGGAAAAGAAAAACCCTTGGGCATCCACATCGGCGGTATTGCCATCAATGACGGTTCGGCGAACTTCGCCGACTTCAGCCTGACCCCGAACTTCGCCACAGCCATTCAACAGCTCAACGGGAAGATCGGCACCATCGACAGCCGACAGGCAAAACCGGCCAGTGTCGACATCAAAGGCAAGGTCGACCGCTATGCGCCGGTGACCATCAAGGGTTCGGTCAACCCGTTCGACCCGATGGCCGCCTTGGACATCGCCACCAGTTTCAAACGGGTGGAACTGACGACCCTGACGCCCTACTCCGGCAAGTTCGCCGGTTACCGCATCCGCAAGGGCCGGCTCAATCTCGACCTGCATTACAAGATCACCAACGGCCAACTCCTGGCCGAAAACAAAGTGGTGGTCGAGCAGTTGCAACTGGGTGAAAAGGTCGACAGCCCAGACGCGGTGAGCCTGCCGTTGAAGTTGGCGATTGCCTTGCTCAAGGATGTCGACGGCAAGATTTCCATCGAGCTGCCGGTGAGCGGCGACCTGAACAACCCACAGTTCAGCGTCATGCCTATTGTCTGGCAGACCCTGCGCAATCTGATCGTCAAAGCTGCAGCGGCGCCGTTCAAAATGATTGGCGGGCTGGTCAGCGGCGGTGGTTCGCAAGATTTGGGCAGCGTCGCGTTCGCACCAGGTTCAAGTGACCTGAGCAAGGATGCCGAAGCGGCGCTGGTCAAACTGTCTCAGGCGCTCAAGGAACGTCCGGCCCTGCGCCTGGAAATCGAAGGCACCGCCGCCAAGAGCAGCGATGGCCCACTGATCGCCGAGCAACGCCTGGAACGGGAATACCAGTACAACTACTACAAAATGCTCCAGCGCCGCGGAGACAAGGTGCCGGCCCAGGCCTCATTGCTGAATGTGCCGGACAACGAGAAAGCCCCGCTGCTTGAAGGGATCTACCGCACGCGCCTCAAGACCCAGCCGCTCGCCGAATGGAAGGATCTGGGCAAGGAAGAACGCAGCAAAAAAATGCGTGAAGGCGTGATCGCCTTCTGGAGCTCCAGCGAAGTGCTGTTGCGTCAACTGGGGCAAGAACGGGCCAGCAGCATCAAGGATTATCTGGTGGACAAGGGTCAGTTGGCCGATGACCGCGTGTACTTCATCGACGCCAGCCTCGGTGAGGCAGAAAGCGATGGCCGCGTTATTACCCCTATGCATCTGGATGCCGAGTGATGGGCGCACGCTGGCTTCTGAATCTGGCCCTGGTGCTGGCTGCCAGCCAGGCAGCGGCGGCCGATACCTTGCGCTGCGGCAGTCAATTGATCAGCGTGGGAGACAGGTCCAGCGAAGTGCTGCACAAATGCGGAGAGCCCGTTGCCCGCGACCTGCTGGGCTACAAGCGCAGCGCCAATCGCCGGGAAGAGTTTCAGGTCGAGGAATGGACCTACGGGCCCAACAGCGGGATGTACCAGTACCTGCGCTTTGAAGGCAATCGGTTGGTTCGAATCACCAGCAAGCGTGGCAATTGAATCCGCCACAATCCAATGCGGGTGCCAATCAATGTGGGAGCGGGCTTGCTCGCTCCCACAGGTGATTTGCGACACTGCAAATAGAACAGGCCCCGACACGAATGTCGGGGCCTGTAATGGCCACGTCCTTGTGGCCTTTCGCATGAACTCTCAAGTCGCGGCAGACGTATGACTCGGCCCGTCTACCGCACCTTCTCCCGGTCCAGGCGAGAAGCCTTGCCTTACTCGGATTTCAGGCCGTCAGCGGACACAGCTTTGACGCCTTTGATTTTCTTGGCGATAGCCACGGCGGTTGTTTTCTGAGCGTCTGTCAGAACGGTCATGGAAGACAGGGAAACAACGCCTTTGTTGGTTTCGACTTTGATGTCGGTTCCCGGGATGCCTTTTTCGGTCACCAGGTCTGCTTTGACTTTGGTCGTGATCCAGGTATCGGAAACATCCTCTTTCGCTTCAGTGACTTCACCGGCGGCCAGCATCATGGGTGCCTGAGTCACCTGGGTGGTCTGTGCAAATGCAGCGGTGGCCATGGTCAGGGTCAGCGCGGTAGCAGTAGCAGCAGCGATGGCGAACTTCTTCATACGATTAACTCCTGTATTTCTGGGAAGTCTGCTGCGTGTCTTGTCAGCAGGGTTACCAGAGATAGTGCGAACGCTGTGCCAACTGGAAAAGTAAAAATAAACACTTATAAATCAATTAGTTAACAAAAACGCTAATTTTCGAAATCATGCAAAATGCATGACGTTGAAATTATCTACATGCAACTTGCGGGTTTTAACGCAGGCCTAAGGCCATGAATTGTCGGGGGTTTCTCGATTATTCGAACAGCCTGGGAAATGACGAGCAAAAAAATGCCCCGCGTCGTGAAACGCGGGGCATTCGGAGGATGAAAAATGGATCAGGCACCAGTGCAGCCTTTAGGGGCATACTCCTGCGCAGCCGTTGTGGCGCAAGTCCAGCCACCCGCGAGCGTACGCGAAAGCGTAATGGTTTTGGCGAGCACCGGCCCCGGAGCATTGAGGATCGTGCAGCCAATACTGCCCACACCAGTAGAAGCGGTACCCGATGCCGCAATCGTGCAATTACCTGTAGCCGCCGTACCGCCGATCAGATCGAGGGTGGGATCGGTGCCTTGATTGATAATGTCTTCGAAAGGCACCTTCAGTGCCGAGATTTCTGCAAGAGCGGCGGTTACCTTCGCTCGCGCCTGGTACTTCGAATACTGCGGCAACGCAAACGTTGCCAGAATCCCGATGATCGCCACGACGATCAGCAGTTCGATCAGAGTAAAACCTTTTTGATTGTTCATAGACAGGCTCCATGCATGAGTCGAAATCTCATGATCTGAACAAGACAAAGCACAGGCCATGCCAAGCCCCGCGCGCCCCTGCTGACGGGGTGCGAGATCAACGCCAAGACCTTTCCTACCCCCAGAATCCGTACTATCTGACACTTTTTGTCACCTCACCCCGGCTGGTTTGGTTCCACTGCTTGACTAGGCTATAAGTCATTAACCGTCTGCGTCCGGAATCCCAATGAATGACATCGCCCTTAGCGGTCTGGCCAAGCAATTGGTACTGGCCGAGCTGATCACCGACCAAAGTGCGCAACAGGCGTATCAGCAAGCCCAGCGCAATCGAATCTCGCTGGTCAGCTACCTGGTGCAGAACAAACTGTTGAACAGCTGGCAGGTCGCCGAAGTGGCCTCGGAACATTTCGGCATGGCCTTGCTGGACCTCAATTGCCTGGACAAGGACACCCAACCCCGAGGGCTGGTCAGCGAGAAGCTGGTCCGTCAGCACCACGCCCTGCCCCTCTGGCGGCGTGGCAACAAGCTGTTCGTAGGGATTTCCGACCCGACCAATCATCAAGCCATCAACGACATCCAGTTCAGCACCGGGCTGAGCACCGAAGCCATCCTGGTGGAGGAAGACAAGCTCAGCGACGCCATCGAGAAATTCTTCGACAACCACTCCACCGGCCTGGAAGACATGGCCGATGTCGACCTCGAAGGTCTGGATATCGAGTCAGTCGATGACCAGAAACAGGACTCCATCGCAGGGCAAGATGCCGATGACGCGCCTGTGGTTCGCTTCGTCCACAAGATGTTGCTCGATGCGATCAAGAGCGGTTCTTCCGACCTGCATTTCGAACCCTATGAAAAAATCTACCGTGTGCGGATGCGCACCGACGGCATGCTGCGGGAGGTCGCCAGGCCGCCGACGCAACTGGCCAACCGCATCGCATCCCGCCTGAAGATCATGGCCAGCCTCGATATCTCCGAGCGGCGCAAACCCCAGGACGGGCGAATCAAGATGCGTCTGTCCAAAAGCAAGTCCATCGACTTCCGGGTCAACACCCTGCCAACCCTGTGGGGCGAGAAGGTGGTGATCCGGATCCTCGACCCGTCCAGCGCACAAATGGGCATTGACGCCCTTGGCTACGAACCCGACCAGAAAGCCCTGTACATGGCCGCCCTCAAGCAGCCACAGGGGATGATCCTGGTGACCGGCCCCACCGGCTCAGGCAAGACCGTGTCGCTCTATACCGGCCTGAACATCCTCAACACCGTCGACATCAACATCTCCACTGCCGAAGACCCGGTAGAAATCAACATGGAAGGCATCAACCAGGTCAACGTCAATCCCAGGCAGGGACTGGATTTCGCCCAGGCGCTGCGCTCGTTTCTGCGCCAGGACCCAGACGTGATCATGGTCGGCGAAATCCGCGACCTCGAAACCGCCGAAATTGCCATCAAGGCCGCCCAGACCGGGCACATGGTACTTTCCACCCTGCACACCAACAGCGCCGCGCAAACCCTGACCCGCCTGCACAACATGGGGATTCAGGGGTTCAACATCGCGACCTCGGTCAGCCTGATCATCGCCCAGCGCCTGGCGCGCAAACTGTGCAGCCATTGCCGCAAACCCATCGATATTCCCCGCGAGGCGTTGCTCAAGGAAGGCTTCCCTGAGGAACGCATCGGCTCGTTCACGATCTATGAACCGGTCGGTTGCGATCAGTGCAACAGCGGTTACAAAGGGCGAGTAGGTATTTATGAAGTGGTAAAGAACACCCCGGACCTGCAACGGCTGATCATGGCCGAAGGCAATTCACTGGAAATCGACATCCAGATGCGTAAGGACGGCTTCAACGACCTGCGTACTTCAGGCCTGCTCAAGGCCATGCAAGGCATCACCAGCCTTGAAGAAATCAACCGGGTCACCAAGGACTGAACATGGCGGTCAAAGCAGTGAAAATCAGCGTATATGCCTGGGAAGGCACAGACAAAAAAGGCGCCAGAATGACCGGCGAGTTGACCGGCCAAAATCCCGCGCTGATCAAGGCCCAGTTGCGCAAACAAGGTATCAACCCGGGCAAGGTGCGGAAAAAATCCGCGTCCATTTTCAACGCCGGCAAACGCATCAAGCCCTTGGACATTGCCCTGTTTACCCGGCAGATGGCGACCATGATGAAAGCCGGCGTACCGCTGCTGCAATCGTTCGATATCATCGGCGAGGGCTTCGATAACCCGAACATGCGCAAGCTGGTGGACGAGGTGAAACAGGAAGTCGCAGCCGGTAACAGCTTCGCCGCGGCCCTGCGCAAAAAGCCGCAGTATTTCGATGAGCTGTATTGCAACCTGGTGGACGCTGGCGAGCAGGCCGGTGCCCTGGATACGCTGCTGGAGCGGGTGGCGACCTACAAGGAAAAGAGCGAAAGCCTCAAGGCCAAGATCAAAAAAGCCATGACCTACCCGCTGGCCGTGGTATTCGTCGCGATCATTGTGACCGGGATTCTGCTGGTCAAGGTTGTGCCGCAGTTCGAATCAGTGTTCTCAGGGTTTGGCGCCGAGCTGCCGGCGTTCACCCTGATGGTCATCGGCTTGTCGGAGTTTTTGCAGGAATGGTGGTGGATATTGCTCGGCGCGCTGGTTGCGATGTTTTTCGGCGTACGCCATGCCTTTAAAAAATCACCAGGCTTTCGCGACCGTATGGACACCTGGCTGTTGAAACTGCCGTTGGTTGGCGCGCTCATGTACAAGTCCTCCGTGGCCCGTTACGCCCGCACACTATCAACGACGTTCGCCGCCGGGGTGCCCCTGGTCGAAGCTCTGGATTCAGTGGCGGGCGCGACCGGCAACATCGTGTTCAAGCGAGCGGTCCTGCGCATCAAGCAGGACGTTTCAACCGGCATGCAGCTGAATTTTTCCATGCGCACCTCCGGCATCTTTCCGAACATGGCGATTCAGATGACAGCCATTGGCGAAGAGTCCGGCGCACTGGACGACATGCTCGACAAGGTTGCGAGTTTCTACGAGGCCGAAGTGGACAACATGGTCGATAACCTGACCAGTCTGATGGAGCCGTTCATCATGGTGGTGCTGGGGGTTATCGTCGGCGGCCTGGTGGTTGCAATGTACCTGCCCATCTTCCAACTCGGCTCAGCGATCTGATATGTCCTTGAACGAATTCCTGAGCTTCAACCCGCTGACCTTCGTGATCGCCGCTTTGGCGATCGGCCTGTTGATCGGCAGCTTTCTTAACGTGGTGGTCTGGCGCCTGCCGAAAATGCTTGAGCGTGAATGGCGACTGCAGGCCCATGACGTACTGGATTTGCCACCCGAAGCCCCCGGCCCCGCTTACAACCTGATACTGCCCCACTCCGAGTGCCCCCATTGCGGCCATCGAATTCGAGTGTGGGAAAACATTCCAGTGCTCAGTTATCTGTTTTTACGTGGGCGATGCTCGAACTGCGCGGCACCGATCAGCAAACGTTACCCGCTGACCGAACTGGCTTGTGGCGTGCTGTCGGCGTTCGTCGCCTGGCATTTCGGTTTCGGCTGGCAGGCGTGCATGGTGCTGGTGCTGGGCTGGGGCCTGTTGGCGATGAGCCTGATCGACGCCGAACATCAGCTGTTGCCAGACGTGCTGGTGCTGCCGTTGATGTGGCTGGGATTGATCGTCAACAGCTTCGGGCTCTTCGTATCACTGCATGACGCACTCTGGGGCGCGGTGGCCGGCTACATGGCGCTGTGGTCGGTGTTCTGGCTGTTCAAACTCATCACCGGCAAGGACGGCATCGGCTACGGTGACTTCAAGCTGTTGGCGATGCTCGGCGCCTGGGGCGGCTGGCAAATCCTGCCCCTGACTATTCTGCTGTCATCGTTGGTTGGGGCCATCCTCGGGGTGATTTTGCTGCGCCTGCGGGACGCAAAAACCTCGACTCCGCTGCCCTTTGGCCCCTATCTGGCCATTGCCGGCTGGATTGCCTTGCTCTGGGGTGGTCAAATAACCGGCTTCTATTGGCAGTTTGTCGGTTTGAAATGAATACCCCTGTGGAAAAACCCTGGATTCTCGGCCTGACCGGCGGCATCGGCAGCGGCAAAAGCGCGGCCGCCCAGCACTTCATCGACCTGGGCGTGCATGTAGTGGACGCCGATCATGCGGCTCGCTGGGTGGTCGAACCCGGTCGCCCGGCGCTGGCAAAGATCGCCGAGCACTTTGGCCCCGGCGTGTTGCAAGCCGACGGCCAACTGGATCGTGCGTCCCTGCGCAAGCTGATCTTCGAGGTACCGGATGAACGCCGCTGGCTCGAAGCGCTGATGCATCCGTTGATCGCCGAGGAAATCGCCCATCATCTGGCCAAGGCACAATCGTCTTACGCGATTCTGGTTTCGCCGCTGCTGATCGAGTCCGGGCAGTACACCATGACCCAACGGGTCCTGGTGATCGATGCCCCGGAACAGCTACAGATCGAACGCACCCTGCAGCGTGACCAGACCAGCGAACAGCAGGTTCAGGCGATCCTCAAGGCTCAGTCCAGCCGACAGGACCGCGTGAGCCATGCCGACGACGTGGTGGTCAACGACCGTGACCTCGCCTGGCTGCACAGCGAGGTCGAACGCCTGCATCACTTTTACCTTACTTTGCGTGGAGGCCAGTCATGAGCCAAACCCCAACCGTCGATTGCCCAACTTGCGGTGCCCCTGTCGAATGGAGCCCCGAGAACAAGTTCCGGCCGTTCTGTTCGGACCGTTGCAAACTGATCGACCTGGGCGCCTGGGCGTCGGAAGAACACAAAATCCCGGTGAGCCCGGATGCCGAAGACGAGCTGTTCAGCGAAGACTTCGACCCGCGTCACTGATCCCGACCCTCAGGGCCGCATAAAACCATAGTCCTGGCCCTCATCGAGGTTCTCGGCGAGAAACCGCAACTCATCGGCCAGGTCTTCGATATTGCGTACCGCCTTGCTCTGCTGCACCACCGCACTGAGCAAGGCGCGCAGGCTCAATCCCGGATCGAAGCCCACCTCTTGCGCCACATCCAGACTCTGACGCAACTCCTGCCTGGCCCACTCATACACACTCATGCCGTTGCTCCTGAAGGTTTTCCAGAGCATGGATTCGGCAACGTTTTTTGGATTTGATGTGGATCAAGATTTGGGATCGTCGTCCTTCCAGGGCGCCGAAAGGTAGCGCGTGCGATTGAACGTCTCCAGCCACTCAGGGCAGAACACCACCAATGCGCTGACCACCATGCCGTTGATAAACGCTTCCGGAAAAATAAGCAGCCACAGATAACCGACAAAATCTTCCAGCCAATACGGCATGGCGAAACGTTCGTCGTACCACAGCAACGTGAGCGCCAGAATCAGACACAACAACGCCGACAGCGCTGCTGCAAAGAAACCGGAAACGAAGATATACACAAACGGATTACGCGGCTGCGCGCGCTCCACCAGGATTGCGCAGCACTCGGTGATCAGCACAGGCAGCAGAATCAGCAGTGCGCCGTTGACCCCGACAGCGGCCAGGTCCTGACGCCCGAGCAACACCAATCCCGCTTGCGCGACCAACCCGCCGACAATCGCCAACGGCCAATCCAGCAGTAATGTCACCGCCGTCATGCCGATGAAGTGATAGGACACTCCGGTGTCGAAGTCCCGTCGCACCAGCCAAAGCATGAACAGTGCGAACACCGTGCCGAACAACAGATGCTGACGGCGGCTGTCGCTGAACAGCTCGACCCAGGGCGCTCGACAGACAGCCCAGATCACTACCGGCACGTAAATCAGCCAGCCAACTGTGAGGCTTTGCGATGACAGCAGTTCGGCGCCAATCATGGGCGTGCCTTTTTCGGCGCCTGGGCCCGTATAAGCACAAGACTGAGCAGCAACACTGTTCTATATTTCACGCGTCTCTCCCATCGTGATAGGTCTCAGTCTATACCGGCGTTTCTGACTGGCCGTGTCGCGCGTCTACCCCGGCGAATAGAGAATCCGAGGAACGAAAAAAGTTACGCAAACTTTACGAGACAAAATGACAAGCCGATCGATACTGCGCGGCGCTAACAAGACAGGCGTTATTTATGTCCATTGCGGTACTGCGGCTTATCGGTTTCATCCTGGGTATTTTTCTGATCACGCTGGCAGTGAGCATGGCGATACCAATGCTCACGCTGGTGATCTATGAACGCAACGATGATATGTCGGCCTTTTTGTGGTCGAGTCTGATCACGGCGGTGTCCGGGCTGCTGTTGATTAACAAGGGACGTCCTGAGGACGCTCAGTTGCGTCCCCGCGATATGTACATGCTGACCACCGCCAGTTGGGTAGTCGTCTGCATGTTCGCCGCATTGCCCATGGTCCTGATCCAGAACATCAGCTACACCGACGCGTTTTTTGAAACGATGTCCGGCATCACCACCACCGGATCGACCATCCTGACCGGTCTGGACACCGCCTCTCCCGGATTGCTGATCTGGCGTTCAATGCTGCATTGGCTGGGCGGCATCGGCTTCATCGGCATGGCCGTGGCCATCCTGCCACTGTTGCGGGTCGGGGGCATGCGGCTGTTTCAGACCGAATCATCCGACTGGTCGGAGAAGGTCACACCACGCTCCCACGTCGCCGCCAAATACATTCTGGGCTTGTATATCGGGCTGACCGCTGTTTCCACGCTGGCGCTGTGGATAACAGGCATGACCCCGTTCGAAGCCATCAACCATGCAATGTCGTTGATTTCCACGGGAGGTTTTTCCACCTCCGATTCGTCTCTGGCGCACTGGACGCAACCGGCCATTCATTGGGTGGCGGTGGTTATCATGATTCTGGGCAGCCTGCCTTTTACGCTGTATGTGAGCCTGTTGCGCGGGAATAAACGGGCCTTGTTCAACGATCATCAGGTACGTGGGTTCATTGGCTTTTTGATCATCACCTGGCTGCTGTTCGGCACCTGGTTGTGTTTGCACAGCGAGTACAGCTGGTGGGAAGCGTTTCGGATTGTCGCCGTTAACGTGACGTCAGTGGTCACAACGACCGGCGTGGCGCTGGGGGATTACACGCTATGGGGCAGCTTCTCTGTGTTGCTGTTCTTTTATCTGACCTTTGTCGGCGGCTGCTCCGGTTCCACCGCTGGCGGCCTTAAAATCTTCCGCTTTCAAGTGGCTGGCGCATTGCTCATGGGCAGTCTGAAACAACTGATTCATCCTCGAGCCGTCATCAGTAAAAAGTACAACAACCATCCCATCGACGAGGATATCGCCCGTTCGCTCCTGACGTTTTCATTCTTTTTCACCATAACCATCGGGGCGATCGCCATGGGGTTGGCGCTCATCGGCCTGGACTGGACCACTGCATTGAGTGGCGCGGCCACTGCCGTCTGCAACGTGGGGCCTGGCCTTGGTTCGATCATTGGCCCGGCAGGTAACTTCTCGACACTGCCCGATTCGGCCAAATGGCTGCTGACCATTGGCATGCTGCTGGGACGGCTGGAGATCCTCACCGTTCTGGTGCTGTTCATACCGGTTTTCTGGAAATACTAGGGGGCGTTCTCAATTAGTTTCCCCGCCGCGCCGGGTTGTGCCTTAAAGCGGGCCAGGCTGCGTTGCAGGCCTTGGAAAGGGAACAAGCCCCCAACCCCAACGACCAATGGTGATTTATTGCCTAGACTCCTCTTGTCCACCGTGCAAAACGTTTCAGACATGAACGGCACGAGAACTAAAACAAGAGGAACATCTAAATGCTCAAATCATTGTGCAATGCAGTCGTCTGCGCACTCGCGCTGGGTGCGTCGAGCCTGACGCTGGCGGCTGATCCAGTCATTATCAAGTTTTCCCACGTCGTCGCCGAACAAACGCCTAAAGGCCAGGGCGCCCTGCTGTTCAAGAAACTGGTTGAAGAACGCCTGCCGGGCAAGGTCAAGGTAGAGGTTTATCCAAACTCTTCGCTGTTTGGTGACGGCAAGGAAATGGAGGCGCTGCTGTCGGGTGATGTGCAGATGATTGCGCCGTCGCTGGCCAAGTTCGAGCAATACACACCCAAGCTGCAATTGTTCGATCTGCCGTTCCTGTTCAACGACATCTCGGCAGTCGACCGCTTCCAGCGAAGCCCTGATGGCCAGGGGCTTCTCAAGTCCATGGAAAGCAAGAACATCACCGGTCTGGCCTATTGGCATAACGGCATGAAACAGCTGTCCGCCAACAAAGCGCTACGTAAACCGGGCGATGCTCGCGGTTTGAAATTTCGTGTGCAGGCTTCGGCCGTGCTCGAAGAGCAATTCAAGGCGGTGCGCGCCAACCCTCGCAAAATGAGCTTCGCCGAGGTGTATCAGGGCTTGCAGACCGGCGTCGTCAATGGCGCGGAAAACCCTTACTCGAACATCTACAGCCAGAAAATGCACGAAGTGCAGAAATTCATCACTGAGTCCGACCATGGCTTGCTGGACTACATGTTGATCACCAACACCAAGTTCTGGACAGGCCTGCCGCCGGATATAAAAACCGAACTGGACAAGATCATCGCCGAGGTCACCACTCAGGTGAACAAGGATGCGGAAAAACTGAATCAGGATGCCAAACAGAACATCATCAACGCCAAAACCACTGAAATCATCACGCTGACCCCGGAGCAACGTGGCGAGTGGCGCGAAGCAATGAATCCGGTCTGGAAGAAGTTCGAAGGTGATATCGGTGCCGACCTGATCAAGGCCGCCGAAGCTGCCAACCAGGCTCAGTAATCTGCCGGCGGGCGCCGCCCGAAAGGGTGGCCCCTGTTCCATAGCCGTCACTCGATCGGGAGAGGCCACTCATGAATGCCTTACGGCGTATCTGGGATCACTTCGAAGAAGGTTTTATCGTCTTCCTGCTGGCGGCAATGACGCTGGTAACGTTCGTTTACGTCATCCTTAACAACCTCTATAGCGTTTTCTACAGCCTCGCCGAGCAGTGGCAGAGCGCCAGCGAACCCTTGTTCGCCATTGGCGACAGCGTGATGGGGATGGCCCAAGCCATGACATGGAGCATATCGCTGACCAAAGCCTTGTTCGCCTGGCTGATCTTTTTCGGCTTGTCCTATGGCGTGCGCACCGCCGGGCATATTGGTGTCGATGCCTTGGTGAAGCTGGCCACCAAACCGGCTCAGCGAATCATTGGCATCATTGCCTGTCTCTGCAGTCTGGTCTATGCGGGCCTGCTCAGCGTCGCCAGTTTCGAATGGATTCAGACGCTGTTCATCGCCGGCATTGGTGCCGAGGACCTCGGTCATTACGGCATCATGCAATGGCACATCGGGCTGATTGTGCCAGTGGGTTTTGCCTTGGTGTTCATCCGCTTTGCCGAGATCCTGGTGCGCATTGTACAAAACCGTCAAACGGGCCTGGGCCTGGCCGACGAGGCCGCGGAGGCGATGAAACTGACCGAACATGAGGATGACAAGAAATGACTATTCTTTTTCTCTTTGTTGCCCTGTTCGTGCTGATGTTTATCGGTGTACCGATCGCCATTTCCCTGGGCCTGGCCGGTTCGCTGACGATCATCTTTTTCAGCCCTGACTCCGTGCGTTCACTGGCCATCAAGCTGTTCGAGACCTCCGAGCACTACACGTTGCTGGCCATCCCGTTCTTTCTACTGGCCGGTGCCTTCATGACCACGGGCGGTGTGGCGCGGCGCTTGATCGATTTCGCCAACGCTTGCGTTGGGCATATTCGCGGCGGCCTGGCCATCGCGGCGGTGCTGGCGTGCATGTTGTTCGCCGCGCTGTCCGGCTCAAGCCCAGCAACGGTAGCCGCCGTGGGTTCCATCGCCATTGCGGGGATGGTCCGCTCCGGTTATCCACAGGCGTTCGGTGCCGGTATTGTGTGCAATGCGGGCACGCTGGGGATTCTTATTCCCCCCTCCATCGTGATGGTGGTGTATGCGGCGGCGACGGAAACCTCGGTCGGCAAGCTGTTCATGGCCGGCGTGGTACCGGGCCTGCTGCTGGGCACAGCGCTGATGGTGGCCATCTACGTCGTCGCCGTCAGGAAAAACCTGCCCGCCATGCCACGGGCGACCTTTCGTGAATGGTTGAGTGCAGCACGCAAGGCCATTTGGGGCCTGTTGCTGATGGTCATCATCCTGGGCGGCATCTACAGCGGAATGTTCACTCCGACCGAGGCGGCGGCCGTGGCGGCGGTCTACGCGGCATTCGTTGCGCTGTTCGTCTACAAGGACATGTCGTTTCGCGAAACACCGAAGGTGCTGCTCGAATCCGCCAAGCTGAGCATCATGCTGATGTTTATCATCGCCAATGCCATGCTCTTCGCTCATGTACTGACCACCGAGCAATTGCCCCAACAAATCACCGCCTGGGTCATCGGCGCGGGCCTGACACCGGTGACATTCCTGCTCGTGGTGAACATCGTGTTGTTGGTGGCTGGGGCGTTCATGGAGCCCTCGGCAATCATCCTGATCCTGGCGCCGATCATGTTCCCGATTGCCATGAAGTTGGGGATCGACCCGATTCATTTGGGGATCATCATGGTGGTGAACCTGGAGATCGGTCTGATTACGCCGCCCGTAGGCCTGAACCTGTTTGTCACGTCGGCGGTGACTGGCATGTCACTGACCGCCACCATCCGTGCAGCCATGCCTTGGCTGATTATCCTGCTCCTGTTCCTGATATTGATTACCTATGTACCGTGGATTTCTCTGGTTCTGCCGAACTCGCTGGGGATGACGTAAACGAGAGGTCAGGCCCAATGCCGCGGATCGTTCATCACCGCATCATGTTCGGTGAACAGCTTGGGTAATTCGACCTTGAGAAAGGCCACCCAGGTCCGGACCTTGGCATCGAGAAAACGCCGCGACGGGTACAACGCATACACATTGCGTTGACGGGGCCGCCAGGCTGGCAGCAGGCGCAGCAACGTGCCGTCACTCAAGGGGCGCGTCGCGGTATAGAACGGAATCAGGCTGATGCCCATGCCGGCCTCTGACGCCTTGACCATTGATTCGGCGACGTTGCACTGAAAGGTCTTGGCCGGGCGGACGGCATGCTCCCCATGGTCGTCCTTGAACACCCATTGATCGCTGTACAACGGGTCGAGCATGCGCAAACACTGATGATCGTTCAGCGCCTGCGGGTTGTCCGGCACGCCCCGGCGTTGCAGGTATTCCGGGGAGGCGCAGGGCACACTGTAGATCTGCCCGATGGTCTGGGCGACCAATTGCGAATCGGCCAGTTCGTGGGCAATCGAAATCACCACGTCGTGCCCGTCCTCCAACGGATCTGGATTACGCTGCGACAAGGTCAGCTCGAACACCACATCAGGGTAAAGCTCGCTGTAGCGGGCAATCAACGGCGTGATCAGCACGCCCAAGCCATTCATGCTGTGCACCCGCAACCGTCCACTGGGTTTGAGATGGGCGCCGCGGGCTTCTGCCGTTGCCTCCTCCATCTCTTCGAGTATTTGCCGGCTGCGCAGCAGAAATCGTTCACCGGCCTCGGTCAGGCTCAATCTGCGTGTGGTGCGCTGCAGCAAGCGCGCTTGCACATGCTGCTCCAGATCCGCCACCAATCGCGATACTTGCGCGGTCGACAAGTCCAACGCATCGGCGGCGGCGGTAAAACTTGCGCTGTCCACCACGCGGACGAACACCCGCAAGTTATTGAGCAGATCCATAAGCCCTCCAGGGGCGGTGACTGTTACGTTTCATGTAAGGATGCATCAGGCGTTGGCCCCATTATCGATTGCGGGCAAAGCCTAGAATTGAGCCATCGGAATCAACACGGAGTACTGAAAAATGAAAACCTTGATCAGCCTGTTTCTGACCCTCGCCGCCACCTCGACCATGGCCGCCGGCAACGAGCCGGCCGCCGCCACCTCGTACAACCCGGCGCAGCCGCTGGACAACGCCAAGGTGGTTTCTGTGACGAACACGGCAACCGCCTGCGGGGTTGTGCCAGCGACCATGGAGTACGTCGATCATCAGGGCCAGAGCCATCGGGTGACGTACGAAGTCATGGGTGACTGCACCAGCAACCTGTGACACTGGTGCACAGCACGACTCACACGATCATCCGTTTCGCCTGCAAGGTCAGATCGTGCAAACCGGCCAAGCGCGCCATGATGCGCTCGACCACCTCCACCCTGGCCACCGCACCGCTTTGCAGCTCACCCATCGAGTGCAAGGCCACTTTGGCCTTTTCCAGGCCCAGTCGGGTTGAACCGGACAACTGCTGCAGCCCCTGGCGCGCGTTTTCGGCGGACTGCTCCAGCCCCGTCGCGATCTGCCTGATCTGTGCACTGGACTCCGCGGCCTGACGCGAGAGATTGCGCACCTCATCCGCCACCACCGCAAACCCTCGGCCATGGCTGCCCGCCCTCGCCGCCTCAATGGCTGCGTTCAATGCCAACAGGTTGGTCTGACGGGAAATGTCCTGGATGCTGCCGACGATTGCGCCGATGCGCATCGATTGACTGCCGAGCTCGTCGAACACTTGATCCAGACGCTGCATGTAGAGGTTCAGATCATCCAGCACACTGGCCGACGACTGCATGCTCAGCGCACTCGCCTTCACCCGTTCGCCTGCCGTGCGCGCCAGCTGATTGGCGAAGCGCATGTCTTCCTCTGTTTGCAGGACGGACTCGGTCAATTGCTCAAGCGTCACCGACACAACCGTTCCCGGCCATTCGCGCTCAGGCACCGCTGGCTGTAGCGCTGACGGGGCCTCGGTCTGCAAGAGGCTCGGCTCGCAAACCTCCCGCACGGGTGCAGACTCCACCTCCAATTCCGCTCTTGGCTGACGACGATAGAGCACTGCCGCACCCAGCAACACAAGGTTGACCCCTGCAGCCAGCATCAGCCGCCCGCTATCGCCCCACCCCACCATCACGGCACCTGCGCCAGC
Source organism: Pseudomonas sp. LBUM1673 (assembly GCF_059695645.1). Lineage (NCBI taxonomy): Bacteria > Pseudomonadati > Pseudomonadota > Gammaproteobacteria > Pseudomonadales > Pseudomonadaceae > Pseudomonas > Pseudomonas sp. LBUM1673. Next base: position 5,673,092 of record NZ_CP166780.1, read on the forward strand.
AATGACCAACAGTAGACTGGCGCCAAATGGATAAGGTCGTTGGGCTTGTTCAGTGCTCATAACAGCTTCCAGGTGTAGCTGAGGATCAGGCGGTTTTCGTCGATATCACTGCGGTAGTTGGAACGCGCCATGACGTTGCGCACGCGGATCCCGAGCCCTTTGAGGCTGCCGCTCTGCAGCACATAACCGATATCCAGATCGCGCTCACGGTCCTTGCCTTCAAAGCCCTTGCCGGTGTCGACGTTACTGCCGGTGATGTAGCGCACGGTGCTGGTCAGCCCCGGCACGCCGAGGGCCGCGAAGTCGTAGTCGTAGCGCGCCTGCCAGGAACGCTCATCGGTGTAAGCGAACTCGTAGGTCGGCACTTCATTGCCCAGTGGCGAGATGTTGGCAAACACTCGCGGGAAGGCGCTGTCGCCGAACATGCCCTGATAGCCGACATAAAACGTGTGGCCGCCGCGCTTGGCCGACAACAAGGAGAAGAACGCCTGGTTGTCGATATTGCCCAGCAACTTTTTGCCGTCTTCGCGCGAATCGTAATAACCAAGGTTGGCGCCCAGGGTCCAGTCTCCCAACGGTTCACTGTGCTTGAGGCCGACAAAACGCTGGTTGTAGATATCTTCCAGTTGCCCGAACCAGGCGCTGACCGAGCTGCGTTTGCCATTGAAGGCGTAATCGGCGCCAGCAAAGTTGAAACCATCGCTGCTGACCTGACGCTGCGGTACATGACCGAGCATGGCTTGCATCTTTTCGTCGCCGGCCTCGTTGCGCAGGCTGGTCGAATTCAAGTGGCCACCTTGCAAGGTCAGGCCATCGATCTCATTGGAGCTGATGCTTGCGCCTTGATAGCTGGGCGGCAGCAGACGGATATCGCTGAAGGCCAGCACCGGCACGTTGGGTTGCAGCTCACCCACCTTCAACTCGGTCTTGGAGTAACGCACTTTCAACGCACCCTCCAGACGGCTGTAATCATTTGCCGCGCGTCCGTCATCGTGCACCGGCAGCAAACCGGTATTAACCCGGTCCGGGCTGCTGTCGAGTTTGAGGCCGAGCAGGCCGATGACATCCACGCCAAAACCGACCGGGCCTTGGGTATAACCGGATTTGACGTTGAGGATGAAGCCCTGCGCCCACTCTTCGGCCTTCGACTGTTGATTTGCCCCGACGATGTCCGAGAAGTCTCGACTGAAGTAATAGTTACGCGCCTGCAAGGTGGCCGTAGTGTCTTCGATGAAGCCACCCTCGGCGGCCATCACGCCGCTGGAAAAACCCGAGACGACCACCATGGACAACACTGAACCGGTTGCTGGAAGAATCTGTTTCATCGCTGTTCTCTTATTTTTATTGATTGGCAGGTTGAAGTGCTCCACCCGCTGCGGATTCGCCGCGGGGGATGGTGAAAACGGATAAGGATCGGGGTTGCGATTACTTACTCGGTCAGCGCGCCACCTCCTGCGCAGGGGTGGCTTGAGTCGCCGGCGCGGGACGCCTGGCACTCAACAGCACGTGCGTGACCATGCCGAAAATCAGCCCCCAAAAAGCGGCGGACAAACCAAACAGCGACATGCCCGACGCGGTGGTGAGAAAGGTCACCAGCGCGGCTTCGCGATCACTCGGTACGGCCATTGCGCCGGCCAGTGCCCCGGCTATCGCGGCGAACAGCGCCAGCCCGGCCAGGGCCGCGATCAGTTCCCTGGGGAGCGCCGAAAACAACGAAACCAGCGTGGCACCGAAGACTCCCAGCACCAGGTAACACAGCCCGCCCACGACCCCGGCCACATAGCGTTTGCCCGGATCTTCGTGGGCCTCGCGACCGGTACAAATGGCCGCGGTAATCGCCGCCAGATTCAGCCCGTGACAACCGAACGGTGCCAACAGCGCAGTGCCCAACGCACTGCTGGCGATAATCGGGCCGGCCGACGTTGTGTAACCGCTGGCGCGCAGCACTGCCATGCCGGGAACAAACTGGCCGGTCAGCGCCACCATCACCAGTGGCAAGGCGACATTCAGGGTCGCACTCAGGCTGAACGTGGGGGTGATCCACACTGGCGTGGCCAAACCAATCACCAGCGCCTCGCGGTGCAAATCACCGACGAGGAACGCGATGGAACAGCCCACCAGCAGCACCATCAACACCGCATAACGCGGCATCACCCGCTTGCAGATCAGGTACGTGGTAAACATCGCCAGTACCAGCAATGGCTTGCCTTGCAACGAGACGAACAATCCTGTGCCGAAGCTGAACAGAATCCCTGCCAGCATCGCCGCCGCAATCGCCGCCGGCAGTTTGCCGATGACCCGGTCAAAAGCCCCCGACACCCCAACCAGAAAAATAATCAGACTGCTGACCAGATAGGCGCCCACCGCCTCCGGCATGGAGATCCCCGGCAACAAGGCCACCAGCAACGCCGAGCCCGGTGCCGACCACGCGATGATCACCGGGACGCGATAACGCAGGCTCAAACCGATGCCGAGCACAGCGCTGCCGATGGAAATCGCCCAAATCCAGGAGGACAACACTTCCCGCGAGAGGTGCGCGGTCTCAGCGGCCTGAAAGATGATCACCAAGGGGCCTGCGTAGGAAATCACCGTGGCGATAAATCCGGCGACTGCCGCAGACAGGGAAAAGTCCTGAAATAACGCTTTCATGAAACCTCGCCGCAAGACTCGTCAGGCGATCCGTGGCACAGGCCCGGCCGCTCTTGTTCGGAAAAAGTGTGGGTGACCAGGCAGGCGACACGGCACGACGCCGCGCCGCCCGCTGCCTGGTTCAAGCGCTGGTCGGTGTTAGCGTCCGGGCAACACCTTTGGCACTGCGCTGAGTGCTAATGGCGAACACGGTCATGGCGAGGGCGGCCACCGCACCGGGCAAGGCAAACGCCATGAAGTTCAGTTGCAGCGGCAGGCTGATCCCCAGCAAGGCACCGCCCAGCAGTGGGCCGACAATCGCGCCGTTGCGCCCGATACCTGACGCCCAGCCCAAACCGGTGGAGCGAATGGTCATGGAGTAGAACTGCGCGGCGCAGGCGTACAACAGAATCTGCGAGCCGATGGTGGTGGCACCGGCAAGGGCGATCAGCAGGTACAACACCGGCATCGGGCTGTTGAAGCCCAGCAAGGTGATCGATACCGCAGCAACGACGAAGAACACCGCCAACACTCGCGGCAGGTTGAGCTTGTCGCCCAGTACGCCACCGCCGACCGCGCCGAAAATGGCGCCGAAGTTGAGCACCAGCAGGAACGACAGACTCGAGCCCAGACTGTAACCGGCGTTGGCCATCAGTTTCGGCAGCCAGGAGCTCAAGGCGTAGACCATCAGCAAGCAGCAGAAAAATGCCAGCCACAGCATCAGCGTGCGCAGCGCACGGCCCTCGCGGAACAGTTGCAACACCGGGGTGCCGCTGCCCTTCACTTCACTCATGTGCAATTGATCGCTGGCGTGTGCGACGTAAGCCGGGTCAACCCGTAGCAGGATGTTGCGAGCCTCTTCGTTGCGCCCCTGACGCAGCATGAAACCCACCGACTCGGGCAGGAAGTACATGATCAACGGCAACAACAGTAACGGCAGCACCGCCACATAAAACACCGACTGCCAGCCAAAACTCGGGATTAGTACGATGCCAAGCCCCGCCGAAAGCATGCCGCCCACCGAGTAGCCGCTGAACATGATCGCCACCAGCGTGCTGCGGATTTTCTTCGGCGCGTACTCATTCATCAGTGCCACGACGTTGGGCATCACCCCGCCAATGCCCAACCCGGCAACGAACCGGCAGAGGCCAAACTCGGTGGGGTTGCGAGCAAAACCATTGAGCACGGTAAAACCGCTGAACAGTATTACGCACAGGGTGATGGCTTTTTTGCGGCCGATCTTGTCCGACAGCGGGCCGAAAAACAGCGCGCCGAACATCATCCCGAACAGTGCATAACTTCCCAGTGCGCCGGCTTGCAGGGGACTGAGCCCCCACTCTTTCATCAGCATCGGCAACACCACGCCGTAGATCACCAAATCGTATCCGTCGAAGATGATGATCAGGGCACACCAGAACAGCACCATCCAGTGAAAGCGGTTGAATCGAGCGTTGTCGATAACCTCATGTACGTTGATCTTGCGCATGGCATCTATCTCTTGTTGTTGTTTTTAGAGCGTCGGTAACGCGGCTAACGTCCGTACAGCCGAGGGTAGAGTCGCCGGGCACGGGGCAATAGCCGCTTTGCGCAGATCGCTATCCGTTTTGTGCAATGCCCTGAACCGGGCGCTGTGGCGAGGGAGCTTCCGCTTGACCGGGCTGGCGCTCCAGTGCGTAGCACTCACAAAAATCGGCAATGGTTGTCAGGTTTTTGGGGCCGCTACGCAGCCCAGCGCGACTCGCTCGCCACAAAAGCAAACCGGCCGTTGCGGACAGTCGTGGGAGCGGCCAACACGTGGATTGCCAGCACGTCTATGCTGGACTTACCCATCTCAGGTCTTTGCTCCTATCTACAGGAGGTCATCAATGGTTCCCACGCCCATTTCCGAGAAGGCTTTTTCCAGAGGTCTGCTCGATGTACTGATTCGTGCCGGACTGATTGCCGTTCTGGTGATTTTCTGCTTTCAGATATTCAGCCCATTCCTCCATCTGATGCTGTGGTCGTTGATCCTGGCAATCACCCTCTACCCATTGCATGTCAGATTCAAAGGCGCGCTGGGGAACAAGGACGGGATCACCGCGACGCTGATCGTGTTGATCGCCATCTGTATCCTTATGGTGCCGGTTTATTTGTTGGGGGCCTCGATTGCGGATTCCGTGGAGAGGGTCATGACCATGCTCAAAACTGACAGTTTCCATATTCCGCCACCGTCCGATGCGGTAGCTGGCTGGCCACTCGTGGGGAAACCTCTTCATAGCTTGTGGGCACAAGCCGTCACTGACCTGCCCCATCTGGTACAGAAGTTCATACCGCAAATCAAAGGTGTCAGCCTCTCCCTGCTGAGCAAGCTTGCGGGTGTCGGCATGGGGCTCCTTTTATTCATTGTCGCCCTGATTATTGCCGGTATTTTTGTAGCGTATGGTGACAGTGGCCACCGCAGCGCGGTGCAAATCGTTTCGCGCTTCTGTGGACCAGCCAAGGGGCCGAAAATCGCCGCGCTGTGCACCGCCACCATCCGGGCGGTGGCGTTGGGTGTGGTCGGCATCGCCTTCATTCAGATGCTGTTGGTGGGCATCGGTTTTGTGCTTATGGGTGTCCCCGGCGCAGGTCTTCTCGCCTTGGCGGTGCTGCTTCTTGGCATCATGCAGTTACCGGCCACCCTGATTACCCTTCCGGTCATCGTCTTCGTCTTCGCAAGTGAAGGTGCCAGTACGGCGACCATTGTGTTTGCCATCTATGTCTTCATCGCGGGATTGGTCGATAACGTCCTCAAACCGTTGCTGCTAGGTCGTGGTGTCGATGTGCCGATGCCTGTGGTGCTGATCGGCGCCTTGGGCGGCATGGTCACGAGCGGCATCCTCGGCCTGTTTATCGGACCCGTGATACTTGCGGTCGGCTATCGGCTGTTCTGGCAATGGGTGGAGGATCAAACGCAAGAATCCGGGCCAGACAACCAGGGACAGACCTGACACGGCTGCCGAGGATATCCCCATGCTGTTAAACCTGCTGGCCGGCGTCCCCGTGATGTTGCTCTGCCTGCTGATGCAAGCCGTTTTCGTGACCCTATGCCTGCGTCATTACGTGCATTTCAGGCATGCCCAACCAGCTGAATCGCAATGGCTGAATATCCTGTTGTTGTCGATGGTGATGCTGCTGATGTTGCTCAGTAATTTCGTGCAGATCGCCATCTGGGCCACGCTGTTCATGCTGCTCGACGAATTCGACGAATACGCCACCGCGCTGTATCACTCGGCGGTCAATTTCGCCACGCTGGGCTACGGCGACATCATCATGTCCTCACGCTGGCGCCTGCTTGGTCCATTGGAGGCAGCCAACGGCATCCTGATGTTTGGCGTCTCCACCTCGGTGATGACCGCTGCGGTGATGGATGTCATAAAGCACAACATGGACAGGCTAAAGCGTGAACAGCCGTAGGCATGCCAGAAAAAACGGGTAAGACTCTGTCTGAAGAAATCGCGACAGACTTATTATTCAGATCACATTTGAACGCTAAGCTTGGGCCTATGGATGATTCAGATTATTTACGCCTGCTGACCATCGCGGCCGAGCAAGCCAATACGTTCCTCTCCAATGCCCGCAAATGGGAGCGTGAGCGTTGGGTTTGCCAGCGCCTGCTGCAGGGCCTGAACATTCCCTATCGCGTCGACGAATTTGCTCCCGCCGGGGAGCCGCCGGACGTACTGTTCCGCGACGCGAATTTCGAGGTGTTCTTCGTGCTCGACGAAGGCCGGCGCCTTAATGATGAATGGCGCGACGAGCTGCAACGCCGGCGCAGTGCGTTTTCCCTGAGCCAGCTGGTGCGCCGCGAGGCCAAGCCCCGGCGCATCCCGGCCAATGAATTTCTGCTGAGACTGGCGCCGACCTTGCGCAAAAAAGCCCATAACTACAAAGAACGCGGCATGGACCTGGGGGAACTGGACATCATCGCCTTCGCCAGCCTCAAGCGCGAAGTGCTTGACCTCAACAGCCACTTTCCGCCGCCCACCGAGTACCTGCGCCAGGGCTGGCGCTCGTTGTCGCTGGTCGGTCCGACCTTCGCCCGAGTGCTGTTCGCCCACCCGGATGCCCCGGACTTCCTGCGCGGCAACTTGGGTCGCAGTATTGTCTTCGATGTCGGAATCAGCTTATGAGCCCCACCACAGATACCGGCAACACTGCACGGGATGGCGTAATCACTGGCCGAATGTTACAAAGCCCAATCTTTCGCCCGAACCACATGCGCCGTTCAACGCTTGCAGACAAACCGCTGTAACGTCTGCACATTCAGCAACGTCTACCTGACGAGGCCTTTATGACCAGCCGCCTGAACCCCGACGACCAGAAGCATGTCGAAGAGTACCTGCACCTGTCCCAGCACCAAGTCGAGCGCCGGCCTTTCCGGCCGTGGATGCTCCTGGTGGTGGTGTTGGCAGTGACCATTGGTCTGGGCCTGTTGAGCCGCTTGATCAGTTACCTGACGCTATGAGCTGCATCGCGCTCGCTCGGGTAATTGCACCGATTTCTTTTAGCCTTGCGAGATATCCCCATGACTCATCGTATTGTCATCGTTGGCGGCGGCGCCGGCGGTCTGGAGTTGGCTACCCGTCTGGGTAAGACTCTGGGCAAGCGCGGCACGGCCAGTGTAATGCTGGTCGACGCAAACCTGACCCACATCTGGAAACCGCTGTTGCACGAAGTGGCGGCCGGGTCGCTGAACTCCTCCGAAGACGAACTCAACTATGTTGCCCAAGCAAAATGGAACCACTTCGAGTTCCAGTTGGGGCGCATGAGCGGGCTCGATCGTGCGCAGAAAAAAATCCAGCTGGCCGCCACCTACGACGAGGCCGGTCTGGAACTGGTGCCGGCACGCGAAGTGCCTTACGACTCGCTGGTGATTGCCGTCGGCAGCACCACCAACGACTTCGGCACTCAAGGGGCGGCTCAACACTGTCTGTTCCTCGACACCCGTAAACAGGCCGAGCGCTTCCACCAGCAACTGCTCAATCACTACCTGCGCGCCCACGCCGGGCAAACCGACGCGGTGCAACAGATCAGCGTGGCCATCGTCGGCGCGGGTGCCACAGGCGTCGAATTGGCAGCAGAACTGCACAACGCGGCCCATGAACTCGCGGCCTACGGCCTGGACCGGATCAAACCGGAAAACATGCACATTACCCTGATCGAAGCCGGGCCACGGGTGTTGCCGGCCTTGCCGGAACGGATCGGCGGGCCTGTGCATAAGACCCTGGAGAAACTCGGGGTCAACGTCATGACCAATGCCGCGGTCAGCGAAGTGACGGCAGACAGCCTGATTACCGCCGACGGCCAAGTGATCAACGCCAGCCTCAAAGTCTGGGCCGCCGGGATTCGCGCGCCGGGTTTCCTCAAGGACATCGATGGCCTGGAAACCAACCGGATCAATCAGCTGCAAGTGCTGCCAACCCTGCAAACCACCCGCGACGAGAACATCTTCGCCTTCGGCGACTGCGCGGCCTGCCCTCAACCGGGCACCGACCGCAATGTGCCACCACGTGCCCAGGCGGCGCACCAGCAGGCATCGTTGCTGGCCAAAGCGCTGAAACTGCGGATCGAAGGCAAGACCCTGCCAGAGTACAAATACACCGACTACGGCTCGCTGATCTCGCTGTCACGCTTTTCCGCTGTGGGTAACTTGATGGGCAACCTCACCGGTAGCGTGATGCTTGAGGGCTGGCTGGCGCGGATGTTTTACGTGTCGCTGTATCGTATGCACCAGATGGCGTTGTATGGCGCGTTTCGTACGGCGATGTTGATGCTCGGCAGCAAAATTGGGCGCGGGACTGAGCCGCGGCTGAAGCTGCATTAACACAAATCCAGTGTGTGAGCGGGCTTGCTCGCGAAAGCGGTCTGACAGACAACATCCATGTTGAATGTACTGACCCCTTCGCGAGCAAGCCCGCTCCCACATTTGTTATTCATCACCCTGCAGATCTGTGTCTCACTGTATCTCCCCCACGATTGCGCCCCTTCGCTTACAAATACCTCCTTGCGCGACACAGTAGCGATACACCGCGCCCGCTAAATGGCCACACCTGAGCAAGGCACTGCCTGCTTCGGTCAGCGCCGCACTTACGTGGCGTCCTTTATCGAGCGGTTGTGTCGTGCAACCCAGGAGATTTGTAATGTCCCGTACCACTACTCTCAGCAAAAACACCGTTGGCCTGCTCGGCGCTGTCCTGGCCGGTGGCATGATGTTGTCCGGTTCCGTATTCGCTTCGCAGCCGCTGACTCAAGGCTACCTGTTGGCCTCGGCGGAACAGGTCGTGAAAACGCCTGAAGGCAAATGCGGTGAAGGCAAGTGTGGCGACGCCTCGATGGTCAAATCTCGGAACAAGAGGCTTTCGATAACGTGAAAGCCCACTACGAAGCCAATGGCAAAAAAATGCCGAAGGGCTTGTTCGAGCACCTGAAAGACAATAGCTAAGTCCTTGAAGACCCAAGCCCTGCCTCTCCATCGAGAATCAGGGCTTTTTTGCATTTACAGCAGACAAAAAAAATCCCCGTATCTTTCGATACGAGGATTTTTAATATGGTCGGGGTAAGGGGATTCGAACTCCTGACATCCTGCTCCCAAAGCAGGCGCGCTACCGGACTGCGCTATACCCCGGTAAAAAAAGGCACCTTTGAAAGGCGCCTTCTTCGATCAGCGCTTTTGGCCTCTGATCTTAAGATTCGATTCCAGCGTTAACTGGTTTCAAAAATGGTGGGTCGTGTGGGATTCGAACCTACGACCAATTGGTTAAAAGCCAACTGCTCTACCAACTGAGCTAACGACCCAAAAATGGTCGGGGTAAGGGGATTCGAACTCCTGACATCCTGCTCCCAAAGCAGGCGCGCTACCGGACTGCGCTATACCCCGGTTTGAAATTGGCTCCGTGACCAGGACTCGAACCTGGGACCCAATGATTAACAGTCATTTGCTCTACCGACTGAGCTATCACGGAACTACATATTTCAATTACAACTGTGAAGCATGCTTCACCTCTTCTACCTGTTCGCATCGCTGCGTTCGTGTGTCTGAGGCGCGCTATTCTACAATCTTAAGCACCTCTGTCAACCCCCTAAATTGCTTTCAAGACAATGATTTGCAACTTATTTCAGATTCCTGCTTGGGGAGCAGAAACCCCTTGGGGTGACTTACTGCGGGGCGCACTTTACAAGCCTTTCCCTTTGAGTTCAACAGCCTGGCGAAAAAAAGGCCTCGCGATGCGAGGCCTCCTTCAATGCACTGCCGTTGAGCGTCAGACGAAAACGATTTCGTCGTTTTCCACGGTGCCCTTGGCCGTCTCGCCGGGCATGAATCGACCCGACAGAATCAGCTGTGCCAGCGGGTTCTCGATCCAGCGCTGAATCGCCCGTTTGAGCGGCCGTGCGCCATAGACCGGGTCGTAACCGACGGCGATCAGCTTATCCATCGCTTCCGGGCTCAGTTCAAGCTTCAGCTCGCGCTCAGTCAGGCGGCTACGCAGGCGACCCAACTGGATCTCGGTAATGCCGGCGATCTGATCCCGAGCTAACGGTTCGAAAATCACCACTTCGTCGACCCGGTTGATGAACTCCGGCCGGAAGTGCGTGGAAATTGCATCCATCACCGCCGCGCGCTGAGCCTCACGATCACCCACCAGTTCCTGAATCTGCACCGAGCCGAGGTTGGAGGTCATGACGATCACGGTATTTTTGAAATCAACCGTGCGGCCATGGCTGTCAGTCAAACGGCCATCTTCGAGCACTTGCAGCAAGATGTTGAACACATCCGGGTGAGCCTTCTCGACCTCGTCCAACAGGATCACCGAATAAGGCTTGCGACGCACCGCCTCGGTCAGGTAACCGCCCTCTTCATAGCCGACATAGCCTGGTGGCGCGCCGATCAGTCGAGCCACGGAATGTTTCTCCATGAATTCGGACATATCGATCCGCACCATCGCCTCTTCGGTATCGAACAAGAACTCGGCAAGCGCCTTGCACAGCTCGGTTTTACCGACACCGGTCGGGCCGAGGAACATGAACGAACCGCTCGGGCGATTCGGGTCAGACAACCCGGCACGGGAACGCCGCACCGCGTTGGAGACGGCGATCACCGCTTCGTCCTGACCGATCACACGCTGGTGCAACAGGCTTTCCATCTTCATCAGTTTTTCACGCTCGCCCTCGAGCATTTTCGCCACGGGGATGCCGGTCCACTTCGACACGACTTCAGCGATCTCTTCTTCAGTCACTTTACTGCGCAGTAACTGGTTTTCGCTTTTGCCGTGCTGGTCGACCATCTGCAGGCTGCGCTCCAGGTCCGGAATCACCCCGTATTGCAGCTCGGCCATGCGGTTCAAATCGCCTTTACGGCGTGCGGCTTCCAGTTCCTGACGGGACTGTTCGATTTTCTGCTGGATCTGCGCCGAACCTTGCACTTCGGCTTTTTCCGAGTTCCAGATTTCTTCGAGGTCGGAGTACTCACGCTCAAGGCGGACGATTTCTTCCTGGAGTTTTTCCAGACGTTTTATCGCCGCTTCGTCGCTTTCTTTCTTCAGCGCCTGGGATTCCACCTTCAACTGAATCAGGCGACGTTCCAGACGGTCCAACACTTCCGGCTTGGAGTCGATTTCCATACGGATGCGGCTGGCGGCTTCATCGATCAGGTCGATAGCCTTGTCCGGCAGCTGACGGTCGGTGATATAGCGATGACTGAGCTTGGCCGCGGCGATGATCGCGCCGTCGGTGATCGCCACCTTGTGGTGAACCTCGTAGCGCTCTTTCAGGCCACGCAGGATGGCGATGGTGTCTTCTTCGCTCGGTTCGTCCACCAAGACTTTCTGGAAGCGCCGCTCCAGAGCTGCGTCCTTCTCTATGTATTGGCGGTACTCGTTGAGCGTAGTTGCGCCGACGCAGTGCAACTCCCCACGGGCCAGTGCCGGTTTGAGCATGTTGCCGGCGTCCATCGAACCTTCGCCCTTGCCCGCGCCAACCATGGTGTGCAGTTCGTCGATGAACAGAATGATCTGCCCTTCCTGCTTCGACAGTTCGTTGAGCAGGGATTTGAGGCGTTCTTCGAACTCGCCGCGGTATTTGGCACCGGCAATCAGCGCCCCCATGTCCAGGGACAACAGACGTTTGCCTCTCAGGCCATCCGGCACTTCGCCATTGATGATGCGCTGGGCCAGGCCTTCGGCGATGGCGGTTTTACCCACGCCAGGCTCACCGATCAGCACCGGGTTGTTCTTGGTACGGCGTTGCAGGACCTGAATGGTGCGGCGAATTTCGTCGTCACGGCCAATCACCGGATCGAGCTTGCCCTCTTCAGCGCGTTTGGTCAGGTCAACGGTGTACTTGTCGAGCGCCTGACGCGATTCTTCGTGGTTGGCGTCATTGACCGCCTCGCCGCCACGCAGGTTATTGATCGCGTTTTCCAGGGCTTTCTTGCTCACGCCCTGGCCCAGCAACAATTTGCCTAGTTTGCTGTTCTCGTCCATGGCGGCGAGCAGCACCAGTTCGCTGGAGATGAACTGGTCGCCCTTCTGCTGGGCCAGGCGATCGGCCTGATTAAGCAGGCGCGCCAGATCCTGCGACATGTTCACGTCGCCGGTCGGGTTCTGGATTTTCGGTAGTTGGTCGAGCTCTTTGGTCAGCTCTTTACGCAAGCTGTTGACGTCAAACCCCACCTGCATCAACAGAGGTTTGATCGAACCGCCCTGCTGTTCAAGCATGGCTTGCATCAAGTGCGCCGGTTCAATACCCGGATGATCGAGGCCGACGGCCAGGGATTGGGCGTCGGACAAGGCTAACTGCAACTTGCTGGTTAAACGGTCTATACGCATGGGTCACCTTCCTTTTGAGCAGGCCGGACCTATAAACATCCTGAATGAAGAAACCTGCCAGATACCGCTATAGATGTGGTCGATTCTGGAAGATTCAAGCGTCGTGGCGTTGATGCAGATCAGAGAAGTCTAGGCGGGTGCCCTGTCTCGCAAATACGTTCCTCTTTTGACGAGTGGCTGTTGTCGTCAGGCAAGGCGCCGCGACGAGTCATAGCCCGCTATGGCGAGGAGCGGCAACGCAGCATGACGACAACAGACGCCGTCAAAAAGGAACAGTATTTGTGAGACAGGGCACCTGAAGCCAGATGAGGGAGGCAAACCGGCCGGTGCGTGGGCTGCGGCGGTAAGAAAAGAAACGTGGATCGGTCACGGTGCACAAACCGCCCCCGTAAACGGCGGTGACACCGCGGGCGGCCAGACGCAAACGTGCCAGCTCATAGATGTCGGCCATGAACTTGCCGAGGTTGTGGCTCGGCACAAAGGCTTCGGCGGTCTCAGGCAATTGCTGAACGAAGGCTTCGCGCACTTCGGGGCCGACTTCAAAGGCTTGCGGGCCAATGGCCGGACCAAGCCAGACCAGCACGTCTGCAGACGGCACGGCCAGACTGTCGAGGGTCGCTTCCAGCACACCCGCCGCCAACCCCCGCCAGCCAGCATGGGCAGCCGCAACGCGAGTGCCGGCACGGTCGCAGAATAGCGCCGGCAGGCAATCGGCGGTCATCACCGCGCAGGCGATACCGGGCGTTGCCGTCCAGCTGGCGTCAGCGGTGGCGACCCGGTTTGGGTCGGCATCAGCCACGACAATGCCGTGAACCTGCTGCAACCAGGCCGGTTGAATCGAGAAATGATCGGTGAGGCGACGGCGGTTTTCGGCGACGGCTTCAAGGCTGTCGTCGACATGATCGCCCAGGTTGAGGCTGTCGAACGGCGCCAGACTGACGCCGCCCTCACGGGTGGTAACGCAGGCTTTGACGCTGGCCGGCGCAGGCCAGTCAGGCGTCAGCCAGGTCATCCGATGAACGCCTCGCGGTCTTGCTTGAGCAGCGACAACAACCAGACAAAATCGTCCGGCAGCGGCGATTCCCAGCTCATGCGTTTACCGGTGGTCGGATGATCCAGCTCCAGGAACCGCGCATGCAGCGCCTGACGCGGGAAGTTCTTCAGGGATTCGACCATGGTCACACTGGCTGCCGGCGGAATACGGAAACGACCGCCGTAGGCAGGATCTCCGACCAACGGGTAGTTGATGTGCGCCATGTGCACGCGAATCTGGTGCGTACGACCGGTTTCCAGCTTCACCCGCACGTGAGTGTGGGAGCGGAAACGCTCGAGCACGCGGTAATGGCTGACGGCTTGCTTGCCACCTTCCATCACGGCCATGCGCTGGCGTTGCTGGCCGTGACGACCGATCGGCGCGTTGATCTTGCCGCCGGCCGTCACCACACCGATCACGATGCACTCGTAGATCCGGCTGACACTGCGACTCTGCAATTGCGTGACAAGCTGTGTTTGCGCCTGAATGGTCTTGGCCACCACCATCAGACCGGTGGTGTCCTTGTCCAGACGATGCACGATACCGGCGCGGGGCACATTGATGATGTCCGGCACGTGGTGCAGCAAGGCGTTGAGCAAGGTGCCATCAGCGTGACCGGCAGCCGGATGCACCACCAGGCCCGCAGGCTTGTTGATCACCAGGATGTCGTCGTCTTCATAGACGATGTCCAGGGCGATGTCTTGAGCGATCCATTCGCCTTGAGCTTCCTGCTCGGCAGTGAGCTCAAGAATGGCGCCACCATGAACGATGTCTCGCGGGCGGATAACCGCCCCATCCACAGTCAGGCGGCCGTCTTTGATCCAGGCGGAAAGGCGCGAGCGCGAGTGCTCAGCGAATAATTGTGCGGCGACTTGATCGAGGCGTTGGCCGCCCAATTCGGACGGCACCTCTGCGCGAAGTTCAATTTTATCGGACATGCTCAGACTAGGCGTCGGCACAGCCTTTGGTTTCGGCTGCGCGCTTGTGGTTAAATACGGCGTCTTTTGCCCCGAGGCTTTTCAACGGGGCGCTCATCATAACAGGACGGCCCCGCCCAAGACAGCGGCCGTCATAGGGACGCAAGCCGCCATGCAAGTGAAACACCTGCTGCTGATCGCCATCCTCGCATTGACCGCTGCTTGCTCATCGAAGGAAGTCGTAGACGAAAACCTGAGCGAAGTCGAGCTGTACCAGCAGGCGCAGACCGACCTGGACAATAATAGCTACACCAGCGCCACAGCCAAGCTGAAGGCCCTGGAGTCGCGTTATCCGTTCGGTCGCTACGCCGATCAGGCTCAACTCGAGCTCATCTACGCCAACTACAAGAATACCGAGCCTGAGGCTGCGAAGTCCGCCGCCGAGCGTTTCATTCGCCTGCACCCACAGCACCCGAACGTGGATTACGCCTACTACCTCAAGGGTCTGACGTCTTTCGACCAGGACGTCGGCCTGCTGGCGCGCTTCCTGCCGCTGGACATGACCAAGCGTGACCCGGGCGCTGCTCGCGACTCCTACAACGAATTCGCCCAGCTGACCAGCCGCTTCCCGAACAGCCGTTACTCGCCGGATGCCAAGCAGCGCATGATCTACCTGCGCAACCTGCTGGCTTCCTACGAGATTCACGTTGCCGACTATTACCTGACCCGTCAGGCCTATGTCGCCGCCGCGAACCGTGGTCGTTACGTGGTGGAAAACTTCCAGGAAACCCCATCAGTCGGTGACGGCCTGGCGGTGATGACCGAGGCCTACCAGCGTCTGCACCTGGACGAACTGGCCGCGACCAGCCTCGAAACCCTGAAGCTCAACTACCCGAACCACCCAAGTCTGGTGGACGGTCAGTTCGTGCCGTCGGTAGACGAAGCCGACAACCGTTCGTGGCTGAGCAAGGCCACCTTGGGCCTGATCGAATCCCGTCCGCCGCTGCCGCCAGGTGAAACCCGCGCCAACCAGGACGTGCAGAAGCAGTTCCAGGATGCCAAGGACGCAATTCCGAACGAGCTCAAGCCTAAAGATGAAAACGGCGATGTGATCGAAGAAGAGGAACACGAGTCCGAAGCCAACAACGCTGACCGCTCGTGGTTCAGCTACATGACCTTCGGCGTGTTCGACTGACACTGGGGATTGTGCCGAGAAGGCGCCTTTTGAGGCGCCTTTTTTTTTGCCGGATTTTAGGGGTGGGCGTATTGCGCTGTGCGCCTGCCCCGTCCTTGGCTAAACTGCCAATTCACTACTCAAAAAGCAGCTCACCATGCTTCGTTTATTGTTCTGGATCGCCCTGATTGCCGCTGCGGTATGGTTCTGGCGCAAGTTCAAGAGCCCGGCTTCGGCCGCCAACACGCCGCGAGAGCAAGATGCTCCCCCCATGGTCCGCTGTGCTCATTGCGGTGTACACCTGCCCCGCGACCGCGCGCTGAGGCTTGAACAACAGTGGTATTGCAGCCAGGCTCACCTTGAGCAAGGCCCGGGCTCCAGTGATCGCTGAGACGTCCAGTCCCGGCAAAAAACAGGCCCAGCGACTGCTGCGCCTCTACCACCTCTACCGTTTAAGCATCGGCATCACCCTGGTGCTGTTGATCTCCAGCAACATGGACAACCAGTTGCTGACATTCGCCGATGACGACCTGCTGCGTAATGGCAGCTGGTTGTATCTGGTACTGAATATCCTGCTGGTGGTCTTTCTGGAGAACACCCGGCGCCCGGCGCAGTTGTTCGGCCTGGCGCTGGTCGATGTCTTGCTGCTGTGCGGCCTGTTCTACGCGGCGGGGGGCGTGGCCAGCGCCATCGGCAACTTGCTGATCGTGTCGGTGGCCATCAGCAATACCCTGCTGCGTGGGCATATTGGCTTGCTGATCGCCGCGGTCGGCGCCCTCGGCATCGTGGGTTTGAGCTTCCTGCTAAGCTTCAGCCACGCCACCAGCCCCAACGATTACCTGCAAGTCGGCACCCTCGGCGCCCTGTGTTTTGCCGCGGCATTGCTGGTGCAAGGCTTGATCCGACGACTGGAAGTCAGTGAAACCCTGGCCGAGCAGCGGGCCAGCGAAGTGCTCGGCCTCGAAGCCCTCAACGCACTGATCCTGCAACGCATGCGCACAGGCATTCTGGTACTCGACGACCAACGGCGGGTACAGCTGGCCAATCACAGCGCCCTGACCTTACTGGGGCGGGAAAAACTGGATGGCGAGTTGATCGACGATCATTCGATGCCGTTGGTCGAGCGCCTCCAACTGTGGTTCAACAATCCGACTTTGCGCCCGCAAAGCCTGAAAATCACCAGCAATGGCCTGGAGCTGCAACCGAGCTTCATTGCCCTGAACCAAAGCCCGCACCACCAGACGCTGGTCTTTCTCGAAGATCTCGCCCAAATCGCCCAACAAGCCCAGCAACTGAAACTCGCCGCCCTCGGTCGCCTGACCGCCGGTATTGCCCATGAGATCCGCAATCCACTGGGCGCCATCAGTCATGCCGCGCAGTTACTGCAGGAATCCGAGGAACTGAACGGCACGGATCGGCGTCTGACGCAGATTATTCAAGACCACTCTCAGCGAATGAATCGGGTAATCGAAAACGTCCTGCAACTGTCCCGTCGCCAGCAAACCGAGCCACAACGGCTTGATTTGCGGCCGTGGCTGGAGCACTTCGTCACCGAAACCCGCGAAGGGACGACCGAGCGCCAGCAGATTCACCTGCGCATCGGTTCGGGAGACTTCAAAACCCTGATGGATCCGAATCAGCTGACCCAGATTCTCGACAATCTATTGCGCAACGCCTGGCGCCATAGCGCCCTGAAACATGATCGGGCGCAGGCCTGGCTTGAGTTGTTTGTCGACCCGGATAGCCAGTTGCCGATCCTTGAAGTCCTGGACGATGGCCCCGGCGTGGTGCCGGACCAGCGCACGCACTTATTCGAACCGTTCTTCACCACCAGTAGCCAGGGCACTGGCCTGGGGCTTTATCTGTCCCGTGAGCTGTGCGAAAGCAATCAGGCCCGCCTAGACTTCAAACCACGCCAAGGCGGCGGATGCTTTCGAATCACCTTTGCTCACGGACGGAAACAAAGTTGAACACGAGCCCACGGCAAAAAATCCTGATCGTCGACGACGAACCGGATATCCGCGAACTCCTGGAAATCACCCTGGGACGGATGAAACTCGACACCTTCAGCGCACGCAACCTCGCAGAGGCCCAGGCGCTGCTGGCACGGGATACGTTCGACCTGTGCCTGACCGACATGCGCCTGCCCGACGGCACCGGTCTGGCGCTGGTGCAGCACATCCAGCAACGTTATGCGCAAGTGCCGGTGGCGATGATCACCGCCTATGGCAGCCTGGAGACGGCAATCAACGCCCTCAAGGCCGGCGCCTTCGACTTTCTGACCAAACCGGTAGACCTCACCCGCCTGCGCGAACTGGTCACCAGCGCCCTGAGTTTGCCAGCACCAGGCGGCACCAGCAGCGCCATCGACCGTCGGCTGCTGGGTGACTCACCGCCCATGCGCAGCCTGCGCAAACAAATCGATAAACTGGCCCGCAGCCAGGCGCCGGTGTACATCACCGGCGAGTCCGGCAGCGGCAAGGAGTTGGTCGCACGATTGATCCACGACCAAGGCCCACGCGCCAGTCGACCGTTCGTGCCCGTGAATTGCGGGGCGATCCCCTCGGAATTGATGGAAAGTGAATTTTTCGGCCATCGTAAAGGCAGTTTCAGCGGCGCCATCGAAGACAAACCCGGGTTGTTCCAGGCCGCCCAGGGCGGCACTTTGTTCCTCGATGAGGTGGCAGACCTGCCGCTGGCGATGCAGGTCAAACTTTTGCGTGCAATTCAAGAGAAAGCCGTTCGTAGCATCGGTGGTCAGCAGGAAACCGTGGTCGATGTGCGCATCCTCTGCGCCACCCACAAAGACCTCGATGCCGAAGTCGCCGCCGAACGCTTTCGCCAGGACTTGTACTACCGCCTCAACGTTATCGAGCTGCGGGTGCCGCCCTTACGCGAACGCCGCGACGACATTGAGCTTCTGGCCAGCCATGTACTCAAGCGGCTGGCGACCAGCACTGGCCAACCCGCCGCAAAACTCCACCCGCAAGCCCTCGACGCACTGAAAAGCTATCGTTTTCCAGGGAACGTGCGGGAATTGGAGAACATGCTTGAGCGGGCCCATACCTTGTGCGAGAACAAACAGATCGAAGCCAGCGACCTGCGATTGGCCGAAGGCAACTGCAACCCGGACGGCGGCGTGCCGGACTTGACGCAGATCGACAACCTGGAAGCCTATCTGGAAAACGTCGAACGCAAACTCATCCTCCAGGCCCTGGAGGAAACCCGCTGGAACCGCACAGCGGCGGCTCAGCGATTGAATCTGTCGTTTCGGTCGTTGCGTTACAGGCTCAAGAAATTGGGGTTGGATTGAAGGCCCCTTCGCGGGCAAGCCTCGCTCCTACAGGGTTTATGTGTGCCACATGATTTGGGCACGACACATACTTGTAGGAGCGAGCGGTGCGGCGATCCGACTTGCCCGCGAAGGCGATCTGACCAACAGCAAAGCTCGCTCGGTCAGATCCGCCCCGCCGGCGCATACGGCGCAGGATCGATAATCGGTGCCCGACCCAGCATCACATCCGCAAACAACTGACACGACGCAGGCGCCAGCACCAACCCATTGCGGTAGTGCCCGCAGTTGAGCCAGAGCCCGTCAAAACCCGGCACCCGGCCAATATAGGGAATCCCTTCCGGCGACCCCGGCCGCAGCCCGGCCCAATGCCCCACCACCTCGGCATCCGCCAGCGCCGGAATCAACTCCACCGCCGAAGCCTTCAGGCTTTCCAGCGCGGTGTCGGTTGGTGTCTTGTCGAAGCCTTCATGCTCCAGCGTACTGCCGATCAGAATGTGCCCGTCACGGCGAGGAATGGCATAACGCCCCTTGGCAAGGACCATGCTCGGAAGGAAGTCCGCCGCGCACTTGTAGAGAATCATCTGGCCTTTGACCGGCTCGACCGGCAGCTCCAGGCCCAGGCTTTTCAGCAAGTCACCGCTCCAGGCCCCTGCCGTCAAAACCACCTGATCACCCGCAATGGCCCCCATCGACGTCTGTACTCCGACCACCGTAGCGCCTTCACGGATAAACCCGCTGACCTCACACTGCTCATGAATCGTCACGTTCGGCAGCGCCAACAAGGCTGCCTTGAGGGATTTCACCAGCCGTGGATTACGCACATTGGCCACGTCGGCCATGTAGATCGCCCGCGAAAAACCGGCGCCCAATACCGGCACCGCATCGTGTGCCGCAGAGATATCCACAGCCCGCAGCGGACGGTTTTCCCGCTCGGCCCAGGCGAGCGCTTCGGCCTCATCATCCAGGTCCAGCCAGTACAACCCGGTGGTGTGCACTTCAGGATCGACACCGGTGGCAGCAAACAGACGCTGCGCCAGCTGTGGATAAAAATCCTGGGACCAATGAGCCAACGCAGTGACCGCCGGGCTGTAGCGCCACGGGTAGAGCGGCGAAACGATCCCGCCACCGGCCCAGGAAGATTCCTGACCGACATTCGAGCGGTCCAGCAGCACCACGCTCTGCACTTCGGACGCGAGATTGAATGCCGTCAGCAGGCCAATCACCCCGCCGCCGACAATCACCACTTGCTGTTGCCTGCTCATGTTCTGATCCAACCATTCAATAGACAGAGGGCGCAAAGGGCGCCCGAAAAAAAGAAACTCAGCGCCCCCAGCAATCCTTGGCGGTCAGGCCGGATGTCGCATTGACCATGCTTCTGACACCCGTGTTAGTGAGGGTGAAATCACCGCACTTGTCGCCCGCCATGGTCGAACCGGCCTTGCGTGTTGCCGTCAGCAGGAAGGTCTGATCGGTCAGGGTCGGGGTAATGGTATAGAAATCATTGCCGGCGCTCAGACCGGTGGCATTGGTGTAGACATTATTCTTCGAATAGAAGCGCTCAAGGATCTGTGCCTGTTCGGAAAGCAGCCCGGCCACTTCAGTACGACGGCCCTTTTTCACATACTCGGTGAGACTCGGGTAGCCAATGGTGATGACGATCCCGATGATCGCAATCACGATCATGATTTCGATCAGGGTAAAACCTCGGTTGGATCTGCGCATGCCTCAACTCTCACTTACTGTATTTGTCGCCACATGATGCGACGGCCGCTGCCGCCACCGGATTTTTCCACCAACGTGGTCACGCCACCACTGGAGTCGTTCACAACCTTGCGAGTTGCGTTATTGACGACTGCGTTCAGGGTCGGGATACCCCCGGTGAAGATCACCCCGCTGGAAATCGTGTCAGTGCTATCGACCACCCCATCATCATTGGTGTCGAGCACCGCGTAGTTGAGCATCTTACCGCTGAACGCATCGAGTTCGACCAGTTTGCCGGTGCCGAAGCTGGCACAGGGGTCCGTGGTATCGACACTGGCCGTGGTAAAAACGATTCGCCCCGACACCAGACTGGCCTGATTGATCACCCGCTCTCCCGTCAGCACGTTGTTATATACCAGGGGCAAGTACCAGCCTTTCTCTGCCGGGTAGGTCACCTCGTTCTCGCTGGTGGTGATGAATTGCCCGGTGCTGCCTGAAAAAACGCCGGTCACCGCCTGCGCCTGCAAGCTGGAAGTGGTGATCTGCCCCGCGCCACCCTCTGCATCCCATACGGCGTAGAACGCCTGTAGATCTTTGTTGGTCTTGTCGGCGGTCTCATTGAATTTCCCGGTACCGAAAAACACTTCCTTGCCACCCGATGCGTGATCGGCCAGCAACGGTTGCGCGGTGATCGGTTGGGTCGCGCCGCCTGCGGTGGTGAACAACGGCTTGCCGGAAAACGCCAAGCTCCAGGTGTCGGTGGTGGCGCCACTTAAATCGAACTTCCACAATTGCCCTTTCAGGTCGCCACCATAGGCGGCCTGCACCACATTCTGCGAATTGACCCTGAGCTTCACCGACGACAGGCCGTTGGTGGTTTCTGTACTGTCGACCACGATTTTCTTGATCAGCGAGCCGTCGCGGATATCCACCACATACAGTGCTGCCACCCCGGAGTTGCTGCCATAGCCGTTGGAGATGAAGGCCGCCCAGCGACCATCGGCCAAGCGTGCCACTTCGGGGCGCGCATAGGCGTAACCCAGATCATTGAAAACGTTCGCCGTGCTGGCGGTGGCCGGAGCGCTGATTTCCCACAACGCTCTGGTCACATTACCGGCCGACGCGTCGAACAGTTGCAGCGCATAGAAGGTCTTGCCACCCGCCCCTGTTCCGCCAATGGCCAGGGTTTTCCAGACGTTGTTGAGTTGAGCGTCGAACACACCGACCTGGCCATCGACCAGAAATTTGTGGCTCACGCCGTTGATGTAATTGGGCTCAGCGATGTCGCTCAACGACGGCAGGACGCTGGAGGGCATGTAGGCGTAACGCCTGACACCGTTGGACGAGTTGATGACATTCACGAACCCGTCATTGGCATTCACCACCAGGCTGGAATTCATAGTGGCGGCTTTGGTGGTCAGATAGGTGCTGTAGCTGGTGTCGCCTACCAGATCGGCCGCGGTTTTGTCCGAGGGTGCGGCCAGCACGAGAGGCGAATTAATGATATCGCCGAGCAACACGCTGCGTGCTTTCAACCCGGTTTTGTTGGTGCCCGTGCTCCACTCCACCAAATCGCTGCCAGTAATGCCGGTAGGCAGGCCCTGACTGAGGGATGTCTGCTGGCTCGGGGAGAAGTTGCTGTAAGCCAGGGTGATGGCGGCGTTGGTCAGTGTGTTCCAGGACTGGTAGGTCGGCGCGGTGGCACCGGGCACGATGGTGGTATCGGTTGTCCACAGCACCGCGGCCGTGTTCACCACACCCGACGACGTGAAGCCAAAGGACTTGATGGTGCCGCGCCAGTCCTTGGGATCGTAACTGGTCTGGAAGTAACTCGAATTGCCGGCGAGGATGGTGCCGCTGGTCACGCCGCTGCCGCCGGAGCCGGCCTTGGAGGTGATGTCGCTCAGCGCCGAAGACAATGCGCTGTTGAGTCCCGCGCTGTCGCTCGCCTGGTAATACCCGCCCTGCCCATAGCTGGCGGCATCCGACAACATATCGTTGGCAACGGCGAAACCCACGGTATAGGTGTTCATGTTCTGATTGGGAAAGTCCACCGCGTTCCAGCTTTTGCCCGCGGCGTCGGTGCCGGTCGAGCGCATGTCGATGTCGAAGGCGAACTTGGCGATGTCATCCAGGTACAGGGTGTCGCCCTCACCATCGCCGAAGAAGTTATCGCCATCGTTACTGCTGATACCGTCCCAGTTCGGTAACCGGCTGCCACCGAGCGGGTCATTGGTCGGGAAGGTTCGGTCGTAGGTAGGTAAACCGTCGGTGATCACTACTCCATAGTTTTTCTGACAGCGGTACGTGATTGGGCTGGTATAGGTGGTCGGCGTCGAGTTGTAGTACGGCGCCATGCCACGCATGTAGCGGGTGATCTCATAATAGGTTTCCGCCAGTGGCGTGTTGGCGATAGCGCCCAAACCGTTAATCGCAGCGATCAGGGCGTTGTAATTCGTATCGGCCTGAGCCTGGGTCACGCTGCCAGTGACCGGCGATAGATCGCTGACAGCGCGGGCAATGTAGCCGCCGGGGCCAGCGTTAATGCTGTTGGGTGGATTGAACGTCGCCAGGCCGATACGTAGAGATCGATTGCTGGCGACCAGGCCTATGGAAATATTCTGCGCCACGCTGATCCGGTAATCGTTGGGAATCGCATTGGCGCCAGTGGTGAAATCCCTGTTCGAACCATTGGCCAGACCTAGCAGATACGCGAGATAGTTGGCCGTGTAGCGAGTGTTTTCATTGCCCACCGGGTCAGGTAGCTTCAGGCAGATCGGCGTCAGCCCCAAAAACCCGCGATAAAAACCATACCAGTTGCCGCTGGTCGAACACCCCCCTCGATTCAGGCTCGACAAGGCAATATTGGCATCATCCATATCCAGGCTCTGACCGCTGAAACATGACGTATTGGAACTACAAATCGCAATTGGCGCACGGTTGAGTGTCGAGTCGAAACCCGGCGCCCAGATGATGTTGTTCATACTCCCCGAGTCGTCGATCAGCAGCATCACATTGGGCGTTACCGCTGCGGCACTCAACAATGGCGATTCCGATGGCGTAAAGGCATACGCCGGCACCGACAAATAAAGCCCCAGCACGGCACCGCAAAGCAGCCGCCACAACCCGCCGCGCCATTTAGTACTTCGCATAGATACTCTCCACCACACTGCGCGAATTACCCGCGATGCCCACGGCGGTCACCCGGTACAGCGTTGCCGACGTGTTGCTCGGTACGTTCACGGCCGTCAGGGTGGTGCCGATGTTCTGCACCCCGTAAAAGCTGCTGCCGGAGGCGATCCAGGTCACCCCCGAGGTGGAGTTGAACCCGGCGGCGGTAATAACCGACGCTTCGGCCGGCGGCGCGCATTGGCTGGTACCGCTGCAAACCGGCAATGAATAGGTGTCCAGTTGCACCGCGCTTTCGCCGACGCGCAACGCCGCTTCTGCGCCCTGGAACGACTGGTTGCGCAGGATCACGCTGCCGGCCATTTTTTCCTGCAACGTCGCGCTTTGCATCGACGAAAGGCCGATCAACGTCAGCACCAGGAGAAACACCAGACTGACCAACAGCGCCATGCCGCGCTGGGCGTGAGGGGTCATGGGAGAAATATTCATCGACCCTCCCCTCATGGCAACCGGTTGCGCAAGGCGGCAACCACGTTGAAGGTTTGATCGCTTACCCGGTAGTTCGGGTCGGTCAGCGTCAGCGTCAGTCGCACACTTCGGATTCGTGCCGGATCGGATGGGTTGCTGCTGTAGCTGGAGGCGGCCGTATCCGTGGCGGAGCTGGCGAGGCCGAAGCTCACATTGAATTCACTGACATTGTTCACCAGCACCTGCTGCGTCGGCGTACCTGTACCAGAGCCCATCAGCAGTTGGTTGTTGCTGAAGCTGTAGACCAATCGCCGGATCGGAAATGCCAACTGCCCAGACGTCGGCGTTCTTACACCGGTGTAGGCCGTCGCGATGTTGCGGCAGTCCGAAACTACTGTCCAGGTTGGCGCACCGCCACTGCCGCCGACATCGGCGGTAACAAGCGTTAATTTGAGGTTGGCATTGTCCCAACTGATCGGCGTGATTTGACTGGCATTGAAACTCCCTGCCGAGCTGTCGTCGATAATCGTGCCTAGGCAACCGAACATGCCAACCATGCGGATTTCCTGAATCATTTTGCTCAGGACGAACCGTGCATCTTCCTGCATGCCGGCGGCAGTGTTCTGACTGACGTAGGTATTTTTAGCTGCGATGAAGATCTGCGCCACGCCAAGAACCACGACCAGACTCAACGCCAGGGCGATCAGTAACTCGATCAGGCCGAAACCTTTGCTGGCTCTGATCATGGTGTCGTCGCCGGATCAACGGTGGCGCGGCTGACAACGACGAAACTGCGGCGCGAGTCGGCGGTATTGGCGGCCCGCGAGTCGTCCCAGGTAATGGTAATGGTGTACACCCGCTGGTTGCGGGTGATGCTACCGGTCGCTGTGGCGCCGCCAAAATTGACGATGTTGGTGGTGAAATCGTAAAGGTCCTGATCCCGGGCCACGCTCAGGTTGCCCGAGGTCGGTGGCGTGACGGTGTAATCGGCGCCGGAGTTGGCGCGAATGCGGTCCATCATGTCGTAGGCGATAAAACTCGCCTGGCTGGTCATCCGCGAGCTGTCGGTGTACTTCAACGCATTGAGTTGAATCGCTGCTGCGCCCAACAACCCCACAGCCAGAACCAACAACGCGACCAATACCTCGATCAGCGTCATGCCCTCCTGTGCACGCTTGCTCCATCCCCTCATCCGCAACTTCCACCCAATAGAATTCGTCCGTTCAAACACACATTCAACGTCCGGCTTTGCGCCCCCAATACATAACTGATCACGACCGCCGTAGACGGTGCCGACAAACCGCCCAGATTGTTGAAATCGATGGCGGTCACTCCTGAGGTTAGCGTCAGAGTTGCACCACTGCTCAGCGCTGGAACAACCCGCAATATATTGGCCGGATTGCCAGTACCGTCATAAACGGTCAACTCGCCGGTCCAGACATTGCCGCCGGCTGTCGGGCGAACCCGGGTGGTCAGGCCCCGGTCGATCGCCTCAAGCCGTGCGTAGCTGAGCGCGCGCTGCAGGTCGCCGATCTCGGTGTCGGCCTTGGTGCTTTGCACCGAACGGGTAAACGCCGGAACGGCCAGGGTGATCAGGATCAGAAACACCGCGAGCGTGACCAGCAACTCGATCAGCGTGAAACCTTTTGTACGATGATCCATCGGTGCGCTCCGTTGCCGTCGGCTATACCTGCTTCTACACGCTAGAACATTCGACCGGCAGATGTACGGTTGTTTTGCCATTACTCGCGCAGGGAACGCGTGGGCCGCAGCACTCCAGGAGGGAGATGACATGCATCAGCAAGGTTTCAGCCTGATCGAACTGCTCATGGGACTGACGATTGTCGGGATTGTTCTGCAACTGGTCAGCCCAGCGTTCGCCGCACTGACAGAATCGAACCACCGGGAGCGGGCGGCGCAATCGATAGCCAGTGGTATACGCAATGCCAGAACCCTTGCCATCACTCGCAATCAGAGCGTTGTGATTCACGGCATCAACGGCGACTGGAGTCAGGGCTGGCGGATCATTCTGGATATCAGCGGCAAAGGCCCGGAGGACAGCAGCAATCCACTGCTGGTTGAGCACGCGAGTAGCAGCCGGGTGCCGATTGTCGGCAATTGGTCGGTCAGGCGTTTTGTACGTTTCAGCAGTCTGGGCCAACCGCTGATGCCCGGAAGGGCGTTTCAGGCAGGGACGCTACATATTTGTTCGGCTCACGAGCCGGTCAGCCAGCTCCAGGTAGTGCTGGCGGCGAGCGGTCGAGTGCGCCTGGCCACCGATAAGGTTGAGCAGGCGCTGTGTCGAAAGACGAAAAGTGTTACAGCAGCGAACGCACGCGCAGCTCTTTAGGCATGGAGAAGGTGATGTTCTCCTCACGACCGGCCAGTTCATCGGCCCCGGTGGCGCCCCAGGCCTGCAATTGCTGGATCACGCCACGCACCAGCACTTCAGGAGCGGAGGCACCGGCAGTGATGCCAATACGCTCGACACCGTCGAACCAGCTCTTTTGCAGGTCTTCGGCGCCGTCGATCAGATAGGCCGGAGTGGCCATGCGTTCGGCCAGTTCACGCAGACGATTGGAGTTGGAGCTGTTCGGACTGCCGACCACCAGCACCACGTCGCATTCGTCCGCCAGTTGCTTGACGGCGTCCTGACGGTTTTGCGTGGCGTAGCAGATGTCGTCCTTGCGCGGACCACCGATCGCCGGAAAACGAGTGCGCAGGGCGTCGATCACGCGACTGGTATCGTCCATGGACAGGGTGGTCTGGGTGACGAAGGCCAGTCTTTCAGGGTTGTGCACCTGCAACGCGGCGACGTCTTTCTCGTCTTCGACCAGATAGATCGCGCCACCATTGCTGCCATCGTACTGGCCCATGGTGCCTTCGACTTCCGGATGACCGGCATGGCCGATGAGGATGCATTCACGGCCGTCGCGACTGTAACGCGCGACTTCGATGTGCACTTTGGTCACCAGCGGGCAGGTTGCGTCAAATACTTTCAGGCCACGGCCAGCGGCTTCGGTGCGCACGGCCTGGGAAACGCCGTGGGCGCTGAAGATCACGATCACGTCGTCCGGCACCTGATCCAGTTCCTCGACGAAGATCGCCCCTCGGGCGCGCAGGTCTTCGACGACGAATTTGTTGTGGACCACTTCATGGCGCACGTAGATCGGCGGCCCGAAGACTTCCAGGGCGCGGTTGACGATTTCGATCGCCCGGTCCACACCGGCGCAGAAGCCACGGGGGTTGGCGAGTTTGATTTGCATGCTGTGCCTCGTGTCTTGCGCGCAAGAAAATAGCGAAAACAGTGAAAAAACCACTGTGGGAGCGAGCCTGCTCGCGAAAGCGGTGCGTCAGTCAACATTGATGTTGAACGTGATGACGCCATCGCGAGCAGGCTCGCTCCCACAAGTTACAGCGCTTTGACGTTGATGATCTCGACGTCAAAGGTCAAGGTTTTACCGGCGAGCGGGTGATTGAAGTCGATGGTCACTTGCGCATCATCGAATTCCTTCACCACACCGGGCAGCTCAGTATTGGCCGCATCATTGAAGATCACCAGCAATCCTGGCGACAGTTCCATGTCCTGGAACTGCGAGCGCGGGATGATCTGCACATTTTGCGGGTTAGGCTGACCAAAGGCGTTTTCCGGCTCGACGGTCAGGCTGCGCTTGTCGCCGGCCTTGAAGCCGAACAGCGCGGCTTCAAAGCCTGGCAACAGGTTGCCGTCGCCGACCTTGAAGGTCGCCGGAGCTTTGTCGAAGGTGCTGTCGACGGTGTCGCCGTTCTCCAGGCGCAATGCAAAGTGCAAGGTGACTTCCGTGTTCTGGCCAATGCGTTGTTCAGCCAATACCTGTTCAGTCATGAACGGTTTCTCCGGTCTTCTTACTTTTGAACATATCCAGCGCGAGCATCACGGCACCGACGGAAATGGCGCTGTCGGCAAAGTTGAACGCCGGGAAATACCAGCGATTCTGCCAATGCACCAGAATGAAATCGATCACATGGCCCAGGGCAATGCGGTCGTACAGATTACCCAGCGCGCCACCCAGCACCAGCGCCAAGGCGATCGCCAGCCAGGTTTCGTTGCGCCCCAGGCGCTTGAGCCAGACCACCAGCACCGCACTGACCACCAACGCGATCAGGGCAAACAACCAACGCTGCCAGCCGGAGCTGTCGGCCAGGAAACTGAACGCCGCGCCAGTGTTGTAGGCCAGGGTCCAGCTAAAGTAATCGGGGATCACCACGATTTGCTGGTACATGCTCAGCGAGCCTTCGAAGTAAAACTTGCTGGCCTGGTCGATGACCAGGACCAGCAAACTCAACCAGAGCCAGCTCAGCCGTCCGAAACGGCCAACGCCATTAGGCATAATGACGAACCTCGCCCGCGCCGCTGATGTTGTCGACACAACGACCGCAGATTTCCGGATGCTCCGGGTTCACACCGACATCTTCACGGCAGTGCCAGCAACGGGCGCACTTGGCGAAGCTCGACTTGACCACTTTGAGCTTCAGGCCGCCGACTTCAGTGACCACCGCGTCGGCCGGTGCCTGCACGAACGGTGCAACGGTGGCGGTCGAGGTGATCAGTACGAAGCGCAGCTCGTTGCTCAGCCTGGCCAGGTCGGCGCTCAGCGCTTCTTCGGCGAACAGCGTTACTTCGGCTTGCAGATTGCCACCGACAGCCTTGGCTGCGCGCTGGATTTCCATTTCCTTGTTGACTGCAACCTTCACCGCCATGATCCGCTCCCAGTAGGCGCGGCCCAGCTCGACGTTCTCCGGCAGTTCGGTCAGGCCTTCGTACCAAGTGTTGAGCATTACAGACTCGTTACGCTCGCCCGGCAGGTATTCCCACAGTTCGTCAGCGGTGAACGCGAGGATCGGCGCGATCCAGCGCACCAGCGCCTCGCTGATGTGGTACAGCGCGGTTTGCGCCGAACGACGGGCCTTGCTGTTGGCGCCAGTGGTGTACTGACGGTCCTTGATGATGTCGAGGTAGAAACCGCCCAGCTCCTGCACGCAGAAGTTGTGGATCTTGGAGTAGACGTTCCAGAAGCGGTATTCGCCGTAGTGCTCTTGCAGCTCGCGTTGCAGCAGCAGGGTGCGATCCACCGCCCAACGGTCCAGCGCCAGCATTTCTTCGGCCGGCAGGATGTCGGTGGCCGGGTTGAAACCGGTCAGGTTGGAAAGCAAGAAGCGCGCGGTGTTACGGATGCGCCGGTAGGCGTCCGCACTGCGTTGCAGGATCTGCTCGGAAACCGCCATTTCACCCGAATAGTCGGTAGAAGCGACCCACAGACGCATGATATCGGCGCCCAGAGTGTCGTTGACCTTCTGCGGCGCGATTACGTTGCCCAAAGACTTGGACATTTTGCGACCGGACTCGTCAACGGTGAAACCGTGGGTCAGCAGCTCGCGGTACGGGGCGTGGTCGTCGATGGCGCAACCGGTCAGCAACGACGAGTGGAACCAGCCGCGGTGTTGGTCCGAACCTTCCAGGTACAGGTCGGCACGTGGACCGGTCTCGTGGCCCATCGCGTGCGAGCCGCGCAGGACGTGCCAGTGCGTGGTGCCCGAATCGAACCAGACGTCCAGGGTGTCGCTGATCTTGTCGTACTGCGGCGCTTCGTCACCGAGCAACTCGGCAGCATCCATCTTGAACCAGGCTTCGATGCCTTCGACTTCGACACGCTTAGCGACTTCTTCCATCAGCTCGGCGGTACGTGGGTGCAGTTCGCCGCTTTCCTTGTTCAGGAAGAACGGGATCGGCACGCCCCAGTTGCGCTGACGGGAGATACACCAGTCCGGACGATTGGCGATCATCGAGTGCAGGCGCGCCTGGCCCCAGGCCGGAACGAACTTGGTGTCTTCGATGGCTTTGATCGCCCGCTTGCGCAGGGTGTCGCCGCTGACAGGCTCTTTGTCCATGCCGATGAACCACTGCGCGGTGGCGCGGTAGATCAGCGGGGTCTTGTGACGCCAGCAGTGCATGTAGCTGTGTTCGATGATGGTGGTGTGCAGCAGCGCACCGACTTCGGTCAGTTTGTCGACGATGGCCGGGTTGGCTTTCCAGATGAACTGGCCGCCAAAGAACTCCAGCGACGGTACGTAAACGCCGTTGCTTTGTACCGGATTGATGATGTCATCGTTGACCATGCCGTATTTCTTGCAGGTCACGAAGTCGTCTACGCCGTAGGCTGGCGAGGAGTGAACCACGCCGGTGCCGGCGCCCAGTTCGACGTAGTCAGCCAGGTAAACCGGCGACAGGCGATCGTAGAACGGGTGACGGAAGTTGATCAGTTCCAGTTCTTTACCGGTGGTGGTGGCGATTACCGAACCTTCCAGGCTGTAACGGGCCAGGCAGGACTCGACCAGCTCTTCAGCCAGCATCAGCAGTTTATCGCCGACGTCGACCAGGGCGTAGTTGAATTCCGGGTGAACGTTCAACGCCTGGTTGGCCGGGATGGTCCACGGGGTGGTGGTCCAGATCACGATCGAGGCCGGTTTGCCCAGCGACGACAGACCGAACGCGGCGGCCAGCTTGGCTTCGTCGGCAATCGGGAAGGCCACGTCGATGGTCGCGGATTTCTTGTTCTCGTACTCGACTTCCGCTTCAGCCAGGGCCGAACCGCAGTCAAAGCACCAGTTCACAGGCTTCAGGCCCTTGAACACGAAGCCACCCTTGACGATTTCCGCCAGGGCGCGAATTTCACCGGCCTCGTTTTTGAAGTCCATGGTCTTGTATGGGTTGGCGAAGTCGCCCAACACGCCCAGACGGATGAATTCGGACTTCTGGCCTTCGATCTGCTCGGTGGCGTAGGCACGGCACAGTTCGCGGGTCTTGTCCGCACCCAGGTTCTTGCCGTGGGTCACTTCGACTTTGTGCTCGATCGGCAGACCGTGGCAGTCCCAGCCCGGAACATACGGCGCGTCGAAACCCGACAGGGTTTTCGAGCGGATAATCATGTCCTTGAGAATCTTGTTCAGCGCATGACCGATGTGAATCGTGCCGTTGGCGTACGGAGGACCGTCGTGAAGTACGAACTTCGGACGATCCTTGCCAATCTCGCGCAACTTACCGTACAGGCCAATGCTGTCCCAGCGCTGCAGAATCTGCGGTTCGCGCTGAGGCAGGCCGGCCTTCATTGGGAAGGCGGTGTCCGGAAGGTTTAGCGTGGCTTTATAGTCGGTCATTTAAGGCTCTTCATTAGCGATTGGCGCTAGGTGCGACAGGGCACGGGCGGCGGCGATATCCGCATTGATCGCCGTCTTAAGCGCCTCCAGAGAGGCGAAACGCTGCTCTTCACGCAGCTTGTGGTGGAAAACCACCGTCAAACGCCGGTCATACAGATCGCCGGCAAAATCTAAAAGATGCACTTCGAGGTGGGCTTTGCCATCCCCTTCGACCGTTGGCCGCACGCCGATATTGGCGACGCCTAGCCAGGTCTTGCCGTCGATGTCGACGTTGACCAGGTAAACCCCGCTCAGCGGCACACGACGACGTTTGAGCTGCACGTTGGCCGTGGGCGTGCCCAGCTGACGCGCCAGCTTCTGACCGTGCAGGACCCGCCCGGCAATCCGGAACGGGTGACCGAGCAACCGCTCGGCCAAGGCGAAATCGGCAGCGGCCAGGGCATTACGCACCTGAGTGCTGCTGACACGAATGCCGTCCAGCTCGACGGTCTGCGCCGCTTCGACGGTAAACCCCTGAAGGACGCCGGCCTGTTGCAGGAAATCGAAATCCCCTAGCCGGTCACAGCCGAAGCGGAAATCGTCACCGACTTCCAGATGCTGCACACCGAGGCCATCCACCAGAATGGTATCGACGAATTCGCTGGCACTGAGTTTGCTCAGGCGCTGATTGAAAGCCAGGCACAGCACCCGGTCGACACCTTCTTCGGCCAGCAGCTGCAGTTTGTCCCGCAGGCGGGCCAGACGGGCCGGGGCGGTGTCCGGGGCGAAAAACTCTCGCGGTTGCGGCTCGAAAATCACCACGCAGCTGGGCACGCCCAACTCGAGCGCACGCTCACGCAGCCGGGCCAGGATAGCCTGGTGACCACGGTGAACACCGTCAAAGTTGCCAATAGTGGCGACACAGCCCCGATGCTGGGGGCGCAGGTTGTGGAGGCCTCGAACCAGCTGCATAACGCGCTTCTTGCTCATAAAGTGGTCGATTATAACCACACCCGGCGGCCGACGACAGGCAACACCGTAACCCAAAGTGATCGAGCC
Source organism: Pseudomonas sp. LBUM1673 (assembly GCF_059695645.1). Lineage (NCBI taxonomy): Bacteria > Pseudomonadati > Pseudomonadota > Gammaproteobacteria > Pseudomonadales > Pseudomonadaceae > Pseudomonas > Pseudomonas sp. LBUM1673. The sequence goes on from NZ_CP166780.1 coordinate 5,705,514, forward strand.
GACAAAACCGTCGGCCCGCCCGTGTTTATCGAGACCAAAGCCTCAGCTCAATGCCTTGCGATTGAAGTCGCGCAAACGAAAGCCCATCAACAGCAACATGCCGAAATACGCCACCACGCCGGCGATCACCAATGCGCCCAGACGCAACAAGCGCTCAAGCATATGCCCCTGCCCCCAAGCCGGCATAAAGTGCATCACCCCCAGCAATACCGCGGACATCACCGCGACCGCCACCAACAGTTTGAGCCCGAACTTCGCCCAGCCCGGTTGCGGCTGATACATCTGCTGCTTGCGAAGTTGATAGAACAACAGCCCGGCATTGATGCAGGCACCCGCGCTAATGGCCAGGGCCAGACCGGCGTGAGCCAGCGGACCGATCAGCACCAGGTTGAACAGCTGGGTGACGATCAGGGTGAAAATCGCGATTTTTACCGGAGTCCGGATGTTTTGTTGCGCATAAAAGCCCGGCGCCAGCACTTTGATCACGATAATCCCCAGCAAGCCGACGGAATAAGCAATCAACGCACGCTGGGTCATCGCCGCATCGAAAGCGCTGAACTGACCGTACTGGAACAGCGAAGCCGTCAGCGGCTCAGCCAGAATCCCCAGCGCCAGGGCGCACGGCAACACCAGCATGAAGCACAGGCGCAGCCCCCAATCGAGGATCCGCGAGTATTCGTGGCGGTCCTGGCTGGCGTACGTCTTGGCCAGTGTCGGCAGCAGAATCGTGCCCAGTGCCACACCCAGCACGCCGGATGGCAATTCCATCAAACGGTCGGCGTAATACATCCAGGACACGGAGCCGGCCACCAGGAACGAGGCGAAAATGGTGTTGATGATCAGCGAAATCTGACTCACCGAAACGCCAATGATCGCTGGCAGCATCTGTTTCATGACCCGCCAGACGCCACTATCGCGCAGGCTCAGGCGCGGCAGCACCAGCATGCCGATTTTTTTCAGGTACGGCAGCTGAAACAGCAATTGCGCCAGGCCGCCCACCAGAACGGCCCAGCCTAGCGCCATCACGGGAGGATCGAAGTAAGGTGTCAGGAACACCGAAAAGATGATCATGCTGACATTGAGCAGGGTCGGCACGAAGGCCGGCACCGAGAAGCGGTTCCAGGTGTTGAGGATCGCTCCAGCCAATGAAGACAGGGAGATCAGCAATATATAAGGAAAAGTGACCCGTAGCAGATCGGCGGTCAGCTCGAATTTTTCCGGGGTAGTGACGAAACCCGGTGCCGTGGCCCAGATGACCCAGGGCGCAGCGAGCATGCCCAACGCAGTGACCAGCGCCAGCACCAGCGTCAGCAGGCCCGAGACGTAGGCAATGAAGGTTCGCGTCGCCTCCTCGCCCTTCTGGCTTTTGTATTCGGCAAGAATCGGCACGAAGGCCTGGGAAAACGCCCCTTCGGCGAAGATCCGCCGCAGCAGATTGGGCAGTTTGAAGGCGATAAAGAAGGCGTCGGTCGCCATTCCCGCACCAAATGCACGAGCGATAAGGGTGTCACGCACAAACCCCAATACCCGGGAAAGCATCGTGATAGAGCTGACAGCGGCCAACGATTTGAGCAGATTCATTGAAAGAGTTTTTGCCTGTCGATAAACAGCAGGCGAACAACGCGCCCACTTATGCGATACTCCGCGCCGCAACAGCACAGAGCCAAAGCTCGCGAGTTTACAGGTCGCACGCCGGAAAGAAATATCCCGGCGCTCCATACCTGCCACTTAGCGGATCGTCTCAACCGCCCTTGACAAGACATCAACTCATCGGCATGATTCGCGGCCTATTTTGTTTGCTATTTCCTAAAAAGTCTTTCGAGGAGCTCGACGGTGGCCAACACACCTTCCGCCAAAAAACGTGCAAAACAGGCTGAGAAGCGTCGCAGCCACAACGCCAGCCTGCGTTCCATGGTTCGTACCTACATCAAGAATGTAGTTAAAGCCATCGACGCAAAAGACGCTGCAAAAGCTCAAGCTGCTTACGTTCTGGCTGTGCCAGTTATCGACCGTATGGCCGATAAAGGCATCATCCACAAGAACAAAGCTGCTCGCCATAAGAGCCGCCTGAATGGCCACGTCAAGGCCCTGAACGTTGCCGCTGCTGCCTAAGCGACGCGCTCGTTAAAAAACCGACCTCAGGGTCGGTTTTTTATTGCCTGCGATTCATCAAATACATCGCAAAAAAATGTGGGAGCGGGCTTGCTCACGAAGAAGGAGTGTCAGTCGACATCAATACTGCCTGATACACCGCTTTCGCGAGCAAGCCCGCTCCCACATTTGGACCTGCGTTAACTTATTGAGCGTGCGCCCACGGCAGAATCGGAATTGCCGTCACTGCATTCTGCGGACTGCCTTCGATCAAACGATCGCTGTAGACCAGATACACCAGCGTATTGCGCTTCTTGTCGAGGAATCGCACCACCTGCATGGTCTTGAACACCAGCGAGGTGCGCTCCTTGAACACCTCCTCGCCATCCTTGAGCTCACCTTTGAAGTTGATCGGCCCGACCTGACGGCAGGCAATAGACGCTTCAGCGCGATCCTCAGCCAACCCCAGACCACCTTTCACGCCACCCGTCTTGGCGCGCGACAGGTAGCAGGTCACGCCATCCACTTTCGGATCATCAAACGCCTCGACAACGATACGGTCGTTCGGGCCGACAAACTTGAACACCGTCGACACTTGGCCAACCTCCTCGGCCGAAGCCAGAAGCGGCACCGCCAACAACAAACCCAATAATCCTTTTGCCACACGCATTAAGGTATTCCTTCAGACCAGAATCAGGTTATCGCGGTGAACCAGTTCCGGCTCCGCCATATACCCCAACAGACCGACAATCGCCTCAGACGACTGACCGATGATTTTTTGTGCCTCCAGAGCGCTGTAGTTAGCCAGGCCACGGGCAATTTCACGACCGTCCGGCGCCACGCAGACCACCATTTCGCCACGACGAAAACTGCCCTGGACCAGCTTGACACCCACCGGCAGCAAACTTTTGTTGCCCTGGGACAACGCCGTCACTGCCCCCGCATCCAGCACTAGCGTGCCGCGGGTTTGCAGATGCCCGGCCAGCCACTGCTTACGTGCCGCCAGCATGCCGCGCTCAGGCGACAGCAAGGTGCCGATGCGCTCGCCAGCCTTGAGACGATCCAGCACCCGCTCCAGGCGCCCACCCACGATGATGGTGTGCGCACCGGAACGCGCCGCCAGACGCGCAGCACGCAATTTGGTCTGCATGCCGCCGCGACCCAGCGCACCGCCAGTGCCACCCGCGACCGCATCCAGCGCCGGATCATCGGCACGCGCTTCGTAAATCAGCTTGGCGTCGGGATTGTTGCGCGGATCAGCATCGAACATGCCGTCGCGATCAGTGAGGATCACCAGCAAATCGGCTTCGACCAGATTCGCCACCAGCGCTGCCAGCGTGTCGTTATCGCCGAAACGGATTTCGTCAGTGACCACAGTGTCGTTCTCGTTGATCACCGGGATCACCTTGAGCTCGACCAGCGCACGCAGGGTACTGCGAGCATTCAGGTAGCGCTTGCGGTCGGACAAATCATCGTGAGTCAGGAGAATCTGCGCGGTATGCCGACCATGCTCGGCGAAGCTCGACTCCCAGGCCTGCACCAACCCCATCTGGCCGATGGCGGCAGCCGCCTGCAACTCGTGCATCGCACTGGGTCGTACAGTCCAGCCCAGACGGCTCATGCCTGCCGCCACCGCCCCGGAGGACACCAGCACCAGCTCAACGCCCGCCTCGTGCAGAGCAACCATCTGCTCGACCCAGACACCCATTGCCGCGCGATCCAGGCCCTTGCCGTCCGCCGTCAGCAAAGCGCTGCCGATCTTCACGACCCAACGCTGCGCACCTGTCACCTTGCTCCGCATCATCTTCAACCTTAGCTTGAGGACAGCACGACCCAGCGCTGCCCGTAACGTTATTCGTGACTACCGATTTCCAGATACTAAAACGCCGCTCTGGTGAGCGGCGCTTAAGTTTATCGCAACGAATCAGTCACGCACGTAAATGATTTCCGGACCGTCTTCGTCATCCACATCTTCTTCATCCCAATCATCATCGCCGATGTCATGGACCGACTTCACGCCACTGCGACGCAGGGCACGCTGATCGTCCAGCGCCTGCAACTGAGCACGGGCCTCGTCTTCGATGCGCTGATCGAGGTCGGCCAACTCTTCTTTGTAGGCCGGGTCGTTAGCCAGGCGATCGGCACGATCTTCCATGTAACGCATGATGTCGCGGCACAGACGCTCGGTGCCCAACTTGGAGATGGCCGAGATCACATAGACCGGACCAGTCCACTCCAGGCGATCAACGATTTCCTTGACGCGAGCATCGTGCTCTTCCTCAAGGATCTGGTCGCACTTGTTCAGCACCAACCAACGATCACGCTCCGCCAGGGACGGGCTGAACTTGGTCAGCTCGCTAACGATCACCTCAGCAGCATCCGGGGCGCTGGCGTCATCCAGCGGCGCCATGTCCACGAGATGCAGCAGCAGACGGGTACGCGACAAATGCTTGAGGAAACGAATCCCCAGGCCCGCGCCGTCGGAAGCGCCTTCGATCAGACCCGGAATATCCGCGACCACGAAGCTCTTCCAGCGATCGACGCTGACCACACCCAGGTTCGGCACCAGCGTGGTGAACGGGTAGTCGGCGACTTTCGGCTTGGCGGCCGATACCGAGCGAATGAAGGTACTTTTGCCGGCATTCGGCAAACCGAGCAGGCCGACGTCCGCCAACACCTTCATTTCCAGCTTCAGGTCACGCTGCTCACCCGGCTTACCCGGCGTGGTCTGGCGCGGCGCGCGGTTGGTACTGGATTTGAAACGAGTGTTACCCAGACCGTGCCAACCGCCCTGAACCACGAGCAGACGCTGACCGGCCTTGGTCAGGTCGCCGATGACTTCCTGGGTGGCAGAATCGATTACCGTGGTACCGACCGGCACCCGCAGGACCAGATCTTCACCTTTCTTGCCGGTGCAGTCGGTGCTGCCACCGTTGGAGCCGCGCTCGGCATCGAAGTGCCGGGTGTAACGGTAGTCCACCAGGGTGTTCAGGTTTTCGTCGGCGATCATGAAGACCGAGCCGCCATCACCACCGTCACCGCCGTTCGGGCCGCCGTTCTCGATGAATTTTTCCCGACGGAAACTCATGCAACCGTTACCACCGTCGCCAGCCTTTACTCGAATCGATACTTCATCAACAAACTTCATAACAAAACGCCTCTCGCCATACGGACGAGCCGAAAAACAACCAAGACATAAGACTCTTGCAAAAATGAGCGCAGCGACCTCAATCAACGACCGCCAATACAGCGCTGGAGCCCATCACAAACAGCTTTGCAAGAGACTCACCCCACAAACGAAAAAGCCCCGTCGCAAGACAGGGCTTTTCCAGCAACTACGTAATTATGCCGCGACGACGTCAGTCTTCGGGACAATGCTCACGTAACGACGACCGAAGGCGCCTTTTACTTCGAACTTGATCACGCCGTCGATTTTAGCGAACAGAGTGTGATCCTTGCCCATGCCAACGCCGTAGCCAGCGTGGAATTGGGTGCCGCGCTGACGCACGATGATGTTGCCCGGAATGATAACCTGGCCGCCATACATCTTCACGCCAAGGCGTTTGGCTTCTGAGTCGCGACCGTTACGGGTACTACCACCAGCTTTTTTGTGTGCCATGAGTTCAATTCTCCTAGTGAGGAATTAGGCTGAAATTAAGCCTGAATACCGGTGATTTTGATCTCGGTGTACCACTGGCGGTGGCCCATACGCTTCATGTGGTGCTTACGGCGACGGAACTTGATGATGCGGACTTTATCGTGACGACCTTGGGAGATCACTTCAGCCACAACGGTAGCGCCAGGAACAACTGGAGCGCCGATATTCACGTCGTCGCCATTGGCAACCAACAGAACGCGATCAAAAGTCACGGATTCGCCGGTAGCGATTTCCAGTTTTTCGATCTTCAGGTATTCACCTGGGGCGACCTTGTATTGCTTGCCACCAGTAACGATTACTGCATAAGACATGGTATTTCTCCGATAATCCTGCTCACCCAGCTCTTTATAAGAAGAGGTATTGGCTGGCATGGCTGCATGGGGCTGGAAGGCCCGCTTGCAATTGCGTAAGGCAGGTGCTGCCCAGGAAGTTCAGGGTGCGCGATTGTACGCAAGCTGCCTGGGCGTTGCAAGTGGCCGTCCATCGCGCCTTGACACCCGCCGACGTGGGTCCTAGCATGCCGCGCAACCCTTCTGGAGCAACTGTCACTGATGCAACCCCAAGCTTTCTACCGCGCGGTGGCGGACGATTTTAACGCCGTCGACGGCATCATCAAGAAGCAGCTGACTTCCCGAGTGCCGCTGGTATCGAAAATCGGCGACTACATTACCTCGGCTGGCGGTAAACGCCTGCGCCCGTTGTTGGTGCTGCTATGTGGCAAGGCACTGGGCCGCGAAGGCGATGACCTGCGTCTGCTGGCCGCGACCATCGAGTTCCTGCACACCGCCACCCTGCTGCATGACGACGTCGTCGACATGTCCGGCATGCGCCGTGGCCGCTCGACCGCCAACGCCATGTGGGGCAACGCGCCGAGCGTGCTGGTGGGCGATTTCCTGTATTCGCGCTCCTTCGAAATGATGGTCGAACTGGGCTCCATGCCGGTGATGAAAATCCTTTCGCAAGCCACGCGCATCATCGCTGAAGGCGAAGTGTTGCAACTGTCGAAGGTTCGCGACGCCAGCACCACCGAAGAAACCTACATGGAAGTCATCCGCGGCAAAACCGCGATGCTCTTCGAAGCCTCGACCCACAGTGCCGCGGCCCTGGCCGGTGCCTCGCCGGAACAGAGCGAAGCGCTGCGTACCTTCGGCGATCACCTGGGCGTGGCCTTCCAATTGGTCGACGACCTGCTGGACTACCGTGGCGACGCCGAAACCCTGGGCAAGAACGTCGGTGACGATCTGGCCGAAGGTAAACCGACTCTGCCACTGATCTACACCATGCGCGAAGGCACTCCGGAGCAGGCCGCACTGGTTCGTCAGGCGATCCAGAAAGGTGGCATCGAAGATCTGGAAAGCATTCGCGAAGCCGTCGAAGCTTCCGGCTCACTGGATTACACCGCGCAACTGGCCCGCGACTACGTGGCCCGTGCGATCAAGTGCCTCGACGCCCTGCCCGCCAGCGAATACCGCGATGCGTTGGTGGAATTGAGTGAGTTTGCGGTAGCCCGCACGCACTGACAACCACCATCCCTTGTGGGAGCGGGCCCGCTCCCACAGGATAATCGCTTCACCCCCCTCCCCTAAAAACCCTATATAATGTGCGCTTTTTAGCCATCCTGAATCCAAGGAGCCTTAGTGAGCACGTTGCCACCCTGCCCGAAATGCAATTCCGAATACACCTATGAAGACGGCGCGCAGCTGATCTGCCCGGAGTGCGCCCACGAATGGTCCGCCAGTGGTGAAGCCGAAGTGGCGTCCGATGACACCGTGAAAAAGGATTCGGTCGGCAATGTCCTGCAGGACGGTGACACCATCACCGTGATCAAGGACCTCAAGGTCAAAGGCACGTCGCTGGTGGTCAAGGTCGGCACCAAGGTCAAGAACATCCGCCTGTGCGATGGCGACCACGACATCGACTGCAAGATCGACGGCATCGGCCCGATGAAGCTCAAATCCGAGTTCGTCAGAAAAGTCTGAACTTGCTGTATTCCATCCCGCGCCCGGCGCGGGATGGTGCTCCGCTCTCCCCCGCTTCGCCCAATCTTTCCTCGCAATAGCCAAACGCCAGCCGTTTTGACCTTACGCAATCTTTACCCATAAAAAAATACAAACTGCCAATAGGCCCTTGCTATTTGATGAATAAGAATTATTCTCATTGAAACCAATCAATGGAGATGAGACCCATGACTTATTTGATCGATGCCTGGCTGGACCGACCACATCCTTACCTCAGGATCCTGCATCGGGAAACCGGGGAAGTCTGTGCGGTGCTTGAAGAAGAAGCCTTGAACGAGCTGCAGGATCAGGGTGATCTGGACGTCAACGGCCTGAGTTCCAGTGAGCCGGTGGTACTCAAGGAACTGGTGCGTAATCTGTTTCTGTTCTGCTATGCCCGGGCGTTGCGCCCGACGAATGAGCTGCATAACAAGATCGAGATATGAGTAACACTGTAAATCTCTGTAGGAGCGAAGCTTGCTCGCGAAACAGGCAACTCGATTTGAGCTTGAAACCGAGTTGATGCCCTCGCGGGCAAGCCTCGCTCCTACAGGATTACAGGATTACAGGATTACGGGATTACGGGATTACAGGATTACAGAACGTCGAGCAGTTCGACGTCGAATACCAGTACGCTGTGCGGCGGAATGCTGCCAACGCCTTGAGCGCCGTAAGCCAGTTCGCTCGGCACGTACAGACGCCATTTGCTGCCGGCGTTCATCAGTTGCAGGGCTTCGGTCCAGCCAGCGATGACGCCGCCAACCGGGAATTCTGCAGGCTGACCACGATCGTAGGAGCTGTCGAACACAGTGCCGTCGATCAGGGTGCCGTGGTAGTGAGTGCGCACTTGATCTTCACGGGTCGGCTTGGCGCCTTCGCCTTGGGTCAGTACTTCGAATTGCAGGCCGGAAGCCAGGGTGGTGATGCCTTCGCGCTTGGCGTTTTCAGCCAGGAAAGCCAGACCTTCGCCAGCAGCGGCTTCAGCCTTGGCTGCAGCTTCGGCTTGCATGATTTCGCGAATCACCTTGAAGCTGGCGGACATTTCTTCCTGACCCACACGGCTTGGCTTGCCGGCGAACGCGTCAGTCAGGCCAGCCAGGATCGCGTCCAGGCTCACACCCGGTGGCGGGTTGTCACGCAACTGGTCGCCCAGCTGACGGCCGATGCCGTAGCTGACGCGGGTTTCGTCGGTGGACAGATTTACTTCGGACATGACACTGCTCCGCTGTGCGGACGGCCCTGGAACTTGCCGTGCGTACACAGCGCATCCCGGAGCGCCCGGAATCAAAAGGGCGAGCAGACTAGCACAGATGCCGTCACGTTGATGAGCGGTGTCAGCGCTGTTACACAGAACGGAAGGTGCTCGGTACTTTCGGGCTTTCCTCGGCGCTGGCACCGCACATTTCGTCATGAGCCGGGGTATGTACAACGTTGAATGACTTGGGACAGGCGTGAAGCACTTCACGCGCATGCTCGACCGAGCGCAGCTGCAATATCTCGCCATGGGCATCGAGCAATGGATACGCCGCGCCATGCATCCGAGATTCCAGCACGTAGAACACGCCTTCCATCGAGATCAGGTTCAGCTCATCGATCTTTCCGGCGATGGCATACGCATTCAATTCTTGCAGAGTCATAAGCGCACCTCACGCTGTGGCGAGCCAGGATCTCTACATGGATATGCCTCGACGGGCCAAAGTACAAGCTACAAGCGACACCGCCCGTCTGTTTCACACCGCTTCTTGTAGGAGCGAGCGGTGCGGCGATCCGACTTGCCCGCGAAGGCGGCGTAACAGGCAACACTTATATCGACTGACACGGCCTCTTCACGGGCAAGCCTCGCTCCTACAAAGGATTGTGCAGATCAGTGCTTGGTCAGCTTGTCCAGATAGCCCATGGCAAACGCCGACACCACGAAGGTCATGTGAATGACCACGTACCACTTCAAATGCTCGGGATCGACGTTCTTGGCGTCCATGAAGATCCGCAGCAGGTGGATGGACGAAATCGCCACGATGGAAGCCGCGACCTTCATCTTCAACGAAGACGAATCCATGGTGCCTAGCCAGTTGAGCTTTTCCTTGCTGTCGTCGATATCCAGTTGAGAAACGAAGTTCTCATACCCGGAGATCATCACCATCACCAGCAAGCCGCCCACCAGCGCCATGTCGATCAGCGACAGCAGGACCAGAATCAGATCCGACTCGGCCATCGAGAACACGTTAGGAATGACGTGGAAGACTTCCTGGAAGAATTTCAGTGCCAACGCCAGCAAGCCCAGGGACAAACCGAAATAGATCGGCGCCAGTAACCAGCGGGAGGCGTACATTGCATTTTCGATAAAGCGTTCCATTGAATCTCACACAAGGGGCTGGAAATGGCGGCGAGTATAACAGCCACCTGTTACACCCAGAAACCGCCGGAAAATCCGCAACCTGCGTGTGTGTGACAAAGTTTTTCTGCTAGTGTCCAGATCATTGACAGGTCAGCGACGTCGGGCGGGAAGACTGGAATGGATGTGCGATTGCCTTTAACGAGCGCCGGACTTTGCCTCGCATTGCTGCTTGGTGGTTGTTCACCCAGCGATGAGAAACGCCAGGTCAGCCTCGAAGAAAAGACCGCGCAGTTCGAACAGTCCCTGGAGGCGATCGAGGATCCGAAACTCAAGAATGCCGTGGCCGAGCTCGGTGGTTCATTGTTATTGCTCGAGCGCGCGCAACTCAAGCTCGACAGCAAACCGGTGGTGACCGAATACGGCGAAGACGCCCTCGCCATGCTCAAGCACTACCCCACGCCCCAAGCGCTGGTCGACACCTACATCAACGGCCTGTTCGTGCTGCACAAGGAGTCCAGCTCGGACTACCTGACCGACCTGCAACCGGTATTTCCCTTCAACTTCAACACTCCAGGCGCGTTTCTGTTTCCTCATGGCCTGGAATGGCAATCGGTGACCCTGAGCAACAAGCGCGTCATCGCGTTTCAGCCGGAATGGTCGGAAACCGATCCCGGCATTCAACTGAGCCCGTCGAGCTCCAACCTGACCAACCCCGATGATTTGACAGTGACTTACCCCTTCATCGAAGGCCTGGATGTGGACAAGCAGAGCCAACCACAACCGGTGAGCCTGCAAGGCAAGGTGGAAGTCATCGCCCCGCGCCGGCTCTACAGCTTCGACCTGACGAAAAAGGACATCGGACAGACTCGCACCAACGACAATCTCAGTGTCACCCTGCTGAAGCTTGAAAAAAACCATGCCGAAATCGAATTCAGTAACAGCGCACCACTGCCCCCCGAGGTCCGCGATACATCGCTCAACCCGCTGATCGTCCAGGCCAGGGACGCCACCGGGCAATTCCTCTCTCGCTCTGGCGCAATCAACGAAACCGCCGCGCAAATTGCGTTCTATCAAAAACAACTGGCGCAAATGCAACAGCAGAAAGCCTGGAGTGAAGCGTTCGAAAAACAGCTTGATGACGATCAGCGTGCATTTGAAAAGCAACAAACCCGGCATTACACCAAGGTGTACTTCAATGGGCCGATCGAGACCCTCGAAGTCAGCCTGCTGGACTTCTCGACGGTCACGGTGACCCACAAGGACCTGGACTTGCCGGTACGCCGCTTCGACCCGCACACCACGGAAAAAACCCTCCAGCCACTGACCTTGCCGGTGGTGGTGGTGTATGACGACCAGGCCGCGACCTGGCTCAAGGGCGCAACGCTGAGCGAGGAACAACTGAAAAAGAGCATCAGCATCAGCCAGTCGGTCGATGACCCTAGCGCCGCGCGCATCGAGTTCTATCACCCCAGAAGCTTCAATGACGAACTGCTCGGCACCTCTTTCAATCCCGGCGAAAGCCCGGTGACGTTCTTTACCCAAGACAGCAAAGGCCAGCGCGATGGGCCGATCGAGTTGCCACCAGAGGCCTACCAGATCGACCCGCTACGCAGCAACATTACCTATGACCTGAATCTGTTTGCAGAAACACCGGCCTATGCAGTGGGCTCAATGCCGCTGTTCCTGGCGACTGTCGACCAGCAATCGTACGACGCCCGCCAATTGCCCAAAGGCCTGGAGCTCAAAGGGAATGCGTTGGTGGTGGATTTGAAGCTGTTTGCGGCCCAGGACTGGCGTTTTTTCGCCAAGGACGACAGTGGCAACTATCTGAAGGAGATTCTTTCAGTCAGCCACGACGCGAGCGCGCAAGGCCCGGCGCTATTCGCTGTGCATTACTTCTATGGCCAGCCCACACGTCTGGAAACTTATCAGCGAACCAACCTCACCACCGTGCAATACGGTTTCGAGGTCAAACTCGACAAGGCTGAGTCAGGCAATCTTGATCAATAGCCTGTTCAGTGCTCGGGCCGAAATTCGGGGCCGCCAAGGTTGCGGTAACGACCACCGTTGATCTCTCGCAATTGGGCTTGTAGATGCAGGCACCAGATTTGCGGGTCATCGGCCAGCTCGTAGCCATGCAGGGTCAGACTTTCAACGATGGTGTCGAGGATCGATTCAGCCACGACCGGCCCACGGAACGGCCCTTGGGCCTTGATGGCTGAAGGTTGTTCGCCGGCCATTCCGGCGGCAAAAAGCAAGGTCCACATGCCCGTATCCCCCGCCAATGGGCGGATGGCACATTCGATACGGGTCACAAGACCCAGGCATTGACGGGTGAGACAGAGGTTGCGCGACATGGCGGCGACCCTCGGTAGATCCGGTATTCAGCCTCCACGGGAAGGCTGTCTCGATCCAGTGATAACTGTCGATATCCTTGAGCAGAGAATAGAAGAAAAGTTCGGCCCGCACGCGAACCGAGACCAGAAGGCGCCGAGTGGTCACCGTGTGAATATTGACGCCATTTTGACGGCGCTTTTTTTTGCATTGAATACAAACCCTGTGGGAGCGAGCCCGCTCCCACATGGGGGTTGCGTCAGGCCGGTTTGATTTCCAGCATTGCTTCCTGCGCCAACTCCTTTTCGGCCTCCTTGAGGTCTTCGTCGCTGATCATTTCCGCGATCACCCGCAAGCGTTCCACCACCCGCGCGTTGACGCTACCCTCAGGGAACTGGCCGTCCTCATTCGGCTCACCAGCCGGCTCGCCGACCAACAGGCTCAAGGCCTCGTCGGCCTGGCGCACCGCATAGACATGGAACTGCCCCGCGCGTACCGCCGCCAGCACCTTCTCGTCGAGCATCAGCGTGGCGACGTTAGCCTGAGGGATGATCGCCCCTTGCTCGCCCGTCAAACCGCGGGCTTCGCAAAGTCGGAAGAAACCTTCGATCTTCTCGTTGACCCCACCCACCGCCTGTACTTCACCGAACTGGTTGATCGAACCGGTAATCGCAAAGCACTGCTTGAGCGGGGTTTTCGACAAGGCCGAGATCAGCGTGCATGCCTCGCCCAGAGAAGCGCTGTCGCCGTCGACATAACCGTAGGACTGCTCCAGGGCGATGCTCGCGGAAATCGCCAGCGGGAATTCCTGGGCATAACGGCTGCCCAGATACCCGGTGAGGATCATCACGCCTTTGGAGTGGATCGGCTGGCCGAGGTTGACCTCGCGCTCGATGTCGACGATGCCGCTACCACCTGGATAAACCGTGGCGGAAATCCGCGCCGGTATCCCGAAGGCCGAATCACCGACTTCCAGCACCGTCAGTCCGTTGCACTTGCCGACAGCTGCGCCATCGGTGTCGATCAGAATGATCCCCGCCAACATGTCATCGAGAATCCGTGCCGAAACGCGCCCGGTGCGGGTCGCCTTGGCCTTGAGCGCACGCTCGATGTGCCCGGCGTCGGTCATGTCGTCACCCGCCAGGTCACGAATGAAATCCGCCTCGCTGACCAGTTGGAACAAATCGCCGATCCGCGCCGACAGACGCCCCTGATGTTCTGCCAGACGCGCGCTGTAAGTCGCCAGGCGCGCCACCGCATCGGCGGTCAGCGGCGCCATGCCTTCCTCGGACGTACGGGTTTTGAGCAACTGGGCGAACTGCTCCAGACTCTCGTCGACCATCGGGATGTCTTCATCAAAATCCACCAGGACACGGAACATCTCCTGGAAGTCCGGATCGAGGTCTTGCAACGTGTAGTAGAGCTGCCGGGCACCGATGATGACGACTTTGACCTGCAACGGAATGTGTTGCGGTGACAGCGTCACGGTGGCCAGACGGCCCAACTCACCCAGCGGCGATTCCATTTTCAGCTTGCGCGATTGCAAGGCGCGCTTGAGCGCATCCCACACGAACGGCTCACTGAGCATTTTTTCCGCTTCGAGGATCAGGAAACCGCCGTTGGCCCGGTGCAACGCACCCGGTCGCAGCTGCCGATAGGTGGTGTAGAGCGCGCCCTGATCGGTGCTGTATTCGATGCGACCGAACAGGTTGTCGTAGGTCGGGTGCGGCTCGAACACCACTGGCGCGCCGCCGTTGGCCGGATGACCGACCACCAGACTCGGGGCGTATTGCTCTTCGAGCATTTTACGGGCGATGGCGTCGGTCTTGCCGTCGTCCACCAGTTGCTCGACCACCGTCTTGAGCAGGTAAACCTGCATCGCTTGCAGGTAACCGCAGACGCCTGCGTTTTCCGCGTACTTTTCCGACAGCGGCGCGAGCAATGGCTGCAAGGCCAGGGTGATGGTTTCTTCGTTGAGCTGACGCAGTTGATTGCTCGACTCGCGCTTCCATTGCGGCAGGCTGGCGAGTTCTTCGTTCAGCCGCTCTTCCAGCCCGGAAATGTCGTCATGAAAGCGTTCGCGCTCGGCTTCCGGCAACTGGGCGAACTCAGCCTCATCCAGTGCCTTGCCTTCGCTCATCGGGGTGAAGGCGATGTTGCTGCTGTCGCGGTAGAGCGCGACCTCTTTCTCCAGCGCCAGACGTTCGATCACATCCAGTGCACGGTCATAACGCTGGTTGAAAGCGCGGTCGATGGCGCTTTTTTTCTGCTGATAGGACGGGTGCTCGAACACGGCCGGAAAGGTCGCCAGCAGGTTGTCGATCAAGCCGTTGATGTCGCCGATGAAAGCCCCGGCGGTGCCCGACGGCAATTCCAGGGCACGAGGCTCGCGCGGTTCATCGAAATTATTGACATAGACCCAGTCCGCCGGGGTCTGCAGGCGTTTGCCTTCGGCCTTGAGGTAGCGTTTGACGAACGAAAACCGGCCGGTGCCGGGCTCGCCCATGACGAACACGTTGTAACCGGGGCGTGGCATGGCCACACCGAACTGCAAGGCTTCGACCGCACGTTCCTGGCCAAGCACACCGCGGAAGGGCTCCAGATCATTGGTGGTGGAGAAGCTGAACTGTTCAGCGGAAAACGGACGGGTCAGCGCTTCAGGCGCTAGACGCAAGCTGGCAGCAACAGGATCAGGCATCGGGCTTCCTTACATCAGGCGGGGCAGATAGCGGCATTCTGGCGCTGCCCGCACCTCACTGGCAAGGCGCGCCTCAAGCCAAAGCTTAGACAAATCGTCAGCTCCGGGCCGAGCGGGTCAAAATCAATGTTTTCAAGGAATGTTTCGCAAAAGGTTACGCAACCCCCGGAACATGCCTAAACTCCAAACCGCGCGGCTGGAACTAATAACCGGCCCACTGGCGCCATTAGGGGCCAGCACCCTGTCCATTGGTATGCACACAAAGAGAACATAGCTATGAAACGGATTCTTCTCGGTACTCTCTTCACCGCTGTATCCATCAACGCCATGGCTCAGGCGCCAGGCGGCCCGGACTGTGGTTGGGGCAACCTGCTGTTCGAAGGTCAACGTGGCACCCCAGCACACTTCCTGGCATCCACCACCAACGGCACTTCCGGTAATGCAACCTTCGGTATGACCTCCGGTACCAACGGTTGCTCGACCAATGCGTCGCTGACCTATGGCGGAAAATCCTGGATTGCCATGAATGGCATGATGAACGAGCTGTCTGAAGACATGGCTAAAGGTCAGGGCGAAGCGCTGACCACTTACGCAGTGGTACTGGGCGTGGCGCCGGAAGACCGTGCGCATTTCGCCGCGGTGACTCATCAGCACTTCCAGCAAATCTTCAGCAAAGCTGATGTGACCGCTGAAGACGTGCATACCAACACCCTGGCCGTGCTGAAAAGCGACCCTCGTCTGGCCAAGTACGCCACTCAAGCTTAAGCTCGACCGGCCCGCTCCCTTTGGGGAGCGGGTTTTATTTTTTGAACCTGGCCCTTTTTTGGCCTGCCCCTTTGGGTCTTTGTTTCTTTCGACTTAAGTTGCCCACTATGCTCAAACGCCTTGCCTGGCTGGCGCTCTGTGTCTGCGCCCCGCTGTCCGCCGCGCCATACATCGACAATCAACGTTTGCAGCAACTGGCCAACACCCCCTTCTGGATTTCCCTGGGTCATTACGAAACCGCCAAGCTCGGTGGCTGGCGCAGTTATGTCAGCGACAAAAAATTCTTTCTCGCCCCCGATGGCAACGAACACCCCGACCATGAGCTGGCGGCGACCGTGCAGGCACTGTATGCCCCTGCCAGTGCCGGCGAGCAGCATGCCCAATGCGTCTATCCGGCCCGCACCCGCTGGCTCAAGGCGCAACTTGAGCTGAGCAATCTGCCGACGCCGGACTGTGCTGAGTTCAAGCAATGGTTCAAGGACGTTTCGCCCCACAGCGCGGTGATGATTTTCCCGGCGGCCTACCTGAACAGCCCGTCGTCGATGTTCGGCCACACCTTGCTGCGCATCGATCAGGCCGGTGTGCAGAGCGACAAGACGTCGCTGCTCAGTTACGCGATCAACTTCGGTGCCTACATCGAAGGTTCGGACAACAGCATTCTGTATGCGTGGAAAGGCTTGATGGGCGGCTACCCAGGGCTGTTCGCGCTGGTGCCGTATCAGGAAAAGCTCTCGGAATACCGCAGCCTCGAGAACCGCGATCTATGGGAATACCGCCTGAACCTGACCCAGCAAGAAACCGAGCGCATGGTCGAGCACGTCTGGGAACTCAAGCAGATCCAGTTCGATTACTTTTTCTTCGACGAAAACTGCTCCTACCGCCTGCTTGAGCTGCTGCAAGTGGCGCGTCCGAGCCTGCATTTGACCGAGAAATTCCCGTTGACCGCGATCCCCACCGATACGGTCAAAGCGGTGAAAGAGGCCGGGCTGGTGGAATCGATCGAATATCGCCCGTCCCGTGAACGTGAGCTGCTGAGCCGTGCCGAGCCATTAACTTCCGAAGAGCAGGATTGTGTGCTCAACGTCAGCGCCGATCAGAAGCAACTACAGAATCCGGCGTTCAAGGCTCAACCTCGCGACCGTCAGGCGTTGATCATCGATGCGGCCTATCGTCTGGAACGCTATCGCGCCAACGGACAGGAACGTGATCCGCAACGGGCGCAGCGCAGTTTCGAACTGCTGCGCGCAATCAATCAAAACCCGCCCCCGGAACTGGAGATACCGCAACCCGGCCTGCCCGAAGACGGCCACGAGTCCCGCACCTGGCAGGCTGGCATCGGCACCCGGGGCGACCAGGCCTTCGGCGAATATGGCCTGCGCATGGCCTATCACGACCTCAATGACAACGCCGAAAGCTTCCCCCTCGGCGCGCAGATCGAAATCCTGCAGATGAAGCTGCGTCAGTACGAAGGCAATGACTGGCAATTGCAGCAACTGGATCTGGCGACCATCCGCTCGCTGACTCCTCGCAATGAATTGTTGCAGCCGCTGTCGTGGCAAGTCACCGGTGGCCTGGAACGTGTACCGGGCAAGCATGATGACGAAACCCTGGTCAGCCATGTCAACGGTGGTGGCGGCGGAACCTGGCAACTGGGTGACGACATGCTCGGTTTCGCCTTGGGCACCGTGCGCGTGGAACATAACAACGACTTCGCGGGTTTCATCGCCCTGGCGGCGGGCTTCAACAGCGGCCTGCTGTGGAAAAACCCGCTGGGCAACCTCAGCCTGGAAGCCAAGGGCGATTACTTCACCAATGGCGAAGTGCGCCGCAGCGTGAGCCTTAACCAGCAGTGGGAACTGTCGCGAAATCTGGGTGTGCGCCTGAGTGCTCAACGCGAATTCAGCCACCTGGCCTCCCCCGAAAACGAAGTGATGCTTGAGGTGAAGTGGTATCACTATTGATCTGCCCCCTGTGGGAGCGAGCCTGCTCGCGATGAGGCCATCACATTCAACATCCATGCTGCCTGTTCCACCGCCATCGCGAGCAGGCTCGCTCCCACAAGGGATTTGCGCTACCCCACAGATTAATCACAAGCCTTTCACATACACCCGACAAATCCGCTTCTAGACTTCCCTTATAGGCCGTTGAACGGCCCAGGAGTCCGAGATGTGGCGTTGCGTGGGTGTGTTGGGGTTGTTGGTTTTGATCACAGGGTGCCAGTCGACCCATGAGGATCTGATCGCCAAGGGTTATCCGCCGGCGTTCGCCGATGGCTTCGATGACGGTTGCAGCAGTGGCCGGCAAGCCGCCGGGGCGATCACCGGCGAGTTTCGCAAAAACGTCCCGCGGTACCTCAAGGACAAGCAATACGCCGAAGGCTGGACCGATGGCTTTCGCCAGTGCCAGGCCATGCGGGAAAACGAGGATCGCAACGAGTACAGGGAACGCCATTGGGATGAGCGCGAACGGGCCTGGCAACAACAGAAAGACCGGGACGCCGCGCGAGCCTATCGCTCGCAATAAGTCGTTTACAGACATTCGTCGAAACTTAAAGCCTGCGACCATGGCCCAACCCCCTATAACGGGAGAAAAACATGAGTCGCGCCTTCGTCAATGAAGATAACGCCGCCGCGCAAGCCGATCAGCCAGTCGAACGGCAGGTCAGCGCGCAGCCCAATTACGTCACGCCAGCCGGTCTCGCGCAGCTTCAGGCGAAAGTCGCCGAGCTGCAAAATCTGCTCGACGAGGAAAGTGCCAAAGGTGACCTGGCCGATAAGCAGCGTCAGGCCGACCTCGATCGTGACTGGCGCTACTTCAAGCAACGCCTGCAAAGCGCCCAGGTGGTCGCACAGGCCTCCTCGATCGACAAAGTGCAGATCGGCAACTGGGTGACCTTTGCCGACGAACACGATCATGAGCAGCGCGTGCAATTGGTCGGAGAAGACCAGGCGGATGCCGCCCATGGGTTGATCAACTGGAGTTCGCCGCTGGGGCGGGCACTGCTCGGGGCGCAGGTGGGCGATGAAGTGTTGTGGAAGCGGCCGGCGGGGGATTTGGTGATTGAGGTGTTGGCCATAGAGGCGGGGTGACCTTCAGACCGTCTTCGCGGGCAAGCCTCGCTCCCACAGACGGTGATATCCATAGGAGCGAGGCTTGCCCGCGAAGGCCGCGACTCGGTCTTACTGAATACCCATAAAAAAAACGGAGCCCCGAAGGGCTCCGTTTTTTATCCAGCCAACCTGAAATCAGGCCAGTTTCTTGTGCCGTACACGGTGCGGCTGGGAAGCCGCTTCGCCGAGGCGTTTCTTGCGATCGGCTTCGTACTCGGTGTAGTTACCTTCGAAGAACACCGCTTGCGAGTCGTCTTCGTACGCCAGGATGTGAGTCGCGACGCGGTCAAGGAACCACCGATCGTGAGAGATCACAATGGCGGCGCCCGGGAAGTCCAGCAAGGCTTCTTCCAGGGAACGCAGGGTTTCAACGTCGAGGTCGTTGGACGGTTCGTCGAGCAGCAGGACGTTGCCGCCCTCTTTCAGGGTCAGGGCCAGGTGCAAGCGACCACGCTCACCACCGGACAGGTCCTTGACGAACTTCTGCTGATCGCCACCCTTGAAGTTGAAGCGACCGACGTAGGTGCGCGACGGGATCTCGTAGTTGCCGATGCGGATCTGGTCGGAGCCTTCGGAGATCTGCTGGAACACCGTCTTGCTGCCGTCGAGGTCTTCACGGCTCTGATCGACGCACGCCAGTTGCACGGTTTCGCCGACTTCGATGGAGCCCGAATCCGGCGTTTCCTTGCCCATCAGCATGCGGAACAGGGTCGATTTACCGGCACCGTTACCGCCAATCACGCCAACGATGGCGCCTTTAGGCATGGAGAACGACAGGTTGTCGATCAGCACGCGATCGCCGTAGCCCTTGGAGACGTTCTTGAACTCGATGACCTTGTCACCCAGGCGCGGACCGGCCGGGATGTAGATCTCGTTGGTTTCGCTGCGTTTCTGGAATTCCTGCGACTGCATTTCTTCGAAGCGTTGCAGGCGAGCCTTGGATTTGGACTGGCGGGCCTTGGCGCCTTTGCGCACCCACTCCAGTTCTTCCTTCATGGCCTTTTCGTGGGCCGACTGCTGCTTGGATTCGGCCGCCAGACGATCGGACTTGGCTTCGAGCCAACCCGAATAGTTGCCCTCGTACGGGATACCGGCGCCGCGGTCGAGCTCGAGGATCCAGCCGGCAACGTTGTCCAGGAAGTAACGGTCGTGCGTGATCGCGACCACGGTGCCCGGAAAATCGTGCAGGAAGTGCTCCAGCCAGGCGACGGAATCGGCGTCCAGGTGGTTGGTCGGTTCGTCGAGCAGCAGCATGTCGGGTGCGGACAGCAGCAGACGGCACAGGGCCACACGACGTTTTTCACCACCGGACAGGAATTCGACCTTGGCATCCCAGGCCGGCAGGCGCAGCGCATCGGCGGCGACTTCCAGTTGGCGATCCAGGTTGTGGCCATCGCTGGCCTGCAGGATGGCTTCGAGCTTGGCCTGTTCGGCCGCCAGTTTATCGAAGTCGGCATCCGGCTCGGCGTAGGCCGCGTAGACCTCGTCCAGGCGCGCCTGGGCGTCCTTGATCACGCTGACCGCTTCCTCGACCACTTCACGCACGGTTTTGGCCGGGTCCAGAATCGGTTCTTGTGGCAGGTAGCCGATGTTCAGGTCCGGCATCGGACGGGCTTCGCCATCGAACTCAGTGTCGACGCCGGCCATGATTTTCAGCAGCGTGGACTTACCAGAACCGTTGAGGCCGAGGACGCCGATCTTGGCGCCGGGGAAGAACGACAGCGAAATGTTTTTCAGGATTTCCCGCTTCGGCGGAACAACTTTGCCCAGCCGATGCATGGTGAAGACGTATTGAGCCATGGAGAACCTAGGGTCAGTGACTGATGAATTAAAGCGCGGGCGAAGCCCGGGCCAGGCCATGCGCAGTGCAAGCGATTGATTAATCTCAATACCGGCGCGCGGAAAAAGCCTGAGTTTAGGAGCTGGAACGCTCCCGCGTAACGGGCAAAGCTACCTGATTGACGGAAGGCAGTCCAGCCGAGAGTGACTGGCACTTCGCCACAACTCAAGGCATGCTAGCCGCCCTCCGGGCGTCCGGCTTATAGTGCACGTCGCGCCAGTCCAGCCATATCGCAGGATTACAGTTTGTCTAATGTCTCTCCGCCATCGTCCGTGAGCGCACTTAATTCTGCGACCGGCTCGCCCCTGCGCGGAACCTTGAAGGGTGCGCTGGCGACCCTCGTGCTATTGCTGGTCGCACTGCTGTTCTGGCAACTGCTGGATCAACTTCGCGAAACCCAGAAAAACCAGCGCCAGTACACCATCGACAACACCGCCGATCTGGCTTCGCAAGTCAGCCTGAACATGGCACTCAATGCCCAGATCGCCCTCAATCTGCTACCGATCATCGAACAACCGCAAAGCGCCGACGAACAGCAGGCGTTGCTGCTCAAACTGCAACAATCGCTGCCTGACTTGCGCAGCCTGGCGCTGCTCAGTCCCTCCGGAAAAATCCTCAGCGACAGTGCCGCCGACAGCCAGGACGCCAACTACCTGAGCGAACTGGTCCAGCGCAGCCGCGCCCAAGCCCACTATTTCAGCAATGCCGACGAAGGCTCGGTGGTGCACCTGCTCCTGCATCAGGCCAGCGGCAGCAGCCGCGGTTATTGGGCCCTGCGCTTGACGCCTGCGTTTTTCGCCTCACTGACCAAACAGGGCGACGTCGGCATCCGCCCCCAGTGGCTGGTGGAAAACCGCATCAATCATCAAATCATCAGCCGCGATGACGCCCAGCCCTCGGCCAAACCGACCGTGCTGACACCCGATGAACTGGCCAACAGCGTGCTGACGGTCCCCCTGAGCAGCAGCGACTGGCAATTGCGCGGGCTGTTCGACCAACAAAGAGTGATCGAACAACTGCTGCCGGCGTTCATCGGCAAATGCCTGCTGGGCCTGGCCTTTTCCCTGTTGCCGTTCATCGTTCTGCTGAACATTCGTCGCCGTCAACGCCAGTTGCACGAAGGCCGCCGACGCTACCAGGACATTTTCGAAGGCACTGGCGTTGCGCTGTGCGTGCTCGACCTGTCCGGGCTCAAAAATGTTTTCGACAAGGCTCAACTCAACAGCAGCGAGCAGTTGAAGACCTGGCTCGATACACCGGAGCAACGCCAGCAACTGCTGCAGGAGTTGCGCATCACCGAGGTCAACCAGGTCGCCCTGCAACTGCTCAATGTCAATTCCTGCGATCAAGCCTGGAAACTGTTGATCGACGGCTGTCCGCTGGACTGCACGGCCATCGGCAATCAAGTGCTCGACGCGGTGCTCCACCAGCAGAAACAGCTTGAGCTGGAAATCAAACTCCAGGACGCCAATGGCCGCGACCAGCATTTGTGGCTGGTGCTGCGCCTGCCGGAAGATCAGGCCGACTACAGGGCGGTGATCCTGAGCATCAGCGACATCACCAGCCGCAAACTCATCGAGTTGTCGCTGCTGGAGCGCGAAGGGTTCTGGTCCGACGTGGTGCGTACCGTACCGGATCACCTGTATGTGCAAGACGTAATCAGCCAGCGGATGATCTTCAGCAACCATCACCTGGGGCAGACGCTGGGTTACAACCGCACCGAACTGCACCAGATGGGCGAGTATTTCTGGGAAATCCTCTTGCACCCCGAGGACGCCGACTACTACCACCGCTCGCGCCAGTCCCAGCGTCACGCCGGTTACACCCAATTGATGCAATGCCAGCTGCGTTTCCGTCATCGCGATGGCAAATGGCGGCGTTTCGACATTCGCGAACAGGCCCTGGCGCGGGACAAGCACGATCAAGTCACGCGCATCATCGGCGTGGCCAAGGACATCACCGAGCAGATCGAAGCCAGTGAGTCCCTGCGCGACAGCGAGCAGCGTTACCGGATGCTTGCCGAAAGCATCAGCGACGTGATTTTCTCCACCGACAACAAGATGTCGCTCAACTACGTCAGCCCCTCGGTGCAAGCCGTGCTGGGCTTCGACGCCGACTGGATATTCCAGAACGGATGGCAATCGACCATCGCCAACCCGCAACAACTGACCGGCATCTACAGCCTGCTGGACCGGGTCAGCAAAGCGCTGGATAAACCCGAAAAATTGGCACTGCTGCGCAGTCAGGTGCAGACCCAGCTGTTTCTGTTCGACTGCCTGCGGGCCGACGGGCGCAAGATCCCCATCGAGCTGCGTCTGGTGCTGGTCTGGGACGAACACGGCGCCTTCGAAGGCGTGCTCGGGGTCGGTCGCGACATCAGCCAGCAACGCCGGGCCGAGAAAGACTTGCGCATGGCGGCCACGGTATTCGAGCACTCGACCTCGGCGATTCTGATCACTGACCCGGCTGGCTACATCGTCCAGGCCAACGAAGCGTTCAGTCGCGTCAGCGGCTATGCAGTTTCCCAGGTTCTCGATCAACTGCCGAATATGCTCACCGTCGATGAGCAGCAGGAAGCCCATCTGCGTTATGTGCTCAAGCAATTGCATCAGCACAGCACCTGGGAGGGCGAAGTCTGGCTCAAGCGACGCAACGGCGAGCATTACCCGGCCTGGGTCGGTATTACAGCGGTGCTCGACGACGAAGGCGATCTGGCCAGCTACGTGTGTTTCTTCAGCGACATCAGCGAGCGCAAGGCCAGTGAGCAACGGATTCACCGCCTCGCCTATTACGATGCCCTGACCCACCTGCCCAATCGCACGCTGTTCCAGGATCGCCTGCACACCGCGTTGCAATCGGCTGAACGGCAGAAGTCCTGGGTGGTGCTGATGTTCCTCGACCTGGACCGCTTCAAGCCGATCAACGACTCCCTGGGCCATGCCGCCGGCGACCGCATGCTCAAGGAAATGGCCACGCGCCTGCTCGGTTGCGTCGACGAGGACGACACCGTGGCGCGCATGGGTGGCGATGAGTTCACCTTGCTGCTGCAACCGCGGGTCAACCGGGAAATCGCGCTGAACCGGGCGATTCACGTGGCCGAACAAATCCTCGCCAGCCTGGTGAAACCGTTCGTCCTGGAAGGCCGCGAATTTTTCGTCACCGCCAGTATCGGGATCGCCCTGAGCCCTCAGGACGGCAGCGAACTCAGTCAGCTGATGAAAAACGCCGACACGGCGATGTACCACGCCAAGGAGCGCGGCAAGAACAACTTTCAGTTCTATCAGGCTGACATGAATGCCAGCGCCCTCGAGCGTCTGGAACTGGAAAGCGACTTGCGCCATGCCCTGGAGCAAAACGAATTCGTGCTGTACTACCAGCCGCAATTCAGCGGCGACGGCAAACGCCTGACCGGCGCCGAAGCCCTGCTGCGCTGGCGCCACCCTCGTCGCGGTCTGGTGCCGCCGGGGGATTTCATTCCGGTGCTCGAAGAACTCGGTCTGGTGGTGGATGTCGGCGACTGGGTGATCAGCGAAGCCTGCCGTCAGCTCAAGATCTGGCACCAGACCAAAGTGCGGGTGCCGAAGGTCTCGGTGAATATTTCGGCCCGGCAGTTCTCCGACGGACAGCTTGGCACACGGATCGCCACCATCCTCAAGGAAACCGGCCTGCCGCCGGCGTGCCTGGAGCTGGAGTTGACCGAAAGTATTCTGATGCGCGAAGTCAGCGAGGCGATGCAGATTCTCGCCGGGTTGAAAAACCTCGGCCTGAGCATTGCGGTCGACGACTTCGGCACCGGTTATTCATCGCTCAACTACCTCAAGCAATTCCCGATCGACGTGCTGAAAATCGACCGCACCTTCGTCGACGGCCTGCCCTCGGGTGAGCAGGATGCGCAAATTGCCCGGGCGATCATCGCCATGGCCCACAGCCTCAATCTGGCGGTGATCGCCGAAGGCGTGGAAACCCACGAGCAACTCGACTTTCTGCGTGAACATGGTTGCGATGAGGTTCAGGGCTATCTGTTCGGCCGACCGATGCCGGCCAGTCGATTCGAAGCGCAGTTCAGCAATGATGCTTTGTTCATGTTGGACTGAAGAGGAACTACTGTGGCGAGGGGGCTTGCCCCCGTTGGGCCGCGAAGCGGCCCCAAAACCTGCGATGACAATTCTTCAGACAAACCGCATTCGCGCAAATTACGACTGCTTCGCAGCCGAACGGGGGCAAGCCCCCTCGCCACAAACACCGTAAATCCTGCGCATGAACACCACTTGTCTGCGACATGATGTCCTTTCATATGCCATCTAAAACCCATTGAGTTAGAATGCCCCCCTTTTCTGCCCCGATCCTTGAGGACCGCCATGTTCAGCCGTGATTTGACTATTGCCAAGTACGACGCCGATCTCTTTGCCGCCATGGAGCAAGAAGCTCAGCGCCAGGAAGAACACATTGAGCTGATCGCTTCGGAAAACTACACCAGCCCTGCGGTGATGGAAGCTCAAGGCTCGGTACTGACCAACAAGTACGCCGAAGGTTACCCGGGCAAGCGCTACTACGGCGGTTGCGAGTTCGTCGACGTGGTCGAGCAACTGGCCATCGACCGTGCCAAAGAGCTGTTCGGTGCCGATTACGCCAACGTTCAGCCACACGCCGGTTCGCAAGCCAACAGCGCCGTTTACCTGGCCCTGCTGCAAGCAGGCGACACCATTCTGGGCATGAGCCTGGCGCACGGCGGTCACCTGACCCACGGTGCCAGTGTTTCGTCCTCCGGCAAGCTGTACAACGCCGTTCAGTACGGCATCGACGCCAATGGCCTGATCGACTACGACGAAGTCGAGCGCCTGGCCGTTGAGCACAAGCCGAAAATGATCGTGGCCGGTTTCTCTGCCTACTCGCAGATCCTGGACTTCCCACGCTTTCGCGCTATCGCCGACAAGGTTGGCGCTTACCTCTTTGTTGATATGGCTCACGTTGCGGGGCTGGTCGCCGCTGGCGTCTACCCGAACCCGGTGCCTTTCGCTGACGTGGTGACCACCACCACCCACAAGACCCTGCGCGGTCCACGTGGCGGCCTGATCCTGGCTCGCGCCAATGCCGACATCGAGAAGAAGCTGAACTCCGCGGTATTCCCGGGCGCCCAGGGCGGCCCGCTGGAGCACGTGATCGCTGCCAAGGCGATCTGCTTCAAGGAAGCGCTGCAGCCTGAGTTCAAGGCCTACCAGCAACAAGTGGTGAAAAACGCCCAGGCCATGGCCGGCGTGTTCATCGAGCGCGGTTTCGACGTGGTGTCGGGCGGTACTCAGAACCACCTGTTCCTGCTGTCGCTGATCAAGCAGGAAATCTCCGGTAAAGACGCCGACGCCGCGCTGGGCAAAGCGTTCATCACCGTGAACAAAAACTCGGTACCGAACGATCCACGCTCCCCGTTCGTCACCTCCGGTCTGCGTTTCGGTACTCCGGCTGTGACCACTCGCGGCTTCAAGGAAGCAGAGTGCAAAGAGCTGGCCGGCTGGATCTGCGACATCCTGGCTGACCTGAACAACGAAGCGGTGATCGACGCCGTTCGTGAGAAGGTCAAGGCTATCTGCAAGAAGCTGCCGGTATACGGCGCTTAATCAGCCCGCAAAACCGCAGCAAGGAAAAACCGGCCAACGTGATGGCCGGTTTTTTTTCGTCCGCCATAAAGCTTAAAAGATCGCAGCCTTCGCAGCGCCTACACGTGTACGTAATCCCATGCAGGCGCTGCCGAAGGCTGCGATCTTTTGAGCTTCAACGGGACCGGCATAACTGGTCAGACCGGTCATGCCAATTTTTCTTTTTTCACTTGTAATCCCGAAAATACTCAGCATAGACTGCGCCTGCACTGGACATACCGGTAAGACCACAATAATTAAGTCCTGAATCTGATGCGCTTCGCGCACGGCAGCCAGGACACCGACCAGGATTCCTCCCATGCTCAGATGGTGCTCGCGTTCAATCTTCCTCCAAGTGGTTCTCGGACTGATGCTCGGCATCGTCTGCGGGCTGACCCTTCCCGAATACTCCGCCCAACTCAAACCCCTCGGCGACGGCTTCATCAAACTGATCAAGATGCTCATCGGTCTGATCGTTTTCTGCGTGGTGGTCAGCGGCATCAGCGGTGCCGGCGACCTGAAGAAGGTCGGACGCATCGGCCTGAAATCGGTGATCTACTTCGAAATACTGACCACCATCGCGCTGGTGATCGGTCTGGTGTTCGCCTTCACTACCGGCATCGGCAGCGGTGCGAACATTCATCTGGAGCAACTCTCCGCCGCCGACATGGGCGATATCACCCAGCGCGGTCAGCACATGCACACCACCACTCAGTTCCTGATGAACCTGATCCCGACCTCGGTGATCGGCGCCTTCGCAGAGAACAACATTCTGCAAGTCCTGCTGTTTTCGGTGCTGTTCGGCAGCGCGCTGAACCTGGTGGGCGAAGCGGCGTCGGGCATTTCCCGGCTGATCAATGAGCTGAGCCACGTGATCTTCCGCATCATGGGCATGATCGTGCGCCTGGCGCCGATCGGCGTATTCGGCGCCATCGCCTTCACCACCAGCAAATATGGCCTGGACTCGCTGCAACACCTGGGCAATCTGGTCGGCCTGTTTTATCTGACCTGTGTGGCGTTCGTGACGCTGATTCTCGGCCTGGTGATGCGCCTTTCGGGCCTGAAGATGTGGCCGCTGCTCAAGTACCTGCGCGAAGAACTGATGATCGTCATGGGCACAGCCTCTTCCGATGCCGTGCTGCCGCAAATCATGCGCAAGCTTGAGCATCTGGGCATCGGCAGCTCCACGGTCGGGTTGGTGATTCCGACCGGGTACTCGTTCAACCTTGATGGTTTTTCGATCTACCTGACCCTGGCCATTGTGTTCATCGCCAACGCCACCGGCACGCCGCTGGCCATGACCGATCTGCTGACGATTCTGCTGGTATCGCTGATCACCTCCAAAGGTGCCCACGGTATTCCCGGCTCGGCCTTGGTAATTCTCGCGGCAACCCTGACGGCCATCCCGGCGATTCCGGTGGTGGGTCTGGTACTGGTGCTGGCAGTGGACTGGTTCATGGGCATCGGCCGGGCGCTGACCAACCTGATCGGCAACTGCGTCGCCACCGTGGCCATCGCCCGTTGGGAAAAAGATATCGATATCCAACGGGCGAACAAGGTGTTGTCCGGTCAGGTGGGTTATACCTTCCAGCCGAGAAAACCGGTCGCCCCGGCACATCAACAGGAATTCTAAAACATGGAGTGCCTGCCCACGGGCAGGCACATTCGTTACGACTTGGAGCAAACAGTGATTACCTCGTCAACCGTTGTAAATTCGGTGGTAGAAAAACTTCGGGCCGCACTGGCCCGCGGTCAGTGGCGCTCCGGTGAAATGCTGCCGGGCCAGCGTGAACTGGCCGAACAACTGGGCATCAGCCGCCCGAGCCTGCGCGAAGCCGTGACCGTGCTGGAAACCCTTGGGCTGGTGCGTTCCATGCCGGGCAAAGGCGTGGTGGTGCTGGAGGCCAATCTCAGCGACAGCCAAAGCCACGACATTGCGGTAGCCGGGGCTAGCCTGGAAGACGTACTGCAACTGCGCTACACCCTCGAGCCGTTCATCGTCGGTCTGGTGGCGCAGTCCATCAGCAGCAAGGAAGTCGGGCAACTTCGCCTGACTCTGATGGACATGCGCGAAGCCCTTGAGGCCAACGACAGCGAGGCCGGCGTGAACGCCTACATCGCGTTTCACGAAGAACTCTTCACGCTGACCTCGAACCCGATTTTCCAGAGCGTTGTGCAGCAGACCAGCAATGCCCTCAAGCAAAGCGCCGATGTGCTACGCAATTCTCCAGAGCATCTGGCTGAACGCCTTGAAGAAAATGAAGCCGTCGTGCGAGCGATCCGCAGCAAAAACAGTGCCCAAGCCAGCGCCGAGATGCGTCGGCATATCCTTCGGGAAGGGCAACGGATGGGCATCGAATTGAACATCCCGGACGACCACTTCGGCAGTTGACCCCCTCTTCGAACTGGAGACAGGCCATGAACAGCTTCGCCTCACCACAAATATTCACTGCCCTGCCCTTCTCCCGAATGGACACCGGGAAACTGCCAGCGGATGATCTCTATACACGGATCTTCGACGCCATTCTCGAACAGCGCATCCACGCAGCCAGTCGTTTTACTGAAGACAGACTGGCGCAGATGTTCAACGCTCGACGCAGTGACATTCGTAGCGTGCTGACGCAACTGTCTCATCAGCAGATCATTGTCCTTCGGACCAATCATCGTCCCCGAGTCGCCGCGCCCGATACCGAGCATACTCGGCAGATGCTGCATGCCCGACGACTGACCGAAATCACGCTGGTTCGATTGGCCTGCCAGCAACCTCGCCCACAAGACCTGAAACGCCTGCGTGCCTTGATCGACAGCGAACGCCGGTGCCTGGAGCGTGATCAGCATGGCCCAGCCATTCGATTGTCGGGAGAGTTTCACCTGCAATTGGCCGAAATGGCGGGGAACGCTCCGTTGGCGCATTTTCTCGGCAGTCTGGTGCCTATGACCTCACTGGCGATTGCGCAGTATGACGCGCAAGCGAGCGGTTATTGCGCGTGGCAGGAGCATGTCGCAATTGTCGATGCCGTGGAGCGTGGGGATGCTACGGCGGCCGAGATGTTGATGACCCGGCATCTGGATCATCTTGAGCAGGCACTGCTGAACGCTGGATCGGTAGTCAGCCAGAATCGTGTTGCCGGTTAGATCGCCTTCGCGAGCAAGCCCGCTCCCACATTTGATCCATGTTGCCCACTCTATCCGGGACGACACAAAGCCAATGTGGGAGCGGCGGTGCGACGATTCGACTTGCTCGCGAAAGCGAGCCTCAAACACGCTGAAGATATCCAACCTTACCCGGCTGCGACCCGCGCAAACCCCTCGCGAATCTTCTCTTCCGGCAAATCATCGGCAATGAACACAATCACGCTTTCACGCGATTCATCGTTCGCCCACTCGGTGTCCCAGTCGAATCCGTATAACTTCAAGACCCCTTGAAACACCATGCGCCGCGGTTCGCCAAGGATGTTCAAAACGCCTTTGTAGCGCAGCAGTTGCTTGCCATGGTCTTCCAGCAGTTCGTTCATGAACTCGCTGAGTTTGTCGATATCCAGCGGTTTGTCGGTGCGTAGCACCAGGCTGGTGATGCGGTCGGTGGACGGTGCCTTGCTCACCGGACGCAAACTCATACCACCACCGAGGTCGGCATTGAGGTTGAAGCCGCGCACGTCGAGCAGTTCGGCCAGATCGATCTTGCCGTGCTCGACCACGCGAATCGGCGCGCGACGGTTGATGCGGGTCAGGCGTTCGCTAAGGGCGGTGAAGGTCGGCTCGTCCACCAGATCCCGTTTACTTACCAGTAGCCGGTCGGCAAAGCCTATCTGCGCCTGGGCGATGGTCTGGGTCAGGTGCAGGTCGGCGTGGGCCGCATCCACCAGGGTGATGATGCCGTCAAGGATGTAGCGCTCACGCAGTTCTTCGTCGATGAAGAAGGTCTGCGCTACGGGGGCAGGATCAGCCAGACCGGTGCATTCGATCACCAGACGGTCGAAGGCGATTTCACCGCTGTCCAGGCGCTCAAGCAGCAGGTACAGCGCCTTGGTCAAGTCGGTGTGGATGGTGCAGCAGACGCAGCCGTTGGACAGCGTCATCACTTGCACCGGCTCGTCACCCAATAGCTGGGTATCGATGCCGGCGTCACTGAATTCGTTTTCGATCACGGCGATTTTCAGGCCGTGCTCGGCTTTGAGCAGGTGGCGCAACAGCGTGGTCTTGCCGGCGCCTAGAAAGCCGCTGAGGATGGTTACCGGGATGGGAGAGGACAAACGGGTTCTCCTGTTTCACAAAGTTAAAAAACAACACAAAACAAATGTGGGAGCGGCGGTGCGACGATTCGACTTGCTCGCGAAGAGGTCGTGTCAGTCGACATTAATGTTGAATGACACACCGCTTTCGCGAGCAAGCCCGCTCCCACAGGGATTGCATCAGCCAGGCTGTTGCATCAACAGCACTTCGGTCCACCCTTGCCACCGTAACGGGCTTCCTGACGTTCGCGAAAGAACATCTCGTAGCTCATCACCGGTTTGTCCGGGTGCTTGGTTTGCATATGCTCGACGTAGTTGTCGTAGTCGGGCATGCCGACCATCAGGCGTGCGGCCTGACCGAGGTATTTACCGAGGCGACTCAGGTCATTGAACATGATTGCAATCCTCGATTACGCATCCGGCTGAGCCTGGAATGGCGATTCTTTATCCGTCCGCTCTTTTTTACCCCAGGCGGCGATGCCAACCTTGAGCGCATAGAACAGAATGCTGAACACCACGAACAAGAACAGCGCGGTCAGCGTTGCATTGGTGTAGGCGTTGTAGATTACATGCTGCATCTGCTCGATGCTCTTGGCCGGGGCCAGGATCTGACCGTTGGCCAAGGCATCGCTGTATTTCCTGGCCAGCGCCAGGAAGCCAATCGCCGGGTTGGCGTCGAACAGCTTGATGAAGCCGGCGGTGGTGGTGCAGATCAGCAGCCACACCGCTGGCAGCATGGTCACCCAAATGTAGCGTTGGCGTTTCATTTTGATCAGCACGACGGTCGCCAGCATCAGCGCAATACCGGCCAGCATCTGGTTGGAGATACCGAACAACGGCCACAAGGTATTGATGCCACCCAGCGGGTCGATCACGCCTTGGTACAGCAAGTAGCCCCACATCGCCACGCAACCGGCGGTGGCAATCAGGTTGGCGGTCCAGGATTCAGTGCGTTTCAGGGCTGGCACGAAGGAACCGAGCAAGTCCTGCAGCATGAACCGTCCGGCACGGGTCCCGGCGTCCACCGCGGTCAGGATGAACAGCGCTTCGAACAGGATCGCGAAGTGGTACCAGAACGCCATGGTGTTTTCACCCGGCAGCACACTGTGCAGGATCTGCGCGATACCGACCGCCAGGGTCGGCGCACCGCCGGCACGGGCCAGGATGGTGGTTTCACCGATGTCCTTGGCCACCGCTTGCAGGGCTTCCGGGGTAATCGCGAAGCCCCAGCCGCTGACGGCTTGCGCCACAGCCACCACGTCACCGCCGACGACCGCCGCCGGGCTGTTCATGGCGAAGTACACGCCTGGCTCGATCACCGAAGCGGCAACCATCGCCATGATCGCCACGAAGGACTCCATCAGCATGCCGCCGTAACCGATGTAACGGGCGTTAACCTCGTTATCCAGCAACTTCGGCGTGGTGCCGGAAGAGATCAGTGCGTGGAAACCCGACACCGCGCCACAGGCGATGGTGATGAACAGGAACGGAAACAGACCACCCTTCCACACCGGCCCGGTGCCGTCGATGAACTGAGTCAATGCCGGCATTTTCAGCTCGGGCATGGTGATCAGAATGCCGATCGCCAGCGCGACGATGGTGCCGATCTTGAGGAAAGTAGACAGGTAGTCACGCGGCGCCAGAATCAGCCACACCGGCAGGACCGCCGCCACGAAACCGTAGCCGATCAGCATCCAGGTGATCTGGACCCCGGTAAAGCTGAACGCCTTGGCCCACACCGGATCGGCGGCAATCTGCCCGCCCAGCCAGATCGAACCCAGCAGCAACGCCACGCCGATCACCGAGATTTCACCGATGCGGCCCGGGCGGATGTAGCGCATGTAGATGCCCATGAACATCGCGATCGGGATGGTCGCCATCACCGTGAAAATCCCCCACGGGCTTTCGGCCAAGGCCTTGACCACGATCAGCGCCAGCACCGCGAGGATGATGATCATGATCAGGAAGCAGCCGAACAGCGCGATGGTCCCGGGGATGCGGCCCATTTCTTCACGGACCATGTCGCCCAGGGAACGGCCGTTGCGGCGGGTGGACATGAACAGGACCATGAAGTCCTGAACCGCACCGGCCAGCACCACCCCGGCAATCAGCCAGAGCGTACCGGGCAGGTAGCCCATCTGCGCCGCCAATACCGGACCGACCAGCGGCCCCGCGCCGGCGATGGCCGCGAAGTGGTGGCCGAAAAGGATGTGTTTGTTGGTCGGCACATAGTCCAGACCGTCATTGTTGAGCACGGCGGGTGTAGCCCGACGCGGATCGAGTTGCATCACATTGTTAGCGATGAACAGGCTGTAGTAGCGGTATGCGACAAGATAAATAGCGACGGCTGCGACTACGATCCAGAGGGCGTTGATCGCCTCGCCTCGGCGCAATGCCACTACACCCAGGGCGCACGCTCCTACGATCGCCAGCAGCAGCCAGGGTAAGTGGCGTAGCAGGCTATTATTATTTTTCATTTTATGATTCCAGCCAGAGTGGACAAGAAAGACAGCCATCCGGAGTTTAGCGCTACTGACGGCAAAGGCCATACCCCGACATCGATCCAAGGCCTGTCTTTGCTGGCAGGCTTTAACCATGCGGGTCTATAGTCAGCGGACATTCAGAGGATTGCGCCATGAGTGACCACCCTGCTGATCGCCGCCGCTTCAAACGTATTGCCTTCGATGCCCGAACCGAGCTGAGCCAGGGGGAATTCATCTGGCCGGTGAAGCTGATTGACCTGTCACTCAAGGGGCTACTTATCGAGAAGCCCGAGCCGTGGCTGGGTAATCCAGACTGGCATTTCCTGGTTGATATTCATCTTAACGAAGACGTCGAGATCAAGATGGATGTGATGTTGACCCACGATGACCATGGTCAACTCGGGTTTGTCTGCAAACACATCAGCCTGGAATCGATTGAGCGGCTGCGGCGATTGATCGAGTTCAACCTGGGCGATCCGCAAGAGCTGGAGCGTGAACTGGGCGCACTGATCGAAATCTGAAGACACGACGCAATACCTGTGGGAGCTGGGCTTGCCCGCGATAGCGACTTTAATCCCACCACAAATGTCGACTGACTAACCGCTATCGCGGGCAAGCCCAGCTCCCACAGGATTGTGTGTTGCTTGCAGCTACTCAAACAACGCGTCGAGGGCCTGTTCGAGACGCGTCACGGCAATAATCTGCAACCCCGGCGGCGCCTCTTTCGGCGCATTCCCCTTGGGCACAATGGCGCGCTTGAAGCCGTGTTTGGCAGCTTCCTTCAAGCGCTCCTGGCCACTCGGCACCGGGCGCACTTCACCCGACAAGCCGACTTCGCCGAACACCAGCAGATCATGGGGCAGCGGCCGGTTGCGCAAACTGGACATGACCGCCGCCATCAGTGCCAGGTCGGAGGCGGTTTCCAATACCTTCACCCCACCGACCACGTTGAGGAACACGTCCTGATCGTGAGTCGGGATGCCGCCATGACGGTGCAAAACCGCCAACAGCATCGCCAAGCGATTCTGATCCAGACCGAGCGTTACCCGGCGTGGGTTGGCCAGATGGCTGTCGTCCACCAGCGCCTGGACTTCCACCAGCATCGGCCGGGTGCCTTCCCATGTTGCCATGACCACGCTGCCCGGGACTTCTTCCTGAGCACGGGTGAGAAAAATCGCCGAGGGATTGGAGACTTCTTTCAGGCCCTTGTCGGTCATGCCGAACACGCCCAATTCATTCACCGCGCCGAAACGGTTTTTCACCGCCCGCAGCAGACGCAGGCGCCCATCGGATTCGCCCTCGAAATACAGAACAGTGTCGACCATGTGTTCCAGCACTCGGGGGCCGGCCAGCGCGCCCTCTTTGGTGACATGGCCCACGAGAAAAATCGCTGTGCCACTTTGTTTGGCGTAACGCACCAGCAATGCCGCACTTTCACGCACCTGGGAGACGCCCCCCGGTGCCGATTGCAATTGCTCGGTGAAGATCGTCTGAATCGAATCGATCACCATCACCTTGGGCTTTTCCTGCCGGGCGGTGGCGATGATGGTTTCGATGCAGGTTTCGGTCATCACTCGCAGCTGATCCTGAGGCAAGCCCAACCGCCGGGCACGCATGGCCACTTGCTGCTGAGACTCTTCGCCGGTGACATACAGCGCCGGCATGCTCTTGGCGAGGTTGCACAAGGTTTGCAACAGAATGGTCGACTTGCCGATGCCGGGATCACCACCGATCAACACCACCGAGCCATCCACCAGGCCACCGCCCAGAACGCGATCAAGCTCGCTGGACGCCGTGGAGAAACGCGGAATTTCTTCGACGCTGACTTCAGCCAGGGTCTTGATCTGCGCCTGCTGGCCGGTCCAACCGGTGCGACCGCTGGGGGCTGCGGCGCCGCCACTCTCCACCATGGTTTCGGTCAGCGTGTTCCAGGCCCCGCATTCGCCGCATTGGCCGGCCCACTTGGGGAAGGTTGAGCCGCACTCGGTGCAGCCGTACATGCGCTTGGCCTTGGCCATCTGAACTCCCGGCAAAAACCGCGATGATAGCTCAGCTGACGCGGATCAGCGCGGCGCCGCCGTGCGGATTTCACCGCTGGCCAGACGCGCGGCACTGTTGCCCAACGGATCTTCGGCGTTCATGTCCGCCCCTTTGGCCTTGAGTGCGTCCAACAACTCGACGCGCTTGAACAATCCGGCGTACATCGCGGCAGTCTGTCCCGCGCCATTGCGTTGGTCAGGGCTGCAATGGGCGGCCAGCAGGGTTCTGGCGATCTGCACTTCGCCTTTGAAAATCGCGCCCATCAACGCCGTGTTGCCGCGTTGATCCTGAGCGCAGGCGTCCGCCCCGGCGGCGAGTAAACGCTCCACGGCGGCGCTCTGACCGTGATAGGCGGCCAGAATCAGTGCGGTGTAACCCTTGCTGTCGCGGGTATCGAGGGAATAGCCGGCCTCGATGAAGGTCTCGAGCATCGGCACATCACCGCGTCGAGCGGCGTCGAAGTAGTAATCCTGTAATTGGTCTTTCAGCGCCTCGGGGTCCTGCGAGACTTGCGCGTCGGGTCCGGCGAGCACACTGAGCAACCAGCACGCCAGAAACACAGACAGATAAATACGCATGGCAACGCTCCTTGTATCAGACGGGACCTCGCATGAGGCCCCGCTTCAGGCAGATGGATCAGTCGACCAGCTTGGCCGCCAGCGCCTTGACCCGAGCCAGATCACCCTTGGCCACTTTGGTCACCCCGGTCCCGTATTCCGGGTCGGCTTTGTAAAGGAAGGACAGGATGATGTGCTTGCTCTCATCATCGGTGGTAGCCAGGGAGCCACCGAAGCTGTCGATCAGGTCCTGACGTTCCTTCTGGTTGAACGAGCGATACAGATCGCCGGCCTGCTTGAAGTTCTGCTCACGCTGAATCTTCGCCTGCTGCGTGCTGCCCGACAGGGCCGACTGGCTGTAACGCGCGGTTTGCGGCTCTTCACGAGACAGCAAACGACTTGGCTGGTAATTCACGCCCGTGCTGCTGGCGCCGATGTTCATTGCACCATCCTGATTACCGTTGTTCACGGCGATTTTTGGTGCGTTGATCGGCAACTGCAGAGCGTTGGCCCCCAGACGATACAGTTGGGTATCGGCATACGAGAACACTCGCCCTTGCAATAGGCGATCTTCTGAAGGTTCGATACCGGGAACTAAGTTGGCCGGCGCCATAGCCACTTGTTCGGTTTCCTGGAAAACATTCGCCGGATTACGGTTCAACACCATTTGTCCAACTTTTCGTTCAGGAATACCCGGCCAGATCTTGGTGGCGTCCAGTGGATCGAAATCAAACTTGGACAAATCTTGAGGATTTAAAACCTGGACGTACAAGTCCCACTTCGGAAACGCCCCCTTATTAATGTTGGCGACAAGGTCGTTAGTCATATGACTATAATCTTGACCTTGAACATTGGTAACTTCTTTAGGGTCGAGATTTTTTATCCCTTGCAAACTTTTCCAGTGAAACTTCACATAGTGCACATCGCCTTTAGCGTTAACCAACTTGTAGGCATGTACACCGTTGCCGTCCATTTCCCGATAACTGGCTGGCGTACCTGAATTGGAATACAGCTCGGTCAAAGTGCGAGTGGCTTCCGGAACATGGGAGAAGAAATCGAAACGACGGGAGTCGTCGTCAAGGTTCGTGCGTGGGTCCGGCTTGAAAGCATGGACCATGTCAGGAAACTTGATCGCATCACGGATGAAGAAGGTCGGAAAATTGTTGCCGACCAAATCCCAGTTACCGTCTGCGGTGTAGAACTTGGTAGCAAACCCCCTTGGATCACGCAGGGTTTCCGGCGAATGGTTGCCATGGACCACAGCGGAGAAACGCACAAATACCGGCGTGCTCTGGCCGCCGGCGAACACTTTGGCCTTGGTCAGGTCACTGAGGTCGTCTGTCACAGTGAACGTGCCATGGGCGCCAGTGCCACGGGCGTGCACCACACGTTCGGGGATGCGTTCACGGTCAAAACGCTGGAGCTTCTGGATCAGTTGTACGTCTTGCAATAACACTGGCCCGGTCGCGCCAGCGGTTTGCGAGTTCTGGTTGTCGCCGACGGCGGCACCGTTATCGCGGGTCAACGTCGCCGCGTTGACGGAAAGGGACAGCAGGCTGGCGGTCAGAACGCCGAAGGTACGACGCAAGGGAAAAGCCCCGAGGCCAAGGGGATTTGTCATAGCGGTTTCCTCTGATTTTATAAGGCGCATCCAGATGCGCCCCACAGAGGCTAGTGACCCAAAGGCCAAAACATAAATAGAAATCCCACACCGGGCCGATAGAGAAAAAGGTCTGGAAAGCCTGATCTAGAGCGAGTAGCCGCGCGCGACTGGTGGCACTTTGCAAACTAATTGCCGGAAGATGTGTCGATAAGAGCGAGCATTGTAAGACGGTGTTTCGAGCACGAGCCGATTTGCTGATTTACACTGCCGTCACCAACCTCATCTGTAACAAGGAAATAACCTATGGGCGTGATAAGTGAGTTCAAGGCCTTCGCGGTCAAAGGGAATGTGGTCGACATGGCCGTGGGAATCATCATCGGCGCAGCCTTCGGCAAAATCGTTTCGTCGTTTGTCGGCGACGTGGTGATGCCGCCAATCGGCCTGCTAATCGGTGGGGTGGATTTCAGTGACCTGGCCATTACGCTCAAGGCTGTCAACGGTGAGGTCCCCGCGGTGATGCTGGCGTACGGTAAGTTCATCCAGAGCTTGATCGATTTCATCATCGTCGCCTTCGCGATCTTCATGGGCGTCAAGGCTATCAACCGCCTGAAACGCGAAGAGGCCGTTGCGCCAACCCTGCCGCCGGTTCCGACCAAGGAAGAAGAGCTGCTGGAAGAGATTCGCGATCTGCTCAAGGCCCAGAATAATCGGCCCCCTGAAGGCTGATTGCACACCAAAAAACGGCGTTTTCAAGGCGCCGTTTGTTTACCAGTAGTTTTCCACCGCCACTTGGCCAGGTCGCCGACTGAGGCTCAAGTGCATGTCCCGTTGTTTGAGTAACTTGCGCGTGTCATCGATCATCTGCGGATTACCGCAGAGCATCACCCGCGAATGCTCGGCCGTCAGCGCTACGCCGGCCACCTGCTCCAGCTCGCCACTTTCCATGAGCCTGGTGATCCGCCCATTCAAGGCACCCGGATGCTGCTCTCGGGTAACGGTGGCGATGAACTGCAGCTTGTGCGCGTATTCGGCCAGATAGTCGCGCTGCACCAGCCCCGCAATCAGCTCCTGGTACGCCAGCTCCCGCGCTTCGCGCACGCTGTAGACCAGGATGATTCGTTCGAATTTTTCCCAAACCTCGAAATCCTGCAGGATCGACAGAAACGGCGCCAGGCCCGTGCCTGTTGATAATAACCAGAGATCACGGCCATCGACGAAGCGATCCAGCGTCAGATAACCAAAGGCCTGCCGGTCGACCAGCAGCGTATCGCCGACTTCCAGCCGACTCAACTCACTGGTGAATTCCCCTCCCGGTACAACAATGGAGAAGAACTCAAGGAATTCATCATAGGGCGATGAAACCATGGAATAAGCCCGCCACACCGTGCTGCCGTCTGCCTTGGTCACGCCCAGCCGGGCGAATTGCCCGCCGCGAAAACGAAAGCCTGGATCCCTGGTTGTGCGCAGGGTAAACAGGTTTGGGGTCAATGGCTGGACCTCAAGCAAGGTCTGGCGAGTGAATTTTTCCGCACTGGCAGTCATGGGTCGCTCCATTCAACAGATAACCCCAGTGTCCCGCAAAGCAAGCAGCGTAAACACCGATGATTTGTAATGTCTTTAGGCAACAAACCAAACACGACAAACAATAAACACGCGTTGAGTCTGTTTCTTCGCAGTAATAAAGCTAAGAACCGGCAATGCAGTTGCAGCCATTTCAAGAACGAAAAAATTCAGCATACATATAAGAATTCTCTTACAATCTGTAACGTGCCGAATCCCGGATCCAATCAGCACCCTCAAGAAAGCCGCATGGAGTTACCCAATGAAAGCGTGGAAGGAATCACAGCTAATGCAGCTTTCTTACGCCCAGAAATTAGAGACCGCGTACGAGATTTCTCTCAATCTCGTTAAAACCTTGGGCTTTAATTTTTGCGCATTTTCAATAATACCCCGAACACGAGGGCTCTCTCGCCGCAAGATAAATTTGAATAATTACTCTAGCGAATGGAACACCCAATATGAACAAGAGCATTTCAGTGAGATCGATCCAATACTAGCCCATTGCAATCGCTCCGAAATGCCGATTCTTTGGCAGGAGGACGTCTTCTCAAAGGCACCAACACTGTGGCAAGCACAAAAAGAGCAAGGTTTGTGCTATGGCTGGTCCCAATCCGTTCATGATAAGAACGGGCTTTGCAGCATGCTGAGTCTGGCCAGAGGCCACTGCCCGATCACTACGCATGATATGTATAAAAATCTGGGCTACGCGATGTTCATTAGCCGGCACCTGCATGGGCTTGTCGCGAAAGACCTGCCTGCTTCCTCGCTGAATCTGAACACTGTGCATTTAACATCCCGTGAAATCGAAGTGCTGCAATATTCAGCCAACGGCAAGACAGCGGGTGAAATCGCGATCATCCTCAGCCTGAGTGAAAGCACGGTACAGTTCCATATACGAGGCGCCATCCGCAAATTCGGTGTCAACAACAAGATTGCGGCGGTGATCAGAGCAGCAAGGGAAGGCGTTATCTAAAACTATTCGAATCAGGTAATCCCTGCGAGTAATCCAGACAAAAAAAACGTACCATCTGCGATCCATCCTGAGTGATGACGTGGGAAATCCCACGACGCAGTTCACTCGGATGGATCCGCCCGATACAACGCCCCTGAGCGACGGGCCCCCTCTTGATTATCCTTCGTTGACTACCCAGAGCCCCCTGCCTCATGCCTCTGCTCGAAACCCCCTTCGCTCGACTCGATCTGATCCGCCAGCCAGAACAGCAGAACGAACCGCTGCAAGCATTTGATGCCGCAGACGAATACCTGCTCAATCATCTGGCCGGGCAACAACCGACAGCCGATAGCCGAGTACTGGTGCTCAACGACAGCTTTGGCGCATTGGCCGCCAGCCTGGCAGGCAAGGTCCGGGTGACCAGTAGCGGCGATTCGTTTCTGGCCTTTCAGGGACTGGAAAAAAACCTGATACGCAACGGCCAGGCGTTTGATGCGGTGCCGAGGGTGCCTGCCAGCGAAGCGTTCGTCGGGCCGTTTGACCGGGTCTTGGTCCGGGTACCGAAAACCCTGGCCTTGCTGGAGGAGCAACTGATCCGGCTACAGGGTCAATTGGCTCCCGGCGCTCAAGTGATTGCGGCTGCGATGGTGAAGCATCTGCCACGCGCTGCAGGCGATTTGCTGGAGCGCTACATCGGCCCGGTGCAAGCCTCGCTGGCCGTGAAAAAGGCTCGGCTGCTGATCGCCACGCCCGAAGCCAAAGCCTGCGCGATCTCCCCGTACCCGACCCGCTATCGACTCGACGAGCCTGCGATCGAACTGCTCAATCACGCGAATGTGTTTTGCCGCGAAGGGCTGGATATCGGCACGCGGGCCTTTTTGCCGCACTTGCCGAAGAACCTCGGCACAGCGCGGGTCGCCGATCTGGGGTGTGGTAACGGCGTGCTGGCGATCGCCAGTGCCCTGCAAAACCCCGAGGCCCAATACACCCTGGTGGACGAGTCATTCATGGCCGTGCAATCGGCCGCTGAAAACTGGCGCACGGCGCTGGGTGATCGTGACGTGATCGTGCGGGCCGGCGATGGTTTGGCTGAGCAGGAACCTCAATCCCTGGACGTGGTGCTGTGCAATCCGCCGTTTCACCAACAGCAAGTGGTCGGCGATTTCCTGGCGTGGCGGATGTTCCAGCAGGCGCGTGAATCGTTGGTGGTGGGCGGTGCGCTGTACATCGTCGGCAACCGTCATCTGGGTTATCACAGCAAGCTGGCGCGGTTGTTCCGCGGCGTCGAGCAAGTAGCAGCCACCCCCAAGTTCGTCATCCTCAAAGCACGTAAATAAAAGCGGAAAAAAACCCTCCATCGGGAGGGTTGTAAATCCGTGCCGCAAGGCAACGGGATGGGAATTTCAGTGGGTGCTCAGGCCCGCGGCATTCATGAACATCCGCATCAGGCTGGCCACGATGAACAGTGCCACGACGCTGCCGGTCCAGATCATCGCCAGCCAGCCGAGTCGCTGCCAGAGCGGCTTTTTCTCGGCGGCTTCAATTTCCTGCAAATCAGGTTTGCCAGCCATCATCGCTTTCTCCTCTGCAACGGCGCCGGTATCAATCATGCGCCGTAGTCGGCTAGTGGTAACCATCTTCGTGGGTGACCTTGCCGCGGAATACATAGTAACTCCAGAAGGTGTAACCCAGGATGAACGGGATGATGAACAACGTGCCCACCAACATGAAGCCCTGGCTTTGCGGTGGTGCGGCAGCGTCCCAGATCGAGATCGATGGCGGCACGATGTTCGGCCACAGGCTGATACCCAGACCGCTGTAGCCGAGGAAGATCAGCACCAGGGTCAACAGGAATGGCGTGTAATGCGCATTGCGGGCCACCGCGCGAATCAGACCGTACAGGGTCACCAGCACCAGAATCGGCACCGGCAAGAACCAGAACAGGTTCGGCAGGGTGAACCAGCGAGCGGCAATCTCGGCGTGGGCCAGCGGCGTCCAGATACTGACGATGCCAATCACCGCCAGTAACACGAAGGCCAAGGGGCGTGCCAGGTCATGCATCTGTTCCTGCAGCTTGCCTTCGGTTTTCATGATCAGCCAGGTGCAACCGAGCAGCGCGTAAGCCACCACCAGCGCTGCACCGCAGAACAGGGTGAACGGCGTCAGCCAGTCGAGTGAACCACCGGCGAACTGACGGTTGACCACCGGCAGCCCATCGATGAACGCACCCAACGCCACGCCCTGGAAGAAAGTTGCGGCGATCGAGCCACCGATGAATGCCTTGTCCCAGAGATGGCGCTTATCGTCTTTGGCCTTGAAGCGGAACTCGAAGGCCACGCCGCGGAAAATCAGCCCGATCAGCATGAAAATCAGCGGCAGGTACAACGCCGAGAGCACCACCGAATAGGCCAGCGGGAAGGCGCCGAACAATGCCGCGCCACCCAATACCAGCCAGGTTTCGTTGCCGTCCCAGACAGGGGCGACGGTGTTCATCATGACGTCACGATCGCTCTTGCCCTTGATGAACGGGAAAAGAATCCCGATCCCCAGGTCGAAGCCGTCCATGACCACGTACATCATGATGCCGAAGATGATGATCACGGCCCAGATCAGCGGAAGATCAATACCCATGATTCAAATCTCCTTGGTCAGGCTGGGGCTGTTGTCAGCTTCGCTGCCATCGTCATCGGCTGCAGACAGCGGACGGGCCGGTGTGCGTTTCTGGCCAGGACCACCTTCGTTGGTTTCCTTGCCTTCGTCGATCTTCGGCCCTTTGCGCACCAGACGCATCATGTAACCAAGACCGGCACCGAACAGCGCGAAATACACCACAACGAACATGATCAAGGTGATGCTCATCTGCACGAAGCTGTGCCCGGAGGACGCATCCGCCGTGCGCATCAGCCCATAAACCACCCATGGCTGACGGCCGATTTCAGTGGTGAACCAGCCGGCGAGGATTGCGATCAGGCCGGACGGGCCCATCCACAGTGCCAAGTACAGGAACGGACGCGAGGTATACAGCTTGTCGCGTTTGCGCAGCCACAGGCTCCACAAACCGGTGAAGATCATCAGCATGCCCAGACCGACCATGATCCGGAACGACCAGAACACGATAGTCGAATTCGGCCGGTCTTCAGGCGGGAACTCCTTGAGCGCCGGCACCTGTTTGTCCAGGGAGTGGGTCAGGATCAGGCTGCCCAGGTACGGAATCTCGACGGCGAATCTGGTTTTTTCGGCTTTCATGTCCGGCCAGCCGAACAGGATCAGCGGAGTCGGTTCATCACCGTGGTTTTCCCAGTGGCCTTCGATCGCGGCAATTTTCGCCGGCTGGTGCTTGAGGGTGTTGAGGCCGTGGAAGTCACCGATGACGGCCTGAATCGGGGCCACGATCAAGGCCATCCACATGGCCATCGAGAGCATGGTGCGGATCGCCGGGTTATCCTTGCCGCGCAGTAAGTGCCAGGCCGCCGAGGAGCCGACGAAGAATGCCGTGGCGACGAACGCAGCAGTCGCCATGTGCATCAAGCGGTACGGAAACGACGGGTTGAAGATCACCGCCAGCCAGTCCACTGGAATGACTTGCCCGTTGACGATTTCGTAACCCTGCGGGGTCTGCATCCAGCTGTTGGAAGCCAGAATCCAGAAGGTCGAGATCAGGGTGCCAATGGCGACCATGACCGTGGCGAAGAAGTGCAGGTTGCGTCCGACCTTGTTCCAGCCGAACAGCATGACGCCGAGGAAACCGGCTTCGAGGAAGAAGGCGGTGAGTACTTCATAAGTCAGCAACGGGCCGGTCACGGAACCGGCGAAGTCCGAGAAGCGGCTCCAGTTGGTGCCGAACTGATACGCCATGACCAAGCCGGAAACCACGCCCATGCCGAAGTTGACGGCAAATATCTTCGACCAGAAATGGTACAAATCGCGGTAAGTGTCGTTGTGCGTCTTCAGCCACAGGCCTTCGAGCACCGCCAGGTAACTCGCCAGGCCAATGGTGATGGCCGGGAACAGGATGTGGAATGAAATGGTGAACGCGAACTGAATCCGGGCGAGATCAAGTGCCTCCAAACCGAACATAAGTCTTCCTCTGTCAGGTAATACCGGCTGAAGGCTTGCGGCCTACACCCACTGCCCCCACGGATATGGAGTGTGGCGAATTTGAATTCGTTCTTTTTGTACCATCATCACAACGTAGGGAGTCTGGCCATCTGGCCACCAGATCAATTCCCCGAAGGGTCTTGATCTGGATCAAGCAACGTTGAAAGAGTAGTCGCATTTTTGCCGATGGACGGTGTGGTCTTTTGCCGCGTGACAGGTTGCCTCATGGGTTTGGTCATGAGCTGCAATACATTCCCTGCGGCGAGGGAGCTTGCTCCCACTCGGCTGCGCAGCAGTCGTAAAACCGGGTGATGCGATATGCCTGTGGGAATGGGGTAGCAGGTTCAGGACTGCTTCGCAGCCCAGCGGGAGCAAGCTCCCTCGCCACAGGGGATTTAAGGGCTCCATAGATCGGTGTCTAGCTAACTAAATTTTCCGCTCTCGCAACTTCCAGTTACAGGTTGGTGATAATCTCGCCCTTCCCTCGCTCAAGATCTGCCCTCAGATGCCCATCCAAGCGCCCCTGCTGTTACGTCATCATCGCCCGTTCATCGCGTTCTGGCTGGCACGAGTGTTTACCGCCAGCGGTTTTCAGATGCTGACCGTGGCCATCGGCTGGAATCTG
The DNA here is from genome assembly GCF_059695645.1 of Pseudomonas sp. LBUM1673. NCBI lineage: Bacteria > Pseudomonadati > Pseudomonadota > Gammaproteobacteria > Pseudomonadales > Pseudomonadaceae > Pseudomonas > Pseudomonas sp. LBUM1673. Next base: position 5,750,122 of record NZ_CP166780.1, read on the forward strand.
TATCAACTGACCGGCAACGTACTCGATCTGGGTCTGGTGGGGTTGGTGGAGTTTGCCCCACGGGTGTTGTTCATGCTGCACACCGGGCATGTGGCGGATCGCTATGACCGGCGCAAGGTCGCGGCGATCTGTCAGTCCCTGCAAGCGCTGATCGCCCTGTCGCTGGCCATCGGCAGCGCGACCGACCATGTCACCCGGGAGATGATCTTCATCCTCGCGTTCCTGCTCGGTGCCGCCCGCTCCTTCGAAATGCCCACCACTCAGGCCTTGCTGCCGAGCATCGTGCCTGGCACGTTATTCCCCCGCGCCGTTGCTGCGGCGCAATCTGCACAACAATCGGCGACCATCGTCGCCCCGGCCCTCGGCGGTTTGCTCTACGCCTTCGGCAGCGTCTGGGTGTATGGCCCGACGGTGATCCTCTACCTCATCGCCTGTGTGCTGATGCTCAACCTCCCGGCCCGGCAGACGCCGCTGAACAAGGGCAAGGCAACCCTGGATTCGCTGCTGGCAGGCATTCGATTCATTCGCAGTCGCCCGGACATTCTCGGGGCGATTTCCCTGGATCTGTTTGCCGTCCTGCTGGGTGGAGCGACGGCGCTGCTGCCGGTGTTCGCCAAAGATATTCTGCTGACCGGTCCCTGGGGCCTGGGCCTGCTGCGTTCGGCCCCGGCGGTGGGTGCGCTGCTGATGTCGCTATTTCTCGCGCGATTTGCCGTGGAGCGCAACGTCGGGCGGGTGATGTTCACGGCCGTGGGCGTATTCGGCGTGGCAACCATCGCCTTTGGCCTGTCGACTTCGTTCTGGTTCTCCCTCGCCGTGCTGGCGGTATTGGGCGCTGCGGACATGATCAGCATGGTGATCCGCGCCTCGTTCGTGCAACTGGAAACCCCGGACGAAATGCGCGGGCGGGTCAGCGCTGTGAATGGCTTGTTCATTGGCGCGTCGAATCAGCTTGGCGAGTTCGAGTCCGGCCTGACTGCCCACTGGTTCGGCACCGTGCCAGCAGTGGTTATGGGCGGCATCGGCACACTGATGGTGACCGGAGTCTGGATCAAACTGTTCCCGACCCTGGCCAACCGCGACCGCATGCATGTGCCGGTGGAAGAGGTCAGGGCCTGAAGCAGCTCAAGGCAATAGGAAAGTCCTGCAGCTACTTCCAAAAAGACTGGAAACCAGCACAAAGCATAAATTCTCCGACCAAGTGCAATACATAGATAGTGCATCGAGTGTAATGTATCGCCTTACACTTTCAGCATGATCAAATCCTTTCAGCACAAAGGCCTTCGTGGCTTCTACGAAACCGGTTCGACTCGTGGGATTCGAGCAGATCATGCGAAACGTCTGGCTCGCATGTTGCAGTTCATGGATCGCGCAGCGGTTCCCGACGACCTCGACCTTCCGGGATGGCGATTACACCCGCTCAAGGGCGAGCTGACCGAATATTGGTCACTCAGCGTTTCGGGGAACTGGCGGGTTATTTTTCGTTTTATCGGTTCGGATATCGAACTGGTCGACTATCTGGACTATCACTGACAGGAGGCAGGACCATGCCCATGCACAACCCGCCACACCCTGGCGAAACACTCTTGATGGATGTATTGCCCGAGCTTGGCATCAGCGTCACCGAACTGGCCCGGCACCTTGGATTCGCCCGCCCGCATCTTTCGCGAGTGCTGCACGGCCATGCGCCAATTAGTCCAGACCTGGCAGTACGTCTGGAGCGGGCCGGAATCGGCAAGGCCCGGATGTGGTTAGGGGTTCAGACCGACTACGATCTGTGGCAGGCGGAACAACGAGAGCAGCCGCTCATCGAACCTATTGCTGTCCACGCCTGACATTCACTAAACCACCAACTCCCCTGCCACCGCCGACCGCGTGGCTTTGCCGCAGAGTTGCTCCACCAGCGTCAGCGCAAACTCCAACGCGGCACCCGACCCCTGGGCGGTGATGCAGTTGCCGTCGACCAGCACCGGTTGGTCGACGAAGTTGCAGCCGGACAGTTGATTGCTGACGGTGGGCAGGCAGGTCATGCGCCGCTGACGCAATACGCCAAAGGTTTGCAGCGCCAGCGCCGGAGATTCGGCAATGCCGGCGAACAGCCGTCCGGCGGCGACCTGGTCCTTGACCAATTGTTGCAGGGGTTGGTGGGCCGCCAAATGCTGTGCCCCCACGGCACCGCCGGGCAGAACGATCAGGTCGAAGGGCTGGGCCAGTAAATCCACCAACATCGCATCGGCGGTCAGACGGGTGCCGCGAGCGCAGGTGAGCATGCGCCGCGACTCGATGCTGGCCACCACCACTTCAACCTTGGCGCGGCGCAGCACATCGATCAGGGTCACGGTTTGCAGATCGTCGATGCCCTCGGCGAGGGTAATCAGGGCTCTAAAGGTCATGGGCGCAGTCCACAGGATAATCTTTAAAGCGTAGTCAGCTTTCCTGCCCCTTGTTCGAGCCCCGCCGTTACTTGATGTAAAGCTGCGTCGACATCGTGTTGCCCGGCGCGTTGATCGAGGTGTTGCTGAACGTGAAGATGCCGCCCTGCTTGCCTGCCAGGTTGAAGATGTACAGATAGCCGACGGTTTTTTTCCCGGCGGAACACTCGGTCAGGTTGCCGGTATCAAAAGCACAGACAGGGGTTCGGGTGCCGTCCACTACGAAACCGTCCAGTGCGACATGGGCTTCACGGCCGTAGCCGACTTCCAGCACGTACACCTTGATGTTTGGCCCCTTGTGGTCGCAACGGGTTTGCGCTTGGCCGTCCGCGATATTTTCAAAGCCACAGCCTGGCGATTCGACCTTGAGTACCTTTACCTGGCTCAACGGTGGCGCCGTCGCTGCCGAGGCGGTTTGCGCGCCCAGCAACAACGCGATCAATATTGCACATGCGGCAACCACACGCGTCTTCATGCACTTAATACTCACCCCCACCTCCCCCCATAAAAACAGCGCGCAGTATGGCTCAGTTCCCTTTTGGGCAAAACATCGACGACGATCACAGCCATAAGCAGCCATAGCGCCACGCTGCTGGTATGATGCGCGGCTTTTTCCGACCCACAGAAAATTCCCCAGGCGCCTGCAGCGGTCTGTGCTTTGCTGTTGAGGTCGATACATTCACGGCGCCGGGCGCGCCACGGGGAGCAGACATGCTGGAAAGGCTGTTTCAACTCAAGGCACACAACACCAACGTGCGGACCGAGATTCTGGCGGGCGTCACGACCTTTTTGGCCATGGCCTACATTCTGTTCGTCAACCCTAGCATTCTCGGCGAGACCGGCATGGACAAGGGCGCGGTGTTTGTCGCCACCTGTCTGGCAGCCGCCATCGGCTCGACGACCATGGGCCTGATCGCCAACTACCCGATCGCCCTCGCGCCGGGCATGGGCCTGAACGCCTTCTTCACCTACACCGTGGTCCTGCACATGGGCCACACCTGGCAAGTAGCGCTGGGCGCGGTGTTCATCTCGGCCGTGATGTTTTTCCTGTTGTCGATCTTCCGCATCCGCGAATGGATCATCAACAGCATCCCGCTGGCGCTGCGCTCGGCGATTGCCGCCGGTATCGGCCTGTTTCTGGCGCTGATCGCCCTGCACAACGCCGGCATCGTGGTCAGCAACCCCGCGACCATGGTCGGCCTCGGCGACCTGAAGCAACCAGCACCGATCCTCGCGACCCTGGGCTTTGCCCTGATCGTGGCGCTTGAAGCGCTGAAAGTGCGCGGTGCGGTACTGATCGGTATTCTGGCGGTGACCATTGTTTCGATCCTGATGGGCTTCAGCCCGTTCGGCGGCGTGATGTCGATGCCACCGTCCCTGGCCCCGACTTTCCTGCAACTGGACATCAAAGGTGCACTGGACATCGGTCTGGTCAGCGTGATCTTCGCGTTCCTGTTCGTCGACCTGTTCGACAACTCCGGCACCCTGATCGGCGTCGCCAAGCGCGCCGGCCTGATGGGCAAGGACGGCCACATGCCGAAAATGGGCCGTGCCCTGATCGCCGACAGCACCGCGGCCATGGCCGGCTCCTTGCTGGGCACCTCGACCACCACCAGCTACATCGAGTCCGCAGCCGGCGTGAGTGCCGGTGGCCGCACCGGCCTGACCGCTGTCGTGGTGGCGATTCTGTTCCTGCTGGCGCTGTTCTTCTCGCCATTGGCGGCCAGCGTTCCAGCCTTCGCCACCGCGCCTGCGTTGCTGTTCGTCGCCGTACTGATGACATCCGGCCTGGCGGAAATAGACTGGGACGACATCACCGTCGCCGCACCGGTCGTGGTCACCGCCCTGGCCATGCCATTCACTTATTCCATTGCCAACGGCATCGCCTTCGGTTTCATCTCCTGGACAGCCATCAAGTTGTTGTCCGGTCGCGGCCGTGAGTTGAATTCGGCGCTGGTGATTCTGTCGATTCTGTTCGTGATCAAGTTGGGTTGGTTCAACGCATGACTTTTGATTCCCAGGCCTACGCCGTTCAGCTCGAAGAAAAGGTCACACGCCTGCGTGACCTGCTGGCCCCGTTCGATGCACCCGAACCCGCAGTGTTCGACTCGCCGCTGAAAAACTTTCGCCTGCGTGCCGAATTCCGCCTGTGGCGTGAAGCCGGCGAGCGTCACTACGCGATGTTTTCCCAGGAAGATAAACGCACGCCGATCCTGATCGAAGAGTTCCCGATTGCCAGCCTGCGTATCAATCAGTTGATGCCGCAGCTGAAGGCAGCGTGGCAAGCGAGTGCGGCCCTGAGCCACAAGCTGTTTCAGGTAGAGTTCCTGACCACGCTGGCCGGCGATGCCATGATCACGCTGTGCTATCACCGCCCGCTGGACGAGCACTGGCACACGGCGGCGTCGAAACTGGCAGCCGACCTGAACGTCAGCGTCATCGGTCGCTCGAAGGGCAAACGCGAAGTGATCGGTCACGATTACGTGGTCGAGAAGCTCGAAGTTGGCGGCCGCACCTTCAGCTATCGCCAGCCGGAAGGCGCGTTCACTCAACCCAACGGTACGGTGAACCAGAAGATGCTCAACTGGGCGTACGACGCTCTTGGCGATCGCCCCGACGATTTGCTGGAGCTGTATTGCGGCAACGGTAACTTCACCCTGCCACTCGCTACCCGCGTGCGTAAAGTGCTGGCCACCGAGATCAGCAAGACCTCGGTCAACGCAGCACTCAGCAACCTGAGCGAAAACGCGGTGAATAACGTCACACTGGTGCGTTTGTCTGCCGAAGAACTAACCGAAGCCCTGAACGAAGTTCGCCCGTTCCGCCGCCTGCACGGCATCGACCTCAAGAGCTACGAATTCGGTAGCGTGTTCGTCGACCCGCCCCGCGCCGGCATGGACCCGGACACTTGCGAACTGACCCGGCGCTTCGAGAACATCCTCTACATTTCCTGCAACCCGGAAACCCTCGCGGCCAACATCGCTCAACTGCACGACACCCACCGCATCACTCAATGCGCGATGTTCGACCAGTTTCCGTGGACCCATCACATGGAATCCGGGGTGTTGTTGACCCGCCGTTGATTGCAGCCTCTACACACAAGCCGTCCCGGGGACTAATGCCTGTCAGTTAAGCGAAATCCCTGTGTGCGGGCTTGCTCGCGAAGGCGGTGTGTCATTCAACATTGATGTTGACTGACCCGCCGCCTTCGCGAGCAAGCCCGCTCCCACAGGTTTCGTTCCTTAACTGACAGGCATTAATCCCCGGGACGGCTTTTTTGTAGGCGATTGAAACGCCCTGTATTTGTGCCCCCTTATTTGATAAATACAGTCTCAGGCATTTCATTTGATTCCCGGTGTAATCAATCATGCAGCGACATTTCGACGATCTTCAATTAGGCAGCATTGAACTATTTTGCCTGGCCGCCGAAGCTGGCAGCTTTACCGCTGCGGCCCTGGTGGCGGGCGTAACCCCGGCCGCCGTCAGCCGCTCGGTGTCGCGCATGGAAGAGCGCCTGGGCGTACGGCTGTTCGCGCGTACGACCCGCAGCGTCAAGCTGACCGACAGTGGCCGACGTTATTTCGAGGAGTGTCGCGAGGCTCTCGCACAACTGGTCGAGGCCCAGCGCGAAGTCATGGGCCAACAGCAAGAACCTTCCGGCACCTTGCGCATCAGCATTCCCACCACCTATGCACACCACCGTATTTTGCCGCTGCTACCGGCGTTTCGGGCGCGCTTTCCCGCAGTGAAAGTCGAGGCGCACATCAGCAATCGCAACATTGATTTCGTCGGCGAAGGCTATGACATGGCGATCCGCGTGCGAGCCATTCCCGACTCCGGGCTGATTGCCCGGCAGTTGGAAGACGCCACGCTGGTGATGATTGCCAGCCCTGATTACCTGAAGCGTACCGGCACCCCGCAGACCCTGAACGACCTGGCGCACCACGAATGCATTCAGTTCGAGTTGCCCAGCAGCGGGCGGAGGATTGCCTGGCTGTTCAACGACAACGGAGTGCCGCTGGAGATCCTGGCCGAGGGCAATTACTGCTGCTCCGATGATGTATTGGGCGGCGTGACGTTGGCGAAACATGGCGCCGGCTTGTTTCAAACCTATCGCTTCATCGTCGAAAACGAACTGGCTGATGGTTCGCTGGTGGAGGTGCTCAAGCCCTATGGCGGACGTTCCCGCCCCTTCACTCTGCTTTATCCACAAAGCCGCCATGTGCCGTTGCGGCTAAGAGCGTTTATCGATTTTCTGATTGAGCATCTGCCCCGTTGAAAAGGTCGCACCTGTAGGCGCTGCCGAGGGCTGCGATTTTTTTGTATATGTCCGATCACCGCACAAATAATCCAGGCGTGACACCCTCTTCAATTGACCTTATTAACCAGTTAGTACAATTTCTCCCCACAGGCTGAAACCCTCGGCCAATGCCAAAAATAATAAGTGGAGAAACCCGATGTCCCCTATCGTTCTGGTGCTCAACGGCCCGAACCTGAACCTGCTCGGTACCCGTGAACCGGCGACTTATGGCCACGAAACCCTGGCCGACATTTCAGCGCTGTGCGGTCGCGCTGCCGAAGAGTTCGGCCTGACCGTGGAGTTTCGCCAGACCAACCATGAAGGCGAACTGCTCGACTGGATTCACGCCGCCCGTGGCCGTTGCGCCGGGATCATCATCAACCCGGCCGCCTGGACTCATACCTCGGTCGCCATTCGCGATGCCCTGGTCGCCAGCGAACTGCCGGTGATCGAAGTGCACCTGTCCAACGTCCATGCCCGCGAACACTTCCGGCATCACTCCTTTGTCTCGTCCATCGCCACGGCAATCATGTGCGGTTTCGGCAGCCACGGCTATCGTCTGGCACTGGAGCATTTCAGCCAACGTTTGAAGGATTAAGCGTCATGACACAGAACACCGTGGTATTGGCCGGGCTGATCGGTGCCGGCATTCAGGCTTCCCGCACCCCCGCGCTGCACGAACATGAAGGCGATGCACAGGGTTTGCGTTACCTGTATCGGTTGATCGATCTGGATCAATTGAAACTCGACAGCAACGCCCTGCCTGACCTGCTGATGGCCGCCGAACGGATGAATTTCACCGGGCTGAATATCACCTTCCCGTGCAAGCAGACGATTATCCCGTTGCTTGACGAATTGTCGCCGGAAGCCCGCGGTATTGGCGCAGTGAATACGGTGGTGCTGAAGGACGGTAAACGCATCGGCCACAACACCGATTGTCTGGGTTTTGCCGAAGGATTTCGCCGTGGCCTGAAGGACGTTGCCCGTGATCGTGTGGTGCAAATGGGCGCCGGTGGCGCAGGCGCGGCAGTGGCCCACGCGCTATTGAGCGAAGGCGTACAGCTGCTGAGCATTTTCGATGTGGATCAAAGTCGCGCTCAGTCGCTGGCGAACAACCTCAATCAGCATTTTGGTGTTGGCCGAGCCGTGGCTGGTCATGACTTGCCGGGCACGCTGGGTCAGGCAGACGGGCTGGTGAATACCACGCCGATGGGCATGAAAAAACTGCCGGGCATGCCCGTGCCGGTGGAGCTGCTTCGAGCGCAGTTGTGGGTCGCAGAGATCGTTTACTTCCCGCTGGAAACCGAACTGCTGCGCAACGCTCGCGCGCTGGGTTGCCGAACCCTGGATGGCGGCAACATGGCGGTGTTTCAGGCGGTGAAGGCGTTTGAACTATTCAGCGGCGTGGTGCCGGATGCTCAGCGGATGCTGGCGCATTTTCAGAGCATGAATGGTTGAGGTTGAAAAAATTTGAGGGCTGCTTCGCAGCCCTACGGGGCGGTGCGGCGTTCCGACCAGCTCCCTCGCCATAGGTCAGGCCTGCAAATACCGCAAAACCGACTCGCAGATCATCTCCCGATGACGCTGCTTGATGCTTTCGTCCGGCAAGTCGATCTGAAAGATCTCACCGAAGGTATGACGGTTCGACACACGATAAAAGCAAAACGAACTGATCAGAAGATGCACATCCAGCCGATCAAGCCCGGCGCGGAATACACCCTCTGCGGCCCCGCGCCGTAAAATCTCGCCCAGTGAATCGAGGATGGTGTTGTTCATCGCCTTGATCGCATCGGAGCGCTTCACATACTCGGCATTGTGAATGTTCTCGATGCTGACGATACGCACAAAATCGACGTTGCGATCATGGTGATCAAAGGTGAATTCCACCAACCGCCGAATCGCTTCCACCGGTGCCAGTTCTGCCAGGTGCAAACGGTTTTCCGTGCTGCGGATATCCCCGTAGAGTTTCTCCAGTACCTCGACGTAAAGCTGTTCCTTACTGCCGAAGTAGTAATAGATCATGCGTTTTGAGGTATGGATGCGCTCGGCGATTGCATCGACGCGGGCACCGGACAGCCCCTGCTGGACGAACTCGACAATGGCCTCTTGAAGGATGTTCTCGCGGGTTTTTTCCGGGTTGTTCTTGCGACTCTTTCGAGGCTCGGCAATTGGCTTTTCGGGCACTACGGAGAGTTCTGAAATTATTGTCATTGCGGGCTCACGGCCATCACTGCACAAGCAGGCGATTATGGGCTGCCGCGCCCGGTGAAGGAAGCTGCGCAGCAGCGGTTTTGTACCCGTGTTTACGATTTTCCTACAACTTTGCCTGACGTACGCCACCACTTCTGGATTTGGCCATGGCCGCCAGTCGCACTGCCACGTTGGCCGCGCCATAACCCGCGTAGCCGTTTTTGCGCTGGATAATTTCAAAGAAGAAGCGTCCTTCGAACGGCTCGGTGTAAACATGAAACAGCTCGCCGCCCTGAGCATCACGGTCATAGAGCACGTTGAAATAGGCCAGCTCGCTGAGGAACTCATCGTCGAAATCGAACCGCGCGGCGAGGTCATCGTAGTAGTTGAGCGGGATATCCAGCAGCGGTACGCCAGCCTCCTTGGCGCGGCTGACTTCGGCAAAAATGTCGTCACAATCGAAAGCAATGTGATGCACACCGGAACCGCGATAACTCGACAGCGCGTGTGAGATGGCGGTGTTGCGGTTCTCGGAAATGTTCAGCGGCAGGCGGATCGAACTGCAACGGCTGCGCAATGCGCGGCTCTTCACCAAACCATACGGGTCGGGCAGCACCACTTCATCGTCGGCTTCGAAATCCAGCAGGCTTTTGTAGAACAGCACCCAACTGTCGAGGCTGTCGGCCGGCAGTGCCATCGCCATGTGGTCGATACGCTTGAGGCCACCACTGGCCCCGGCCGTCGATTGCAGATTGAAGTCGGTGCCGTAGACGTCGGCGTCCTGGTCCACCAGGTAAATCAGACTGCCATCCGGCGCACGCACCGCCGCCAGTTCAAGCTCGTTGGGGCCTACCAGCCCGCGATAGGGCTGGCCCTTGTACGCAACGGCACGCGCCAGTGCACTGGCACTGTCCTTGACCCGCACGGCAGTGGCGCACAGCGATGGGCCGTGAGCCTCGAAAAAACTGTGGGCGAAGGAGTATGGCTCGGAGTTGAGGATCAGGTTGATATCGCCCTGACGCAACAGGCTGACGCTTTTGGAGCGGTGTTGCCCGGCCTTGACGAAACCCAACCGCTCCAACCAATGGGACAGCTTGGCGCCAAGGCTTTCGTCCACCGCGAACTCAAGAAACTCGATGCCGTTGTATTCGCTGGCGCTTGGGGTGTCGAACAGAATGTCGAGGTTGGCCGCAGGCTTGGCTTCCTGCTCCAGACGCTGGCGGGTTTTCTCTTCCAGGTACAGCAACGAACGCAAACCGTCGGCGGCGTTGGCCCGTGGCGGCGCGGCGCGGAAGCCGTCGTTGAAGATCTCCAGCGACAGCGGGCCGGTATAGCCACTCTTGATGATCGGTGCGAGGAACCCTGGCAGATCGAATTCGCCCTGGCCCGGGAAACAGCGGAAATGCCGACTCCACTCCAGCACATCCATGGCCAGGATCGGCGCATCGGCCATTTGCACGAAGAAGATCTTGTCGCCGGGAATCTGCGCGATCGCCTTCGGGTCGCCCTTGAGCGACAGCGTATGAAAACTGTCCAGCAATACGCCGAGGCTCGGATGGTCGGCCTGGCGAACGATGTTCCACACCTGTTGCCAGGTGTTCACATGCCGGCCCCAGGCCAAGGCTTCGTAGCCGATCCGCAGGCCACGAGCGCCGGCCCGTTCGGCCAGCAGACGCAAGTCGTCGACCAGAATCTGCTCATCACCCATGGAGTCGGCCGCAGCATTGCTGCACACCAGCACCAGGTCGGTGCCCAGTTCCTGCATCAAATCGAACTTGCGCTCGGCCCGCTCCAGATTGCGTGGCAGGCGATCGCGGCGGCAACCTTCAAAATCCCGAAAAGGTTGAAACAGCGTGATGGCGATCCCGAGATCGGCGCACATCTGTTTGATTTCCCGCGGGCTGCCGTCGTAGTAGAGAAGGTCGTTCTCGAAAATCTCCACCCCGTCAAAACCGGCGGCGGCGATGGCTTCGAGCTTTTCCGGCAGGGTACCGCTCAAGGAAACGGTGGCAATGGAACGCTGCATATTTCGACTCCCGGTGGATGGACGGGTCTTGTTAGATAGGTAACAGGCTTTCTGTAGCAGCTGCGAAACCTGCGTTCGGCAGCTGCTACCTGCGGTCGGTTTTATCCTGGGGTAAATTATTGGCTTGACGAATCCACACAGCAATTCAAAGTGTACTACCCAGTTAGTTTTGCGGGCGATTATCGAACACAATGGCGGTTGGCGAATTGACGATTTTTCGTCCACTGCGCACCATCGACAGCACATTGAGTCCGGTCATGAACCCATGGACTCGGTTACCAAAGACCCTGAACACCACATAAAAATTTCAAAAAACGGGTACACACTCATGCACTCATTCAACGCCTTGTTTGCTTGCTCCACCGCCATCACGCCATGCCTGGCGCCCATCCGAACCTTGCGCCCTCTCGGCCGAACCGTGCCGCTCGCTGAATAACCCGTTGTCGTCAGTGCGACGAAAACACCTCAGCCGATCAATCGCACCCGCGCCTGTTGCCGTCGATTGATCACGCGCCCTTGAAGTCCCGACAAGCCTCGCTTGTCAGTCATTGAACGGATGGCACACACATGTTTCCTTCTCAAAGCTCTCAAACGGAAAGCTCTCGCATGGCTGCGGCCCAAGGTGTCGCCACTGGCGGCATCGGCGACAAAATCCGCGGCGCCATGGCGGTCGGCAAAACCCGTTGGGGAATGCTGGCGCTGGTATTTTTCGCCACCACCCTGAACTACATAGACCGCGCCGCCCTGGGCGTCATGCAGCCGATCCTGGCCAAGGAAATGAGCTGGACGGCGATGGATTACGCCAACATCAACTTCTGGTTTCAGGTCGGTTACGCCATCGGCTTTGTGCTGCAGGGTCGGTTGATCGACCGGGTCGGCGTGAAACGCGTGTTCTTCTGCGCGGTGCTGCTCTGGAGCCTGGCCACCGGCGCTCACGGCCTGGCCACTTCGGCGGTGGGCTTTATGGTCTGCCGGTTCATTCTCGGTCTGACCGAAGCCGCCAACTACCCGGCCTGTGTGAAAACCACCCGGCTGTGGTTCCCCGCCGGCGAGCGCGCCGTGGCCACCGGCATCTTCAACGCCGGGACCAACGTCGGTGCGATGTTCACGCCGATGCTGCTGCCGCTGATTCTCCACGTCTGGGGCTGGCAAGCCGCGTTCCTGTGCATGGCGGCACTGGGTGGCATCTGGTTGCTGTTCTGGGGCCTGAAGTACTTCAACCCGGAAGACCACCCGAGCGTCAAACAATCGGAACTGGACTACATCCAGAAGGAAGTCGAGCCGGAACAGTCCCGCGTGCCGTTCTCACGAATCCTGCGCATGCGTGGCACCTGGGCCTTCGCCCTGGCCTACTCGATCACCGCGCCGGTGTTCTGGTTCTACCTTTACTGGCTGCCGCCGTTCCTCAATCAGCAATACAACCTGGGGATCAACGTGACCCAGATGGGTATCCCGCTGATCATCATCTACCTCACGGCTGACTTCGGCAGTGTCGGTGGAGGGATCCTGTCCTCGTTCCTGATCGGTCGCGGGGTCAACCCGATCAAGGCGCGACTGATGTCCATGTTCCTGTTCGCCTGCTGCATCATCGGCGTGGTCATGGCCGCCGGCTCGAGCAGCCTGTGGGTCGCGGTGTTCGCCATTTCCCTGGCCATCGGTGCTCACCAGGCCTGGACCGCGAACATCTGGAGCCTGGTGATGGACTACACACCCAAGCACATGATGAGTACGGTGTTCGGCTTCGGCGGGATGTGCGCGGCAATCGGCGGGATGTTCATGACCCAGTTGGTCGGCCACATTCTGACGGTCACCAACAACAACTACACCGTGCTGTTCACCATGATTCCGGCGATGTACTTCATCGCGCTGACCTGGATGTACTTCATGGCACCGCGCAAGATTCCTACCATCACCGACTGAAATCCCCTCCTCCGGCAGGCCTGATTCCAGGCCTGCCTCACTCCTCTTATCGACGATGCTGCTGCCAAGCCGCCGCCAACCCGCTGCAGCAAATCACCGCGATCCCGATCACGGTGGTCAGGGTCGGCGTGTGAGAAAACAGCAACCATCCCAATAGACCGGCAAACACAATCTGGCAGTAACCGAACGGCGCCAACAACGCCGGCGCGGCGTGCCGGAAGGCCTGGGTCAGAAACAGATGCGCCGTCATCCCGCACGCCCCCAGCGCCACCATCAAAAAACCATGACCCAGGCCAGGCACCTGCCAGAAGAACGGCACCAGCGCGCTCATCACCAACGTGTTGCAGAGCCCGGCGAAAAAATTGCTGGTGGTCGGGCTGTCGATTTCGCTGAGCTTGCGGGTGAGCAATTGATAGAAACAGAAAAACAGCGCCGAGCAGAACGGTAGCAATACGGCGGGCGTGAACAGTTCGCCGCCGGGATGGACAATGATCAACACCCCGATGAATCCGCAAATCACCGCCAGCCATTGGCCGCGAGTCACCTGTTCACCCAGCAGCGGCACTGACAGTGCCGTCACCAATACCGGTGCGAGAAAATTGACTGCCGTGGCTTCGGCCAACGGAATGAACAGCAAACCGGTGGTGAACAGCAGACTGGTCCCCAGCAGGCACAACGCCCGCAGCAGTTGCAGCAATGGCCGTTTGGTCCGTAGGACACGCAATCCAGACTGCGGTAGAAAAATCCCGGCCATCAGCAGCGTGTGAACCACATAGCGGGCCCAGACCACCATGATGACCGGATAGAACCCCGAGAGGTATTTCGACAAAGCGTCGTGGCTGGAAAACAGGAAGGTGGCGACAACGATCAGCAGAATCCCTTTGAAGGGCTGATTGACACCGGAAAGCGGAGTGCTGACGGTCATGGGGTATCCCTTGGGGTCTTGAGATCAGAAGAGGCGATAACTCCAGCACCGTCAGCCAGGGATTGCAGAGGCTGGTAATGCTGCGGGCCCTTTGTTGTCAGTACCGATCAGGGCAATGCGAAGGGGCAAAGTCAAAACGCGAGTCCTCTTGTGATTTTTGCTGGGAAATGAATTCAAATAATTTAGAACCCGGTTCCAGATTTTCACAGGAGTAACAGCAAATAGTGTTCGAACAGCGCACAGATTCGTATGGTTCACACCTATAAAATGTGAGAGCGGGCTTGCTCGCGAAGACGGTGTGTCAGTCGACATCAATGGTACCGGACACACCGCTTTCGCGAGCAAGCCCGCTCCCACAATGAACCGGGGCTGGTTTAACCGAACAACTCCGACGCCAGACTCGCCGCCGAAAGCTCCTCGGTAAACTTCAGCAACAGCGGCGCCAACTCATGCAAACGCGCCCCCGGCATCCGCGCACTTGGCCCGGCGATACTGAGTACACCGATCACCCGACCGTCGCCTGGATGCCGTATCACCGCCGCAATCGCCGACGTGCCGACTGCCGAGCTTTCCTCGACCCAGGCATAGCCCTGCTCCCTGGCCATGCGCAGGCGCTCCAGCAATTCGATGTTGGAGCGCGGTGCGTTCGGCCCGAGGTCCTTGGGCCGGTCACTGCCCTGGCGTTCCACCAGCGACAAGGCCTCGGCATCGCTCATGCACGCCAGCCAGGCATGTCCCGATGCGGTGTAAAACAACGGTGCATCGCGGCCCATGTCCGGGTCATAACGCAAGCCGGATCGGGCACCCTGAGACTTTGCGATCCAGATCTGCCGCTCTCCTTCGATGACACCAAGGCGCACCAGCTCACCGGTTTCCTCAGCCAGGCGATCAAGCACCGGTTGAACGATATCCGCGCCGCTGCCCGACAGATAGCGAAAACCCATGGCAACCAGTTTGGTCGACAAGTGATAACGCAGGTTCTCCGGATTCTGCCGCACGTAGCCAAGCCGAATCAGCTCGGCGAGCAAGCGATGGGTCGCGCTTTTGGGAATATCCAGCTGCTCCGCCAGCGTCTGCATCGGCATACCGCGAGGGTCACTGGTAAGGCTTTCCAACACGCTGAAAACACGTTCGATCTGACTGCCAGCCATGGGAGGTTCCACACGAAATTTGCCCGATTCTAGAAGACAACCGGCCGAATGCGAAATCTGGAACCCGGTATCCGATAGCCGCCTGCCTTGTCGCAATACAACCTCCGAGACACGCATTCCTCCCCACTCGATAAAAACCCATCGCCTGAAGGAATTCGATGGGCCATCCGTGTTCAATACAAGTCTGAAATGTTGCGTGCATGGCAAAAGACGGACGACCGGACTGGCGCCACGCTTACTCACCAGCAACACTCATCACCATGTTCAAACGAGGATCCCCCCATGCTTTGGAAAAAAGGCCGACGCAGCGACAACGTGGTCGATGCTCGTGGCGATGATGTCGGTGGTGGGGGCGGCGGGATGCGCTTCGGTGGGGGCAAAGGCCTGAGCCTGACGGCGATCCTGTTGATCGTCGGGATCGGCTGGATCACCGGCCAGGACCCGTTGCAGATCCTCGGCCAATTGACCGGGCAGATGAGCGAACAATCGGCCCCGGCCACCCCCCAAACCCGCCAGGCGCCACCAGCCAATGACGAAGGAGCCGAATTCGTGCGCTCGATCCTCGGCGATACCGAAGACACTTGGCGCCAGATTTTCCAGCAGGCCGATCGGCAGTACAAAGACCCGACCCTGGTGCTGTTCAGCAACCGCGTCAACTCGGCCTGCGGCCTGGCGACTTCGGCGACCGGCCCCTTCTATTGCCCGGCAGACCAGAAGGTCTACCTGGACATGAGTTTCTTTCAGGAGATGTCCCAACGCTTTTCCGCCGCGGGGGACTTCGCCCAGGCCTACGTGATCGCTCACGAAATCGGACACCACGTGCAGACCTTGCTCGGCGTTTCAGCGAAGATTCAGACCGCTCGCCAACAGGGCCGACAGATGGAAGGCGACAATGGTTTGCTGGTGCGTCAGGAACTGCAGGCCGATTGCCTGGCCGGCGTCTGGGCGAACAACGCGCAAAAACGCCTGAACTGGCTGGAACCCGGTGACATCGAAGAAGCCTTGAACGCCGCCAACGCCATCGGCGACGACCGCTTGCAACAACAAGGTCAGGGCCGCGTGGTGCCGGACTCCTTCACCCATGGCACTTCGGCCCAGCGGGTGCGCTGGTTCAAGGCCGGATTCGCACAGGGCCAGGTCGGTCAATGCGATACCTTTGCGGCGAAGAATCTGTAATGCGTAAGTGGTTGCTGGTTCTGTTGATCACCTGCGCAAGCACCCAGGCTGCCGAGCAGGGGGCCAAGGCGATCAGTTCCGGGCGCCTGCTGTTGAGCGCTGGCGAAATCGCGGTGGGCATCGGCCCGACGCCAACGAAAATCGAACGCGTGCTGATCATCATCCATGGTCGATTGCGCAATGCTGAAACCTACCGCCAGAGCGCCGAGCACGCAGCCGAGCAGGCCGGGCAAAGCGTGAACACGTTGGTGCTCGCCCCGCAGTTTCTCAATGAAACCGACATTGCGAGCCATCCGGTGTCTGACAGCGTTTTACGCTGGCAAGGCAATGACTGGATGGCCGGCGGCTTATCCACCGCGCCGTTCACACTGAGTTCCTATGCGGCGCTCGATGAAATCGTCACTCGACTGGGTGATCGGCGACAGTTTCCCGACGTGAAGCAAATCGTCATCGCCGGTCACTCCGGCGGCGCTCAGGTGGTTCAGCGTTACGCCTTGTTGGGTCACCCTCAGCCAGCCCTCGACACGGAGGGCGTGAAAGTGCGCTATGTGATCGCCAATCCTTCGTCGTACGCCTATTTCAATGAGCAACGGCCGGTGGCGTTCAGTCACGCGGGGTGTCCGAATTTCAATCGCTGGAAGTACGGACTGACGGATTTGCCCGCTTATGCCGATGGGCAAACACCTGCGCAACTCGAAGACAACTACGTCAAACGTGACATCGTTTATTTACTCGGGCAGCAGGACATCGACCCGAATCATCCGGCGCTGGATAAAAGTTGTGAGGCCAAGGCCCAGGGCGCTTCTCGATTGATTCGCGGGCGCAACTATTTCAATTATCTGAAACGGCGCCATCCCCAAGGGTTGAGTCAGCAGCTGATCGAAGTGCCGGGGGTTGGGCACAATGGGGATGGGATGTTTACGTCGCCTGAGGGGCAGAAGGCGTTGTTCGGTCAGTGAGTTTTGTGGGGCCTGATCTGACGCCTTCGCGGGCAAGCCTCGCTCCTACGGGATTGAGGTCGTTCTCGAATAATGTGAACAACACAAACCTGTAGGAGCGAGGCTTGCCCGCGAAGAGGCCCTCAAGCCGAAAGCAGTCGCCGCAACTCGACGCAATCGCGCGCATGCCAATCGGTCAATTCCGGCCAGGGATTATCCGGCAGATTCACCAGCACCGTCCGTGTCCCCGCCGCCCGACCGCAATCGAGATCGAAGCGGTAATCACCGACCATCACCATTTCGCTCGACGGCACCTTCCAGGCTTCGGCCAGTTTCAGCAACCCACCGGGATGCGGTTTGGGCGGTGCTTCATCGCGGCCCAATACATCCTCTTGCGCAAAGCAGTCGGCCAGGCCAATCGCCTCCAGCGTGACATGCGCCAGCTCCCGAGCATTGCGCGTGAGAATGCCCAGGCGGTAACCGCGCCCGGCCAACTCACGCACCAGTTCCACCGCGCCCGGCGCCGGTTTCGAACCCAACGCCAGATCTCGCTCATGCTCCAGCAGCCACGCGTGCTTGGCCGCGGCTTCATCGGCCGGTAGAGCAGCAAGGTGGGTGAGGATGTCGTCTTCGGCGGGAATCGCCAACGCCACGCGGATCGCCGCGAAGTCATGCACGGCCACGGTCAAGGTGCCGTCCATATCGAACACCCAATGCCGCACTTCGGCCAGGCTCATGCCCAATCCTTGCGATGGCGAATCAGACCTTCCTGAGTGACCGAGGCCACCAGTTGCCCAGCCCGGTTGAACACGCTACCCCGGGAGAACCCGCGCGAATTGCCGGCCCACGGGCTGTCCATGGCGTACAGCAACCAGTCATCGGCGCGCAGGTCGGCGTGGAACCACAAGGCGTGATCAAGGCTGGCGACCTGCATGTCTTTCTGCCAGACCGATTTGCCGTGGGGCAGCATAGAGGTGGTCAGCAGGCCGAAGTCCGAAGCGTAGGCCAGCAGGTATTTGTGCAGCGCCGGAGTATCGGCCAACGCACCGTCGGCGCGGAACCACACGTATTTGACCGGATCGGCAGGCTGCGGGTTGTAGGGATCTTTTTCGGTCACCGGTCGGACTTCGATCGGTTTCGGGCACAGCAGTTTTTCGCGCATGTGCTCAGGAATCAGGTGTGCGCGCTGCTGGGTGAGTTCCAGCTCCGACGGCAGGTTTTCCGGGCCGACCACTTGCGGCATCTCAGTCTGGTGCTGGAAGCCTTCTTCGTCGTACTGAAACGAGGCGCTGCAAGTGAAAATCGGATTGCCCTTCTGGATCGCCGTCACCCGGCGCGTGCTGAAACTGCCGCCATCACGTACCCGATCGACCTGATACACCACCGGCAATTTGGCATCGCCCGGGCGCAGGAAATAACCGTGCATCGAATGCACATGGCGCGCCGCCTCGAGTGTCTGACTGGCCGCCGACAAGGACTGGCCGAGCACCTGGCCGCCGAACAACTGACGAAAACCCAGGTCCTGGCTGCGGCCGCGGAACAGGTTTTCTTCAATCGGTTCCAGGGTCAGCAGGTCTACCAGATCTTCCAACACTTGGCTCATTCAGACTCTCCTCACACAAAGCAATGCCGCGCAGTCTTGGCTGCGGCGGTCGATTCAGTTTATGGCCCGGTTCAACATGAGGGCCATTGTAAACGTCCGCGCCTGCTTATCCATGCAAGGTTTGCAGCCATTGCTCACGGGTGATGCGGTACAACACGTGCGGGCGCAGCGGATGATCGGCGGCAAGCCTTGGGTGCTCGAAGTCATCGGCGGGGTCATGGTGCATGCCGATCGCCTGCATGACTTTTTGCGAAGGCATGTTGGTTTCGGTGGTGAACGCCACGACCTCTTGCAGCGCCAAACGGTCGAACCCGCAGCGCAGAGCAGTCCACGCCGCTTCACTGGCATAACCCAGGCCCCAGTGCTCGCGCGCCAGGCGCCAGCCGATTTCGATGGCCGGCGTGAACGGTGCGTCGAAGCCGACCACACCCAGCCCGGTAAACCCGATGAACGCCCCGGTGTCCTTGCGCTCCAGTGCCCAGAGGCCGAAACCATACTCGGCAAAATGCCCGCGAACCCGCCCGATCAGCGAGGCACTTTCCAGTCGGCTCAAAGGTGCCGGAAAATAACGCATCACCTGTGGATCGGCACACATTGCCGCAAACGCCGGCAAATCCTCATCACGCCACTGCCGTAACAACAGTCGCGCGCTTTCGAGTTCCAGTATCGGCTCCATAGTGCCCCCCCCTTTCCATGCCGCAATACTACATCGCTGGTAGGATCCTTCACTCATTCCTACATGCCTTCCTGTATAAATCAGCCATGCCCCTGCCATTGATCTACCACGAAGACTACAGCCCCGAGTTCCCGGCGGATCACCGCTTCCCCATGGACAAGTTTCGCCTGCTGCGCGATCACCTGGTGGACAGTGGCCTGACCCGCGACACCGACCTGCTGCGCCCGGACCTCTGCCCCGCAGAGATTCTCGCCCTCGCCCATGACCCTGCGTATATCGAACGCTACATGGGCGGCGAGTTGTCCCGCGAAGACCAGCGACGCCTCGGCTTGCCCTGGAGCGAAGCGCTGGCCCGGCGCACGGTGCGAGCGGTCGGCGGTTCGCTGCTGGCGGCCGAACAGGCACTGGAGCATGGTTTGGCCTGTCACCTGGCCGGCGGCACTCATCACGCGCATTACGATCATCCCGCCGGGTTCTGCATCTTCAACGACCTGGCGGTGATCAGCCATTACCTGCTGGAAAGTGGCCGGGTGAATCGGGTGCTGATCTTTGACTGCGATGTGCATCAGGGTGACGGGACTGCACGGATTCTCCACAACACTCCGGAGGCAGTGACCGTTTCCCTGCACTGCGAAAAGAATTTTCCTGCACGCAAAGCCGAAAGCGATTGGGATATTCCGTTGCCGATGGGCATGGGCGATGCCGACTACCTGAAGGTGGTGGACGACGCACTCAACTATTTGCTGCCGCTCTACCAACCGGATCTGGTGCTGTACGACGCCGGCGTCGATGTGCATAAGGACGACGCCTTGGGTTATTTGAAGCTGACAGACGAAGGCGTCGCCGCTCGCGATGAAAGCGTGATGCGTCATTGCCTGGGCCGGGATATTCCGGTGGTCGGCGTCATTGGCGGCGGCTACAGCAAGGACCGCAAGGCCCTGGCACGCCGCCATGGCATTCTCCATCACAGCGCACAACGGGTCTGGCAGTCATCAGGTTGTCATTGATGTGTGGGCCTTTACCCACAATGCCTGTGGAACTGCCTGTGGATAACCTGAGTGAAAGGGTCTGCAGCCCATGCTGCCTATAGCGTGCAACGGAGTGGTTGTTTTTTGATCAGCTCTTGAACACACCAATGATCCCTGTGGGAGCGGGCTTGCCCGCGATGAGGCCGGTACATTCAACCTCATTGTTGCCTGACAGTCCGCTATCGCGGGCAAGCCCGCTCCCACAGTTATTGTGTACTGCTAGAATGCGCGGCTACTCCGCCATACCGCAGCTCTCGCCATGACCCAGTCCTCCACTTCCCTCCCCCCTCACGTCGCCATCATCGGCGGCGGCCCCGCCGGTTTGATGGCGGCTGAAGTGCTGAGCCAGGCTGGAATCAAGGTCGACCTGTACGACGGCATGCCTTCAGTGGGGAGAAAATTCCTTCTCGCCGGTGTAGGTGGCATGAACATCACCCACTCCGAAGCCTACCCGGCGTTTCTCTCACGCTATGCCGAACGGGCGCCGCAGATTGCGCCGCTGCTGCGAGCCTTTGGTGCCGAAGCCTTGTGCCAATGGATTCATGACCTGGGCATCGAAACCTTTGTTGGCAGCTCCGGCCGGGTGTTTCCTACCGACATGAAAGCCGCACCTCTGTTGCGCGCCTGGCTCAAACGCCTGCGCGATGCCGGCGTCGTTATCCACACCCGCCATCGCTGGCTCGGCTGGGATGATGACGGTGGCTTGCGCTTCGACAGCCCCGAAGGCGAAAAAACAGTTCAACCCGACGCGGCCCTGTTGGCCCTCGGCGGCGGCAGTTGGTCACGCCTCGGTTCGGACGGTGCCTGGATGCTGCCGCTGGAACAGCGCGGTGTAGGACTGGCACCGTTGCAACCGAGTAATTGCGGCTTCGAAGTGCAGGCCTGGAGCGAATTGATGGTCAGCAAATTCGCAGGCGCCCCGCTGAAAAACATCGCCATTGGCCTCAATGACGATGTGCCGCGACTCGGAGAATGTGTGATCACTGCCACGGGGATTGAAGGCAGTTTGATCTACGCCCTGTCGGCGCCGATCCGCGAAGCGATCAATCAACATGGTTCGGCAACTGTTCACCTCGACCTGTTGCCGGGCAAGCCTGTGGATAAAATTCAGGCAGCGCTGAGCAAACCGCGCGGCTCCCGTTCCATGGCCAAACACCTGCACAGTCAGCTTGGCCTTGATGGGGTAAAAGCGGCGTTGTTGCGGGAACTGACACCGGCTGACTGTTTTGCCGATTCGGCGCTGCTGGCCAAAGCGATCAAGGCATTGCCGCTGACGCTGGTGAAAACCCGGCCACTGGACGAAGCCATCAGCAGCGCAGGTGGCGTGATGTTCGAGGCGATGGACGAAGGTTTGATGCTCAAGCAACTGCCCGGCGTGTTCTGCGCGGGGGAAATGCTCGATTGGGAAGCGCCGACCGGCGGCTATCTGCTGACAGCGTGCTTCGCCAGTGGGCGAGCGGCGGGATTGGGGATGGTGGAGTGGTTGCGGCGCAAGGGCTGAAGACTGAGGCGCGCCCTTCGCGAGCAAGCCCGCTCCCACATTAATCGCATTCTTCCTGAAAGAGCTCGCTCCCACACTGGATCTTCATGTAGCGCCGATCAAATAATGTGGGAGCGAGCCTGCTCGCGATAGCGGCGTATCAGACGCAGCGGGTAATCAAGGCTTACGCTTACGCGGCCCAGTGTTAAACACCGGCACTTTACGCACAGGCTTGATCGACGGCTCCGGCGCCGAGGCATCGCCGCTCTCGACCCATTTACCCAGGTTGCGCTTGCCGCCACTGGAGGTTTTGGGCTTCTTCGGTTTTTTCGGTTTCTTGATCACCTGACCGCTGGCATCGGTATCCGGCACGCGATGCTCAGGCTCGAAGTCCTGCTCCATCTGACGAGTCAACGTCTGACGGGTCAACATCTCGATGGCTGACAGCTGATTCACTTCATCGGCACAAACCAGCGAAATCGCCTCGCCGGTTGAACCCGCACGGCCGGTACGACCGATGCGGTGGATGTAGTCCTCCGCCACGATCGGCAGGTCGAAATTGACCACCAATGGCAAATCTTCGATATCCAGACCACGCGCTGCCACGTCGGTGGCTACAAGGATCTGCACTTCGCTGGCCTTGAAACGATCCAGCGCCCGCTGACGGGTCGCCTGAGGTTTGTCGCCGTGGATGCCGTCGGCATTGATGCCCAGGCCCTGGAGTTTTTCCACCAGTGCGTCCACGCCGTTACGGGTCTTGGCGAACACCAGCACCTGCTTCCACTTGCCCTTGCGCATCAAGTGAACGAACAGCTCCGGCTTGCGCTTCTTGTCCACCGTCACCACCCATTGCTTGACGGTGTTGGCGGCCACGTTGCGCGGGCTGACTTCAATGCTCAGCGGGTCGTTGAGCATCTGCCCGGCCAGGGTGCGGATGGCATCGGAGAACGTTGCGGAGAACAGCAGCGTCTGACGTCTCGAAGGCAGGGCTTTATAGATATTCCCCAGCTCTTCGGAAAAACCCAGATCGAGCATGCGATCGGCTTCGTCCAGCACCAGGGTTTGCAACTGGTTGAACTTCAGAGCGTTCTGACGGAACAGGTCGAGCAAGCGGCCCGGCGTTGCCACCAACAAGTCGACGCCTTTACGCAATTTCATCATTTGCGGGTTGATGCTGACGCCGCCGTACACCGCGTACGAGCTCAACGGCAGGTTCTCGGCGTACTGGCGCACGCTTTCGTGAACCTGCTCGGCCAGTTCGCGGGTCGGCACAAGGATCAATGCGCGCACGGAGTTGGCGCTGACTTTCGGCCCTTCCATGGCCAGCAATTGCAGCAGCGGCAAGGCGAAACCGGCAGTCTTGCCGGTACCGGTCTGGGCTGCGGCCATCAGGTCGCGACCGGCCAGCACCGCCGGAATCGCTTGTGTCTGCACCGGTGTCGGAGTCTGGTAGCCGAGCGTCTCGAGAGCGCGCAGCAAGGGTTCGATCAGGCCAAGGGTGGCGAAAGTCATGGGAGTACCGTAGGAAAATTCAGCGCGGTTGTGCAAAACGAGTGTGCAATGGCGCGCAGTTTACCCTAATTCGCGCGGGATTCTGTCGGCACCACTACGGCAGGCCGATCTGCGCCACGGCGCCACTGCGGCAACCCGATCAACACCACGGCACTGATAATCACTGCCATGGCCAGTGCTTCCTCGATACCGATGGTCTCGCCGACAAATACGATGCCCAGCAACACCGCCACCGCCGGGTTGACGTAGGCATAACTGGTGGCCGCTGCCGGACGCACGTGTTTCAACAGGTACATGTAGGCGTTGAAGGCGATGATCGAACCGAAAATGGTCAGGTAGGCCAAGGCTGCCCAGCCTTCGATGGGTGGCATGCTCTCCAGGTGTTCACCGCTCACCGCGCTACCGATCAACAACACCACGCCGCCCACCAGCATTTCCGCGGCACTGGCCATCGCGCCCTGAGGCAACGGCAAGTGTTTACTCCACACGGAGCCGAAGGCCCAGGACGCTGCTGCGAACACCAGCAATGCTGCACCCAGCGGACTCGACTGCAGGTTGGAACCGAGGTTGAGCATCGCGATGCCGATCAGCCCGAGCACAATCCCGGCCCATTCGAGACGGGTATTACGCGCGCCCCAGAAATATCCGCACAGCAAAGTGAACAGTGGCACCGTCGCCACCGCCAACGCGGCAACACCGGAGGCGACACCGGTGTGTTCAGCCACACTGACCGCGCCGTTACCGCACGTCAGCAGCAAAATCCCGATGATCCCCGCCGCTTTCCATTGCGCCCACGTCGGTGCCGGTGCCCCGCGCCAACGCAGGAACGCGTACATCAACGTACCGGCGATCACGAAGCGAATACCGGCAAGCAACAAGGGCGGCCAGTACTGCACGCCGATTCGAATCACCAGGTAGGTCGATCCCCAAATCACGTACAGCGCGAAAAAAGCAGCGATCAGCGGTAAGGAAAAACGGCGTATGCCAGGCATGGGCAGCTCGAGAACAAGACAAAGAGAGCAGCTATTCTAGAAAGGCAACCCGCGGAAAATAAGCTACAAAACCTGTTTATAGCGCCGGTACACTTTTCAAAACACGGAGTTCAGCGCTATAAACCGTGCTTTCGAAAGTCAGTTATTTTTCAGGAATACCACGATGGACAAATACGACCGCATGCTCCTCAGCGCCCTGTTGGAAAATGGTCGTGCGTCCTACGCCGAACTGGCGCGCAAGGTGAACCTGTCCGCTCCGGCGGTGGCCGAGCGCGTTGCCAAACTTGAGTCCTGTGGGGTGATCACCGGCTACCAGGCAAAAGTCGACATGTCCAAAATCGGCCTGCCGATCCAGTGCGTCATCGAACTGCGCCTGAACCAGCACGGCAACCAGAAAACCTACGACGAACTGGTCAAAATCCCACAGCTCACCGAATGCCATCGCGTCACCGGCGACCCGTGCGTGATCATGCAAGCGGCGGTGGGCTCGATGCCGGAGCTGGAAGAGTTGATCAACCGGATCGCCACGTTCGGGTTCAGCAAGACCTCGATCGTGCTGTCGAGCGCCATCGAGAAGCGGGTGCCGTTGGGGCAGTTGGAAGGGAATGGGAAGACGATCTAAAAGGTGCAGAAGATCCAATGTGGGAGCGAGCCTGCTCGCGATAGCGGAGTGTCAGTCAATATCAATGCTGAATGATAAATCGCTATCGCGAGCAGGCTCGCCCCCACACTCGATCTGCGGTGTACTCAGAACCCGCGATGCCGCTTCAAATGCTCATTAATCTTCGCCGCCGGCACTTTCTGCAAACTGACGAGCAGATCATGGGACAACTCCCGCAACCCATGCTTTTGCCGCAGCTCCTGGGCCAGATGCGCCGTCAGGTTGGCCGCCATTTCGGCATCGGCCATGGCCCGGTGAGCTTTGCCTGTGTGGGGTAGTTTGGCGAACGTGGTGAGCGTGCCGAGTTTGTGGTTTGGCGCGGCGGGCATCAGCCGGCGGGCGAGTAACAGCGAGCAGGCAAAGTTCTGCAAGCGTGTGCGTTTGATTCGCCCGAGCTCAAAGTCCCAGAACTTCTGGTCGAACGCAGCGTTGTGCGCCAGCAGCGGCGTGATGCCAACGAATTCGTTGACCTCGTTCATCACCTGCTCGGCCGAGGGTGCGGTGCGCAGCATGGCGTTGCTGATACCGGTCAGTTGTTCGATGAAGGCCGGCACCCGCACGCCAGCGTTCATCAGGCTTTGGTAACGCTCGACGATGCGCCCCTGTTCAAGGATCACCACGGCAATTTCCGTGGCCCGGCAGCTGCTGCTCGGGGAGATCCCGGTGGTTTCAAAGTCGATGACTGCTATGCGTTCCAAACCTGTTTCCACTCCGTAAAAATCAATTCTTGAGCAGCAACGCGCCTTCGATCGGCACGTAACGGCTGGCGGCGCGGATCAGCGAGTTGGCCGTGAGACCCGGCACGCCATAGGCCACCGCTTGCACCCCGTGCTTGGCGATGATGCGTTCCAGCAGCATGTCGAAATCTCCGTCGCCGGAGGCCAGCACCACTTCGTCGACATGGTCGGCGGCGTCCATGATGTCGAGGGTAATGCCCACGTCCCAGTCACCTTTGGCCGAACCGTCGCTGCGCTGGATATAAGGCTTAAGCTTCACGATGAAGCCGAGATTGCGCAGGATCTGCTGAAACTGTTGCTGTTTGCTGTCGCCACGATCGATCGCATAGGCATAGGCCTCGACGATCTGCCCCTGTTTGCTGACGTCAGCCCACAACGCGGCGTAGTTGAAGTGGCAACCATAGGCCTGACGCACGGTGTAATAGAGGTTCTGGACATCGGCGAACACTGCGATTTTTTTCACCGTACATCCTCTTTAACGTGCCGAAGCGCGGGCAGGATCAGGCAGCAGGCCCGAAAAGTTGCCCAGTATGCCAGCCCGAGGGATTGTTCCGCGAATAATCGGCCATGTGGCGAGGGTGCTTGCTCCCGCTGGGGTGCGAAGCGGCCCCCTTGCTTTAAAACCCAAGGGGCCTGCTACGCAGTCCAGCGGGAGCAAGCTCCCTCGCCACAGATGTATCAGATGAAGGAATCGTCATCGCCACCGAAGAACGATGAGCTGTCATCGCTGTAGTCGGCGTCGGTAAAACCGCCCTGATCGTTGGCGTTATTGTCAGCCACGCGCTGATCGTCGCCCCAGCCGTTGCCGCTGTCGCTCTGATCGCTGACCTGAGCCGGTTCTTCCTTGATGACTTCAACCACTTCCGGCTGCTGATTGTGCTGAAACAGGCTGCTGATGCCTTGCGCCAGCATCACGCCACCGGCCACGCCGGCCGCGGTTTTCAGCGCACCACCGAGGAAACTGCTGCCGGCCGCCGGAGCTTGTTGTTGCGGTGCATAGTTCTGCTGCGGTGCGGCACCGAAGTTTTGCTGTGGCGGCTGAGCATTGAACGATGGCCGCGCCGGTTCACGCCAGCCGCCAGTATTCGCGGGGGCTGCACTTTGAGTCGGCGCAGGTTGTGGATCACGGGAGCCACCACCGAAAATGCTCGACAAAAAGCCACCGCTGCTCGGCGCCGGAGCCGCCGTCTGAGCCTTGGCCGATTGCAGTTCAGCCTGCAATTGCTGGACTTGCTGAGTGAGTTGCTTGTTCTGTTCGTCGAGGCTCTTGATGGCTGCCTCTTGCACCAGAATCGCCTGGGTCATGAAATAGCCCGCCGCTGGCTGGCGAGTCAGGTGTTCCTTGATCCGCGCTTCGGCCTGGGCATCGCGCGGGGCTGAGTCCGTTTCGGCCTGTTGCAGCCGGGAAAACAGTCCATCGATCAGGGTTTGTTCTTCGCTGTTCATGGCGACCTCGTAGATTGCCGGGAATATCGTTGCCCTCATCCACGGTGGATAAGGTGCTCATCCGTAATGGAGGCTAATACAGGATGTTTCAACGACCTTTACCGAACGTTTACGTTTGCGCCCCGAAGGGTTTCATCGGTTAAAGTGAGGCACTGCTTTCAACCTGCGATACCGACTGATGAATCCGTTCGATGTACTGCGTGACTCTCTGTATTTCTTCAAGCGCAATCTGCGTCAGATCGTGCAGCTGTGCCTGCCGCTGGTGATCTTCGAGGCGCTGCTGCAACAAGTGGTCGACCACTCCACCGAGCCGGACAGTTTCCCCGGCATCAGTGTGATGGTCGGCTTGCTGGTGTATCCGTTGTACACCGCCGCGCTGATCCTGTTTCTCGAGGCCCGCAGCCGTGGCGAATCGCCGCGCACCCGCGACTTGCTGGCGACCTCCGCGACCCTGTGGCCGCGTTTCGCCCTGCTGACCGCCCTCAACACGGTGTTGATCCTGATCGGCCTGTCGCTGTATTTCCTGCCGGGGATCTGGTTGATGGTGACGCTGGCGTTCGGTGAGTATCTGCTGGTGCTGCGCGGCCTGGCACCGCTGGCGGCGATGAAGGAAAGCCTGCGCCTGACCCGCGGGCATTTCCTGCGCATTCTGGTGTGCATTCTGTGCGTGATGGGCCCGCTGTGGGTGCTCAAGGGGGCGACACTGGCGGTTTACCCTGACCCACAGAACCCGGTGATCTCGCTACTGATCGACAGCGCTCACAGCTTCCTGCAACTGTTCACCAGCGTGGTGGTGTTCCGTTTATTCATGCTGATTAGCGATGCACCGGAGAAAGCTGACGGGGCGCTCTGAAGAACGATGCAACTCTTGTAGCAGCTGGCGAAGCCTGCGTCCGGCTGCGAAGCAGTCGTGAAATCAGTGTTCACGGTGCATCAGGTAGAACACGTTCGCTGGATTACGACTGCTTCGCAGCCGGACGCAGGCTTCGCCAGCTGCTACAGGGGTACGTGTCGCGGCTAATTGATGGGCATGCCGTTTGCTCTCGGTTATGCTCGGGGTCAATTCTGTAACGCTATAAGCCGAGCCATGATGACCCGTCTACTGCGCTACACCCTGCTGGGCCTGCTGATTGCCATCGGCCTGATTGTATTGCTGATCTACAGCCTGACCTGGCGCCCCGAGGCCAAAGAAGCGCTGCCGGTCAGTTGCAACGCCCAGGCGCCGACGCTGGTACCCGGCCAGGCGCTGAAGGTGATGACCTGGAACGTTCAGTACCTGGCAGGCAAGCGCTACGTGTTCTGGAACGACCTGGCCGCAGGAGACGACGAGCGCCCTACGCCTGAAGACATGGCCTTCAGCCTCGACGAAGTGGCGCGGGTGATTCGCGACGAGCAACCGGACATCGTGCTGTTGCAGGAACTCGATGACGGCGCCAAGGCCAGCGACTACCAGAACCAGCTCAAACTGCTTCAGGCTCGGGTCACCGACCTGTATCCGTGCACCGCTCAAGCCTTCGACTGGAAAGCCGACTTCGTGCCAGAACCGCACATCTTCGGCAGTGTTGGCCGGCAATTGGCAACCCTGAGCCGCTACCGGATCGAACACGCCGATCGCCTGCAACTACCTACCGCACCGGCCAATGTCATCCGCCGTCAGTTCAAGCCGAAAAACGCCTTGCTGGTCACTTACCTGCCGCTGAGCGACGGTGGCCAGATGGCCGTGCTCAATACCCACCTGGACCGCGCCACCCTGCCCGACGAAACCTTGCAAGCCCAGGTGACGGCCGTGGCCAAGGTCCTCGACAAGTTCGAAAGCCGCGGCACGCCGTGGTTGATCGGTGGCGACTTCAATCTGTTGCCGCTGGGCCAGTATCGGCGCCTGCCCGCCGAGCAACGCACGCCCTACTCCGCCGACAGCACGCTGCATGTGCTGTGGGACAAGTACCCGATGATCCCCACCAACAACGAAGCCAGCGGTATCGACCGGGCGCAATGGCTGACCCATTACCCGAATGATCCTGGCTTGAACGGCCCGGACCGAACCGTCGACTACCTGTTTTACAGCCCACACATCAAACGGGTCGAGGCGAGGGTGAGGCAGGACGATACCTTGCGCATTTCCGATCATCTGCCGGTGATTGCGCGGTTTCTGTTGCCGGCAGCGCCTTAAATCAAAAGCTTCGCGAGCAAGCTCCCACATTAGATCTTCAGTGAACACAGCATTGGTGGACCACCGAGATCCAGTGTGGGAGCGGGCTTGCTCGCGAATGCCGCACCACCGATGCAACTGACTACTTACGGGGTTTGATCCGGGCTGTAGCCTCGGCCACCAGCGGATCGTCCGGCCAATAATGCTTCGGATAACGCCCCTTCAAATCCTTCTTCACCTCGACATAGGTACTGCGCCAGAAGTTCGCCAGGTCCTGCGTCACCTGCACCGGCCGCCGCGCCGGGGACAGCAGATGAAGCTTGACCACTTGCCGACCACCGGCAATGCGCGGCGTCTCGGCCAGGCCGAACAACTCTTGCAAACGCACCGCCAGAATCGGCGGCTGTTCACTGTAATCCAGACGAATCGACGAACCCGACGGCACGCTCAAATGATGCGGTGCCAGCTCTTCGAGCCGTTGCGGCAGCGGCCAGGGCAGCAGGTTGTGAACGATGCTCGACAGGTCCAGATTGGCAAAGTGACTGAGCCGCGAGACTTTGCCCAGATACGGCATCAACCAGTGTTCGAGGTTTTTGAGCAACGCAACGTCGCTGACATCCGGCCATTCGCTCTGGCCCTGACTGCTGAGGTCCAACTGGCGCAACAACGCCACACGCGCCTGCCACTGACGCAACTCCGGGGGCCACGGCAACAACTCCAGACCTTTGCGCCGCACCAGGTTCACCAGCGCCTGACTACGAGCACTTTCGTCGAGCCCGGTCAGCGGTTCGCGACTGAGGATCAACTCGCCAACCTTGCGCTGACGCTCGGCCCGCAGCACGCCTTCGCGCTCATCCCAATCCAGTTGATCGACGCAACGCACCTGTTCGGCCAGCACCGAATCGAACAATGCCGGATCGAAATCCGTCGCCAGATAAATTCGCTCCTCACGCTGGCCCTGACGACTGCCCAGGTCAGCGATCACCAGCCACGGTTGCTTCATCAAGCTGTCCGCTTCAGCGAACAGCGCTGCCCGACCGTTGGCCAATCGATATTCAGCACCGCCAGCTCGCCGTTGTTGGGCGACTCGGTCGGGATAAGCCAACGCCAGCAACGCGCCGAGCCAGCGCGGATGTTCGGGATCGCTGACTGGCTCCGACGCTTTGCCCCGCAGATAACCGCGATACTGCCGCGCCAGTTGCCGAGCCCGTTGAACACCGCCCTGCGCGCCACGAGCGGGCCGTTCTTCACCGGACAACAGCACCAATCGACTGTGCAGGTCCGCGCCGACGCCACGCAAGATATCGCGCTCACCGAGCAACGCCGCGACATCACAGGCCATGTTCGCCAAGCCGAGCGCCTGGCCACGCAACAGCAAATGGGCGATCCGCGGATGCGCCGGTAGTTCGGCCATGGCCTGACCGTGACGGGTCAACGCTTCGCCCTCCAGCGCGCCCAAACGTTCAAGCAGATCCTGGGCCTGTGCATAAGCCGCTGCCGGAGGGACATCGAGCCACACCAACTGACCCGGCGTCACACCCCAACGACCGAGTTGCAAGGCCAGCCCGGCGAGGTCCGCCGAGAGGATTTCCGCACTGGCGTAAGCCGCCAGTTGCTCGTGCTGATCCTGCGACCACAGGCGATAACACACGCCGGGCTCCAGACGCCCAGCCCGGCCCGCACGCTGCGTGGCGCTCGCTTTGGAAATACGTTGAGTATCCAGGCGGGTCATACCACTGCCGGGGTCAAAGCGCGGTACGCGCGCCAGTCCGGCATCGATCACTACGCGCACGCCATCGATGGTCAGGCTGGTCTCGGCAATGTTGGTGGCAAGCACCACTTTGCGCTTGCCCACAGGTGCTGGATCGATCGCCGCACGCTGCGCCGCCAGGTCCAGCTCGCCGTGCAACGGGCAAAGCAACACGGGTGTGCCGTCGCCCAGCGCATCGGCCAATTGCTGATGCACCCGACGGATCTCCGCCTGCCCCGGCAGGAACACCAGCAGGCTACCGGTCTCATCGTTCAGCGCGTCGAGGATGGTCTGCACCACCCTTGGTTCAACAAATTCACCGGGCTGAAACGGCCGGCTCCAGCGCATCGCCACCGGGTACATGCGACCTTCGCTGCGCAGGATCGGCGCATCGTCCAGCAACCCGGCCAGGCGTTCGCCTTCCAGGGTTGCCGACATCAAAAGAATTTTCAGTGGCTGATCGTCACGAAACAGCTCCCGACCATTCAGGCTCAAGGCCAACGCCAGGTCGGCGTCGAGGCTGCGTTCGTGGAATTCGTCGAAAATCAGTAAACCCACGCCTTCCAGCGCCGGGTCATCCTGCAAGCGTCGGGTGAGAATGCCTTCGGTGACCACTTCGATCCGGGTATTGGGGCCGACTTTGCTGTCGAGACGAATACGATAACCAACGGTTTCGCCAACCTTCTCACCCAGTTCACTGGCCAACCGCTCCGCCGCCGCCCGTGCTGCCAACCGGCGCGGTTCGAGCATCAAGATGGTCTGCCCGGCCAGCCACCGCTCGTCGAGCAAGGCCAACGGCACGCGGGTGGTTTTACCGGCACCGGGCGGTGCTTCGAGCACGGCTTCGTGGCGTGTAGCGAGGGCTTCACGCAGGGCAGGTAAAACTTCATCAATCGGCAAAGAAATCATGCAGGCTCCCCAAGGCGTGCCCACAGTAAATTGCGAGTCGCGTTGAAGCTGTGGGCGTGCCAGGCAAGGCGCGGGATGCAGGTAAGGGTCGTTTCCTTGCCAAGTCCCGCAACGCAGCATGGCGCGTCCACAGCTTCAGCCCGGAGGGCCGAACCCCAATAAAATTTATCAGCCGTTACGCGTGGTCGATCTGGAAAAAACAACTTCAATACTCAACTATTCCAGGGAGGGGTGAGACGCGTCCGCAATTTACTGTGGGCACGCACTGCCGCCGCGAGTATAACGGCGAACTGCTCAGCGTTTGTCGCGGTCCTAATTCATACAGACGCCCCTTCGTTTCCAGATGACTCAGGAGATTTCAAATGCGTGCTCCCTTTCGCTTGATCGGCGGTGTATTAGTCGCGACCTTGCTGACCCAAGTGACCGCCTGTGGCTCGATTTTCTACCCGGATCGTCGCGGTCAGATCGACGGCAAGATCGACCCCGCCATCGCCGCGCTGGATGCCGTAGGTCTGCTGTTCTATATCATCCCCGGCCTGATCGCCTTTGCGGTGGACTTCGCCACGGGTGCCATTTACTTCGAGCCCGGCCGGACGGCTCAGGTGGCTCCGGAAAAACTCAAGGAAGCCATCGGTACCGACGGCAAGGTCGATAACCACAAGTTGCAGACTATTCTCGAAAGTGAACTGGGGCGCAGTTTCCCGCTGGACGATCCGCGCCTGATCCAGCACAAGGGCAGCGCCCAGCAACTGGCCATGTTCGGCCTGCAACCGGCCGCATAATGGGTGCATGTAAAGGAACACTTAAGGAAAAGCCGCACTGATGACCACCAGCACCGAACACGCCCGCTTGCTGCGGCTGGCGACCCGCGCTTCGGTGGCGGTCGCATGCACGTTGATCGTCGCCAAAGCCATCGCCTGGTGGCTGAGTGGTTCGGTGAGCATGCTCGCCGGGCTGACCGACTCGGCGCTCGATGGCGTCAGCTCGCTGCTCAATCTACTGGCCGTGCATTACGCCTTGCGCCCGGCCGACGACGATCATCGTTATGGGCATGGCAAGGCCGAATCATTGGCGGGCATGGCTCAGGCGCTGTTCATTGGCGGCAGTGCGGTGCTGATTGCCTTGCAGGCGATCGAACGATTGAAACATCCGGAGCCGATAGGCGCAGCGTGGCTCAGCATCGGGGTGATTGTGTTCTCCCTCGCCCTGACCGTGGCCCTGCTGATGTTGCAGCATCGGGTGATCAAGGCAACCGGTTCCAACGCCGTGAGTGCCGACTCCTTGCATTACCGCTCAGACCTGCTGCTCAACGGCAGCATTCTGGTGGCGCTGGTGCTGGCCGGGTTTGGCTGGCATCAAGTCGACCCCTGGTTCGGCCTGGGGATCGCCGCTTACATCCTCTGGAGCGCCATTCATATCGCCCGGCAGAGTTTTGCAGTGCTGATGGATGAGGAACTGCCGCCCGATGTCAGCCAGCACATGCTTGAACTGGCCTGCAGCGTACCGGGTGTTTTGGGCGCCCACGACTTGCGCACACGGATCTCCGGCAACCAGTGGTTCGTGCAGTTGCATCTGGAATTGCCGGGGGACTTGACCCTGTCGGTCGCCCACGGCATCAGCGATCAAGCCGCCGATGCGATTCACGCCGCCTACCCGCGAGCCGAAGTGCTGGTGCACGCCGACCCGCAGGAAGTGGTAAAGGCCGCCAGGGCTCAGTAACTCACCTGATAACCGCGACTGCTCAGGCAGTTGCCCTGGGCCTGTCGGTAGACTTGCACCACCGACGGATCCGGTTGATAGGTGACAGCGCGCGGATCGAAACCGCTCTGCTCCACGGCCCAGCGATAGCACTCGTAACCGTCCCGACTGACCTGCTCCGGCGACTGGCCGTTGGCCGGATACGCCACCACGTCATAGCCACTGCTCACCGGTTGCGGCTGCACGGGTGGTTCGACCACGACGTAATCCTGAGTGCTCTGCTGATAGGCGTAATACGATCCCGCCGCCAGGAACAACAGCGCACCGCCGATCCACACTTCACGGGCGTAATCGGGCAAGTAGCTGACACGAATCCCGCGAGGCGGCTGAACCACCACGTAACGCGGGCCTTGTGGGCGATACCAGTAACCACCGGAATAGAAATAATCCTGGCCACGATATGGCACGCGGTAGTTGCGCTCCGGGAAGCGATCGATCACGTACCCCGGACGATACTGCGGGCCGGGGCCCCAGCCACTGCCGTGCCCATCCGGGCGACCGGGCCAGCGACGGTCATCGTGACCTGAGCCCGGACCGCCGGTCTGCCAGTGCTGATTATCATTGTTGCGCCGCGGTTCGTCCTTATAGTAACCACGCCGGGGCTCCTGGGTCTGGCGCACGGTGTCGGGCCGGCCCTGGATCGGCAGATTGTTACTCGGTTGTTGCTGCGGCCGGCCCTGAGTATTGGGATCGTGCGACGAACGGTTTTGCCGCTGCTCGCCCTGATTCTGGTCGTGGAGCTCGAACTGGCGGCTGTTGTCGCCACGAATGATTTCGTTGTTCTGCGCACGTGGCGGGTTGCTACCGCGATGGCCCTGGTCATTGCCCTGATGATCCGGCCCACGTTGACCGCCATCGGGACCACGATTTTGCGGCTCATCGGCCAGCGATTGCGCAGTGACACTCACACACAGCAAACCAACACCGGCCAAACGCCAGATGCGCGACTTCATGCTTTTCCTCACTGCGGGTTAGGGCCTGTACATAAGACTGGGAAAGCACAGGCCGGTTCTGCAACAGGTTATCAGTCACGCAACTTATTTATTGAGGGGTCGCCCATAAATTCCGGGATCGAGTAGGAGGCGGGGTTGCCCCCGCCGTCCTCTCACACCGTACATACGGTTCCGTATACGGCGGTTCCTGCCTACTGACAAACAACGTCAGCGAGCTTGGTTCCGTTGATGTGTCGCCTGCGGTATCTAAGCGCCCAGACCGGCCCTCGGAGCTTCCGACTCCTACCTCCTGATGGTCTCGACCCCCGCTATGCGGAGTTTCTGCTTTACGCTCCAACAGAGATCACACCCGACTATCCACTCATGGCAGGTTCAGCCCTTCATTGCTCCGGTTTCGAGCAACTACTACGGCCTCTGCTGACTTCTGTCGCCCATCCCGTCATCTCGCGATGCCGGTAGCACATGGCAGGCTAAACAGATCTCCCAGGGTAATTCGCGCGACCTTCCTGCTTATGCCTGTCGGATCTACGTCACAGCGTTCCGTGCAAGTATTGGGCTTTGAAGATATTGGCCTTCTTACCCCGCTGCGCCACCTAATCCGCTTCCTGTTCGTCAGGCCAGCATTTTGCTTTCGGCTTCCTTCAGATTCGCAGTCACCCGCGACACCCTTGCCGTTCAGCTAACACTTCCCCTTGCCGGGTGTGTAGAGGACTTTCACCTCCAAGTCACCAGCGTGGCCACCACAGCCAAGCTGGTTGCGCTTGCGCGCAACGCGCCATGCCTGGCGCACCAATAAAAAAGGGAGACCCGTCGGCCTCCCTTTGAGAACTTCGTCCGTGCTCGACGCTTATGACGTCGGCTCACCTCACGCCGTCTTCTGGACAGTGTGTAGCTCGGGGGCCGACACATCCCCGGTGGGGTGGCGACCGCAGCTGGCCTGATTGAGCGAGCCGCACTGGACTGTTTGTCCGAGCAGTGATTCTGGTGATAAGCATAGGCCCGGAGCACCGGCAGAGGATTGCTAAGATTGCTCAAATAAACATCACTTGCGCAATTTTTAACTCAGGATAGATAATCCGCCGCAATAGTTATGACAAAGGCCTGACCGATGAGCAAACTCGACCGATACGACTTGAGCATTTTGGCGGAATTACAGCGTGACGCACGCATCTCCAATCAGGAGTTGGCCGAACGTATCGGTCTGTCGCCTTCGCCTTGCTCACGGCGGGTCAAGCAACTGGAAGACGACGGTTACATCTCCCGCCAGGTTGCCTTGCTGGACCGCAAGATGCTCGGCCTGAGCCTGACAGCCTACGTGCTGATCGGCATGGACCGCCATACACCCGAGCGGTTCGAGAACTTCGAAGCCGCCATTCGCACCTTGCCGCAAGTGCTGGAATGCAGCCTGGTGACGGGGATGGATGCGGATTATCAGCTCAAGGTGGTGGTGCCGGACATGGATCACTATCAGAAACTGTTGCTGGGGCACCTGACCCGGATTGAAGGAGTGACCAGTGTGCGATCGAGTTTCGTGCTGAACCAGGTGCTCAACAGCACCGAGTTGCCGCTGACTCATTTGCGCAGCTGAGAATGCCTTCGCGGGCAAGCCTCGCTCCTACAGGATTTGTGTCGGTCACGGTATTACGTTCGACACACCCCCCGTAGGAGCGAGGCTTGCCCGCGAAGAGGCCCGCACAGGCGACGAATAGCTGCGGCACACTGCCGCAGGTCAATGCCCCGCCAATCCCCCTTGCCGTATACTCCCCCCGCCCTTTTTAGCCCCACCCGCGCTGGAGATGTTCGATGGATCCTGCAGTACTCGAAGAGTGGATGATGACTGGCCTGGTCAGCATCCTGATCATTTTCATGGGTTTCATCGTCTGGGATCTGGCGAAAAAATCCAAGGCCGGGCGCTTCGGCTCGTTCATTCTGTTCTTCGTACTCGGTTTGGGCGTGGCCGCGTTCGTGATCAAAAGCGTGGTGATCGGCCTGATCGAATCCGGCACTCTATAAGCGCGCCGGCACTTCCTTCCACTGGCCCTGATCGAGCCCTTCGATCGACCAGTCACCGATTCTGACCCGCACCAGACGCAACGTCGGCAAGCCGACTGCCGCGGTCATGCGCCGTACCTGACGGTTGCGGCCTTCGCGAATCACCAGTTCCAGCCAACTGGTCGGCACGCTTTTACGAAAGCGCACCGGCGGGTTGCGTGGCCACAATTGCGGTTCATCCAGTTGTCGCGCTTCGGCCGGCAACGTCATGCCGTCGTTCAACTCGACGCCATCGCGCAAACGCTGCAACTGCTCAGCGCTCGGCTCACCTTCCACTTGCACCCAATAGGTCTTGGCCAATTTGTGTTTCGGGTCGGCAATCCGTGCCTGAAGCTGGCCGTCGTTGGTCAGCAACAGCAAGCCTTCACTGTCACGGTCCAGCCGTCCTGCCGGGTAAATCCCTGGAATCCCGATAAAGTCCTTGAGCGTCGCCCGCCCTTCGCCGTCGCTGAATTGCGTCAGCACATCGAAAGGTTTGTTGAATAGAATCAGCTTCGGCTCGGCCGGCGGCGCTTTGGCGACACGGCGCGGGGCTGTGGACGATTGAGCAGGTTTCACACCGGGGCGGCGGGAAACGGGACGTGGAGGACGAGACATGGCGAGAAGAACATCTAACGGTCAGGGCTGCTAATGCTAGTGCCCCAACCGCCAAATGACCATGACAACTCTCTATCAGCGGAAAGGCGGCTCGTCAAAGCTGCGCAGTTTGCGCGAGTGCAGCGAGTTGAGCTCGGTGCGCAGCAGGTCCACCGCTTCGATGCCGATCTTCAAGTGCTGGCTGACCGCGCGCTCATAGAAGGCGTTGGCCGAACCCGGCAGTTTGATTTCGCTGTGCAACGGTTTGTCCGACACGCAGAGCAATGTGCCGTATGGCACCCGCAAGCGATAACCTTGCGCGGCGATGGTGCCGCTTTCCATGTCCACCGCCACGGCGCGGGACAGGTTGATCAGCGGACGTTCCTGCGCCCAGCGCAGCTCCCAGTTACGGTCATCGTAGGTCAGCACGGTGCCGGTGCGCAGGCGCTTTTTCAGCTCATCGCCCTTCTCACCGGTGATGTTGGCCGCCGCTTGCTGCAACGCCATCTGCACTTCGGCCAGGGCTGGAATCGGAATGTTCGGCGGCACCACCCGGTCGAGAATCCCGTCGCGGCGCATGTAAGCGTGGGCCAGCACGTAATCGCCAATGGTCTGCGACTGACGCAAGCCGCCGCAGTGGCCGATCATCAGCCAGCAATGCGGACGCAGCACCGCCAGGTGATCGGTGATGTTCTTGGCGTTGGACGGGCCGACACCGATGTTAACCAGGGTCACGCCATGGCCGTCGCTGGCGATCAGGTGATAGGCCGGCATCTGGTAACGATGCCAGACCACACCCGCGGCAATCGCCGAGGCTTCGCCGTGGTCCATGCTCTTTTCGATGATCACGTTGCCCGGCAACACCATGCGTACAAAACGCGGGTCGTTGCGCAGTTGCTCCAGGCCATGAACGATGAACTGGTCGACGTAGCGGTGGTAGTTGGTCAACAGAATCCACGGCTGCACATGGCGCCAGTCGCTGCCGGTGTAATGCACCAGTCGGCGCAGGGAGAAGTCCACCCGCGCGGCGTCGAACAGGGCCAGTGGCAGCGGGTCGGTGTTTTCCCAATCGTACAAACCATCAGCGATGCCATCGGTGGCGGCCGACAAATCGGTACTCGGGAACACGCGCGCCAGCACCGCCGCCGTGACGCCGGAACCGGCCAGCTCATCGCCCTGCTCGACCACGTACGGATAAGGAATGTTCTGCTGACTGACGCCGACTTCCACGGTCACGGTGAAGTCGTGCATCAACGGGACAAGTTGTTCCAGCAGATATTTGCGGAAAGCCCGGGGATGGGTGACGGTGACGCTGTAGGTTCCCGGCAGTTGAACCTTGGCATAGGCGCGAGTGGTCTGTGGGACTTCGCCCTGGCAAAGGTAGGTCAGACGCAACTCGGGATAACGAAACAGAGCACGCTGTTCAGCGTCCGGCTCGACGCGATCCTTGAGATAACGCTTGAGCGCTTGATTCAGCGCTGTGGTTGCACGCTCGTGCAAGACAGCAAGCCGATCCACGGCTTGCTCGGCGGTTTGAACGACAATAAACGCTTCGGTCACGATCAGCTTCCTGTGTTCTGACTTGCAGAGCTTCATCTTGCCTGCATCGTCGCTTCACGGGAACAGTGGCGTGTTGGCTGCACATCAATTCTGAGACACAGATAAACCCTGTGGGAGCGGGCTTGCCCGCGATAGCGGTCTATCAGCCAACATCTCTGTTGAATGTATAACCGCAATCGCGGGCAAGCCCGCTCCCACAGGTTTCAGAGGTGTTCATCAAATCGTGGTCAAAACCCTTGCGGGGTCGACCGGACGACAATCGCCTCCACATCCAGCCCGCGTGGCAACGTGCCATACACCCGACCGGCCGAACCGAGGCGGCTGGCGATGAAGGCATCACTGACCGCCGCATTGCCAGCCTCCAGCAACAACTTGGCCTGAAGCCCCAAGGCAATGTCTTCGGTGAGCTGACGGGCGCGGTATTGAATGTCGTCGGTATCCTTGAACGCAGCCTGCAATTGGTTGATGTGCGCGGCCAGGCGTTTGTCGCCATGACCGTCACCCAATTCGCTGAACAGCACATCCAGCACACCCGGCTCTTTCGACAACGCGCGCAACACGTCGAGGCATTGCACGTTGCCGGAACCTTCCCACGTCGAGTTGACCGGTGCCTCGCGGTACAGCCGCGGCAGAATGCTTTCTTCGACATAACCGGCGCCGCCCATGCATTCAGCGGCCTCGTTGATCATTCCGGGCGCGCGTTTGCAGATCCAGTACTTGCCCACCGCCGTGACCAGCCGAGCGAATTTCGCTTCGTGGTCGTCACCCAGATGATCCAGCGCCCGGCCCATGCGCAGGCTCAGCGCCAGGGCGGCTTCGCTTTCCAGGGCCAGGTCGGCCAGCACGTTTTGCATCAACGGTTGCTCGCTGAGCAACTTGCCACCGACCTTGCGATGGGCGCAGTGATGGCTGGCCTGGGTCAGGGCCTGGCGCATCAGCGAGCTGGAGCCGACCATGCAGTCGAAGCGGGTCATGGCGACCATTTCGATGATGGCCGGAACACCTCGGCCCTCTTCGCCGACCATCCAGGCCAGGGCGCCACGGAACTCCACCTCGCTGGAAGCATTGGACCAGTTGCCGAGTTTGTTCTTCAGCCGCTGTATGTAGAACTGATTGCGTGTGTCGTCCGGGCGATGACGCGGCAGCAGGAAACAGGTCAACCCCTTGTTTGTCTGGGCCAGGGTCAGGAAGGCATCGCACATCGGCGCCGAACAGAACCACTTGTGGCCCACCAGTTCATACGCCTGACCGGGACCACTGGCGCCGACCGGATAGGCCTTGGTGGTGTTGGCCCGCACGTCGGTGCCGCCCTGTTTCTCGGTCATGGCCATGCCGATGGTGACCCCAGCCTTGTGGGCCATGCCGACGTTGCGCGGGTCGTATTCGGTGGCGAGGATTTTCGGCAACCATTGTTCGGCCAGATCCGGTTGCAGGCGCATCGCCGGGAC
This sequence comes from Pseudomonas sp. LBUM1673, assembly GCF_059695645.1. Classification (NCBI taxonomy): domain Bacteria; kingdom Pseudomonadati; phylum Pseudomonadota; class Gammaproteobacteria; order Pseudomonadales; family Pseudomonadaceae; genus Pseudomonas; species Pseudomonas sp. LBUM1673. The sequence continues at coordinate 5,790,470 of NZ_CP166780.1, forward strand.
GCTGGCGAAGGTCATGGTCAGCGGGCAACCGCTGCCGGCTTCAGCCTGACTGTGTAAATAGGTCATGGACGCGCGGGCAACGTGGGCGCCCGGTTGCGGGTCGGTCCAGGGCAAGCCAGTCAGGCCATGCTCCACCGCCGTGCGCATCAACTCGTGGTAGGCCGGGTGAAACTCCACCAGGTCGATGCGATGGCCGTAACGGTCATGGCTGACGAACACCGGTTTGTTCTGATTGGCCACAAACCCCGCTTCCATCAGCGGCCCGCCCGCCAATGCGCCGTAAGCGTCGATCCGCGACTCGGCCCAACCGGCATCGAAACGCCGCGACCACTCCTGCAACGGCTGGTCGATGCGATAGAGGTTGGTACCGTCCAGCGACGGTGGCTGGTTGGTGACTTCGTGGGTTTCGGCGAACTGATGCAGGTTCATGACGGGGCTCCTTTGGTCAGCCAAGGCACTTTCAGTTAAGCACCGCCCCGAGGTTGAACAAAGTGGCATATCTGCCTAACTGTCGGCGCTTTCGCCTTATCCAGGACAGAGCACCCGCCGATAGAGTGCCGCTTGCAAGTCTTCGAATTTCACCGGTTTGTTCAGGTAATCGACCAAGGTGTCGCTCGGGCAATAAGCTCGGTCCGCACTCAGGGCAATCATGAATACAGGTAATTCGGCGTAACCGGGCAAGGCGCGGATCCGGCAGCAGATCGAGGCGCCATCCAGTGGCGGCAACTGACAATCGAGCAGCACGGCGTCAACGGTTTCACGCTGCAAATGATCGAGCGCGGCGACGCCGCTGTCGGCGGTGCGTACCCGGAACCCAAGCTTGAGCAACATGCCACGCATCACCAATTGATTGATGCTGTTGTCATCGACCAGCAACACCGTGCAGTCCTGGGGTAAACGCAGACAGGCGGGTTGCCGGGTGATCGAGGGCGCAGATTCCACCACCGGTAGTTCGAACTCGACGTCCAGCTGGAAGCGACTGCCGCGACCCGGTTCCGAACGGTGGCTCAGGCGCCCACCGAGCAGTTCGACCAGCTGCCGACAGATCGCCAGGCCAACGCCCAGACCGCCGTATTCACGAGTCATCGAACCGTCGAGCTGGAAGAAGCGCTGGTACAGCGTCGCCGCCCCCAAATCGGTAAAACCGATGCCGGTGTCGATCACCGCAAAGGACAGCGCCAGCCGATCGGTCTCCACCGGTTTACCCGTCACCCGCAACGCCAGCCCGCCGACCCGGGTGAACTTGATTGCGTTGTCCAGCAGGCATTCCAGGCATTGCGTCAGCTTGCTGCTGTCGCCGTGCAAGCGATCCGGCAGCCCGGGCGTAACCTCGACTTTGAAGTCCAGCGACTTGCTCGACGCATTACCATCGAACTGCAGGCGCAAGGCCTCGACCACACCGCGCAAACTGAACGTGTCCGGATAGACCTTGAGCTTGCCGGCCTGCAATTCGGTCAGGGTGAGGATGCCGTTGACCATGCGCATCATGTCCCGCGCCGAACCGGCGGCCGTTTGTTGATACTGCTCCAGCTCAGGGTTCATCTCGACGGTATGCATCAACTCCAGCGAACCGATCACACCATTCATGGGCGTGCGCAGTTCGTGGGTCAAGGTGGCGAGGAATTCGTCCTTGAGCTTGTTACTGTGAGCCAGTTGCTGGTTCAGCACTTCGAGCTTCTGGCCGGCATCGAACAACGTCTGTGCCTGTTGCTCGCGCATGGCGTTGATGCGATCGGCCAGGGACAGGGACAGCAGCGCCACTTCGACCGCCGAGCCGATCTGGCTGGCGTACATGGTCAGGAACACATTGGGCAAATAACCCAGCACCATCATCGTGTTGACGATGCCACCGAGCAGGAACGCCGACCAGGCAATGATGAAGTACCGCGCCACCCGCAGGCCGCGCCACCAGGCGAAAATCCCGGCGGCGAAAATCACCACGGTAAAGACCAGTGCCAGCGCGGTCGCCAGGCGCAAGGCCAGGGCGTAACTGGTCATCAATGACAACCCGACCACCACCGCACTGAACGCAATCAACGCCAGCAGCAAACGGTCGAGCCAGCGACTGTGGGTGGCCGTCTGCAAGAAGCTGCGGGCGAACTGGCTGCCGAACAACCCCGAACAGCCGATGAAGAACGGCGTCGCGGCATTGGCCCACCACGGATTGTTCGGCCAGAGATACTCCACCGCCGCGCCGTTCACCGACAGCTGATACAAACCGAACGAGGCGATATAGACGATGTAATAGAGGTAGCTGGTGTCGCGCACGCTGAGGAAGATGAACAGGTTGTAGACCAGCATCCCCAGCAACACACCGTAAATCAGCCCCAGCGCATAGAGCCGGATCGGCTGCTCTTCAAGGTAAGCGGTGCTCGACCACAAGGTGACGGGCGCCTGAATCGACCCTTCACTTTGCAGGCGCAGGTACACGGTTTGCGCCTGTTCAGGCGCAAAGTCCAGATCGAACAGATAGTTGTTCTGGCGGATCTCGCGACTGGCAAACGGCAACGCATCACCAGTCTGTCGGACCAATTGATAGTCACCGCCGGCATCAGGCAAGTACAGATCAAGGCGATCGAGAGGCGGATAGGCCAGTTCCAGCAACCAGGTCCGTTGCGCTGCCGGGTTGGTCGGGCGGTATTGCAGGTCGATTTTCAGCCAGAACGCCGAACGCGAATAACCGGCGTTGAGCGTGGCTTTATCGTGGGGGTTGAAGTGTCCGGCCGCAGCTTGCGCACGGACATCGGCGATGGTCGCCTGACCGCCCGCGTCTTCATATACCTGCATCGTTCGGCCCAGGGGAAGGCTCTGGGTGAACTCGTCGAATTCGACGGCGCTCGCCAGGAGGGGCAAGCACAACAGCAACATCAGCAAATAGCGCATTTAAGCCCCAGCGTGGCCTGTCCGGTTCTGTCAGGAAGCCCCCCATTCCTTTTGAGTAGACGTAAACCGGTATTACCTGTTATTGGTTTGGATCCACTCTAGCATAGCCGTTGATGGCCATTGAACACCATTGAAATTTTTACTACAAAGGCTCTAGAACAAGCGTTTCAGCGCTATGCATTGAGTTAGAGCTGTTGGCTTGGTCAGGTTGTGACAATGACCCAGTGGGTGGTGAACATCTGTGGCGAGGGAGCTTGCTCCCGCCGGGCTGCGTAGCGGCCCCTTTGCCTTCTGCCTGGAACACCGCATCGGCAGGTTTACGACTGCTCCGCAGCCGAACGGGAGCAAGCTCCCTCGCCACAATGTATCGGCCGGGCCGAACGTCGCAACACCCGAAAAAACATGTTTGGTGGTAAGCTCGCGCACCATGAATATCTACAACTCTCGCCCCGTTGTCCTCTGTCTCTCCGGCCACGACCCAAGTGGTGGCGCCGGCTTGCAGGCAGATATCGAAGCCCTGCTCGCCCAGGGTTGCCATGCGGCTCCGGCCGTCACCGCCCTGACCGTGCAAGACACCGTCAACGTCACTGACTTCCGCGTCCTCGACCGCGAGTGGGTGCTGGCCCAGGCCAATGCCGTGCTCAATGACTCTGAAGTCGCCGCCGTCAAACTGGGCATGCTCGGTTCCCTGGAGATGGTCGACACCGTGGTCGAACTGCTTTCAGCGCACCCGCATTTGCCAGTGGTCTGTGACCCGGTACTGCGCGCCGGCGGCGGCGGACGACTGGGCAAGGACGAAGTCGGCTACGCCATGCGCGAACGCCTGCTGCCCTTGTCCATCATCGCCACCCCCAACCTTCCCGAGGCCCGCATCCTCGCCGAATTGCCCGAAGGCACCGCGGACGAGTGCGCTGAAAAACTCCTGCCGTTCGTCAAACACCTGCTGATCACCGGCGGCCATGGCGATGAACACGAAATACACAATCGCCTGTACAGCCGTGACGGCCACCGCGAAACCTTTACCTGCCAGCGCCTGCCCGGCAGCTACCACGGTTCCGGTTGCACGCTGGCCAGCGCCCTTGCCGGTCGCCTGGCCCTGGGTGAACATCTCGCCAGTGCCGTACAGAGCGCGCTTGACTACACTTGGCGCACCCTGCGGGATGCGGAGCAATTGGGCAAAGGCCAGTTCGTGCCGCGCCGCCTGCCGCTGGATTTCTGTTCGTAACGCCATGAGGGCTGTCCGATGAAACTACGTGGCCTGTACGCCATTACCGACAGCCAGTTACTGGCCGGGAAATTTCTTTCGTACGTGGAGGCGGCGCTCGAAGGCGGCGTCACCCTGCTGCAATACCGCGACAAGAGCAGCGACGAGGCCCGCCGCCTGCGTGAGGCCGAAGCCCTGCGCGATCTGTGCGAACGCTACAAGACCCAGCTGATCATCAACGACGACGCCGAACTGGCCGCACGCCTGAACGTTGGCGTGCACCTGGGCCAGACCGACGGCCCGCTGATGCCGGTTCGGGCACTGCTCGGTCGTCAGGCAATCATCGGTTCGACCTGCCACGCACAACTCGAACTCGCAGAACAAGCTGCCAAGGAAGGTGCCAGTTACGTCGCCTTCGGCCGTTTCTTCAATTCCAACACCAAGCCCGGCGCACCGGCCTGCAGCCTCGAATTGCTCGACCAGGCCCGCAGCAAACTGCATCTGCCGATCTGCGCGATCGGCGGCATCACCCTGGACAACGCCGCCCCGCTGGTGGCCCACGGGGTTGATCTGCTGGCAGTGGTGCATGGCCTGTTTGGCGCCGAGAGCACGACTGAAGTGACACGCCGTGCCCGCGCCTTTAACGAATTGTTCAAATCCTGATTTTTTGAGAGCCCGATCATGTCTCGTTCCGAAACCCTGTTTGCCAATGCCCAGAAACACATTCCCGGAGGCGTGAACTCGCCTGTTCGTGCGTTCAAAAGCGTTGGCGGCACGCCGTTGTTCTTCAAACACGCCGAAGGCGCCTACGTCACCGACGAAGACGACAAGCGTTATGTAGATTACGTCGGTTCCTGGGGTCCGATGATTCTTGGCCACAGCCACCCGGACGTACTGGATGCGGTGCGCAAACAGCTGGAACACGGCCTGTCCTACGGTGCCCCGACTGCGATGGAAACCGAGATGGCCGATCTGGTCTGCTCAATTGTGCCGTCGATGGAGATGGTGCGCATGGTCAGCTCCGGCACCGAAGCGACCATGAGTGCCATCCGTCTGGCCCGTGGATTCACCGGTCGTGACAGCATCATCAAATTCGAAGGCTGTTACCACGGCCACTCCGACAGCCTGCTGGTCAAGGCCGGTTCCGGCGCCCTGACCCAAGGCGTGCCGAGTTCGGCCGGCGTGCCGGCGGCATTCGCCAAACACACCCTGACCCTGCCGTTCAACGATATCGAGGCGGTAGAAACCCTGCTCGCCGAAGTTGGCCAGGACGTGGCCTGCATCATCGTCGAGCCAGTGGCCGGCAACATGAACTGCGTACCGCCGGCACCGGGTTTCCTCGAAGGGCTGCGGACCCTGTGCGACAAGCACGGCGTGGTGCTGATTTTCGACGAAGTGATGACCGGTTTCCGCGTCGCCCTCGGTGGTGCCCAAGCCCATTACGGCGTCACACCGGACCTGAGCACCTTCGGCAAGATCATCGGTGGCGGCATGCCGGTTGGCTGCTTCGGTGGCAAACGCAAGATCATGGAACAGATCGCGCCATTGGGGCCGGTCTACCAGGCGGGCACGTTGTCGGGTAACCCGCTGGCGATGGCCGCTGGCCTGACCACTCTGCGCCTGATCAGTCGTCCTGGTTTCCACGCCGAGCTGAGCGACTACACCAGTCGCCTGCTCGATGGCCTGCAACAGCGCGCCGACGCCGCCGGCATTCCATTCGTGACCACGCAGGCCGGCGGCATGTTTGGCCTGTATTTCAGCGGCGCCGACGACATCGTGACCTTCGATGATGTGATGGCCAGCGATGCCAGCCTGTTTGGGCGTTTCTTCCACCTGATGCTCGAAGGCGGCGTGTACCTGGCGCCAAGCGCCTTCGAAGCCGGTTTCACCTCGATCGCCCACGGCGAAACCGAGTTGAAGCTGACGCTGGACGCTGCCGAGCGTGCATTCGCCGCCTTGAAATAAAACTGCGACGCTGACGTTGGCGATTGTCAGCGTCAGCTTTCACCTACATTCCCGCCCTTTTTCCTACTCGTCTGCTAATAATCCGCCGCAAAGTGGGCGATATATTCCCCGCGCAGCAGAAAAACGAGTAAAGACTTTGTAAGGTTGGCCCTGCTTATTTCATAATGCGCGCTTATTGGATCCCTCGATGGGTCCGCGCGCCCCTCAGAGGTAAGTCGATTCCCATGAACCGCACCGGCCGCACCCTTGCATTGGGCTGCCTGTTGCTCCTTCAGCCCCTGCTCGCGCTCGCACAAGCAGGCGGCAACTCGTTGTTGATCCCGGCGATGGGCCGCTGCACCCTCAATACTCAGCCGCAAGACCTGACGCAAGCGCTCGCTGCCTGTCAGAAAGCGTCGGCTGAAGGGGATGCGCAAGCGCAATACGAGTTGGGTGAGTTCTACTACAACGGCAAAAACGCGCCGCGCGACCTCAAACAAGCCCTGAGTTACTACGAAAAAGCCTCGCTGCAAGGCCATGCCCAAGCGCAATTCAAACTCGGCACCATGTTTTTCCATGGCGAAGGCGTACCGGCCAATAACATTCAGGCGTATATCGTACTGAAGATGGCCGCGGTCAACGGCGCCGAAGAGGCGCTGGACACCGCCGATGAAGTCGCCGAGAAAATGCCCCGCGAAGATCTGGAAGTCGCCACCCAAGTGCTGGGGCAAATTTTCCGTAAATACCTGATGGAATTGCAGAGCGCCGATGGGCGTACGCCGTTTTCGCCACTGCCTTGAAGTAAACACGGCCCCCTGTGGCGAGGGGGCTTGCCCCCGTTCGGCTGCGCAGCAGTCGTAAAGTCAGCAGACGCGGTCTGTCTGGAAGGGAGCAGTGACTGAATTCAGGGCCGCTTCGCAGCCCAACGGGGGCAAGCCCCCTCGCCACAACAACCTCCTCCAACCACTAAACCTGCTTCTTACTTCTCAGGCATCGGCATCGGAAACGGCATGACATTGCCGACCGCGCCGCGGGCTTCGCTGATTTTCGGCGTGCCGAGGCGTTCGACCTCGTCGATGCGCACGATCGAATGCATCGGCACAAAACTGCGCACAACGCCCTCGAACTGAGCCTTGAGCTTCTCTTCGCTCGGATCGACGACCACTTGCGTGCGCTCGCCAAAGACGAACTCTTCCACTTCCAGGAAGCCCCACAGATCACTTTGATAGATCTGCTTGGCGTACATTTCGTACACCTGGCCCTGATTGAGGAAAATCACCTTGTAGATTGGAGCTTCACGTTTGGTCATGGTGGGCGGGTAACACATCGGGGATAAAAATGAGGGCGCGAACTATAGCATAGCCGCCGGACGCGCAACGGTAGGAACCTTGGTGCATGTTCCCTATAATGCGCGGTTCTTTGAATCACGTGATGACTCTATCCATGGCCAAGAAGCTTTACATCGAAACCCACGGTTGCCAGATGAACGAGTACGACAGCTCGCGCATGGTCGATCTGCTGGGTGAACATCAGGCCCTGGAAGTCACCGCTCGCGCCGAAGACGCCGACGTGATCCTGCTCAACACCTGCTCGATCCGCGAGCGTGCCCAGGACCGGGTGTATTCCCAGCTTGGCCGCTGGCGCGAACTGAAACTGGCCAACCCGGACATGGTGATCGCCGTCGGCGGTTGCGTGGCCAGCCAGGAAGGTGCCGCCATCCGTGACCGTGCACCGTACGTGGACGTGGTGTTCGGCCCGCAGACCCTGCACCGCTTGCCGGAAATGATCGACGCCGCACGCCTGACCAAGCTGCCACAAGTCGACGTCTCGTTCCCGGAAATCGAAAAGTTCGACCACTTGCCCGAGCCGCGTATCGACGGGCCGAGCGCTTACGTGTCGGTGATGGAAGGCTGCAGCAAATACTGCACCTTCTGCGTGGTGCCTTATACCCGCGGTGAGGAAGTCAGCCGACCGTTCGACGACGTGATTGCCGAAATCATGCACCTGGCCGAAAACGGCGTGCGCGAAGTGACCCTGCTAGGGCAGAACGTCAACGGTTACCGCGGCACCACTCATGATGGTCGCCTGGCCGATCTGGCGGAATTGATCCGGGTGGTGGCCGCTGTCGATGGTATCGACCGGATTCGCTACACCACCTCGCATCCACTGGAGTTCTCCGACAGCCTGATCCAGGCCCACGCCGATGTACCGGAACTGGTAAAGCACCTGCACTTGCCGGTGCAATCGGGTTCCGACCGGATCCTGGCGGCGATGAAGCGCAACCACACCGCGTTGGAGTACAAATCCAAACTGCGCAAGCTACGGGCCGCCGTGCCGGGAATCTGCATCAGCTCGGACTTCATCGTCGGCTTCCCGGGCGAAACCGAGAAAGACTTCGAACAAACCATGAAGCTGATCGAAGATGTCGGCTTCGACTTCTCCTACTCGTTCGTCTATAGCCAGCGCCCGGGCACTCCGGCCGCCGATCTGGCCGACGAGACGCCGGAAGAGTTGAAAAAAGAACGCCTGAACGCTCTGCAACATCGCCTGAACCAGCAAGGTTTCGAGATCAGCCGACAAATGGTCGGCTCCATTCAGCGGATTCTGGTCACCGATTATTCGAAAAAGGACCCCGGTGAACTGCAAGGCCGGACCGAGAATAACCGTATCGTCAACTTCCGCTGCGACAATCCGACCCTGATTGGCCAGTTCGCCGACGTGCACATCGACGCCGCGCAACCGCACTCGCTGCGGGGCTCGCTGATCCAATAATCACCACAAAACCTGTAGGAGCGAGGCTTGCCCGCGAAGGCCGACTGACATTCAACATATGAATCGTCTGTAATGCCGCCTTCGCGAGCAAGCTTCGCTCCTACAGGACTGTGATCGGCATTGCGTATTTAAGAGCTTTCGCACCCAGGCGACTGGCGTTATCCTTGATTTCATCATAATTGCCCCAGGGCGGCTAAATACGACCTTGAACGCACCCATAGAACCACATCGCTTCATCCTCGAGCCTTTTGAAGCTCGCCGCTTCGCTAATCTGTGCGGGCAATTCGACGAGCATCTGCGCTTGATCGAACAGCGCCTGACCATCGAGATCCGCAACCGCGGAAACCAGTTCGAACTGATCGGCGAGCCCAAGCACACCACCTCCGCGGAAAACCTCCTGCGCCGCCTGTACCGGGAAACCAAGGGTACCGAGCTGTCGCCGGACATGGTTCACCTGTTCCTGCAGGAATCGGCCGTCGAGGAACTGGACAACCACTCCCCCGCCGAACCGTCCGTCGCCTTGCGCACCAAAAAAGGCATGATTCGCCCTCGCGGCTTGAATCAACTGCGCTACGTGAAGGAAATCCTCGGTAACGACATCAATTTCGGTATCGGCCCGGCCGGTACCGGCAAGACCTATCTGGCCGTTGCCTGCGCGGTAGACGCGTTGGAACGCGAGCAGATTCGCCGTATTCTGCTGGTCCGTCCGGCGGTTGAAGCGGGCGAAAAGCTCGGCTTCCTGCCCGGCGACCTATCGCAAAAAATCGACCCGTACCTGCGCCCGCTCTATGACGCGCTCTACGAAATGCTCGGCTTCGAATACGTCGCCAAGCTGATCGAGCGTCAGGTGATCGAAGTCGCGCCGCTGGCCTACATGCGCGGTCGCACGCTTAACAACAGCTTCATCATTCTCGACGAAAGTCAGAACACCACCGTCGAGCAGATGAAGATGTTCCTGACCCGGATCGGCTTCGGCTCCACTGCGGTCATCACGGGTGACATCACCCAGGTCGACCTGCCCAAAGGCACCAAATCCGGGCTGCACCACGTGATCGAAGTACTCAAAGACGTGCCGGGTATCAGCTTCACCCACTTCATGCCCAAGGACGTGGTGCGCCATCCGCTGGTGCAGCGCATTGTCGAAGCCTACGAGCGCTTCGAAAATCGCACAGCCGACGAACCGGCGAAGCTCTCTTCCAAGGACACTCGCCCCGATGCTTGAGCTTGATCTGCAACTGGCTACCGAAGCGCCTGCTCCCAGCGAAGCCGAGTTCCGCCAATGGTGCGAACTGGCCCTGCGCCAGCGCACCGCCGACTCGGAAATGACCATTCGCCTGGTCGACGAAGAGGAAGGCCGCGAACTGAACCACACCTGGCGGCAAAAGGACTACGCCACTAACGTCTTGTCGTTCCCTGCGGATGTACCTGACGAGTTTCTCGACATCCCGCTGCTGGGCGATCTGGTGATCTGCGTAGCGGTGGTCGAGCGCGAAGCGGCCGAACAAGGCAAGGAATTAAAGGCCCACTGGGCGCATCTGGTCATTCACGGCTGCTTGCATCTGCTTGGTTACGACCATATAGATGACGATGAAGCCGAAGAAATGGAAGCCCTGGAACGAACGTTGCTTGCAGAGTTGGGTCATCCGGACCCTTATGCGGACGACGAAACAGACACATCCCCTATCGTTACAACAAAGGATTCAGAGTAATCGCTATGAGCGAAGATCGATCGAGCAACGGGCAGAAGTCATGGCTGGGTAAGCTCACCCAGGCTTTTGCCCACGAGCCGAAGAACCGCCAGGAGCTGCTGGAGCTGCTGCGCGACGCACATCAAAACAAGTTGCTGGACAGCGAAGCGCTGGCCATCGTCGAAGGCGCCATCCAGGTTGCAGACCTGCAAGTGCGGGACATCATGGTCCCGCGCTCGCAGATGATCAGCATCAAGGCGACCCAGACACCTCGTGAGTTCTTGCCGGCCGTGGTCGACTCGGCCCACTCCCGCTACCCGGTGATCGGCGAAAGCCACGATGACGTGATGGGCGTGTTGCTGGCCAAGGACTTGCTGCCGTTGATCCTCAAGGAGAACGGCGACAGCTTCAACATCAAGGACTTGCTGCGCCCGGCCACATTCGTGCCCGAGTCCAAGCGCCTGAATGTGCTGCTGCGCGAGTTTCGCGCCAACCATAACCACATGGCCATCGTCATTGACGAATACGGCGGCGTGGCGGGTCTGGTGACCATCGAAGACGTGCTGGAACAGATCGTCGGCGACATCGAAGACGAGCACGACGTCGAAGAAGACAGCTACATCAAGCCGCTGCCCAGCGGTGACTTCCTGATCAAGGCCCTGACGCCGATCGAGAACTTCAACGAGTTCTTCGACAGCGAATTCTCCGACGACGAATTCGACACCGTCGGCGGTCTGGTGATGAGTGCGTTCGGGCACTTGCCAAAACGCAACGAAATCACTGAAGTCGGCGCGTACCGCTTCCGTATCCTGAACGCCGACAGCCGTCGGATTCACCTGCTGCGTCTGACACCTATTGCCCGTTAAGGATTGACATGCTCCGCGTAACCCGCCCCGGCTGGCCCGGTAACCTGCTGGCCGTGGCGGCCGGTGCACTCACCACGCTGGCCCTGGCGCCGTTCGATATCTGGCCGTTGGCATTGCTGGCGGTCGGTTTCTTTTACGCCGGCTTGCGCGAGCTGAGCCCCCGTCAGGCTCTGGGCCGTGGCTGGTGTTTCGGTTTCGGCCTGTTTGGTGCTGGCACCAGCTGGATCTACTACAGCATTCACCACTTCGGCGGCGCTTCAGTGCTGCTGGCCGGTTTCTTGATGCTGCTCTTCACCGCAGCGATTGCCTGGTTCTTTGCGCTGCCCGCCTGGCTCTGGGCGCGCTGGCTGCGCCGTAACGAAGCGCCCCTGGCCGATGCCTTGGCATTTGCAGCGTTGTGGGTGGGTCAGGAAGCCTTTCGCGGTTGGTTCCTTACCGGTTTCCCGTGGCTCTATTCCGGTTACAGCCAGCTCGACGGCCCACTGGCCGGGCTCGCGCCGGTCGGCGGGATATGGCTGATTTCCTTCACCCTGGCCCTGACGGCCGCGCTGATTTACAACGCCGTGCGACTGGTCCGCACTGGCCGTAAAGGCTTCATCGCTGTCGGTGTGTTGCTGCTGGCGGGGCCATGGGTGGCCGGCATGGCGCTCAAGGAACATGCCTGGACCAACCCGGCGGGCGCACCGCTGAGCGTCGCGGCGATTCAGGGCAACATCGAACAAAGCATGAAGTGGGACCCGTCGCAGCTCAACGCGCAGTTGGCGCTGTACCGCGACATGAGTTTCAGCTCCAAACGCGTCGACCTGCTGATCTGGCCGGAAACGGCGGTCCCGGTGCTCAAGGAGTCTGCCGAGGGCTACCTGAACATGATGGGAAGCTTCGCGGCCGAGCGTAAATCCGCGCTGATTACCGGCGTGCCGATTCGCCAGGAAGTCCGTCACGAGAAGCGCTTCTTCAACGGCATTACCGTTCTCGGCGAAGGCGATGGCACTTACCTGAAGCAGAAGCTGGTTCCGTTTGGCGAGTACGTTCCGTTGCAGGAAGTCTTGCGCGGCCTGATCGCGTTCTTTGACCTGCCGATGTCCGACTTTGCCCGTGGATCAGCCGACCAAGCGCTGCTGCAAGCCAAGGGCTATCAGATTGCGCCGTTCATCTGCTATGAAGTGGTCTACCCGGAATTCGCCGCCGGCCTCGCCGCCCGCAGCGATTTGCTGCTGACCATCAGCAACGACACCTGGTTCGGCACCTCGATCGGCCCGCTGCAACACTTGCAGATGGCACAGATGCGCGCACTTGAAGCCGGTCGCTGGATGATCCGCGCCACCAACAACGGCGTGACCGGCCTGATCAACCCGTTCGGCCAGATCACCGCGCAGATCCCGCCGTTCGAACAAGGCATCCTGTACGGCGAAGTGGTGCCGATGCATAACCTGACGCCGTACCTGGAATGGCGCTCGTGGCCGTTGATCATCATTTGCGTGTTGTTATTTGGCTGGGCGTTGATGGCTAGCCGGATGGCGAAGACCGTTTAAAAGCTTCGCGAGCAAGCCCGCTCCGACATTTGATCTTCTGTGAACACACAATGTGTGAACGACAGAGATTAAATGTGGAACGGGCTTGCTCGCGAAGACGGCCTCACAGGCACAAATCAATCAGCGTCAACATCGCCTCGATAAAACACCCAATACCCGACCTGACCCACCGCCTCATTCAACAACTGCCCTGATTGCCAGATCGATTTGAATTCCGGCATCCAGCCGCCCAGCGGCCGGGCATTGTCCACACCTAAAAACCCTACCGGCGCTGGCACCACCTCAAATCCGGCCTGCTGGAAACTCCAGACCGCCCGCGGCATATGCCAGGCCTGAGTCACGACCACCACCCGCTTGACCCCCTCCGGCAACAATACCTGGGCACTGAATTGCGCGTTTTCCCAGGTCGTGCGGCTGCGCCCTTCCTGCCAACGCACCGTCACACCGAAATCATCGAGCAACGAGTCCGCCATCAGCTTTGCCTCTGTCGGTGGTGTGCCGTAATGCAGGCCGCCGCTGGTCAGAATCGGCAATCCGGACGCTTTGGCCAGGCGCGCGGCATAGCGCTCACGCCCCAGACCTACGCCGGTCGGCTGGTCGACGCCCCAGGCGAGGTCGCCACGCTCACGCCCCGAACCCAGCACCACAATCGCATCGGCGCGCAGGCCCAGCGTTGTCCACTCTTCGCGCGCCAGCGCGGGCTCGCGCTCCAGGACCCTGGCACTCCACTCCACCATCACGGGCAGGCTCATCAACCAGAAACCGCCCACGCCCAAGACGAAACACAACCCCGCCAGCCTCGGCCTTGAGCGACGCCACCACCAGGCGAGCACCAGTAACAGCAAAAGAATGCCAGGCGGCAATAGAAGTTGTTTAATGAAATAACGAAAAGGCATCGGGCATCTCCATAGATGCCCGAAGCCTAAGTGGGTTGACGCAACGCGACAACAAATGCGGAAGGACTTTGTTGCAGAAAACCATATTCCATGGCTTCAAGTGCCCTTACTTGAATTGCAGAGACCGGACCTTACCGCGTCCCTGCCGGGTGCCTTGTCCTTGAGCCAAATGATCTTGGCCGAATGTGGTGCATCGAGTTGCTTCACTGCGGCTGACAAGCATCCGTGCGTCTCACGTTCACTGCGGTCCAGATACGCCTTGACCAGTTCGAACTCTGCGGGGCTCAAACCACGCAGTTCCAGCTCCAGGGGGCGTTCGTCGCGAAGCCGTCTAGCGGTTTTGGCCGCGTCCAGGGCCATTCCCAAACGGTCGATCAGTCTTTCGTACAGCTCCGGTTTTGTGACTTTTCGTTGTGACTCAACCATCCATCACCTCATTGAAGATAAGACTCACTCCCCATTTAGAGCTTAGCTTCGCTGAACAAACCGGCTGAGCGCCGCGACCAACGGCCCTCGGGGCGGGCATTGCCGCCCTCTTGCGTGCAATCAGGGTTTCCCTCGGTAGAGCGCGGTCATGTATGCTACGGCGCTTCCTGTAACTCCACTTCCAGCTCGCCTGGACACCGAAACGCCGATTTGGCGTGCTCACCGTCCAGCGTTGCATTGAAGAGGATTAGGCCACCCCTATTCAGTTCAAAAGTAGCCATGCACGAACAATATCAGCCCCGTGAAATCGAAGCCGCCGCCCAGTCGTTCTGGGACGAGCAAAAGTCCTTTGAAGTCAGTGAACAGCCAGGCAAGGAGACATTCTACTGCCTGTCGATGTTCCCTTACCCCAGCGGCAAGCTACACATGGGGCATGTGCGCAACTACACCATCGGCGACGTGATCTCCCGCTACCAGCGCATGCAAGGCAAGAACGTCCTGCAACCCATGGGTTGGGATGCCTTCGGCATGCCGGCGGAAAACGCCGCGATGAAGAACAACGTAGCGCCCGCCAAGTGGACCTACGAAAACATCGCCTACATGAAAACTCAGCTGCGCAGCCTGGGCCTGGCGGTGGACTGGTCCCGCGAAGTGACCACCTGCAAGCCGGATTACTACCGCTGGGAACAATGGCTGTTCACTCGCCTGTTCGAAAAAGGCGTGATTTACAAAAAAAGTGGCACCGTGAACTGGGACCCGGTCGACCAGACCGTTCTGGCCAACGAGCAAGTGATCGACGGTCGCGGCTGGCGTTCCGGCGCGCTGATCGAAAAGCGCGAAATCCCGATGTACTACTTCAAGATCACCGCTTACGCGGATGAGCTGCTGGAGAGCCTCGACGAACTGACGGGCTGGCCTGAACAGGTCAAGACCATGCAGCGCAACTGGATCGGCAAATCCCGCGGCATGGAAGTGCAATTCCCGTACGACGTCGCTTCCATCGGTGAAACCGGCGCGCTGAAAGTCTTCACCACCCGCCCGGACACCCTGATGGGCGCGACCTACGTTGCCGTGGCCGCCGAACACCATCTGGCGGCCCTGGCCGCGCAGAACAACCCTGAGCTGCAAGCGTTCATCGCTGAATGCAAGGGCGGCAGCGTTGCCGAAGCCGACGTCGCCACTCAAGAGAAAAAAGGCCTGCCGACCTCGCTGTTCGTCGAGCACCCGCTGACCGGTGAGAAACTCCCGGTGTGGGTCGCCAACTACGTGCTGATGCACTACGGCGATGGCGCGGTGATGGCGGTTCCGGCGCACGACGAGCGTGATTTCGAGTTCGCCCACAAGTACAACCTGCCGATCAAGTCGGTGGTGCGCACAAGTGTAGGTGACACCAACCCGGCCCCATGGCAAGACGCTTACGGCGAGTACGGCACGCTGATCAACTCCGGCGAGTTCGACGGCCTCGACTTCGCAGGCGCTTTCGACGCCATGGAAGTCGCACTGATCAAGAAAAACCTCGGCGCCTCGCGCACCCAGTTCCGCCTGCGCGACTGGGGCATCAGCCGTCAACGCTACTGGGGCTGCCCGATCCCGATCATCCACTGCAATACTTGCGGTGATGTGCCGGTCCCGGAAGATCAGTTGCCTGTCGTATTGCCGGAAGACGTGGTTCCAGACGGCGCCGGTTCGCCATTGGCGCGCATGCCCGAGTTCTACGAGTGCTCGTGCCCGAAATGCGGCGCACCGGCCAAGCGTGAAACCGACACCATGGACACCTTCGTCGAGTCCTCGTGGTACTACGCCCGCTACGCCTCGCCGCACTATGAAGGTGGTCTGGTGGAAAAAGCCGCGGCCGACCATTGGTTGCCCGTGGATCAGTACATCGGCGGTATCGAACACGCGATTCTTCACCTGCTGTACGCGCGCTTCTTCCACAAGCTGATGCGTGACGAAGGCCTGGTGAGCTCCAACGAGCCGTTCAAGAACCTGCTGACCCAGGGCATGGTGATCGCCGAGACTTACTATCGTCGCGAAGCCAATGGTGCTTACACCTGGTTCAATCCGGCGGACGTGGAACTCGAACGCGACAGCAAGGCTAAGGTTATTAGCGCCAAGCTGATCGCAGACGGCCTGCCGGTGGAGATCGGCGGCACCGAGAAGATGGCCAAGTCAAAGAACAATGGCGTCGACCCACAGTCGATGATTGACCAGTTCGGCGCAGACACCTGCCGCCTGTTCATGATGTTCGCCTCGCCACCCGACATGAGCGCGGAATGGTCTGACTCCGGAGTAGAAGGTTCGCACCGCTTCCTCAAGCGCGTCTGGCGTCTTGCTCAAGCGCACGTTACTCAGGGCCTGCCAGGAAAACTGGACATCGCCAGCCTGAACGACGGGCAGAAAGCCATTCGCCGTTCGATCCACCAGGCCATTAAGCAGGCCAGCCACGACGTCGGCCAGAACCACAAATTCAACACCGCCATCGCCCAGGTGATGACGCTGATGAACGTGCTGGAAAAAGCCCCGCAAGGCACCGAACAGGATCGCGCACTGGTTCACGAAGGCCTGGAAACCGTAACCCTGCTGCTGGCGCCGATTACTCCGCACATCAGCCACGAGCTGTGGAATCAACTGGGTCACGCTGACCCGGTGATCGATGCAGGCTGGCCGGTGCTGGACGAAAGCGCCCTGGTACAGGACAGCCTGCAGCTTGTCATTCAAGTGAATGGCAAACTGCGCGGCCATCTCGAAATGCCGGCCAGCGCCAGCCGCGAAGAAGTCGAAGCCGCCGCACGGGCCAACGAAAACGTACTGCGCTTCGTCGATGGCCTGACTATTCGCAAAGTGATCGTAGTGCCCGGGAAACTGGTCAATATCGTCGCCAGCTAAATTGGATCGGGCGTCAGGTCATACCTGGCGCCGAGTAAAACCTTTCGGGCCGCTTGACCGGCCCACATGGTTTCAAGGGGAGCAACAAGATGATCAAACGCAATTTGCTGGTGATGGGCCTTGCAGTCCTGCTGAGTGCCTGCGGTTTCCAGCTGCGCGGCACCGGCACCACCGAACTGGCGATCAAGGAACTCGACCTGAGCGCCCGCAATGCCTACGGCGAAACCGTGACGCAAATGCGCCAGGTGCTGGAAAGCAGTGGCGTCAAGGTCTACAGCGGCGCACCTTACAAGCTGTATCTGGCTGACGAGCAGGAAAGCCAGCGCATCCTCAGTTACGCCGGCGCCGGTCGTACTGGCGAGTACGAGCTGACCATGGTGGTGAACTACGACATCCGCGGCCAGGGCAACCTGCCACTGCTCAGCGACAAGCTGCAAGTGCAGAAAGTCTTCATCCACGACGGCAACAACCTGGTGGGTTCCGACCAGGAAGCCAACGATGCCCGCAAGGACATGCGTCGTGAACTGGTTCAACGCATGATGCTGCGTCTGCAACAGCTGACCCCGACTCAGCTGGAACAGATGCAACAGACCGCTGACGCCCGAGCCAAGGCAGAGGCCGATGCGCTGGAAGCGGCGCAGAAGGCTGAAGCGCAGACGCCGCGTCAGTCGCCTGTCGAACTGCCGCAGCAATAAGCCTTACGGGGCGCTCAGGCGCCCCGTTCGCCTCTTCTTATGAAACTCGCCCCCGCCCAACTCGGCAAACACCTGCAAGGCGCCCTCGCGCCTGTCTACATCATCAGTGGCGATGACCCACTGCTGTGTCAGGAAGCCGCCGACGCCATTCGCGCGGCTGCCCGCCAGCAAGGTTTCGACGAACGCCAGGTCTTCGCTGCCGACGCCAGTTTCGATTGGGGTACGCTGCTGCAGGCCGGTGCCAGCATGTCGCTGTTTGCTGAAAAACGTCTTCTGGAACTGCGTCTGCCCTCCGGCAAGCCCGGTGACAAAGGCGCTGCGGCACTCATCGAGTACTGCTCGCGCCCGGCTGAAGACACGGTGCTGTTGATTAGCTTGCCCAAGCTTGATGGCAGTGCGCAGAAAACCAAGTGGGGCAAGGCGCTGGTCGAAGGTCCGCAGACCCAGTTCGTGCAGATATGGCCAGTGGACACCAACCAGTTGCCGAACTGGATCCGTCAACGCCTGTCCCAGGCCGGGCTTTCCGCCAGCCAGGACGCTGTCGAACTGATCGCCGCTCGGGTCGAAGGCAATCTGCTGGCTGCCGCCCAGGAAATCGAAAAGCTCAAGTTGATGGCCGAAGGTGGCCAGATCACCGTCGAAACCGTGCAAGCGGCGGTAGCCGACAGTGCGCGTTTCGATGTTTTCGGCCTGACCGACGCGATACTCAACGGCGAAGCGGCCCACGCCTTGCGCATGCTTGAAGGGTTGCGCGGCGAAGGCGTCGAACCGCCGGTGATTCTCTGGGCGCTGGCCCGGGAGTTGCGTCTGCTGGCCAACCTGTCGCTGCAATACAGCCAGGGCGTGCCGCTGGACAAAGCCTTCAGCCAGGCCCGACCGCCGGTCTGGGACAAGCGCAAACCGCTGATGAGCAAGGCGCTGCAACGCTACTCGGCGCAGCGCTGGGCACAGTTGCTGCTCGAAGCGCAGCGCATCGACGCACAGATCAAGGGCCAGGCCGCGGGCTCGCCGTGGATGAGCCTGAGTCGGTTGACGCTGTTGATGGCCGGGCAACGATTGTCGTTGCCTGCCGAGTAAGTCTTTTTGTGGCGAGGGAGCTTGCTCCCGCTGGGTTGCGAAGCGACCCTAAAACCAGTCACCGCGCGTCTTCAAATGTTCTTCGGTTATCAGTTTTACGACTGCTGCGCAGCCGAGCGGGAGCAAGCTCCCTCGCCACAAGTATCATTTCCTACACAATGCAGGGACTAGACAGAATCCCTGCTTCGGCAGATTATTCCCCCCGCAAAACCCACTCACTTGCGAGAAATCATCATGAGCAAAAAGCCATCCAGGCATGGCCCCAACAAGGCCAAGTCCATCATCGCCCAGCCACTGTTCCGCAGCCGTCAGGAACGAGCCGGCAAGGGCAAAGGCAGCTACCGCCGCGAAGCCTTCCAGTCTAATAGCTGGGAGGTTTCTTACTTTCTGGCGGCCTGAAAGGCAAGCCATCGCTCAACATGTTAAGGTCTGCACCTGATTCGTATCCTCTGGACCTGTGCATGCCCCTTTGTCTTTCCCGTCGTTGGCACCTTCGCCAACTGATAGCTGCCTCCAGCCTCGTTCTGCTTGTCGCTTGCGCGGAAAAACCCACCGCCGCCGACGCCCAACCGCTTCAGACCCGCACCGTTGCGACGGCCCCTGCGGTCATTCCACCGGTGGTTCCAACCGGTGAGAGTCTCGACATCCAGCCCACCCAGACCTTTGCCGAATGGCAGGCGGGTTTTCGTAAAGACGCCCTCGCCGCCGGCATTCGCGCCGACCTGTTCGACCGCGCATTTGCCAATGTCAGCGTGGACAACAGCGTGATCCGCGCCGACCGCAGCCAACCGGAATTTACTCGCCCGGTGTGGGAATACCTCGATGGCGCCCTGTCGCCGCTGCGGGTACGCAAAGGTCAGGTGCTGGTCAGCCAATACGCCGACATCCTGCAAAGCATCGAGCAGCGCTACGGAGTCGACCGTCAGGCGCTGGTCGCGGTGTGGGGCATGGAGAGTAATTTCGGCCAGTTCCAGGGCAGCAAGTCGGTGATCAACTCCCTGGCGACCCTGGCTTATGAAGGTCGACGTCCGGGTTTTGCTCACGCGCAACTGATCGCTGCCCTGCAAATCCTGCAACAGGGCGATATCGAACCTGAGAAAATGCTCGGTTCCTGGGCCGGCGCCATGGGCCAGACCCAGTTCATCCCGACTACCTACAACACTCACGCCGTAGACTTCGACGGCGATGGCCGCCGAGACATCTGGAACAGCTCCGCTGATGCATTGGCCTCGACCGCGCACTACCTGCAAAGCTCCGGCTGGCAGAAAGGCCAGCCATGGGGCTTCGAAGCGCAACTGCCGAGCAACTTCAATTACGCCCTGGCCGATGGCTCGATTCGCAAGAGCGTTGCCGAGTGGCGACAACTGGGGGTGACACTGCCCAATGGCGGCCAGGTTCCGGCAGGCTCCGAACACCTGTCGGCCGCCCTGCTGCTACCGGCAGGCTATCGCGGCCCGGCGTTCCTGGTCCTCGATAACTTTCGCGCGATCCTCAAGTACAACAACTCTTCGTCCTACGCCTTGGCCGTGAGCCTGTTGTCCGAGCGTTTCAACGGCGGCGGTTTGATCAGCGGTCTATGGCCAAAAGATGACTTGCCGCTGAGCCGTACCGAGCGAATCGAACTGCAAACCCTGCTGAGCGCCCGGAACTACGACGCAGGGACCGCCGACGGGATTATCGGCGCCAATACCCGTATGGCGATCCGCGCCGCCCAGCAGTTCTTCGGCTGGCCGGCGGATGGTTATCCGACGCACAAGTTGCTGGAAGGGTTGCGTAGCCGCTAGAAGCTTCGCGGGCAAGCCTCGCTCCTACAGGATTATGGCGACCCAACAATCCCGTAGGAGCGAGGCTTGCTCGCGAAGACTGACTGTCAGGCGATGAATTCCTAAGCCTTGATCACCACATCCTGCTCCAACACCAACGTCTTGTCCCCCGCATCCAGCCTGACTAGCGCACCCATCGGCAGCGTCAAATTCGGATCACAATGCCCGCTACGCCATCCGGCCAGCACGGGTATGCGAAGCGGTGCAAAGGTCTGCTTGAGCAACCTCTCCAGCGCAATCGCATCAACCCCTGCCACATCCCCCACAAGAACCCCACGCAGCTTGTGCAGCGTGCCGGCCAGACGCAAATGAGTCAGTAGCCGGTCTATGCGATACAGCGGCTCGTTAATGTCCTCGATGAACAGAATGACGCCCTCGGCATCGATCTGGTAAGACGTGCCCATGGTCGCGGCGATCATCGACAGATTGCCCCCCAGCAAACGCCCGTGAGCGATGCCGGGCTCGATTGTGGTCAACGGCCAGGCCACCGGGTGAGAAAGCACACTGCCCGCCTTTACCTGCCCGCGCAGCATGTTGAAAAACGAGAACTCAGTGGGTTGCTGCTTGTCACCCAGCAGGTCGGCGTTGAGCATCGGGCCATGAAAGGTCACGAACCCTGCATAACGACTGATGGCCGAGTGCAGTGCAGTGACGTCGCTGTAGCCGATAAACGGCTTGGCGTTGTTGCGCAGTAATTCGAAATCGATGCGATCAAGCAAACGCGGCGTACCGTAACCGCCACGCAGACAGATGATCGCATCGACCTCGCTGTCGGCGAATGCGCCATGCAAGTCATTGAGCCGCACATCATCGCTGCCGGCCAGATAACCCTCTTGCTCATAAACGCCGGGAAACACTCGCAGCGAATAGCCGCGAGCGCGCATCCAGGCAATCGCTTTATCGGTGTCCAGCGCTGCGGGGCCGGCAGGCGCGATCACGCCGATCAGCCCTGCAGGCGGCAAGGCCGGAACGGGGGCGTGGGGACAGAGGGTGTGGTTCGGTCGAGCAGTCATCCATGATTCTCCCTGTGTGAACGCTTCAGCACACAGTAGTCAGGAACGGAAATAAACAGAAGAGGGTCAGTCGCACCATAGCTTGCAGGAAAAGACTGTAATCGCCGTGGGCACTGCTAAAAAAGGCCCGCAAGGCCTGAGAAGCCTTGCGGGCCTTTTTTGTTCTCACCGCGGGATCAGGACGACATCAGCTCGGCCTTGACCAGTTTCGCTTGCTCGTCGGCGTGGTACGAGGAACGTACCAGTGGGCCGGAAGCAACGTTCTTGAAGCCCATCTTGTAACCTTCCTCGGCAAACCAGGCGAAGGTGTCCGGGTGCACGAAGCGCTGGACCGGCAAGTGGCTGCGGGACGGTTGCAGGTATTGGCCCAGAGTCAGCATGTCGATGTCGTGTTCGCGCATGCGCTTCATGACTTCGATGACTTCTTCGTCGGTTTCGCCCAGACCCAGCATCAAACCGGACTTGGTTGGAATGTGCGGCATCATCTGCTTGAAACGTTGCAACAGGGTCAGCGACCACTGGTAGTCCGAACCCGGACGCGCAGCCTTGTACAGGCGTGGCACGGTTTCCAGGTTGTGGTTGAACACATCCGGTGGCTCGGCGGCGGTGATTTCCAGCGCGACGTCCATACGGCCACGGTAGTCCGGGACCAGGGTCTCGAGCTGCACGTTCGGCGACAGTTTGCGGATTTCGCGGATGCAGTCGGCAAAGTGCTGGGCACCGCCGTCACGCAGGTCGTCGCGGTCTACCGAGGTGATGACCACGTACTTGAGTTTCAGGTCGGCGATGGCAATGGCCAGGCTTTCCGGTTCGTTGACATCCAGTGGCTTTGGACGGCCGTGGCCGACGTCACAGAACGGGCAGCGACGGGTGCAGATGTCACCCATGATCATGAAGGTTGCGGTGCCGCCAGAGAAGCACTCGCCCAGGTTCGGGCAGGACGCTTCTTCGCACACGCTGTGCAGCTTGTGTTTGCGCAGCAGGGCCTTGATGCGGTCGACCTCCGGGGAAACCGGGATGCGCACGCGAATCCAGTCGGGTTTCTTCGGCAGTTCAGTGGTCGGGATGATCTTCACCGGGATGCGTGCAACCTTCTCGGCGCCGCGCAGCTTGACGCCGGCTTCAACCTTGGCACGCGGGGCCGGACGCTCGGTGACATCGAGCGTCGGGATCATGGTTTGCACTGCATCAGTAGTCATATCAGTCGATTCCGCCCGTTAGGGTCGTCTGCTCAGCATAGTCGAGGTGTTTGACGAGCTGCGCGCGCAGCCGGGCACTTACCTCGGCAAATTCAATCGATCCTGCGTGATCGCGCAGCTGGGTCATCGCCAGCCCGGCGTAGCCGCAGGGATTAATCCGTCGAAACGGTTCCAGGTTCATATCCACGTTCAAGGCCAGGCCATGAAAGGAGCAACCGTGGCGGATCCGCAGACCCAGAGAAGCGATTTTCGCGCCATCGACATAGACACCCGGCGCATCCGGCTTGGCCACCGCGGTCACGCCGTAGCTGGCCAGCAGCTCGATCAGGCATTGCTCCATGCGACTGACCAGATCACGCACGCCGAACCCCAGCTTGCGCACGTCCAGCAACAGGTAGGCCACCAATTGACCGGGACCGTGATAAGTCACCTGACCACCGCGGTCGACCTTCACCACCGGAATATCCCCCGGAAGCAACAGGTGCTCAGCCTTGCCGGCCTGGCCCTGGGTGAACACCGGTGGGTGTTCCACCAGCCAGATCTCGTCGGCGGCATCGTTGCCGCGTTCGTTGGTGAAGCGTTGCATGGCATGCCAGACCGGCTCGTAAGCCATCTGGCCGAGCTCGCGAAAGCCCAGCGTGCCGGACATCACAGCACCATGTGCACGAAACCGGTAGCCCGCAACTCGCTGTTGATGTCGTACAGCTGTTCCTGGCCGGTGGCGATAATGTGCAACTGGATGGTCGTGTACTTGCCGTTGGTACTCTGCCGTTCGGCAAAGGTGTTGTGGTCAACGGTCGCGTGTTTCTCAAGGATCGCGATGATCTTGTCCTTGAAACCCACGCCGGTATCGCCGATTACCTTGATCGGGTAATCCGCGCAGGGGAATTCGATCTTTGGCGCCTTTACTTCGGAGTCTGTCATGGCGTAACGGCCTCGTAAGCCGTGGCAACGGACATGGCCCCGTTCCGGATTGGAACGGGGCCATGTGAGTCCACACTAATTCAGTTGAACAAGCCGTAGAAGAATAGACGGATGCTATCCCACATGCGGCGGAAGATACCACCTTCGTCGACCGCGTCCAGTGCGATCAGGTCGGCGCTGTGCACCACTTTGTCGTCCAGTTTCACTTCGACTTTACCGATCACGTCGCCCTTGGCGATGGGCGCGACCAGTTGCGGACTCATGGTCATGCTGGCAGCGAGCTTTTTCAGCTGGCCTTTGGGCAGGGTCATGGTCAGGTCTTGAGCCAGGCCGGCCTTGACTTGATTGGTGCTGCCTTTCCAGACAGGGGCCTGGGCCAGCTCGGTGCCTTTCTGATAGAAGGTCTGGGTTTCGAAGAAGCGGAAGCCGTAAGTCAGCAGTTTCTGGGTTTCAGCAGCGCGAGCCACTTCGCTGTTGGTGCCGAACACCACGGCGATCAGGCGCATGCCATCACGTACAGCAGAAGACACCATGCAGTAGCCGGCTTCGTCGGTGTGACCGGTTTTCAGGCCATCGACGGTCTTGTCGCGCCACAGCAGCAGGTTGCGGTTAGGCTGCTTGATGCCGTTCCAGAAGAACTCTTTCTGCGAGTAGATGGCGTAGTGAGCCGGATCTTCGTGGATGATCGCGCGGGCCAGCACGGCCATGTCGTGAGCCGACGAGTAGTGCTCCGGGTTCGGCAGGCCGGTCGGGTTCATGAAGTGGCTGTTGCTCATGCCCAGGTCGGCTACGGTTTTGTTCATCATGTCGGCGAACGCGTCTTCGCTGCCGGCGATGTGCTCGGCGAGCGCAACACTGGCGTCGTTACCCGATTGAATGATGATGCCGTGCAGCAGGTCGCTGACAGTCACTTGCGAGCCGACCTTGATGAACATCCGCGAACCGCCGGTACGCCAGGCGTTCTCGCTGACGGTCACCGGATCGTTTTCGCCGATCTGGCCACGACGGATTTCCAGGGTCGCGATGTACGCGGTCATCAGCTTGGTCAGGCTGGCCGGAGGCAGACGCTGGTCACCGTTGTTCTCTACCAGCACGTTGCCGCTGCTGGCGTCCATGAGTACGTAGGCTTTGGCGGCCAGTTGCGGTGGCGACGGCATCATCTCGACCGCGAAAGCGGCAGGCGAGAGGAGCAGCGGGACTAGCAGGCACAGGCGTTTGGCAAAGGTGGTGATGTTCATCCGTCTCTCGAAATCGCTAATGGAAACTGCCCTAAGGCAAAACTAATCAGACAGCCCTACGGGCCGTCGCGTGTTCAGTTGCTCACTCTGTAACCCTTGCCGGGCTTTTGTTCTTCACGAGCCAACAACCCGGTTCGCCCCCCAAACCGCAAGCGAACCGTCAAACAAGAACCAGGTATTACTCGGCGCTGACCAGGCTCGGCGAACCGAGATTGGCCAACCGCACGCTGTTCTGCACTTGCTGGATTTCACCCGGCGAGCCAATCGGCCCCAGGCGCACCCGATGCAATGTCTGTTGGTTACGCACGATCGAGCTGATGAACACTGGAGCGCTCACCATCCCGCTGAGCTTCGATCTCAGGAGTTCTGCAGCGTCCGGGTTGGCGAACGCGCCCACCTGCAGATACTGGCCAGAGGCTGGTACAGAAGCGTTTTTTTTTGCATCGATCTGCACCGGCACAACAGCCGCGGCGTGTTGCTGCGGCGGTGGCGTCCATTGCTCGACGGTGCCGGTGGAAGCTGTCACGGTCGGCGCGGCATTTTTCGCCACTTGCGGTTCGTTGAGCATCAACGGTGCCGGACGGCCCTTCTGTGCCCACCACTCTTGCGGGTCGATGCCTTCGACTTTGACCCGCGCCGTGCCGGTTTCAGCGTAGCCTAGCTTCTTGGCGGCCGCGTAGGACAAGTCGATGATCCGGTCCGAATAGAACGGCCCACGGTCGTTGACCCGCAAAATCACCGCCTTGTTGTTGTCCAGGTTAGTCACCCGAACGTAACTTGGCAGTGGCAATGTCTTGTGGGCGGCGCTCATGCCATACAGGTCATACACCTCGCCATTGGCGGTGTTCTGACCGTGGAACTTGGTGCCGTACCAGGACGCAGTGCCCGAGGCCACGTAGGTCTTGGATTCTTGCAACGGGAAATAAGTCTTGCCCAGTACAGTGTACGGGTTGGCCTTATAAGGACCGGAGTGCAGGGTCGGCGTGGCATCCGGGATGCGCGAAACGTCGACATCCCACCAGGGTGCGCCATCCTTGTGAGCCCGGTTGATATCCAGGCCGGGAGCCGAACGCACAGCGGTCGGGGATTTCTGAGTCGGCGAGCGGCTGGTCGAACAACTGGCGACCAGCACCGCCAACGCGGCGAATGCCATGAGCTTCAGGGGTTTATTCATAGGCAATGCCCGCATTACTTGACGCCCCGTGCTTGGACCAGCTGTTCAGACAGTTGATGTACGGCCATGGCGTACATCACGCTGCGGTTATAACGCGTTATCGCGTAAAAATTCGTCAGGCCCATCCAGTATTCCGGGCCATTGTCACCTTCCAGGCGGAAAGCCGTGACCGGCATATCATCGCGCAGCGCATCATGACTCGACCAGCCCAGCGCCCGCAACTCCCCGACGGTTTTCGTCGGTTCGATGCCCGCGGTCAGCCCGTCGTCCACCTGATCGCCGCGCACATCGGCGCGGCTGACCACAGGTTCGCCGGCGACCCAGCCGTGACGCTTGAAATAACTGGCGACACTGCCGATGGCATCAATCGGGTTGTTCCAGATATTGATATGGCCGTCACCGTCGAAATCCACCGCATAGGCGCGAAAACTGCTCGGCATGAATTGCGGCAAGCCCATGGCCCCGGCGTAGGAGCCTTTGAGGGTCAACGGATCGACCTGCTCTTCACGGGCCAGCAGCAGGAATTCACGCAACTCCTTGCGGAAGAATTCGGCACGGGGAGGATAGTCGAAACCCAGGGTCGACAAGGCGTCGATCACCCGAAAATTACCGGTATTGCGACCGAAAAAGGTCTCAACACCAATGATCGAAACAATAACCTGCGCCGGCACGCCGTATTCCTGCTCCGCGCGAGCCAGTGCTGCTTCGTGCTGCCGCCAGAAGTCCACACCACGGGCGATGCGCGCATCGGTGATGAACATCGGGCGATATTCTTTCCACTGTTTAACCCGTTCGGCGGGTTTGGAGATTGCGTCCAGAATCGACTGCTTGCGCTCGGCCTCGCGGAACACGCCCATCAGCTGTTCACCGGCAAAGCCGTAGTCACGGGTCATTTCACCGACGAACTCGGCCACCTGGGATGTGCCTTCGTAATCGCCGGCCAACGCTTCCTGCGCGGAACCAAGGATGCCTACCAGGCCGACCCACGGCGCGTATCGAGTCGCCCAGCCACGCATTACTTGCATTGAAATTTTCACCTTATTCAAACCTGTGCGATCCACTTACGATGGGTATGGATCGACATCAAAACCCCAAACGCTGACAGCAGCGTCACCAGCGAAGTTCCTCCGTAGCTAATGAACGGCAACGGCACCCCCACAACCGGCAACAGGCCACTGACCATACCGATGTTGACGAAAACGTAAACAAAAAACGTCATGGTCAGGCTGCCCGCGAGCAATTTGCCGAACAATGTCTGGGCCTGGGCGGTAATCACCAGCCCGCGACCGATCAACAGCAGGTAAATCAACAGCAATGCGCAGATGCCCACCAGGCCGAACTCTTCGCCCATTACCGCAATAATGAAGTCGGTGTGGCTTTCCGGCAGGAAGTCCAGGTGCGACTGAGTCCCGAGCAACCAGCCTTTACCGAACACGCCGCCGGAACCGATGGCTGCTTTCGATTGAATGATGTTCCAGCCCGTGCCCAGCGGATCGCTCTCGGGGTCGAGGAAAGTCAGGATCCGCTGCTTCTGGTAGTCGTGCATGATGAAGTACCACATGCCGACCGCCACCGGCACAGCCGCGGCAACCACGCTGAGAATCCAGCGCCAGCGCAGGCCGCCCATGAACAGAACGAACGCGCCACCGGCAAGGATAAGCAACGAAGTGCCGAGGTCGGGCTGACGTACGATCAGGATGAACGGTAACCCGATCAGAAACAGACTGACGCCCACATGCTTGAGCTGCGGCGGCAAGGAGCGCTTGGCCAGGTACCAGGCAATGGTCGCAGGCATCAGGATCTTCATGAATTCCGAGGGCTGGAAGCGAATCACTCCGGGAATGTTGATCCAGCGCGTGGCCCCCATGGCGTTGTGGCCCATGACGTCCACCACTACCAGCAAGAGCACGCCGATCACATAACCGACCGGCACCCAGCGGGCCATGAAGCGCGGCTCGAACTGGGCGATGACGATCATCGATATCAAGCCGATGCCGAACGAAGTAGCTTGCTTGGCCAGCAGATCCCAGCTCTTGCCGCTGGCCGAATACAGCACGAACAGGCTGCCGGCAGCCAGGGTCAGCAACAGGATCAGCAACGGACCGTCGATGTGCATGCGTTGCAGCAGCGTCGCGCGGCGACGCATCACATCCTCGCTGGAGAGGATGCGATCGAAATTACTCTTCACGGGCCGTAGCCTCCGCACTAATAGGGCTGGCGTATTCGGCTTTCAGTCGGCCGTCCTGGTCCAGGAGCCAGGCGTCCATGACTTGACGCACCACCGGCGCGGCGACGCCGGAACCGGACTCGCCGTTCTCGACCATCACCGACACCACGATTTTCGGGTTGTCGGCCGGCGCGAAGCCGACGAACAAGGCGTGGTCGCGGTGACGCTCCTGAACCTTGGAGCGGTCGTACTTCTCGCCCTGCTTGATCGCGACCACCTGCGCCGTACCACTTTTACCAGCGATCCGGTATTGCGCACCGATGGATGCCTTGCGTGCCGTACCGCGGGCACCATGCATCACCTGTTGCATGCCGTGGTTGACCTTGGTCCAGTCGGACGGGTCGCGCAGGATGATGTCCGGCATCGGATTTTCATCCACCGGCTTCGCGCCTTCGAGGGTCTTGGCCAGGTGCGGACGATTCCAGACACCCTTGTTGGCCACCAGGGCCGTGGCCTGGGCCAACTGCAACGGAGTGGACTGCATATAGCCCTGACCGATCCCGAGAATCAGCGTTTCGCCCGGGTACCAGGCCTGACGACGGGTCGCGCGCTTCCATTCCCGGGTCGGCATCAATCCCGGCGACTCTTCGAACATGTCCAGGGAGACCTTCTGGCCAATGCCGAATTTGCTCATGTAGGCCGACAACCGATCAATCCCCAGCTTATGGGCCAAGTCATAGAAGTAGGTGTCGTTGGACCGCATGATTGCCGTATCCAGATCCACGTAACCGTCGCCGGTACGGTTCCAGTTACGGTATTTGTGATCGTAATTGGGCAGTTGGTAGTAACCGGGGTCGTAGACCCGGGTCGATGCCGTGACCACGCCCGCATCCAGGCCGGCAATCGCTACCGCCGGTTTAATCGTCGAGCCCGGCGGGTACAGGCCGCGCAACACGCGGTTGAACAGCGGCCGGTCGATGGAATCGCGCAGCTCGGCATAGGCCTTGAAGCTGATGCCGGTGACGAACAGGTTCGGGTCGAAACTCGGCTGACTGACCATCGCCAGCACTTCGCCGGTGCTCGGGTCCAGCGCCACGACCGCGCCACGGCGACCGCCAAGCGCGGCTTCGGCGGCTTCCTGCAATTTGATGTCCAGGCTCAGGACAATGTCCTTGCCAGGAATCGGATCGGTACGCTTGAGTACGCGTAATACGCGGCCTCGTGCGTTGGTTTCGACTTCCTCGTAACCCACCTGGCCGTGCAACTCGGCCTCATAGAAGCGCTCGATACCGGTCTTGCCGATGTGGTGGGTGCCGCTGTAGTTGACCGGATCGAGCGACTTCAGCTCTTTCTCGTTGATCCGCCCCATGTAACCCACCGAGTGCGCAAAGTGCGCGCCCTGCGGGTAATGACGCACGAGTTGCGCGACCACTTCCACACCGGGCAGACGGAACTGGTTCACCGCGATGCGGGCAATCTGCTCTTCAGTCAGCTCGAACAAAATCGGCACCGGCTCGAACGGGCGGCGCCCCTGACGCATGCGCTTCTCGAAGATCACCCGGTCCTCGGGCGTCAGCTCCAGCACTTCGACAATCACGTCGAGCACTTGCTGCCAGTCGCCGGAGCGTTCGCGGGTCATGCTCAGGCTGAAGCTGGGCCGGTTGTCGGCCACCACCACGCCATTGCGGTCGAAAATCAGCCCGCGCGTCGGCGGAATCGGCTGCACATGGACCCGGTTATTTTCCGACAGGGTCGAGTGGTACTCGTACTGGATCACCTGAAGGAAATACAGCCGCGCGATCAGCACGCCAATCAGCGCCACTACCGCAATGGCCCCGAACACGACGCGGCCACGCACCAGACGGGCGTCTTTTTCGTGGTCCTTGATACGGATCGGCTGGGGCATGAGGGCAGAACTACTTGTGGTAAGGGTGGCCGGACAGCACTGTCCAGGCACGATACAGCTGTTCGCCGATCAGAATCCGCACCAATGGGTGCGGCAACGTCAACGGTGACAACGACCAGCGTTGATCCGCCCGGGCACAGACTTCCGGCGCCAGCCCCTCGGGGCCGCCGACCATGAAATTCACTGTGCGCGAGTCCAGCCGCCAGCGATCGAGTTCGACCGCCAGTTGCTCGGTGCTCCAGGGCTTGCCGTGGACTTCGAGAGTGACAATGCGCTCGTTCGGCCCGACCTTGGCCAGCATGGCTTCGCCTTCCTGACGGATAAAGCGCGCCACGTCGGCGTTCTTGCCCCGGGTGTTGAGCGGAATTTCCACCAGTTCCAGCGCCAACTCGGACGGAAGACGCTTGGCATATTCATGCCAGCCTTCTTCCACCCACTTGGGCATGCGGGAACCGACGGCGATCAGTCGCAGTCGCACAGCGTTCCCTTATTGCTGGTCTTTGTTGAGCTTGATGAAATGCTCATGGGTGTTTTCCGGGCTGTGGTGCGCGGCGCTGCCGGCACGACTCTGCTCGGCACCCTGCCACAACCGCTCCAGGTCATAGAACTGGCGAGCGCTGGCAGTCATCATGTGCACGATGACGTCATCCATGTCCAGCAACACCCAGTCGCTGTCGCCCTTGCCTTCTTCACCCAACGGCTTGACGCCCTGGGCCTTGACCGCTTCGCGGACCTTATCCAGCATCGCGCCGATCTGGCGGTTGGAAGTACCTGTAGCGATGATCATGAAATCAGTGATGCTCTGCTTTTCACGAACGTCGATCACCAGAACATCCTGGGCCTTGACGTCTTCCAGGGCCGCTACGGCGACCTTGACCAGCTCTTCGCCGCGCAGCTCCGGGCCGGTATTGGCCACTACTGGCAGCGGAGCGCTCTTGAACGTGCCCTTGCGCTTTACTTTGTTTACGTCTTTGTCAGTCATATAAAACTCGTTTTGCTCGTATGTTCGGGCGCTTCGATACACGCATTCACGTGCCTTGAAGCGCGCCCTTTTTCAGTTCGACGCACGGTAAAGTCCGTGCGCATCGATGTAGGCCAGGACCGCGTCGGGCACCAGGAAACGTACCGACTTACCGCTGGCCAGCAGTTGACGGATCTGGGTGGCGGATACCGCGAGCGGTGTCTGCCAGACGAATGCAATCTGTCCGCTCGGCCCGTTGAGGGCCAGCGGGTCGCTCACCGAGCGAGCCGCCAGCAGGTTGCGCAAGGCATCCGGCGGTTCGCTGTCGGCATCCGGGCGTTGCAGCACCAGGATGTGGCAATGCTGGAGCAACTCTTCCCAGCGGTGCCAAGTGGGCAGGCCGCAAAATGCGTCCCAGCCCAAAAGTAGAAAAACCTGGTCTGGGGCGGCCAGTTCGGCGCGCATCAGTTCCAGGGTATCGATGGTGTAGGACGGTTTGTCCCGCTGCAATTCGCGGGCGTCCACCACCAACGGTGGCACACCGGCCACCGCGCACTTGACCATCGCCAGACGGTCCTTCGCCGACACCTGCGGCGTGCCGCGATGAGGCGGCCTGGCACTGGGTGTCAGACGCAACTCATCGAGCGCCAGCGATTCGGCGACTTCCAGCGCACCGCGCAAATGGCCGATGTGCACCGGGTCGAAAGTCCCGCCCAGTACGCCAATGCGTCGAGGCTGGGGCTCGCTGGCGGTCAGTTGGGCTGACGGGTCGAGGTCGCCCAAGTCAGACCGACGCCTGGCCGCGCAACTGACCGTCACCGACCACGATGTACTTCTCGCAGGTCAGACCTTCGAGGCCCACCGGGCCGCGGGCGTGCAGCTTATCAGTAGAAATGCCAATCTCGGCACCCAATCCGTATTCGAAGCCATCGGCGAAGCACGTCGGGGTGTTGATCATTACCGAAGACGAATCGACTTCAGCCACGAAACGCCGGGTGTCGGCCAGGTTTTCACTGACGATCGAGTCGGTGTGATGGGAGCCGTACTTGTTAATGTGCTCGATGGCCTGATCCAGTCCGTCGACCACACGGATCGAGAGGATCGGCGCCAGGTATTCGGTGTGCCAGTCTTCTTCAGTCGCGGCAACGGCCTCGATGATCGCCCGGGTACGCTCGCAACCGCGCAGTTCGACGCATTTTTCGCGGAACTGGGCAGCCATCGACGGCAGGAACGCCTGGGCGACTGCCTGATCGACCAGCAGGGTTTCCATGGCACCGCAGATGCCATAACGGTAAGTCTTGGCGTTGAACGCAATGCGCTGGGCTTTCGGCAGATCGGCGTGGGCGCTGATGTAAACGTGGCAAATGCCATCCAAATGCTTGATGACGGGCACGCGAGCATCACGACTGACCCGTTCGATCAGACCACGGCCACCACGGGGCACGATGACGTCGACGTATTCCGGCATGGTAATCAGCGCGCCGACGGCTGCACGGTCGGTGGTTTCGACCACTTGCACCACGGCGGCCGGCAGGCCGGCCTCGGCCAGGCCGCGCTGGATGCAGGCGGCGATGGCACGATTGGAATGAATCGCCTCGGAGCCGCCCCGCAGGATTGTCGCGTTACCGGACTTCAGGCACAGGCTGGCGGCATCGATGGTTACGTTCGGCCGCGACTCGTAGATGATGCCGATCACGCCCAGCGGCACGCGCATCTTGCCGACCTGAATGCCCGACGGCCGATAACTCATGTCGCGGATCGCACCGACCGGGTCTGGCAGTGCTGCTACCTGACGCAGACCGACGATCATGCCGTCGATACGCTCAGGGGTCAGCGCCAGACGCTCAAGCAATGCCGGCTCAAGGCCATTGGCGCGGCCGGCGGCCAAATCCAGTTCATTGGCTGCGGTCAGCTCGGCACGGGAAGCGTCCAGCGCATTGGCAGCCGCCTGCAATGCGCGGTTTTTCTGCGCGGTGCTGGCACGGCCGATCACGCGGGAAGCTTCGCGGGCGGCGCGACCCAAACGGGTCATGTAGTCAAGAACGGACTCAGTCATGGTCTGCAATGGTCTTTGCTAAGGTCTTGGTAAAGAGTAAAGCGGCAGATTATAGCTGTCGCGTCCCCCGACTAACAGCGGTGACGGGCGGATGGTCGAAATGGAGGGCAATTTGCCGACGTTCAGCCGTGATTAAGTTGCATATTGTTATCATCACCGCTCAATCAGCCTTGATAAACGCTGTTCATCATGACCAACCTGCCTATTCGCCCGTCCGCTACGCGCCAGCCCAAGGGGCTGCCGGATGCATTTTTCGACCGCGATGCCCAAACGCTGGCCCGGGATTTACTGGGCAAAATCATCCGTCATCGGGTCGACGACCTGTGGCTCAGTGCCCGGATCATCGAGACCGAAGCCTATTACTGCGAAGAAAAAGGCAGCCACGCCTCCCTTGGTTACACAGAAAAACGTAAGGCTTTGTTTCTGGATGGCGGCCACATCTATATGTATTACGCCCGCGGCGGCGATTCCCTGAACTTCAGCGCCCAGGGGCCGGGCAACGCGGTGCTGATCAAATCCGCCTATCCATGGGTCGATGAACTGAGCGGGCCGGCAAGCCTGGCGCAGATGCTGCTGAACAATCCCGATGCACAGGGCCGCCCTCGCCCCTCACAAAAGCTGTGTGCCGGGCAGACGTTGCTCTGCAAGTCGTTGGGGCTGAAGGTGCCCGTCTGGGATGCCAAACGTTTCGACCATGAAGTGCTGCTGGTGGAAGATGTCGGGCCCGCGCCCGGCCACATCATCCAGACCACACGCCTGGGCATTCCCCATGGGCGCGACGAACATTTGATGTACCGCTTTGTTGATGCGGCTTATGCACTTTACTGCACGCGCAACCCGCTGCGCCGAGGGCAAGTCGAAGGTCGCGATTATTTTTTGCTGACTTGATGATGGAAAAATCCATTGTGGGAGCGAGCCTGCTCGCGATAGCGGACTAACAGTCGAAGTAGATGTCGTCTGACACTCCGCTATCGCGAGCAGGCTCGCTCCCACATGAGACCTGTAGTGTTTTGAAGATTGCGTTCGTCCCTTGGGACCGATTGATTATTCGATGGAGTTGTTTTTATGGGCCCATGGCTCGATAGCGTGACCGGTTGGTTGACGGTCAATCCGCAATGGCTGGCCGCGGCAGTGTTCGTAGTGGCTTGTATGGAATGCCTGGCGATTGTCGGACTGATCGTGCCCGGCACGGTGTTGCTGTTTGCCGTGACGGTGCTGGCCGGCAGTGGCGCGTTGTCATTGGGTGAAACGCTGTTGCTGGGCTTTCTCGGCGGCGTGCTGGGCGACATCGTTTCATATTTTCTCGGGCGACATTTCCACCAGAACATCCGGCGCCTGCCAGGGTTGCGCCATCATCCGGAATGGATGGCCGGAGCCGAGGCGTATTTTCAGCGTTATGGCATCGCCAGCCTGCTGGTCGGGCGCTTCATCGGTCCGCTGCGGCCCATGCTGCCGATGGTCGCGGGGATGTTCGACATGCCGTTCCCGCGTTTCGCCGTCGTCAGCCTGTTGGCTGCCGCGGGCTGGAGCCTCGCCTATCTCCTGCCGGGCTGGGCCACCGGGGCGGCGATCCGCTTGCCATTGCCGGAAGGTTTCTGGCCTGAAGCCGGGATTGTCGCCGGCAGCATTGCGGTGATGGTCGGTCTGAGCGCAAACAGCAGCCTGCGCCGCCATCGCCGGGCGACCATCTGGATCTGCAGCATGAGCCTGTTGATCCTGATCGGTCTGTTCATCGGCTACCCGCACCTGACCGCCCTCGACCAAGGATTGATGACCCTGATACAGGAACACCGCAGCCCGATGCTCGATGAAGTGGCCGTGGTGTTCACGCTGATTGGCGAATTCCGCAACATGTTTATGCTCAGCGCGCTGCTGACAGTCTTGCTGTTGCTGACACGACAATGGCGGCACGCGATCTTCGCTGGCGGCACCCTGCTGTTCACCGCGCTGGGCAACACCGCGACCAAGCACTTTTTCGCCCGTGTGCGCCCGGAAGTGCTGAGTGATCCACTGACCAGCTACAGCATGCCCAGCGGCCATGCCTCGGGCTCTTTCGCACTGTTCTTGACGCTCGCGGTGCTGGCTGGGCGCGGACAACCGCCGCGCATGCGCCTGACCTGGTTACTGGTGGGCTGCTTGCCGGCGCTGACGATTGCCTTGTCACGGGTGTACCTGGGCGCGCACTGGCCGACCGATGTACTGGCTGGCGCGATGCTGGCGGCGTGCGTGTGTGCGGCCAGCCTTTGGCTGATTCAACGCCAGACTTCGCTCACCGCCATGCCGCCAAGGATCTGGTGGCTGGTGCTGCCGTCATTGGTGGCGTTGCTCGGTTTCTTTGTGTTGAGGCACATGCCGCATGCGATGTTGCGGTATGCGTACTGAAGATCAAAAGATCGCAGCCTTCGGCAGCTCCTGTAACCTGTAGCAGCTGCCGAGCCTGCGTTCGGCGGCAAAGCCGTCGTAAAACCAGACAACGCGGTCTTTCAGGCAAACCCCATAAGCAGGATTTGCGAGGACTTTGTCCTCGAACGCAGCCTCGCAAGCTCGACAGCTGCTACGGGCTGCGATCTTCTAGCGGACGTCAGGTAAACAACTCACCCTGCAACTCATCCAGCAACGCCTGAATGGCATCCAGGCGCTGCTGCGGATCGTCGAGTTGCAGCAGGTCGATCTTGTCTACTTCGGCAAACGGCAACAGGTACGCCAACTGATTGGCCAGCGACTGTTGCCCGGTTGCTTCGGTGCCCATGTTCAACGCTTCGACCATGGGGTGTTCGGCCAGGGCCTTGAGCAGTGCGACCAGATCGGCGTCTTCATCTTGTAACGGTTGTTCCGGTTCGTCTTCCAGCCACTCGACCTCGGCGACAGTCAACTGATCGCGCTGAACCTCGGTGCACAATACGTGGAAACGCCGCCCGCCCTGCACCCGAATGCCCAACAGACCGTTGTCCTGCTGCTTGAAGTCGGTGATCAGCGCCTCGCAACCCACCAGCGCGTAGCCGGCCGGGGCGATGCCGACTTCTTCACCGTCGAGGATGCACACCACGCCGAAGCCGCCGCCCTGTTTCATGCAGCGACTGATCATGTCCAGGTAGCGCGCCTCGAATATCTGCAAGTCGAGGATGCAGCCAGGAAACAGCACCGTGTTCAGCGGAAAAAGCGGCAGACTCATAGATATTTCCTTACACCACCATCGACACCGCCAACGGCAGGAACACCGCCGTAGCCACGCCCATCAGACTCATCGCCAACGCCGCGAAGGCGCCGCACTCTTCACTTTCCTGCAAGGCCACCGAGGTACCGACCGCATGGGCGGTCATGCCCAGGGCCATACCGCGGGCCTCAGGGCTATGGACACCGAGCCTCGTCAAAAGACTCGGCCCGAAGATCGCACCGATCACCCCGGTGATCAATACAAACACCGCCGCCAGCGCCGCGACGCCACCGATCTGCTCCGCCACCAGCATGGCAATCGGCGAAGTCACCGACTTGGGCGCTATGGTCATCAGGATCATGTGCTCGGCGCCGAACCACCAACCCAGCAGCACACCCATGCCCGTAGCGACTACGCCACCTATCACCAGCGTAGTAAATATCGGCCAGAACAACTGCCGAATCCGTCGCAGATTGAGGTACAGCGGCACCGCCAGTGCAACGGTGGCCGGCCCGAGCAAGATGCTGAGGATCTCGGTGCTCTTACGGTATTCGGCATAGCTCAGGCCACAACCCACCAGCACGCCAATCACCAGCAGCATCGATACCAGCACTGGCTGTAGAAAGATCCAGCGGGTTTTCTCGAAAACCGCCAGCGCCAACTGATACGCGCCCAGCGTAATGCCGATGCCGAACAACGGATGATGAATCACCGACGTCCAGGCGCCATGCCAATCGAGGATCATTGGCTGTCCTCTTGATGAGCGTGACGCTTGATCAGGCGCTGCATCAGAACGCCGGCAAAGGCCATGGACAACACCAGCGACAACACCAGCGCTCCGATGATTGCCCAAAAGTCCGCAGCGATATCGGTGGCATAGACCATGACACCCACGGCCGGCGGCACCAGCAGCAACGGCAAATAACGCAGCAAGCTGCTGGCCGCGAGGTTCAGCGGTTCACCGACTTGACCGCGGATAATCAGATACCCCAGCAGCAACAGCAGGCCAATGATCGGCCCCGGCAGCACCGGCAAAAACAGATGGTTGAGGGCAGTGCCGAGCAATTGAAAAAGCACCAGCCAGGTCAGGCCACGTAACAACATCCATTATCTCCCGCGCGCGCTCCCCACAAAGAAGGGGCCCGACATTATAAGCACGCCAACGCTATGAATCGGCATTCGCCAAAAGCATGATTAGTTGACCGGAGCAATTTGCCATGTTGATCTAAAGTGGTTCTCAGGGAGGTCAAATCCTCCACCCGAAAAACTATAAAACCGATCACCCAAGGAGAGTCTCAATGCCCTACGTTCCAGTTGCGGAGCTCAAGGATTATGTCGGCAAGGAACTCGGACGTTCCCAATGGCTCACCATCGATCAGGAACGCATCAACCTGTTCGCAGAAGCCACAGGCGATTATCAGTTCATCCATGTCGACCCGGTCAAAGCCGCGCAAACACCCTTTGGCAGCACCATCGCCCATGGTTTCCTGTCGTTGTCGCTGATCCCCAAACTGATGGAAGACATCCTCATCCTGCCCGAAGGCGCGAAGATGGTGGTCAACTACGGTCTGGACAGCGTTCGTTTCATCCAGCCTGTGAAGGTCAATTCCAGGGTTCGACTCAAGGTCGACATGAACGACGTCACCGAGAAGAAACCCGGCCAATGGTTGCTCAAGGCCACCGCTACGCTTGAAATCGAAGGGTCGGACAAACCGGCGTTTATCGCCGAGCCACTGTCCCTCTGCTTCGTGTAAACCATCCCGGATGCGAAGCAGGTCACGCTGTTTCGCGCCGTCTGCTTTTCTACCAGCTATGTAAGGACACATAGCTGCGGCATACTCGGTCGCCTAATTGTCCGGATCCCGCTATGCGCTCACTTGCACTCCTTGCTCTGACCCTGTTGCTCACCGCTTGCGGCGATGGCGAATCGCTGATGCCCCCCGATGCCCGCCTGCCGGACGGCGGACGCTATCGCGGTGATCTGGTAAACGGGCTGCTGCAAGGCGAGGGCCGCATCGATTACCCGAACGGCAGCTGGTACGCCGGCCAGTTCGACAAAGGCCAATGGCATGGCCAGGGCGAATGGCACGGCAGCAATGGCGAGGTCTATCGCGGGCAGTTCCAGCAGGGATTGTTCGACGGCCAAGGCACGCTGACCACCACGGGCAGCCGCTACACCGGCGGTTTCAAGGCCGGTCGACGGGATGGCGAAGGCACCCTCAAAGAAAACACCATGACCTACCGCGGCGAGTTCAAAGCCGATCAATATTCAGGGCTCGGTCGTCTGGAACTCGAAGACGGCAGCCAGTACCAGGGTCAGTTCGCCCACGGCAAACCCAACGGCGAAGGCCAGCGCAGCGACGCCAGCGGCAATCAGTTCACCGGGCATTTCGCCGACGGTCAGCTGGAAGGCACCGGCACTTTCAACAGCGCCGATGGCGATATCTATGTCGGCGGTTTCAAGAACAATCAACTGCACGGCAAGGGTCGCTACGAGAACGCTGATGGCGATGTCTGGCTCGGTCAGTTCAAGGAAGGCGTGCTGAACGGCAAGGGCGAGTTGATCGGCGCCGACGGCAGTCACTATATCGGTCAGTTCAGCGACTGGCGTTTCACCGGCCAGGGCCGTTTGAACCTGGCCGATGGCAGTTTCTATGTCGGCCAGTTCGAGGGTGACAACTATCAGGGCCAAGGTACTTTGGTGTTGACTGATGGCACGGTGCTGAGCGGCACCTGGATCAATAGTCAGCGCGTGCGCGACGCCGACGACAAGCTGCTGCCGGACACCCTCGAACTCGGTTTGCTGGCCCAGGGCCGCTTGCTCGACGATGCACTGGCCAACGTGCCTGCCTCGACCCCGGCGGTCGAGCTGTACACCTTGACCCTGGGCGGTGACGGCAAGCAGAGCGTGTTCCTGCGTGAATCCGACTACGTCGCCAACATGCTCGCCAGCCGTTTCGGCGCCTTTGGCCAGATCCGCCTGGTCAACCATCGCGACCACCTCGGCGACCGACCAATGGCCACCCGGGAGAACCTGCGCCGCGCCGCCCAGACCCTGGCCGAACGCAGCGGCCCGGAAGACTTGTTGTTCATCTACCTGACCAGCCACGGCACCAGCGAACACGAACTGGTGCTCGACCAACCACGCATGGAGCTGGCCGATCTGCCGGCCGACGAACTCGCCGCCGTCCTCGAGCCCCTGAAAAAGCGCGACAAAATCATCGTGATTTCCTCCTGCTATTCCGGCGGCTTCATCCCCGCGCTCAAGGACGAACGCACCCTGATCATGACCGCCTCGCGCGCCGACCGGGTGTCCTTCGGGTGTTCGGAAGAAGCCAACTTCACTTATTTCGGCGACGCACTGTTCGCCCAGGCGCTGAACCAGACCGACGATCTGGAGCAAGCCTTCAAGCTGGCCAGGGGCACCGTGGCCGAGCGTGAGCTGGCCGATAACTTCGAAGCCTCCGAGCCGCAAATCTGGGCCCCGAAAACCGTTCTCGCCCACTGGCAATTGTTACGCAAACAGCAGGCACGAAAAGCACTGCAAAGTGTCTCTATCAGCAAGGATGAAAAGAGCAACTAAGCTGAATAGTATCAAGGGGGAATTACTATGTACTTGACGCCTCAGCATGTATTGCTTGCCGGAGCTACCGGGTTAACCGGTGAACATTTGCTTGACCGCCTGCTCAATGAACCAACGATTACTCGAGTATTGGCCCCCTCACGCCGGCCGCTGGCCGAACACCCTCACCTGGAAAACCCGGTCGGCGACCCAGCGGCGTTTTTGCCGCAATTGAACGGTCGCGTCGACATTGCCTATTGCTGCCTCGGCACCACGATCAAGCAGGCCGGCTCCGAGCAAGCGTTTCGCGCGGTGGACCTGGACATGGTCGTGGCCTTCGCCAAACGTGCGCGGGAAATGGGCGCACGGCACTTGATTGTGATCAGCGCCTTGGGAGCCGATCGCAGATCCTCGATTTTCTACAACCGGGTTAAAGGCGAGATGGAACACGCATTGCGCGCACAGGATTGGCCGCAGCTGACCATTTGCCGGCCTTCGCTGTTGTTGGGCGATCGCGTCGAGCCGCGACTAGGCGAGCGGGTTGCCGGCCCGTTGTCGAAACTGATTCCGGGCAAGTACCACGGGATCGAAGCCTGCCACCTGGCCCGCGCCATGTGGCGCCTGGCGCTGGAAGAGCAGGATGGCGTGCGGATTGTCGAGTCGGATGAGTTGCGCAAGTTAGGCAAATAATTTCAGGCCGACGCGGACCTGTGGCGAGGGGGCTTGCCCCCGTTGGGTCGCGCAGCGGCCCTCCGCTTCTTCAGCTGCACCGAGTCACCTGGATTTACGACTGCTTCGCAGCCGAACGGGGCGATGCGGCGTTCCGACAAGCCCCCTCGCCACAGGGATCGCAGCTGCCTTTACAATCCGCCGGTCGCTTGAAAACTTACGCCAATCACCGTCAACAACGACAGCGGCAACAGCAGCGTGTCGAGCAACGCACTCGCCGGCAGATCAACACCCGGATAACTCGGCGCTTCTGCGCCAAATCTGTCCATCGCGCAGCACCCGCCATTCATCGCATACAAATCCAGACGCGTCCCCGAATACACCACCGGTGCCCCTGGCTTGGCGGCATCGAGGGTGCGCGCCGTGGCGCAGCCCGTCAGTTGCAAAGCCAGCAGGATGATCAGCAGCTTATTCATCGCTGCTCAAATGGTGTTCACCCCAGCGCGGCAGCATGTCTTGTGGAATGTTCAGCAGATTGAGAATTCGCGCCACGACAAAGTCGATCAAGTCATCAATGGTCTGCGGCTGGTGATAGAAGCCCGGCGACGCCGGCAGAATCGTCACGCCCATGTTCGACAGCTTGAGCATGTGCTCCAGATGAATGCTCGAATACGGCGCCTCGCGCGGCACCAGAATCAGCTGGCGGCGCTCCTTCAAGGTCACGTCGGCAGCCCGTTCGATCAAGTTGTTGCAGGCCCCGGTCGCGATAGCCGACAAGGTCCCGGTGGAACACGGCACCACCACCATCGCCGCTGGCGAGCCAGAGCCCGAAGCCACCGGCGACATCCAGTCTTCCTTGCCGTACACCCGAATCTGCCCGGCAGCAGCGCCAGTGTATTCAGTGAGGAAGGCTTGCATCATTTGCGGTTTGGACGGCAGCGAGACATCAGTCTCGGTGGCCATCACCAACTGCGCAGCCTTGGAGATCAGGAAGTGCACCTCGCGGTCTTCACGCACCAGGCAGTCAAGCAGGCGCAAGCCATACTGGGCGCCCGAAGCGCCGGTCATCGCCAGCGTGATGCGCTCCGGACCGTTGTTCATTGCAGCGCCTCGGCCAGTTTGCCGTGCAGGCCGCCGAAGCCGCCATTGCTCATGATCACCACGTGAGTGCCAGGCTGGGCCTGGCTCTTCACGCGCTCGATGATGCCTTCCAACGAATCGCTGACGATCGACGGCACGGTGCACAACGCTGCTGTGGCGCCCAGGTCCCAACCGAGGTTGGCCGGCGAATACCAGATCACCTGATCGGCATCGACCACGCTTTCCGGCAAGCCATCACGGTGAGCGCCAAGCTTCATGGAGTTGGAGCGCGGCTCGATGATCGCGATCAACGGTGCGTCGCCAATACGCTTGCGCAAACCGTCGAGGGTGGTGGCGATGGCGGTCGGGTGGTGAGCGAAGTCGTCGTAAATGGTGATGCCACGAACTTCCGCGACTTTTTCCATCCGCCGCTTCACGCTTTTGAACGCACTCAGTGCCGCAATGCCCATTGATGGCACGACGCCGACGTGGCGAGCGGCGGCCAAAGTGGCCAAGGCGTTGGCGACGTTGTGCTGACCGGTCATGTCCCACTCGACCACACCTTGGGCGACGCCTTCGAACATCACTTCGAATTTCGAACCATCTTCACTGAGCAGTTTGACCTGCCACTGACCGCCGGCACCAGTGGTTTGCACCGGGGTCCAGCAGCCCATGTCGATGACCCGCAGCAATGCCGGCTCGGTGGTCGGATGGATCACCAGGCCTTCGCTCGGGATGGTCCGTACCAAATGGTGGAACTGCCGCTCGATGGCTGGCAGATCGGGGAAGATGTCGGCGTGATCGAACTCCAGATTGTTCAGGATCGCCGTGCGCGGGCGGTAGTGAACGAACTTGGAGCGCTTGTCGAAGAACGCGCTGTCATATTCGTCGGCTTCGATCACGAAAAACGGCGTGTCGCCCAGACGCGCCGACACCGAGAAATTCTGCGGCACGCCGCCGATCAGGAAACCCGGGCTCATGCCGGCATGTTCCAGCACCCAGGCAAGCATGCTGCTGGTGGTGGTTTTGCCGTGAGTACCGGCAACCGCCAATACCCAGCGGCCTTGCAATACATGATCCGCCAGCCATTGCGGGCCGGAAACGTACGGCAGGCCTTTGTTCAGCACGTATTCGACGGCCGGGTTGCCGCGGGACATGGCATTGCCGATCACCACCAGGTCCGGGGCCGGATCGAGCTGCGCCGGGTCGTAACCTTGGGTCAACTCAATGCCCTGGGCTTGCAGCTGAGTGCTCATCGGTGGATAGACGTTGGCATCGGAGCCGGTCACGTGATGGCCCAGCTCTTTGGCCAGAACCGCCATCGAACCCATGAAAGTGCCGCAAATACCAAGAATATGAATGTGCATAGTCGACCTCGTAAACATGGCCGCAGGTTAGCGTAGGGAGGGGAAAATCGCACCTTGTGTTTCAAGATCAAACACCACCCCCTCTGTAGGAGCGAGGCTTGCCCGCGAAGAACGATAACGCGGTGTATCAGGCAAACCGCGTGATGGCCTTCGCGGGCAAGCCTCGCTCCTACAGGGGGTGTGGTGTACCTAACGGGCGATACCGTGCTTGCGCAGTTTTCGATAGAGGGTATTGCGACTGACGCCCAACTGCTCAGCCGTGTTAGTCATGTGCCAGCGCTGCTGCTCCAGCACCGTCAGCAATGCCAACCGTTCGGCGTCGTCCAGCGGATACTCGGACGGTTCTTCAGCTGCCGACGCCGTCACCGGCCGGGCCTGGCGAATCATCGCAGGCAAATCCTCCAGCCCGATCCGGCCGTCATCACACAACGCCGCCAGGGTCCGCAACACATTGCGCAACTGCCGCACATTCCCCGGCCAGGCAAAGTCCAGCAAGGCCTGCCGCGCCGGCCCGTCGATCAATACCGTCTCCTCGCCCGCCTCTTCGGCCAGCAAAAAGTCGAGCAACTGCGATTTGTCAGAACGCTCACGCAACGCCGGCAATGCGACCTCCAGCCCATTGAGCCGGTAATACAAATCCTCGCGGAAACTGCCGTCCTGCACCCGTTCAAGCAGATTGCGGTGAGTGGCGCTGATGATCCGCACATTAACCGACTCCGGTTCGCCACCGATCGGTACCACCTGACGGTCTTCCAGCACCCTTAATAAGCGGGTCTGCATGCTCAGCGGCATGTCACCGATTTCATCGAGGAACAAAGTCCCGCCATCGGCCTGCTGCAACTTGCCGCGCATGCCTTCCTTGCGGGCCCCCGTGAAACTGCCGCCGCGATAGCCGAACAGTTCGCTTTCGATCAGGCTTTCGGGGATCGCGGCGCAATTGAGGGCGATGAAAGACTTTTCTGCCCGTTGACTGGCCTGATGCACGGCTTTGGCAAAGGCCTCCTTGCCTGAGCCGGTTTCGCCGTTGATCAGCAA
The DNA here is from genome assembly GCF_059695645.1 of Pseudomonas sp. LBUM1673. Taxonomy (NCBI): domain Bacteria; kingdom Pseudomonadati; phylum Pseudomonadota; class Gammaproteobacteria; order Pseudomonadales; family Pseudomonadaceae; genus Pseudomonas; species Pseudomonas sp. LBUM1673. The sequence continues at coordinate 5,834,667 of NZ_CP166780.1, forward strand.
GGGCACATCCCGTTCAAATACCCGCAAGGCCTTACGGAAATCCTCCTGTAACGCGGCATCGCCCAGGCAAATACCCGACAAGCGCGCACGCTCGGCAATCATCGGGCTTTGCACCACCGGCACCGGAATGCTGCGAGGCTGCCCGCGCAACACAGCAAACAGCCGCCGCCCGTCACGGGTGCGCAACGGCCAACTGGCGCTGGCATTGGCGCTCGCGCGGCCGAGCAATTCATCCAGCGAACAGTCGAAAAACGCCTCCACCGGTTTGCCCAACAGCCCACCACGAATATGCCCCAGCAAATTCAGCGCACTCTGGTTCACCGCACTGATCCGCCCTTCACCGTCGAACGCCAACAACCCTTCGCTGAACAGCCCGACGGACTCGGCCTGCAAGTGAAAACGCAGCAACCATTGATTGTCGAAGTAACGCAGGAAATAGCAGCTCTCGATCATCTTCGCCGACAGATTGACCAGGGCCATGGTGTGGAACTGGCTCTGACGCGAAACCTCGTGACGCGCCGAAGACACGTCGAGCACCGCCAGCAGCTCGCCGTGGGGGTCGAACACCGGGCTCGCCGAGCAGGTCAGGCCGGTGTGACGACCACGAAAATGTTCGTCCTGATGGATGGTCAGGGACTGACGCTCCACCAGGCAGGTGCCGATGCCGTTGGTGCCTTCGCAGGCCTCGCTCCAGTCGGCACCAAGCCAAAGGCCGGCACGCTCGAAAATCTTCCGTTCGGTGGGCGCGGTGACGCAGTTGAGGATCACCCCGCGGGCGTCGGTCAGCAGCACCGCATGGCCGGCGCCGGAAAGTTGCTGGTGGAGGCTGGTCATTTCGTTGCCGGCGATCTGCAGCACTTGTTGCAAGCGTTCGCGGCTTTCCAGCACGCGGCCATGCTCCAGCACCGTCGGCGCCATGGCCAGAGCCGGGTCGAGGTGATAATCCTCCAGACAACGCAGCCAGGAACGGGCAATGGACGGATCGCTGCCGGGACCGTGCAGGTGGGATTTACCCTGGGTCACGGTCAACACTTGCTGGGCATGGCGACTCAAATGGTTGTCGTGCATTTCTTATTATTCTCCCCGAAAGGTGAGTGCTTATCTGGCCACTCCTGTGGCGAGGGGGCTTGCCCCCGTTCGGCTGCGCAGCAGTCGTAAATCCTGAGCATGCGGTGTGTCTGGTAAATCGAGGTGAATGGTTTGGGGGCTGCTTCGCTGCCCAACGGGGGCAAGCCCCCTCGCCACAGCGGATTACCTGTGTGGCAATTTGAGGCTCAGCATCCTCCAGCCATCGATGCATTGCAATGCTGGCAAGACCCACCAGTCACAGGCTGCGCCACAAACGGTACAAAGTGTCACGGGGGCTGTACCGCAAGCGCCACAAACACCGCCCACCCGTCCGACAAAAAACACGCAAAGCCTTGATTTACCTGACCTGCAAGGCGCTGGCCCGACCTTTGCTCTACGCTTAATGCAGCGCTTTAGCGCGTCCTCCCTTATAAGCACAAAAGCCAAGGAGAAACCCATCATGCGTTACGCTCACCCCGGTACTGAAGGCGCTATCGTTTCGTTCAAGAGCAAGTACGGTAACTACATCGGCGGCGAGTTCGTCGCGCCTGTCAAAGGTCAGTACTTCACCAATACGTCGCCGGTCAACGGCCAACCTATTGCCGAATTCCCACGCTCCACAGCCGAAGACATTGAAAAGGCCCTGGACGCTGCCCATGCCGCCGCCGATGCCTGGGGCGCCACGTCCGCCCAGGCACGCTCGCTGGTCCTGCTGAAAATCGCCGACCGCATCGAACAGAACCTGGAAGTGCTGGCGATCACCGAATCCTGGGACAACGGCAAGGCCGTACGCGAAACCCTCAATGCCGACATCCCGCTGGCCGCCGACCACTTCCGCTACTTCGCCGGTTGCATTCGCGCCCAGGAAGGCAGCGCCGCCGAGATCGACGGCAACACCGTGGCCTATCACATCCATGAACCGCTCGGCGTGGTCGGGCAGATCATTCCGTGGAACTTCCCGATTCTGATGGCCGCCTGGAAACTTGCCCCGGCCCTGGCCGCCGGCAACTGTGTGGTCCTTAAACCTGCCGAGCAAACCCCACTGGGCATTACCGTGCTGATGGAACTGATCGGCGACCTGCTGCCGCCTGGCGTGCTCAACGTGGTGCAAGGCTTCGGCAAAGAAGCCGGGGAAGCCCTGGCCACCAGCAAGCGCATCGCCAAGATCGCTTTCACCGGCTCGACCCCGGTCGGCTCGCACATCATGAAATGCGCCGCCGAAAACATCATTCCGTCCACCGTGGAGCTGGGTGGCAAGTCGCCGAATATCTTCTTCGCCGACATCATGCAAGCCGAACCGACCTTCATCGAAAAGGCCGCCGAAGGCCTGGTGCTGGCGTTCTTCAACCAGGGCGAAGTCTGCACCTGCCCGTCCCGCGCCCTGGTGCAAGAGTCGATCTACGACGAGTTCATGAAAGTGGTCATGAACAAAGTCCTGCAAATCAAACGCGGCGACCCGCTGGACACCGACACCATGGTCGGCGCCCAGGCGTCCGAACAGCAATTCGACAAAATCCTTTCGTACCTGGAAATCGCCAAGGGCGAAGGCGCCGAGCTGCTGACCGGCGGCAAGGTAGAAAAACTCGAGGGCAGCCTGGCGACCGGGTATTACATCCAGCCGACCCTGCTCAAGGGCACCAACAAAATGCGCGTGTTCCAGGAAGAAATCTTTGGCCCGGTGGTGAGCATCACCACCTTCAAGGACGAAGCCGAAGCCCTGGCCATTGCCAACGACACCGAGTTCGGCCTGGGCGCCGGTCTCTGGACCCGCGACATCAACCGCGCCTATCGCATGGGCCGTGCCATCAAGGCCGGTCGTGTGTGGACCAACTGCTACCACCTGTACCCGGCGCACGCCGCGTTCGGCGGTTACAAAAAGTCCGGCGTCGGCCGTGAAACCCACAAAATGATGCTCGATCACTATCAGCAGACCAAAAACCTGCTGGTGAGCTACGACATCAATCCGTTGGGCTTCTTCTAAAAACCCGGGGGCGATACAGGTAGTTCTGTATCGCCCTTCAGATGGTCATCGCGGGCAAGCCCGCTCCCACAGTGTTTTGGGTCAACCCCAAAAGGTGAATTTATCCCATAACCCTGTGGGAGCGGGCTTGCCCGCGATGGCGTCCTTAAACGCACCGTAAATCATCGCCCTGCTGGTCTGGCACGGGCTTTGCGTACCCGCATCACACGAAAACGCCATACCCGAAAGTCCAACAGATCAAACAATAAAAAAGACAGCGAGGACTTATGACTTCTACGACACAGCTCAAACCCACACTCGGCACCCTGCACTTATGGGGCATTGCCGTCGGCCTGGTGATTTCCGGCGAGTACTTCGGCTGGAGTTACGGCTGGGGCACCGCAGGGACCCTGGGTTTTCTCGTCACCGCACTGATGGTGGCGACGATGTACACCTGTTTCATCTTCAGCTTCACCGAATTGACCACCGCCATTCCCCACGCTGGCGGGCCGTTTGCCTACAGCCGCCGGGCCTTCGGCGAAAGAGGCGGACTGATTGCCGGCATTGCCACCCTGATCGAATTCGTCTTTGCGCCACCGGCGATTGCCATGGCCATCGGCGCCTACCTCAACGTGCAATACCCGGAACTGGACCCGAAGATCGCCGCGGTTGGCGCCTATTTCGTGTTCATGACGCTGAATATCCTCGGTGTGAGCATTGCAGCCACCTTCGAACTGGTGGTCACTGTGCTGGCGGTCGCCGAATTACTGGTGTTCATGGGCGTGGTCGCACCGGGCTTCAGCTTCAGCAACTTCGTACTCAACGGTTGGTCGGGCGCCAACGAATTCACCATGGCCTCGATCCCCGGCATGTTTGCGGCGATACCTTTCGCGATCTGGTTCTTCCTCGCCATTGAAGGCGCCGCCATGGCCGCCGAGGAAGCCAAGGACCCGAAACGCACGATTCCCAAGGCTTATGTCAGCGGCATTCTGACCCTGGTGTTCCTGGCCATCGGCGTCATGGTCATGGCCGGCGGTGTTGGCGACTGGCGTCAACTGTCGAACATCAACGATCCGCTGCCTCAGGCGATGAAAGCCGTGGTCGGCAATAATTCGACCTGGATGCACATGCTGGTATGGATCGGCCTGTTCGGCCTGGTGGCGAGCTTCCACGGGATCATTCTTGGCTATTCGCGACAGTTCTTCGCCCTGGCTCGCGCCGGTTACCTGCCTCAAGGGCTGGCCAAGCTCTCGCGCTTCCAGACGCCGCACCGGGCGATTCTGGCGGGCGGCGTGATCGGCATCGCGGCGATCTACAGCGACGGCCTGATCAACCTGCAAGGCATGACGCTGACGGCTGCGATGATCACCATGTCGGTATTCGGCGCCATCGTGATGTACATCATCAGTATGCTGAGCCTGTTCAAATTGCGTAAAACCGAACCGAACCTGGAACGCACCTTCCGCGCGCCGGGCTACCCGATCGTGCCGGGGATTGCGCTGTTTCTGGCGGTGGTGTGCCTGGTGGCGATGGCGTGGTTCAACACCTTGATCGGGTGTGTGTTCCTCGGGTTCATGGCGGCCGGTTACCTGTATTTCCAACTGACCGCCAAGCAGCGCGCCGATGCACCGGCGGACGCTATGCTCGAAGGCATCTGAGTTGCACCGGCGCCGGGCCTGTCGCTTGGCGCACGCCCTATTTGAGGTCGGCAACCCGATCCTGTAGGAGCGAGGCTTGCCCGCGAAGAACGATAACGCGGTTTGCATGATGCACCGCGTTATCGTTCTTCGCGGGCAAGCCTCGCTCCTACGGATCATCATTTAATCAGGAGGACACCGTCCCATGGCCGCATTTGCCCATACCGTCGGCGCCCAGACCTACCGCTTCGACAGCCTCAAGGACGTCATGGCCAAGGCCAGCCCGGCGCGCTCCGGGGACTTTCTGGCCGGCGTTGCCGCCCTCAACGATGGCGAGCGGGTGGCCGCGCAGATGGCCCTGGCTGACATTCCGCTGACTCACTTCCTGCAGGAAGTACTGATTCCTTACGAGGCCGATGAAGTCACCCGACTGATCATCGACACTCACGACAAACAGGCTTTCGCGGTCGTCAGCCACCTCACGGTCGGCGGCTTTCGTGACTGGCTGCTCAGCGACGCCGCCGATGAACAGAGCCTGCGCGCCCTCGCTCCGGGCCTGACCCCGGAAATGGCCGCCGCGGTGTCGAAGATCATGCGCGTGCAGGACCTGGTGCTGGTGGCGCAGAAAATCCGCGTGGTCACGAAATTCCGCGGCACCCTGGGCCTGCGCGGCCGGCTCTCGACGCGCCTGCAACCCAATCATCCCACCGACGAACCGGCCGGCATCGCCGCGAGCATTCTCGACGGCCTGCTGTACGGCAACGGTGACGCGATGATCGGCATCAACCCGGCCACCGATAGCATCGCTTCGATCTGCGCCATGCTGGAAATGCTCGACGCGGTCATCCAGCGCTACGACATTCCGACACAGGCCTGCGTGCTGACCCACGTCACCACCTCCATCGAGGCGGTCAATCGTGGCGTTCCGCTGGACCTGGTGTTCCAGTCGATTGCCGGCACCGAAGCGGCCAACGCCAGTTTCGGTATCAACCTCAACGTCTTGCAGGAAGGCTATGACGCGGGCTTGAGCCTGAATCGCGGCACGCTGGGCCAGAACCTGATGTATTTCGAGACCGGCCAGGGCAGCGCCTTGTCGGCCAACGCCCACCACGGCATCGATCAACAGACCTGCGAAACCCGCGCCTACGCCGTGGCGCGCCATTTCAAACCGTTTCTGGTGAACACCGTCGTAGGCTTCATCGGTCCGGAATACCTCTACAACGGCAAACAAATCATCCGCGCCGGTCTCGAAGATCACTTCTGCGGCAAACTTCTGGGCGTGCCCATGGGATGTGACATCTGTTACACCAACCATGCCGAAGCCGATCAGGACGACATGGACACTCTGCTCACCCTGCTGGGCGTGGCCGGGATCAACTTCATCATGGGCATCCCCGGCTCCGACGACATCATGCTCAACTACCAGACCACGTCGTTCCACGACGCCCTCTACGCCCGGCAAACCCTAGGCCTGAAACCGGCGCCGGAGTTTGAACAGTGGCTGGCGAAAATGGGCATCTTCACCCAGGCAGGCGGCAAAATTCACTTCGGCGACAACCTGCCACCGGCCTTCCGTCAGGCCATGGCGCAACTGGGATGAGTATTGAGATGGATAAACCACCTGTCGATCCGAAAAACCCATTGCTGGAACTGCGTCGCCTGACCCCGGCACGCATTGCGCTGGGCCGCACCGGCACCAGCCTGCCCACGAGTGCGCAGCTGGAATTTCAGTACGCCCATGCACAGGCCCGGGATGCGGTGCATCTGCCGTTCGACCACCCGGGGCTCAGCTCACAACTGGCCGAACGTGGACGTGAGAGCTTGTTGCTGCACAGCGCCGCCACGGACCGGAACAGCTATTTGCAGCGCCCCGATTTGGGGCGCAAGTTGAGCGATGAGTCGGCGCAGACGCTACGCGATTACGCGCAATCCAATCCTGGTGGGGTGGATCTGGCCGTCGTGGTGGCCGATGGCCTCTCGGCGCTGGCCGTTCATCGCCATACCTTACCGTTTCTGGCACGCATGGAAGAACAGACAGCCGTTGAGGGCTGGACCCTGTCGCCGGTGATTCTGGTGGAACAGGGCCGGGTCGCGGTGGCCGACGAAATTGGCCAACTGCTGGGGGCAAAAATGGTGGTCATACTGATCGGCGAACGCCCAGGATTAAGCTCGCCAGACAGCCTGGGGTTGTATTTCACCTATAATCCCAAGGTCGGACTGACGGACGCCTATCGCAATTGCATCTCGAATGTCCGGCTTGAAGGCTTGAGTTACGGCATGGCGGCACACCGTTTGCTGTATTTGATGCGCGAAGCCTGTCGGCGGCAGTTATCGGGGGTCAGTCTGAAGGACGAAGCCCAGGTTCAGACGCTGGAGTCGGACTTTGATGCAGTCATGAAAGGTAATTTCCTACTCAGCCCGTCGGATGCCTGAACCGTTTCCGCATTGCGTTTCTATTCAGGTTTCAGGCAGGATCGATGCACGGCCGCCAAGGGTTTCCCATCGCCGTCACCATGTAAGACAGCCACTTGAAGACGAGACCTACCATGCGGATTATTCAAGCGACCCTCGAACACCTGGACCTGCTGACCCCGTTGTTCGTCAAATATCGCGAGTTTTACGGTTCCCTGCCATATCCGGACTCGTCCCGGTCGTTCCTTGAGAAGCGCCTGCGGCGCAAGGAATCGGTGATCTACCTGGCCCTGGCCGATGACGACAACAACAAACTGATGGGTTTCTGTCAGTTGTACCCGAGCTTTTCGTCGCTTTCGCTTAAACGTGTGTGGATCCTCAACGACATCTACGTCGCCGAAGACGCCCGCCGTCAGTTGGTGGCCGACAACCTGATCCGCACCGCGAAAAAAATGGCCAAGGAAACCAATGCCGTGCGCATGCGCGTTTCCACCAGCAGCAATAACGACGTCGCGCAGAAAACCTACGAATCCATCGGGTTCAAGGAAGACACCGAGTTCAAGAACTACGTGTTGCCGATCAGTGACGGGCTGTAACACACAGCGTGGGCTCTTGTGGTGAGGGGGCTTGCCCTAATGCCAGTCAGTTAAGCGCAATCCATGTGGGAGCGGGCTTGCTCGCGAAGACGGTAGCACCGTCAACATTGATGTCGCCTGACACACCGCTTTCGCGAGCAAGCCCGCTCCCACAGGTTCCGCTCCTTAACTGACCAGCATTAGGGCTTGCCAGCAAATGAGCTCGTCAGACAAACCGCGCATGTCAGGTTTTGGGAGTGCTCCGCACTCCAACGGGGGCAAGCCCCCTCGCCACAGAGGATTGTGCAAAGCCACAGACCTGTAGTCGACCCATCGACATCCCCCGCTACAAACTCGACGCGTTTTTCACCTCTCCCCCCGTATAATGCCCATTCTTCCGGCTCGTAAGAAAAATCACACTTAGCTGTAGTCTTACGCGAAGCCATCCGCACAGGCCTGCAGAGTCGGGCCATCACCACAGGTGCTTTCCATGGATTTCAACCCGATCGACCTTATCCTGCATCTCGACGTTTACCTCGACTTGCTGGTGACTAACTACGGGTCATGGATTTACGCCATTCTGTTTCTGGTGATTTTCTGCGAAACCGGTCTGGTGGTGATGCCGTTCCTGCCGGGCGATTCCCTGCTGTTCATCGCGGGCGCCGTGGCGGCCGGTGGCGGCATGGACCCGGTGCTGCTGGGCGGTCTGCTGATGCTGGCGGCGATTCTCGGCGACAGCACCAACTACCTGATCGGCCGAACCGTCGGTGAACGGCTGTTCAGCAACCCGAAATCGAAAATCTTTCGTCGCGACTACCTGCAACAAACCCATGACTTCTACGACAAGCACGGCGGCAAAACCGTGACCCTGGCGCGTTTCCTGCCCATCATCCGCACCTTTGCCCCATTCGTCGCCGGCGTCGCCAAAATGCCTTACCTGCGTTTCTTTGCCTTCAGTATTCTCGGCACCATCTTGTGGGTGGGTGGCCTGGTGACCCTCGGTTACTTCTTCGGCAACGTACCGTTCATCAAGAAAAACCTGTCGCTGCTGGTGGTGGGCATCATCCTGCTGTCGCTGCTACCGATGATCATCGGCGTGATCCGCAGCCGCCTCGGTCATACCGCGTCCAAAACCGAACCGCACTGACTCGCGATGTGGTCCCTTAGCGCCTGGCGACGCCAGCGCACCCTGGCCAGGCATCCGATTGCCGACGACCTGTGGCAACGGGTGCGCCATCACCTGAGCTTTCTCGATGGCCTCAGCGCAGCCGAAGACCAGTGGCTGCGGGAAGCCTGCGTGCTGTTCCTGCAAGACAAACACCTGACCGCCCTGCCCGGTGTGGAACTCCATCAGGAGCAGCGCCTGCTGCTCGCCGCCCAGGCCCAATTGCCGCTACTGCATCTGGGCGATCTGAACTGGTATCAGGGCTTTCACGAAATCATCCTCTACCCCGACGACTTCCTCAGCCCCCAGCGCCATCGCGATGCCAGCGGTGTCGAACACGAGTGGGACGGCGAACACAGCGGCGAGGCCTGGCAGCAAGGCCCGATCATCCTTGCCTGGCCCGGCGTGATGGCCAGCGGTGGCTGGGAAGGCTACAACCTGGTGATCCACGAACTAGCGCACAAACTCGACATGCTCAACGGCGACGCCAATGGCCTGCCACCGCTGCACGCCGACATGCGCATCAGCGACTGGGCCAGGGTGATGCAAGAGGCCTATGACGACCTCGACCGGCAACTGGACCATAACCCTGACACGCAAACCGCCATCGACCCGTACGCAGCGGAAAACCCCGCCGAGTTCTTCGCGGTCACCAGCGAATACTTCTTCAGCGCCCCGGATTTGCTGCACGAGGCTTATCCACAAGTCTATGAGCAGCTGAAGCTCTTCTACCGTCAGGACCCTTTAGACAGGCTGCGGCAACTTCAGGCTCATAACCCTGTCTATCAGGCACACGACTAAGGTCTACACGACCTCTGGTCCATAGCGTCGAAGGCGGAATATGCCTATAATCGCCGCCACTTTTTGGTCAATCCGGCCAAGTGTTTTTGGTCAACTAACGGGGGCACCGCCCAATGAGCTACAGCAAGATTCCGGCTGGCAAAGACCTGCCGAACGACATCTACGTCGCGATCGAGATCCCGGCCAACCACGCGCCGATCAAATACGAAATCGACAAAGACAGCGACTGCCTGTTCGTTGACCGTTTCATGGCCACCCCAATGTTCTACCCGGCCAACTACGGTTACATCCCTAACACCCTGGCTGACGACGGTGATCCCCTCGACGTGCTGGTCGTGACCCCTTACCCGGTTGCCCCAGGTTCGGTGATCCGCGCACGTCCGGTCGGCATCCTGAACATGACCGACGACGGCGGCGGCGATGCCAAAGTGATCGCGGTTCCACACGACAAGCTGTCCCAGCTGTACGTCGACGTGAAGGAATACACCGACCTGCCACCGCTGCTGATTCAGCAGATCGAGCACTTCTTCGCGAACTACAAAGACCTCGAAAAAGGCAAATGGGTGAAGATCGAAGGCTGGGCCGGCGCAGATGCCGCCCGCGAAGCGATCACCAAGTCGGTTGCTGCCTATAAAGGCTGAGAAGCAGCGGTAGGCTTCTAGCGGCGACGCTTGAAAAAAACCCCGGTTGATCCGGGGTTTTTTGTGGCCGATTGGAACCCGCCTTAAACAGCACGTTTAGCACTTCTTGGCTTCGGTTTTTTCTTGTTTAATTTCCACTAAAAGCGTCTTACATCCGGTCTTAAATTTCCCTCGAAATTTGAACGGGTCGTTTATTCAAACCCCCACCCCGCGCCAGTAGACTCGTGTTTATGAAAAAGAACACTAGCGGCCCACGGTTTAAAGCGCTCCTCGAAAAAGCGAACATCACGACGACAGGATTTGCTGCTTTTTTCGACACGGAAGCGCAAAACATCCATAACTGGTACACCCGCGGTGTGCCCGCCTACCGCATGGAAGAGGTTTCCAGACTACTGTCAGTAAACAGCGACTGGCTAAAAACCGGCGAAGGTCCACAAGACTCCAAACACCTGCGCCTGCTCGACGAGTCAGGCAACACCTTCGATGCCCAAGCCATCCGCGGCATCTACACAGTCATCGAGCCCACCGACGTCGAGCTGCCCTTCTACAAAGAAACAGCCACCGCCCCGGGCTCCAACAAAACCCACGTCATCGAAGACCCCAGCCAATCCATCCGCCTGCCCCGCAGCCACCTCGACTCCCTGGAAATCAATCATGCTGATGCCATTTGTACCTACATGATCGGCAACAGCATGGCCGAAAAGATTGAAGACGGCTCCACCCTTGCCATTGATCGCGGGCTTACGCAGATTGTCGACGGGGAAATTTATGCGATCGAGCATGACGGGATGTTACGGATCAAATACCTGCATCGAATGCCGGGGAACGCTCTGCGGTTGCGCAGTTACAACAAAGCCGAGCATCCGGATGAGATCTTCAGTGCCGAGCAGATCGACAAGCAGAACATCAGGGTATTGGGGTGGGTGTTTTGGTGGTCCACGCTGAATAAACGCAGGCCGCCGCTGCCGTTCCTGTGACTACGTAGCCCAGCGACCCAATGTGGCGAGGGGGCTTGCCCCCGTTCGGCTGCGAAGCAGTCGCAAAACCTATGCATGCGGTGCATCTGAATAACCCACTTCAGGGCCGCTCCGCGTCCCAACGGGGGCAAGCCCCCTCACCACAGGATCTGTATAAAGCACATCAACTGGCGATCCCGCGGCACAAGATCGCCCTCACAACGGCCCTACCCGCACTCCAAGCTGGGAATTCCCCAAAAAAATCAGTATGCTGCGCCCCACATTTGCGCATCGACCCTTCCCAAGGCTCAGATCGCACCGACAAGGCAGATCACTTTCTCGCCAAGTCCCACAGCCGGACGAAGATCCGGGTGTACGTTTTGAAGGCTGGCGCGGTTTACCAAAAATGAACCAAGCCAGTCCCCGAGAAGCCGGCCACAAGCCGGCTTTTTTAACGTCCGAAATAATCCTATCCCGACCCGGGATGCCTCCTGATAGCCTAGTTATGTCGCTGGCTTCAGGCATTCCCCTGTCCGATGACGTCCAACGCCATTTGACCTCATCCGACGATGAAGTGGGGGGACAGGTGGGGGGACAAAAGGGATCACAGGGGAAATCAAACGACCCGTTGATCAAACGCTTCGACCTGCGCCTGGAAACCCGCAGCTCCCGCCGCGACCACGACTTCGAAAAAAACCAGGCTTCGATGTGGGCGCTTGAATACAGCGGAAAAGGAACGACGTTGCTTGATCATCAGACAGCTATATCTGGCGAGCATTCTCGCCTCAACGGGTATCCAACTTAAGTCCACTACAAAAGGGTGATCGCTACCGCATAATCGGTCGATACATTTATGGCAAATTGCTTTGCGCCGCTAGTAAGAGCCGCCGGCAAGTCCCCTTCCCCAACTTTTGAGCGAAGTACAGATGATGCTCTCCATGGAAACGGACGCTTTAACCGCACGGACGGCGCAATCCCAACTGTTCGAGGCCACCTTCGATCTGGTGTCCTCCGCCCTGGTTCTACTTGATGGCCAGGGCCAGATATTGAAAGTCAATGACGCTTTTGCCGGGCTGTTCGGCTACACAGCCCCGGAATTGCTCGGCATCCCTTTTTCAGAGCTGCTCCATCGCATCGACCTCGAGGGCTTACAAGCCTTGCATGGTCACGTCTTGCCGGTTTACCTCGCTGATCGACCACTTGAACTGCGCTATCGGCGCAAGGATGGCAGTCTGCTGCACGGGCACAGCAAGCTGGTTGCCGTTGGCACATTACTGCTCGGCGAAATCGTCCCGGTTGAAGCCCCACAGAGCCTGGACGAGCGGCTGGAGCAGGATCAGTGGCTGCAACGGATCGTTGACACCACACCTGGCATCATCGGCACCTTTCGCTTGGGCAACGATGGCAAGGTTTCCATGCCCTGGGCCTCGCCCGGCTATGAAGAATACTATGGCGGGACCGTGGACGAACTGAAGCAGGACGCCAGCATCCTGTTCGAACGCATCCACGCCGAGGATGTCGCCCGGGTTCAAGACTCGCTCGCGGAGTCGGCGCGCACATTACGCCCTTGGCAGTGCGAATACCGGGTACGCCATCCGCTAAAGGGCGAGATCTGGCTCGAGGGCCGCTCCAAACCGACGCGAGAAGCCGACGGCGCGGTTCTCTGGTTCGGTTTCCTGCACGACATCAGCGAGCGCAAACGCATCGAACAGGCACTGCTGGAAAGCGAAGTGCGCCTCTCCCTGATGGATTTCGCCCTCAGTCATGTGCACGAGGCCGCCTACCTGATCGATAGCCAGGCCCGCTTCTGCTACGTCAACGACGAAGCCTGCCGAAGCTTGGGTTACAGCCGTGAAGAAATGCTGCGAATGACAGTAGCCGAAATAGATCCTGACTGGACCAACGAGCAGATACTGGCAGACTGGCACAACATTCCAGAGCGCCCTCCCGAGATCATCGAGAGCCGTCACCGAACCAGGGACGGCTGCATCTTTCCGGTCGAAATCAGCATCACTTGCATCGAACTCGGTGGTCAGAACTACAACTTGGCGCTGGCTCGTGACATCACCGACCGCAGGCGCCTCCAAGCTACCCAGTGGGACAGCGAAAGGCGCTACCGGGAAGTCTTCGACTACTCGGCGGACTGCCTCTATCTATTGGAGGTGACTGCGGATCATCAGTTTCGCTACGTCGAGATCAACGCCGCGTTCGAACGATCGTCGGGGCTCTGCCGCGAACAGTTGATTGGCCGCTACCTCGGAGAGTCGGCTGGAGCGGAAGCGTCGCGCGAGATACTCGCTCAACTCGACCACTGCCTCGTGAGCGGAAAAAATATCGAATGGGAAGGTGAACTTGAGCTACCCGCAGGGCTCATCGCCATGCATTCGACCTTCATTCCTGTACACGACGAGCGGGGCCACATTTATCGCATCGTCGGAATCAGCCGCAACATCAACGAGCGCAGGCAGATGGAGACCCGTCTGCTGACCAGCGAGCGGCAGTTCCGTGCACTGGCTGAGAACTCGCTGAACCTGATCATTCGCTACGACCTGAACTGCCAGCGCACCTACATCAACCCGGCCTTCGAGCGGGAGACCGGCATCCCTGCCGCCCGAGCGTTACAACTCCCGCTTGAAGACAGCTGGAGCGCGAACATGCCGGTGACCGAATACCTGGCACTATTGCGTCAAGTGATTTCCACTGGAGAGCCTCTGGAAACCGTCGTGGAGTGGCCAAGTCCCGAAAGCGGAGAGATCGTCGCACACGCCATACAGATGATTGCCGAACGCGGCGTGAATGGCACGGTGGTCAGCGTTCTGGTCAAGGGACACAACATCACTGCACTGAAGCGCCACGAACGCCTGGAAGAGGCCCGACTGTGTATTTTCGAGCGGCTGGCACGGGGCACCCCGCTGCCGGAAGTTTTAGCGCTGGTGACGAAATATATTGAGCAGGCCCGCCCGGACTTCCTGGCCAGCATCATGCTGGTGGACGACGACGGCCGCTACCTGCTCCTCGGCTCGGCACCCCGCCTGCCGCCCGACTATCAGGACGCTCTTGGTCGCATCGAGATCGGCGATGGCATCGGCATTTGCGGCACCGCCGCCTGGCGCGGTACTACGGTCATCGCCGAGGATCTGGCCTCGCATCCCTACTGCGACGCGTTCCGCGAACTGACCATCAATACCGGGTTACGAGCTTGCTGGTCGGAGCCGATTAAGGACTCAGTCGGGAAGGTCCTGGGTACCTTCTGTATCTATTTGCGCCAGCCGGGGCTGCCGACGGACGATGATCTCAAACTGGTGCATCAGGCCAGCCATCTGGCTGCCATCGCTATTGAACGTAAACGAGCCGAGACATTGCTGCTCGAGAGCGAACAACGTTACCGGGAAATCTTCGACAACTCCCTGGACTCCCTGTTTTTACTGGAGGTGACTGACGAAGGACACTTCCGCACCATCGAGGTCAATCCTGCCACCGAACGTAACCTAGGCATGGGGCGTGCCGAACTGATCGGCAAGAACATTGAGGAAATAGTGCCGCCACATATCGCTGCCGTTGCCATCGCCGAGTATCAACGTTGCGTGGATAGTGGTGCTCCTCTCGACTCGGAAATGGAACTCGATCTGCCCGCCGGGAACTTGACCTTTCACTCGACGCTGATCCCGGTACGCGGCGCTTACGGGCGCATCCAGAGGATCGTCGGTATCTTCCGCGACATCACCGAGCGCAAGCATGCGGAACGCATCCTGCACGTCCGCGAGCAGGAATTCCGCGCGCTGGTGGAAAACAGCCCCGATGTCATCGCCCGCTTCGATCTGCAAGGTCGCTTCATCTACACCAACCCGGTCACGCAAGCCCTCCTTGGCAAACCCTTGGACAAAATTCTCGGCAAACGCCCCGATGAGGCATTGCCCCACTTGAATGCGTCACGCGCCTTCCGGAACACGCTCGAACGCATTGTGCGAACCGGCGAGGCCACTGAAGAAGAGATCATCATGGATGCCGCACCGGGCACTGATGCGGCCCGTTACGAGGCCCGCCTGGTGCCAGAACGCGATCGACAGGGGCGGCTGGTTAGCATTCTCTCGATCGGCCGCGACATCAGCGCCATGCGCGCAGCAGAACGGCGCCTGAAGGAATCCCATGCACAACTGCGCCAGCTGTCCAGCTACCGCGAAACCGCTCGGGAAGAGGAGCGCAAGCGTATCGCCCGGGAAATCCACGACGAACTGGGCCAGCAACTCACCGCTCTGCGCATGGGCATTTCCCTGCTGCGCCTGCAATTCGGTAAAGACCATCCGCCGCTGGTAGAACGGGTCCAGGCGCTGATGACCCGGGTCGACGAAACCATCCAGGTGGTTCGCAACGTGGCGACCAGTCTGCGCCCCGCTGCCCTCGACATGGGCCTGCCCTCGGCGCTCGAATGGCTAGTTTCTGAGTTTTCCCGGAACACCAGCATTCCCTGCCGGCTGAAGGCGCCATCGGCTCGCCTGGAACTCGATGACGAGCGCGCCACCGCGGCCTTCCGAGTCATTCAGGAATCCTTGACCAACGTCGCTCGGCATTCTCGGGCTAGCCGGGTAGACATCCGACTAGAGTGCGGCCTAGAGCAGGTGCTGATCGAGGTGCACGACAACGGCAGGGGCTTCGATCCAAAGCAACTGACCAAGGGCACGCTTGGGATGCTCGGCATGCGAGAGCGCGGGCACATGCTCGGTGGTAAAGTTACCATAGACAGCAACCCAGGACAGGGTGTCCGTGTGCGGGTTCACATCCCTATTCAGGTAGACCCAGAGGCCCCATGATCCGAATGATGATCGCTGACGATCACGCAATTATGCGCGAAGGTCTGAAACAGCTGTTTGCCCTGGCTGGTGACCTGCAAGTCATAGCTGAAGCGGAAAACGGCACGATGCTGCTCGAACGGCTGCGCCAGGGCGACATAGATTTCCTGTTGCTCGACATGAGTATGCCAGGCATCAGCGGCGAAGATCTGGTTGCGCGCATCCGCACCCACTATCCACAACTGCCGATCCTGGTGTTGAGCATGCACAATGAAGTACAAATCGCCCAGCGTGCGCTCAAGTCGGGTGCTTCCGGCTATCTGACCAAGGACCGCGACCCCGAGACCCTGCTCGCGGCCATCCGCAGAGTGGCTGCCGGTGGGCGCTATATCGACGCCGGATTGGCCGAACAAATCGCCTTTGCCGCCAGCGGCCTGGGACCCTACTGTCAGCACGACACGCTCACCGACCGGGAACTGCAGGTCATGCGCCTGCTCGCCCATGGCTTCAGCGTCTCGCGGATCGCTACGGAACTGGCCATCAGCCAAAAGACCGTCAGCACCCACAAGGCTCGCCTGATGGAGAAGATGGGCTTCACCAGCACGGCCGATATCGTCCGCTATGCGATGACGCAACGGCTGCTCTGACCATTGGGGTCAGGGATCATACTGGCCGATCCCTGCCTTCAATGGATATTCCCCTACCCAAAAATCAGCCCCCCGCTTATAGCCGCAAGAGCCTGGGCATGTCGTTTCTCTAAAGCACAGACTTGCTCATGCAAGCACTGATGGGGTCATCAACAGATGTTTGTAGTGATCTGTACATCGATGAACTACCGTTCGACGTTGTGTACAGGGTATGAGGGAGAGTTAGGTCATGCAGGGATCGGTAAACCGCTGACTTTTGAACTTCAATGTATCCAGCAATTGGAGCAGGAAAATCACCAATTCAAAATGGACTGCGACATTCTGAGGGAGATGCCATCGCCTTCTTTGTCGCAAGCTTAAGGTGGCTCATCGACTGGTTCGACAACTCCCCAGAAGGCCAATGCGGTACAGAAATCTTGGTTGGTTGCAAATGGCCTCGAACATCTCTAAGTGCCGTGATGCAAGGCTTTGGCTCTATGTCGCCGCCTGCAGTTTATGGCTCTTAGCGGCACCTAAGGGCGGTTACCTGAGGCACAAAACACGAAATTTGAGCTGCCGGTTTTTGACCACTAGCCAGCACTGTCACTCGTCCTGCCGTCTGCATGGAAAACGTGCATGTCGACTAGCTGACGACTGGGGTAGCGGTACCGGGTACCCTTTAGCTGATAACGGCCGTTCAGCGAGTGATTATGGCGATATGAAAACATAAGGCGATCTACAAAGATCACTTTGGCCCAAGCTTCATCACCGCCAACGATACCGATCAGCGCAAGGTTGCTCAGGCTGGCCGAGGTGGTGCCGTCGTAGGTTTTATTGGCCGCGTCGGCGGTGGCGGTCAATACCTTGCGGTCGATCTGGCCAACATTACCGCTGACGCTAGAGGCATCGACCTGATAGCCGTATACCTTGACATCACCATTGGTCGCTTCGGACACGTCGACGTCGTCCACGGTTACCAGCTTGCCCGCACTAGCGTTCTTGTCCGCGTAATAGGCGTCGCCGAACGAAAGCACATCGATGGTATCGCCATCGATTGCACCACTCATGGCAAAGTTGGCGTCCGTCACGCTCGCGGTGGCGTCTCCATCATAGGTCTTGCGCACCTCCCCCTGCAGCTCAACATTGACCTTGGGCGCATAGCTGTAGAGGTTGCCATTGCCCGTAGTGCAGACCAAAACAACCACCTATCTCCTTCATACTGTAGCCGCCACTTGCCAAGTAAAAGGCAGGACCTGCCCCCAATTTCTTTTCTTGCCTGTCTCGTACGCGGTCAGGCCTGGGGGATGACCTCCCCGGCGGCCTCCACCCGGTTGCGACCCAGTTGCTTGGCCCGATAGAGGGCGAGGTCGGCCTGGTGGATCATGCTCTCCGGTGTGTGCCGGACGGCCTGACTGGTGTGGATAATGCCTGCGCTGGCCGTGAAGCGCACGGCCTCGCCGGTATCGGTGGGGGTGACCAACTCGGCGACGGCCTGTAGCACACGTTCGGCAAGCTGGAGGCTCTGCTCCAGGTCCATATCCGGCAGGATCAGCGCGAACTCCTCACCGCCGAAGCGGGCGGCGAGATCGCCCGGGCGCTGGCTGAAGCGGTGCAGCACACCGGCCAACTGGCGCAGGCAGTCGTCGCCGAGCAGGTGTCCGTGGCGGTCGTTGAGAGCCTTGAAGTGGTCTATGTCGATGAGCAGCAGGGTGAGGCCGTGGCCGTGGCGACAGGCACGGGCGTGTTCTCCGCCGAGCACGCTGTCGAAATGGCGTCGATTGCTCAGGCCGGTCAGGCCGTCCTGCTGGGAAAGCTGCATCAGCTCTTGGTTGGCGTGCTGCAATTGGCGGGTCATGTCGCCGTACTGGCGCACGCTCCGGCAGATGGTGTCCAACTCGCGGAACAGGGTGCGCTCTGGCAACTGAGCGGAGTGCTCGCTGTTCAGTTGCTCCAGCGCTTGGTTGCAGAGCAGGATCGGGCGCAGCAGAAAGCGCTGGAAGACGAACAGCACGACAGGGGTTATGGCGCCGAGCAGCAGCAGGATCAGCAGGCCGTAGCGGCGTACCTGGGTCGCTTCGAGGCCGACGGCGTTGGCGATCCGCTGGGTCTTCAGCGCGGTATCGGTATTCAGGGTCGCCGCCAGGTGCTTCTGCTGCTCGAGGACCTGCCGGTAAATCCGTTCGATCTGCGCCTCCTCGGCCTGCAACTGTGTGAAGTGGCGCTGTAGGCGAGCGAGGGCATTCGCCGTCTCTGCGGAGAAGGGAGCCGGCAGGTTGCCAACTTCCTGTTGCAGGGCTTGCCAGTCCGTGCCGACCAGGGCGAGCCGGGTACAGGCCGCGGCGAAACGTCCAACTCGATCGGTGCCGTCGCCGTGCCTCTCGGTATCGTCGTGCAGCAAGACGCCCGCCAGGGCCTGCACCTCACTCAGGCTGGTGCGCTGGCTGTCGCGCAGCCTGGCCAGGGTTTGGATGTTGCGGAGAATCCATCCGGACTGCTCCGCCAGCTCGCTGCTTGGGGCGAAGGCGAAGCTGTCGAGCAGCACTTGGGCCTGCAGGCGGCTGCTGCGCGCCACCTGGGCGTCGCTGCTCCAGTAGAGGGTCTGGATGAAGCCGTAGAGCTGCTCGACACGCTGGGTGTTGTAGCGCCAGCGGGTCAGGTCAGGTAGATACTCGTCGCGCACCTGGTTGGCCTTGTCGACGATGCCGCCGAGCAGCGGCAGGGACAGCCAGATGGCAAGGCCGAACAGCAGGAGCAGGCTGCCCAGCCCCAGCCGTACGGTGGTCGCCAGACGAGGGCAGAAGCGTGCTGGGCGCCGGTCACTCATTCGCTATGGTTCTCAGTAGATACTGAAGGGGAAGTAGTGGCGGTTGATGCGGTCGTAGACGCCATTGAGGCGGAGTTCCTCCAGCGCGCGATTGAGTCGCTGAAGCAGGCTTCCGTCGCCCTTACGCACAGCAATGTGCGCCTTGCTATTGAGGGCGGCGGCAAGCAGCGGGGGGCCGATGAAGTCGTAGCCGGCAGCCTTGGGCTGCTGCAAGAAGTCGAGCAGGTTGATGGTGTCGGAAAGCACCAGGTCGACCTTGCCGGCCAGCAGCAGGTCGAAGGCCTCCTCCTGGTGGGCGACCAGCCGCAGGGGACTGTGCGGGTAGTGTTTCTGGGCGAAGGTGGCCTGGATGGTGCCGTCGATGATCGCCAGGCGCAGACCCGCCAGCGACTCCGGCGAGGCGTCGGGGGCAACCCCGGTGCGACCGGCAAATACCGAGTGGGACTGGTAGTAGTAGTCGCTGAAGGCGACCCGCAGCTCTCGCTCAGGGATGCGTGCCATGCTGGCGACTATCATGTCCACCTTGCCGGATTCAAGACTGGGGATCAGGCCGTTCCAGGTGATCGCCTGGAGTTCACATTTGACCTGCATCTGGTGGCACAGGGCCTGGGCGATCTCGACATCGAAGCCGGTCAGCGTCCCCGACTCGTCGTGATAGCTGAACGGCATGTAGTTCCCCTCGGTGGCCACGTGGAGGGTTTCGGCATGGACGGACGGCATCAGCAGCAGGCCGAACAGCAGGGAAAGCAGGGGCAGCCGGGAGCGTATCATCGGAGAATCCTTTACTCGGGTTTGCGGCGCGAAACAAGAGGGGGCAGGTCGTGTCGTTTGCCTTCGCTATTATGCGGCTGACACGCGAATAGTGCAGACCAAAATAATCACCTATTTCCTTCGTGCTGTAGCCGCCTCGCGATAGTTGGCGCCCAACGTTCGAGGTAAGGGGCGGCTTGCGCCCTGGCGCAAGACGTCCCCTTGGCCGTACTCGATGATCTCCTTGACGCTCAGGCTACCGACGGCAAAGTTCTCGCCGGCGAGGGTGAAGGTCAGGTAGTGGCGGGTTGCCGGCGCGTTGCTGGTGTTTTCTATCTTGATCAACTGGCTCATGGCGGTTACTCCTAAAACCAGTGAAGACATTGCCGCAACCGAGCGCTCAAGCCCTGGGGTTGCTTGCCTCAGACAGGGCTGGGGGCTTAAGTTGATGACATTGACCATGACACCCCGCTGATCCTGGTCACCAACGACTTTTCCCGCAACGCAGCAGAGATCGCCGCGTTTTATAAAGAGCGCTGGCAAATCGAGCTGTTCTTTAAATGGCTCAAGCAAAAACTCAATCTTAAACGCCACCTCGGATTCTCCGAAAATGCCGTGCACATCCAGATTTACAGCGCCTTGATCACCTACTTTGCTGATGACGGTGTATCTACAGCGCTCAGACTACAAAGGGTCCATTTCCGAGCGGGCTATCATGTTGGCGCATTGCTTGTTTGAGCGAGCCGACACCCGCCACTTCCTTCAGCGGCGAAGGCGACAACAGGAAGAGGAACTGAACGGTATTCAGCAAAGCATCATTTTTCAGTGATTTTTACCAGACACTAGTGACGCAGAGCATGGGAACCAGTCCAATGAAATCCGTTCGCGGCCCCAGGCTACTGAAACAATTCCGGCCTGGCGACGCCATAGCCCTGAGCATAATCCACACCGATTTCCTTCAGGATGCGGATAATGTCTTCGTTCTCGGCGAACTCGGCTATCGTGTGCAAGCCCATCACATGGCCTACTTGACTGATAGAGGCGACCATGGCGCGGTCGATTGGATTGTCGGCGATGGCCTTGACGAACATGCCGTCGATTTTGAGGAAATCCACTTCCAGGTTTTTCAGGTAGGCAAAGGACGACAGGCCGCTGCCGAAATCGTCCAGTGAAAAGCTGCAGCCCAGTTCGCGCAGCGCCCGCATGAACTGGCGCGCCTTGTCCAGGTTGGCGATCACGGAGGTTTCGGTGATCTCGAAACAGAAGCGTCGAGGATCCAGGCGGTAGTGCCCGATCAGATCAGTCACGTAATCGAGAAATCCCTCTTCCGATAAGGTCTGGCCGGAGAGGTTGATAGCGCATACATAAGGAAAATCAGAGCCCTTGCGCGCCATGATGGAAAAGGCTTCCCGCACCACCCAGCGATCCAGTTGCGGCATCAGATGATAGCGCTCCGCCGCCGGCAGGAAATAGCCTGGCGGATACAACGTACCATCGTCGCCACGCATGCGGATCAACACCTCACAATGCGGTTCGCTGCCCTCTGTCAGGCTTTCCATGCGCTGGTAATACAGAACAAACTGATTCCTTTCCAGTCCTTGATGTATCCGCGACACCCATTCGAGCTGGCTGTAGCGTTGTTGCAAGTCCTGGTCGTCCGGTCGATAGACGTGGATACGATTGCCGCCCTCGTCCTTGGCTGCATAGCAGGCGGAATCCACCGTGCTCAACAATTCACTCAGGGTGTAGGCATGCGTCGGCGAAATTTCGGTAAGGCCGACGCTTGCGCCGATCTTGAACACCTTGTCCTCCAAGACAAAACGGAATTCGCGGACGATTTGCAGCAGGCCCTCGGTGACTTCCCTCGCTTTTTCCAGACCGCAGCCCATTAGCAATATGGCAAACTCGTCGCCGCCCAGACGCGCCAGCGTATCGGAACTGCGCATCCTGGCCTTCAACTGGCCCGCAAGCTGGCGCAGCAGCGTGTCGCCGGCCATATGGCCGCAGGTATCGTTGACGATCTTGAATTGGTCCAGATCAACATAGGCAATGCAATGCGCGCGTTCGCCTTGGGCGGCATCTTCTAGCGCAACCTGCGCCAGGCGGTCGAACTCGTAGCGGTTGATGAGTCCGGTCAGTGCATCGTGCCGTGCCTGGAAACTGAGCTGGTTGGAAAGGGCGCGCAGCATGGAAACGTCATGCAACACGGTCACGAAACCGAAGCCGTCACCGTTATAGTTATGCAACGGCGCCGTCGATTTACGCACGACGAATTCCTTTCCATCGGCACGTTGCAGGATCACCTCTTCCTGAGTTGCCGCCGGATCGGTCAACCAGGCGCCATCCACAGGCGTGGTTTTGTTCTCTGACATCAGCCGGAATAGCGATTGCAGCGATTTCCCGCCGGCTTCAATGGCAGAAATACCGGTCAGACGCTCCGCCGCCGTATTCATGTATACGACGTTGCCGGCCGCGTCGCTGGTGACAACGGCGTCGGCGATACCCGCCAGCGTGGTCTGGGCACGCTCTTTCTCGAAATGCAGGGCATGCTGCGACTCGTGGAGTCGTGCCAGCATGTTATTGATCCTGCTGGACAGCCTGGCGAGTTCGTCATTACCGCGCAATGCCGGGATGCGCACCGTTGTATCAGCGGATTCACCGATACGGCTGACGTGATCACTCAGATGGGCCAGCCGCACCAGCACCAGCCGGTCGAACAGCCAATGAAACACGCCCAACACCAGCACTATCAGGGCTGTAGCCCAGATCAGAAAATTCAGGCTGGATTGCCCTTGCTTGAAAATGCCGCGGTCGTCAACCGCGCGCACCAGCAATGGCGTGGTGCCGCCGACGTCATGCACCAAGGCATAACCGGCCACCTCCATATCGTTCAGCGGTTTTATCACCATGCCGCCCCGGGTTTGCATGTGCGCCAACGCCTTAAGCCGATCCGCGGCCAGTTCCTGCTCGTCGGCCCGTTCGATGGCAATCTGCATACCGAGCAATTGGCCGATATGATCCAGCAATGCCTGGTCGAGGCGGCGAACCATGATCAGCGTGCCGCGGCGCGCACCATCGACGCCACCACTGGGCCGTACATCGAAGGCGGAGACGATGAAGAGGCCTTCCGGCGTCCAGAAAAACCCCGATACATGATTCCTGCCGCCGGAGCTATCAATCAGTGCTCCACCCTTCGATGCCGCCCGCTCTATCATGGCCGGGATGCGCCACCGCTGCCCGTCTTCCACGCCTCTTTTGAACGCGATCTTGCCGTTGGCATCGACCAGCAGGAATGCGCTGATCTTGAGGTTATCGAAGGAGTCGTCAGTGTAGTTGGAGTCGATATAGTCCTGATTAGGCTCGACCATGTGCTGGTAGGTGTCGTCCCAGTGCGCCCAGTCAATGGCGATGCTGTCAAGCTGCCGGGATTGTTCTTCAAGCAGGCTCATCGCGCTGCCGACCTTGATCAGCATCTTGTCCTGCTCCAGTCGTGAGTATCCCTCCAGTAGCACCAGCCGCGCAGCGACGAATTGCACGGAGAACAGCAGCAGCAATCCTGCTGCCACCACCGCCAACACCTTGTATCGCAGTCCATTCAAACGCAAGCTTGACTCCCGGTCTGAAAACTAGTGAATAAAAAGGACAGCGCCGGATTATATTCAATCAACCCCAACATGCACTTTAAGGCCGATATTGCGGCCTTCCTGGATGAATATCTCTTAGCTCCAATGCGTTGGACAGATCCGCCCCATGTGACGCTGGGGAGCAAAATCAGTGCCGCCGGCTGCAACCGCATGCCCAAGCCCTGGGATTGCTTGTACCAGACAGGTCTGGGGCCTTAAGTTGATGACATTGGTGTGGGAGCGCCCCCACGGGGATGGCGGCATTCGCCGACGGCAACACTATGACTCTCGGGTAAAAGCACGTCTATGAGGGGGTTCTGGTTTTGTCGTAGGTGAATCGTTGCAGTGGGTAGGGCATGCGCTCGATACTTGTAGGGCATTGCCGAATCTCGTCGGGACCGGTCGCGATGTACGGAGGTATGTAGTGGTCGCGTAGTGGATGGAGCGTCGCGGGTGGTGTTCCCACGCGGAACGAACTGAATCGCGCGAGCACGGCTCGCCCTAGTGTGCCCCCGGGGCATGTTCCTGCTCCGGCGCGTGGCTGGCCGAGGCCAGCGCGACCAGTTCGTCCACCGAGAGTACCCGGCCGATATCCAGCAGGATGATGAATGTGCCGCCGACCTTGCCCATGCCCTGGATGAAGTCGGTGCGGATATGCGCGCCGAAGGCCGGCGGCGGCTCGATATCCGCCGGGGCGATTTCCAGCACCTCGTTCACCGCATCGACCAGCACGCCGATCACCTGGTGCTCGTCGCTGCGCTCGACCTTGAGGATGACGATACAGGTGCGCCGGCCGACTTCGGTCTGCCGCCCGCCGAAGCGCGCGCCGAGGTCGATCACCGGCACCACGGCGCCGCGCAGGTTGATCACCCCGCGGATGCTCGGCGGCATCATCGGCACGCCGGTGAGCTGGCCGTACTCGATGATCTCCTTGACGCTCAGGGTGCCGACGGCGAAGTGCTCGCCGCCGAGGATGAAGGTCAGGTACTGGCGGGTTTCCGCGGTGTCTCCAGGGCTTTCTGCCTTGATCAACTGGCCCATGGGATCACTCCTGGAAGCGCACGAAGCCGGCCGGTACGGCGGGAGCCGCTGCTGCTGGTCACTTTGCTGGGGGCTGGCGCGGCGGCCTTGGGGCGCGCGGCGGCGCTGGCGATCGGGGTGCCGCGCTCGCTGGCGGCGAGGCTGGCCAGGGTGAAGAAGCCCATCAGTTGCTGCAGCTGTTCGGCCTGGCCGCTCATCTCCTCGGCGGTGGCGGCCAGCTCTTCGGATGAGATGGCGTTCTGTTGGGTGATCCGGTTGAGCTGGTTCATCGCCGTGTTGATCTGGCCGACGTCGGCGGACTGCTCGGCAGAGGCTGCGGCGATCTCCTGGACCAGGTCGCTGGTCTTGGCGATGCCGGGGACGATCTCGTCGAGCAGGCCGCCGGCGCGTTCGGCCAGCGCCACCGACCCCTTGGCCACCTCGCCGATTTCCTGGGCCGCGACCTGGCTGCGCTCGGCCAGCTTGCGCACCTCGGCGGCGACCACGGCGAAACCCTTACCGTGCTCGCCGGCACGGGCGGCTTCGATGGAGGCGTTAAGGGCGAGCAGGCTGGTCTGATAGGCGATGTCGTCGATGATACCGATCTTCTCCGCGATGCTCTTCATCGCGTCGACCGTGTCCTTGACCGCTTCGCCGCCTTCGACGGCCTGCTTGGCGGCACTGCCGGCGATACCGTCGGTGATCCGCGCGTTCCCGGTGTTTTGGGTAATGGATGCGGACATCTGCTCCACCGAGGCGCTGCTGCGCTCCACCGAGGCAGCCTGTTCGTTGCTCGCCTGGCTCATGCCGTGGGCGGTAGTGGACAGCTCCTCGGAGGCGCTGTTCAAGGCGTTGGCCGCGCCGTGCACCTCGCCGATGATGCGTGCGAGCGTGGCGTTCATGCGCTTGATCGCCGCGAGCATGCTGCTCTCGTCGCCGGGCCGGGTGTCGATGGTCAAGCTGAGGTCGCCCGCCGCCACGCGCGCCAAGGCTTCCACGGCAATGGCCGGTTCGCCGCCGAGGGGGCGGATGACCAGGCGCCGCACCAGCAGGTTGAGCGCGCCGATCAGCAGCACGCAGAGCACGATGCCGCCGGCGCGGTCGAGCACCGCGACGAAGCCGCCATCAAGGATCCGTGCGCGGCCGACGATATCGCGCAGCACCTGCAACTCGATCTGGTAGCCGACGTACCAGATACCGATTACCTGGCCCTGTTCGTCGAGGATCGGCTCGTAGGCGGTGAGGTAGGGATGGCCGAGAATGTCGACCAGCCCGTAGAAGGCCTTGCCTTCGCGGATCGCGACGATCGCCTTGCCCTTGGGGTCGAGCATGGTGCCCACCGCCCGTGCGCCGTCGTCGAGCTTGACGTTGGTCGATACGCGCACGAACAGGGTCGCGGTGCCACCCATCAGGGCCGTCACGGTATCGACCAGGGCCATACAGTTCAATCAATAAACGAAGTCAACGGACTCGTTTTTTTGCGCGATGATCTGTACTCCAAAACTCTTGATACTGGGTAAGGTAGCATTGTGGTGAGCGATAATCTGGTTTGCGTCAGCATGTGCTTTGTCGTGAGTGGTATGAGCATCACTTACCAATGTGACGTCATACCCCAGAGCGGCGGCACGCCGAACCGTTGTCTCAATGCAAAACTCCGTGGCGTAACCACAGACGACGAGATGTGAAGCTCCGCACACTTCTAGAACGGCGCTGAGCGTTGTTCTCAAAAATGAGTCGGGGGTAGTTTTGCGGACGTAGTGATCACCCGTTCCTGTGATCAATCCCGCATCCAAAGCCCATGCCTCACTTTCATACTTGAAAAAATCGCCTTCCGTTGCCTCGTGTTGGACAAAAATGACCGGTGCTCCATCCGACCTAGCGCGCTGCGTTAACTCATTAATGCGAGCAACGATATTGGGCGCTGACGCAGGGCATGGTAGAGGCTTGAAAAGACCTTGTTGGACGTCAATAACAACTAGCGCTTTCACTATGTCTATCTCCTTTGAGAAAACGGATTAGCAATTTTTAGCAATCCCACATTTTCCGTTGCCTAGTGAGGTATTTGGCGAGATTAGACGGTATCACTCGTATACCACCTGTGCGGCAGCAGTGCACCGTTCTCACTCGCTCGGTGCATAGGCAACCGAGTCAGCACATCCGGTCGCGGTAGGGATGGCAGTTACCTGCCACCCCTCGCACAGATCCGTACGTGCGGAACTACCGCATACGGCTCCTGCCTCGGGTATGTGACGCGAAATGATCCTCAGGGGTAACTCCATTTGGCCGATTGATGCCCATTGTAACGAAGCAATCGGCGCAAAGCGGGCGGTGATGTTGTGAAACTGTATTGGTAGAGCGCATGCCAAGGCCTTGTGCCGCTCTACAAATATCTGGATCGGAGAAGGTTTTTCACCTCATCCGTAACGATAGAGATCAATCGCTCGGTAATCGGATCAAGCTCAGCTTCTTTACGATAGATGGACAACACGATTGAGGGCAAAGGGGGAAGGCCGCTTTCGGTCTCATCAAGCACTCTCACACTGGGCGGCAAACCCAGCGGTGTGCGGATAGTTAGTCCGAGACCGGCCTCCACACCAGCCCAGAGTCCTGACAGGTTTGGGCTAGTCAGCGTAATTCGCCATGGATGATTGGCGCGATCCAACGCCGCCGTACCGGTCGAACGGAACCAACAGGCATCGTCATAGGAGACTTTGTAAAGCCCTACGCGTCGTCACCCAATACACTAGGCTGACCTAACCACTCCCGGCGCACGCACAAGTAAGCCTCCATGCAGGTAAGGGCTGTCTCAGCAATAATCAAACCGAGGTTATGGTACTCGCGCCCTCTGGGCAGAATCAGGGACCGGGAAAATCGCTATAGCGCCCGGTTCCTGATTTAGCCATAACGTCCATTATGCGAGACTGCCTGCTACTCGGTGTTCTTCGACAAGGAGAACGTCATGATCTACAAGGACAAAACCGATTTAACCCTTAGGTGTATGCTTTCCCAGCCCTTAAGCTTGATTGTATTGACAGATCACTACGTTCATATTCAGCGCAATGGCATTTACACAGAGATCAGTATTCAGCTGGATCAAGACTGTCCGTTTGCGACCAGTATCGAGGTCAAAGTCGGCGATAAGGTCCTGCGTTTTTTTATTGATTCAATCACCAGTCTGGGCACGCTATACACGTTTCATTGTCTGCCCATAGTGATTGATAACCTCGACCTGTCCGCAGGACACAAGGTGCTACGCTCACGAGAGCCAGGCTAAGAAACCTCCGCGCCGGTACCCGGCAAAGTCGGCCGTTCTTCCGTCGAAAGAAAAACCCCAGCGATCGCCAAATCGCTGGTTTTTTTTATCGCGTGCAAAACTCTCCACCCTTGGCAGAATCGTCTGTTCAAGCAGAAAGTTACTTTCGCGTTTAAATGCGACAGTAATGTCGCCAGGACCTCTCGACCCCCTTCGGAGACTTTTCCGGGGGAGTATGCCTGTCGACTGCTAAATATCAGTTGATCCGGGTTTTATGAGGTGCATAACTAACCGCATCCAAGATGCCCGTGCCAGCGATTGGTTCCGTCGTTTACAACTCAAGGTATCGTTTACTGCCAGTGGAGATTGTTATGGCTGAGTTGTTAGCCCGACACCAGTTCGTACCTATAACCGTCGCCGAAGCCACCGAGACGCGCATGGCAGCACCATCATGCGCTGCAAATTCGGGCAGCGCGTCAGCCTGAGCGCCGTGGACTGGCATCTGCAAATAAGCCGCGAGCACCTGGGTCGACGCTATCGCCACCTGTTCGAAAAACCGTGACCTATGGTCTACCTCTGCCATGCAAACCGTGATCTATGCCTGGCACCACGCACCACCCAAACGTTAGCAACCACGTAAGACCAGACACGTTACATCCCTCCCCTCTACGCCAGACTGGCTGTACACGCCCCCCCTGCATGCCGGGCGCAGCCTGAGCCCCTGCCGAGGCATAGCTGATATACAGCGACGTACGTCCGCCAGTGGGCGCCACGCAATGTAGGGCCATGCCTACCGGCGCTACCAGAACTCCTACCAAAAATCAGCATAGCCCGATGGCCGACCGCTGCGCATGGCCTGCATTATGAATTGGCATTTTGCTATTACTGGCTTCGATGCAGATAAATCGGTGCAGATGTTAGCACGCAAAGCTGGTCAGCCAGTACGAGCTGGATGCCATCGTAAGCTCGCTGTGTGTTCCTTGGCCATCAAGGACTGGCTGCGTGAGGTGATGAAGCTTCGCCGAGCAGCTATGGGGGAAGGTCCAAGATGTAGGCAATATTGCCAAGGTTGAAGGGAAGGAGAAGTACGCTTGAGTCATGTCACCTTAGCTGTCAGGCATCTCCTGGATGAGCAGATACTGATGCGTCAAGGTGGGTTGTATTGGATGGTCATCGACCAGACCAGCGATGCCGAAGTACTGGCGCTACAGTTCCTGATGGCATTACCTGCGCAACATCGGGCCACTCTGGTGTGGTGCGGTCATTACCCCGAACAACTAGTTTGCGCTTTGGACGACCAATCCGGGCCTGCCGAGTTGCGGTTGTTCGAAGTGCCCGAGCCAGTCATCCGTTTGGCTCTCAAGTCGTTGCCGTCTGAGTTGAGACGCGCTGAAACGGCTCCGGGCAGTCAGGTACTGTTGATGCTGCCTGCTACCAGTTGGCAATCCTTTGACGCGGTGCAGCTACAGCACTGGTGTGAGGGTATGAGGCAGTGGTTACGCGAACAGAACTGCACCCTCCTGGTGCTGTGCCATGGACAGGCGCCGCGACTGCATGCAGAGCTGATCCGCCTCAATGAACATCTGTCCGGCTTGGGGCAGTTGTACCGGCGTGATGGTGGTATTCGCTATCAATTGCACTACTGGCACAGCGAACTGGGCGTGTGCAGCGGGCAGGAGTTCGAACTCGACTTGCAGTCCATGGGCTTCGGTCTGACCCAGGTCGAACGGGCCCGTCCGCAGCCAACACACACCGATGACCAGCGAATCTACCTGACCCAGCGTTCAGTGCTTGAAGGCTCGCCGCCGTTGTCGGATCAGTGGAGGCTGTTCGAGAACCGCGAGGACTTGCTCCAGCAAGCCAGCCACGCTCGGGCTGCCAGCATCATCGTGGCCATCGACAGCAACCAGCAGGTCGAAGAGTTGGCCCGCCAGATTCATGCCCTGCGCGAGCGCTGCGGCATCGCGCTGAAGATCATCGTACGTGAGATGGAGCCCTGCCTGCGTTATCGGGACGAGCGTCTGCTGGTGTCCTGCGGCGCCAACATCACCGTGCCCTATGGGACTACGCTGGCACACTTCTTCAGCATCATCGACAGTGCCCAGGGTCAGATCTGGCGCCGGAGCCGCACCAGCGACTTCCAATCGCTATTCGAACGCCTGCGGCCTCCCGCCGAGCGCGGTCTGTTAGCGCCCCGGGAATTCATCAGCACGGTGGAGCGCGTCTACGGCGGCGCCTCTGGCGAAATCAGCCACCAACTGCTCAAACTGATACCGCGCGGTGGTCTGGAAATCGAGCAGTACTTGAATCAAATTGGCTTGCGTCGTTTCGGTGACGTCGCCTGCGTGGTCAACGGTGCCTTTTATCTGTTCCTGTTTGCCTGTCGCGCGGACGGGCTGGAGCCCGCATTGGGAAATATCTGCCGGCTGGCCTGGCGCGATCTGTTCAGCGACTTCCAGATTCTCCCCGGCGTTGAAGCGTTGCCGCGCGAGGACTTCCTCACGGCAGCCTCGCTGCCTCCCACGTTCCTTCTGGCAGGAGAACGCACGGCCGGTAGCTCCACCGAAGCCGCTGGGCGTGGCGCCTACTCGCCTCAACGCACCACACTACCCATTACGGATCCCTGTTCATGAGTTATCCCGAGCTGATCCAGGTGATCGGCCTCAGCAGCCTGCTGACCCTGGCGCTGTTCGTGGTACTGACCAGGTTCGGTCGCCATTTTCTGGCCGTCGTGCAGGGCCTCTTGCCTCCGCGTTACCTGAAATCCCGTGGCGTGCGTCGTCGCGCGCCGGCTCAGAGCGAGCCCCATGAGCCGGTATGAAGTCATTAACCCGGCGTCAGTGCGCGTCTGGCCGGGCCTGGGTCCCTGGAATCTGTATTTCATCTTCAAGTTCGTACTGCTGTGGGCTGGCTACCTGAACCTGCAGGTATTGCCCAACCTGGTGTTCGCTGCGGCGTTGCTGCTGCCGTTGCCGCACCGTTATTTGCGCATCCTGCGCACGGTCATTGCGATCCCCGTGGGCGTTGCGCTGTTTTACCAGGACACCTGGCTACCCCCCTTCAGCCGCCTGCTGGCCCAGCCTGGTGTGCTGAGTTTCACCGGCGCGTACGCGGTCGAGCTGGCTGGTCGTTTCATCGACTGGAACCTGTGTGCGCTGCTGGCGGTGCTGGCGGTGGTCTATGCCTTCGTCCGTCACTGGCTGCGCCTGACCACCCTGAGCGTGCTGGGTTTGGCCTGGCTGGCCAGCGCCAATGTGCTGTCCCCGCACGCCAGCAGCGAGCCGGTCGAGGCGTCGGCCAGTGGCGCCTCCATGGCTGCGGTGAGCACGGCCGCCCCGGACAGCGCGACACTGGAAGCCTATCTGCAGAAGTTCTATAGCTCCGAGGCCGGGCGTCAGGTGGAGTTCAAACCTGCGACTTCTGCCGTGCAGCCTTTCGACCTGTTGCTGATCAATATCTGCTCCATGGCTTGGGATGATCTGGAAACCGTGGGCCTGCGCGATAACACGTTGTTCCAGCAGATGGACGTGATTTTCGACAGCTTCAACTCGGCCACTTCCTACAGCGGGCCGGCGGCCATCCGCCTGTTGCGCGCCAGTTGTGGGCAGGTTCCGCACAGCCAGCTCTACGGCACCGCCCCGGAGCAGTGCCTGTTGATGGACGATTTGAGCAAGCTGGGCTTTGCCAGCGAAGTGATGCTCAACCACACCGGGCAGTTCGAAGGCTTCCTTGACGAAGTCCGCGCCCAGGGTTCGTTGCCGGCCCCCGCCGTCAGTACCAGCAAATTGCCGCGTGCACTGGTGGGCTTCGACGGTTCGCCAATCCTGCGCGATGCACAGGTATTGGACACCTGGTGGAAGCACCGCGAAGAAGAAAAGAGCGATCGCGTGGCGCTGTTCTACAACACCACCACGCTGCATGACGGCAACCGTGTGTTGACCGCCGATGGCGGCACCAGGAGCAGCGATTACAAACCGCTTGCCCAGGGGCTGATCGATGACCTCAATGGCTTCATTAAACAACTGGAGCTCAGTGGCCGTCGGGTGGTGGTGGTGATTGTGCCGGAGCATGGCGCGGCGCTGCATGGCGACCGCATGCAGATATCCGGCATGCGCGAGATACCGAGCCAGTCCATCACCCACGTGCCGGTCGGCATCAAGCTGGTGGGCATGGGGCGCAACCCCGGTGCCGCACCACTGCACATCACCGCGCCGAGCAGTTTCCTGGCCTTATCGGAAATCATCAGTCGCCTGTACAGCGCCCAACCCCAGGTGGATGGCCAGGGGCCCAGCTGGTCGGCCCTGCTGAGCGACCTGCCGCAGACGGCGGCAGTCTCCGAGAACGCTGGCACTGTGGTCGTTGACTACGCCGGAAAACCTTACATACGAATCAAGGAGAAAGCAGGATGGCTGCCCTACCCACAGCGCTTCAAGTGAAGGCCAGGGTGCAGTCGCGTGCGGATCGTGCCGATGACATCGCCCGCCTGAAACTGGAGCTTGAGCTGCCCGAACTGGACTACGTGGACATTTCTGCGCAGATCGAATTGCAAAGGGCCCTACATCGCTGGCCGCTGCTGGCGGAGATGGAGTGCCGGCAGCCGGCGGTCCTGCCGCTGATGCACAAGTCCGAACTGGAGACGCTGTCGTGACCGCCCTTAGTCTGCGTGGTCTGCGCGGCGGCGTCGGCACCAGCTCGCTGCTAGCGGCCACTGGCCATGCATTGCATAGTCTTGGCGAGCGCGTGCTGCTGGTCGACATGTGCCCGGAGAACCTGCTTCGCCTGCACTTCAACGTCAGTGTCAGCGAACCCAGCGGCTGGGCGCGCGCCATGATCGACGGTGTGAGCTGGAACACCCAGGCCTGGACCGTGGAACCGGGATTGAGCGTGCTGCCTTATGGCCGCTTGAAACTGGAAGAGCAGGATCAAATCGAGCAATACCTGCTCAAGGAGCCGAAGCTGTGGCACCGCCGACAGGCCAGCCTTGCCGAACACTTTGACTGGATCCTGTTCGATGTGCCCTTGCGATTGCCCGGTCATGCTCGTGTCGGGCCCTGTGCGTTGCGCCTGCGGATTGTCGAGGCGGATGCCGCCTGCCATGTGCTGTTGCAGCAGGAAAAAGCCCCCAGCGGGCATCTGCTGATCAACCGCTTCGACCCGGTCAGCCAATTGCAGCGCGACCTGCTATTGATCTGGCGCAAACAATATGGTGCCTGCCTGTTGCCACTCAGCGTGCATCAGGATGAAGCCATGCGCGAAGCTTTGGCGTTCAAGAAGCCGGTGGGAGCTTATGCCGAAGCCAGCCTGGCTGCCCAGGATGTGATGAGCCTGGCTACCTGGTGCCTGACTCGACGCTTGGGGACGGTATGATCGCCCGCGTTTTCCCTTATGCTCACCTGCGTCGGCGCTATGACTGTGCGCCGCCAGTTGCGCTGCTGCTGGCGACAATGAGCGCCCTGGCGTGGCTGCTGTTGCGCCTGGAGTCACCGCACTGGCGCGCTGTGCTCGATCAGCCCAAGCGCTGGTATCCGCAACTGACCAACAAGACACCGAGCCTGGGCGACCCGTTGCGCTATGCGGTGCAAAGCCTCTGGCTGCTGCTGGTTCGCCCGGCCAGGCCGCAGGCGTGGACTCTGGCGACCCCAGCCTGGCTCAAAGCCGTCGGGGCGCTGTACCTGCGGCTGTGGACTCGGATCGGCAAGGCGCTGGAAGAGTTGCCCGTGCGCGCCGAGGCCAGTCAGCAGATTCGCCAGAGCAGCCATTGGTGGAAAGGCCTGGACCGTCGCAACCAACGATTGGTCAACTCGGCCATCGGTGTCGTCGCCTTCATTTTTACGTTGTTGTGCATCACCGAGCCCTTCGGCTACGTCGCCCAACTGGTGTTCGTCTTGCTGCTGTGGGGGCTGGCCATGCTGGTGCGGCGGGTTCCGGGACGCTTTCCGACGTTGCTGATGGTGGTGTTGTCGATCATCGTCTCGTGCCGTTACCTGTGGTGGCGCTACACCTCGACCCTGAACTGGAACCAGCCCCTGGACCTGGCTTGCGGGATGATCCTGCTGGTGGCCGAAACTTATTCTTGGGTGGTGCTGATCCTGGGGTACATCCAGACTTGCTGGCCCCTGGGACGCAAACCGGCGCCGCTGCCGCGCGATACGCGTCTGTGGCTCGACGTCGACCTGTTGATCCCGACCTACAACGAAGATCTGTCAATCGTGCGGGGTACCGTGTACGCAGCCATGGGCATCGATTGGCCCGCCGACAAGCTGAATATCTACATTCTCGACGACGGCAGGCGCGAGAGTTTCCGTCAGTTCGCCGCTGAAGTAGGAGTGGGCTACATCACTCGCAGCGACAATCGTCACGCCAAGGCCGGTAACCTCAACCACGCGCTGAAGCAGCTGAACAGCGAACTGGTCGCCATTTTCGACTGTGACCACGTACCTGTGCGCTCATTTCTGCAAATGACCACCGGGGGCTTTTTGCGTGATCCGAAACTGGCGCTGGTGCAGACTCCGCACCATTTCCTGTCACCGGACCCCTTTGAGCGCAACCTCGATGTGTTCCGCGAGCACCCCAACGAAGGCGAGCTGTTCTACGGGTTGATTCAGGACGGCAACGACATGTGGAACGCGGCGTTTTTCTGCGGCTCATGCGCGGTGCTGCGGCGCACCGCGCTGGACGCGATCGGCGGCTTTGCCGTCGAGACAGTTACCGAAGACGCCCACACGGCGCTACGCCTGCACCGCAACGGTTGGAACTCGGCCTATATCAAGGTGCCGCAAGCGGCCGGCCTGGCAACCGAGAGCCTGTCAGCGCACATCGGCCAGCGCATTCGCTGGGCCCGTGGCATGGCGCAGATCTTCCGCACCGATAACCCCTTGTTCGGAAAAGGCCTGACCTTCTTCCAGCGCATCTGCTACGCCAACGCGATGATGCACTTTTTGGCCGGCCTGCCGCGCCTGGTGTTTCTGATGGCGCCGCTGGCGTTTTTGTTCCTGCATGCATACATCATCTACGCCCCGGCGCTGATGATCCTGCTGTATGTGCTGCCGCACATGATCCACGCAAGCCTCACCAACTCGCGGATGCAGGGCGCCTATCGTCGGACGTTCTGGGGTGAGGTGTACGAGACCGTGCTGGCCTGGTACATCGCGCGTCCCACCACCGTGGCACTGTTCAACCCCAGGAAGGGCAAGTTCAACGTCACCGCCAAGGGCGGCCTGATGGAGCACAATCAGTTTGACTGGAAAATCGCCCAGCCGTACTTGCTATTGGCGTTGCTGAACATTGCCGGCCTGGGGTTTGCCATCTGGCGACTGATCTGCGGGCCGCTCGACGAGATCGTCACCGTTGTGGTGAGCATTCTCTGGGTAGTCTACAACCTGCTGATCATCGGGGGCGCTGTGGCGGTCGCCGCTGAAACGCGCCAGGTTCGCCAGACCCACCGTGTACACGTCAAGTTACCCGCTGCAGTGCGCCTTGAAAGTGGTCACTCTTACCCTGGCATGTTGCAGGACTATTCCGACGGTGGCGCAGGCATCCAGCTCGACACCTCGCTGTCGCTGGCGGTGGGCGGGAGCATCTCGCTGATGATGCAGCGCGGCACTCGTGAATTCCTGTTCCCGGGCTACATCAGCCGCAGCCACAAGAACTTCATCGGCATCAGCTTCACTGGCCTCAATGCACAACAGAAAATCGACTTTGTGCAGTGCACGTTCGCCCGCGCCGACGCCTGGCTCAACTGGGGCGAGAACTTCACCCCGGATCGCCCGCTGCACAGCTTTTTGGACATAGTAAAACTGGGCGGCACCGGTTACTACCGCCTCTACGAATACCTGCCTACCTGGATACGCCGCATCGCCGGCCCGCCTTTGCGAATGTTGCGTTGGCTGGCCAGTTTCCTGCCGCGCATGCCGGCGGCTGTCCCAATTTCCAACTCCCGATCAGTGAGCGCACCATGAGCCGCTACTTCAGCAAATCCCTTGTTGCCAGTCTGGCGCTCCTGGCCGCCGGTTGCGCCCAGGCCGCCACTGCACCTGCGCCTGTCGCGCCGGCCGCGGTCAGCAACGTACCGAGCTGGAGCACCGCGTACAGCTTCGAACAACTGGGCCGTCCCTCCGACAGCCTGTTGCTGGGCATCCACAATAGCGACCAGATTGAATTCAGCCTGCGCCGCGATCGCATCACCAGCGACGCGAAACTGCAGTTGGAGTACACGCCTTCGCCTTCGCTGCTGCCACAGATCTCGCATTTACGTGTGTATCTCAATGACGTGCTGATGAACGTTGTGCCGATCGAGAAGGACCAATTGGGCAAGAGGGTCAACCAATCGGTAGCCCTGGACCCGCGTCTGATTTCGGACTTCAACCGCATACGCCTGGAGTTCGTCGGCCACTACACCGATATCTGCGAAGACCCGGCCAACAGCACGCTATGGTTGAACGTGGGGCGCAGTAGCCAGATTCAATTGCAGGAGCAGGCACTAACCCTCAAGAACGACCTGGCCTATTTTCCGATGCCTTTCTTCGACACCCGAGGCCAGGACAAGCCGGTCATCAATTTGGTCTTCGCCGATGCGCCGACCCTGGGCGAGCAGCGTGCAGCCGGTATCCTGGCGTCCTATTTCGGCAGCCAGGCCACTTGGCGTGGTGCGCAGTTCCCTGTTCTGTTCGACCAGCTGCCGCCCGTCGATGAACACCATCGCGCCAAGTCGGCCATTGTCTTCGCCACCAACGATCATCGCCCGTTCTTCCTAGCTGACACAGACAAGTTCCCGGTGGTGGATGCGCCCGTTGTACAGATGATCGACAACCCACAGGATCCCTA
Organism: Pseudomonas sp. LBUM1673; assembly: GCF_059695645.1. Lineage (NCBI taxonomy): Bacteria > Pseudomonadati > Pseudomonadota > Gammaproteobacteria > Pseudomonadales > Pseudomonadaceae > Pseudomonas > Pseudomonas sp. LBUM1673. Next base: position 5,871,588 of record NZ_CP166780.1, read on the forward strand.
CAGTAAGGTGTTGCTGGTGTTGGGGCGCAACGACGATGACCTGGCCGTGGCTGCCCGCGCCCTGGCCTTGGGCGCAGGCGCGTTCCGTGGCTCGCACGTGACCGTCAACAAGGTCGAGCAGCTCAAACCTCGGGTGCCTTATGACGCGCCGAACTGGATGCGCACGGACCGCTCGGTACGCTTCGCCGAGTTGATCAAGTACCCCGAGCAGCTTCAGGTCAACGGTCAGCAGCCACGGTCCATCACGGTGGACGTGAATCTGCCGCCTGACCTATTCGTCTGGCGTAACCAAGGGATTCCGCTGCAAACCAAGTTCCGTTATACGCCACCGTCGGTTAACGACGAGTCGCGCTTGACCATCAGCCTGAACAACCAGTTCATCACCAGCCTGCCGCTGCAAAGCAAGACCGACAGCCGTCTGGAGGAGTTGCGTCTGGCGGTGTTGTCCAACGAGTCGGCTAACCTCAGCGACAAGTTGCTGGTGCCAGCGCTGAAGATTGGCGACCGTAACACCCTGCGTTTTGACTTCAACTTCGCCAGCACCTTTGGCAGTGCCCAGCGCGACCGTTGCCAGACTTCGCTGCCGGTGAACAACCAGGCCGTGATCGATGAAGAGTCGACCATTGACCTGTCCGGCTACCATCACTACATCGCCATGCCCGACCTGCGCGCCTTTGCCCGAGGCGGTTTTCCATACAGCCGGATGGCTGACCTGTCGGAAACCCTGGTAATGGTCCCGGCCCGCAGTCGTCCTGTGCAACTGAGCACTCTGTTCGAGACCATTGCTGGAATCTCTGCGCGCTCAGGCCTGCCAGCGTTTGGCCTGCGGCTGTCGGACAACTGGGACGACGCCAGGGCGGATGTCGACCTGCTGGTATTCGGCGCCATGGCGCCGGGCGTGGGCGATGGTGCCGATGCCAATCTGGTGCTGGACAAGACGCGTGCCTGGCTACTCAAACCGTCCAATGAGCAGAACGGTAAGTCGGCCCGCGTCGGGCAATTCAGCGATGAACGCGACCTGGGTGCCAACCGCGTCGAAGTCAGCGCTCAGGCACCGATCGCCGCCATCGTCGGTTTGCAGTCGCCGTATCACCCACAGCGCAGCATTGTGGCCTTGCTGGCCAGCGATGACGCCGATTACCAACTGCTGCGCGACACCTTGGGCGACACTGGAAAAATAGACGCCGTTACCGGTTCCGTCGCGCTGATCCGCAGCAGTGGCGTAGGCAGCAGTTGGGTGGGCCAGCAGTACTTCGTCGGCCACCTTCCGTGGTGGCTGTTGCTTTGGTTCCAATTGTCCGAGCACCCGATCCTGCTGGCGGCCATGGCCACCATCAGTGTGCTGCTGACGGCCTTCCTGCTGTGGCGTGCACTACGTTGGGCCGCCCGTCGTCGTCTGGCTGGTCAGGAGTAGTAGGGTGAAATCCTTTCTCACTCTGGCTTTGACCGCGATCATCGTAGCGCCTGGCTTTGCCGGTGCCGCGGAATGCGCCTGGCCGGCCTGGCAGAATTATCGCCAGGCGATGCTTAGCTCGGACGGACGAGTAATTGACCACTCCTCGGAGCAGTTGATCTCCACGTCTGAAGGACAGAGCTACGGGCTGTTTTTCGCCCTGCTGGGCAATGACCGCGAAAGCTTCGCCAAGGTTCTGCACTGGACCGAGGCCAACCTGGCCGGCGGCGACCTTAACCGGCAGCTTCCGGCGTGGCAGTGGGGTCGCGACAACGTTGGCCGCTGGCACGTACTTGATAGTAACAACGCCACCGACGCCGATTTGTGGATCGCCTATAGCCTGCTGGAAGCTGGGCGTCTGTGGCGTCAACCGACTTACCTGGCATTGGGCCGCAACCTGCTCTGGCGCAGTGCTGCGCAAAGCCTGCGCAAGCTACCAGGCTTGGGGCTGATGCTGTTGCCCGGCGACGTCGGATTCGACAATGCCGAGGGTTGGCGTCTGAATGCCAGCTATCTGCCACCGCAATTGCTGGCACGCTTCGCCCAGGAAGCACCGATTTGGGCGGAGCTGGCCAGCAACACCGAGCGTCTGCTGATCGAAAGTTCGCCCAAGGGCCTGGCATCCGACTGGCAACTGTGGAAAGCCGGTCAGGGTTGGGCCGTGGACAGTCAGAAGGGCAGAGTTGGAAGCTATGACGCCATTCGCGTCTACCTCTGGCTGGGCATGCTGGACAAGGATGCGCCGGGGCGCGCCGGGTTGATTGAGCACTTCAAACCCATGCTGGACCTGACGACGCGGCTGGGCCATGTGCCGGAAAAAGTCGACATAACCACCGGCCTCGACAACGGCACCGCCCCGGTCGGCTTCAGTGCCGCATTGTTGCCGTTGCTGGCCGCGAGCCCGGACAGTGTGGGTGCCCTCAAGGCCCAGCGCCAACGCCTGCAACAACAGCCTCCCTTGGCGGATGCCTACTACAACCAGTCACTGACGCTGTTCGGGCAGGGTTGGGACCAACAACGTTATCGCTTCGATAAAAACGGACGCCTCGTGCCAAACTGGACTGCCGCATGCACAAATTGACCGGTTTTGGGCTGCTGTTGAGCAGCGTTTACGGGGTCGCTCTGGGTCAGCCTCTTAGCCCACCCGACCAGCAGCAATGGCTGCTGGAGCAAGTACGCATTGGTGAGGCTCAATACCGAGAAGACCTGGTGCATGACTCGCTGGCTCGTCTGGAGCTGATCGCCCCGGACAATCCGCTGGTGAAAGTCGTTGAAGTCCGCCAGGTACTGCTGCAAAAGAACCAGCCGGAAGCCGAACGCCTGGTTGCCCAACTGCGCCAGCAGGCGCCAGGCACTGCGGCCCTGCGTCAGGCCGAGAGCTTACTGAAAATGCATAGCACCTATGGTCAGAGGGCCTTGCAGGAGGCGCGCCTGCTGGCCGTCGCCGGCCGTTCCGAAGACTCGGTCAAAGCCTTTCGGCAATTGTTCGGCGATGACATGCCAGACTTTGCCACTGGCCTGGAATACCTGAACGTGCGTAGCGGCATCAAGGCGCAGCGCCCGGTCGTGATAGAGCAGTTACGCGAGTTGGACCGGCAGTACCCCGGCAATGCCTCGCTGCGCCAGACCTTGGCCGGCCTGCTGTTTGCCGAAAAACGTGATCCCGAGGCGCTGGACGTCCTGCATCAATTGGCTGGCGATCCGAACGCCAGCAACAACGCTGCCGAACGCGAATACAACTATTGGCTCAAGCAGCCGGTAGGGCGCGAAACTACGCAGGGCTGGCGGGCTTTTCTGAAGTTCTACCCCTACACCAGCTTGCGCGCTGATGCGGCCAGGCAGTTGCAAGAGCAGAAACAATACTTGGCTGATCCGGCCTGGCAAGCCGGTGTCAAAGGCAAGGCATTGCTCGATGCCGGCGACAACGTCGGCGCTGAAGCCAGTTTGCTTCGGGCGATCAAGCGTTATCCGCAAGACTCCAGCCTGCTCGGTTCGCTGGGTATTTCGCTGATGCGCCAGAACAAGCACGAAGCGGCATACAACACTTTCGTCCGAGCCTCGGCCATTGAGCAGGACACCTACTGGATCGCCAAGTGGCAGGAACTCAAGGCTGCCAACTACCAGTGGATGCTGTTGCAAAAGGGTGATGAAGCCCTCGAGCGAAAGGATTATCCCGTCGCAAAAAAATGGTACCGGCAGGCGGGCAAAGCCAAGCCGAACAATCCTGCGCCGCTGATCGGCCTGTCCTACGCTGCTCGGGGCGAATCCGATGACATCACCGCAGAAGCGCTGTTGGTGCAGGCGCGCAAGCTCGATCCGAACAACGCAAGCGTGGTGCGTGCCATGGTCCGTCTGTACCAGTCGCAATCACCGAAAAAGGCCGAGCACTACCTCGACAGCCTGACGCCCAAGGAGCAGCAAGAGTTCCAAGGCGTGCGTCGGGGGCTGGCGCTGGATCGCCTCGACGCGCAGGCCGATTACGCCACCCGACGCAGCGATTGGGCGCAGGTGACGGTAGCCTTGAGCAAGGCTCGAGTGCTGGACCCGGACAGTCCCTGGTTGGTGTACCGCTTGGCCAATGCCCAGCGTGAACTGGGCCTCAATGCCGAGGCCGACCAGAGCTTCCAATTGCTGTTACAACGTCAGGGCCTGAACACCGAGGCGCGCTATGCCCACGGTCTGTTTCTCGCCAATGGTGAACGTGACGGCGATGCCATGGTCAGTCTGCAACAGATCCCCCGCGCCGCCTGGAGCGACAACATGAACGAGCTGTGGGCACGTCTGCAGCGTCGCCAGTTGCTCGCGAAGGCCCGGACACTGCGCGACCGCGGCCATGAGACCCAGGCCGAAGCGCTGCTGATGCGTGCGCCGACCACTGACGACTACCTGACCTTGGCCGACTGGGCCCAGCAGCGTGGCGACCTGGCGCAGGCCGAAAGCCGCTACCGCAAGGTGCTGGCCAGCGCGCCGAAAAATACCGAGGCCCAACTGGGCCTGAGCGAAGTGCTGATCGCCCGCGGTCAGCCGAAGGCCGCCAAGGCCAGCCTTATGGCAGTGACCGCGCCAGTACCGGTCGATTCGTCGCTCCAGCGCCGCGTGGCCAATGCCTGGGCATCGCTGGGCGACGAGACGCGTGCGAACGCACTGTTCGCGCAGTTGCTCGAGACCCCGCAAAGCGATCCGCTGGTATATCGGGATGCGGCGCGTCTGCTGTCCCGAGAAGAACCGCAGCGGGCTTTGGATGACTATGCACGCAGCATGGGCGCGGGAAGGATGATCGAACCTCAACAGACCGAACCGCGTGACAACCGTGCCATGACCTTGGCCAGCCGTGCCAGGGACAGTGATGACTGGTTGCAGCGCAGCATCCGCAGCGACGTCGACGAGCTGTACCAAAAGCAGAACCCGACGGTGAATCTGTACCATGACTTCGTCTGGCGCACCGACAACAGCTCATCGGGGGTCTCGGACCTGACCACCCAGACCACCATCCTGCGCATCGACGCGCCGGTGGCGCAAGGACAGGGTTTCGTCCAGGCCGAAGACATCAATCTGGATGTCGGGAATTTCTCCAGTGCCGACCCGTTCGGCTTGTGCGCGGTGGTGCAGGGTGGTTGTGCCACCGCTTCGCAGAGCGTGCGCGGCACCATGTTGGGCGTGGGCTGGCACGATGATCGCTGGGCCTTCGACCTTGGTCATACGCCACAAGAGTTCACGGTGTCCAACTGGGTGGGCGGTGTCACCTACAGCGGTGACTGGAGCAGCCTGGGCTTCCGCCTCACGGCATCGCGGCGGCCCCTGACCAACTCACTGGTGTCGTATGCCGGTGCGGTCGATCCGGTCAGCGGAACCAAGTGGGGCGGCGTTACGGCCAACGGCTTCACTCTGGGCCTGAGCCATGACAAAGGCGGCGATGATGGCGTGTGGGCAAGCCTGAGCAGTCATTGGTTAATGGGCCAGAACGTTGAGAACAACCAGCGGCGCACAGCCATGGGCGGCTATTACTATCGTCTGGTGGAACGCGCCGACGAACGTCTGCGCACTGGCCTGACCCTGATGTACATGGGATACGACAAGGACTTAAGCGAATTCACTCTCGGCCAGGGCGGCTACTACAGCCCACAGCAGTACTACTCGGTCAGCGTGCCGGTGAACTATGCCTGGCGCAACGCTGACTGGTCGGCTCTGCTTGAAAGCTCGGTGGGCTGGTCGTTCGCGAAAAACGACGGCTCAGACCTCTACCCCAAAGACAACCGCGAAGCCGAACTGCAAAACCTGCTAGCGCAATCGAATCAGACCCTGGTGGACAGCCCGTCCCTGACCAAGAGTGGCAGTAGCAGCAATGGCATCAACTTCCGTGTCCAGGGCCTCGTGGAGCGTCGTCTTTCCGACAGCCTGGTGCTGGGTGCCGGTATCACTTGGCAGCACAGCGAAGGCTATGCACCGAGTCGCGCCCTGTTGTACTTGCGCTACACCTTCGACTCCTGGCAAGGCAACCTGCCATTGCCGGTTGAGCCGATATCGTCATATGCGGATATGCGTTGAGGGGCTCGACCCTCCAAGGTGAAGTTGGAGCACGGGCGCTACCGTAAGCCTTCAACGGCGAAAACACCACGTGTCGGTGGGTATTTAAAATCTGTCGCAGAGATTTAATGCGGGCCAATACGCTGCCTTCGGAAGATGAGTGGAGAGGAGTTCGATAGATGGTGCAAGAAGCCCCCGGGTTCACATCCAATAAGAGCTCGCTCACCGCGCGAGCCCTCCGTCTGGCTGTATTACGGATTGGTCTGGTTTCGTTGTGTGGTGGTGCGATTTCCTATTATGTCAATCTATCCTCGATCGAAAGGGCTATTACCACGCAGCTGCTTCTGTCTACCGAGCAAACGTTGCAGCGCGAGTCCTTGCCGTTTAGGGAGATCAAGGATCTGCAGCAGAATTTCCTGAGTGAGTTCAAGAATATCCTCGCCAGCCCGGGCATGAATGCCACTCTGGTGCAAGACTTTGACCAGATTTTCTACCGCCACGAGGATGGCTCCTATACGCAGCGTCCGATGCTGTTCGAAGGAAAACCACTTGCCGACGGTCGCCGTTTCGCCGGGGTGTCGGCCACCTACGCGCCCGATATTCCACCAAACGATGACATCAAGGCACGGTTTGCCCTGTCTTACATCCTGTCCCACAAATACGGCTCCAGCGCCAAGGGGCGGCTGTTTAATTTCTATGGCGTGCTGCCTGAAAAAGGCTTCCCCATCTATCAGGAAGCGGATATCGCCAAGGTGTTTACCTACTCGGGCCCGGATGCCCTCAAACTCGAAACCTATGAGTTTTATGAGCGCGGCTTCGCTATGGCAAGTAACGAAACGCTGTTTACCCGTATGTATTGGGATTTCTCCAACAACGCTTGGATGACAACCATCGCCACACCCGACGTGGCTGATGCCTCCGGCAAGCACCACATCCTGGTCTGTGTCGATTTGCTGCTGGATGAACTCATGAAACGCACCGCCAGGACCTTCGTGCAGGGAGCGCACAGCACCATGTTCATAGCCGATGGCGAAGGCACGCTGGTCTACCATCCCGACTTCATGGACCAGGTCAAAAGCAGCGAAGGCAAGGCGTCCATCCAGTCGCTCAAGATTACCCAAGACTACCCGCTGCTAAAAGCCGTTCCCTCTCTGATGCCTGGCAAAGCGATGGTGGTGCAGACACGCGACGACATCGTCGCGATGGGTATCATTCCCGGTACGCCCTGGGTGCTCGCAGTCCACTACCCCCGAGCGCTGATGAGCCCGGCCATTTTGAGCAACCTGACCATCGTGATCGCTCTCGGGCTGCTCACCCTGCTGGTGGAAATCTTCATCCTGCGCTCCATTCTGCAGAAGCAGGTGGCCATTCCGCTGTCCCGGCTGATCCAGGCGACGCGGCTGCTCGGTTTGTCCAATGAGCGCCTGGGCCATGACACCCTGCCGACCCAGTCCACGGACGAAATTGGTGAGCTGGCCCGCGACTTTGCAAATATGGCGGACCGGATCCAGGACGCGCATGAGCAGTTTGAACTCAAAGTGCAGGAGCGCACTGCCGCGCTCGAAGAAGCCAACCGCCAATTAACGGTGCTGAGCACCACCGATGGCTTGACAGGCATTGCCAACCGCCGCCACTTCGATGAAGCGCTGGTCAACGAATGGCATCGCTCGTTGCGCGCGGGAACACTTTTGTCGCTGATGCTGATCGATCTGGACTACTTCAAGAAATATAACGATCACTACGGGCACCAGGCCGGTGACGATTGCCTGCGAAGCGTCGCCAGAACGCTGAAAGCCCATGCCCTGCGGGCGGGCGATCTGGTGGCGCGCTACGGCGGGGAGGAGTTTGTACTCATCACTCCAACATCCAACGCCGACAAGGCCCTACAGCATGCCCAGACGCTTTGCCATGCGTTGGAAAAAATGGCGCTGCCGCATGCGATGTCGCCGTTCGGCTTCGTTACAGCGAGCATTGGCGTAGCCGTCATGGCCCTCACGGAGGAGCGGACGGCAGAAGACCTGCTCAAGCAAGCCGATCAGGCCCTCTACAGCGCCAAGGCCCAGGGCCGTAATCAGACCGTGCTGGCCAATATTCTGTAACCCCTCAGGAGCCCGGAGCAGATGGCAAGCACGCCTGCACAGTCTGTTACAGACGTTCAGCGCCGGGTATGACAACACCACTCGACCTTGCACAAGTCTGGTGGATGCCCTGACCAGGCACAGTCGGCATAGACGCAATGCGCAAGTGGTCTGCTGGTGCACGCTTCGTCGCTGACCCGCGGTGAGCCCTGCGTCTTTCTACCTATCCCGTTACAGGCACGTAAGTAGTCATTAGCCTACCAAATAGCAGCAATAGCCTACCAAAAAACCAGCACTCCCCGATAGCCAGCCTACTAGCAACATGCCACTCTCACTCCAGCTTCAGGTCAGCTTTGGCTACCGGAACTCCCCCCTTATCGCCCACCCGGTTCGCTTAGCCAATGCATCCATAATCTATGCCCAAAAAAATCCGCCTGCTGATCGCCGATGACCACGCCATCATGCGCGAGGGGTTGAAACAGCTGTTCACCCTGTCCGACGACCTACGGGTAGTCGCCGAAGCCGAGAACGGCGTCATAGCACTGGAGCGGTTGCGCCAGGGCGATATCGACCTGCTGCTGCTCGATATGAACATGCCCGGACTCAGCGGCGAAGATCTGGTGGCACGCATCCACGCCCAGCATCCCAACCAGAAAATACTGGTGCTGAGCATGCATAACGAGCCGCAGATCGCTCAGCACACACTCAAGGCCGGAGCCGCTGGCTACCTGTGCAAGATGTGCTCACTCGAGACCCTGCTTAACGCGATCCGCCGCGTAGCCTCCGGTGCGCGATTCATCGACCCGCAAATAGCCGAACGCATAGCCCTAGAAGCCAGCGGACTGCAACGGCAGCCCCATCAGCACTCCCTTACCGAACGCGAGTTCCAAATTCTGCGCCTGTTCGCCCGTGGCGACAGCGTGACCCGGATCGCCGAGACGCTGACCATCAGCCACAAGACTGTCAGCACCCACAAGGCACGGCTGATGGAGAAGATGGGCTTTTCCAGTAATGCCGAGATCGTCCGCTATGCCTTGAGCCAACGGCTTATCGAGTGACAGGACCTCGGCCCCCACACAAAACATTCGCGATCATTTCCACGAATCGGCAGGCGCGAGACGGCGCACACAGCTTCCCACTCCATTGCGATAGCCCCATAGCATGAGCATTTCCCCCCCCATCACCTGGTTCGGCGGCAAGGCCAAGCTGGCCACCCGGATCATCCGCCATTTCCCTCCCCACCACACCTATGTCGAGCCTTTCGGCGGCAGCGCCGCGGTACTGCTAGGAAAGCCCGCAGCGAAAGTTGAGGTCTACAACGATATCGATCGCGAACTGCTCAATCTCTTTTCTATCCTGCGCGAGCCGGCCACCTACCAACGCCTGAAAACGGCCTGCGAAGCCACGCTCTACTCCCGCGCGGAGTTCGAGCTGGCCCAGCAAGCAACCACTGATCCGGTGGAAGCAGCGCGGCGCTTCATCGTCCGCCAACGCCAATCCCACAGCGGTATGGGCCGACGCTGGAGCTACTGCATCGAGGATGCCCAAAGCGGCATGTCGTCGGCGGTGCGTCGCTGGCTGTCCGGTGTCGAGCGCCTGCCGGCCATTCATCAGCGACTGCGTAGCGTACAGATCGAAGCCGACGACTGGTCCCATGTGATAGCCCGTTACGATGCCAGCCGGACCCTGTTCTATCTTGACCCACCCTATGTCGCCTCTACCCGGGTCGGCGGCGGTTACCGGCATGAACTGGCGCTTGGCGAACACCAGCGCCTGGTTGAGACCATTCTTGAGGTCAAAGGCATGGTGGTGCTGTCCGGTTACCAGTGCGACACCTACCAACCTCTGGAAGAGGTCGGCTGGCAGCGCGTCGATTACAACGTACCCGCCTATATTTCCCCGCAACGTGGCCGCCGCCAGGAAAGCCTCTGGCTGTCGCCGCGGACACTGGCTGCCGCCCGCCAGGAACCCACCCCCTTCATCGACAGCATGCGCGAAGGCGCCTACCACACCCACAGAGTCCGGGTCGAAGCCACCGAGGCGCGCATCCGTGCCAGCATTGCGGCATTGCGCAAATCCGGGCAGCGCATCAGCCTGAGCGCCGTGGCCCGGCACCTGCAAATAAGCCGCGAGCACCTGGGTCGACGCTATCGCCACCTGTTCGAAAAACCGTGACCTATGGTCCGCGTCTGTCGAGCAAGCCGTGATCTATGCCAGGCACCACGCACCACCCAAACGCTAGCAACCACGCACGACCACGTTGCATCCCTTCCTCATTGCGCGCAGCCCCGGCATGCCGGGCGCAACCTGAGCCCCCTACGTAGTAAAACTGCGTACGGCCAACCCAGGGGGGCCACCAAAGGGAGTGTCCCCTACCGATGGGTAGGGGGATTCCTTGTAAAAACCAGCATAAGCCGATGGACGAGCACTTCGCATGGTCTGCATGATGCACTTTGTCGCCAGCTTTCGACGGAAAACCGCCAGCGTAGACATGTATCGGCGCCGATTAATCCGCATCGAGGCAACAACCAACTCCGTTACCCCGGCAGGAGGGGGCATGAACCCCTTACCTATCCTGCACCAACCATTCACTATCCCAGGATCACACATGACAGTCGCGCGTCGCCTATACCTGCTGATTTTCACCGCTGCCCTCGGTTTGCTGTGCCTGGCGGGGAGCGCTCTTCACCAGATGAACCGCATCTATGAGAGCGTCAATCATGTCAACGTCAAGATTATGCCCAGCATGATCATGCTCGATGAGGCAGCGCATGCCCTGACCGATACCCGGGTACGTCTCGACCGTTATTTGCTGAATACCGACCCGGCACGGGTAAGCAAGCTCGAAGCGTCAATCCAGACCGGTCGTGACGATCTGCTCGACAGCCTACAACGCTACGAAGCCCTGATTAGCAATAGCGAAGACCACACGTTGTTGGCTGCAGACAAACAGGCGCTCACCGAGCATCTATTCCCTGCACTGGACAAAGCACTGGCCCTCGTCCGCGCAGGTCTGGTCTCACAGGCTGTCGAGAGCATGCTGACAGAGGTGACGCCCGGCGCCCAAGCGGTGGAGGCGGCGCTCGATTCACACAAGCAATTCAATATCGAGCAGTCCCACAAATTGGTGGTCGACTCGGTGCAAATACGTGAAAGCGCCCTGCTGGGATCGTCCTTGATTGCCTTGCTGACATTAGTGGTGGTGCTAACGATGGGCTTGCTGCTGGCACGCAACCTGATGCGCCAATTAGGTGGCGAGCCGCAATTCGCCGCCGACATCTCGCGGCGTATCGCCGAAGGCGACCTCAGCGTAGCGATTCCATTGCGCAAGGGTGACAAAGACAGCCTGCTCGCCACCATGAAGGGTATGGTGGAGAAGCTGGCACAAATCATCGGCGAGGTACGCAGTTCAGCCAATGCCCTGACCAGCGCCTCCGAGGAAGTCTCCGTTACCGCCCAATCAATGAGCCAGGTCTCCAGCGAACAGGCCGCCAGCGTCGAGGAAACCTCGGCCTCGGTCGAGCAGATGTCTGCCTCCATCGAACAGAACACCGAGAACGCCCGGGTCACCGACGGCATGGCCGGCAACGCCGCCAGGCAGGCCGTCGAAGGCGGCGCGGCGGTCAAGGACACGGTCAGTGCGATGAAGAGCATCGCCGAGAAGATCGGCATCATCGACGACATCGCTTACCAGACCAACTTGCTCGCCCTCAACGCCGCCATCGAGGCCGCCCGCGCCGGTGAGCACGGCAAGGGCTTCGCCGTGGTCGCCACTGAGGTGCGCAAGCTGGCCGAGCGCAGTCAGATCGCCGCCCAGGAAATCGGCGAGGTGGCCAAGAGCTCGGTGGACTTGGCCGAACGCGCCGGCGGCCTGCTCGACGAGATCGTCCCCGGCATCGCCAAGACCAGCGACCTGGTGCAGGAGATTGCCGCCGCCTCCGAAGAGCAGTCCTCCGGCGTCGGCCAGATCAACATGGCAATGAACCAGCTTAACCAGATCACCCAGCAGAACGCCTCGGCCTCCGAGGAGCTGGCCGCCACCGCCGAGGAAATGAGCGGCCAGGCCGAGCAACTGCAGCGACTGATGGACTTCTTCACCCTCGCCAGCAATGGCGAAAGCGAACGCAACACAACCACCACCCGGGCCAAGCCGACCGTGAACCAGTCCGAGCTCACCCTCGTCAAGGCAGCCCGCATCCCCCGGGACTCGGCCGTGCCGGCCGGCTTCGTGCGTTTTCAGGAGTGATGCCATGGCCCAGCGGTTCGAAAACCGTGATCTATGGCCTGTAGTCGCCGGACAAAGCGTGATTTATGCCCGGCGTGACATATCTATTTGTCGTCGGCAATTGGGGTGCGGCCAAGCACACTGCCTCACCCTCCTGATGCTTTCCCCTACAGCCATACAGTAGCCGGACGGAGCCAGGCGCATATCTGTCTGCGGGCTGGGCACCTATGGACGCAAAACTTCGCGGGATACGAGGTAGGGCGATACCTATCTATACCACCAGCATGCCTACCTAAAAACCAGTATATCCCGATGGCCGACCGCTACGCATGGCCTGCATCATGAACTGCTGGCATTTTGCAGCCAGTTTTTTCGACGCAGGACTACCGGCACCGGCATCTGCCAACAACTCCGGTCACCGGATGGAGCATCCACATTGAGCGTAACAATCGACTCCCCTAGCCCCTCATCATCAGGAGCGTCAGTGGCTTTCCTGGCCCTGGCAGTTCTAGGCGCCGCCTGCGTACTGGTGGCGGGAGGGCTGGACATCCAAGCTGCCGGGCTTGCTGCTTTGCTCATGGCACTGGGCACGGCTGCAGCCCTTTACTACCACTCGCACAACCGTACCCTGCGCCACGCTCAGCAATCAGCCGGCAAAGAACAGCAAGCGGTCAGGGAACGGGACAACCAGCCCACCTGCCGCTGCGGTCTGGAACCGGTGTGCCGCGGTGTGCTGCCGGTCTGGGCGGGGCAGATCGAAGTCGCCCGCAGCCAAACCGAAGAAGCTATTACCGCGCTGGCCGCGCGCTTCGCCGATATATCCCAGCGTGTCCATTTCGCCGTAGCGGCCACACAGGACGGCACCGCTGCGGATGGCGGACTGGTCGCGATGTTAGGCACCAGCCAGCACGAACTGGATGCCATTGTCACCTCGCTACGTGCCGCCCTGGCTACCAAGGAGATGCTGCTGCATGAGGTGATGGCACTCTCCAGCCTCACCGAACAACTGCAGACGATGGCCCAGGATGTCGGCAATATCGCCAAGCAAACCAACCTGGTCGCCCTCAATGCCGCCATCGAGGCCGCCCGCGCTGGCGAGGTAGGTCGCGGCTTCGCCGTGGTGGCGGATGAAATCCGCAAGCTCTCCAGCCTCTCTGGGGAAACCGGCAAGCGCATCGGTGAGACCGTGGACACGGTGAATGCGGCTATCGCCAGCACCTTGGCGATCTCCCGCCGGTATGCCAAGCAGGACGAAGCCATGGTGAGCAATTCCGGCCAGGTGATCGAACAGGTGATCCAACGCTTTCGCGGCGCCACCACCACTCTCCTCGACTCCTCCCGCGAGTTGCGCAAGGAGAGCCAGTCCGTCGGCCAGGAAATCGCCCAGGTGCTGGTTGGTCTGCAGTTTCAGGACCGCGTCAGCCAGGTGCTGAGCCTGGTCCGCGACGACCTGGAAAAGCTGCACCAGAGCCTTGCTCAAGGGCAACGGGACAGCGCCGCCGGCCATATCCCGACACCGCTCGACGCCGAGGTCTGGCTCGAGCAACTGGCCCGCACCTACACCATGCCCGAGCTGCATGACGTGCACCGGGGCGGCGCCCAGGGCGCACTCAGCAATGAATCCGAAATCACCTTCTTCTAGGAGCCCCCAATGGCCAAGACCATCATGATCGTCGACGACTCAGCCTCCCTGCGCCAGGTCGTCAGCATCGCCCTGAAAAGCGCCGGCTACGAGACCGTCGAAGCCTGCGACGGCAAGGACGCCCTGAGCAAGCTCGACGGCCGCAAGCTGCACTTGATCATCAGCGACGTCAACATGCCGAACATGGACGGACTTTCCTTCGTCCGCGCGGCCAAGCAGTTGCCGGCCTACAAGTTCACCCCGGTGATCATGCTCACTACCGAAGTGAGCGACGCCAAGAAGCAGGAAGGCCAGGCGGCCGGGGCCAAGGCCTGGGTAGTCAAACCCTTCCAGCCGGCGCAGATGCTCACCGCGGTTTCCAAACTCGTTCTGCCGTAAACACCTCTAGGGAGGCCCTAAGAGCAACCTGTCCCAGAGCTGTGCCAGATGCGACAGCCATAGATATCGACTAGAGAGAAGCCAATGAATACCGACGCTCATCAGCGCATCGCCATTGAAGGCGAGCTGAGCATCTACACCGCAACCGAATGGAAGAAGCGGCTGGACGATCTGATCGGCCAGGGCGGCAATCTCGAACTGGATCTGGGGGCGGTGCAGGAGCTGGATATGGCAGGGTTGCAACTGCTGATCATGGTCAAGAAAGCAGCGACCACCCGTAGCCAGCAATTGCGGCTTAGCAACCACAGCCCAGCGGTACTGGAAGTGTTCGAGCTGTGCGGCATGGCCGCCTTCTTCGGCGACTCCATCCTGCTGCAATCCAAGCAATTTTGAAAAGGCAGTGGCCATGAACCTGGATGACGCCCAACAGACCTTCATCGTCGAGAGTCTCGAATTGCTGCAGCAGATGGAGGATGCTCTGCTGCAGATTGAGTTGGCCCCGGACGACCCCGACACGATCAACGCGATTTTTCGCGCTGCCCACACCATCAAGGGTTCTGCCGGCCTCTTCGGTCTGGACGATATCGTCGCCTTCACTCATGTGGCGGAAAGTGTGCTGGATCGCGTTCGCGACAAGCAGTTGCACTTCAGCGAAGAGTTGACGGCGCTGTTCCTGAAGGTCTGCGACCACATCGGCGTGTTGGTGAAACTGGCCGCTGACAACAAGGTGGCAGAGAAAACCGTGCAGCGTAATGGTGCCAATCTGCTCAACTGGCTGCGTGGACTGTTGGATGACGTTCCTGAATCGGCGCCGGACGACTCCCTTGCGGAGCGAACCTTGCTGCCCGTCGAACAAGGCTTGGGCATCCAGCGCAGCGGCGGTGGCACGGAGGAAGCCGATCACTGGCATATTTCCCTGCGCTTCGGTCGTGACCTGCTGCGCAACGGCATGGACCCGCTGGCGTTCATTCGTTACCTGTCCACCCTGGGGCAAATCTGCAACATCGTTACCCTCAGCGACAACCTGCCACAAGGGGCGGAGATGGACCCGGAAAGCTGCTACCTGGGCTTCGAGATCGGCTTTCATAGCGATGCCGACAAGGCCACCATTGAGGGTGCCTTCGAGTTCATCCGCGAAGACAGCCAGGTGCACATTCTTCCGCCGCACAGCAAGACCGACGAATACCGGCAATTGATTCGGGAGCTGCCACAAGAGAGTCTACGTATGGGGGAAATCCTCCTCATACGCTGTGGCACCCTCACCACCTCGGAACAGAACGATGTACTGCGCGACCAGTCCCCCCAGCAGCAACAGCAGCAACAGCAGCTAATCGGCCAGGTGGTGGAACAGCCAATCGTTCACGCCCCGGAGATCGAAGATGCGGTAAAAAAGCAACCGCAGATCAAAGAGAACCGCAATGCGGAGAACAGCCTGATCCGCGTCGATGCCGGCAAGCTCGACCAACTGATCAACCTGATCGGCGAGCTGATCATCGCTGGCGCCGGCGCCAATCTCGCCGCCCAGAACGCCGGTGCCAGTGAGTTGATTGAAGCCACGGCGGTCCTGGCGCGCTTGGTGGAAGAGGTTCGCGACTCGGCACTGACCCTGCGCATGGTGCAGATCGGTTCGACCTTCAACCGTTTCCAGCGGGTGGTGCGCGATGTTTCCAAGGAGTTGGGCAAGGATATCCGACTGGAAATCAGCGGTGGCGAGACCGAGCTGGACAAGACCGTAGTGGAACGGATCGGCGATCCGCTCACACACCTGGTGCGCAACGCCATGGACCACGGCATCGAATTCGCCGAAGTGCGCCGGAGTCAGGGCAAACCAGCCCAAGGGCAGCTGCGCCTGAATGCTTTCCACGACGCAGGCAGCATTGTCATCGAGGTCGCTGACGACGGCGCTGGCTTGAACAAGGCTAGGATCCTGCGTAAGGCCGTCGAGAGAGGCCTGGTCAGCGAAGGGCAGAGCCTCAGCGACCAGGATATTTTCAAGCTGATCTTCGAACCCGGTTTCTCCACCGCCGAGCAGGTCAGCAATCTCTCCGGCCGCGGTGTCGGCATGGATGTGGTCAAGCGCAACATCACCGCCCTGCGCGGCAGCGTCGAACTGAACAGCGTGGAGGGGCAGGGCACCACTCTGCGTATCCGCCTGCCGTTGACCCTGGCGATCATCGACGGCTTCATGGTTGGCGTCGGCAGCGTCAGCTACGTGATCCCTCAGGACATGGTGGTGGAATGCATCGAGCTGCCCGCCAACGACGGGCTCGACTACCTCAACCTGCGCGGCGAGGTGCTGCCGTTTATCCGCCTGCGCGAGTTGTTCAACTACGTGGGCACTGCACCGCGCCGGGAAAACGTGGTGGTGGTGCAGTTCGCCGGGCAGCGTGCCGGCCTGGTGGTGGATCACCTGATGGGCGAATTCCAGACCGTGATCAAACCGCTCGGCAAGGTCTTCGGCCAGATCGGCGGGGTTGGCGGTTTCACCATCCTCGGCAGTGGTGAGGTGGCACTGATTCTGGACGTCTCAGGGCTGGTCAAACAGGTCGTCGGCAAGAGACAGCGGACCATCGCCGACAGTTGGCGATCGTAAATCTCCACTTTATGCGCAAATCCCCCTCAACTATCCAACAAAAGAGAACCCTATGATGAGCATTTTTTCCAGTATGAGGGTCGGCACTAAACTCGGTTTGGGATACGCAGTCGTGCTCCTGATGATGCTGACGCTGGCCATCACCAGCATGAGCGGTCTTTTTAACGTGCACATGATCGTGGACGACATCACTGACAATGCCTATCCGAAGGTCCAGGTCAGCAACGACATCAGCAGCGGCCTGAACGATACCAGCGCCACGCTCCGCGACCTGATTCTCAAGACCGACGAACAGCAACTGAAACAGCTTCGCGACCGATACCAGACGATCCGCCAGGAGCAGTCTGCACGGATGGACGCTCTGGAGAAGCTGCTGGACAACCGGCAAGAGCAAGACCTGTTCAAGAATATACAAAGCACCGGTGCGAGCTATGCCCGGATCGTGGACCGCCTGGTCGAGCTGGCATCGGCCAACATGAACGATCAGGCTACTGAGCTACTTTATGGTGACCTGGAGCGGGCACAAACAGAATACGCGAAGCTTCTCAACGACATGATCGAGCTGCAGGAAGCGTCTTTCGCCGATAACGATAAACAGGAACAAGCCGAATACGACCAGACTCGTTTTCTTTCCTTCACCCTGCTCGGCGTGGCGTTGGTCATCGGCGTTGGCCTGGCAATCTGGATTACCCGCAGCCTCATTCGCCAGTTGGGCGGTGAACCGCAATTCGCCGCCGACATTTCGCGGCGTATTGCCGAAGGCGACCTCAGCGTGACGATTCCATTGCATCACAACGATACCGGCAGCATGCTCGCCGCCATGAAGAGCATGGTCGAGAAACTCTCGCAGATCATCGGCGAGGTACGCGGCTCAGCCAATGCCCTGACCAGCGCCTCCGAGGAAGTCTCCGCCACTGCTCAATCGATGAGCCACGCCTCCAGCGAACAGGCCGCCAGCGTCGAGGAAACCTCTGCCTCGGTCGAGCAGATGTCCGCCTCTATCGAACAGAACACTGAAAACGCCCGGGTCACCGACAGCATGGCCGGCAACGCCGCCAAACAAGCCGTCGAAGGCGGCGAAGCGGTCAAGGACACGGTCAGAGCGATGAAGAGCATCGCGGAGAAGATCGGCATCATCGACGACATCGCTTACCAGACCAACTTGCTCGCCCTCAACGCCGCCATCGAGGCCGCCCGCGCTGGCGAGCACGGCAAGGGCTTCGCCGTGGTCGCCGCCGAGGTGCGCAAGCTGGCTGAGCGCAGCCAGATCGCCGCCCAGGAAATCGGCGAGGTGGCCAAGGGCTCGGTGGCCCTGGCCGAGCGTGCCGGCAGCCTGCTCGACGAGATCGTCCCCGGCATCGCCAAGACCAGCGACCTGGTCCAGGAGATCGCCGCCGCATCCGCCGAGCAGTCCTCCGGCGTCGGTCAGATCAACACCGCGATGAACCATCTTAATCAGATCACCCAGCAGAACGCCTCGGCCTCCGAGGAGCTGGCCGCCACCGCCGAGGAAATGAGCGGCCAGGCCGAGCAGCTGCAACAGCTGATGAGTTTCTTCAGCCTCACGAGCCACGGTGAAAGTGATCGTGGTACCCCTCCCGCTGCTTCTGCCAGATCCAAGGCAGTTGCGACCCTGCCCGCCCTCAGTCGGGTGGCTGATACTCGCGGCTCGGCCGTCCCGGCCGGCTTCGTGCGCTTTCAGGAGTGATGCCATGGGCCAGTTGATCAAGATGGAAAACCCCGGCAGCGCGCCGGAAACTCGGCAATACCTGACCTTCAGCCTCGCCGGCGAACCGTTTGCCGTGGGCACACTCAGCGTCAAGGAGATCATCGAGTACGGCCAGCTCACCGGCGTGCCAATGATGCCGCCAAGCATCCGCGGGGTGATCAACCTACGTGGCGCGGTGGTGCCGGTAATCGACCTTGGTGCGCGCTTCGGCGGCCGGCACACCGAGGTCGGCCGGCGCACGTGCATCGTCATCCTCGAGGTGGACCATGCCGACGAGCAACAGGTGATCGGTGTGCTAGTCGACGCGGTGAACGAGGTGCTGGAAATCGCCCCGGCGGATATCGAACCGCCGCCGGCCTTCGGCGCGCATATCCGCACCGATTTCATCCAGGGCATGGGCAAGGTCGGTGGCCGCTTCGTCATCCTTCTGGATATCGGCCGGGTGCTGTCGGTGGATGAACTCGCGGCCTTGAGCGACGTGTCGGGAGACCACTTGGTCGACGTGTGAGCAGCAGTTTTCCTCTACTCAAGGTGATCATCCACAATGAAGTACTTTCAGGATCTGACGTTGGGCACCAAGCTCGGCGGCAGCTACGCTTTGCTGGTGTTGCTAATCGCTCTATGTGCGGTCATCAGTTGGATGGGGCTGGTCAAGGTCGACCAGCACGCCGACTCCTTGACGCATGAGCTGTGGCCCAAGGTCAAACTCTCGCAAAGCGTGATCAACCTGATCAACGATAACGCGCAAGACGTACTGGCGACTATGTACCTTGACGACCCCACGCAGATCCGCGCGGAGATCAAGCGCATAACCGCTAAGGCGGTGACAAAGAGTAAGTACTACACCGAACTTGCCGAGCGTATGCTGACCACCCCCGAGGGCAAACTCTCGCTGACCAAGGTACTGGCGGCACGCAAGCAATACATCGACAGCAGCACGGCGGCGCTCGAGCTGCTGTCGACCGGAGAGCCGGCTGCCGCCCGCGCGAAGCTGATGTCCGAGACCATGCCCCTGCGACAGCAGTATGTCGATGCCATCACCACTGGCATCGAGCGTGAAGAACAGTCGATGGAGCAGGCATTGACTGCGCAGCGCAACGAAGTCGCCATCATCCGCCGCGCTATGCTGGTCGCCACGCTGCTCGCCATCGGCATCGCCGCGCTGATGGCCCTGGTGCTGACTCGCGCCTTGACCGGCAACATCCGCAATGCATCGCAGGCGGCGCAACGCTTGGCCAAGGGCGACTTCACCGTCAGGCTGGAAGCGACCTCGAACGACGAGGTCGGCCAGTTCGTGTTGGCGATGAAGGCCATGGCCGAGAAACTGGCGCAGATCATCGGCGAGGTACGCGGTGCGGCCAACAGCCTGTCGTTGGCATCCGCAAAGGTCAGTTCCACGGCTCATTCCATGAGCCACGCCGCCAGCGAACAGGCCACCAGCGTCGAGGAGACTTCCGCCTCGGTGGAGCAGATGTCCGTATCCATTACCCAAAACACCGGGAACGCGCGGATCACCGACGGTATCGCCGGCAGTGCCGCCAAGCAGGCCGTCGAAGGCGGCGAAGCGGTCAAGGACACGGTCACCGCGATGAAGAGCATCGCGGAGAAGATCGGCATCATCGACGACATCGCCTATCAGACCAACCTGCTCGCCCTTAACGCCTCCATCGAAGCCGCCCGTGCCGGCGAGCACGGTAAGGGTTTCGCCGTGGTCGCCGCCGAGGTGCGCAAGCTGGCCGAGCGCAGCCAGGTCGCGGCCCAGGAAATCGGCGAGGTGGCCAAGGGGTCGGTGGCGCTGGCCGAACGCGCCGGTGGCCTGCTCGACGAGATCGTCCCCGGCATCGCCAAGACCAGCGACCTGGTCCAGGAGATCGCCGCAGCCTCTGCCGAGCAGTCCGCCGACGTCGGCCAGATCAACACGGCGATGAACCAGTTCAACCGGATCACCCAACAGAACGCCATCTCATCCGAAGAGCTGGCCGTCACCGCCGAAGAAATGAGCGGCCAGGCCGAACAGCTGCAGCAACTGATGAGGTTTTTCACTCTCGCCGGCCATAACGCAACCGAACACGCCAGCGCCCCATCCGGGCAACGCGCCACGACGAGCGCCGGCCAGCCGTCGGTCGCTCGCGGCAAGACCGGTGGCCGTCCGGACATGGCCGTGCCGGCCGGCTTCGTGCGCTTTCAGGAGTGATGCGATGGGCCAGCTGATCGAGATGCAAACCTGCAATAGTCTTGCGCGCGCCCGGGCCCGTATCCCTGGCAATACAGGCTCAGCTCATGCGGTGGATGAAGTCGCAGACTTGACCCCTCCAGCCACGGAGCAGGGGAGTCGCCCGGCATGAATATCGTCCTGCTCCTGGTATTGCTGCTGTCTTTTGGCGTAGCAGCTGGCGCGGCTACTTCAATCGATATGAGTGATCTATCGTTCTGGTTGTTGCTGGCCGTAGCCCCCGGCATCGTGATGCTTGTCGCCTTGGGCATTCACTACCGGGGCAACCCGCGCATCAACGCTAAGCCGAGCGCTCCCATCGAGCCGCTTGCCGAGGTTGAACCCGACGAGCTGGAGCGGCTCAAGCGAAATGCGATCGAGCAGCTCAGCGTCATCTCTGCGGTTCTGCGCAGTTCCACGGCTACCACCTTGATAGCCGAGCAGACATCTGGCCAAGCGGCTTCCAGTGCAACGGGGCAAGCGCTTCTGTGCTTACAGGATTGCGATGGAAGCCGGGACTCGGCGATCGCGACAGAGCGCTTCGACAAGCCGGTCGATACACGCGAAGAAACTGTTTCCCAGACCCATTTGCTGGAGCTCAGCTCTGTCATCGAAGCGACACGTCACGTCACTCGTGACAAGGCCCTCACCGAACTCGCCGCCAAGATGCGGATAATGGCCGAGCTTACCTCTCGCCTACATGAAAAAAGGCAGACCCTTAACCATATTCCCATCGGCCCGCTTTCGGCATCTGACAACACAACACCAAACAGGCACTACCTTTCCTTCACTCTCGGCGACGAGCGTTTCGCGATGAGCACGTTGAGCGTCTACGCCATCGTCGAGGCCTCTCAACTCATCAGCAAGCCGAGCATGCCGAGCATGCCGACGAAGCTCCGCCGGGCGATCAGGTTGCGCAATGCGCTGGTGCCGGTGATCGACCTGGGCGCACACCTTGGTGGACAGCCCATCAAGGTTGGCTCGGGCACCAGTATCGTCATCCTCGAAGTGACCAGTGGCAATCGTATGCAAATGATCGGCGTGGTGGTCGACGCGGTCGGCAAAGTACTGGAAATCCCCCTCGTGGAAATCGGACCGCCAGCGTCCTCCGACAGCAAGATCCGCAATGACTTCACCCTAGGCTCGGTCACGGTCAACAACCATACGGTCACCTTGCTCGACATCGAGCGAGGGGTTTCGGCGAATGAATTCGTCGTGCTGCGCTCGGCAGTCCAATCGGTAGCACAGGAAAACATCCCGACATGAGCATTCGCCAACGCCTTCTCCTGCTGGCCAGCGTCAGCAGTCTGCTGTTGCTGCTTGTCGGTGCCACCGCCCTGTACCAGATGCAGGGACTCAAGAACACTCTGGTCGGCAGCCTCGACGAGTTCGACAAGCAGGCCCGCATGCTGATCGACATCGAAACGGCCCATAGCCATTTCAAGACTCAGGTGCAGGAGTGGAAGAACATCCTCCTGCGCGGCCAGGACCCGCAAAGTTTCAAAAAATACCGGACACACTTCGGCGACGAAGAAGGCAGGGTGCAAGCGCTGCTGGGCAAGGTGCGGGAACAGATGCAAACGCAAGGTCACGATAGCAGCGAGGTCGCGAACCTGATCGAGCACCATACTGAGTTGGGGCGGCGTTATCGCACAGCCCTGGACAGCTTCGATGCGCAGGCGATGAATCCGGGGCAACTCGTCGACCGTCAAGTCCAGGGCATCGACCGCTCGACCAGCGATGCGTTTCAGGCCCTCGTCGCGCAAATCGAAACCCGTGCGCAACAGCAGGCAGCCCAGGCGATCGCCGTTGCCGAGGCTCGCTTCGTTGACATGCGCAACTTCTCCGTGGTGTTGGGGCTGGCCGGTCTGCTCGGCGTCATAGCCCTCGCTATCGGGGTCATTCGCAGTCTGGGCAAGGGCCTGCGGGCCGCTATGAACAGCGCTCGGCATCTGGCCGCTGGCAATCTGGGTTTCCAGGTGGAGTACCGGGCCAACGATGAGCTAGGAGAGCTGTTGCAGTCCATGCAGGACACGGCCGGGCAGCTCAATCGCATCATCGGCGAAGTGCGCGGCGCGGCCAATGCCCTGACCAGCGCCTCGGAGGAGGTTTCGTCCACCGCCCAATCGATGAGCCAGGCCTCCAGCGAACAGGCCGCCAGCGTCGAGGAAACCTCGGCCTCGGTCGAGCAGATGTCTGCCTCCATCGAACAGAACACCGAGAACGCCCGAGTCACCGACGGCATGGCTGGCAACGCCGCCAAGCAGGCCGTTGAAGGCGGCGCGGCGGTCAAGGACACGGTCACCGCGATGAAGAGCATCGCGGATAAGATCGGCATCATCGACGACATCGCCTACCAGACCAACCTGCTCGCGCTCAACGCCGCCATCGAGGCCGCCCGCGCCGGCGAGCATGGCAAGGGCTTCGCCGTGGTCGCCGCCGAGGTGCGCAAGCTGGCTGAGCGCAGTCAGGTCGCCGCCCAGGAAATCGGCGAGGTGGCCAAGGGCTCGGTGGCCCTGGCCGAGCGTGCCGGCAGCCTGCTCGACGAGATCGTTCCCGGCATCGCCAAGACCAGCGACCTGGTCCAGGAGATCGCCGCCGCATCCGCCGAACAGTCCTCCGGCGTCGGTCAGATCAACACCGCGATGAACCAGCTTAACCAGATCACCCAGCAGAACGCCTCGGCCTCCGAGGAACTGGCCGCCACTGCCGAGGAAATGAGCAGCCAGGTCGAACAGCTGCAGCAACTGATGAGGTTTTTCACTCTGAGCGAAGCCACGGGCCCAAAAACCGCAAGTTCCCTGACAACGCGTCGAGAGTCTGCCTATGAAAGCGCTTGAACGTCTATCTTTGCCCGGCAAGTTTTCACTGCTGGCTGTGCTGTGCCTGGCGCTTATTGCCGCGCCGACCTCTCTGTATGTGCTCGGCGCCTTGAGTCAAAGTCGCCAGGCCGTGCAAGAGTCTCGCGGCATGCAACCCGTGCAGGAGTTGCTCCAGCTTATTCAACTGACGCAGCAGCATAGCGGCCTCTCCTCCGCTGTGCTGGGCGGCAACCGAGCGCTACTCGAAACGAGGCAGCGAAAGCAGGCCGAGGTGGAGCGCGAGTTCGAGCAAACCGAACGTGCGCTGCGCGAGTCTCTGGTCCCTTCCAGTATTCTGGATTCCCTGCGGCAGGTGAACCAGCAATGGCGCGAACTGGCCAACAAGATCTCGCAGGCCGCAGTCGACGGCCCTCAAAGCCTGATGCTGCATGTCCAGTTGATCGCGGCCTGTCTTCAAATCGAGGACTCGCTGCTCGATCACTTCGAGTTGTCGCTGGATCCGATCTTCGAAACCTACTACCTGATCACCGGCGCCTTGGTCGAATTGCCGCAGACCAGCGAATTGCTTGGACAGTTGAGCGCGACCGGAGCATTGCACCTGGCGCAAGGGCGGATCCAGCCCGAGCAACGTGCCGCTCTGAGCAGCCTGACTACCCAAGCGTTGAATAGCTTCGACAAACTGTCCCGCGCTTTCGCCAAGGTCAATGCCGCCAGCCCGGAGTTCAATGCCCTGTTGAGTGCTCCTCTGGCGACACTGCGTCCGCAGATCGAGCAGACGCTGAAACTGACCGACACACACCTGATCTCGGCCAGTGAACCCGGTTACCCGGTCGCCGACTATATAGCGGCCTATACCAAGACTGTCGACGCCCTGTTTGCCTTCAACCGTCCAGCGTTGGCCGCCCTCACCGAGGCGCTTGAAGCGCGGCGCGACAGTGCCCGGCACAGCATCATCCTGATGTCGGCCGGTCTGCTGGCGCTGCTGCTGGCCAGCGCTACGCTGGCAACGTTGATGGTGCTACGGCTGCTCAAGCAACTGACCGTCGCCTTGAAGGCGGCCGAACGCATCACCGGAGGCGACCTGAGCCATCCGATCGACTCGCTCGGCACCGATGAGCCGGCACGTTTGCTGAGCGCGCTGCAGCATATGCAAGAAGGACTGCGCGGCACCGTCAAACAAATCATGAACTCCGCCGAGCGCCTGGCCTCGACCGCCGGGGAGTTGAGTACGGTGACTCAAGGCGCCACTCGCGGCCTGAGTCGACAGAGTGGCGAACTTGACCAGGCTGTCACCGCTGTCACCGAACTGACCACAGCGATTGAGGACGTAGCGCGCAATGCCGTCTCGGCTTCTCAGGTCTCCCAGTCTGCCGACCAACGCTCCCGCCAGGGCCAGGAGAGCGTCGGCCGGACAGTCGGTGCCATCGAGTCGTTGGCCGGCGATATCGAACACACCACAGACACCCTGCAATTCCTGGCGAGACAGATAGGCGGCATCACCTCCGCGCTGGATGTCATTCGCGGTATAGCCGAGCAGACCAATATGCTGGCCTTGAACGCCGCGATCGAGGCGGCCAGGGCAGGCGAAAGTGGGCGCGGCTTCGCAGTGGTAGCGGACGAAGTCCGGGCCTTGGCGCAGAGGACTCAGGAATCGACCAAGCAGATCGAAAACATCATTGACTCGGTGCAAAAGGGCAGTCAGGGCGCCCTTAGCGCCATGCAGATCAGCAACGGAAAAACCAGGAAAACCCAGGAGGTTGCCCGCGAGGCTGGCATCGCGCTAGGCGTGATTGCAGAGGCCATCGTGCAGATCAACGAGCGCAACCTGAGCATTGCCAGCGCCACCGAAGAGCAATCCCACGTGGCCCGCAAGGTCGACAGCAACCTGCTCAATATCCGCGATGTTTCTGCGCAGACATCGATCGGGGCGAACCAGACCCATGCATCCAGCCGGGAACTCGCGGGCCTGGCCGGCGAGCTGAATGCCATGGTCAAGCACTTCATCGTCTGACGGAGATACGCCGCATCATGAAACACCTGCAAGGACCCATACAGAATGAATAACCTGGTGCTCTCCGATAAGGAGTTCCAGCAGTTCCGCGGCATGATCTTCGAGATCGCCGGAATCAGCATGTCTGACGCCAAGAAGCCGCTGGTCAGCGGCCGTCTGGCCAAACGTGTCCGCCAGCAAGGCCTGTCCAGCTATGGCGACTACTTTCGCCTGCTGATGCGCGAGCGTGCGGAACTGCAGATGGCGGTGGACCTGTTGACCACCAACGAAACCTACTTTTTCCGCGAACCCAAGCATTTCGGTTTCCTCCGTGAGCGAATCCTGCCAGAGCTTGTCAATTGCTCCACGCTGCGTATCTGGAGCGGCGCCTGCTCCACCGGCGAGGAACCCTACAGCATTGCCATGACCCTGGCCGAAGCCCTTGGTAATCGGCCCTGGGAGCTGCTCGCCTCGGACCTCAGCACGCGGGTATTGGAAAAGGCCCGCGCCGGCCTGTATCGCATGGTCGACGCCGAAGACATCCCGCGGCCACTGCTGGTCAAATACTGCCTCAAGGGGGTCGGCGAGCACGCCGGCACCCTGCTGATCGATCCAGCCCTGCGCAACCGCATGAGCTTCCAACAGATCAACCTGAACGCAGCACTGCCCGAGCTGGGTGAGTTCGAGGTGATCTTCCTGCGTAACGTGATGATCTATTTCGACCTTGAGACCAAGCGTCAGGTGCTGCGGCGCATGCTGCCGCTGCTGAGGCCGGGCGGCTACTTCATCGTCAGCCATTCTGAGAGTCTGAATGGCGTCTGCGACGAGCTGCAAGTCGTCGCCCCTTCCATCTATCGGAAGCCTCATGCGTAAACCCGACGGCATCATCGAGATTTTCCTGCAGCCAGGAGAGCTGTATTTCGGCGATCGCTACACGCGCATCCGCACCCTGCTGGGGTCCTGTGTGTCCCTGGTGTGCTGGCATCCCAAACTGCTGATCGGCGGCATGTGCCACTTCATGCTACCGACCCGGCCTCAGCCGCCGACGGATGAACTGGACGGCCGCTATGGCGACGAAGCCATCGAGCTGATGCTGCGCGAAGCCCGCATCCATGGCATCTCGCCCACGGAGTTTCGCATTCAGCTGTTCGGCGGCGGCAACATGTTCCCCACTATTGACAGACAAAAGGACAACCACGTGGGCAAGAAGAATGTCGACGCCGCCAAGCAACTGCTGCAGGTCCATGGCCTGACCTGCAGCGGCGCCCATGTAGAGGGCGTCGGCCACCGCAATCTGATCTTCGACCTGTGGAGTGGTCAGATCTCGCTCAAGCACATTCCGCCCACACTGGATGCACGCCAGGGTAAACGCGCATGAAGCCAATCAAGGTGATGATCGTCGACGACTCCGCCGTAGTGCGCCAGGTGCTCTCGGCCACGCTCGCCAAGCACCCGGGGATCGAGGTGATCGGAGTGGCCGCCGACCCGCTGTTCGCCCTGGAGAAGATGCAACGCCAGTGGCCCGACGTGCTGGTGCTGGATGTGGAAATGCCGCGCATGGACGGTATCACTTTCCTGAAAAAGCTGATGGCCGAACGACCGACCCCGGTGGTGATCTGCTCCACCCTCACCGAAGCCGGAGCACAGACCACCCTGCAGGCGCTGGCGGAAGGGGCAGTCGGCATAGTCAGTAAGCCCAAGCTGGGGCTCAAGCAGTTCCTCCACGATGCCGCCGACGAACTGGTCCAGGCAATCCAGAGCGCGGCGCGGGCCAACCTGCGCCGCCTGGCGCCCCAGGTCGCCGTCAAACTGTCCGCCGACGCCATCCTGCCGGCCACCAGCCAAGCCATGGCACAGACCACCGAGACACTGGTGGCCATCGGCACCTCCACCGGCGGCACCCAGGCTCTGGAGGCGATACTCACTCGCCTGCCGCGGGTTTGTCCTGGCCTGGTCATCGTCCAGCACATGCCGGAGCGCTTCACCGCGGCCTTCGCCGAGCGGCTGAATCGGCTGTGCCAGATCGAGGTGCTCGAGGCACGCAATGGCGATCGGGTAATGCCAGGGCGCGCGCTGATCGCTCCTGGCGGGCGGCACATGCTGCTCACGCGCAGCGGCGCCCAGTACCAGGTGGAGGTTCGCGACGGCCCGCCGGTCAGCCGGCACCGCCCTTCGGTCGACGTGCTGTTCCGCTCAACCGCCCGCGCGGCCGGCGGCAATGCCCTAGGCATCATCATGACTGGCATGGGCGACGACGGTGCGCGCGGCCTGAAGGAAATGCGCGAGGCCGGCGCCCGCACTCTGGCCCAGGACGAAGACAGCTGCGTGGTCTTCGGTATGCCCAAGGAAGCGCTCAAGCTGGGTGCGGTGGAGCGTGTGCTACCCCTCGGCGAAATCCCTGCGGCGATCCTCGCCAGCATGACCGGCAGGCGTTGAGCATGAGCATTCACCAAACCCCAATATGCATCGACAAGCCCTGGCGCCCCGATCGACCAGACCCGGCCCGGAAAGTTCTCATGACACGCGATGACGCCTTCACCGGCAAAACAAGGTGGCGAACATGAACGAAAAGCTACCTCTCCCCACCCCGCTCGACGGCATCCCGCCCGCCGAGCAAGCGGCTACCTGCGCCCGGCTCTATCATGAGGCATTCGAGAACAATCCGGATTGCCTGGCTTTTTACGAACTCGGCGACGACAATCGCTTACGCATCCACGAAGCCAATCCGGCGTTTGAATGGCTGCTCGGCCTGGACAGAGCTGAACTGCTCGGACGGTACCTGGATGAGTTGTTGCCTGAGACCATCGCCCGCCAGATAACGGCCGACAGCCACACCTGCGTCGCTACCGGCATGCCGTTCAACACCGAGTACGAACTCGACCTGGCCATCGGCCGCCGTTACTTCCTGCACAGCCTGGTCCCCCTGCGCGATGGGGCCGGGGGGATTGCGCGTCTCCTGCACATCACGCGCGACGTCACGGCGAGCAAGCGCTATGAACGGCAACTGCTGAGCGACAAGTTGGCATTCCGCACCTTGGCGGAGCATACCCCTGACACCATCGCTCGCTACGACCGCAACCTCCTGCGTACCTATGCCAATCCCGCATTTGCGCGCATGACCGGGTTCTCCACGAAGGACTTACTCGGCAAGAAACCCAGCCACGTTACCAACACCCCCGAGATACTCGCCTACGAAGCAACGCTGCTGGAGGTGCTGCGCAGCGGTCAGCCCGACGAATACGAACTGGCTTGGCCTGGTGCCGACGGCGGTCTGATCACCAGTCACATCCGCATCGTCCCGGAGCGAGTGGCCGGCGGCGAGGTGGTCAGTGTGCTGGCCGTGGGCCGCGATATCACCCAACTGCGTCGCACCGAGCAGGAACTGCGGATCAGGGAACAGGAGTTCCGCACCCTGGTGGAAAACTCGCCGGACGTCATCGTGCGCTACGACCGAGAAGGCCGGCGTGTCTACATCAACCCCGCCTACGAGCGGTTATACGGCATTCCGACCGACGAGATCATGGGCACGCCCATTACCCACAGAAGCCCTCTGCCGGCAGAGGTGACGAGGCGCTATCACCAGGGCATCCTGAACATCCTGCATAGCGCCCAGCCCATTGCAGTGGAGGCTACCTGGACCAAGGCCAACGGCGAGCAGATCGTCCAGCATGTCCGGGCGGTGCCCGAATTCGACCAGCACGGCCAGGTCGCCAGCGTGCTCACCATCGCCCGCGACATCTCCGCTCTCAAGGTAACCGAACGGCGTCTCGAACAGGCCGAGGCCATGGCCCGCCTCGGCCACTGGCAGCTGGATAATCGACTCGGCACCTTGCGGCTGTCGGCGGAACTCTGTCGCATGGTCGACAAGCCTCGCGATTGGTCTCCGACCCAGAAGGAAGTCCTCGCCATGCTCGTGTTCAAGGATCGTGGGCGGGTCCTCGATCGTATCTGCCAAGCCTGCTCCGAGCGCCACACATCCTTGGCGCTGGAGTACTGCATCGCGGTGGGCGAGCAGTATCTGCATCTACATTCCGAGCTGAGCATCGAATACGCGGCCGATGGCACGCCCCTGCAAATGCTCGGTACCGTCCAGGACATCAGTGAACTGAAAGCCTATCAGCAGCGAATGCATGCTCTGGCCTTCTATGACGCGCTGACCGAACTGCCCAACCGCGAACTGTTCAAAGAGCGCCTGCAGCAAGCGTTGCTCCAGGCCGGACGCAGCGGCCGTCAGGTCGCGGTGGCGATTCTCGACCTCGATAACTTCAAGGTGGTAAACGATACTCTGGGCCACGGGGCAGGCGATGAGTTGTTGCGGGAAGCCGCCAAGCGCTTGCGGCGTTTCGTGTGCAGCAACGATACCGTGGCGCGCCTCGGAGGTGACGAGTTCGCCCTGGTTCTTACCCGGTTCAGCAACGCAATTGACTTGGACAACCGGGGCAAAAAAGTCCTGCAGGCCATTACGGGGATCTACCGGATCCAGGGCCGGGAAGTCTTCGTATCCGGCAGCCTCGGCATCGCCCGCAGCCCGACAGATGCCGACAACATCGACGAGCTCTTGCAGTACGCCGATTCGGCCATGTACCACGCCAAGGCGCGCGGACGGAACAATGTGCAGCTCTATACGCCGCGCCTGACCCAACAGACCACAGAGCGACTGGCCCTGGCGGCCAGTCTGCGTCATGCACAGCACAACGGCGAGCTGACGCTGCACTATCAGCCGCAGATCGACCTGGCCAGCGGGCGCCTGATCGGCGCCGAAGCCCTGTTGCGCTGGAACCATCCGCAGTATGGGCAGGTGCCTCCCGACAAATTCATTCCGATCGCCGAGGAAACCGGGTTGATCGTAGGCATCGGCGAATGGGTCCTGGAAAAGGCCTGCCGCTGTGCCGCCGCCTGGAACCGTGGCGACCGCTACCCGCCGCTGAAAATAGCCGTCAACCTGTCGCCGCGGCAGTTCCAGATGAACGACCTGCTCGCTTCAATCCGAGCCATCTTGCAGGACACCAGCTGCGAGCCGGGCTGGTTGGAGCTGGAAATCACCGAAGGCTTGCTGCTGGACAACAGCATCGCCGTGCGCGAGACCCTCGAACAGCTCAATGCCATGGGCCTTTCCATCGCCATCGACGATTTCGGTACCGGTTATTCGGCACTCGGCTACCTGAGTCGCTTCCCCATCGAAACCCTGAAGATCGACCGCTCCTTCATCCACGACATCGAACACAACTGCGACAGCGCCGAACTGGTCAAGGCGATCATCTCCATGGCCCACAGCCTGCGCTTGTCGCTGGTAGCCGAAGGCGTCGAAGAAGCCTCCCAGCAAGCGTTCCTGCAATGCTACGGCTGCCACAGCGCACAGGGCTGGCTGTATGGCAAACCCATGCTGCAGGAGGATTTCGAAAACCTGCTGCTATTCCAGGCCAATAAAACAGCCCCCATCACCATATGAGAGTCGAACACTCAGATGAAAAGCCTTCGCAATATGCCCATTAACCGCCGGCTGTGGATCGTGCTCTTGCTTGCCATGACTATGCTCCTTGCACTCAGCCTTTTGATGTTGCGCGAGATCTACACGGAGGAACACGCAGCCAAGGCAGGTAAGACCCGGGAGGTGGTTGAAACCACTATGGGCATCCTCAAGCATTACCAAGGGTTGGAAAAAACCGGCGCACTGAGCCGTGAAGACGCACAGAAACAAGCCATCGCGATGGTCCGCGAATTGCGGTACGACGGGGATAACTACTTGTGGATCAACGATCTCAGGCCGAAGATGCTCATGCATCCGACCAACCCCAAGCTCGACGGCCAGGACCTCTCCGGCTTCAAGGACCCGGATGGTAAGGCACTGTTCATGGACATGGTGGCCGTCGCAAAGAGCCAGGGCGGCGGCCTGGTGGGCTACCGCTGGCCTAAACCAGGCTCCAGCGAGCCAGTGGAAAAAATCTCTTACGTCGAACTGTTCCAGCCTTGGGAATGGGTACTCGGTTCAGGCACCTACATTGACGACGTGCAAGCCGCGTTCCGTGCACAGATTTGGAAAGCTGCCGGTGTGCTCCTGGCCATAGGCCTGCTACTGAGCACCTTGGTGATACTCATCAGCAAGAGTATTACCCGACCGTTGAACGAGGCGGTGCGAGCCATGGCTGACATAGCCAGCGGGGACGGCGACCTCACGCGCCAACTGGACGCCCAGGGCCATGATGAACTGGCCGCACTGGCAGGCCATTTCAACGGCTTCACCGAGAAATTGCGCCATGTGATCGGCCAATCGTTGCAAGCCGCCAAGGCGCTGAACCAGGCATCCGCTGCGCTCGATGGCATCGCCAACCAAGGCCAGGGGCACAGCGAGCAGCAGTCACAGCAGATGGATCTGGTGGCCACAGCCATCAATGAGGTCACATACGGCGTTCAGGATGTGGCGAAAAATGCCGAACAGGCTGCCAGCGAAGTACGTAACGCCGATGAGCGCGCCCAGCAGGGACAAAGCAGCATTAGCCGTTGCTCGCGGCAGGTCGAGCAATTGTCCGGAACCATCCAGCAGGCCGTGGAGGTCATTCAGAACCTGGCGCAGGAAAGTACGCAGATCGGAAGCGTACTTGAAGTGATTCGCGCCATCGCAGAGCAGACCAACCTGCTCGCCCTCAACGCCGCCATCGAAGCGGCACGAGCAGGGGAGCAGGGTCGGGGCTTTGCCGTGGTGGCGGACGAAGTACGCATGCTGGCCCAGCGCACTCAACAGTCCACCACGGAGATTCAAGGCATGATCGAAACCCTGCAGCGTAACTCCGACGCCGCCGTCAAGGTGATCGACGAGAGCAGCCAGGGCTCGCAGCTGACCATCGAGCAGGCCAACCTGGCTAGCCAGAGTCTGGATCAAATCAGCCAATCCCTGCGTAACCTGACGAGTCTGAATGCCTCCATTGCCAGCGCTACCCTGCAACAATCGCACGTGGTCGAGGATATCAATCGAAATGTCACCCACGCCGCCGGCCTTGCGCAGGACAACGCCCAGGCCTCTGAGCGAACCAGCGCAGCCAGCCAGAATTTGCGGCAGCTAGCTGACCAACTGAATCGTCTACTGGGCCAATTCCGGGTTTAACGTATGCATTGACATTGATCTGGCTACAAATCTTAACCATATGGTCAATCGCTTTCGTATGTAGTCTCGGTAAGTGTCCGCCCATTACACCTTGCGTAAACCCCGATGACACACAACTCTGCCCTCCTCCCACCTGGGCATCGACGCGCGGGGTGATAATCTGGTAGCCGAGCAGATGCTTACGGAATATGAGCAAAAGATGTATTACGTACAGCCTTAATGGAGGGACAAAAATATCGACCTCGAAAATAGCCAGTAAAACCAGCAAGAGCTAACCAATAACGCCGGCCACCAGCCAGCTTTTTTATTGTCCGAAATAATCCTATCCCATTCGAGAATCCACCTGATAGCCTAGCTATTCTGGTGGCTTCAGGCATCCTCCTGTCTGATGACGTTCAACGCCATTTGACCTCATCCGACGATGAAGTGGGGGGACAGATAGGGGGACAAAAAGGACAACAGGGGAAATCAATGGGTAAGCTGAATCCGAAACAAGTCGAAAACCTGACCGAACCCGGCACCTATGAAGATGGTGATGGTCTTCGCTTGGTCGTCAAACCAACCGGGCGTAAGTCCTGGCTACTTCGCTTCCAGCTGGCAGGCCGTCGCAGAGAGATGGGCTTGGGCTCATTCCCTGAAGTAGGTCTCAAGAAAGCCAGACAAGAAGCCAGTGCCAAACGAAGCCTGTTGAGCGACGGTGTAGATCCTCTAGCCGCTCGCGACATCGAACGTGCAGCCCAACGCGAAGCACAGCGAACCAGCGAGGCGAAACAGCTGAAGTTCGAGACGCTTGCGAGAGACTACTGCGAAGCGCACGGGGGCACCTGGTCAGAGAAGTGGCGTAAAGGCTGGTTGCGGAAGCTGGAGCTGTATGGGTTTGACCACATCGGCAAGCTGTCAGCCGAGGAGATCGGCACTCCCCAGGTGCTCAAGGTACTGCAACCGATCTGGGCCACCAAAACCAGAACCGCCGACGAGGTACGCGGGCAAATTGAACAGGTTCTGGACGCCGCCAAGGCACGCAACCTTCGGGGGGGCGAAAACCCTGCTCGTTGGCGCGGGCACTTAGAGAACCTTTTGAGTCGTGCCGAAAAGAAGAAGGCTCGAAAGCGCGAGCACTTTGAAGCCTTACGCTGGCAGGACGTCCCAGCCTTGATGACAAGCCTCAGCGCAAACAACACACTGGCGTCGTTGGCTGCTCAGTTGCTAATAATGACCAGCGCACGCGCCCACATGGTGCGGTTCGCTTGTTGGGATGAGTTTGATTTGGACGCTTGCACTTGGTCTCTGCCTGATGAGCGAATGAAAATGCGAGTAGCTTTTGTAATCCCGCTTGCCGAGCAAGTCGTGAAGCTGGTGAAGAGCATTCCGCGAGGTGAAAGAAGCGCCTTTTTATTTCCAGGTCAGGGCAAGACAGGGGTAATGCATGCAAACGCCATACGCACGCTCCTGCATGGCATGGGATACAAGCAGATCACTCGACACGGGTTTCGTTCTTCATTTCGTGATTGGGCAGGTGAATGTACCCATTATCCACGCGAGGTTTGTGAGATGGCACTCGCGCATGATGAACGAGACCAAACTGAAGGGGCATACTCTCGTACTGACTTTCTCGATAAACGGCGCGACCTAATGAACGATTGGAGTAAATTCATTTCACCCCCACCAACAGTCACCCAACGTTAAGCATGCGACCTTCCTATCAATATTTTTTTCTCCAGTCCGAAAAATGATGTATCGGAAAAATACGACTTAAAGGAATACCGTCAAGAGGTATGCGATGAAAGAAATGAAGCCTCCACTATTTACGCGAGCTCAACTCGCAACGCACACAAATGAACGCATAGGCAATACCACAATTGATGAAGCCATTGCTAGAAACCATGCGATACTTCAGCTCCATTTTTTCGAGCCGCCTACTAAGCCCGATGAATATATTAAGCTGTTAGACAATATCCGCTCTTGCACAAGCGATCCAGCGCTACAGGGTCAGCTAGAGGAGAACTGGAACAACGAAATCAACGAGGATGACGAAGAAACTACTACACTATTCCAGCATGTGAGATATGCATGCTTATATCTGGAACTGGCTAGAGCTGCCAATCAGACTAAAGCTAGCGACCGAGCCTGGGCTTTCAATAACTACGCCAGCTTAATGATTGGTGAAATTATAGAACAATCAGCGGTCATTCAAAACCGTATTGAAATTGAAAAGCGCTCAAAACGAAATAGTAAAAATGCCCAAGGACGAAACAAATCCATCTTGTTAGTCAAAGAGGAAGTTGCAAGACTGCTAGAGGAGATGAGACCAGAAGCAGGCTGGCCATATAAGGCAACAGTAGTTGCGGTGCTAGAGAGCCCTCTGACTGGGTTCATCGAAAACAATAATATCCTTGATATACAACCCTCAAACATTGAAAAATGGCTGAGAAAATGGTTGCTTGAAGATGAACTCGTGAATCGTGCTTGGGAGAAGAGCAAACGGACACAAGGAAATAATAAAATTTAGCTTACGCCCTAATCATGCTTTCAACATCGACCATACGGCCCTCAGTAGTACTGAGAGCCTTCAGCAGCGCCAAGCCCTAGGCCATGCATCCATTGATAGAGATTGCAGCCCTTGGCCTGCCACGAGGGTCTTTGGGGCTTGGGCTTAACCCTTTCCCCATACCACGACCTTCAGTTTGAAGTTTCATGTATAGATCCGTCTTGGTGAGGTAGACCACCGCGTTGCGCAACCCCTTGCGTAGCTGGGTATCAGTATGGTCGACCATGCCGATACCACAGCTCTTATAGGCAAGCTTACCCACGTTGCAGTTGAAATACAGACCTCGACCTTTCGTAACTATGCCCGTCCAATACTCACCAATCCGCTTGGCCAGAGTTATGTCTTCTCGAACCTTGGAGCCGTCAAAGAAAAACATCATATGATAATGGAAGCCTTTCTCCGGCCCGTGCTCCAGCTTCCAGATGTAGCCCACCATGTCATCAAACAGCTTGTTCGACCTCGCGTTTTCGAATAAACGCTCTCGATCTCGCTTAGCTTGAACCTGCGTTGTTTTGGAGTTCTCCTTCGAATAGGAAAGATCAACCCTCAACACGAGCAGTCTAGAATAGCGCTCAAACAACGCATCAGCGTACCCCGTGAGTTCCTTGTAGTTTTTATTACTCGACCGCTGATAGCTGTTGAGTTTTGATAGAAACTTCTCAGACTTGACCTCCTGGCGAATTTTATCCACACACTCGTTCAAGTGCGCCATGAGCTTGCGAGCATCACTAACGGGCATTTCAATTCGCCGTGACAAAGGGATCTGGTACAGACCAGATTCCGTGATGTGATTCACTGCCATTTCTATATACGGTTCAAATTTGTAAAGCGCATTAAATCGACTATCGTTAGGAATGTGAGCTTTTACTAGCTTGAGCAGGATATTGCCTGGAGCACTGCTCTCCAGGCATGCATTTTCAAACTCATCCACAACACAGACTTTAAAAGCTTCCCCTTCTGTGCTTATAAGCTTTCTGACCAACAACGATACGCTCTTCAGAGTACAGATTAATCCAGCATCCAAAGCACCTACTCGGCCTATGCCTTTCACATGCATATCGATCTTACTCACGAGCGCTGCATGGCGCTCATCATCACCACCTCTCACAAACACCTCATCATATTTCAAGACATTTAACCACCAATGACAACTGCTGATTGACTTGACTATTGATCAAGTCAATCCATTCCAATTTGGTATCTATAGGCACACCTCCTTCTCCACTAGATGAAAAAGCATTGATAATATTCGCTGAATAGTTACTAACTGCCAATTACTAATAACATATAAACCAGAAATATTAAGGCAAGCCGATCCCGATCAAAGCACTGCCAGTAGTGCACCTCACAATAAAAATATTAATTAAACTGTTATACGGAGTTAGTGTCCGAGCTCAGCACAAACTAAAAAATAGGGTTCTCAGCCTTTTCACCGGTGAAGAGGCAGCTCAATTATTAACGGACCTCCTTGGCAGACATGCGTAGCTCGATCCAGGTCGTGATTTCGGAGTCAATCCAGCCGATGGCTGCTGCCCCCAGCTTGATAGGTTTTGGAAACGTAGCGTCGTACCTCGGCGACTGGGTGTCCATGCGGTCATAGATCGTTGACCGCCCAAGGCCGATACGCTCGGTCAGTTGCTTAAGACGTAAAATCCTCGGGTAGAAAACAGTTTGTGTGTTTGTCACTTGCCTTCTCGTCATGTGTTTGGGAGTGACGCGACTTTAGGCCCCCCTCGCCCCAACAAGTAGGCTCCAGCGGCGAGTATTTTTTTCCTGAGCGTCGAGAGCACACTTTGACTCGGACTGAGCGAGTACGGCACCCAATAGGAACCAACTACGTATACGAGGAACTAACTCCGTATGGGCTTTGGCTAACAAACGCTGACCGTTCAGGGCGCGACGAGCCCCTGCCCTCACCACAAACGATATTGAAACTCATTTCATACCTATATCACGGCACTGAATATCCATCATGGAACACTAAACCATGTCATTTCAGTGCCCTTCCTGTAACTCTCAAAAAATTGCTTTCTACAGAACAGCCATGAAGATAGGTGCCGTTGTCGGCGCTGTCGGAGGCGCCGCACAAGGAGTAAGCACCGCGCTCGCTGCAAGCCAAACAGGCACTACTGTCGATGCTTTTGCCGGTCCGTTTGTCATCACCATCGGTACAGTCTCTAGCGCCATCCTCGGCGGACTAGCCGGAGGCGTAGGCGGTTGCATTATTGGTGCTCAACTTGGCGAAAAGCTTGATCGCCATGTGCTGGCCAATAACCTCTGCCTGGCCTGCGGGCACCACTTCAACCTCCCTACTTAATCAACCTCCCCCAATTGCCCCGGCTAGTGCTGCGCTCTGCGTAGCGCTTATGCCGTTCCATACCCAAAGGAATCATTCTCATGGCACATCTCATTGAACAAATGGCATACGTGGGTGATGCACCCTGGCACGGTCTTGGCTCCGCACTGTCACCGAAACAGCCTTTAGAAATCTGGCAACGTGAAGCTGGCATGAACTGGCAGATACAGGAAAGCCCGGTTCATTTTAAAGCGGATGCATCTGGTCACCTGGGGACAATTCACTCGTTCCCAGAACAAAAGGTACTGTATCGCTCCGACACCAAAGCTCCGTTATCGGTGGTCTCCAATCGCTACCAAGTGGTGCAGCCGCGTGAAGTTCTGGAGTTCTACCGAGACCTCACCGAGGTCTCAGGGTATGAGCTGGAAACCGCTGGCGTGTTGAAAGGTGGACGCAAGTTCTGGGCTCTTGCCAGAACGGGCCAAGCGACCACGCTGAAGGGGAATGATCAAGTGAATGGCTATCTGTTATTGGCAACCTCCTGCGATGGCACACTGGCCACCACAGCGACTCCAACAACCGTTCGCGTGGTCTGCAACAACACGCTGACTATCTCCCTGAACGGAGCCACCCGCGCCATCAAGGTTCCCCACAGCACGCGTTTTGATCCGCAAGCGGTAAAAAAGCAATTAGGCATCGCCGTCTCGCAATGGGACGAATTCATGTACCGAATGCGTGCCCTAGCTGAGCGCAAGATTCAGACGAAAGAGGCTCTCGGATTTTTTATGGAAGTGCTGTGCGATACCAGCGCCCATAGCCCAATTCCCAATGTACTGCCAAACAAGCGAGCGATGGAGAAGGTACAAAGCCTGTACGAAGGTAGAGGCCGAGGATCAGATTTGGAATCTACTCGCGGTACAGCATGGGGGTTGCTGAACGCTGTGACGGAGTATGTGGATCACGAACGACGCGCCCGCAGTTCGGAATACCGAATGGATTCGGCATGGTTTGGCCAAGGCGCGGTAATCAAACAGAAGGCACTTGATGCAGCTCTGCAACTCGCTGCCTGAGAGCACCGTCAGCCTTCTCAAAAGCGCCTGGCTTGCAGACTAGGCGTTTCTACTCCTGCATATTGCTCATAACCCTGCATCGAGAAGCAAATCGGAAGGCATGCA
Source organism: Pseudomonas sp. LBUM1673 (assembly GCF_059695645.1). Lineage (NCBI taxonomy): Bacteria > Pseudomonadati > Pseudomonadota > Gammaproteobacteria > Pseudomonadales > Pseudomonadaceae > Pseudomonas > Pseudomonas sp. LBUM1673. The sequence continues at coordinate 5,910,352 of NZ_CP166780.1, forward strand.
TCCGATGGCTTTCGCTATACGCAAAATGTTCAAGAACGTGACATTCCGCTCTCCACGCTCAATTTTCCCCATATGTGATCGATCCACCCCAGCGGAGTCCGCCAAGGCTTCCTGAGACAAGCCTAGCGCCAAGCGCCGTGCTCGTACGGAGGCCCCTAACCGCTGGAGATCAAGGTCTTTGTCTAGGTGTGCAGATATTCTTCCCATGCCGCAAATCGTTACGCTATGATGCCTAATCGACCACGGTATTTACGACCCATTTCAGATTCGAGTCCTCATCTTAGGGCACTTTGATCTGCACCGTTAAACGGGATCGGAACTCAGGCCCCAGGGTGCAGGGGAATTGACAGAGATATTCTAAAAAAGGAATTACTATGAAAATTTATCTGTTAGAAGCAAAAAACCCAGAAACTATTCGTACGATTCATGCAGTGCTTCTCAGGACCCCAAACCTGGAGTTTGTATTTCTGGATGATGACGTAACTAAACATGGAACCTCTTTTACGGGTTCCCTATCGTAGGCGGTCTTGATCTAGCAGCTCAAATCAAAGAGCACGATGTAAAAATCGTAAACTTGATTAGCGACTCTCCTCATATTCGCCGTGAGAATACGAATAAAATCATTAAGGCGGGAGGCTCCCTAGACAATCTCATACATCCTGACATTGACTTAACCATGGTCAAGGTGGGCGTAGGTAATTATATTCAAGCTACTGCGATCTTACAGGCTGATGCAGCTATAGACGATAACACCAGCATTCATGCTGGCGCATTCGTCGGATATAGCTCTCAAATTGGCAATTCGGTAATTATTGCGCACGGAGCAACCATATCTAAACACTGTAGGATTGGCGACGAGTGCTTCATTGGCACTAACGCAACTATTCTGCCCTACGCAAACATCGGAAAGGGAGTCACCATCGGCGCGGGGACCGTTGTTAGTGGAGACATACCTGACTACTCCTGCGTATTAAGCAACCCCACGAGAATTATAAAAAGCAACAACGCCCCTTTATAAGAACCATCTCAATTTAAACAAAAATCAACCCCATGACAAAATTCTGTTTTTCTCCCGGACGACAAGTACCCTCAGCATTCTAGTACCTACATCTACCTAAGCATTATGAAAAACAACAAACCAAGGCGACCTGCCGCCCGAAAACCAACTTATTCCGTTTAACCAACCAACAAAACCCGAAAACCAGGAAAGCCAAACAAAATGAAACCTCTTTACTTACTTGCTATTTCGACAAGCCTTCTCGCCCTCGCCGGCTGCGGCTCCAGTGAACTTGACTTCAGAAACGCACAGTTTTCTAATGGCAAGATATACGCAAGCAACAATAATAAGCCGTTTACCGGATTCGTGACAAACCTGCCTGATCGTAATATTCGGACAGCCAATAGCTTTAATGAATTCCTTGTTAGCTACAATCAGACCATGACTAAATTTAAGACTGACGGAAACCTACTCTATGGACGAAACCTTATTTGCAACTCAGAAGTTAAGGACGGCTACCTGTCAGGCCAAACAACCTGCTACAAACCCAATACAACTATCAAACGCTACACAGCTCAGTATGACGCTGGCAACCTTGACGGGGAGGTAGAAGTTTACGCTTTAGATGGAGCCACCTTGTTAGCTAAAGCCGGTTTCAAGAATGACTTAAGGAACGGCAAGACTGAGATTTATGGTCCTCACACTGGCAAGCTGGTCGGTGAATACAGTTCTACTAATGGCAAAGCCGACGGAGATCAAACTTCTTGGGACGAAAACACCGGAAAAATGACTTATCACGTCACCACTAAAAACGGGGCCTACGTGGGTTCTATGAAGCTATGGACCCCCGAGGGTGTGCTCACTGCCGAAGTTCCATTTGTGGACGGAATGAAAACAGGATTAGTCAAGACATGGCATGAAAACGGTAGGCCTTTGAAGTTCGTCACGATGGTAGACGGCATAAGAGATGGCTCATCTCAAGAGTGGGACGAGGACGGCAACCTTACCAGCTCTGGCAACTACAAACGGGAAGCGTGGAATCCAGACGAAGTCCCCAAAGTAAATGCATCCACTCTGGTTTCCACCGAGGATAATTCCTGCGCCACCAAATGGATTGATGCCTTCCACAAGGAAAACGGCGAAGATTCCATGATCACCAACGACCAACTTGGCGAATGGGACCAATGGTGCGCAGAAGGAAAACTACCGAACTAGTTTACTCCACGCATGAAAACCCCAGAGAACTATCCCAACAAAATAAATAGTTCTCTGGTTTTTTCATGGACAACACACTCTAAAAAACGGCAATTATCTCTCTGCAATGATGCAATAGCGTCGAGTAACCAGCTTCATAACCAAGTGCAACACTTGATGTAAGGTGTCGCCATGCCAGCGAAGTAAACACACCTCAGCTCCGACAAATCGAGCCACACCGAAACTTCTCTCATTCGCAAACCAACCTAGAGACAAGCGCTATGAGCAACGAGCACGCAAAAATAGAGTCAGCGCAAGAACCGATGAGCCCGAGGCTTGTAAATACTGTATCAAACCGCAAGTCGAAAGTACTATTCCTTGGATATTCGGAAGGACAAACCAAGCTAATCGACGAGCTTATTAAGCTTAACTGTGAAGTTTGGCACACTGAAGAAGAAATCAAATCCACATCTAACTACGACCTAGTAATTAGTTACGGATACAGGCACATCCTTAAAAAAGACACCATAAAAAACTCTCCAATTCCTATCATCAACCTACACATCTCACATCTACCATGGAATCGCGGAGCCCACCCTAACTTCTGGTCTTTTTACGACTCAACTCCAAGCGGAGTGTCTATTCACCTGATAGATGAAGGTATAGATACTGGACCTATCATCTACCAAAAATATGTGAATTTCAGCACTAAAGAACAAACATTCGTTCAAACATACAAAAGACTAATACAAGAGATAGAACAGCTTTTTAAAGAGAACGCTGAAAACATCATAACAAAAAACTTTGTCGCCATACCGCAAAGAAGAAAAGGCTCTTATCATCGCACATCTGAGTTACCTAAAGATTTTAGCGGTTGGGATTCCGATATCCAAACCGAAGTAACTAGACTAGACAAAATTCTGCTAGCGAAGTAAGGAGGCTTTACATACTCCAGATTAACAGCAGAGAAATTGGCGACCGCCCTCCTCACATAATCGCAGAGTTGTCTGCTAACCATAGCGCTATCCCTTTTGTTGGGGGGCTTCTCTGGTTTTTTCATGTTTTTTTGGGGGGGGGGGAGATTAGTTTGGTCGCGGTAGGGATGGCAGTTACCTGCCACCCCCCGCACAGATCCGTACGTGCGGAACTACCGTATACGGCTCCTGCCTCAGGTACGTGACGCGAAGCGTTCCCCTGGGTAAGGATGAGCGGTTCTGGACCTTGGTATATAGAGGTCTGCTAGGCGTCCATATCGCGACCACTGAAGCCTGTTCCTCTGGCTACGTCGTTTGAGGGCTTGCCGCCATAAGCGGCAGACCGCAACTCGAAAACCATCAAGACGTAACAGGTTTCCCGGCACCGCATGGTAATTGAAGTATCCCGTGACCACCCGGGTAAGCCACTGACCCACGATTTGAACAGACTCGTGGCGTCGACGTTTCAGCTCATCCCGAATATGGGGCCTCAGTGGAGACGCATTGAATGTGCGTATCCCGCTCCGAGGTAATCTAGCGGGGCTCGAATGCTCAAAAGGAGGTATATGCTGATGATCTTGGGATGCTCCTCTACTCCAGCATGCGGGATGCAGAGTTCGGCTCAAAAAATGTACCCGCCAATAGTCCCTGGCTAATGTCGAGTAAGGAGATAGAGCGGTTGTCGATCCTGATTGTTCCGATGGTATAGCGGCTACGAATATCCACTTTCTGAACGAGTGGCGGCTCGATGCTCGACGGGGTGATGTTCAATATCTTGCAGATAGCATCCACCTTAACGCCGATCATTTGCCGATGCTCACCCCGGCTCACCACCAGAATGATGATGAGGGTACTTTGATTGACTTCGGTTGGTTTTCCACCGAAATGTCCACTCAGGTCGATCACCGGCACCACCGAACCACGTAGATTGATCGCTCTGCGGATCTTCCGCGACCTATCCGATTCAAGGATGAGCCTATTGGCTTCTACGATTTCTTTAACGGAGCAAATACTCACCGCGAACAATTCATCGCCTAGAAAAAAAGGAAGGTATCGTCTGGTTTGTGATGAGCTATCTACATGTCCCGTCTTCAGCGACGGTGCTATGTTGTAGCGATCAAAAGTCTGCGCTGCTACCTGCAGGCGCTGGGAAAGCTCGACCAGCTCGCGCATCTTGACCGCGACTTCGCTGAGGTCTTGTTCGCTATTGTCTGTCCCCGACACTTCGTGGGTGGACCCAGATGACAGCAAGTTGGTCTGATGGCTCGTTTCGCCCCTACCGGCGACGTTCTCTGTTGATATCGACCTATTGTTACCCTCTCTGCTATGTCCGGAAGGAAACGACAGGGCTGATGCAGTGGTTATATCCAGACCAGTTCCCAGCCTGATCTCCAGGATGGTTTTGCTGGCATTTTCTATATCGCTACGTATGCAACTGAGTCGCTCAACCACACTACGTTTGAGCTGCGCTTGCTCCTTGGGTTCTACCTCAACAGACCGTTCAATGGAGAAGCGAAGTCTGCACAAATAAATGCACAAGGTAGCGAGTATCATGATTCCAAAGAGAATGATTAATATCAGCGAAGTAGAGAGGTGATGCAGATTGACGAAGGATGCCTCATCCGGCACTACGCCGAGAGGTTGTTGCATTCGGGAGATGCTCATGTTGGATATTTTTTTGCTCAGATGTTGGACATGCCGAGATCATGTCCAAGTTGGTTTTCTCATTGCGAACGGTTCCTGCAGCAGTTAAAAGCCAGGCACTACCGCTTGCACAACCAGAGATCCAAGTCGGTAAGGCAGCCCGGATACGGCTGTCAGAAATTCGTTCGGTAATAGATCATTTCTACCATTGCATCACTGTTGACTAATCAGCTGACCGCTCCCGCTCAAAGCTTGGGAGCGATCTCGCTTCGTCAGACCTTGAAATGGCTGACCATCATCTGCAACTGATTGCCCAGCCGTGCCAATTCGACGCTGGAGGCAGCAGTTTCGTCGCTGGCGGCAGCGGTCTGTTCGGAGACGTCGCGCACGTTGATGATGCTACGACTGATCTCTTCGGCCACGGCGTTTTGTTGCTCGGCTGCGGCCGCGATCTGCTGATTCATCGATTGGATGTTCGATACGGTACGAGTGATGTTTCCCAGTGATACACCGGCCTTGCGAGTCAGCGCCACGCTGCTGTCGGTCAGGCTGCGGCTGTTGTTCATGATGCTGGCCACCTGCTCGGTACCGCTCTGCAAACCGGCGACCAGCCCTTCGATTTCCTCGGTGGACTTCTGGGTACGCTGGGCCAGGCCGCGAACTTCGTCGGCGACCACGGCGAAACCACGACCGGCCTCACCGGCACGAGCAGCTTCGATGGCGGCGTTGAGGGCCAACAGGTTGGTCTGTTCGGCCACGGCCTTGATCACGTCCATGACACTACCGATCTTGTTGCTTTCCTGCTGCAAGAGGGTCATGGCCTCAGTAGAACGCACTACTTCCGCAGCCAGGCGTTCGATCTGCACAATCGCTTCACTCACGACTTTGTCGCCTTCGCGAGCCTCGCCATCGGCCGTCGCGGCAGCTTGCGAGGCCTGATCGGCGTTGCGGGCGACTTCCTGCACGGTGGCGGTCATTTCGTGCATGGCAGTAGCGACCTGATCGGTCTCGACTTTCTGGTTGTTGACCCCGACGCTGGTTTGTTCGGTGACGGCCGACAGCTCTTCCGCAGCGCTGGCGATCTGTGTCACGCCGTCGCGAACACCACTGATGAGGTTGCGCAGGGTCTCGCCCATGTGCTGGATGCCTTGTTGCAGCGCGCCCAATTCATCGCGGCGGGTGACCACCAGGTTCTGGGTGAGGTCGCCGGCAGCAATGCGTTCGACGACGCCGAGGGTTTCGCGGATCGGACGGGTGATCTGGCGGGTGATGATGACGGCGGCCAGGATGCCAAACAGCAAGGCCAACAAGGTGCTGCCCAACTGCAGGGTGCGAGCCTTGGTGACTTCGCTGTCGCGGCTGTCCAGTTGCCACTGGTAAAGGGCGTCGCTGCGGGTCCACAACTCGAGCCCTAGGTCGACCAGTTCCTTACTTGCCAGGGCCACAGTACTGGCCGCCGTCTTGTACGACTGAAACGCGGTACGGTAATTATTCAGCGCACTTTCCAACTGACGCAGCTTGTCTGGCTGGGTGCCGCTGAAACGCTCGTTGAGTTGCGTCAGTCCGCTGACGACTTCATTCAGTTGGTTAACCGCTTTTTTCTCGGCTTCGGGATCGACGTTGGCAGCGTAGGTGTATCCGCGCACTTCATAGCGGGCCAGCAGGAGCGCTTCCTTGACCTTAGTGATGGCCTGGTACTGATCGAAGCGCTGATCGCTAAAAGGTATTTGGCGTAAGCTGATGTCGATGGCTGCGATCAGACCACCAGCCACTTCGGCGTTATCGCCTAGGGCTTGGCGTGCAGAGTTGGCTGTGCGGTAAGCATCGCGCATCTTGTTCAGCGATTGCTGGAAGTTGCCGATAATGGCCGCTTGTTCTTTGAGCAGCTTGACGTTTTCCGGGCTCTTGAAACTACCGATCAGTTTTTGCTGCTGGGCGATGAACGCATCCAGGTTGACCTGCACGTTCTGTGCTGCGGCTTCATCGCCTTTGGACAGTAGGTATTGCAGGCGGGCCACGCGTATTTTACTGAGCAGCGTGTTCAACTGGGTGACATCGCCCATTCGGTTGCTGCGCCACACCAGGCTGTCCACGCTGCTCCAGCCGGTCAGGGCCAGGATGGTGGTTAAGGCCAGAACCAAGCCGAACCCCAAGCACAGCTTGAGGTTGACGCTAATATTACCGAAAAATTTACTCATTCTATTCCTAGCAGGGCACTCTGCTCTTAGTGTTCAGGTAGCTCAATTCCTGCTCCTAGCGGTCAGGCTTTGATTTCTCGTAGCCTTTATCGACAGAATATTCACTTGCTGAAACGATTTTTCATTCTTTTTTCTTGCTTTTCTTGCGCTATTTTGGTGCGAATTTTTTGATAGTTACTTCTCTGGGCATTGCCGTCTCGCAATGGGACGAATTCATGTACCGGGTGCGCGCCCTCGCAGAACGCAAAGTTCAGACGAAAGAGGTCATCGGCTTCTTTATGGACGTGCTGTGCGACACCGGCGCGCATGACCCCATTCCCAATGTACTGCCCAACAAACGAGCTATGGAGAAGGTACAAAGCCTCTACGAAGGTAAAGGCCGAGGATCTGATTGGAGTCCGCTCGCGGAACAGCATGGGGCTTGCTGAATGCCGTGACTGAATATGTGGATCATGAAAAGCGTGCCAGGAGCTCTGAGTATCGAATGGATTCGGCATGTTTGGGCAAGGCGCAGTAATCAAACAGAAGGCACTCGATGCAGCCTTGCAACTCGTTGCATGAACCATCGAGCCACATCACTACCGAGAGCTCTCGCCTAAGGGGGCGCTCGGAATCATTTAATCCCAACCCACATTCCAGCAACTGCGCCACCTGCCCTCCAATGCTTTCACGCGTTCGGATAGGAACATCAGCATGAAATATCCAAAGCTCAAAGCCGGTGAAATGCCCGACACCTATGTCATGGAATCACCGGTCACTGAAGTCGACATCCTGCAGATGGCTCAACAACTCGCGATGTATCGTCTGTCTAAAGGACGGGCATTGACTGAGCGCCGACTCGTTTCCAGTCACCTACAAACGCTGCTGCAATTCCATGACTACAAAGTTTTTGCTTTGCTACTGCTCGATATCGAGCACCGACTTATTGGCTTCAGAGAACTATTCAGGGGCGCATTGGAAGTTGCCTGCGTGTCCCCTCGGGAGGTGATCAAGATCGCCCTGGAAGATAACGCAGCAGCCGTGATCCTAGTGCACAACCATCCTTCTAGCGACTTCGAGCCCAACCAAGCCGGTCGTGTACTGACCTCAACCCTCAAGAATGCTCTCAACATGATTGGTACCCAAACATTGGATCATGCGGTGGTGGAACGTGAGGGCTGCATATCACTTGCCGACCAAGGCTACCATTAACCCGAGGGGCTTAATCATCCTGTGCGACTGACTACCCTTGGCCAATGCTGGGGTGGTCTTCAGCACATGGGGCCTGCAGTTCACGTACATTTTTTTGTGTTCTCGGCGCTACAATGAGGAAAAGTGGAACAAATGCTTCGAAGGGATATGACCAGTGCATTTGAGTTACTTGGCCGGACATTTATGCAAAGTTGATCTTTTGATCCAGGCGAAAATTCCAATGGACATGAGTCGCATGAGCATTGAAAGATGCGTTATAGCGATTACCGCTACATAGACGAATTCGATTACATAGGCTGCTCCACTACTACCATCCAGCTATTCGAAATGGTGGATAGCTACCAACCACCCACCTTTTTAATCACTTACGAATAAACACCAGACCTCACTTAACACCAAACCAAATATAAGCGATAAATAATACTTCTAACGCAATATATCAGGCACTACAAAAGGCTGACTTGATCTGGTCTAGATGCACGCATCCAATCTAACAAGTTGGCCAGATCATCCAGATCAACGTCATTTCCTAGCGAACCGTCCTCCTTCACCCACTTCAACCGACTTTGATCTTTTGTCAAAAATAGAACCTTTCCATAAAATGCGGGTACGTGCTTAGCCTTTCGGGCTGCATCCTTACTGTCATGCTTGGTCTCAACCAAACGCAAGATTGGGGTATCTCCAGGGTAATGCGACAAGCACACAACAAAATCCGGGTAAAAATTATTACGGTGTTCTCCACGTACCAGTTTTACTGAATAAGGTTTACGATCTGGATTTCGATGCCACCACGCCACAAAATCACTGCGATCAAGTGCACGTGCAAAAGCTAACTCCTCCTTATTCAGTGCTGCAGTAGTATCGTATTGGCCGACTCGGTACGAACCATCATCTAACGACCAAGACTTGTCTTTCAGCAATACCCTATCATCAGCTAAAAGATGTTGCGTTAGTAGTGGTATCTCATCTTGCGTCGGAGGGAAAACACCATAAATATTACGACTAGACTTAACTAGTGGAAGTGCAGAAGCAAAAGCCATCGCGTCCGGCAATGGCTCTGCCATTATGGACTCAGCCTGTTGAGCGATCTCAGCGTACAGAGCTTCTGCTAACTTATCTGCCTGCTGCTTCGCTACCCAATTGGCGGCATCACGAGCCATGCGCTGCAAAATTGCATCTTCAGGCATTTGCTCTGAGTCGAAGTCCTCTAATTTCTCACGCAAAAGCGGTAACAACCGTGCTGCAAGCACCGACAAAATCTCACGAACATCCTCTTCTTCCACTTGTGGCAGTTTCGCTAATTCAGCGCGAGCCTCTTTCGCCAGAGCATTACGATCGGTCACGATAAGGACTTTTTCATCCTGAAACTTACCCGATGTTAATTCAGTCCGGCGCTCAGTGTCTTTTAACTGATTACGTGCAGCCTTAATAGCGTTATCCGCAAGTACAGAAGGAATTTCTAGTTTGGCTGCAACACCACGTGATAGTAATGACATATTACTGAACAAGGGTTTTTGCTCTGCTGGCAAGGCTGCCGGTAGCGTGGCAATATCCGTACGACGGGAGTACAGACGAATTTCGGACTGCGCCAGGCGCTTGATAAGATCTGCTTGTGTACGAGGTTGAGAGGGAGGAATCACACTTTTTTTATCTACCGCTACTTGAGCAACCCCTTGCCACTCATCTAACGGCTCATCATCTTCATCCAACACCGCGTCCGTGAACATATCGACTTGCGGACCCGCAGTAGCCAAGGGGACCGTTGGAGTTGCTGGGGACGCGACTACTTGAGCCACTTTTTTGAGCGACTGGCTCGTTTCATAACTCAGTGGGTATTGCGGTGTCTGCTTATTCGTTAATACAGTCGCACCGCTAGCAGTACGACGCTGCTGCAGTCTTTCAGTTTGACCTTCCAGCTGGCTCTGCACCAAGCTAGTTGCGTGAACTGCTTGTTCAAAACCACGCTGGGCGGTGGCATCTGCTAAATATACATACGCCGTATCAAATGATTCTGGCAAAGACGCTGCCTTATCCGGAAAAGCGTTACGCATAGCGAGTGCCACCCGCATCACGCGACCGATAAACTGCATTGCAAAGTCCGGATCGTTAACCGGTTTTGTAGAAGCTAAAACAAAAGCGCGCGGCGCATCAAAACCGGTACCGGCTGACTGTTTAAAGATCAGCACTTCTTTGGTGCTATCGTTGGCAATCGCCGCCATTAAGACAGGATCGGGGTCATCCGAAGAATGTTTTCCAATGGCGCCCGGCGGAACTTTACACAGTTTAATTAAGTCCTGCTCCGCCCCCTCCACTGTTTTATCACCATTTGCCACTTGAACCAGTAGTAACGGCGTAAGTGGGATACCAGCAGCGGCTAATTTTTGCTTGAGCTGTTGGTTACGCTTCCAGGCCTGACGTAACACAGTGCGTTTGAGGTCAGCTACTGTTTGCACCCCCTGAGCGAGGTCGTAAATCACCGCTTCTATATAGCGTTTATTCAAACGCGCAGCTACCACATCATCACGGCTAACAGAAAATGACTCAAAGTCTGATTTGCCTGCGCTATCCAGAAAATCCAACAAGCGCTGATCTTTTGGCGTAGCTGTTGCCATTAGCAAAAAATCCGGTCTCAACCATTGGGCGAACTTACCGAACTCTGTCGCTTTATCCAATGCGATATGTGCCTCGTCAACCACCATCCCAATGGCGTACTTACGCTCACGCGCCAAGGAGACCCACTCGGCTATGGTACGGGTGTCATCATCACTGTCAGCGTTATAACCTTTGATACGCCACTGAGCTCTGGCTACGGCCTGAGTAGTAGCGATCATCACTAGCCCCTCGTCCGGCTGCTGATTACGCCCCATAGCCAACGTAGTAGGCGTCAGATCACTAGCATTGCTCTTCAGAGCATCTAATGTCTGCGCCACTAGATTCACGAATGGTACGAACCAGAACCAAACCGTCGGAGTTTCAGCACTGACATCAGCCAGTACCCGCGCCAGCATAAAGGTCTTCCCTGACCCAGTTGGGGCACGTAACAGGCAGGGTGGCCGGCTTTCACGTAATAGAGTCTTAGTTATATTGCTTATTAAGGCGCTCTGAAACTGCTCAGGCTCCAGCAACGGACCTTGTGCTGTAGTAATCAGCGCTTGAATAGAAATCGCAGTTTCGGACATATCACGACACTCGTTGAGTAGTCTGGCCGCGCATCAGCGCATCCAGTAGGCTGTAACTGTTGACGGATTTGCCGCTGCGAGTCAGGTAATCTGCAACACTTTCTGGGCGTGTCGAGTACACCGCAAGGCGACGAGCGGGCCACGAGGCCAACCTTTCTAGAATTTCATCGTCAACATGCGTCAGCAGCAGTACCGCCAGCTCGCCGTCAAATGCAAGTTGCAGAATGGCATCATTAGCAAGATTGGTCGCAGCCGCTTGCCGATAACGCAACATCAACAACTGAGCTGCGTTAGCTGGACTACCATCAAACGGCACATCGGCAATGTCTAACTTGTCCAGCTGCAGATAGGAAAAACCGCCATCAAGCCCCGGTCGCTGACCATATCCTCCCATCACTCGGCGCATTCGTTCTGCGCACACGTCTCGGCAGAGATTTTTGGCAGGGTCTTTCGTCGTTGCCTCTGTGCTGGAGCAAAGGATGAAGCGACGCGCCCCCTCATCTTCTGCATTCAGCTCCATTACGGCATGGCCAGTAGTGCCAGAGCCCGCGAAAAAATCCAACACAATGTCGCCCGGACGCGTGGCTTGCGATAGCAAATTTTTGATCAGAGATAATGGTTTCGCATAGTTGAACGCACGGTCCCCAAATATTTCAGCCACTACCCGTGCGCCCTCCTGATTGGTTCCGGAAACAAACGTACCTTCCGCCTCGTAATCCCCCTCTTCAAAGGTAGGGACGATCCAGCTGGACAGCGGCTGGTTTTGATTGCGCAGGTCTGCTTTGTAACGTTTGAATTGCGGACGACCAAAGCCGACCTTGCAACCAACCCAATATTCTAAATTGGGTAAATCGCGACGCAGCAACGGTGTTTTTCCGCTTTTCGGCACATCCCCACGATCAATTGCGTCCAACAGTTCATCCATACTGTGCCAAGTTTCCACGCGCTGCTCGGTAGATGGAAACAGAATCTGACCTAACTCAATAAACTCATCCATGGATTTTGCTTGTAAGACCTGTCCATCTTTTAAGCGGTCACGAGAGGCATAAACCCAAACACGGTCTGGGTTAGGAGGATAAGCAATCCCCGACTTTGGATTGACGAGTGGGTAATAAAGGTTGGGGCGTTCACGATAGGAAAAACCCAAAGTCAAATCGCTGGTGCGCCAGTCCCCACGCGGGTCGTCATCCGGATTACTGTACATCTCGTAACTTTTAACAAAGCCCTTGAACGCGAAACCGGGGTTGCCATACACCAAAATATGTTCGTGATCGACTGACAGAAAGCACTGCTGGTCCGCATTCGAACCCTGTCGAGTACGCCAAGCGATTGTACCTAGCCGCCGTCCTGGCATTACTTCATCCATAAGTAGCTCCAACCGTGACCGGTTTTCGTCGTTGATCGATATCATGATCACGCCGTCCGGTGTCAAAAGGTCACGTGCGAGCGTCAAGCGACGATAGAGAAATTCCAGCCATTGCGAATGGCGAAACCTATCGTTAACTCCTACGAAATGGTCGTTGTAAACCCAATCTTTGTTGCCAGTGTTGTATGGTGGATCAATGTAAATGACACGAATTTTCCCGCGATGAGTAGCGCGCAGCAAACGTAAAGAGTCGAAATTATCACCCTCTATGATCAAATTTGCCGCTGAAGCTGGACTGTCCAGCGCATGCGAAAACTCGGGCACGAGGCGTGGTAACACAACATTCGCATTCAGCGCTTCATCACGCTCAATGGCATTGGATTCCCAGTTCAGGCCCAGTTTCTTCTGAGTGAGCTGTTCCACCAAAAGGCGGCGCATTTGCGCTAGCGTCATGTTGTCAAGGTGTGCCAGCAGGTTGTCCGATTTTGCGCTCATAAAGGCAGTCACATCTCTTTGCATATCTTCTTGCGCGGATTATCCGGGGTTAACAAGAGTACGTCACCCTGTTATCCACAGGTGGTCTGTTCTCATTGGATTTACTGCTATTGGACGGTTTTGCATGAGAACATGATGGATTCACAATCTGCTTGATTTAACCAAGCGCCCCCACCAGCCGGCCGTTCAGCTCAGCAAGGCCTAGGGAACGACACAACGTCCAAGGATAAGGGAAATGTAGCAGCGCTTCTCGCAGAACAAGAGTGGGGGGATAAATGGGGGGACAGAAACCAAGTCCATCATTAACTCTAGTAAAATATGACCATAACCAATAAATAACGCCGCCCACAAGCCGGCTTTTTAATGTCTTTTTGAAAGCTACTCCCCCTGAGAGCCCCGAAAGTGCGGAGCCGCTTTAGCGCTGCGTAGCGTCTCCATCCCCTCGTTCCAGGCATGCCGCATATGTTTGGCCACATCGCGCCAGGCTGGCTCGTTCCTTGCCGCTTCGATCACGTCCTTTCCCACCACGACAGCCGACTCGCATAGTTGCTCGACCATCGCGGCGTACTGACGTGGGGGAATACCTAAACGGCCATTAAAGAAGATTTCGAGGGTCCGTCCCGGCGTTCAGGTTTGCCGACCGCCGACGGATAGTCCTGGGGGGCTCGAAGCGAAACGTGGATAAGCCTGAGTGGTCACCAAGTCATAGACCAGCGTAAACGCTGCCGCATAGGTGGCAACTGGTATAAGTTAGGCAGAACGGGGTCCCCGACGCATCAGACCACCACATTCTCTTACTACGACGACAGAGCTAAATCCTCATGAAAACGACTGTTAGCTGCACGTTTCAGATAACTGGCTGGGACGAGAAGCCGTCCCAGGAACTTGAGGACACTCCGAAACTCTCACACGCCAAAGTCACGCAGTCCTATGCCGGCGCCATTGAGGGAACAAGTAGCGTCGAATACCTCATGTCTTATAGCGTTGATGGCACAGCTAGCTTTGTTGGTTTTGAGCGGATTTGCGGTGTGGTGGCAGGTAAAAGCGGAACATTTGTTGTTCAGCATTCGGGATCATTTTCCGAAGGTAAGGCGCGCAGCACTTGGAGTGTCGTGAAGGGTGCAGGCACGGGGGACCTGGTAAATCTTAGCGGTAATGGTAACTACGTTGCTGGCCATGGCGAGCCGGCACAAGTGTCATTTGAATACTCGTTTGAACCTGACAGCTAAAGTGTATTGGCTGGTCTTGAGAAAGTGCACGTTCTTCGATGAAGAATGAATCTAATATTGGTCAGCAGCCTGCTGACCAATCGGGCAGCAAGCCGCTGCCCAATTCAAACTGTCCAACAACCCGTTGGACAATTCCCCCTCACGGATAACTAAACCCCTTAACCAACGTCAACTCCCCCACCGCCCGCATCGGCACCAGAAACGTCTCCATCTTCTCATTCGGCGTCCCCTCCTCCGTAATCACCGTCACTTGCGCAGTCGTCAGCGGCTGAACCGCATCCTCCTGCCCTTCGTCATCACTGCGATACCCGCCCCCGAAGTAATTCACATACACCAGATACTGCCCCTTGATCGGTGCCGGCATGGCGAAGATTTCCGGACCGTAGCCGGTGGTGACGTCGACGTCGAGTGCGCCGCCGTTGGCCGCGACGCGGTCGCCGTACCAGATGTGGCCACCGTCAGGCGTGACGAGGTGCAGATCAAGGTCGGTGCCGTCGCTGTCCCAGGCCAGCAGCACTCGCAATTTGGCCGGGGTGGCGCCGCCGCTGGTGTTGAGGAATTGGGTGCGATGGCGTTGTTGGCCATCGGGGCTGCGGACTTCAACACTGTTGCTGCCGTTGGGGAATGAGAACGGGCGATCAAACCGCCCGGCGGGGTCGATCTTGAGCGGCATGCTGACGCCGTTGACGATGAGCTTGCCGGGCTCGTTGCCTTTGGGCGTCGCTTTGATTTGTCCGGTAATGCGAGCAGTGTTGGCCTGCCCCACCGGGGTGTTGACCGAGGAAGCCGGGTAGTTGACGGTCTGGCGGAAATTTTCACCTTCGCCCTCAACAGCGCCAGTGCGCCAGCCGCCAACCGGAGTATCTAGTTTGACGCCGTTATCGGCCGCGAACGTTGTTGGCAACACGCAAAAGGAGCAAAGGAACAGGAAGACCTGTGGGTAACGGAGTTTCATGGCCTATTCCAGCAAGAGGTGGCGGGCGAGCCCTTCGATGTAGGTTTCATCCTGGCCGTTGGGGTGTGCTTCGAAGGCCAGGTGCAGGTATTCGTGGGTCAGGTCGAGGCGGTCTTGCAGCGACAGCACGCCGCGCACGTAGATGCGCTGGCGTTCGCGGTCGACGAAAGGACGACCGAAGGCCAGGCGGCAGACGGCGAAGGTACTGACTTCGTTGTAGCCGATCTCGTTTTCGAGGCGTTGGCGCCAGCCGCGGCGCTGGCTCAGCAGCCAGTCTTGGGCCGCGGGAAGCGCTTCGCAGGAGGCGACGGGGCTGTCCCAGCGGCTGAGGCTGGCGCGCGGGTAGGCGTGCAGCAGGATGGCGTCGTAGCGTTGACCGGCGTTGGCTTGTTCGACGGCTTGCTGCCAGGAGAGTTTGTCCGGCCCCGGTTGATCGGAGTGATAGGTGACGGTGCTGCCGGCGAGGACCAGGTCGCTGGTCCACGCGGCGATGTTGCGCGATTCGGTGGCGGCCGGGCGTGGGGCGACGCGTTGTCGACTGCTGCTGTCGTCGATGCTCAGGCAGTCGCCGTTACGGGTGGCGTTTTGCAGCAGGTAGGTGCGGATGGCGATGGCCAGTGCTTTGGCGGCTTCGACGGGTTCGGGTCTGGCTTCGCGCTGCAGGACGCGGGCGACGTATTCTTCGCGGTCCAGGCGGGCGACCAGCTTGTCTTTGAGCAAGAACAACTCGCCGTCGCTGTGGATATCCAGTTGATTGCCATTGGCGAACTCGACGCGATAGTCGCCCTGCAAGGGCCCGGGCGCTAACACGCGATCCCCTGACAGCACGCGTTTCAGCGGATATCGCGCGAACAGGCCGACCTCGACGCACTTCCCCGCCTCGGCTGGCCATGACGTGGGCAGCACCGTCGCCAGCGACTGACCATAATTGCGCAAGACCATCTGACTGGTGCCGCGCCCACCG
Organism: Pseudomonas sp. LBUM1673; assembly: GCF_059695645.1. NCBI lineage: Bacteria > Pseudomonadati > Pseudomonadota > Gammaproteobacteria > Pseudomonadales > Pseudomonadaceae > Pseudomonas > Pseudomonas sp. LBUM1673. The sequence continues at coordinate 5,926,738 of NZ_CP166780.1, forward strand.
GCCCAGATCGGCGTGCCGTCCGCCGTCCAGCCAGCGAATCCGCCCTGACGCGACGAAGGATCCTGATCCCCCAACCAGCTCCAGGTTTTCACCCGCAACCGGCCACCGAGTTCACCCACGACATTGCCGTCAGCGGCATTGAGCACCACATCGAGCAACACCCGGCGCGCTTGGTCCTGAGCCGGCATCACGGCCAATACCTTCAACAACTCAGCCACCGAAACCCGGGTCTGCGGTTGCAACGACGGTAAATCCAACAACCACGTCGGTGCCTGTCTCGCCTGCCAATACTCGCGCCACTGCGCGCCGGCAATGCCCAAACGCGCAGGCTCGAAATACAACCCGCAAGACTTCACCAACGCCTGATCGCGACCGATCTTGCCGCCCGCTGTGCAGCAATACACTTCTTCCTTCGATTGCCCGCGACACTCATAAGCCGGTTCACGCGCGCCGGTGTCCACCAACCAGCCGTAGACAAACAGCTTCCACAAACTGCCCAGCGGCGTCTGCAAATCAGCAGGCAATGGCTCACGGGAGATCACCTGGGTCGGGCTCAACGAAAGCAATTCACCCTTGAAACCCAGGCGCAACGGCTCTTCCTGCGCTGTCGCCAGCGCAGGAATCAAACACAGCAGCCACCAGACCAGACGCCGGGTCATGTCAGTGGACCGTGACCTGGCCGAGCGCCGGTTTCTGTTCCTGGGCCTGATGCTGTGGCGCATAGACCTGAATGAAACGCACCGGAGGCAGGTTGAACTGGCCTTTTTGCGAGAAGCGCACCAGATGACGCAGGCGCAATTCACCGCTCAGGGCATCCACCGGGATCGCGTAAGCCATTTGCCCCGGTTCGAAACGGGCTTTCTCCAACGAAGTCGGTTCGGTGCCGGCCTTGCCCATCAGCTGGATGCCCCACGTGGTGCGCTCGACGTCCGCGCCCGGTGGCAGCGGCACTTCGAGCATGCCGTAGCGCAGCGGTTTCGCGGCCTTGCTGGTGATGATCACTTCGTCCAGATACAAGCTGTCGCTGGACAGTGGTTTGGTGCCGACCGCTTCGAGTTTGAAGTTGAACGCTTCGTCGCCCGGCACCAGACGCGACAGACGACGGGTGATGGTCACGGCCATCGGGTCCACTGGCGGTTGCTTGCTCTGGAAGCTCAGCGCGGCGCGAAGCGGGCGTTCTTGCTCCCCGGTCAGCGACAACACTGCCGGCACGGGCGTCGCACCTTGCCACATCCAATACATCTCACCGGTATCACCGTACTTTTTCTTCCAGCCTTCACCCGGTGCCAGTGCGATGGTGGGCGAGGCCTGTTCGATGCTGCGTTGCAACCAGGTCAATGCCAAGGCTCGTTCCAGGGTCGATTGCTGCGGCAACAGGCGTTGCAACAACGTTTGTGCCTGCGCCTGATCGAAGGCTTGCAGCGACAGGTTCAGGGCTTCGGCAAACGGTTGAGAGCTGACGGCCACTTGTTGTTGCGCAGCGTCCAATTGACGATTGAAGGCCTCCGGCAGATTGACCTTGGCCTGACGCGCCAAAGACGCAGTCAGCACCCGAGCGCTGGCCAGCCCCAATGCCGAATCCGGATCGCTCATGACGAGGCTCTCTTGGCCATCGTCCATCATGCTCGCCGCCTTGCCTTCGCCTGCTTTCACCAAGTCGTCGATCAAACCGCTGAGCAGCGTGTTCACCGGCAATTGCATCTGTTTGGCAAACGACAGAATCAACGCACGCTGCAACAGCGGCGTGTTCTGCGCTTGTTTGGCGTACACCTCCAGCACCCGCTGCCAATGCTCCGGCGGCAGGCTCAGTTCCAGCGCCTTGCTGGCGTGCCAGTCGGCGTAATAGGCGTAAGCGGTGAGGAACGCATCCGGCTCACCGTCGTAGCCCCACCAGGTGAAGCTCGCCGACGGCCCGGCCATTTGCACCAGACGCAGGCGGCTGTTCTGCATGATCAAACGCAAGCGATCGCGGATTTGCGGGTTCGACGACAAGGTCGGATACGCGATGCTCAGTGGCAACAGTCGACTGGCGGTTTGTTCGACGCCGCCGTACGGATAGCTCAACAGATCATCAAGCGCGGAACGGAACAGCGCCTGCGGGCTGTCATCCAGACGCAGGCGAATGTCCGTGGCGTCCGCCGGCAAGGTCAGCGGCGTATCACCGCTGGCCACGTCCAGGCTTTGGCTTTGCGTGACCTGCCAGCCTTCGCCGGTCGCGGTCAGGCGTACGGCCAAGGCATCAGCGGTTTTGCCGTCCTGCACCAGTTCGGCAGTCCACTCGCCAGTGGCCAATGCGAACCCTGGCAATGGGATGTAGTTGATGCCGTTGTTCAAAGTGACCGGCACACGTTGCTCGGCACCCGCGTAATGAATCACCAACTCAGCCTTGACCTGTTTCTCGGCCTGACTGAAAGCGAACACACCGAGATCCGGTTTGTCGCCGTTGCGGAATTTGGTTGGGCCGCTCCACTTCAGGTACAGCGGTTTTTCCGAGCGCACGAATTGCTTCTTCTGCCCGACCTGACCGTCATCGGCGATGGCTCGGGCGGTGATGCGCCAGCGGGTCAGCGAGTCCGGCATCTTGAAGGTGAAACGGGTTTTGCCGTTGGCATCAGTCACCAGTTCCGGCTGCCACGCGGCGGTGTCGACGTCTTCGCGACGCGGCCGCTCCAGCACTTTCACCCCGCGCTCGCTACGGTTGGCTTTGCCCGGCGCACCTGGGCTGCCCGGCAATGCCACGTCGTAGCTGATGAACGACAAACTGGCGCTGGTGCGCACGTTGTTACGGCGTGGGTGATAGAAGAACTGGTCGATGGTGGGCGCGACTTCCGGTTGCAACGCGTAGACCATTTCGTCGACCACACTGACCGTCAGGTGCGCCGGAATCGGCTTGCCGGCGAACTGGGTGGTCAGGTCCACAGACACGGTATCGCCGGGTTGATACGCCTCTTTATCGGTGACGATGGCTACGTCAATCTGCGGCGCAACCACCTTGATGCCGGTGTTCTGAAAACTGTACTGACCACCCTTGGTATAGAGCACGGAGAAGGTCAGGTTCGGTGCGAAATTGTCCTTCACCGGGATCCGCGCGCGGTATTGGGTGTCGCTGAGCTTCTCCATCTTCAGCCAGTCGCCGCCCTTGGACAGCAGCGCAGTGGCCTCGACCTTGTCGCGCTCGAGCGACAACAACGCATCGATAATCGGCTCCGGGAAAGTGATCAACGCAAGCGCTTCGTCGCCGGCCTTGTACTCGGGTTTATCGAGGACGATTTCCACGGTGCCGGGCACGGCTTTGATGCCATCGCCAGTGACCGAATGGCCCGTCGCGCCAAGCACGCGCCCATGATCATCCTTCAGCGTCAGGTTGTAAGTGCCCGGACGGTCGAAGGCCAAGGTGAAGCCTTTATCTTTTGCGGCGAGTTTACCTTCGCCAGTGGTCTGGTCTTCGAGCCGCACCCAGCTATAGCTGCCGGGCACAACCGACTTGCTTTGCTCACTACCACCTTCATTCAAGTAGCTGAATGCAACCTTGTCGCCCACTGCGCTGAACCGCCGAGGCGCGCTCAGGCGGAAACTGGCGGCGCCGCGATCGATGAGGATTTCCTTGGTGGTCTTGACCCGATACGCCGCGCCATCGCTGGCGAACACGGTGAGCATGTAGCGGCTCGGTTTCTCGGCGGCCGGCAGGTCGAGCGTCGCGTTGCCCTTGGAATCGGTGGTCAGTTCGGCGCTGGTCAGTTCCACCGGGAATTGCCCGAGGTATTGCAGTTCGTTATCGACCATCGACAGTTGTTGGGCGCGCAGGCTCAGGCTCAACTTGGCGTTGGCCACCGGTTTGCCGTCCGGGTACAACAACACCAGACTGCCCTTCACCGGTTCGCCGGTGCGGTAATCCTGCTTGGCCAGGTTCAGGGAAATTTCGAAGTGCGGCTTGATGTATTCGGCAACGCGGAAGGCGCTGCTGTAGGCCTGATCCTTGTAGTTGAAACGCAGTTCATAACCGCCCGCCACCGCGTTATCCGGCAACTGGAAACGGCCCTGAGTGCCAGCCTTGGAATCGAGCTTCAGCGCCAACGATTGCAGCGCAGTGCCCGTGGCATCAAGCACGGTCACGTTGACGTCGGCAGCGGTCGGTGCCACGGAATCCCGGGCATTCTTGAACTCGCGGCCGACGATTTTCAGCGACACCCAATCCCCCGGCCGATACAGCGGCCGGTCGGTGAATGCATAGAGTTTGGTGTCGTAAATTTCGCTGTCGTAATAGAAGTTCTCGGAGACGAACACCCCGCCCTCTTCGTCCTCGCCGATCACGAACGAACGCTCGGGGCTAACGTGTTTCAGCCGCAGCAAACCATCGGCGTCAGTAGCGCCGCTGCTCATCACGCCCAGGCCATCAGTCCACAGCACATTGACCTTGGGCACCGAACTGCCTTCGTGTTTGCGCGCGGCCCACACCAGCAATTCATCGCCGGCAATCTTGCTCACCGCCACGGTATTGGAAACGAAGACCATGGTGGTCGCGCGGTACTTGCCGATCAGTGCTTCCACCAGATACAGGCCCGGTTTCAGGTTACCCAACGGGATGTACACGTTGCCCGGCGAGACACTGACGAACTCACTGGAAGAACCGGCCAGGTTCACACCCTCAGGCGGTTGGATCGGCTTGGCTTGCCACAGCGGATAACGGAATTGGCTGACCACCGGCAGGCCCGGAATCAGCGCGAATTGCGGCTGTGCGTCGTAGGGCGTTGGCGCGGCGATGGCGGTGCCCATCTTCAGTTCCGGCACTTCCTCGGTGACTTGTTGGCGCGACTCGTAGGAAAACGCCCGCTGCATCACCCGACGGGATTTGCGGTACCAGTTGTCCCACAGGTACGCGAGGGTGTTCGACAGGCCTTCGCCCTTGAACTGGCCGTCGCTGACCACCCGGTGCAGGTTCTTCTGGCGCTTGAGGAAGTCCAGCGGCTTGTCGATGCGATACACGCGAATGTCCGCGCCGCCGTAAGGCTCCATGCGGAATCGGCGGTAATCGCGGCCCGGCGCTTCGAGGCGAACCATCGCCTGTTCGTCGCTGGCGAAACTGCTGTCGGCCAGCAGGAAGAAACTCTCACCGGCCACCGGCGTATAGCCGCTCGGTTCGACGGTGTCTTCGGCATTAACCGTGGTTAAAGGAGCCAGCAGGGCCAGCAGCAATGGAATTCGAGAGCAAATGCGCAGCATGCGGGCACCGATCATTGGGAGAGAAAGTTCAGTCGATAGACGCCGATGAAGTTGGGGTTGGCTGCGTCGGGTATCCATCGGGTGTCCTTCCATGTCATGAGTTGTTGCAGGCTTGCGGAGCGCATGCCGTTGTCGGTGGGGGTGCTGGTGCCGGTGTGATAGGCGATGAAGCGGCCCATCCAGATCATCAGGTGCTGGTCGTCGCCCTGATCGAAAAACATCAGGTCGCCGGGCCGAGCCTGGGACAAGTCACGGCCGATCAGATGACTGTTGAACTGGATCAGTTTGATCGCGTTGACGTAAGGCCCGACCTTGCCGTCGCCCTGCTGCCATTGCTGGGCGAGGCCGCGTTGGGCGTCGCTCAATTGCAGTTCCGGCGGCAGGTAGCGATTGGACAGGCCATTGCTGCGCAGCCATTTGTCGTCATGTTTTTTTAGCGCTTCGTTGGCGGCAAACCGCACCAGCCCGGCGCAGTCCTGCTGATACCAGCGCGGGCTCGGGCCTTGGGTCAGTTGTTCCTGGGCGATGCGCACGAACCAGGCGCGGAATACCTGGGATTGCTGCGGGTCGAGCGCTGCGGCTTCGCTGGCAAATGTGCGAGTCCCCAGCAACAACGCCAGCAGGCCGAGGCCTCGGATGAGTGTTGTCACAGGGCTTTCCACTCCAGCGGCAGCCACTGCCAGTGGCCATCGGGCTCGCTGCCTTTGGGCAAGGTCAGGGCGTATTTACCGTAGCCGCCGAGGGTGCGCAGTTTCGGGATCAGGTAGGTTTGCGCGGCGTTGTAGAACACCGGCTCCATGTCCTGCGGCAGGCTGTCGAGGGTTTCCTGTTGCATCAGTTGCGCCATGGAATCCGGGCCGAAATAGATCGGCATCAGCAGGTCTTTGGGCAGCACGTCAGCCAGCGGCGGGAAGCGTTTGTCGAGGGTGCCCAGCGCTTTGTCGACGAGTTTGTCGTCGAGGGAGAACAGCAGCGTCGAACCGTGGCGCGCCAGGCTCACCTTCATGAACGCCTTGCCGGTGATTGCGTCCGGGTTCTCGGCGTCCTTGGCCTTATAGGGACCGAAGTTGGAGCTGACCTGGCGCTGCCACTGATGGGTTTGACCTTCCTGTTTCTCGACCACCGGGAAGGCGTGCTCGGCGACGTTGCCTTCGTAAGCGCCGACCATCGAGCCGAACAGGTTGCCCAGGTCGCCGTCGAGTTTGGCGCTGTCATCGTCGTTCAGGCTGGCCACCAGCAGCGGCGTGTACAGCCGCGAATCGGCGTACCAGCACAGGCCGGCGGCACCGGCCATGTGTTCGGTCAGGGCCTGGGCCACGGACTCTTCGGCGCCGAGTTTCACCAGCAGCGGTTGCTGTTGTTCGGCGGCCAGTGGCAAGGTCACGCAGGCACTGGCGCCCATGGGCATGGCTTGCCAGATCGGCTTGAAGTCGAAGTCCGGCTGGTTGTCCAGTTCATCCATGGCGAGGAAGCTGTGCCAGCCCTTGTCGTCCATGTCGAAACGCAGGCCGGCGAAATTCGGGATGAAACGCTGGTAACCCATGGCCAGAACGCTGGAGTTGACCGAGAGGCGTTGTTTTACCTCGGGCGTACGCGGTGGCAGGCCGAAGGCTTCGGGGAACAGTTTGTCGCCGTTGAGCAACGCGGCGATGGCCTTGGTCGAAACGCTGCCCGTTTCCTCCGAGGCGCCGTTTTCCGGATCGTAGAGCTTGGCCGGATTGGACAGCACCACCAGTTTGTCGCCATGGGAGGCGAACACCAATGCCTTACTGGCGTTGTAGTTGAGCTGATAGAGCGTGACGGCGTCGGCGCCGACTTTCACCTCGCTGAGTTTGCTCAGCTGCGTGTCATCCAGCGCCACTTTCGCCAGCGGCTCCAGCACCTTGGCCAGCCCGCCGCGATCCATCACCAACAGGAAATCCTTGAGACGCCCATCCGCGCCGCGCCACAGCGCCACATCCGCCGGTTGATCGAACAGCTGCTCGATCAGGCTGTCCTGCAACTTCAGGTCATGCTCGTAAATGATCCGCCGCAGACTGCCAATCAAGCCAAGACGATCGGCGTGGGCTTCGTAATAGAAGACGAAATCTTCGGTCAGGGTTTCCTTGAGAAACGGCACCGCCAGCAGATCCTTTGGCAGTTGGCTCAGGGAGTGGGTTTCGAGCAAACCGTCCGGCCGGCTCATGCCCAGTTTGTCACTGGCCAGTTCCGCAGGCGGAGCCTTGGGTTTGTTCAGGAACCACCCCAACCCGCCTGCCACGCCGGCCACCAGGCACAGCCCGATTACCAGCGCCGGCCAGCGACGGGAAGTGTTGGCAGCAGGTGCGTCGGCGGCCGGAGAAACTGTCTTATCACTCATGTTCACAAACCCAATTCATCCGTGGTACGGGATGTTCAATAGTTGAAAGTCTTGACCAGCAGCAGATCGCCGATCGCCCGCAAAGGCACGATGAAGGTCTCGCGTTTTTCGTCGACGGTGTTTTCGTTGAGCACCAGATTGATTTGCGAGGTGATCACCTCGTTCTGGTTGCTGGTCTCATCGAAGTTATAGCCGCCGCTGCCGAAGTTGCCCCAATAGTTCACGTAAACCAGATAAGTGCCATGCATCGGCGCGGTCATGGTGAACATTTCCGGACCGGGACCATCGACCCCGTCCGGGTCCAGGCCACCGCCGTTGCTCATCGCCGGGCGAGCCCAGAACGCATGCTGGCCGTCGGGGGTAATGATGTGCAGATCGAGTTCGGCTTTGGGATCGTCCCAGCCCAGCACCACGCGAATGCGCGCCGGCGTGCGCAGGTTGTTGGCTTCATAGAACTGAACGCGCTTGAGCGACCGGCCCTCGGAGCTGCGCACTTCGACGCTGTTGGACCCGGCGCCGAACGCATACGGCCGGGCAAAACGCCCTTGGTCGTCGGTGTACAAATTCAGGGGATTGCCGTTGACCGCCAGGCTGTGGGGCGGTCGGAGCGTGCCGAGGGCCTTGAGCTGGCCTTCGATCATTGTGCGATTGCGCTGCACGCCCCGGTCGATGGGCGGCGTGGGGTAGGCGACTCGAGGGTTTTCACTGCGGTCCAGCAAGCCGTGATAGCGCCAGCCACCCACCGGCTCCGACAACTCGGCCGTGGGCTCGGCCCACGCAACCTGGGCGCAGACCAGCGTGATCAGCAGTGAAAGAACACAACGCATGTAACGCCTCCTGCCATGCATAACGAAACCTGGCGCCCGATCCCTCAGCGCGTTACAGATCCAAAAACTGCGTTTCGTCAGAAAGACCCGTGAATATAGGGCCGTAGAAGCCGCGAAGATTAGCCATTCGGCGGTTTTTTAACAATCGGATACATCTTTATTTGTGGTGCGAATCACGGTGATGGTTGGGCGTGAGCCGAATAACGATCTTATTCGGCTCATAAAGTGAGCGAATAGCTCACATCACTCTTGGTCACGACATACATCTGTGGCGAGGGAGCTTGCTCCCGCTCGACTGCGAAGCAGTCGCAAATCGCTGAATGCGATATGCCTGATGAAACGCGGTGTTTGGGTTAGGGGCCGCTGCGCGACCCAACGGGGGCAAGCCCCCTCGCCACAGCAGCTCCCTCGCCACAAGGTGTATTTTCACCCTGGAACTGCTGCTCCAACGACCCCGCTCATTTGCCCATACCCCCCATGTCTGCTAGTGTCGCGCCGGTTTAACGTCAACCGGAAATAGCCGCCATGGCCCGCAAAAAAGCTGCACTGGATTTCGAACAATCCCTCGCTGACCTGCAAACGCTGGTAGAGCGTCTGGAGAACGGCGAATTGTCGCTGGAAGACTCGCTGACCGCTTTCGAGCAGGGCATCGGTCTGACCCGCGACTGCCAGGCGGCGCTGGCCCAGGCCGAGCAGAAGGTTCAAGTGCTGCTCGAGCGTGATGGCGAGTTGGCCGAGGAACCCTTCGACGCGGATCAGCCAGAATGATTGCAGCGTATTCGGCGACCAGCCAGGCCCGCGTCAACGCAGCACTGGAAACCCTGTTCAACGCGCCAGGCCCTGAACTTGCCCGTCTGTACGAAGCCATGCGCTACAGCGTGATGAATGGCGGCAAACGCGTGCGCCCGTTGCTGGCCTACGCGGCATGTGAAGCGCTGGGCGGCAAGGCCGAGCAAGCCAACGGCGCGGCCTGTGCGGTGGAACTGATCCACGCCTATTCGCTGGTGCACGACGATTTGCCGGCCATGGACGACGATGATTTGCGTCGCGGCCAGCCAACCACCCACAAGAAATTCGACGAAGCCTGCGCGATCCTCGCCGGTGACGGTTTACAGAGCCTGGCCTTCAGCGCCCTGCTCGACCCGCGCCTGAGTTCGTCAGATGCCGAAACCCGCCTGCAGATGGTCAGTGCGCTGGCGTTGGCGGCAGGCCCGGCGGGCATGGTCGGAGGTCAAGCCATCGACCTCGGTTCGGTGGGTCTGAAGCTCGATCAAAAGGCCCTTGAATACATGCACCGGCACAAGACCGGCGCGTTGATCGAAGTCAGCGTCAAGCTCGGCGCCCTGGCCAGTGGTCATGCCGCGAAGGACGAACTGAAGTCCCTGCAGAGTTACGCACAGGCCATCGGCCTGGCGTTTCAGGTCCAGGACGACATTCTCGACGTCGAAAGTGACACCGAAACCCTCGGCAAACGCCAGGGCGCCGACATCGCCCGGGACAAACCGACCTACCCGGCCCTGCTCGGCCTTGATGCGGCCAAGGCTTACGCCCTGGAACTACGCGACCAGGCCCTGCACGCGCTGCGACCGTTTGACGCGGCGGCCGAACCATTGCGCGATCTGGCCCGGTACATCGTCGATCGCCGCAGCTGATGGCGTATCCGCCAAAAAAGACCAACGCGTGGGCAGGGGGCGATGCATCAGGTAAACTGCCGCATCTTTTATACCTATAACGATTCGCCTGATGCCCACGACGTTTCATGAGATTCCCCGCAAGCGCCCGACCACGCCCCTGCTCGACCGTGCCAACACGCCGGACGGCCTGCGCCGGTTAGGCGAAGCCGAGCTGGAAACCCTGGCCGATGAGCTGCGCCTGGAATTGCTCTACACGGTCGGTCAGACCGGTGGGCATTTCGGTGCCGGCCTGGGCGTCATCGAGCTGACCATCGCGTTGCATTACGTCTTCGACACCCCGGACGACCGGCTGGTGTGGGACGTGGGTCATCAGGCCTACCCGCACAAAATCCTCACCGGCCGTCGCGAGCGCATGAGCACCCTGCGCCAGAAGGACGGCGTAGCCGCCTTCCCGCGTCGTTCCGAGAGCGAGTACGACACCTTTGGCGTCGGTCACTCCAGTACCTCGATCAGCGCAGCGCTGGGCATGGCGATTGCCGCCCGCCTGCAACACAGTGATCGCAAGGCGATCGCGGTGATCGGCGACGGCGCATTGACCGCCGGCATGGCTTTCGAGGCGCTGAACCACGCGCCGGAAGTGGACGCCAACATGTTGGTGATCCTCAACGACAACGATATGTCGATCTCGCGCAACGTCGGCGGGCTGTCGAACTATCTGGCGAAAATCCTTTCCAGCCGCACTTACGCAAGCATGCGCGAAGGCAGCAAAAAGGTCTTGTCGCGCCTGCCCGGCGCCTGGGAAATCGCCCGTCGCACCGAAGAATACGCCAAAGGCATGCTGGTCCCCGGCACGCTGTTCGAAGAGCTGGGCTGGAACTACATCGGCCCGATCGATGGCCACGACCTGCCGACCCTGATCGCCACCCTGCGCAACATGCGCGATCTGAAAGGCCCGCAATTCCTGCATGTGGTCACCAAGAAAGGCAAAGGCTTCGCCCCGGCGGAAGTCGACCCGATCGGTTACCACGCCATCACCAAACTTGAACCCCTGGACGCCCCGGCCAACCCGCCGAAGAAGGCCGGCGGGCCGAAGTATTCCGGTGTGTTCGGTGAGTGGCTGTGCGACATGGCCGCGGTCGATTCGCGTCTGGTGGGGATCACCCCGGCGATGAAGGAAGGCTCCGATCTGGTGGCCTTCAGCGAGCGCTTCCCGCAGCGTTACTTCGATGTGGCGATTGCCGAGCAACACGCCGTGACCCTCGCGGCCGGCATGGCCTGCGAAGGGGCAAAACCGGTGGTGGCGATCTATTCGACCTTCCTGCAGCGCGCTTACGACCAACTGATTCATGACGTCGCGGTGCAAAACCTCGACGTGCTGTTCGCCATTGACCGCGCTGGCCTGGTGGGCGAAGACGGCCCGACGCACGCGGGCAGCTTCGACCTGTCGTTCCTGCGTTGCATCCCCGGCATGCTGGTGATGACCCCGAGCGACGAAAACGAACTGCGCAAAATGCTCAGCACCGGTCACCTGTACAACGGCCCGGCGGCGGTGCGTTATCCGCGCGGCACTGGCCCGAATGCGACCATCGAGAAAGACCTCGAACCGATCGAAATCGGCAAGGGTGTGGTTCGCCGTCAGGGCAGCAAAGTCGCCCTGCTGGTGTTCGGCGTGCAACTGGCCGAGGCACTGAAAGTTGCCGAGACGCTGGATGCGACCGTGGTCGACATGCGTTTCGTCAAACCGCTCGACGAAGCACTGGTTCGCGAAATCGCCGGCAGCCATGAATTGCTGGTGACCGTCGAAGAGAACGCAATCATGGGCGGTGCCGGTGCCGCGGTCAGCGAGTTTCTCGCCCGCGAAAACATCCTCAAGTCGATGCTGCACCTGGGCTTGCCGGACATCTATGTCGAGCACGCCAAGCCTGCACAAATGCTGGCCGAATGCGGGCTGGATGAGGTCGGGATCGAGGCTTCGATTCGTCAGCGGCTGCAACTGCTGAACATCTAAACATCAGACATCTGCAAAACCCTGTGGGAGCGGGCTTGCCCGCGAATACGGTGTGTCAGTCGGCATCAATGTTGACTGACACACCGCCTTCGCGAGCAAGCCCGCTTGTGTCTTGCGCAGGAATTAGACTGAGGGTGAGAGCGGTGAGTGGCAAGCTGAATGCCCGGAGTGCTTAAAGCACGTGTGGGAGCCCATGCTGCCATTCACCTCTCCGCTCTGGTTATTGAGTCCGAACAGTTGAACGAGCCGACCTCGAACATTACAAGCGTGGTGCCCAGCCAGGCGGGCCTCTTCGCGGGCAAGCCTCGCTCCTACAGAGGTTGGTGTTGTTCGCAAATTCTTTGATCCACTCAACCCCTGTAGGAGCGAGGCTTGCCCGCGAAGGCCGCGCCTCGGCCTCAACGGTCGGGCGCGATCAACTGGCACAACTTGGCCGTCGCTTCGATCATTTGCCCACTTGGCCGCTCCAGGCCTTTATCGGTCACCAACAGCAATTGCCCCTGCGTCACCGCCGCCACCTGGGGCCAGGCCTTCCACGCATCAAGCTGCGCTTGGTCACCGGCCAGAATCACCTCGGGATTGCGCTGCAACACCGCCTCCACACCGACCTGTGGTGCAGGCTGTGACAGGTCGGCAAACACATTGCGTGCACCACAAATCTCCAGCGCATCGCTGATGATCTGCCCACCTCCAACGGTGTACAGCGGCCGATCCCAGACTTGATAAAACACCCGTAACGGCTCATCCCTTCGATAGCGCTGGCGCAGGGAATCGAGCCGCTGACGCAGATTTACGGCCAACGAAACGCCACGTTCCGGGCGGCCGAGTTGCGCAGCGATCATTTCAATCTGGGCGGTCAGTTGTTCGAGGTTGTGGGAGTCGGCGACATAGGTGGGAATGTTCAGCCGTTTGAGTTGCTCACGCTGAGCCGGCCCTACACTGCCCGGCCAGAGCAGCAACAAATCGGGCTTGAGGCTGAGCAATCGCTCCATGTCCAACTGGCCGTAGCGGCCTACCGAAGGAATGTCTTTGAGCTCAACGGGACGTTCACCGCCATCCAGCACACCGACCAGAAGGTCAGCCGAGCCCAGTTCCACGACAATTTCAGAAAGCGACGGTGCCAGACTGACGACCCGCTCGACCGCAGCCACCGAGCCACTGACGGCCAGCAACAACACCGCCAGCCAGACGCTGCGCATCAGCCGAGTTGACGCGGGATACGGTAGAGGTAGAACAGCACCGTGGTCGACAGCGCCAGCAGCACCAGCGGCACGGCTTCAAGACCGACGAATACCGCCAGCGCACCGATCCAGGCGGGCAAGCCGGCGGCCAGAAACGCGGCGCGGCGTTTCGCGGCCAAGGTGATCCAGGCGGTGGGCTCTTCAGGGGTGTCGAGGGCTTTCTGGGTGGCGATCAGTGCGCGCTTGTAGCCGCCAAAGAACTTCAGACTCACAAACATCGAGGCCACACCGGCGATGAACAATGGCATGGCCAGCACCGGCAGAATCGCCTCACTTTGGCCGAATACGCCATTGATCACGAACAGCGGCACCAAGGCCAGCGCCAGGTATTGCCACCAGTTGACGGACAGTCGACGCCGTACCTGACCGCGGGTCACGCCCGGTCAACCTCGCCCTGATGCTCGTTACCCATCATATGGTCGAGCTTGCTGGCCTTGGTCGCCAGATAGAGTTTGTTGTGCGGGTTGTGCCCGGTGTGCAACGGCACGCGTTCGGCAACCACGATGCCCATGTCGGTCAAGGCTTTGACCTTGCGTGGGTTGTTGGTCATCAGACGCAGGGACTTCACGCCCAGGTGCTCCAGCATCGGCAGGCACATGGCGTAGTCGCGCTGGTCTGCGGCGAAACCCAGACGCTCGTTGGCTTCTACGGTGTCGGCACCGCCGTCCTGCAATTCATAGGCGCGGATCTTGTTCAACAGGCCAATGCCGCGACCTTCCTGACGCAAGTAGAGCAACACGCCACGGCCTTCCCGGGCGATCGCCTGCAACGCCGCCTCGAGTTGCGAACCGCAGTCGCAACGCTGGCTGAACAAGGCATCGCCGGTCAGGCACTCGGAGTGCAACCGGCCGAGTACCGGAGCACCGTCGGCGAACTCACCCAGGCTCAGCACCACGTGCTCGCGCCCGTTCTCTTCATCGAGAAAGCCATGCATTGTGAATTGCGCAAAAGGCGTTGGCAGCTTGGAAGCGGCGACAAAAACGACAGGCACCGGTGTGCTCCTGATCTAAAAGTACTGAAGATTCGCAGAGGCGGCATTGTAACAGCACGTTCCTACAGACGCTTAGGCTGAATTATGGGGCATAACGATCAATAAGTTAGATATCGGCCCTGCTGTCGACCGTGTGGGAGCGGGCTTGCTCGCGAATGCGGTATGTCAGCCGGCATCAATGTTAACTGATACACCGCATTCGCGAGCAAGCCCGCTCCCACATTGACCGTGTTCAGTTCGGGTCGAACGGATAGGGTTGTTTCCAGCGCTCGAAGATCGGTTTCAGCTGGCCGTTTTTCACCAGTTTCTCCATGCGCTGATCGAACAGCGCCATCAGTGTCCGGGCCTTGGGGGTCTTGGCAAAGCACAGATACAGCGGCAATTCCGCGATGTGGGTGCGACGGAACTGCGACGGATCCTTGGCCCATTTGAGGACATAGTCGACCTCGGTCAGCGCGTCGATGTAAAAGTCGGCGCGATTGTGGGTCAACATCGACAAAATCCCGGTACGCCGCATGACTTCGTTATAGCGGCGTATGTTGGGCAGGTAATCCTGAAAATCGTAGCCGCGGACCCAGGCCAGTCGATAATTGCCCAGGGTTTCCGGGGTCGGTGCTGGGTTGCTGGCCAGTCCCAGGGCATAGATGTGATCGGTATCGAAGTTCCAGCGCGGATAGAGCAGATCGCTGGACTCATCACGATAGGAGCCGACACAGGCATCCACTTCGCCGCGCAGGGCCAGGCCCATGGAGCGCACGTAGGGTTCGCTGCGGATGTCCAGTTTGACCCCCGCCGGCTCGAAGACTTCCCGCAACACGTCCCAGCCCAGACCATGGCCATCGGCGGCGGTGTAGTCTTCCCAGTCTTCGCTGGCCAGATGAATCACCGACGGCGTCGTCGCCTCGTCACCCGCCTGGGCGAGCGAGCAAAACATCGCGAAAACCATCACAGCCAACCAGCGTCGAGCCATCCCTAGTCCCCTGTTTTGCCCGTCAGGCAAAAATCCATACCAGCCCTTGCATCGCCAACCATGCGAACACCCCGGCCAGCACGTCGTCGAGCATGATCCCGACGCCACCGTGCACATGCCGGTCGATCCAGTGAATCGGCCAGGGCTTCAGGATGTCGAAGAAGCGGAACATCAGGAACCCCGCCAACAACCAATACCAACCTTCCGGCACCAGCCACAGAGTGATCCACATCCCGACCATTTCGTCCCAGACGATGCCTTCGTGGTCGTGCACGCGCAAATCGTCAGCGACCTTGCCGCACAGCCAGAAGCCGAACAGCATGGTGATGCCGAGCATCAGCCAGTAGCCCCAATCGGGCAGCATCTGCCACAACGGAATGAAGGGCAACGCTACTATCGAACCCCAGGTGCCAGGCGCTTTTGGCAAAGTGCCCGAGCCGAAGCCGAACGCCAGGAAATGCCATGGATTACGCCAGACCGACGGCGGTACGAACTCCGCCGGGACCTGTTTGGGATGATCTGTCACGGTGTCTCCCGAAAATGTTGATAGCCCCGGTTTTGCGGGGTGATGTCGTGTCCGTTGGCGTCCAGCAGCACCACACCCTGCCCCGTCACAACACGTCCGACCACATGGATCGGCCAGCCGTCGCTCAACAATTGCGGCAACTCCACGGACGGCAAGGTAAAGGCCAGCAGGTAATCATCACCCCCGCTCAGGGCCGCGACTTCTGCCCCCGATTGACCGAGGAAGGCGACTAACGCTTTCGACAATGGCAGCGTGTCCCGTTCAAGCTGAATGCCGACCTTCGACGCGAGAGCGATGTGCCCGCAGTCCGCGAGCAGGCCGTCGGAGATGTCCAGCGCCGCAGTGGCTCTGCCGCGTAACGCCATGCCCAGACCAAGCTGCGGTTGCGGCGACCAGTATTGGGCCAGCAACGGATCGGCGATGGCCGCTTCGGCAGTCCGCTGGCCAAGCACCAACGGCAATGCGCCCGCGCCGTTACCCAGCTCACCGCCCACGCAGAGCAAATCGCCCGGCTGTGCGCCGCTGCGGGTCAATGCCAGACCGGTCGGCACCCGACCGAACACGGTCATGGTCAGGCTCAACGGCCCACGGGTGGTATCGCCGCCCACCAGGGCCACACCGCAATTTTGCGCCATGAGGCTCAAACCACGGGCGAAGGCTTCCAGCCAATCGGCGGTCACCGTCGGTAAGGTCAGGGCAAGGGTAAAGGCAATGGGAGTGGCGCCCATGGCGGCCAGGTCACTGACGGCCACGGCCAGCGAGCGCTGACCAAGCAGAAACGGGTCGCAGGGGTCTGCGAAATGCACACCGGCCACGAGCGTGTCGGTGGAAATCGCCAACTGCTCCCCGGGGGGAACAGCCAGCAAGGCGCAGTCATCGCCGATCCCGAGGGCAACGCCTTCGCCGCCTTGCGCACAAGGCGCGGCGGCGAAGAAATTGCGGATCAGCTCAAACTCGCCCATCGCAAACTCAAGCGCCGATCAGCGCTTGAACGCCTTCACTTCAGCTTCACGCAGACGCGGGGCCAGCTTGTCGAGCACACCGTTGACGAACTTGTGGCCGTCGGTGGAACCGAAAACCTTGGCCAGTTCGATACCTTCGTTGATCACAACGCGGTATGGCACGTCGACGCGCTTGAGCAGTTCCCAGGTGGACAGACGCAGAACCGCCAGTTCAACCGGATCCAGCTCTTCGATGGTCAAGTCCAGGCATGGCTTGAGTGCGGTGTCGATTTCGGTACGGTGCGCCGGAACCCCGTGCAGGATTTCGCGGAAGTACGCGGCATCGACATCGCTGAAATCGTTATCGACCCGGAACTGCGCTTCGATCTCGTTCAGCGACTGCTTGGCCATGTGCCATTGGTACAGCGCCTGAGTCGCGAGCTGACGGGCTTCGCGACGCTTGGCGCTTTTCGATGGCTTGCCGGCATCCGCAGGCTTTGGATCGCGCGGGTTGAAACGATCGCTATCGTCGCTAATCACTTGGCCTCCAACTGCGCCAGCAGGCTGACCATTTCCAGAGCGGACAGGGCTGCTTCAGCACCTTTGTTACCGGCCTTGGTGCCGGAACGTTCGATGGCTTGTTCGATGGAATCAACGGTCAGCACGCCGAAAGCGACCGGTACGCCGAACTCCATGGACACCTGGGCCAGGCCCTTGGTGCATTCGCCAGCCACGTATTCGAAGTGCGGAGTACCGCCACGAATGACTGCGCCCAGGGCGATGATTGCCGCGTATTCGCCCTTCTGAGCGACTTTCTGCGCAACCAGCGGGATTTCGAAGGCGCCAGGCGCACGGATGATGGTGATGTCGCTTTCGCTCACGCCATGGCGAACCAGGGCATCAACTGCACCGCTGACCAGGCTTTCAACGACGAAACTGTTGAAACGGCCCACTACCAAAGCGTAGCGGCCTTTAGGGGCGATGAAGGTACCTTCGATGGTCTTCAGGGTCATTCGTTAGATCTCTTAAAGAGCCGGGACGCGTTTTCTACGCGTCCCTCAGTGATATTAGCCACGAATACAGCGCCGGAAACCGCAACGATGTTCACTTGCAAATCGTTGTGGCGAGGGAGCTTGCTCCCGCTGGGCTGCGTAGCGGCCCCTGTTGTGGGCGCTACGCACCCAAGCGGGAGCAAGCTCCCTCGCCACAGTAGATCAAACAAGCCTCAACGATGCCAAAGTCCGGGTCATTATTCGGAGGGCACGTATTCTACAACTTCCAGATCGAAACCGGATATCGCATTAAATTTCATCGGCGCACTCATCAGGCGCATTTTACGTACGCCCAGGTCCCGAAGGATCTGTGAACCGGCACCGACGATGCTGTAGGTGGTCGGTTTTTTCGTCGGTACGTGCTCCGCTGTTTCACGGATGTGCGCCAGCAACACGTCGCCATCAAGCGGGTGACCGAGCAACAGCACCACGCCGCTGCCAGCCTCGGCAACCGCAGCCATGGCGGCGCGCAGGCTCCAGCGGCCCGGTTGTTTGACCATCAACAGGTCACGCAGCGGGTCCATGTTGTGCACCCGGACCAGCGTTGGCTCTTCAGCGCACACGGTGCCCAGCGTCAGGGCCATGTGCACGTCGCCTTCCACCGAATCACGATAGGTCACCAGGTTGAACTGGCCCAATTCGCTGTCCAACGGCTGCTCGGCAATCCGCTGAACGGTACGTTCGTGGATCATCCGGTAGTGAATCAGGTCGGCGATGGTACCGATCTTGATGTCGTGTTCGGCGGCAAACGCTTCGAGTTCGGCGCGACGGGACATGGTGCCGTCGTCGTTCATCACTTCGCAGATCACGCCGCTTGGCTCGAAACCGGCCATGCGCGCCAGATCGCACGCAGCTTCGGTGTGGCCGGCGCGAGCCAGGGTGCCACCGGGTTGGGCCATCAGCGGGAAGATGTGACCCGGGCTGACGATGTCTTCAGCCTTGGCGTCTTTGGCGGCGGCCGCTTGCACGGTGCGCGCGCGATCGGCCGCGGAGATACCGGTGGTGACGCCTTCGGCGGCTTCGATGGACACGGTGAACTTGGTGCCGAAGCCGGAACCGTTGCGTGGCGCCATCAACGGCAGCTTGAGCAGTTCGCAGCGCTCGCGGCTCATCGGCATGCAGATCAGGCCACGGGCGTGCTTGGCCATGAAGTTGATGTGTTCAGGCTGGCAGCACTCGGCGGCCATGATCAGGTCGCCTTCGTTCTCGCGGTCTTCGTCATCCATGAGGATGACCATCTTGCCTTGGCGGATGTCTTCAACCAGTTCTTCGATGCTATTGAGCGCCACAAGGCACCCCCCTTCTTTCAAAAATTGAGTTTCAGGAATTGAGGTAGCCGTTCTCGGCCAGAAAGCTTTCTGTAATGTTGCCTGGCCTTTGCGAAGAGTCGCTTGGCTCTGCCGCCTTGTCGCCGAGCAGAAGGCGCTCCAGATAACGGGCCAGCAAGTCCACTTCCAGATTCACCCGGCGACCCGGCTGGTACGACGCCATGATGGTTTCGCTCAGGGTGTGAGGAATGATGGTCAGCAAGAACTCGGCGCCATCGACCGCGTTCACGGTCAGGCTGGTGCCGTCGACGGTGATCGAGCCTTTATGGGCGATGTACTTGGCCAGGTCTTTCGGAGCACGGATGCGGAACTCCACCGCGCGGGCATTTTCGGTGCGGGCAACCACTTCGCCCACGCCATCGACGTGACCGCTGACCAGATGCCCACCGAGGCGGGTGGTCGGAGTCAGGGCTTTTTCCAGATTCACCGGGCTGCCGCTTTTGAGGTCATTCATGGCGGTGCAGTCGAGGGTTTCGCGACTGACGTCCGCCGCAAAACCATTACCCGGCAGTTCAACCGCCGTCAGGCACACGCCGTTGACGGCAATGCTGTCGCCCAGTTTGACGTCGCTCAGGTCAAGCTTGCCGGTTTCTACGTAAACCCGCACATCTCCGCCTTTTGGGGTCAATGCACGAATACTGCCGATGGATTCGATGATGCCGGTAAACATGGAGTCCTCCTCGAGAACAGGGCCAGCGCTAGAGCAATGGCCGGGAATTATACGCTTGCCGATGGCGCAGGGATGGCAGTGACTCGCCAGTCATCGCCAACCGCGCGGATTTCGGTGATTTTGAGCTCGGGCGCGTCTTTCATCTGCGCCAGTGGCCAGTCCAGTAAGGGTCGGGCCGAGGAGCCGAGAAACTTGCCGGCGATGAATATCTGGAATTCGTCCACCAGCCCTTGCTGAGCAAACGCCCCGGCGAGACGCGGGCCGGCCTCGACCAACACCTCGTTGACGCCACGGGCAGCCAGTTCAACCAGCAGTTTGCGCAAGTCGACCAAGCCATCGTCGCCAGCCACGATCAGGCATTCCGGACCGTTGGCGTATTGCTCTTCAATCGCCATGCACGTCGCGACCAGCGCCGGGCCGGCCTTGAAGAACGGCGCATCCAGCGGCACCCGCAGGCGACCGTCGATCAGCACGCGAAGCGGCGGGCGGCTCATGGCCAAGGCCGTTTGTTCGGGGTCCAGGCCCAATTCATCGGCGCGCACGGTCAAACGCGCATTGTCCGCAAGCACCGTATCGGCGCCGGTCAGCACCACGCTGGCCTGAGCGCGCAGCCGTTGTACCGCTGAACGCGCCGCTGTACCTGTGATCCACTGGCTCTCGCCGCTTTCCATCGCCGTGCGACCGTCGAGGCTCATCGCCAACTTGACCCGCACGAACGGCAAGCCGTGCTCCATGCGTTTGAGGAAACCTTCATTGAGCTTGCGCGCCTCGCCTTCCAGCACGCCGCGTTCAGTGGCGATCCCGGCCTGGGCCAGACGTTGCAGACCGCGACCGGCGACTTCCGGGTTCGGGTCCTGCATCGCCGCAACGACGCGCGCCACACCGGCATTCACCAGTGCATCGGCGCAGGGCGGCGTACGGCCGTGGTGGCTGCAAGGTTCGAGGGTCACGTAAGCCGTGGCGCCCCGCGCCTTGTCGCCAGCTGCTCGCAGGGCGTGGACTTCGGCATGGGGCTCACCGGTGCGCACATGCCAGCCTTCGCCGACAATCTGCCCGTCACGCACCACCACACAACCCACCCGAGGGTTGGGGTGCGTCGTGTAATGACCTTTGCGCGCCAGTTCCAGGGCGCGGGCCATGTAATGGGCGTCGAGGATGGCTTGTTCAGGAGAGGTCGTCATTCTTTCACCGGCTCACGGGCGAGGCGATCGATCTCTTCGCGGAACTCGTTGAGATCCTGGAAGCGTCGATACACCGAAGCGAAGCGGATATAGGCGACTTCATCGAGCTTTTGCAGCTCGGCCATCACCAGTTCACCGACCACAAGGGATTTGACCTCGCGTTCGCCGGTGGCGCGCAGCTTGTGTTTGATGTGCACCAGCGACGATTCCAGGCGCTCGACACTCACCGGGCGCTTCTCCAGCGCCCGCTGCATACCGGCGCGCAGTTTTTCTTCGTCGAACGGCTGGCGGCTGCCGTCGGTTTTGATCAGGCGCGGCAACACCAGTTCAGCGGTTTCGAACGTCGTGAAACGTTCGCCGCAGGCCAGGCATTCACGCCGGCGGCGCACCTGTTCGCCCTCGGCGACCAGACGCGAGTCGATGACCTTGGTGTCGTTGGCACCGCAGAAGGGACAGTGCATGGTGGCAGGCAACAAAAAATGGGAGGGCCATGGTAGCGCATCCCGGTGGCAAGACAAGCCATAGGGTTTGCGGTATACAGACGGGCTATATAGTTTGATCCATGGATTTCACCTTGCTGGAGCCGCAAATGTCCCTAAGACCGCTCGTCCTGCTCAGTGTTTTCAGCCTGCTGGTGGCCTGCGGCAGCGATGCGCCCAAACCCCAGCCACCGACACCCGGCCCTGCACCGCAACAGGCGCAAAAGAAAGCCAAGGCGTCGACCGAGCTCGGTCCGCTGCCGGCTTATCAACGTGAATTGAGCGGAGCCCTGCAGGGCGTGCCGACCGGTGCCGAGGTCGAACTGGCGTTGCTGGTGATCGACGAAAAGGACCGCCCACAACAATTGCTCGCCAGTTCCAGCCTGATCGGCACCAATCAGGTGTTGCCGTTTCGCCTGCGTTTCAACCCTGAATCCTTTCCGGTTGGTGCCCGCGTCGAGCTTCGCGGCCGCGCCAGCCAGTCCGGGCAGTTGATTCTGCATCTGCCGGCGCAAGTCATCAGCCAGCCAACGACGCAAGCACTGGGTCAGCTGCAATTTGTCAAAGCGCCATGATTGCACCGCTCGACCTGCAACAGGCGTTGGGTGAACTGC
This sequence comes from Pseudomonas sp. LBUM1673, assembly GCF_059695645.1. NCBI lineage: Bacteria > Pseudomonadati > Pseudomonadota > Gammaproteobacteria > Pseudomonadales > Pseudomonadaceae > Pseudomonas > Pseudomonas sp. LBUM1673. The sequence goes on from NZ_CP166780.1 coordinate 5,948,779, forward strand.
TCGGTGATGCACAGCTGGTTGCCTGTGAGTTGCCGGAGACCGATCTGAAGCTTTGGCTGATCGACGGCGACAACATGGACCGCGCGTTCAGCCCGGAAGAAACCCGGCGGATTCTCCATGAGCCGCCCTACTGGAGTTTCTGCTGGGCCAGCGGCCTGGCGGTCGCCCGCTACCTCGCCCAATTCCCTGAGTGGGTCAAAGGCAAACGGGTGCTCGATTTCGGTGCCGGCTCCGGAGTGGCGGGGATCGCGGCAGTCAGGGCCGGAGCGCTGGAAGTGGTGGCCTGCGACCTGGACCCGCTGGCGATTGCCGCGTGTCGAGCGAATGCCGAACTCAATGATGTACAACTCAGCTATTCGACGGACTTTTTCGCCGAGGCAGATCGGTTTGATCTGATTCTGGTAGCCGATGTGTTGTACGACCGGGCGAATTTGCCGTTGCTCGACGAGTTTCTCAGCCGTGGCCGGGAAGCGTTGGTGGCGGATTCGCGGGTGAGGGATTTTCGCCATCCGCTGTATCGGCGCATCGAGATGCTGCAAGCGATGACCTTGCCGGACCTGGCCGAACCCGAAGAGTTTCGGCATGTGAGCTTTTACCATGCGCGGCGTGGATAGCAAAAAGCTTCGCGGGCAAGCCTCGCTCCTACAGGGTTGGTTCAGCGTGGAACTGTAGGAGCGGGGCTTGCCCGCGAAGGCGCCCTGTCAGGCAACACATCTCTCAATGGTTACTCCGCTTTCAGCCACCCCCCACCAAGCCTTATAGTGACCTCATTCACGCTTTTACGAGATCCCCCATGAGTCAGGAAACGCCGTACATTTTCGACGCCACGACTGCCGATTTTGACCAGTCGGTGATCGAGAACTCTTTTCACAAACCGGTGCTGGTGGATTTCTGGGCCGAATGGTGTGCGCCGTGCAAGGCCTTGATGCCGATGCTGCAAACCATCGCCGAGAGCTATCAGGGCGAGTTGCTGCTGGCCAAGGTCAACTGCGACATCGAGCAGGACATTGTTGCGCGCTTCGGCATCCGCAGCCTGCCGACCGTGGTGCTGTTCAAGGACGGTCAGCCGGTGGACGGCTTTGCCGGTGCGCAACCGGAATCGGCTGTACGCACGATGCTCGAACCCCACGTGCAAATGCCGCCGCCCGCTGCGGCCGATCCGTTCGAACAGGCTCAGGCGCGGTTCGATGACGGCCGCTACGCCGACGCCGAAGCCGTGCTCAAAGTACTGCTGGCTGAAGACAACACCAATGCCAAGGCGCTGATCCTCTACGCTCGCTGCCTCACCGAGCGCGGCGAGCTGGGTGAAGCGCAAATCGTGCTCGACGCGGTCAAGACCGATGAACACAAGGCCGCGCTGGCCGGCGCCAAGGCGCAAATCCAGTTCCTCGGTCAGGCCAGGGATTTGCCGGATGCGGCAGATCTGAAAGCGCGTCTGGCGAAAAATCCGCAGGACGATGAGGCGGTCTATCAACTGGCGATCCAGCAACTGGCCCGCCAGCAATACGACGCTGCACTGGATGCGTTGCTGAAACTGTTCATCCGCAATCGCAGCTACAGCGAAGGCTTGCCGCACAAGACCTTGCTGCAAGTGTTCGAACTGCTGGGCAACGATCACCCGCTGGTGACCACGTACCGTCGCAAGTTGTTTGCCGCTCTTTATTAAAATCAAAAGATCGCTGCCTCAGGCTGCGATCTTTTTCGCGGCTTACTCGCGCCAGATGTAGAGCGGCGTATCCCCGCCGCTCACCACTTTGACGTCTGCGCAGTGGCGCAAGCGCACCAACAAGCGCTTGCCCGCTGCTGCGCTGCCGGTCAGCCCTTCCAGTTGCTCCAGCAAGTCCGGCCCGCTGAGCTGCCCGGCCTTGCGCAGCAGTTCTTTGGCGATCTGCCACAGCGCCTCGTCCTGATTCACCGGTTTGGCAGGCGTAGCACTCGCCTCGGGCTTTGCTGCCTGCAACTGCGCACCAAGCTGTGCCCAGTCGCCCTCATCCAGTTCCAGCGTCAAATCCACCGGCCAGTCGCCGATGCTTCCGCGTATTCGCAACATAAGTCTGCTCCTGCACATACCTGACTCGCATGCTCCCATGGGTCTTGCGCAACGCCAAGCAGACGGTCAAACTCTCGGCACTTTCGTTATAAGATCACATAACAAATTCTTCATTCTACTTTTCGGAGACCCGCCATGCGCCGTCTGCTGCTCGCTTTGCCGTTTGCCTTGTTGCCGCTGGCTGTCGTCCATGCCGCTGTCGAGCATGATCACGATCACGATGAGCACGGCAGTCTCGGCGCCCACGAACATGGCGTAGGTCGTCTGAACGCGGCACTGGACGGCCAGACCCTGGAGCTGGAGCTGGAAAGCCCGGCGATGAACCTGGTGGGTTTCGAACACGCTGCCACCACCGACGCCGACAAGGCCAAGGTCGCCGCCGTCCGTGCCCAGCTGGAAAAACCGCTGGTGCTGTTCAACCTGCCAAAAGCCGCCGGTTGCGTGATTGCGACCCAGGCACTGGAAAGCCCGCTGTTCGGTGACAAGCCAGATGCCGATGATCATGACGAAGATGATCACGAAGACGCCAAGGACGGTCACGAGCATCACCATGACCACAGCGAGATTCACGCCCATTACCAATTCAGCTGCTCGGCCCCCGGCGCGCTGAAAACCCTGGACCTGGCGACTATCTTCAACATATTCCCGGCCACCCAGAAGATTCAGGTACAACTGATCAGCCCGAGCGGGCAACAAGGGGTTGAAGTGACGGCCAAGGCGGCTGCCCTGAAATTCTGATCCGACACCAATCCTGTAGGAGCGAAGCTTGCCCGCGAAAGCGATCTGACAGTCGACATCACTGTTGAATGTAATGGCCTCTTCGCGGGCAAGCCTCGCTCCTACAGGGATCGGTGTTGTATGTGACATTGAGACAAGTACCCCAACCCCATGAAATCGGCGCTATGACCCAAGCACTCATCGAACTGTCCGACCTGGGCTTCAGTTGGCCCGGTCATCCGCCGCTGCTGGACATCCCGGCATTTCGTCTGGAACCAGGTGAAACCCTGTTCCTCAAAGGCCCCAGCGGCAGCGGCAAGACCACCCTGCTGGGCCTGCTCGGCGGCGTGCAAAAGCCTGATCGCGGCAGCATTCGCCTGCTTGGCCAGGAGCTGACCGAACTCTCGGCCGGTGCCCGCGACCACTTCCGGGTCGATCACACCGGCTACATCTTTCAGCAGTTCAATTTGCTGCCGTTCCTCTCGGTGCGCGAGAACGTTGAGCTGCCCTGCCACTTCTCCAAACTGCGTGCCGAACGGGCGAAACAGCGTCACGGCAGTGTCGATCAGGCGGCAGCCACCCTGCTCGCCCACTTGGGTTTGACCGATCAGAACCTGCTCAGTCGCCGCGCCGATTCGCTGTCCATCGGTCAGCAACAACGGGTCGCCGCCGCGCGCGCCTTGATCGGTCAACCGGAACTGGTGATCGCCGACGAACCGACCTCGGCCCTGGACTACGACGCCCGCGAAAACTTCATTCGCCTGCTGTTCGCCGAATGCCGCGAAGCCGGGTCGAGCCTGTTGTTTGTCAGCCATGACCAGAGCCTCGCGCCGCTGTTCGATCGCCACCTGTCGCTGGCCGATCTCAATCGTGCCGCCACCCCGTCCGAGGTCTGAGATGTATTTGTTTCGTCTAGCCATGGCCAGCCTGGCTAACCGTCGCTTCACCGCGATCCTCACTGCGTTCGCCATCGCCCTGTCGGTCTGCCTGTTGCTGGCCGTGGAGCGGGTGCGCACCGAGGCCAAGGCCAGTTTCGCCAGCACCATCAGCGGCACCGACCTGATCGTCGGCGCGCGTTCCGGCTCAGTGAACCTGTTGTTGTATTCGGTGTTCCGCATCGGCAACGCCACCAACAACATCCGTTGGGACAGCTTTGAAAATTTCGCCAACAACCCGAAAGTGAAGTGGGCGATCCCGATGTCCCTGGGTGATTCCCATCGCGGTTATCGCGTGATGGGCACCACTGAGGCGTACTTCGAACATTACCAGTACGGCCATCAACAGCACCTGGAGCTGGCCGACGGCCGCGCCTTCGCCAGCGATCCGTTCGAAGTGGTGCTCGGCGCCGAGGTGGCCGACGCGCTGCATTACAAGCTCGGCGACAAACTGGTGCTGGCCCATGGCGTGGCGGCGATCAGCCTGGTCAAGCACGACGACAAACCGTTCACCGTGGTCGGCATTCTCAAACGCACCGGCACCCCGGTGGACCGCACGCTGCACATCAGCCTCGGCGGGATGGAAGCGATTCACGTCGACTGGCACAACGGCGTGCCGGCGCGCGGTAAAGGCCGGATCAGTGCCGACCAAGCGCGCAACATGGACCTGAAGCCGCAAGCGATCACAGCGTTCATGCTCGGCCTCAACAGCAAGATTTCAACGTTTGCGCTGCAACGGGAGATCAATGAATTCCGTGGCGAGCCGATGCTGGCGATCCTGCCGGGTGTGGCATTGCAAGAGCTGTGGAGTTTGATGAGCACGGCGGAAAAAGCCTTGTTCGTCGTCTCGCTGTTCGTGGTGCTGACCGGGTTGATCGGTATGCTCACGGCGATCCTCACCAGCCTCAATGAACGGCGCCGCGAGATGGCGATTCTGCGCTCGGTCGGCGCTCGGCCGTGGCACATCGCGACCTTGCTGGTGCTGGAAGCCTTTGCCCTGGCGTTGTCCGGAGTGATTGCCGGTGTGGCGTTGCTGTATGTGTGCATTGCCGCAGCTCAGGGTTACGTGCAGGCGAATTACGGCTTGTACCTGCCGCTGGCCTGGCCGAGTGAATATGAATGGGCGTTGCTCGGTGGCATCCTGATCGCCGCGCTGCTGATGGGCTGCGTGCCAGCCTGGCGTGCGTATCGCCAATCGTTGGCCGATGGCCTGTCGATACGACTATGAGGACGTTAATGATGCCCCGCGCTCTGCTTGCTCTGTTGATGCTGGTCGCCCTGCCGCTGTGGGCGGCCGAGCCGAAAGACCTGACCTGGTCGGAAATGATCCCGCCAGATGCGGCGCCAGAAGTGCCGAACATGACGCCGCTGCACGATCTGTCGAAGATGAGCGACGCGTTGTCCGCGGAGTCGGCCCCAGCGGCCAAGCAGGACATGCCGAACGCCCCGGTGGTGAAGAGCCTCGACGGCAAGAATATTCGTTTACCGGGGTACATCGTGCCGCTGGAAGTCAGTGAAGAAGGCCGCACCACGGAGTTTCTGCTGGTGCCGTATTTCGGCGCCTGCATTCACGTACCGCCTCCTCCGTCGAACCAGATCGTGCATGTCAAAAGTGAAGTCGGCGTGAAGCTGGATGAGCTGTATCAGCCGTACTGGATTGAAGGTGCGTTGCAGGTCAAGGCGTCCACCAGCGAGTTGGCGGATGCCGGGTATCAGATGGAGGCGGACAAGATTTATGTGTATGAACTGCCGGAGTGAATCCGGTGGTTTTGTTTGGGTAGTGAGGACGCCTTCGCGGGCAAGCGTCGCTCTACAGGTCATGCGTAGCCCCTGTAGGAGCGAGGCTTGCCCGCGAAGAGGCCATCAAAGATTCCACCAAAACCCGCCCATCACTGTTTTATTGAGCTGAGTCAAAAGACCATATCAGTTGGATCCCTACCATTGGACATCGAACATTTTTAACATCCTTTGGAGCCCCCATGCACAAGTCCTTGCTCTGCGCTTCGCTATTCGCCCTCGCGCTCGCAGCCCCGCTCGCCCATGCTCACACCGCCGGTGACATCATCGTTCGGGCCGGTGCGATCACCGTCAACCCGGATGCCGACAGCTCCAGCGTCAAGGTCGATCAAGGCCCGCTGAAGGGCGCCGATCTGGGTGGCAAGGCCACCATGAGCAGCGACACACAACTGGGCCTGAACTTCGCCTACATGATCACCAATAACCTGGGGATCGAATTGCTCGCAGCCTCGCCGTTCGAGCATGACGTGAAGCTCAAAGGCACCGCCCTCGGCGCCGCCAACGGCAAACTCGGCACCCTGAAACACCTGCCGCCAACCCTGAGCCTGGTCTACTACCCGCTGGACGCCAAGTCCGCGTTCCAGCCATACATCGGCGGCGGTATCAACTACACCTGGATCTACGACGAGCACGTCGGCAGCGAAGCCAGCGCCAACGGTTTCAGCAACTTCAAGGCGAAAAACTCCTGGGGCCTGGCCTGGCAGGTCGGTGCTGACTACATGCTGACCGACAACGTAATGATCAATGCGCAGGTGCGCTACATTGACATCGACACCACCGCGACCGTGGAAAACAACGCCGTCGCGCCGGGCACCCGGGCCAAGGTCGACGTTGATGTGGACCCGTTCATTTACATGGTTGGTTTGGGTTACAAGTTTTAAGTAACCCATCTGGCGAAGGATATCCTGTGGCGAGGGGGCTTGCCCCCGTTCGACTGCGCAGCAGGCGCCATCCAGTCGATGAGGACTGTCAGGCGAAATGTGCTGGGGCTGCTTCGCAACCCAACGGGGGCAAGCCCCCTCGCCACAGGGAACTGCATTGGTCATGAAAAAGGCGCCTTCAAAGGCGCCTTTTTCATGGCTGTGTAAAACCTCAGTGCCCCAACAACCGAGCCAGGCCAACACTCATCGGCGTCTGCTCCGGATAGGTAAACTGCTCCAGTAAACGCCGGTTGTTCGCTCGTGAATGACGGATATCACCGGAACGCGCCGGGCCGTAGCTCACGGGCGGCAGCTTGCCCACCACCGCTTCAAGGGCTGCAAGCATTTGCTTGAGGGTCGTGGCCTGATTCCAGCCGACATTCACCGCGCCGACCTCGACCTGCGGCTTCTCGATGGCTTGCACCAACACGTCCACCAAGTCCTCGACATACACAAAATCACGAGTCTGCTCGCCGTCGCCAAACACCGTGATCGGCAGGCCTTTCTGTGCGCGCTCGCTGAAAATGCTGATCACCCCGGAATAGGGCGAGGACGGATCCTGGCGCGGGCCGAAGATGTTGAAAAAGCGGAAAATCACCGGTTCCAGATCATGCTGGCGACGATAGAAATCGAAGTAATGCTCGCTCGCCAACTTGTCTGCCGCGTATGGCGTCAACGGTGCCTTGGGCGTGTCTTCGTCGATCGACTCGCCTTCGCCATTGTTGCCATAGACCGCTGCGCTGGACGCGTACAGCACCCGTTTGACGCCGGCCTGACGCATGGCTTCGCAGACATTCAGCGAGCCGATGAAATTACTCTGATGCGTCTTCACCGGGTCATCCACCGAAGCCTGCACTGAAGCCACCGCCGCCAGGTGCGCCACAGCGCTGCAACCGACCATCGCCTGCGCCACCAGTGCGGCATCGGCGACGTCGCCCACGATCAGTTCAACGAGGGGGTTGTCCAGCGGCAGGTTGCTGCGTTTGCCGGTGGAGAGGTCATCGAGAATACGCACCGAATGCCCTTTGGCGAGCAAGGCGTCAGTCAGGTGCGAGCCGATGAAACCGGCGCCGCCGGTGATTAAAACAGGGCCGTCAGCCATGGCGATAAAACCTATCCAGTAAGCCCGGGAGTGCCGCGCGCCAGGCGCGGGGCTTGATCCCGAAAGTGTGCAGAATTTTCTTGCAGGCCAGCACCGCGTGTTGCGGTTCTTCGGCGGCGTCGGGCCGCGCGGCGTGAGCCTGGGCGGTCGGTGCTTCGATGGCCAGCGGGTGCAGGGCGCGTGCTTCGGTGAGGATCGCCTGCCCCAGTGCCAGCGGCGTGGTCGCCTCATGCCCGGCGTAGTGGTAGGTGCCCCATAGCGGCGCCGCGCAATCGAGTTGTTTGAGCACCGAAATGATCACCCGGGCAGCATCGTCCACCGGCGTCGGATTACCGCGACGATCATCAGCCATCAGCAGCTCCTCCGCTTTCTCGGCCCGCCCCAGGAATCGCCCGAGGGTGCCGTCGGGGCTGTCATCGAGCAGCCAGCCGAAACGCAGCAGCACGTGCTGCGGACAGGTGGCGCGCACGCTTTGCTCGATTCGCCACAAGGCCTGACCGCGCAGGCCCAGCGGGACCGGTTCGTCTTTTTCGCTGTAGGCGGTCGCCCGGGAGCCATCGAACACGCGATAACTCGACGGTTGCAGCAGAACGATGTTGTGATGCTGGCACAGCTCGGCCAGCCGCTCGATGGCTCGCTCCTGCCCGGCCAGACGCGGCTCGCTGACGGCCTCCGCCTGGAACCAGTCGAAGTAGTAGGCGAGATTGATCAACGCATCCGGACGGGTATCGTCGAGCAGTTGCGTCAGGCTTGCGGCGTCCCAGCCGTCTTGTGGTGGGCGGGGGGCGAGGAAACCGATGTCTTCCTCCGCACCGAGGCGAATCAGCGCCTGCCCAAGGGCATTTCCGCCGCCCAGTAACATAAGGCGCATTCGCATAGAGTCAGCAGGCCCAGTCTGATTGGAACGATGGCTTTATCGACAGCGCCCGCAGGCGATGTCCTCGATAGTTGCCGGAATCGTTGCATTTTGCGGGTTTAGTGCGCAACCGTCATCCGTAAAGTGTAGTTCCCAGGGATTTGTGGTGCTTGTGAGGGCCTCTTCGCGGGCAAGCCTCGCTCCTACAGGTTTTATCGTGATCAACACATATTCCGTGTAGGAGCGAGGCTTGCCCGCGAAGAGGCCCTCAGCACCGACACAGATCCTGAGCGGTACTTGCAACTTCCCGCCCCCGCCCGCATAAATTACTCCATGAATCTGCCCATCCCCACGGACGCTGCCCTGGCAGGCTTTCACCCCGCCGTCAGCGCCTGGTTCAGCAATACCTTCGCGACGGCCACCGCCGCCCAGGCCCGGGCGTGGCCGTTGATCCGCCAGCACCGTTCGACCCTGATTGCCGCGCCCACTGGCTCCGGCAAGACCCTCACCGCGTTTCTGGCCGTGCTCGACGATCTGGTCCATCGCGGCCTGGAGAACCCGGACGGCCTGCCGAACGCAACCCTGGTGGTTTACGTTTCGCCGCTCAAAGCCCTGTCCAACGACATCCAGATCAACCTGCAAAACCCGCTGGCCGGCATCACCGAGCAGTTGCGCGTGATGGGCCTGCCCGACGTGCCGATCAGCACTGCCGTGCGCACCGGCGATACGCCGCAAAAAGACCGTTCGGCCATGCGCAAAACCGCGCCGCACATTCTGGTGACCACCCCGGAATCCCTTTATGTGTTGCTCGGCTCCGACTCTGGCCGGCAAATGCTCCGCACCACGCGCACGGTGATCGTCGACGAAATCCACGCCATCGCCGCCAGCAAACGCGGCAGCCACCTGGCCCTGAGCCTGGAGCGTTTGCAGGCGCTCTGCTCGCAACCGCTGGTGCGTATCGGCCTGTCCGCCACACAAAAACCCATCGAAGCGGTGTCGCGTTTTTTGGTCGGCCGTGATCGCGACTGCGACATCATCGACATCGGACACGCCCGCCCACGGGATCTCGATATAGAGGTGCCGCCAGTGCCGTTGTCGGCGGTGATGGCCAATGACGTCTGGGAACTGGTCTATGACCGACTCGCCGCCCTCGCCCGTGAACACCGGACCACGCTGATTTTCGTCAACACCCGGCGCCTGGCCGAACGCCTGAGCCGACACTTGAGCGAACGCCTCGGCAAAGAGGCCGTTGCCGCCCACCATGGCAGCTTGGCCAAGGAATTTCGCCTGGACGCCGAACAACGGCTCAAGCGCGGCGAGCTGCAAGTGCTGATCGCCACTGCTTCGCTGGAATTGGGTATCGACATCGGCGACGTCGACCTGGTGTGCCAGATCGCTTCGCCACGCTCGATTGCCGGGTTTCTGCAACGGGTCGGCCGCTCCGGGCACCAGGTCGGCGGCACGCCCAAAGGCCGGTTGTTCGCCACCACCCGCGACGACCTGATCGAATGCGCCGCCCTGCTCGACTGCGTACGCCGTGGCGAACTCGACACGTTGCTGATCCCCGAAGCACCGCTGGACGTCTTGGCCCAGCAGATCATCGCGGAAGTCAGCTGCCAGGAATGGCAGGAGCAGGCGCTGTTGGAGATGCTGCGTAAAGCCTCGCCCTATGCCGAACTCGACGAAAAACATTACCAGGCACTGCTGCAAATGCTCGCCGAAGGCTACAACGGTCGCCAGGGCATTCGCAGCGCTTACCTGCACCGGGACGCCGTAAGCCGCACCTTGCGCGGCCGCCGGGGTGCCAAGCTGACCGCCGTGACCAGCGGCGGGACGATTCCGGACAACGCTGACTACAGCGTTTTGTTAGAGCCTCAAGGGCTGAACATCGGCAGCGTCAACGAAGACTTCGCGGTGGAAAGTATCGCTGGGGATATCTTTCAGCTGGGCAATACGTCGTATCGGATTCTGCGGGTCCAAACCGGCAAGGTCCGGGTCGAAGACGCTCAGGGTCAGCCGCCGACCATTCCGTTCTGGCTCGGTGAAGCACCCGGTCGCAGCGATGAACTGTCGTTCGCTGTGGCACGCCTGCAAGCGCAACTCGATGAACGGCTCGGCACCACGCCCGGCAATCTGCAGCCGGCCCTCGACTGGCTGACCGACACCCTCGGCCTGAACCTCGCCAGCGCCGAGCAATTGGTCGACTACCTGGCCCGGGCACGCCAGACCCTCGGGGCCTTGCCGTCGCAAGACACGCTGCTGATGGAGCGGTTTTTCGACGAGTCCGGCGGTACACAGCTGATCATCCACTCGCCGTTCGGCAGCCGCATCAATCGCGCCTGGGGCCTGGCCTTGCGCAAGCGTTTCTGCCGCACGTTCAACTTCGAATTGCAGGCCGCCGCCAGCGAGGACGCCATCGTGCTGTCGCTGTCCACCAGCCACAGCTTTGAGCTGGACGACGTCTGGCGCTACCTGCACAGCAACAGCGCCGAACATACCCTGACTCAAGCGGTGCTCGAGGCCCCGCTGTTCGGCGTGCGCTGGCGCTGGAATGCCGGGGTCGCCCTGGCGCTGCCACGCTACAGCGGCGGACGCAAAGTACCGCCGCAGATCCAGCGGATGAAAAGCGAAGACCTGATCGCCAGTGTGTTTCCCGATCAGATCGCCTGCGTGGAAAACCTCGCCGGCGAGCGCGAGATTCCCGACCATCCGCTGGTGGAACAAACCCTCGCCGACTGCCTGCACGAGGCCATGGACAGCGAAGGCTGGCTGGCATTGTTGCGGCGCATGGAACAGGGCGACATCCGCCTGATCAGCCGCGACCTGCCGGCGCCCTCACCACTGGCGGCGGAGATTCTCAGCGCCCGCCCCTACACCTTCCTCGACGATGCGCCACTGGAAGAGCGCCGCACTCAGGCGGTGCTCAACCGTCGCTGGAGCGATCCGCAGTCCACCGACGACCTCGGTGCCCTGGACGCCGAGGCGATTGCCGCGGTGCGTGACGAAGCCTGGCCAGCCCCCACTGGCATCGATGAAATGCATGAGGCCTTGATGAGCCTGGCGTGCATTGCCGATACCGAGGCCCAGGCCAACCCGAACTGGCTCGATTGGCTGAACACCCTGGCCGACAGTGGCCGCGCCAGCCGTTTGCAAATCAACGCCGAGCAATCGCTGTGGTTGGCACTGGAGCGACTGACCTGCCTGCGGGCGATTTATCCACAGGCCACATTGTTTCCACCGCTGGAGGCGTTGCCCGGTTTCGATGAATCCTGGGAGCCAGACGAAGCGATGCTGGAAGTGATCCGCGCGCGGCTCAGCGCATTTGGTCCGTTGCCGCTGCAGGCGATTGCCGAACCGCTTGGATTACCGGCGATTCAAGTCACTCAGGCCCTGGCTCAACTGGAGCGCGAAGGTTATGTGCTGCGCGGGCAATTCAGCCCTGGCGCCCGTGAAGAACAATGGTGTGAACGGCATTTGCTGGCGCGGATTCATCGCTACACGGTCAAACGACTGCGAAGGGAAATCGAGCCGGTGGCGTTGCAGGACTTCATGCGTTTTCTGTTCGACTGGCAGCACCTGTCCGCCGCGAGCCAAGGCCAGGGCCGCGCGGTGTTGCCGGCAATCATCAGCCAGCTCGAAGGCTACCCCGCCGCCGCGTCGGCGTGGGACAGCGACATTCTGCCGGCGCGGCTCAAAGACTATTCGGCGACCTGGCTGGATGAGTTATGCCGCAGCGGCAAACTGGTCTGGACCCGCCTCACCGCGCGCAACAAGAGCGCCGGCACGGCATTGCGCAGCACGCCGATTCTGCTGCTGCCACGTAGCCAGGTCGGGTTGTGGAGCAGTTTGACCGAGCAGACGCCGGTCAGCGAACTGTCGCCCAAAACACAAAAAGTCCATGAAGCGCTCAGCCAACATGGGGCGCTGTTTTTCGATGAACTGATTCACGAAGCCCATCTGCTGCGCTCGGAACTGGAAATCGCCTTGCAGGAACTGGTGGGGGCCGGATTGGTAAATGCCGACAGCTTCGCCGGCCTGCGAGCGCTGATTACCCCGGCCAGCAAACGCCAGAATCGCAGCAGCCGACGCGGGCGCGGAGCGTTTGTCGGCGGGATGGACGACGCCGGACGCTGGGCATTGTTGCGCCGCGGTGCTGCCGCGCCGGTTGTGGATAACCGACGCTCGGCGCTCACCCCCAGCGATACCCTTGAACACATCGCCATGACCTTGCTACGCCGTTATGGCGTGGTGTTCTGGCGCTTGCTGGAGCGTGAAGCGGATTGGTTGCCGAGTTGGCGGGAATTGCTGCGCACGTTCCATCGGCTGGAGGCCCGGGGGCAGATTCGCGGCGGGCGGTTTGTCAGTGGCCTGGCCGGTGAGCAATTTGCGTTGCCTGAGGCGATTCCGTTGCTGCGTGAAGTCAGGCGGCGCGCCCATGACGCAAGTCTGATCGCGGTGTGCGGGGTGGATCCGCTGAACCTTGCCGGCACCCTGTTGCCGGGGGCGAAAGTGCCGGCGGTGGCGAGTAATCGACTGGTGTATCGCGACGGTTTGCCGGTCGCCGCCGAGATCGCCGGCAAGCAGCATTTCTGGCTGGAGCTGGATCAGCAGGCCAGTGCCGAGGTGCGTAGTAAATTGATCCGGCATTGATGTTGGTTGGCCTGGCGCCTTCGCGAGCAAGCCCGCTCCCACTGGGATCTCCTGTGTACTCACATTTTGTGACCGACACTGTTCAACTGTGGGAGCGGGCTTGCTCGCGAAGAGGTCATCACAGCCAACAAGATCATTGGGTACGCGGCTGACCCGGCAACAACACCGGCGAATCCTCCAGCGTCGGCCTATCATCTTCCGGCTCATCCACGTGCCTTTTGGGGATCAATACCTGCTGTGGATAAGTCTGCGCGAAATGCACCCATGGACTGTTATCCACAAGCTTTTTCAAACGCTGATTGAACGCTCGGCTCACAGCATATTGCCCACCCGCCACGGTACGAAACTGCGCCGTCAATACCACGCCGTTAAGGTCCATTTTGTCGACACCGAACACATCCAGCGGCCCTTGCAGGTTGTACTTGAGAAACGCATCGTCACGAATCGAATCCCCGGCCTCGCGGATCAGTTCTATGGCCTTGTCGACATCAGTGTCGTAGGTGAACTGCACCGAGAAAAATGCAAATGCAAACTGCCGCGATTGATTGGTCACGGCCTTGATCTGGCCGAACGGCACCGAGTGCACAAAGCCCTTACCGTCGCGCAAGCGCAGAGTGCGGATGGTCAAACCCTCGACGGTGCCGGCGTGGCCGGAATCGAGCACCACCCAATCACCGATCGACAAAGTGTCTTCGATGATGATGAACAATCCGGTGATCACGTCCTGCACCAGTTGCTGGGAGCCGAAACCAATCGCCAGACCGACCACCCCGGCACCGGCCAGCAGTGGCGCGACGTTGATCCCCAGATTGGCCATGGTGGTGATCGCGCAAATCACCACCAGGATGATTTTGATCGCGTTGCGCAGCAGCGGCAGGATGGTTTTAACCCGCGTGCTCGGCTGGCGCACCGAGCGCTTGTTGACCGGTGGTTTCAAGGCTTCCTGAATCGCGGTGTCGAGCACCACCCAGAGCAGCCACGTCACCAGAAAGATCATGCCGATACTGCTTAACGAATTACTGATCGCTCGGCCCACAGAGTTGCGTTCAGCAAACTCGAACAGCGACACGCCCCAGATTCGCCCGAGGATTTCGATGAACGCCACGGCCATGACGATCCGCAGCAAAGCGTGAAGCAAGCTGAGAAAACGCTCCTTGTAAGCACTGCTGCGCTGGATCGCTTCGGCCCTGCGCGATTTGAACAAGTGCTGGAAAATCGTGCTGAGAAACACCATCGCGATCAGCAGCACGGTGGTGAATAACGCACAGCGCAGTGCCTTTTGGTTGTCTTCGCCAACGCCAATCAGGTTGATCGCCGAGACCAGCACCATCAGCAGAATCGGCCAGTACCAAAGCCCGGAAAAGATTCGCAGGGACTCCTGCAATGAGGGCTGTTTGAGGCGCTGGGCCAATGGGCGGTTACGGATCAGATGCGCCACCGGACGACGCAGGCGAATCACCAGCAAACCGAAGATGATCGACGCGAACAGCCCAGTGAAGACCGCGATGCTGCTGGTGATGTTGCCGCCCAATTGCCGGGCGATCTGCGGGCTGGTCAAGGCATCGCTCAGCGCCGCGAGGAAGCCAATCATGAACAGCGGTCTGGGGCAGTAGTCACGGATAATCTGCACCGCCGGGCGCTTGTGGCCCGTATTGAACATGACGATTACGCAGAGCAACATCGAGGTCGAGAAAATGCCGCTGCTGGTGGCGTAGGCGAAACACAGCGCCAGGGCGCGACCAACCGAAGATTGCAGGAAATGGCTGACGTAGAGGGTCAGCGGCAGACAGATCACGGCGGGCAAGGTGAAAGGCATCAAATACTTGAGGAGGTCCTGGCTGCGCTGGCGCGTTCGCAACCAACGGCCCAGGTTCAAATGCCTGGCCAGAATGCCGCCGAGTACCGTGAGCAAGGCAAACGTGCCGAGCCATACACCGGACAACAACAGGAAGTGAGCGGCCACACCCCAAGAAGAACGGGACGATGGCTGATTCACCAGTTTGTCCACTTCATCCGCCGCCCGATCGGCGCGCAGACGCCAGGCATCCACCAGATTTTGGTTGAGATCGAGTTTGGCCTGAACATCGTCGATGCTGGAGCTGATGGCCCCCAGCAGGCCGCCCTGGACCAACGGCTCAGCCTTGGCGGGCTCTTCGACTGCAGCGGGAACGCCTGGCAACGTGGCAGCTTCCAGTTCGTTGCTGCCCGCGAACAGCAACGCCCCCAGTAGTATCGCGGTCTTGAACTTGAACAAAACGCGGAGCTCCTTCAGAAGGGTCTGTAAGGAACTGATTGGTAAATGGCGGCCAAGTTCGGTTTTGGACATCAGATATCGAGCACTACAGATACTTGTGGCGAGGGGGCTTGCCCCCGTTCGGCTGCGAAGCAGTCGTAAATCCAGCATATACGGTGGGTCTGAAGGAACTCGGTCGGCAGGTTTTAGGGCCGCTTCGCAGCCCAACGGGGGCAAGCCCCCTCGCCACAGGGTCCCATTCGCCGTTCGATATTTGACCAGCACGCAAATATCAAATGCCCATCCCTATATTTTTCCGCACGACCCAAACCCCGACACTGCTCGCCATCAATCAATCCCACCCAAGAGTCGCGTGTATGCCGAACCGGCTGAGGATTCGGCCCGTATCGTCGCCGGTCACTGATGGACACCCTGTGGGAGCGGGCTTGCTCGCGAAAGCTGCGGCACATCCAGCATTGATGTGACTGACACACCGCCTTCGCGAGCAAGCCCGCTCCCACATTTGATTTGTGGTGTTTTGGCGAGTTTTTACCGTCCGTAGCCCCGTCGAAACTTTCTCGCACGCCCGGCAGTCATCAAAAGACAGAGGCTGTCCGAGGGCTACATAGACGGGAGGCGACATGGCGGCGATTCATATTGGTATTTCAGGCTGGCGCTACACGCCTTGGCGGGGGGAGTTCTACCCGAAGGGGCTGACCCAGAAGCGCGAATTGCAATTCGCTTCACGGGCGGTCAACAGCATCGAAATCAATGGATCGTTTTACGCCCTGCAACGGCCCGAACGTTATGCCCAGTGGTACACCGAAACCCCGGCGGGCTTCGTGTTCAGCGTCAAGGCGCCGCGCTTCATCACCCACATCAAGCGCCTGCGGGACATCCATAAACCGCTGGCGAATTTTTTCGCCTCCGGGTTGCTGGAACTCAGGGAAAAACTCGGCCCGATCCTCTGGCAGTTTCCGCCCAGCTTCAAATTCGATCCCGAGTTGTTCGAAAGCTTTCTCGAACAATTACCCCACGACACGGAACAGGCCGCCGCCCTCGCCCGCCAGCATGAGCCGCGCTTGAACGGTCACGCCAGTATGAAGGCCTACGGCAAAAAACCGCTGCGCCATGCCGTGGAAATTCGCCACGAAAGCTTTGTTGATCCCGCCTTTATCCGCCTGCTCAAACGCTACAACACCGCGCTGGTCATTGCCGACACCGCCGGCAAATGGCCGTACCGCGAAGACCTCACCAGCGATTTCGTCTACCTGCGCCTGCACGGTGCCGAAGAACTCTACGCCAGCGGTTACACCCCGCAAGCGCTGAAACGCTGGGGCGACCGGATCGAGGCCTGGTATCACGGCCAGCAGCCGGCAGACCCGCAATTGATCGCGCCCCGGCAAAAACCCAAGACACGCAAATCCCGGGAAGTGTTCTGCTATTTCGATAACGACATCAAAGTCCGTGCGCCCTTCGATGCCCGCCGCCTGCTTGAGCATTTCCATCTCGATAAAGACCTCGTCACCGCTCCCGGAGAGCCGGCTGCCGAAGGGGTGCTGCCATGAGCATTCCCGAACCCGTCGGCACGACGGATGAACAGCAGCCAATCATCAGTGCCGTGAGCCGTTTCACCGTGCTGACGGTCAACACCCACAAGGGTTTCACCGCGCTCAATCGGCGCTTCATCCTGCCCGAGTTGCGTGAAGCGGTGCGCAGTGTGTCCGCCGACGTGGTGTTTTTGCAGGAGGTCCACGGCACCCACGAGCATCACCCCCAGCGCTACAACAACTGGCCGGCGATGCCCCAATACGAATTCCTTGCCGATACCCTGTGGCCGCAATTTGCCTACGGGCGCAACGCGGTCTACCCCGCGGGCGATCACGGCAATGCGCTGTTGTCGAAATTCCAGATCATTCGCCACGACAACCTCGACGTGTCCTTCCGCGGCCATGAAAACCGTGGAATCCTGCATTGCGTGCTACGGATGCCCGGTGATGACCGGGAAGTCCATGCCATTTGCGTCCATCTGGGGCTTCGCGAAAGTCACCGCACGGCACAACTCCAGCTGCTGACCCAACGTATGGAAGAGTTGCCGCAGGATGCTCCGGTGGTGGTCGCCGGCGACTTCAATGACTGGCGCCTGCGCGCCGATGCGCTGCTCAAGCCTTGCGGTTTGCGTGAAGTCTTCGCGCAGCTGCATGGCAAACCGGCGCGCAGTTTCCCGGCGCGTCTGCCGGCGTTACGCCTGGACCGCATCTACGTGCGCAACCTCAAGGCCAGCCATCCGCAAGTACTGGCGGCACGGCCCTGGTCACACCTTTCCGACCATGCACCGCTATCGGTGGAGATCGAGCTATGACCGGCCCATTGATGGAAAAAACCACGATCGAACACGTTTCCCCACCTCCGCCCGTGCGTGAGCCGGCGGTCGTTGGCGTCGAATACGGCTGGCACGGTAATAACCGGGTCCAATTGCTGGAGAACGGCGAGGAATACTTTCCACGGGTGTTTGAAGCGCTGCGCCAGGCCCAGAGTGAAATCCTGCTGGAGACCTTCATTGTGTTCGAGGACAAGGTCGGCAATGAGCTGCAAAAAATCCTGATTGAAGCGGCTCAACGCGGCGTACGCATCGCCGTCAGCCTCGACGGTTTTGGTTGTGGCGAACTGAGTACGGAGTTCCTCGCCGCCCTGAGCAATGCAGGTGTGCGCCTGCAAATATTCGACCCCGCTCCGCGTCATCTGGGCATCCGCACCAACTGGTTCCGCCGCCTGCACCGCAAGATTGTGGTGGTCGACGGGACGATTGCGTTCCTC
Organism: Pseudomonas sp. LBUM1673; assembly: GCF_059695645.1. NCBI lineage: Bacteria > Pseudomonadati > Pseudomonadota > Gammaproteobacteria > Pseudomonadales > Pseudomonadaceae > Pseudomonas > Pseudomonas sp. LBUM1673. The sequence continues at coordinate 5,966,856 of NZ_CP166780.1, forward strand.
GGCGGAATCAACTTTTCCGCCGACCATTTGGCCGACTTCGGCCCCGAGGCCAAACAGGATTATTCGGTTGAAGTGCAAGGCCCGGCGGTGGCCGATATTCATCATTTCGCCTTGCTGCAAAGCGGTCGCCCGGCCCGGGCCAAGTACTGGTGGCAACGCCGCAGACAGAGACGCGCGGAACTGGCGGTCAGCGATCATGATGGTCAGGTACGGCTGGTGTATCGCGATAATGGCGAACACCCGGGCGATATCGAAGAGGTGTACTTGCAGGTCGTGCGCAGTGCCCGACGTCGCGTGGTGATCGCCAACGCCTACTTCTTTCCAGGCTATCGGCTGCTGCGGGAGATCCGCAATGCGGCGCGCCGAGGGGTCGAGGTGCGCCTGATTCTTCAGGGGCAGCCGGATTTGCGAGTGGCCAGGCTCGCCGCACGCATGACCTATGACTATCTGCTGCGGGCCGGGGTAGCGATTTACGAATATTGCGACCGTCCCCTGCATGGCAAAGTCGCCCTGGTCGACGAGGACTGGAGTACCGTCGGCTCAAGTAACCTCGACCCGCTGAGCCTGTCCCTGAACCTGGAGGCCAATGTGTTGATCCGCGACCGAGCCTTCAACCGCGACCTGTTCGAGCGTCTCGACGAGTTGAGCAGCAACCACTGCAAGATCATGTCGACGGACAAAGCGCCTCGCGGACGGGTCTGGCACATGACCATCGGCTTTCTGGTGTTTCACTTCCTGCGGCATTTCCCGGCGTGGGCCGGTTGGCTGCCGGCGCATAAACCGCGCCTGAAACCCTTCATCCATCCGACCGGGAGCGATAAGGCATGAGCCATTCTGATGCGCAGCCTGCCCCTCACTCCGACACGCCGCGAAAATCCCACTGGCACCGCTGGAAAAAGCCTCTGACGATGCTGTTTTTTCTGGCGTTGATCGTACTGTTCACGATGCTCGCCCAACGCATCGAATGGGGCGAAGTGTTCGATACCCTGGCCGACTTCAAAGTGCGCACACTGATCATCGCGTCCGGGGTGACGCTGATGAGTTTTCTGGTGTACGCCTGTTTCGACCTGATCGGCCGCACCTACATCCGACAGGACCTGACCTGGCGACAGATCCTGCCGGTGGGGATCATCAGCTATGCCTTCAACCTTAACCTGAGCGCCTGGGTCGGCGGCGTCGCCATGCGTTATCGGCTGTATTCGCGGCTCGGGGTGAGCAAAAGTAACATCGCGAAAATCCTTGGACTGAGCCTGGCGACCAACTGGTTCGGCTACATGGTGATTGCCGGCACAGTGTTCAGCAGCGGACTGGTAAGGATGCCGCCAGGCTGGACGCTGAGCAGCGGTGCCCTGCAAGGCGTGGGCGCGTTGTTGCTGCTGTTGAGCGCGGGATATCTGGCGGCCTGTCGGTTTTCCAGGCGGCGGGAGTGGTCGATTCGCGGCGTGGAAATCAACCTGCCGTCGCTGCACATGGCGGTCCTGCAACTGGCCCTCGGCGCGCTGAACTGGTCGCTGATGGCGGCGGTGATCTTCACCCTGTTGCCGAGCAAACTGGACTATCCGCTGGTGCTTGGCGTATTGCTGATCAGCGCCATTGCCGGGGTCATCACCCACATTCCGGCCGGGCTCGGCGTGCTGGAGGCGGTGTTCGTGGCGCTGCTGCAACACGAGGCCTCGCGGGGAAGTCTGGTGGCGGGGTTGCTCGCTTATCGGGCGATCTATTTCCTCCTGCCGCTGCTGATTACCGTGGTGATGTATCTGGTGGTGGAGGCCAAGGCCAAGTCGTTGCGAATTTCGAAAACACCGGGGTGAGTGGTGGCGTTCGGGATGACGCTTTCGCGGGCAAGCCTCGCTCCTACATTTGATCCGCGCTGCCTGTCTGAACGCGGATTAATGTGGGAGCGAGCCTGCTCTCGATTGATCGCAAGACCACCGCAAATCTCAACTCGACTGAATAATGCTCAACCGCTCGCCCACCACCATTTCCGTGATCCAGCCAACGAGGATCGAGGTGTACGCCTGTTGCGAGACAGGCTCGCTCAAGGCGTGATCGGCACCGTCGATGATCCGGTGAGTCAGCGAGTGGGTCTGCTGACACGCGGCGCGGTAACTCATGATGGTCGCGTGGGGCACATAGGCGTCGGTCTCGGACTCCACCAGCAACACATCCCCGGTAAATTGCGAACAGGCATGCAACGCGCGATTGCTGTCGGCGCGGATCCGCGTGCTGCGGTAATCGCGCAAATCGATCTTGTCCAACTCACGCTTGGGCGTGTGCCAAAAGTCGTCGCGATACAACGCCGGCACCCGCAGCGCCAGCCAACGCACCGGGCGCAAGGAAGTCAGGATCGCCGCCAGGTAACCGCCATAACTGGTACCGACCACCGCGACAGCAGAAGTGTCGAGCGCCGGATGGGCGAGCAGTCGATCGTAGGCCGCCAGCAGGTCACGCAGGTTGTCTTCGCGGGTTATCCGGGACAACGGAATACCGGTCCCGCCAGTATGGCCGCGCAAGTCGAACGTCAGGCACACGCAACCCAACCCGGCAATGCCTTTGGCACGCTCCAGGTCGCGCTCCTGACTACCGCCCCAACCGTGGACGAAAAGCACCCCCGGAACTTTCGATTTGGGGCTGAGGAAGGTCCCGCTCATCTGTTCATCGTCGATGTCGATCGCAATGGTTTCGCTTCTAGCCGTCATAGGATTTGACCGTTACGTACTTGAGAAGAAAGTCACTGTGTTCCGCCGGTCCGCGGTAGACCTCGATGGCGTTGGCCGGCAGCGGTTGGTCGGTATAGGTTTCGACCGACGACACGCGAATCGCGCGCAGGCCGGGGTCGTTGACGAAGCTCTGCAACGCCGCGACTTCGGCGCTGCTGGCACCGCCCAGGCGCCAGGATTGTTCGAGCACGCCGCTGCGGTGTTTGCCGTTGCAGTCCAATCCCCGGGCAATGTCATAGTTGCGCCGCGAGGCGTAGAAACCGGGGTAGGCTTCATCCGCCGCGCTGTCGAATACCTGCGCCTGCTCGATCGCCAGCCTCACGTCGTCCGGCAGTTCCAGCGCCAGCAGATCCTCGTAATAACCCTGCACCACCAACAGGTTTGATCCTCCATAAACCTGCTCGCCCTGACCGTCTTCGGTCAAGTATTGATCACCGCAATAACTCAGCACTTTGTCGCCGATAAAACTCTGACCGACGCTGTGGGTGATCACCTCGGTCAAGTCCTGTTCCAGCACCACGCCTTCGGTGAGCAGTGTTTTGGCATCGGGGCGAGCGAGAATCGCATCAAACTGGTCGAGGCTTTTGATCACTTCCTGACCCCGTCCGGCGCAAGCATGGATAGGTTTGATGCGGATCGGGCCGCTATAGAGCAGGTGCTCCGCTGCCGGGCGCGCATCGTCCAGGGAGAACACACTGAGGCCATCGAGCACGACGCTGCGTACCCGTTCGGAAAACAACGGCGCCCAGCCTTCAGGCGCGAACGCATAGCGGTTCAACAACCCATGACTGATGGCTTTGGTGCAGATGAAGTCGTGGTCGACGTAACCGCCCCACAAATCCTCCGGCCCCTTGACGCCCAGTTGCCGGGCGGCGGCGACGCCTACCAGCGTTTGGGTCGGTAACAGATAAAGGTCACGGCCGCTGTGCAGCTGCGAGTCGTAACTGCCACCGTATTCGAGCCCGACGATCTGCGCCAGCCAACGGGCCAGGGCGCGATTGGTTTCGACTTCGTGCAGCGGCGCATCAGGCCGTACCGAATGGGCGAGCACGAGTTTCTTGCGGTTTGTTGGGGTCATGCGTTCCCCTTCAATCTGCGCGTGATGAATGTAGCTGAAGAGGTGCAGAGATCAGGCCAACGGCGACTGGAAAGAAACGGTTTTTAAATCAGCCAGTTGCGAAACAGGTGGTAGCACAAGGCCTGTTTTATTCTGCACGACACCTTTCAATGCTCCCGGCATTTTGCACGACCAAAGCCTGGCACAGATCCCATGTGGGAGCGGCGGTGCGACTTGCTCGCGAATGCGGTGGGTCAGTTAGCATCAATTTCGACTGATAGACCGCTTTCGCGAGCAAGCCCGCTCCCACAATGGGTGCTGCGGTGATGCTCGCTACCGAGCCACGGCCGCGGTCGCAGACACCCCAAACCGCACACGGTAATCACTCGGCGCCAGCCCGGTAATCTTCTTGAAGATCGCCCGAAACGCACTCGGGTCCTGATAACCCACGGTCCAGGCAATATGATCAATGGTGCCGTTGGTGAACTCGAGCATTTCCCGCGCCTTGCCGACTCGCAGGTGTTGGCAGTACTCGGTGGGTTTCAACCCGGTCGCCGCACGAAAACGCCGCAGGAAGGTGCGCTCTTCCAGGCCCGCCCGCTCGGCCATTGCCGCCAACGAGACATCGGTCGCCCCGGTGCTTTGCAGCCAATGCTGGACCTTGAGAATCGCCCCGTCGCCATGGCTGAGAATCGGCGAAAAGTTGCTGCCGCACTCGCTCGCGCTGTCGCTGTGTTCCACCACCAGAAACCGCGCCGTGGCGGTGGCGATGCTCGGTCCGAGCAAGCGGTTCACCAGCCGTAACCCCAACTCTGACCAGGCCATCAACCCGGCAGTGGTGATCAGGTCACCGTCGTCGACGATGGGCGTATCGGCCTTGAGCTTGATCGCCGGGTAACGCTCGGCGAAGGCCTTGGCCGAGGTCCAGTGGGTGGTGGCGCTACGGCCGTCGAGCAGACCGCTTTCGGCCAACAAAATAGAACCCACACAGACTCCGCCGAGAGTCGCACCGTTGGCGTGTTGCTGACGAAGCCAGCGAATCAGCCCCTGGGGCGCCTGCCCCTCGGAAAAACCTCCGATCGAGGGCGGGATCAACACGGCGACCAATGCCCCGGCCGGACCGGGCTGAGAGTCATAGATCCGCCCGGGCACCTGATCGTCCTCGACCTGCCAATGACTGACCCGCAGCAACGGTAGCTGTGCCGCCTGATGCTCGGCAGCGATCCTGTTAGCCACGCCGAACAGGTCCGTCAGCCCATGCACCGCCGCCATCTGCGCACCGGGATAGATCAGTACCCCCAGTTCGGCGACAGCCCTTTCCATACCCATTGTCAGTTTTCCCCCTTCTATTGTCGGTGTGGCCAATCCTCGAACGGAGGGCCAGCACCAATACTTCATTCCACACCCAATACACACTTCAAGGAAACAGTCATGGCCAAGCAAGCACTCATCGTAGTCGATATCCAAAACGACTACTTCCCCCAGGGCAAGTGGCCGCTGGTGGGCGCCGACGCCGCAGCAGACAACGCCGCGCGGTTGATCCAGGCGTTTCGCGAGGCCGGTGATCCGGTGGTGCACATCCGCCACGAATCCACCTCCGACGCCGCACCGTTCTTCACCCCTGGCTCCGACGGCGCGAAGTTGCACCCCAAAGCCCTCAACCGCGCCGACGAGCCGGTGGTGCTCAAACACTTCGTCAACTCATTCCGCGAAACCGAACTGGAGTCGATCCTCGACCAGCAAGGCATCGAGCACCTGGTGGTGGTCGGCAGCATGAGCCACATGTGCATCGACGGCATCACCCGCGCCGCCGCCGACCTTGGTTACACCGTCACGGTGATCCACGACGCCTGTGCCACCCGCGATCTGGAGTTCAACGGCGTCACGGTTCCGGCCGCCCACGTCCACGCCGCCTTCATGTCAGCCCTGGGTTTTGCCTATGCAAGCGTGGTGTCCACCGACGATTTTCTGGCTGCCAGCCACTAAGCCGTTTGCCAAGCGCTGATCGACGCCAATAGGCCAATCAGTGCGAAACCTGTGGGAGCGGGCTTGCTCGCGAAAGCGGTGTATCAGGCAACAGCAATGTTGACTGTGCCGCCGCTTTCGCGAGCAAGCCCGCTCCCACATGGCCTTCTTTTGCCTTACGCCTACCGACAGTCGAAAAATCTCACGCGTGAGCTATTGAAGGCCGTAAAAATTGCCTGTAGTGTTTCTCACGCGTGAGTTATTTCACAACGGGGTCAGCACCATGAAAAGCAGCTCTCCATCAGATCCGCCTACCGGGTCTGTTACCGATTCAGCGAGCCGCAAGGGAGAGCGCTCGAAACCGTCCGCGAAAAAACCATCCAGCTTCTACATGAAGCAGATGCGCGCGGGCCTGGGTGCCGCCGGGTATGTGAAACACGAGACTTGGGTGCTTCCCGAAAACCGAAGCCTGCTCAAGCAGATGGAGAAACAGCTACGCCAACCGATTCTGGCTGGCTCATTCATGTCGGAGAATTACATGAGCGCAGGTAATAACTGGAACATCGACCGCCTCTACAGCGCCCTTCAGGCCCTCGACGAAGTGGTTACGAACGAAATCACCCTCTCCCTCGTTCAAGGCTCCGAGTCCAGCATCAAGCTGGAAATGAACGATTTCGGTGGCTTGCCGATTTACATCGCAGTGGTTGGCGATCAGGTCATCGTCGATACCGTTCTGGTCGATGTCGAGTCCATCAACGACGTACCGGCCTTCAATGATGCCGTTCTGCGCAGCCGGGAAATGTTCCCGCTGTCCTCGATCGGTATCGAGTCCATGCCCAACGGGCAGATCGTTTACAACATGTTCGGCGCGCTGAGCTCCGACTCCAGCCTGACCAACGTCGTGACCGAGGTCAAAACCCTCGTCGACAACGTCCAGCGTGCCAGCGAAGCCTTCGAACGTTTCTTCATTTAATTTTTCGGGAACAGGAAATATCCAATGACTCAGTCCATCTGGAGCAAATTGTTCACCGCGCTGCGTGGCGGTGCCACCGAAGTCGGCGAGTCGATCGTCGACCAACAGGCCCTGCGCATCCTCGACCAGGAAATTCGCGATGCTGACAGCGCGCTGGCCAACGCCAAGCGTGAGCTGGTCACCATCATGGCCAAGCACAAACTGTCGGCTGATCGCGTCAGCGAGTACAACGCCAAGATCAAAGACCTGGAATCCAAGGCCCTGGCCGCGATCCAGGCCAGCCGCGAAGACCTGGCACTGGAAGTGGCCGAAGCCATTTCGACCCTGACCAATGAACTGGATGTCGAGCAAAAGCAGGCCACCGAATTCGGCGGCTACGCGGACAACATGCGCAAAGACATCACCAAAGCCGAAAACCGCATCAAAAGCCTGCGTCAGCAAGTGGACATGGCCAAGGCTCGTGAAAGCGTCCAGAAAGCCCAGGTCAGTGCTTCGATCGCCAGTGGCGGCGCCAACGGCAAGCTGGAAACCGCCGTTGGTACGCTGAACCGCCTGCAAGCCAAGCAGCAGCAACGCGCCGCTGAACTGCAAGCCCAGGACCAACTGGCCGATGCGTCGACCGGTACCGACCTGGAACGCAAGCTTCGTGAAGCCGGAATCACGCCGAACGAAGGCAGCGCCAATGCGATTCTGGAACGCCTGAAGAAAAAATCGGCTGAGTAATTCGCCAAGCCGCGGAACCTGCGGGAGCGGGCTTGTGTGGCGAGGGGGCTTGCCCCCGTTGGGGCGCGAAGCGCACCTGAAACCGGTCACCGCAATCTTGAATTAGAAAGCGGTGACCGGTTTTACGACTGCTTCGCAGTCGAACGGGGGCAAGCCCCCTCGCCACACAAGCCCGCTCCCACATGGATTGCCCTTCTTTTTGTCGAGTCGAGGTCAAGGATGGATGCCCTCAAGGGTTTCAAGACAATCGCAGGCGTGGCCATCTTCATGGTTGTGCTGCAAGTGCTCAATGCTGCGACCGGCTATAGCCTTACAGCCTTCGGCCTGGTTCCGAGAACTCTGCACGGACTGGTCGGCATCATCACCTCGCCGTTCTTGCACGGGTCCTTTGCGCACCTGAGCACCAACCTGATTGCTTTTTTGATCCTCGGCACCCTGGTCATTATCGAAGGGCTCAACCGGTTCATGGCCGTCAGCGCTATCATTATTTTGCTGGGCGGCTCGCTGATCTGGCTGTTCGGTTTTGCAGGCGTACATATCGGTGCCAGCGGATGGGTATTCGGGCTGTGGGCGTACCTCCTGTCGCGCGCCTGGTTCCAGAGGAGCTGGAGCAACCTGATCACGGCCAGTGTCGTAGTCCTGCTCTATGGCGGGCTGATTTTTGGCTTCCTTCCTCGCCAGGGTATTTCCTTCGAAGGACATATCTTTGGTGCGATCGCCGGATTTATTGCAGCCAAGGTACTTTTATCTACGCCGCGCAGCAGGTTTAATGCCGCCCGGTAACCGCACTTGAGCACTCAGACGCCAGAGCGATTACGTCGCCAGGAATGAGCCCCCACGGAGTCAGGGATGTAATGTCGATTTTCCTTTTGTTGCGCACGTACGCCTCGTCCTTCTTCCATCGGTTCGGCTGGGCAGGCCTGGCCATTGCGTTGGGCGTACACCTGACCACCGCCTGGCTGGGTCTGGTGCTTCTGGGCGAACAACACCTCACCGCCCCCGCCACGTTTACCTACTTCTATCTCACCACCACGCTCACCGTCGGCTATGGCGATCTCGCGCCACAGACATCCGCGGGACGAATTTTCGTGGCTACCTGGGTCATGCTCGGGGGCATTGCGCTGCTGACGGCAGCCATCGGCAAAACCACCAGCAGTGTCATCGATGTATGGAGAAAAGGCATGAAGGGCAAAGGCGATTTCACCGGCAAGGTCGGCCACACCGTTCTCATCGGCTGGGAAGGCGCGTCCAGCGAGCGGGTGATTGAATTATTGCTGCAGGACGAAACGTCCAATGACAACCTGATCGTCATTTGCGATTGCACCCTTGAAGAAAACCCCATGCCGGGCAAAGCGGCCTTTATCAAAGGCGAAAGCCTGTCCGCTGCCGCGCTTTTGCTGCGTGCCGGCGTGCCTGGTGCCGAACGCGTACTGGTACGAACCCATTCAGACGATCTGACCCTGGCCACCGTGCTGGCGGTCAATCAACTGAGCCCTGTCGGGCATGTGGTCGCCCACTTCAATGAAAGTGAAATCGCTGCCCTTGCCAGCGCCTACGCACCCAGCCTGGAATGCACCTCAAGCATGGCCATCGAGATGTTGGTGCGCGCCTCTCAGGATCCGGGCTCGTCAGTGGTCATCAATGAATTACTGTGCGTAGGTCAAGGCGCCACCCAATACCTGATGCGACTGCCCGAGACCTTTGAAGCAACCTTCGGCGATCTGTATGCACAGATGAAAGAGCACCATAACGCTACCCTCATCGGCTACCGCGCCAAAGGCGCCCGGCACCCTTCGATCAACCCGCCCGGCGCCACTCGCGTTGAAGGCGGTGAACTCTTCTACATCGCCTCCACTCGCCTCAAGGAAATCTCCAATGGGATGGTTTAAACAATTGATGGGGCTTGAGGCCCCGAAAGCGAATACGGAATCGAAATGGACAGCCGACGAAACCCAGCCGGTCACAGGTCCGCTGGGTTTGGCATTGGGCAAAGGCGTGATGTTCGACACGACCCTGAAATTGTTGCTCGACGGCAACACCGCTGTGACCATCCCTGGCTCCCAGCAGATCTGGAGCGCCGGCACCATTGAGCTCGGGCAGTCGACCTGGCTGTCGCGCTATTACATGAACGACGAGGAATACTGGCTGCAAGTGCACACCACCGGCGACATCGCCGGACAGGTCGAGTCGGTGATCCTGTTCAATTACCTCAGTTACATCACTATCAACAGCGAATCCGAACTGCGTCGGCTGGCCGGTCCTCAAAGCTTGATCGGCCTGCCGACCTACACCCACAACGGTGTCGAATACACCCGTGAATGGGGCACCGAGGACGGCCAGACGGAACTGGTGGCGCTGAGCGAACGCCTGAAAAACCCGGATGAGTCCTACAGCATCGAGCACCGTTCGATGCTGTACGCCCGTGAAACCGGCCTGACCGATCGCCGGGAATTCCTGCTTTTTTCCGTCGAAGAAGACGCCGAAGGCACCATCAGCTTGAGCACCTCGCTGGGCATTTCGCTGTACACCACTGACCTGAACACTTTTTAAATAAGGAAGAAGTCCATGCTTGAAGCGCTCTCCATCTCCCTGAACAAAGCCGCCGTGCTCGGGTTTGTTTTGTACATCCTCGGCGCCGCCGTGCTGTTCTCGCTGTTCCAGTTCATCTACACCCGAATCACCCCGCACAGGGAGTTCGAACTGATCCGTTCGGGCAACGTGGCGGCGGCGATCGCCCTGGGAGGCGCCATCGTCGGCTTCGCCATTCCGGCCAGCAATGTGATTGCCTACTCGATCAGCATTCTGGACTTCGTCGTCTGGGCAGTGATCGCCGCTTTCGTGCAACTGCTGGCGTTTTTGATGACCAGCCTGGTGCTTAAAGGCGCCTCTGAACGCATTAAAAAAGGCGAAATCGCTGCGGGTATCTATATCGCGGCAGTGGCCATCAGCGTCGGCATGTTGAACGCCGCGTGCATGACCCCTTCCCAGAACTGATTGCGCCACGGAGATCCCGATGAAACGAAGCAAGTACGTTCAGCTCTCGCTGGCAGCGTCGGTCGCCATGGCGATATCAGGTTGCGGGCAGGCGGAAAAAACCTACGAGATACACAAAAAGTACAACTTCCAGTCCGTCCAGCAGTGCGCCGATGAAAAGCTCCCGGTCGACATCTGTTCTGACGCCTATATGAAGGCCATGGGGCAGCATCGAAGCATTGCGCCGGTGTACGACAACCAGGCTGATTGCGACGCCGACTTTGTCGCCGACTGGTGTCAGCAGGATTCCGCCGGCAAGTTCATCCCCAAGCTCGGCGGTTTCGAGCTGAGTGCCGATGGCGAAGTGACGCAATCCGAAGTAGACGCAGCCAAGTCAAAATTACCCGCTTCGGAAGCGGCTGCCGCCGGGTCGGGATTCTCCGGCAGCAGCCTGCTGACCGGACTATTGATCGGCAACATGCTCAGCAGCAACCGCAACAGCTACTACTCCGAGCCGGTCTACCGCTATCGCGATGATCGCGGCAGCTACTCGTCCTCGACACTCAGCCAGCGGGTATCGTCAGGTTCAACCTTCGGCAGGTCCAATCAGGCGCGCTACGGCAGCAGTAGCAGTTACACCGACACCATCACCCGCAGTAAGCCGGTGTCTGTTGCGGCCTCCACTTCCCGCGGCGGCTTCGGCAGCCAGGCCAGCGCACGCAGCGGCTGGGGCGGATCGAGCAAGAGTTTTGGCGGGTCGAGCAGTTAAGGAAAAAGGGCCATGAAGAAAATCCTCTGCGCAGAGCGTCATGACTGGAAACAGACCGCCGACAGTCTCGGCTTTCTGTTCCATACCATCGACGACGAACCCTATTGGGACGAGAGCGCGTATTACCAGTTCACGCTCAAGCAGATCGAGAACGATCTCGAAGACCCGACCACCGAGATTCATGAGATGTGCATGGATCTGGTGGCCCGAGTGGTTCAGAGCGAGGAGTTGCTGGAGCGCCTGAGCATTCCCGCACCGTTCTTCGACATGATTCGTACTTCATGGCTCGAAGGCCACCCGCACCTGTATGGGCGTATGGACTTCTCCTACAACGGCACCGGGCCCGCCAAGCTGCTGGAACTGAACTACGACACGCCGACCAGCCTGTATGAGGCCGCGGCGTTTCAGTGGGGCTGGTTGGAGCAATGCATCGAACGTGGCTTGCTGCCCAAGCATGCCGACCAGTTCAATAGCATCGACACCAAGCTGCATCAGGCCTTTGCGCAACTGCAGCTCAAGAAACCGTTCTATTTTGCTTCGATGAAAGACTCGGTCGAAGACAAAGGCACCACCGATTACCTGCGCTTGGTCGCGGAAAAAGTCGGCATCGAATCGCGGCACATCGATATCGAAGACATTGGCCTCACCAGTGACGGGCGTTTCGTCGACCTCGAAGATCGCTGGATCCCTCACCTGTTCAAACTGCATGCCTGGGAGTTCATCTTCCACGAACCCTTCGGCGCAGCGATTGCGCAGAGCGACACACAGTTTTTCGAGCCGGCCTGGAAATCCATCATCTCCAACAAGGGCATCCTGCCGCTGCTGTGGGAGTTCAACAAAGGTCACCCGAACCTGCTCGCGGCGCACCTGGATACAGACCCGGGCAAAGCGGTGCCCAAAGGCTGGGTGCGCAAACCCTTCTTCTCCCGGGAAGGCGCCAACATCGAACTGCAAACCGCTGAGGGTCTGATCGTGAAAGAGGACGGCCCCTACACCGACGCGCCGTTTATCCTTCAGGAATTCGCCCCGCTGCCGAAGTTTGGCGACAGCTTTACGCTGGTGGGTTCCTGGGTGATTGGCGATCAGGCAGCCGGTATTGGCGTGCGGGAAGACAATAGTTTGATCACCAAGGATTCGAGCCGGTTCTTACCGCACCTGATACTCGACTGACCCATCCATCGCCGGTGTGGACATAAGTAAGATGCCCGCAAGACTTACGGCTGAAATACCGGATAATGGCGGCCAAATCGTCTAGCCCGTTACTCTGGTAATCCCCCATGGAAATCAAGGTCAACTTTCTCGACAACCTTCGGCTTGAAGCCAAGTTCGATGACTTCACGGTGGTGGCCGATCAACCTATCCGCTACAAGGGCGATGGCTCGGCACCGGGTCCGTTCGATTACTTTCTGGCTTCATCGGCTTTGTGTGCGGCCTATTTCGTGAAGTTGTACTGCGACACTCGCAGTATTCCCACCGAGAACATCCGCCTGTCGCAGAACAACATTGTTGACCCGGAAAACCGCTACAACCAGATTTTCAAGATCCAGGTCGAGTTGCCGGCGGACATCTCCGACAAGGACCGCCAGGGCATCCTGCGTTCCATCGACCGCTGCACCGTGAAAAAAGTGGTGCAAGCCGGACCTGAGTTTGTGATCGAAGAAGTCGAAAACCTCGACGCCGATGCCCAGGCGTTGCTAATGCCTGCGTCTAATTCAGAGGCAAGCACTTATATTGCGGGCAAGGATCTGCCGCTGGAGCAAACCATCGCCAATATGTCGGCCATTCTGGCGGACCTGGGCATGAAGATTGAAATCGCCTCGTGGCGCAATATCGTGCCCAATGTGTGGTCGCTGCATATCCGCGATGCACACTCGCCGATGTGCTTTACCAATGGTAAGGGTACGACCAAGGAAGGCGCGTTGGCGTCGGCGTTGGGCGAGTTTATCGAGCGACTCAACTGCAACTTCTTCTACAACGACCAGTTCTGGGGCGAAGACATCGCCAACGCAGCGTTTGTACACTATCCGGACGAACGCTGGTTCAAGCCTGGCCGAAAAGATGAGCTGCCAACTGAAATGCTCGACGAGTACTGCCTGAAGATTTACAACCGCGACGGCGAGTTGCGTGGCTCCCATCTGATCGATACCAACTCGGGCAATGAAGAGCGCGGCATCTGCTCGCTGCCGTACGTGCGCCAGTCAGACGGCGAGGTGGTGTATTTCCCGTCCAACCTGATTGAAAACCTGTTCCTGAGCAACGGCATGAGTGCCGGTAACACGCTGGCCGAAGCCCAGGTGCAGTGCCTGTCGGAGATCTTCGAGCGCGCGGTAAAACGCGAAATCATCGAAGGTGAATTTGCACTGCCGGATGTGCCAGCCAACGTGCTGGCGAAGTACCCCGGGATACTGGCCGGTATTCAGGCGCTGGAAGAGCAAGGGTTCCCCGTGTTGGTGAAGGATGCGTCCCTGGGCGGTGAATTCCCGGTGATGTGTGTCACGTTGATGAACCCGCGTACCGGCGGTGTGTTCGCCTCGTTCGGCGCGCATCCGAGCCTGGAAGTGGCGCTGGAGCGCAGCCTGACCGAATTGTTGCAGGGCCGCAGCTTCGAAGGCCTCAACGACCTGCCCCAGCCGACTTTTGAAGGTCATGCGGTGACCGAACCGAATAACTTCGTCGAGCACTTTATCGACTCCAGCGGCGTGGTGTCGTGGCGATTCTTCAGTGCCAAGTCGGATTACGAATTCGTGGAGTGGGATTTCTCCGGCCAGGGTGAAAACTCGAACGCCGAGGAAGCCGCGACCTTGTTCGGCATTCTCGAAGGCATGGGTAAGGAAGTGTACATGGCGGTCTACGAGCATATCGGTGCGAAGGCATGCCGCATCCTGGTGCCGAACTATTCGGAAATCTATTCCGCGGACGATCTGATCTGGGATAACACCAACAAAGCGCTGTTTTTCCGCGCCGACATCCTGAACCTGCATCGCCTGGACGAAGACGAACTGCAGGCACTGGTTGAGCGTCTGGTGGAAAGTGAGCTGGACGACTACACCGACATCACCACCTTGATCGGCATCGAATTTGACGACAATACGGCTTGGGGTCAGCTGACGATCCTGGAGTTGAAGCTGCTGATTTATCTCGCCTTGCAGCAATTTGAAGAGGCGAAAGAGGCGGTGGAAATGTTCCTGCAGTACAACGACAACACGGTTGAGCGTGGCTTGTTCTACCAGGCCGTCAATGTGGTGCTGGAGATGAAGCTGGACGAAGACCTGGAACTGGAAGACTACGAGGCCAATTTCCGCCGGATGTTTGGCAACGAGCGGACAGATGCAGCAATCGGATCGGTGGACGGCAGCGTGCGCTTCCATGGCTTGACGCCCACCAGCATGAAACTGGAGGGGCTCGACAGGCACCTGCGGTTGATCGATAGCTACAAGAAACTGCACTCGGCACGGGCCAATGTGACCACTTTATTCAGTTAACAGCGCCCACAAAAAAAAAGCGAAGCCAGATCAATGGCTTCGCTTTTTTATTACTTACTGTTTTTTAGAACGGAATATCGTCATCAAAGCTGTCGAAATCCGGAGCCGGCTGCGGAGCTGCCTGCGGTGGAGCCGGGCGCGACTGTTGCGGTGCCGACTGCTGTGGACGCGGAGCCTGTTGGCGTGGGGCTGGAGCGGATTGTTGGTAGTTATTGCCCCCACCTTGTTGGTCGCCCTGTTGTGGACGGCCGCCCAGCAGTTGCATGGTGCCTTGCATGTCGACCACGATTTCGGTGGTGTAACGCTTGATACCGTCTTTTTCCCACTCGCGGGTCTGCAACTTGCCTTCGATGTAGACCTGCGAACCTTTGCGCAGGTATTCGCCGGCAATTTCGGCTACCTTGCCGAACATCGAAACACGGTGCCATTCGGTCTTCTCGACCTTCTGACCGGTTTGCTTGTCGGTCCACTGTTCGCTGGTCGCCAGACTCAGGTTGGTCACGGCGTTACCGTTAGGCAAGTAGCGAACTTCGGGATCCTGGCCGCAAGTGCCGACCAATATGACTTTGTTAACCCCACGGGCCATAACGTTCTCCTAGGCTACGCACGCTGCCCCGGCCGGGTTGTTCACCAGGCGCTCAAGGGTGGTGCGATCCAATAGTTCGGTGTCCAATTTGATGTAAATCGCCGCTTCGTCTGCGACGATCACTGCATCTGTTACCCCTACGACGGCCTTCAGGCGCTCGACCAGACCCGCTTCGCGGATCGCCTCGGGCGACAACGGCAAGCGCAGGCTCGTCACGTAAGGTGGTTCGCGCATGGTAACAGCAAAGGCCAGCCAGAGGGCAGCCAGGCCGGCGCATCCGAGGAATACAACCGACAAACCGCCGTGCTGGAACATCCAGCCGCCGAGGATCCCACCCAGCGCCGAACCAAGGAACTGACTGGTGGAATAGACCCCCATCGCCGTGCCCTTGCCACCTGCCGGTGAAACCTTGCTGATCAGCGACGGTAACGAAGCTTCCAGCAGATTGAACGCGGTGAAGAACACCACCGTCCCGATCACCAGAGCCCGCAAGCTGTCGCCGAACTGCCAGAAGAATAGCTCAGTGAGCATCAGCGTCAGCACGGCGCCCAATAAAACTCGTTTCATTTTGCGTTTCTTCTCGCCGTAGATAATGAACGGGATCATGGCGAAGAAAGAAATCAGCAGCGCAGTCAGGTACACCCACCAGTGCTGCTCCTTGGGCAAACCGGCTTTTTCGACCAGCGCCAGGGGCAATGCGACGAAGCTCGACATCAACATCGCGTGCAACACAAAAATACCCAGGTCCAGACGCAGCAGGTCCGGGTGCTTGAGCGTCGGTATCAGCGCCTGACGCGCAACGCCGGACTCGCGGTGCTGCAGCGGGCCGGTTGCGCGCGGCACCATGAACATCACAATGACGATGCCCACCAGCGCCATGCCGCCGGTGGCGAAGAACAATCCGGACAGGCCGAAAGCACGGGTCAGCAACGGTCCGACAACCATGGCGACAGCGAACGACAGACCGATCGTCATGCCGATCATGGCCATGGCTTTGGTCCGATGCTGTTCCCGGGTCAGGTCCGATAGCAACGCCATGACCGCCGCGGAAATCGCCCCGGCGCCTTGCAGGATACGTCCGGCAATGACGCCCCAGATCGAATCTGCATTGGCCGCCAGCACGCTACCCAGCGCGAAGACGATAAGCCCCACGTAAATCACCGGACGTCGACCGATGCGGTCGGAAATGAAGCCGAAAGGAATCTGAAAGATCGCCTGGGTCAAGCCGTAAGCACCAATCGCCAACCCGATGAGGGCCGGGGTCGCTCCTGCCAGGTCCATCCCATAGGTCGCCAGTACCGGCAACACCATGAACATGCCAAGCATACGGAAGGCGAACACCAGGGCCAGACCGCTTGCTGCGCGCGTCTCATTGCCACTCATGCGTTCGCTGTGGGGATCGTGCATGGAAAAACCTCATGTGAACCGGCGGCGATTCTACCAGTCCCATCGATTGACGGGGTATATCGCGACGCTATGACGCGCACAGATGACGCAGTCTTCATGCAAGGCTTCACGCCCCTCATTTGATAGTGTGCATCCATCCAGTATTTGGTCGTATACTCCTACGTTTTCGACGCCCGCCGAGCGAGGCCACTTTGGACAAGATCCTGATTCGTGGGGCCCGAACCCACAACCTGAAGAACATCGACCTGACCCTGCCACGGGACAAACTGATCGTCATCACCGGCCTGTCCGGATCCGGCAAGTCGTCCCTGGCCTTCGACACGCTGTACGCCGAAGGCCAGCGCCGTTATGTCGAATCGCTGTCGGCCTACGCCCGGCAGTTCCTGTCGATGATGGAAAAACCTGACGTCGACACCATCGAAGGTCTGTCGCCAGCGATCTCCATCGAACAGAAATCGACCTCGCACAACCCGCGCTCGACGGTTGGCACCATCACCGAAATCTACGACTACCTGCGCCTGCTCTACGCTCGCGTCGGTATTCCGCGCTGCCCGGATCACGACACTCCACTGGAAGCCCAGACCGTCAGCCAGATGGTCGACCTGGTGCTGGCACAACCGGAAGGCAGCAAACTGATGCTGCTGGCCCCGGTGATCCGCGAGCGCAAAGGTGAACATCTTTCAGTTTTCGAAGAACTGCGCGCCCAAGGCTTTGTTCGAGCCCGGGTCAATGGAAGGCTCTGCGAGCTGGACGAGTTGCCGAAGCTGGATAAACAGAAAAAACACTCGATCGATGTGGTGGTCGACCGCTTCAAGGTCCGCGCCGATCTGCAACAGCGCCTGGCCGAGTCGTTCGAGACGGCTTTGAAGCTGGCAGATGGCATTGCGCTGGTTGCGCCGATGGACGACGAGCCCGGCGAAGAGATCATCTTCTCCGCGCGCTTCGCCTGCCCGATTTGTGGCCACGCCATCAGTGAGCTGGAACCCAAGCTGTTCTCTTTCAACAACCCGGCCGGCGCCTGCCCGACTTGCGATGGTCTGGGTGTGAAGCAGTTCTTCGACATTAAGCGACTGGTGAACGGCGAGCTGACGCTGGCCGAGGGTGCGATTCGCGGATGGGACAGGCGCAACGTCTATTACTTCCAGATGCTCGGGTCGCTGGCTTCGCACTACAAGTTCAGCCTTGAAGTGCCGTTCAACGAACTGCCGGCCGATCAGCAGAAATTCATTCTGCACGGCAGCGGCTCGCAGAATGTCGACTTCAAGTACCTGAACGACCGTGGCGACATCGTCAAACGCTCACACCCGTTCGAAGGCATCGTGCCGAACCTGGAACGCCGCTACCGCGAAACCGAATCGGCTTCGGTCCGTGAAGAACTGGCCAAATTCCTCAGCACCCAGCCCTGCCCGGATTGCCGCGGCACCCGTCTGCGTCGTGAGGCGCGGCACGTGTGGGTTGGCGAGAAGACCTTGCCGGCAGTGACCAACCTGCCGATCGGCGATGCCTGTGAATATTTCGGTGTGCTGAAACTCACCGGCCGCCGTGGAGAAATTGCCGACAAGATTCTCAAGGAAATCCGCGAGCGGCTGCAGTTTCTGGTCAACGTGGGCCTGGACTATCTGTCCCTGGATCGCAGTGCCGACACGCTGTCTGGTGGTGAAGCCCAACGGATTCGTCTGGCCAGTCAGATCGGCGCCGGCCTGGTGGGGGTTCTGTACATCCTGGATGAACCGTCAATTGGCCTGCATCAACGAGACAACGACCGGCTGCTGGGCACCCTCAAGCACCTGCGGGACATCGGCAACACGGTGATCGTGGTCGAGCATGACGAAGACGCTATTCGTCTGGCCGACTATGTGGTCGATATCGGCCCGGGCGCAGGTGTGCACGGCGGGCATATCGTCGCCGAAGGAACACCAGCCGAGGTCATGGCACACCCTGATTCGCTGACCGGCAAGTATTTGTCGGGCCGAGTAAAGATCGCCGTTCCAGCCAAACGCACGCCACGTAACAAGAAGTTGTCGCTGGCCCTCAAAGGCGCTCGCGGCAACAATTTGCGCGATGTCGACCTGGAGATTCCGATCGGTCTGCTGACTTGCGTGACCGGTGTCTCCGGCTCGGGCAAGTCAACGCTGATCAACAACACGCTGTTTCCTTTGAGCGCTACAGCACTCAATGGGGCAACGACTCTGGAAGCGGCTGCTCACGACAGCATTAAAGGTCTGGAACATCTGGACAAGGTTGTGGACATCGATCAGAGCCCGATCGGTCGCACGCCGCGCTCCAACCCGGCAACGTATACCGGGCTGTTCACGCCGATTCGCGAATTGTTCGCCGGCGTACCGGAATCCCGCTCTCGCGGTTACGGGCCGGGACGTTTCTCCTTCAACGTGAAAGGCGGACGCTGCGAAGCCTGTCAGGGCGACGGTCTGATCAAGGTGGAAATGCACTTCCTGCCGGATATCTATGTCCCGTGCGACGTCTGCAAGAGCAAGCGTTACAACCGCGAGACTCTGGAGATCAAGTACAAGGGCAAGAGCATCCACGAAACCCTCGAAATGACCATCGAGGAAGCCCGGGTGTTCTTCGACGCCGTTCCAGCCTTGGCGCGCAAGCTTCAGACGTTGATGGACGTAGGCCTTTCGTACATCAAGCTGGGGCAATCGGCGACGACGCTCTCAGGGGGTGAAGCCCAGCGGGTGAAACTGTCCCGCGAACTGTCCAAGCGCGATACCGGCAAGACCCTGTACATTCTCGACGAACCCACCACCGGCCTGCACTTCGCCGATATCCAGCAACTGCTCGACGTGCTGCATCGTCTGCGCGACCACGGTAATACCGTGGTGGTGATCGAGCACAACCTGGACGTGATCAAGACCGCCGACTGGTTGGTGGACCTGGGGCCGGAAGGCGGCTCCAAGGGTGGTCAGATCATTGCCGTTGGTACGCCGGAAGAAGTGTCGGAGATGAAGCAGTCTCACACCGGCTACTACCTCAAGCCGCTACTGGCTCGCGACAGGGCCTGAATCGGGCCCATGAAAAAGCCCCTGTCACTTCATCAGTGACAGGGGCTTTTTTGTGCAACAGCGTCAGAACTGCGATTGCAGATAATTTTCCAGACCGATCAGCTTGATCAAACCCAGCTGTTTCTCCAGCCAATAGGTGTGATCTTCCTCGGTATCGTTCAGCTGAATGCGCAGGATTTCGCGGCTGACGTAGTCCTTGTGCAGCTCGCAAAGCTCGATGCCCTTACAGAGAGCTGCGCGAACTTTATATTCCAGTCGCAGGTCAGCGGCGAGCATGTCAGGCACGGTGGTGCCGACATCCAGATCGTCCGCACGCATCCGCGGAGTACCTTCGAGCATGAGGATCCGACGCATCAGAGCGTCAGCGTGCTGCGCCTCTTCTTCCATCTCGTGGTTGATACGTTCGTAGAGCTCGGTGAAACCCCAGTCCTCGTACATCCGTGAATGGATGAAATATTGATCACGGGCTGCCAGTTCGCCTGTCAGCAACGTGTTGAGGTAATCGATTACGTCTGGGTGACCTTGCATCGCCCTACATCTCCCTGCTTGAAAGTCTGTAGTTTGAACCAACCTGACCGGAAGGTCACTCGCCCGACGCGACAAAAGCGAAGATATTCTGAGAAAAACAGTTTAAATAACGCAAAAACCGCCAAAATGAGGGCGGTTCTGCTTATCGTTTAGACTTAGTTAAGCTGTACGTTGAGCGCCTTTGCGATTGCTTCTCCATACGCTGGGTCGGCCTTGAAGAAATGCTGCAATTGGCGATCAAGCACATCGCTGGAAACACCAGCCATTGCGCCGGCAATGTTGTTGACCAGCAGGTTTTTCTGCTCCTCGCTCATCAAACGGAACAACGCACCGGCGTGGCTGTAGTAGTCGGTATCTTCGCGATGATCGTAACGATCAGCCGCGCCGCTCAAGGCCAAAGCAGGTTCCGCGTAACGCGGTGCCTGTTTCGGTGACTCTACGTAGCTGTTCGGCTCATAGTGTGGCGCTGCACCACCGTTGCTGCCAAACGCCATGGAGCCGTCGCGCTGGTAGGTGTTGACCGGGCTGCGAGGTGCATTCACCGGCAGTTGCTGGTGATTGGTACCCACTCGGTAGCGGTGAGCATCGGCGTAGGCGAATACACGACCTTGCAGCATGCGGTCAGGCGACAGACCGACACCCGGGACCATATTGCTCGGCCCGAATGCGGCCTGCTCGACTTCAGCGAAGTAGTTCAGCGGATTGCGGTTGAGCTCCAACTCACCCACTTCGATCAACGGAAACTCTTTCTGCGACCAGGTCTTGGTCACGTCGAACGGGTTCTCGTAGTGAGCCGCGGCCTGGGCCTCGGTCATGATCTGAATGTTGACACTCCATTTCGGGAAGTCACCACGTTCGATGGCGCCGAACAGGTCACGTTGTGCGTAATCCGGATCAGTACCAGCCAGGCGCGCCGCTTCCGCCGGGGCGAGGTTCTTGATCCCTTGCTTGGTTTTGTAGTGCCACTTCACCCAGTGACGCTCGCCATTGGCGTTGATCAGGCTGTAAGTGTGGCTACCAAAGCCATGCATGTGACGGTAACCGTCAGGGATGCCGCGGTCCGAGAACAGAATGGTGACTTGGTGCAATGCCTCAGGCGAATGCGACCAGAAATCCCACATCATCTGCGCGCTTTTCAGGTTGCTCTGCGGCAGGCGCTTCTGAGTGTGGATAAAGTCGGGGAATTTCAGCGGATCACGGATGAAAAACACCGGTGTGTTGTTGCCGACAATGTCCCAGTTGCCTTCCTCGGTGTAGAACTTCAGGGCAAAACCGCGTGGATCACGCTCGGTGTCCGCCGAACCGCGTTCGCCGCCCACGGTGGAGAAGCGCAGGAAGGTCGGGGTTTGTTTGCCAACGGACTCAAACAGCTTGGCACTGGTGTACGGGGTGATATCGCGAGTCACGGTGAACGTACCGTAAGCACCCGAACCTTTGGCGTGCACTCGACGCTCAGGGATATTTTCACGGTTGAAGTGAGCAAGCTTCTCGATCAGATGGAAATCGTCGAGCAGCAAAGGGCCACGAGGGCCGGCGGAGCGGGAATTCTGGTTGTCAGCAACAGGAGCGCCACTGGCGGTCGTAAGCGTTTTATTCTGGCTCATGCGATCTCTTCCTCTGTCAGTCTTGGAACTGCCGGCTAATCGGCTGGGAGGGAGTATTAACCATGCGCATGGCACCATCAAATTCATTACATTGTGGGCAGTGATAGAAATTTTCTAACGATATCGGAGATGGATAGTCAAAGGGCCACACTTTTCAGACGCGCACAAAAAACCGGGCACTAGGCCCGGTTCCTTGTTTCAGACTGACGTCTTACTCAGCGGATACAGCTTCACCGCCGACAGCACGATCAACCAACTCGACGTACGCCATAGGCGCGTTGTCGCCAGCGCGGAAACCGCACTTGAGGATGCGCAGGTAGCCACCCTCACGGGTAGCGTAACGCTTGCCCAGGTCGTTGAAGAGCTTACCAACGATAGCTTTCGAACGAGTACGGTCGAAAGCCAGACGGCGGTTAGCCAGGCTGTCTGTCTTGGCCAAAGTGATCAGCGGCTCAGCAACGCGACGCAGTTCTTTGGCTTTTGGCAGTGTAGTTTTGATCAGCTCGTGCTCGAACAGCGACACCGCCATGTTTTGAAACATGGCCTTGCGGTGCGAGCTGGTGCGGCTCAGGTGACGACCACTTTTACGATGACGCATGGTTCATTCCTTACCAAACACAACGTTCGGTGATTACGACGATCAGGCAGTCGCCTTGTCGTCCTTCTTAAGACTTGCAGGCGGCCAGTTGTCGAGGCGCATGCCGAGGGACAGACCGCGGGAGGCCAGAACGTCCTTGATTTCAGTCAAGGATTTCTTGCCAAGGTTCGGAGTCTTCAACAGCTCTACTTCGGTACGCTGAATCAGGTCACCGATGTAGTAGATGTTTTCCGCCTTAAGGCAGTTAGCCGAACGTACAGTCAGTTCCAGATCGTCAACCGGGCGAAGCAGGATCGGATCGATCTCGTCTTCCTGCTCAACAACCACTGGCTCACTGTCACCTTTGAGGTCGACGAACGCAGCCAACTGCTGTTGCAGGATGGTTGCAGCGCGGCGAATGGCCTCTTCAGGATCCAGGGTACCGTTGGTTTCCAGATCAATAACCAGCTTGTCCAGGTTGGTACGCTGTTCGACACGGGCGTTTTCCACCACGTATGCGATACGGCGAACCGGGCTGAACGAAGAGTCAAGCTGCAAGCGACCGATGCTGCGGCTTTCGTCTTCATCGCTCTGACGCGAGTCTGCCGGTTCATAACCACGACCACGAGCTACGGTGAGCTTCATGTTCAGGGCGCCGTTAGACGCCAGGTTAGCGATTACGTGATCGGGGTTAACGATCTCGACATCATGATCCAGCTGAATATCGGCAGCGGTAACCACCCCCGAACCCTTCTTCGACAAGGTCAGCGTAACTTCGTCACGACCGTGCAGCTTGATAGCCAGACCTTTAAGGTTCAACAGGATTTCAATTACGTCTTCCTGTACACCTTCGATGGCGCTGTACTCGTGGAGCACACCGTCAATCTCGGCCTCGACTACTGCACAGCCGGGCATTGAGGACAACAGGATGCGGCGCAGCGCGTTGCCCAGGGTGTGGCCAAAACCACGCTCGAGAGGCTCGAGAGTGATCTTGGCGCGGGTTGGACTGACAACCTGCACATCAATATGGCGGGGTGTCAGGAACTCATTTACCGAAATCTGCATGGATGCACCTATTTTCTAGCCCTTACTTGGAGTAGAGCTCGACAATCAGGCTTTCGTTGATGTCGGCGGACAGATCACTGCGAGCTGGAACGTTCTTGAAAACGCCCGACTTCTTCTCAGTGTCTACTTCTACCCATTCTACGCGGCCACGCTGGGCACACAGATCGAGAGCTTGGACAATGCGAAGTTGGTTCTTTGCTTTCTCGCGAACTGCGACCACGTCACCAGCACGAACCTGGTAAGACGGAACGTTTACGGTCTGACCGTTAACGCTGATCGACTTGTGCGATACCAGCTGACGGGATTCGGCACGAGTAGAGCCAAAACCCATACGGTATACAACGTTGTCCAGACGGCATTCGAGCAGTTGCAACAGGTTTTCGCCAGTTGCGCCTTTCTTGCCAGCAGCTTCTTTGTAGTAGCCGCTGAATTGACGCTCGAGAACGCCGTAGATACGACGGACCTTCTGCTTTTCACGCAGTTGGGTGCCGTAATCGGACTGGCGACCGCGGCGTTGGCCGTGGATACCAGGTGCTGCTTCGATGTTGCACTTCGATTCGATCGCGCGCACGCCGCTCTTCAGAAAGAGATCGGTGCCTTCGCGACGAGCGAGTTTGCATTTTGGACCAATGTAACGAGCCATTCTTTACAATCTCCTGGATTACACGCGGCGCTTCTTCGGCGGACGGCACCCGTTGTGCGGGATTGGCGTCACGTCGGTGATGCTGGCGATCTTGTAGCCACAGCCGTTCAAAGCGCGGACTGCGGATTCACGACCTGGGCCTGGACCTTTGACGTTAACGTCGAGGTTTTTCAGGCCGTATTCCAGCGCAGCTTGACCAGCACGTTCAGCAGCTACTTGAGCAGCGAACGGGGTGGACTTGCGGGAACCGCGGAAACCCGAACCACCGGAGGTAGCCCAGGAAAGAGCGTTGCCTTGACGGTCGGTGATGGTCACGATTGTGTTGTTAAAAGAAGCATGGATGTGGGCGATGCCATCAACCACTGTCTTTTTAACTTTTTTACGAGGACGAGCAGCAGGTTTAGCCATGATTAATTTCCTGTCGATTCGCTGGGGCGATTACTTGCGGATCGGCTTACGCGGACCTTTACGGGTACGCGCGTTAGTCTTGGTACGCTGACCGCGCACTGGAAGACCACGACGATGACGCAGACCGCGATAGCAACCGAGGTCCATCAAACGCTTGATTTTCATGTTGATTTCGCGACGCAGGTCACCTTCAGTGGTGAACTTCGCCACTTCGCCACGCAGCTGTTCAATCTGCTCGTCGCTCAGATCTTTGATCTTTGCGGCTGGGTTTACCCCAGTCACTGCACAAATTTTCTGTGCAGTAGTGCGACCAACACCATAGATGTAGGTCAGCGAGATAACAGTATGCTTGTTATCTGGAATGTTAACGCCTGCAATACGGGCCATTCAGTGGGACTCCAATTGACAGCTACCTACGCCCCGGAAGCCAAGAAATAGGGCGCGAGATAATATCGCTGTAATAACAAATAATCAACCCGGCAGCGCACTAGCTGCCGGGCTTGAAGCACAATCACACTCAGCCTTGGCGCTGTTTGTGACGCGGTTCCGCGCTGCAAATTACTCGAACAACACCTTCGCGGCGAATAATCTTGCAGTTACGGCACAGCTTTTTCACCGATGCACGAACTTTCATCACCAACTCCTCGAACCTTATGGGTACTCAGCGCAACATGCCGCTGCCGTAACCCTTCAGGTTGGCTTTCTTCATCAGGGATTCGTACTGGTGCGAAACGAGGTGCGATTGTACTTGAGACATGAAGTCCATCACAACCACGACGACGATCAGCAACGAGGTCCCGCCAAGGTAGAACGGAACGTTTGCTGCAACCACCAGGAACTGGGGCAACAGGCACACGGCCGTCATATATAGAGCACCGAACAGGGTCAAACGAGTCAGAACGCCATCAATGTAGCGCGCAGACTGCTCACCTGGACGGATGCCCGGAATAAAGGCACCGGACTTCTTCAGGTTTTCCGCTACGTCTTTCGGATTGAACATCAACGCCGTATAGAAGAAGCAGAAGAAAATAATCCCTGCACTAAACAGCAGAATATTCAACGGCTGACCAGGAGCGATCGACTGCGAGATGTCCTGCAGCCAGCCCATACCTTCAGACTGACCAAACCAGGTACCCAACGAAGCCGGGAACAGCAAAATGCTGCTCGCGAAAATGGCTGGAATAACACCGGCCATGTTCACCTTCAACGGCAAGTGGCTAGTCTGCGCAGCAAAGACCTTACGGCCCTGTTGACGCTTGGCGTAATGAACAGCAATACGACGCTGACCACGCTCAATGAACACCACGAAACCGATAATCGCTACTGCCAGCAAACCGATGGCAACCAAGGCAAAAATGTTGATATCACCCTGACGCGCAGACTCGAAAGACTGCCCGATCGCTCTCGGAAGACCGGCGACGATACCTGCGAAAATCAACATCGAGATACCGTTGCCAACACCACGCTCAGTAATCTGCTCACCCAGCCACATCATGAACATCGCACCAGCCACAAAAGTGGATACCGCGACGAAATGGAAGCCAAAGTCACCAGTGAACGAAACGCCCTGCCCCGCCAGACCAATGGACATGCCAATTGCCTGAACGAGAGCGAGGACGACAGTGCCGTAGCGGGTGTACTGAGCGATCTTGCGACGCCCAGCTTCACCTTCCTTCTTCAACTGTTCCAGCTGCGGGCTGACGGCGGTCATCAGCTGCATGATGATCGATGCCGAAATGTACGGCATGATCCCCAGTGCAAAGATGCTCATCCGTTCCAGCGCGCCGCCGGAAAACATGTTGAACAAGCTAAGAATGGTCCCCTCATTCTGTCGAAACAGGTCCGCGAGTCGGTCCGGGTTGATACCTGGAACCGGGATGTGTGCGCCTATTCGGTAGACGATAATCGCCAAGAATAGAAAACGCAGACGAGCCCAGAGTTCAGACATACCGCCTTTGCCGAGCGCAGAGAGAGCACCTTGCTTAGCCATTTATTCCTCGAACTTGCCGCCAGCTGCTTCGATAGCCGCACGCGCACCTTTGGTGGCGCCGATTCCCTTTCCGATGGTAACAGCGCGAGTAACTTCGCCGGACAGCATGATTTTCACACGCTGTACGTTGACGTTGATCACGTTGGCATCTTTCAGGGACTGCACGGTGACGATGTCGCCTTCCACTTTAGCCAGCTCGGACAAACGCACTTCTGCGCGATCCATGGCTTTCAGGGAAACGAAACCGAACTTCGGCAGGCGACGATGCAGCGGCTGTTGACCGCCTTCAAAGCCTGGAGCAATGGTGCCACCGGAGCGGGAGGACTGACCTTTGTGGCCGCGGCCACCGGTCTTGCCCAAACCACTACCGATACCACGGCCCGGACGATGCTTTTCGCGACGGGAACCCGGCGCTGGACTCAGATCATTGAGTTTCATCGATTAACCCTCGACACGCAGCATGTAGTAAGCCTTGTTGATCATCCCGCGATTCTCGGGAGTATCAAGTACTTCTACAGTGTGACCGATGCGACGCAGACCCAGACCCTTAACGCACAGTTTGTGGTTAGGGATGCGGCCGGTCATGCTTTTGATCAGCGTAACTTTAACGGTAGCCATGATCAGAAGATCTCCTTGACGCTTTTGCCACGCTTGGCGGCAATGGACTCAGGAGACTGCATTGCTTTCAAACCTTTGAAAGTGGCGTGAACCACGTTTACCGGGTTAGTCGAGCCGTAGCACTTGGCCAGAACGTTCTGAACGCCAGCAACTTCGAGGACAGCACGCATAGCGCCACCAGCGATGATACCGGTACCTTCAGAAGCAGGCTGCATGTACACCTTCGAAGCGCCATGGGCAGACTTCATTGCGTACTGCAGAGTGGTGCCGTTCAGATCAACTTGGATCATGTTGCGGCGAGCAGCTTCCATTGCCTTCTGGATCGCAGCAGGCACTTCACGCGACTTGCCACGGCCGAAGCCAACACGCCCTTTACCATCACCCACCACGGTCAACGCGGTGAAAGTGAAGATACGGCCGCCTTTAACGGTTTTGGCTACGCGGTTAACTTGAACCAGCTTCTCAATGTAGCCTTCGTCGCGCTTTTGGTCGTTATTTGACATAACTTAGAACTCCAGCCCAGCTTCACGAGCAGCATCAGCCAGCGCCTTGACGCGGCCGTGGTACTTGAAGCCAGAGCGGTCGAAAGCCACCTGCGAGACACCAGCGGCTTTAGCACGCGTAGCGACCAGCTGGCCAACCTTAGTGGCCGCGTCGATGTTGCCAGTGGCGCCATCACGCAGTTCTTTATCCAAAGTCGAGGCGCTTGCCAGGACTTTGTTGCCGTCGGCCGAAATGACCTGGGCGTAGATGTGCTGCGACGAGCGGAACACGCAGAGACGCACGACTTCGAGTTCGTGCATTTTCAGGCGTGCTTTGCGAGCGCGACGCAGGCGAGTAACTTTTTTGTCGGTCATTTGCTATGCCCTACTTCTTCTTGGCTTCTTTACGACGGACGACTTCGTCCGCGTAGCGCACACCTTTACCTTTGTAAGGCTCTGGTGGACGGAAGTCGCGGATCTCGGCGGCCACTTGACCTACTAGCTGCTTATCGATGCCCCGGATCAGGATATCGGTTTGGCTAGGAGTCTCAGCGGTGATGCCTTCCGGCAGTTCGTAATCCACTGGATGCGAGAAGCCAAGAGCCAGGTTCAGCACTGTGCCTTTTGCTTGCGCTTTGTAACCAACACCGACCAGCTGGAGCTTGCGCTCGAAGCCTTGGCTTACGCCTTGGACCATGTTGTTTACCAACGCACGAGTGGTACCAGCCATTGCGCGAGTCTGTTGATCGCCATTGCGAGCAGCGAAACGCAGCTCACCAGCTTCTTCAACAATCTCAACGGACGAATGGATGTTCAGTTCAAGAGTACCCTTGGCACCCTTCACCGAAAGCTGTTGGCCTGCGAATTTTACTTCGACACCGGCTGGCAGCTTAACGGGGTTCTTAGCGACGCGAGACATGCTTATCCCCCCTTAGAACACAGTGCAAAGAACTTCGCCGCCGACACCGGCAGCGCGCGCAGCACGATCCGTCATCACACCTTTGTTGGTGGAGACGATAGACACACCGAGACCGCCACGAACTTTTGGCAGATCATCGACGGACTTGTACTGACGCAGGCCTGGACGGCTAACGCGCTTCACTTCTTCGATGACCGGACGGCCTTCGAAGTACTTCAGCTCGATGGACAGCAGTGGTTTGATTTCGCTGCTGATCTGATAACCCGCAATGTAACCTTCGTCCTTCAGGACTTTGGCAACAGCTACCTTCAAAGTAGAAGATGGCATGCTTACGACGGACTTTTCAGCCATCTGGGCATTACGGATTCGAGTTAGCATGTCCGCTAACGGGTCCTGCATACTCATGGGCTAGACGCTCCTAATACAAAAAAATTAGCCTTGCGGCTACTACTTGTCGCCGAGGACATCCATGCAAAAAAAGCACGGGCTCAGGCGAGCCGGGTATTCTAGACACACCCCACAAATGAATCAAGCCCCAATAGGGGCTTGATTCAAGTTCAAGGTCACCGATGGTCAGGATCTTGCGATCCCGAGCACCGAGACTTTGACAGTGCTTACCAGCTGGCTTTAACCAGACCAGGTACGTCACCACGCATAGCAGCTTCACGCAGTTTGTTACGGCCGAGGCCGAACTTGCGGTAAACGCCGTGTGGACGACCGGTCAGGCGGCAGCGGTTACGCATGCGCGAAGCGCTTGCGTCACGTGGCTGCTTCTGCAGAGCTACTGTAGCTTCCCAACGCGCTTCTGGACTTGCGTTCAGATCAACGATGATAGCTTTCAGTGCTGCACGCTTTTTGGCGTACTTGGCAACCGTGAGCTGACGCTTCAGCTCGCGGTTTTTCATGCTCATCTTGGCCATTTTCCTACTCCAATCAGTTGCGGAACGGGAATTTGAAAGCGCGCAGCAGAGCGCGACCTTCATCATCGTTCTTGGCAGTGGTGGTCAGGGTAATGTCCAGACCGCGGAGAGCATCGATCTTGTCGTAGTCGATTTCCGGGAAGATGATCTGCTCTTTAACGCCCATGCTGTAGTTACCACGACCATCGAAGGACTTGGCATTCAGGCCGCGGAAGTCGCGAACCCGAGGCAGGGAGATCGACAGCAGACGATCCAGGAATTCATACATACGCTCACGGCGCAGAGTCACTTTGACGCCGATCGGCCAACCTTCACGGACTTTAAAGCCAGCGATGGATTTCCGAGCGTAAGTCACAACGACTTTCTGACCGGTGATCTTTTCCAGGTCGGCAACAGCGTGCTCGATGACTTTTTTGTCACCGACCGCTTCGCCCAGACCCATGTTCAGGGTGATTTTGGTAACGCGTGGAACTTCCATCACATTCGAAAGCTTAAGTTCTTCCTTAAGCTTCGGTGCGATTTCCTTCCAGTAAATCTCTTTTAGTCGTGCCATGGTCTTCTACCTAGCAGTGTTCAAGCATCAACCGCTTTTTGGGTCGACTTGAAGACACGAATTTTCTTGCCGTCTTCTACTTTAAAACCAACGCGGTCAGCCTTGTTGGTTTCGCCGTTGAAAATGGCGACGTTAGAAGCATCCAGAGGAGCTTCTTTTTCGACGATACCGCCCTGCACGCCCGACATCGGGTTAGGCTTGGTATGACGCTTAACCAGGTTCAGACCGCCAATAACCAAACGGTTGTTAGCGAGAACCTTAAGCACCTTACCGCGCTTACCTTTGTCTTTGCCGGCGATCACGATGATCTCGTCGTCACGACGAATCTTTTGCATGTCGGATCTCCTTACAGCACTTCTGGGGCGAGCGAGACGATCTTCATGAACTTCTCAGTACGAAGTTCACGGGTCACTGGCCCAAAGATACGGGTGCCGATCGGCTCTTGCTTGTTGTTCAGAAGAACAGCAGCGTTGCCATCAAAGCGGATAATGGAGCCATCAGCACGGCGAACGCCGTGGCGAGTGCGGACTACTACAGCAGTCATCACTTGGCCTTTTTTCACTTTACCGCGAGGAATTGCTTCCTTCACGGTAACTTTGATGATGTCACCGATACCAGCGTAACGACGATGGGAGCCACCCAGCACCTTGATGCACATAACACGGCGAGCGCCGCTGTTATCGGCCACATCGAGCATGGATTGAGTCTGAATCATATAATTTCTCCGACCCCTAGTCCTTAGACTTCCACAGCGCGTTCGAGAACATCAACCAGCGCCCAAGACTTGGTCTTGGCCAAAGGACGAGTTTCACGAATAGTGACTTTGTCGCCGATGTGGCACTGATTGGTTTCGTCGTGCGCGTGCAGCTTAGTCGAACGCTTAACGTATTTACCGTAGATCGGGTGCTTAACGCGACGCTCGATCAGAACGGTGATGGTTTTGTCCATCTTGTCGCTGACAACACGGCCAGTCAGCGTACGGACAGTTTTTTCGGCTTCAGCCATGATTACTTACCTGCCTGCTGGTTGAGCACAGTCTTCACGCGAGCGATGTCACGCTTAACTTGCGAGAGCAGATGAGACTGCCCCAACTGGCCAGTTGCTTTCTGCATACGCAGATTGAACTGGTCGCGCAGCAAGCCGAGCAGTTGCTCGTTCAGCTGCTGTGCGGATTTTTCACGAAGTTCATTCGCTTTCATCACATCACCGTCCGTTTAACAAAGGCGGTGGCGAGCGGCAGCTTTGCAGCAGCCAGGGCAAAAGCCTCACGCGCCAGCTCTTCAGAAACACCCTCGATTTCATACAGGACTTTGCCTGGCTGAATCTGGGCAACCCAGTACTCCACACTACCCTTACCTTTACCCATCCGAACTTCGAGTGGCTTTTTGGAAATAGGCTTGTCCGGGAATACACGGATCCAGATCTTGCCGCCACGTTTAACGTGACGGGTCAGAGCACGACGCGCTGACTCGATCTGACGAGCGGTGAGACGACCACGAGCTACAGACTTCAGCGCGAACTCGCCGAAGCTGACTTTGCTACCGCGCTGAGCCAGACCACGGTTGTGGCCTGTCATCTGCTTGCGGAACTTCGTACGCTTTGGTTGCAACATTTGGCGTACCCCTTACTTAGCAGCTTTTTTACGAGGCGCTGGTGCTTGTGGTTTCAGCTCTTCTTGGCGACCACCAATTACTTCGCCTTTGAAGATCCAAACCTTTACACCGATCACACCATAAGTGGTGTGAGCTTCGTAGTTGGCATAGTCGATGTCGGCACGCAGGGTGTGCAGTGGCACACGACCTTCGCGATACCATTCAGTACGTGCGATTTCAGCACCGCCGAGACGACCGCTCACTTGGATTTTGATGCCTTTGGCACCAATGCGCATGGCGTTCTGAACAGCGCGCTTCATAGCGCGACGGAACATTACGCGACGCTCCAGCTGCTGAGCTACGCTCTGCGCAACCAGCATACCGTCGAGCTCCGGCTTACGGATCTCTTCGATATTGATGTGCACAGGCACACCCATTTGCTTGGTCAGGTCCTGACGCAGTTTCTCAACATCTTCACCTTTCTTCCCGATAACGATACCTGGACGAGCGGTGTGGATGGTGATACGTGCAGTCTGAGCCGGACGATGGATATCGATACGGCTTACGGACGCGCTTTTTAGTTTGTCTTGGAGATACTCACGCACCTTCAGATCAGCGAACAAATAGTCCGCATAAGTCCGACCGTCTGCGTACCAGACGGAGGTGTGCTCCTTGACGATTCCCAGGCGAATGCCAATGGGATGTACTTTCTGACCCATCTCTTCGACTCCGTTACTTGTCAGCAACCTTGACAGTGATATGGCAAGACCGCTTGACGATGCGATCAGCACGGCCTTTGGCACGTGGCATGATTCGCTTCAGCGAACGCCCTTCGTTGACGAAAACGGTGCTGACTTTAAGGTCATCAACGTCTGCGCCTTCGTTATGCTCGGCGTTGGCTACGGCCGACTCCAGCACTTTCTTCATGATCTCGGCGGCTTTCTTACTGCTGAAAGCCAACAGGTTGAGCGCTTCGCCCACCTTCTTCCCGCGGATCTGGTCGGCGACCAAGCGGGCTTTCTGGGCGGAGATTCGAGCGCCCGACAACTTAGCGGCTACTTCCATCGTTCCTTACCCCTTAACGCTTGGCTTTCTTGTCTGCCACGTGCCCACGATATGTGCGGGTACCGGCAAACTCGCCCAGTTTGTGGCCGACCATGTCTTCGTTCACGAGAACTGGAACATGTTGACGACCGTTATGCACTGCAATGGTCAGACCGACCATTTGTGGCAGGATCATCGAACGACGCGACCAGGTTTTAACTGGTTTGCGATCGTTCTTTTCCGCCGCCACTTCGATCTTCTTCAGTAGGTGAAGATCAATAAAAGGACCTTTTTTCAGAGAACGTGGCACTGTCGTATCCCTCTATTTACTTGCGACGACGGACGATCATTTTGTCGGTACGCTTATTACCACGAGTCTTCGCGCCCTTAGTCGGGAAGCCCCATGGCGATACCGGATGACGACCACCAGAGGTACGACCTTCACCACCACCATGTGGGTGGTCAACCGGGTTCATGGCAACACCACGAACGGTTGGGCGAACGCCACGCCAGCGTTTGGCACCAGCTTTACCCAGCGAACGCAGGCTGTGCTCGGAGTTCGAGACTTCACCCAGGGTCGCACGGCATTCAGCCAGCACTTTACGCATCTCACCAGAACGCAGACGCAGGGTCACGTAGACACCTTCACGAGCGATCAGCTGAGCCGAAGCACCAGCGGAACGAGCGATTTGCGCGCCTTTACCTGGCTTCAATTCGATGCCGTGTACGGTGCTACCAACTGGAATGTTACGCAGTTGCAGAGCGTTGCCCGGCTTGATCGGTGCCAAAGCACCTGCGATCAGCTGGTCACCAGCACTCACGCCTTTAGGGGCGATGATGTAGCGACGCTCGCCATCTGCGTACAGCAGCAGAGCGATGTGAGCAGTACGGTTTGGATCGTATTCAATACGCTCGACAGTGGCAGAGATGCCATCTTTGTCGTTGCGACGGAAATCGACCAGACGATAATGCTGCTTATGGCCACCACCGATGTGACGAGTGGTAATACGACCATTGTTGTTACGACCACCAGTCTTCGATTTTTTCTCGAGCAGCGGTGCGTGAGGAGCGCCTTTATGCAGCTCCTGGTTGACCACCTTGACCACAAAACGGCGGCCAGGGGAAGTCGGTTTGCATTTAACGATTGCCATGATGCACCCCTTCCTTACTCAGCACTGCTGCTGAAATCGAGATCTTGGCCTGGCTGAAGGGAGATAACTGCCTTCTTCCAGTCATTACGCTTGCCCAGACCGCGAGCAGTGCGCTTGCTCTTACCCAGAACATTCAGGGTAGTAACACGCTCTACTTTCACGCTGAACAGGCTTTCGACGGCCTTCTTGATTTCCAGCTTGGTTGCGTCAGTTGCAACCTTGAAAACGAACTGGCCTTTCTTGTCAGCCAGAACCGTAGCCTTCTCGGAAACGTGCGGGCCGAGCAGAACTTTAAATACGCGTTCCTGGTTCATCCCAGCAGCTCCTCGAATTTCTTCACGGCCGACACGGTGATCAACACCTTGTCGTATGCGATCAGACTAACTGGATCGGAACCTTGCACGTCACGTACATCAACGTGTGGCAGGTTGCGAGCAGCCAGGTACAGGTTCTGATCAACCACTTCAGACACGATCAAGACATCAGTCAGGCCCATGCCGGTCAGTTTGTTCAGCAGATCTTTGGTCTTCGGTGCATCAACAGCGAAGTCCTGAACCACAACCAGACGATCAGTACGCACCAGCTCAGCAAGGATGGAACGCATTGCTGCGCGATACATCTTCTTGTTCAGCTTCTGGGTGTGATCCTGAGGACGAGCTGCGAAAGTGGTACCGCCGCCACGCCAGATTGGGCTACGGATAGTACCGGCACGAGCACGGCCAGTACCTTTCTGACGCCATGGGCGCTTACCGCCACCACGAACGTCGGAACGGGTCTTTTGCTGCTTGCTACCCTGACGGCCGCCGGCCATGTAGGCCACGACTGCTTGGTGAACCAGCGTCTCGTTGAATTCGCCGCCAAATGTCAGTTCGGAAACTTCGATCGCTTGAGCGTCATTTACATTTAATTGCATGTCAGCTTCCCCTTAACCGCGAGCCTTGGCTGCTGGACGTACAACCAAGTTGCCGCCAGTAGCGCCAGGAACAGCGCCCTTGACCAACAACAGATTGCGTTCAGCGTCCACGCGCACTACTTCGAGGGACTGCACGGTCACGCGCTCAGCGCCCATATGACCGGACATTTTTTTGCCCTTGAATACACGACCAGGAGTCTGGCACTGGCCGATAGAGCCTGGAACGCGGTGGGACACGGAGTTACCGTGGGTATTATCTTGCCCGCGGAAATTCCAACGCTTGATCGTACCCTGGAAGCCTTTACCTTTGGACTGACCGGTTACATCAACCAGTTGACCAGCAGCGAAGATTTCAGCGTTGATCAGATCGCCGGCCTGGTACTCGCCTTCTTCAAGACGGAATTCCATTACGGTACGACCAGCGGCAACGTTCGCTTTAGCGAAGTGGCCAGCCTGAGCAGCTGTAACACGCGAAGCACGACGCTCGCCTACAGTGACTTGCACTGCACGATAGCCATCGGTCTCTTCAGTTTTGAACTGGGTGACGCGATTCGGCTCGATCTCAATGACCGTGACCGGAATGGAGACACCTTCTTCGGTGAAAATACGGGTCATACCGCATTTACGACCGACTACACCAATAGTCATGTTGTAAACCTCATGAGTGTACGGGGCTTTCACCCGCTATGGCCGCCCATTTCAGAGCGTTACACGACTAAGACCGAGTCTTAGCCGAGGCTGATCTGCACTTCCACACCGGCCGCAAGATCAAGCTTCATAAGAGCATCAACGGTTTTATCCGTTGGCTGGACGATGTCCAGAACGCGCTTATGAGTACGGATCTCGTACTGGTCACGCGCGTCTTTGTTGACGTGCGGGGAGACCAGAACGGTGAACCGCTCTTTACGGGTAGGCAGTGGAATTGGACCACGCACTTGAGCACCAGTACGTTTCGCGGTTTCCACGATTTCCTGGGTGGATTGGTCGATCAGGCGATGGTCAAAAGCCTTCAACCTGATACGGATTTGCTGATTTTGCATTGGATTTCAGACTCCGGCTGCTATTCCCACCGAGCGCAATACGCCCGTTAAAAGGAGGCGCAATTCTATAGACGCCCCATATAGGTGTCAACCCAATAAAAAAGCCCCCGCTAAGCGGAGGCTTTTTCAACTCATCGAAGCTTACTCAAAAAAGAGCTTACTCGATGATTTTGGCTACGACGCCAGCGCCGACGGTACGACCGCCTTCACGGATAGCGAAACGCAGACCGTCTTCCATTGCGATGGTCTTGATCAGGGTGACAACCATTTTGATGTTGTCGCCTGGCATTACCATTTCAACGCCTTCCGGCAGTTCGCAGTTACCAGTCACGTCAGTAGTACGGAAGTAGAACTGTGGACGGTAGCCTTTGAAGAACGGAGTGTGACGACCGCCTTCTTCTTTGCTCAGTACGTAGACTTCAGCTTCGAACTTGGTGTGCGGCTTGACCGAACCCGGCTTAACCAGAACCTGGCCACGCTCAACGTCGTCACGCTTGGTACCACGCAGCAGAACGCCGCAGTTCTCGCCAGCACGACCTTCGTCGAGCAGCTTACGGAACATTTCAACACCGGTGCAGGTGGTGACGGTAGTGTCACGCAGACCAACGATTTCCAGTGGATCCTGAACCTTGACGATACCGCGCTCGATACGACCAGTTACAACAGTACCGCGACCGGAGATCGAGAATACGTCTTCGATTGGCATCAGGAACGGCTTGTCGATAACACGGACTGGATCTGGGATGTAGCTATCCAGAGTCTCAACCAGTTTACGAACGGCAGTGGTGCCCATTTCGTTGTCATCTTGGCCGTTCAGAGCCATCAGAGCCGAACCGATGATGATCGGAGTGTCGTCACCTGGGAAGTCGTAAGTGCTCAGCAGATCGCGCACTTCCATCTCAACCAGTTCCAGCAGCTCAGCGTCGTCAACCATGTCAGCCTTGTTCAGGAAGACAACGATGTACGGAACGCCAACCTGACGGGACAGCAGGATGTGCTCACGGGTTTGTGGCATCGGACCATCAGCGGCCGAGCAAACCAGGATAGCACCGTCCATCTGAGCAGCACCGGTGATCATGTTCTTCACATAGTCAGCGTGACCTGGGCAGTCAACGTGAGCGTAGTGACGGATCAGCGAGTTGTATTCAACGTGCGCGGTGTTGATGGTGATACCACGAGCCTTTTCTTCCGGAGCGCTGTCGATTTTGTCGAAAGCAACAACGGCCGAACCGAAAACTTCGGAGCAGACGCGAGTCAGAGCAGCGGTCAGCGTGGTTTTACCGTGGTCGACGTGACCGATGGTGCCAACGTTGACGTGCGGGAGGGTACGGTCAAATTTTTCTTTAGCCACGACAATTAACTCCTAGCCTAAAGGGGCTGAATCAGCCTTGTTTTTTGGTAACGGTTTCGACGATGTGCGACGGAGCCGTATTGTATTTTTTGAATTCCATAGAGTAGCTTGCGCGACCTTGGGACATGGAACGGACGTCGGTCGCATAACCGAACATCTCACCCAGCGGAACTTCGGCGCGAATCACTTTGCCGGAGACCGTGTCTTCCATACCCAGGATCATGCCGCGACGACGGTTAAGGTCGCCCATCACGTCACCCATATAGTCTTCAGGCGTAACCACCTCTACCGCCATGATCGGCTCAAGCAACTCACCACCGCCCTTCTGGGCCAGTTGCTTGGTTGCCATGGAAGCAGCCACTTTAAACGCCATCTCGTTGGAGTCGACGTCGTGGTAGGAACCATCAAACACGGTAGCCTTCAGGCCGATCAGCGGATAGCCGGCAACAACGCCGTTCTTCATCTGCTCTTCGATACCCTTCTGGATAGCCGGGATGTATTCCTTAGGAACCACACCACCCACTACTTCGTTCAGGAATTGCAGACCTTCCTGACCTTCGTCAGCAGGAGCAAAACGAATCCAGCAGTGACCGAACTGGCCACGACCGCCGGACTGGCGAACGAACTTGCCTTCAATCTCGCAGCTCTTCGTGATGCGCTCACGGTACGAAACTTGAGGCTTACCGATGTTGGCTTCGACGTTGAACTCACGGCGCATCCGGTCAACCAGGATGTCCAGGTGCAACTCGCCCATGCCGGAGATGATCGTTTGACCAGTCTCTTCATCAGTCTTGACGCGGAAAGACGGGTCTTCCTGAGCAAGTTTGCCCAGAGCGATACCCATTTTTTCCTGGTCGTCCTTGGTCTTTGGCTCTACGGCAACCGAAATAACCGGCTCCGGGAAGTCCATGCGAACCAGGATGATTGGCTTGTCAGCGTTGCACAAAGTTTCACCAGTGGTGACGTCCTTCATGCCGATCAAGGCCGCGATGTCACCAGCGCGTACTTCCTTGATTTCTTCACGGGCGTTTGCGTGCATTTGCACCATACGACCCACGCGCTCTTTCTTGCCTTTAACCGAGTTGATCACGCCGTCGCCGGAGGCCAACACGCCCGAGTAAACTCGAACAAAGGTCAAGGTGCCCACGAATGGGTCGGTAGCGATCTTGAACGCCAGAGCCGAGAACGGCTCGCTGTCGTCTGCGTGACGCTCCATTTCCTTGGTCTCGTCATCCGGGTCAGTACCCTTGATGGCAGGAATGTCGGAAGGAGCCGGCAGGTAGTCGATCACGGCGTCGAGAACCAGGGGAACACCCTTGTTCTTGAAGGAAGAACCGCAAACAGCCAGAACGATCTCACCAGCGATAGTACGCTGACGCAGAGCGGCCTTGATTTCCGCGTTGGTGAGTTCTTCACCTTCGAGGTACTTGTTCATCAGCTCTTCGCTGGCTTCGGCCGCAGCCTCAACCATGTTGCCGCGCCACTCGTCAGCCAGTTCCTGCAGCTCAGCAGGGATAGGCTCGCGACGAGGAACCATACCTTTGTCAGCGTCGTTCCAGTAAACAGCTTCCATGGACATCAGATCGATCTGACCCTGGAAGTTGTCTTCGGAACCGATGGCCAACTGGATTGGCACCGGAGTGTGACCCAGACGCTGCTTGATCTGACCGATCACACGCAGGAAGTTGGCACCAGCACGGTCCATCTTGTTTACGTAAACAAGACGTGGAACGCCGTATTTGTTGGCTTGACGCCATACGGTTTCCGACTGAGGCTCAACACCCGAGGTGCCGCAGAACACAACGACCGCGCCGTCGAGAACACGCAGGGAACGCTCAACTTCAATAGTGAAGTCAACGTGGCCCGGGGTGTCGATGACGTTGAAGCGGTATTGGTCCTTGTGCTGCTTCTCGGAACCCTGCCAGAAGGCGGTAATGGCAGCAGAAGTAATGGTAATACCACGCTCCTGCTCCTGCACCATCCAGTCGGTGGTCGCGGCGCCGTCATGCACCTCGCCCATCTTGTGACTTTTGCCAGTGTAAAAAAGGACGCGCTCGGTGGTGGTGGTTTTACCAGCATCCACGTGAGCAACGATACCGATGTTACGGTAGCGATTAATCGGTGTTGTACGAGCCATAAAGCCCTCGCAAAATTAGTGACGCTAAAATTAGAAGCGGTAGTGCGAGAAAGCCTTGTTGGCTTCAGCCATACGGTGCACGTCTTCACGCTTCTTAACTGCAGCACCTTTACCTTCGGCAGCGTCCAACAGTTCGCCAGCCAAACGCAGAGCCATAGACTTCTCGCCGCGCTTACGGGCGAAGTCTACCAACCAGCGCATTGCCAGAGCGTTACGACGGGACGGACGAACTTCGACCGGAACCTGGTAAGTAGCACCGCCTACACGGCGCGACTTTACTTCGACCAGCGGAGCGATGGCGTCGAGAGCTTTCTCGAAGATTTCCAGGGGATCGCTGTTCTTGCGTTCTTTAACCTTTTCCAGCGCGCCATAAACGATACGCTCGGCAACGGCTTTCTTGCCGCTTTCCATTACGTGGTTCATGAACTTGGCCAGGATCTGGCTGCCGTATTTTGGATCGTCAAGCACTTCGCGCTTGGCTGCTACGCGTCTTCTTGGCATGGATAAGCCCTCAAACGGTCTTCAGGTTCGCTCGGAATCGGTGCCCTTTCGGGACGCCTCCGACCTTACTCTTATCGACTCAGAAAAATAGAAAATCAGTTTTTACAAAAAGCCACTACTACTTAGGCTTCTTGGTACCGTACTTCGAACGACCCTGGTTACGACCTTTAACGCCGGAAGTATCCAAAGAACCGCGTACGGTGTGGTAACGAACACCTGGCAAGTCTTTTACACGACCGCCGCGGATCAGTACCACGCTGTGCTCTTGCAGGTTGTGGCCTTCACCGCCGATGTACGAGGAAACCTCGAAACCGTTGGTCAGACGCACACGGCATACTTTACGCAGTGCCGAGTTAGGTTTTTTCGGCGTGGTGGTATACACACGGGTGCATACGCCACGACGTTGCGGGCAGTTCTGCAGCGCAGGCACGTCGGATTTCTCGACGATACGCTTACGCGGCTGACGTACCAGCTGGTTGATAGTTGCCATCTACTAGCTCCACTGTTGTCTTGCGACGCTATTGTCTTGCAAGAAAAGCAAAATGGCAGGAACGAATTCCCGCCAAATTTAGGGGTACAAGAGTCTAAAGAGGATCTTGCCCCCAGTCAAGGCAAGGCCCCGATCTC
The DNA here is from genome assembly GCF_059695645.1 of Pseudomonas sp. LBUM1673. Lineage (NCBI taxonomy): Bacteria > Pseudomonadati > Pseudomonadota > Gammaproteobacteria > Pseudomonadales > Pseudomonadaceae > Pseudomonas > Pseudomonas sp. LBUM1673. The sequence goes on from NZ_CP166780.1 coordinate 6,007,200, forward strand.
CCCGCTCATCCAACCTCGACGAATTGTCTCGATTCGATGAACGGAGCGACCAGGGCCTCACGCTCATTTACCGCAGAACTCAGTTACCGCTCGAGTTCAATGCTTCGGTCAGTGCAGCTTCCACTTCACTGGCGCTTACGCGCAACGGTTTGTCAGCTTCACGGCGACGCTTGCGCTCGCTGTGATAAGCCAGACCGGTACCCGCCGGGATCAGACGACCCACGACCACGTTTTCTTTCAGGCCGCGCAGGTAATCGCGCTTGCCGGTTACCGCCGCTTCGGTCAATACGCGAGTGGTTTCCTGGAAGGAAGCCGCCGAGATGAACGATTCGGTGGACAACGACGCCTTGGTGATACCCAGCAGCACGCGAGTGAACTTGGAAACGAATTTCTCGTCGCCCGCCAGACGCTCGTTTTCTACCAGAACGTGAGTCAATTCCATCTGGTCGCCCTTGATGAAAGTGGAATCGCCGGATTCAGCGATTTCAACTTTACGCAGCATCTGACGCAGGATGGTCTCGATGTGCTTGTCGTTGATCTTCACGCCTTGCAGACGATAAACGTCCTGGATCTCGTTCACGATGTACTTGGCCAGCGCACTCACACCCAGCAGACGCAGGATGTCGTGTGGATCGCTCGGGCCGTCGGAGATAACTTCGCCGCGGTTTACCTGTTCGCCCTCGAAGACGTTCAGGTGACGCCACTTCGGAATCAGCTCTTCGTACGGATCGCTACCGTCGTTCGGGGTGATAACCAGACGGCGCTTGCCTTTGGTCTCTTTACCGAACGCGATGGTGCCGCTGACTTCAGCCAGAATCGAGGCTTCTTTCGGACGACGAGCTTCGAACAAGTCGGCAACACGCGGCAGACCACCGGTGATGTCACGGGTCTTCGAAGTCTCTTGCGGAATACGAGCGATAACATCACCGATCGCGATTTTCGCACCGTCCGCTACACCGACAAGGGCGTTAGCAGGCAGGAAGTACTGAGCAATTACGTCGGTACCCGGCAGCAAGAGATCCTTGCCGTTGTCATCAACCATCTTCACAGCAGGACGGATATCTTTACCGGCTGCTGGACGGTCTTTGGCGTCGAGTACTTCAATGTTGGTCATACCGGTCAATTCGTCAGTCTGACGCTTGATCGTGATGCCTTCTTCCATGCCCACGTAGGTCACGGTACCTTTCATTTCGGTAACGATTGGGTGAGTGTGCGGATCCCACTTGGCCACGATTGCGCCAGCGTCGACCTTGTCACCTTCTTTAACCGAAATCACAGCACCGTACGGCAGCTTGTAACGCTCGCGCTCACGACCGAAGTCATCAGCGATCGCCAGCTCACCGGAACGGGACACAGCAACCAGGCAACCATCCACTCGCTCAACGTGCTTCAGGTTGTGCAGACGGACGGTACCGCCATTCTTCACCTGAACGCTGTCGGCTGCGGAGGTCCGGCTTGCCGCACCACCGATGTGGAACGTACGCATGGTCAGCTGGGTACCCGGCTCACCGATGGACTGGGCAGCGATAACACCGACCGCTTCACCGATGTTCACCTGGTGGCCACGAGCCAAGTCACGGCCGTAGCACTTGGCGCAAATGCCGTAGCGCGTTTCACAGCTGATCGGCGAACGCACGATCACTTCATCGATGCTGTTCAGCTCGATGAACTCAACCCACTTCTCATCTACCAGCGTGCCGGCAGGAACGATGATTTCTTCGGTACCTGGCTTGTACACGTCACGGGCAATAACACGACCCAATACGCGCTCACCCAACGGCTCAACAACGTCACCGCCTTCAATGTGCGGAGTCATTACCAGGCCATGTTCGGTGCCGCAATCGATCTCGGTTACTACCAGATCCTGCGCCACGTCTACCAGACGGCGAGTCAGGTAACCGGAGTTCGCAGTTTTCAACGCGGTATCCGCCAAACCTTTACGAGCACCGTGAGTGGAGATGAAGTACTGAAGTACGCTCAAACCTTCACGGAAGTTCGCAGTAATCGGCGTTTCGATGATGGAACCGTCCGGCTTGGCCATCAGGCCCCGCATACCGGCGAGCTGACGGATCTGCGCAGCAGAACCCCGTGCGCCCGAGTCGGCCATCATGTACATCGAGTTGAAGGATTCCTGGTCGACTTCGACACCATGACGGTCGATGACTTTCTCTTTCGAGAGGTTGGCCATCATCGCCTTGGAAACTTCGTCGTTCGCCTTGGACCAAAGGTCGATCACTTTGTTGTACTTCTCGCCCTGGGTTACCAGGCCAGAGGCGTACTGACTTTCGATCTCTTTCACTTCATCAGTGGCAGCACTGATGATGCGAGCTTTTTCATCCGGGATAACGAAGTCGTTAACACCGATGGAAACGCCGGAAATGGTCGAATAGGCAAAACCGGTGTACATCAACTGGTCAGCGAAGATCACGGTCTCTTTCAAACCAACCACGCGGTAGCACTGGTTGATCAGCTTGGAGATCGCCTTTTTCTTCATCGGCTGGTTGACGACGTCGTACGACAGGCCAGGTGGAACAACCTGGAACAACAGCGCACGGCCGACAGTAGTGTCGACAATACGGGTGTTCTTGACACTGCCACCATCACGATCGTTGACGGTTTCGTTGATCCGCACTTTAACCTTGGCGTGCAGTGCGGCTTCGCCGGCACGGAACACACGGTCAACTTCCTGCAGATCCGCGAACACACGACCTTCGCCCTTGGCGTTGATCGCTTCACGAGTCATGTAGTACAGACCCAATACAACGTCCTGCGACGGAACGATGATTGGCTCACCGTTGGCTGGCGACAGAATGTTGTTGGTCGACATCATCAACGCACGCGCTTCCAACTGGGCTTCCAGTGTCAGCGGTACGTGCACGGCCATTTGGTCGCCGTCGAAGTCGGCGTTGTACGCAGCACAGACCAGGGGGTGCAGCTGGATAGCCTTACCTTCGATCAGTACCGGTTCAAACGCCTGGATACCCAGACGGTGAAGGGTCGGTGCACGGTTGAGGAGAACCGGGTGTTCGCGAATCACTTCAGCGAGAACGTCCCAAACCTCTGGCAGCTCGCGCTCGACCATCTTCTTGGCAGCTTTAATGGTGGTAGCAAGACCACGCATTTCCAGCTTGCCGAAAATGAACGGCTTGAACAGCTCGAGAGCCATCTTCTTCGGCAGACCGCACTGGTGCAGACGCAGGGTCGGACCAACGGTAATTACCGAACGACCGGAGTAGTCAACACGCTTACCGAGCAAGTTCTGACGGAAACGACCCTGCTTACCCTTGATCATGTCAGCCAGGGATTTCAGAGGACGCTTGTTGGAACCGGTGATAGCGCGGCCACGACGACCGTTGTCGAGCAGTGCATCGACAGCTTCTTGCAACATACGCTTTTCGTTGCGCACGATGATGTCCGGAGCGGACAGATCGAGCAGACGCTTCAAGCGGTTGTTACGGTTGATCACTCGACGATACAGATCGTTGAGGTCGGAAGTCGCGAAGCGACCGCCATCCAGCGGGACCAGTGGACGCAGATCTGGCGGCAGAACCGGCAGAACGGTCAGCACCATCCACTCTGGCAGGTTGCCGGAACCCTGGAAGGCTTCCATCAACTTCAGACGCTTGGACAGCTTCTTGATCTTGGTTTCGGAGTTGGTTTGCGGAATTTCTTCACGCAGGCGGCCAATCTCGTGTTCCAGGTCGATAGCGTGCAGCAGTTCGCGGACAGCTTCGGCACCCATGCGGGCATCGAAATCGTCGCCGAACTCTTCCAGCGCTTCGAAGTACTGCTCATCGTTGAGCAGCTGACCTTTTTCAAGGGTGGTCATGCCTGGGTCGATAACGACATAGCTCTCGAAGTAGAGAACGCGTTCGATATCACGCAGGGTCATGTCCATCAGCAAGCCGATGCGGGACGGCAGCGATTTCAGGAACCAGATGTGGGCAACTGGCGAGGCCAGTTCGATGTGCGCCATGCGCTCACGACGAACTTTTGCCAGCGCGACTTCAACGCCGCACTTCTCGCAGATCACACCACGGTGCTTCAAGCGCTTGTACTTACCGCACAGGCACTCGTAATCCTTTACCGGGCCAAAGATCTTGGCGCAGAACAGACCGTCACGCTCAGGTTTGAACGTACGGTAGTTGATGGTTTCCGGCTTTTTAACTTCACCGAACGACCACGAACGGATCATCTCAGGCGATGCCAATCCAATACGGATGGCGTCGAACTCTTCGACTTGACCCTGGTTTTTCAGCAAATTCAGTAGGTCTTTCAAGGCCTTTCCTCCTGGCGGAGCAGAGAGCGGGCAATCCTGCCCCGCTCTCGATTCGCGTCACGTGTTATTCGGTTTCCAGATCGATATCGATGCCGAGGGAACGAATTTCCTTGATCAACACGTTGAAGGACTCGGGCATGCCCGGCTCCATACGGTGATCGCCATCCACGATGTTTTTGTACATCTTGGTACGGCCGTTCACATCGTCCGACTTCACTGTGAGCATTTCTTGCAGAGTGTAAGCAGCACCGTATGCTTCCAGTGCCCAGACCTCCATCTCCCCGAAACGCTGACCACCGAACTGTGCCTTACCACCCAGCGGCTGCTGGGTAACCAGGCTGTACGAACCGGTAGAACGAGCGTGCATCTTGTCGTCTACCAAGTGGTTCAGCTTCAGCATGTACATGTAGCCAACTGTAACCGGGCGCTCGAACTTGTTGCCGGTACGGCCGTCGGTCAGCTGCATCTGGCCGCTTTCTGGCAGGTCTGCCAGTTTCAGCATGGCCTTGATTTCGCTTTCCTTGGCGCCGTCGAACACTGGAGTGGCCATTGGTACGCCGCCACGCAGGTTCTTCGCCAGATCCAGGATTTCCTGGTCGGAGAAGCTATCCAGATCTTCGTTACGACCGCCGATCTGGTTGTAGATCTCGTCCAGGAAAGTGCGAAGTTCAGCAACTTTACGCTGCTCTTCGACCATCCGGTTGATCTTCTCGCCCAGACCTTTGGCCGCGAGGCCGAGGTGGGTTTCAAGGATCTGACCAACGTTCATACGCGAAGGTACGCCCAACGGGTTGAGGACGACGTCGACCGGGGTGCCATTGGCATCGTGCGGCATGTCTTCAACCGGCATGATCACGGAGACCACACCTTTGTTACCGTGACGACCGGCCATCTTGTCGCCCGGCTGGATGCGACGACGGATTGCCAGGTAAACCTTGACGATTTTCAGCACGCCTGGAGCCAGGTCATCGCCCTGCTGCAGTTTGCGCTTCTTGTCTTCGAACTTGTCGTCCAGCAGACGGCGGCGATCAACGATATAGGCCTGAGCCTTCTCGAGCTGCTCGTTCAGAGCATCTTCAGCCATGCGCAGTTTGAACCACTGACCATGCTCAAGACCGTCGAGAACTTCGTCGGTGATTTCCTGACCTTTCTTCAGACCGGCGCCGCCTTCGGCTTTGTGGCCGACCAGAGCGGAACGCAGACGTTCGAAAGTGGCGCCTTCAACGATACGGAACTCTTCGTTCAGGTCCTTGCGGATCTCGTCGAGTTGAGTCTTCTCGATCGACAGTGCACGAGCATCACGCTCAACGCCGTCGCGGGTGAAGACCTGTACGTCGATGACAGTACCTTTGGTGCCGGTAGGCACACGCAGGGAAGTGTCTTTAACGTCGCTGGCTTTTTCACCGAAGATGGCACGCAGCAGTTTTTCTTCCGGAGTCAGTTGGGTCTCGCCTTTCGGGGTGACCTTACCAACCAGGATGTCGCCTGCGCCAACTTCAGCACCTACGTAAACGATACCGGCTTCGTCCAGCTTGTTCAGTGCAGCTTCACCCACGTTCGGGATGTCTGCAGTGATTTCCTCTGGCCCAAGCTTGGTGTCACGTGCCACACAGGTCAGTTCCTGAATGTGGATCGTGGTGAAACGGTCTTCCTGAACAACACGCTCGGACAGGCAGATGGAGTCTTCGAAGTTGAAGCCGTTCCATGCCATGAACGCGATGCGCATGTTCTGACCCAGCGCCAGCTCACCCATATCGGTGGATGGACCGTCGGCCATGATGTCGCTGCGCTGAACCCGATCACCCTTGCTCACCAGCGGACGCTGGTTGATGCAGGTGTTCTGGTTGGAGCGGGTGTACTTGGTCAGGTTGTAGATGTCGACACCAGCTTCGCCGGTTTCAACTTCGTCATCAGCAACACGAACCACAATACGGCTGGCGTCGACGGAATCGATCACACCGCCACGACGAGCCACGACGCAAACGCCGGAGTCACGGGCTACGTTACGCTCCATGCCGGTACCGACCAGCGGCTTGTCAGCGCGCAGGGTTGGTACAGCTTGACGCTGCATGTTCGAACCCATCAACGCACGGTTGGCGTCGTCGTGCTCGAGGAACGGGATCAGCGACGCTGCAACCGAAACTACCTGCTTCGGCGATACGTCCATCAAGGTGACGTCTTCCGGCGCCTTGACGGTGAACTCGTTCAAGTGACGAACAGCTACCAGCTCGTCGATCAGGACTTTCTTGTCGTTCATCGTGGCCGAAGCCTGAGCGATCACGTGATCAGCTTCTTCGATGGCGGACAGGAATACGATCTCGTCGGTGACCAGAGCGTCTTTCACCACACGGTACGGGCTCTCGAGGAAGCCGTACTGGTTGGTGCGCGCATAGGCAGCCAAGGAGTTGATCAGACCGATGTTCGGACCTTCTGGCGTTTCAATCGGGCATACACGACCGTAGTGAGTCGGGTGTACGTCACGCACTTCAAAGCCAGCACGCTCACGAGTCAAACCGCCAGGGCCGAGTGCAGAAACACGACGCTTGTGGGTGATCTCGGACAGCGGGTTGTTCTGGTCCATGAACTGGGAAAGCTGGCTGGAACCGAAGAACTCTTTCACCGCCGCAGCCACTGGCTTGGCGTTGATCAGGTCTTGCGGCATCAGGCCTTCGCTTTCAGCCATCGACAGACGCTCTTTGACCGCACGCTCAACACGTACCAGGCCAACGCGGAACTGGTTCTCGGCCATTTCGCCTACACAGCGAACACGACGGTTACCCAGGTGGTCGATGTCATCGACGATGCCTTTACCGTTACGGATGTCGACCAGAGTCTTCAGTACCGCGACGATGTCTTCTTTGCACAACACGCCCGAACCTTCGATTTCGGTACGACCGATACGACGGTTGAACTTCATCCGGCCGACCGCAGACAGGTCATAGCGCTCAGGGCTGAAGAACAGGTTGTTGAACAGGGTTTCGGCAGCGTCTTTGGTTGGCGGCTCGCCAGGACGCATCATGCGATAGATCTCGACCAGCGCTTCCAATTGGTTGCTGGTGGAGTCGATCTTCAGAGTGTCAGAAACGAACGGACCGCAGTCGATATCGTTGGTGTACAGAGTTTCGATGCGAACAACCTGAGACTTGGCGATTTTTGCCAGGATCTCGGTGTTCAGTTCGGTGTTGCACTCTGCCAGGATTTCGCCGGTTGCCGGATGCACGATGACCTTGGCGGTAGTGCGACCCAGGACGTAGTCCAGAGGCACTTGCAGCTCTTTGATCCCTGCTTTTTCCAGCTGGTTGATGTGGCGAGCAGTAATACGACGACCTTGCTCGACAATAACCTTGCCTTTGTCATCCAGGATATCCAGGACAGCAATTTCACCACGCAGGCGCTGAGGCACCAGTTCCAGGCTGAGGTTTTCACCTTGCACGTGGAAGACGTTGGTGGTGTAGAACGCGTCCAGCACTTCTTCAGTGGTATAGCCCAGCGCGCGCAGCAGTACCGATGCAGGCAACTTGCGACGACGGTCGATACGCACGAACACGCAGTCTTTCGGATCGAACTCGAAGTCCAACCACGAACCGCGGTAAGGAATGATGCGCGCGGAGTACAGCAGTTTGCCGGAGCTGTGCGTCTTGCCACGGTCGTGGTCGAAGAACACGCCCGGGGAACGGTGCAGCTGGGAAACGATTACACGCTCGGTACCGTTGATTACGAAGGTACCGTTTTCAGTCATCAGGGGGATTTCACCCATGTAGACTTCTTGCTCTTTGATGTCCTTGATCGCTTTGTTCGACGATTCTTTGTCGAAAATGATCAGGCGCACTTTTACCCGCAAAGGTACGGCGTAAGTTACACCGCGCAACACGCATTCTTTGACATCAAATGCCGGTTCGCCCAGGCGATAACCGACGTACTCCAGCGCAGCATTGCCGGAGTAGCTGATGATCGGGAAAACGGATTTGAAGGCCGCATGCAGGCCCACGTCGCGGAACTGATCTTTAGTCGCTCCCGCTTGCAAGAATTCACGATACGAATCCAGCTGGATGGCCAGGAGGTACGGCACATCCATGACGTCCGGCAACTTGCTAAAGTCCTTGCGGATACGTTTTTTCTCAGTATATGAGTAAGCCATCAGCGTTCCCCAGCTTGGTCACCTGCTTGTTTGGCCCCTCCCGACGGGAGCAGCCAGAAAATCGTGCAAACCCCATGGTTTGCGCCACCGCATCGGGTGGTTACAGCTCGTTACCAGCACCGACCCAGTCGGCTGCCAATAACGGAAAAAGGCCGGTGGCAAGAGCCACCAGCCATCAGCCTTTCGCTTAACGCTCGGGCTGGAGGTGCAAAGTCGATGCTTACTTCAGCTCGACTTTAGCGCCTGCTTCTTCCAGAGTGGCTTTTGCTTTGTCAGCTGCGTCTTTCGAAACAGCTTCCAGAACGATGCCAGGAGCGCCGTCAACTACAGCCTTGGCTTCTTTCAGGCCCAGACCGGTCAGCTCACGTACTGCCTTGATCACGTTAACTTTCTTCTCGCCAGCTTCGGTCAGCATGACGTTGAATTCAGTTTGTTCTTCAACAACAGCGGCAGCAGCAGCTGGACCAGCCGATGCAGCAGCAGCGGTAACACCGAAGGTTTCTTCCATCGATTTGATCAGCTCAACGATTTCCACTACGGATTTCTGGCCGATTGCTTCGATGATTTGTTCGTTAGTCAGAGACATGACTCAATTCCTGAATTGGGGGACGGCCTACGCGACCATCGAAATAAACAAAAAACGCGAGAAGTTGACGAGCCTTAGGCTGCAGCAGCTTCTTTCTGGTCGCGAATTGCCGCCAGAGTACGAGCCAATTTGCTGGTAGCGCCTTGAATCACGCTCATCAGCTGGGAAATTGCTTCGTCACGGGTCGGCAGAGTTGCCAGTACGTCGATCTGATTAGCTGCGAGGAACTTGCCCTCGAACGCAGCTGCCTTGATCTCGAACTTGTCCTGACCCTTGGCAAACTCTTTGAAGATACGGGCAGCAGCGCCCGGATGTTCGTTCGAGAATGCAATCAGGGTCGGGCCGGTGAACACGTCGTTGAGAACACTGTATTCAGTGTCAGCAACAGCGCGCTTGAGCAGGGTGTTACGTACAACACGTACGTAAACGCCAGCTTCACGAGCCTCTTTACGGAGTCCGGTCATTGCGCCTACTGTTACGCCACGGGCATCAACCACGACAGCGGACAGAGCGACTTTGGCAGCCTCGTTGACTTCAGCGACGATGGCCTTCTTGTCTTCGAGTTTAATTGCCACGGGTTTAACTCCTGCTTGTTACCGTTTCATCCAACCGAAGCCGGATGTCGTTTTGGTGTCTGATTCGGTAAGGAACCGGGAGCACCATCTGCGTAGGCTTGTGGTTTAAGACTTGCGTCGCCTACGGTCTTGGATAGCCCCCGCCAGGCAGGGACCCCAATCTTTCAATTGGCGCAATCGCTTGCGCCAACCTGTGTCTTACGCGTCGAGCGAGCCTTGGTCGATGACCAGACCTGGACCCATGGTGGTGCTCAGGGTAACGCGCTTGACGTAAATACCTTTCGAGGAAGCCGGCTTGATACGCTTCAGATCAGCGATCAGGGCTTCAACGTTTTCCTTCAGCTTGACGGCATCGAAGCCGACTTTGCCAACGGAGGTGTGGATGATGCCGTTTTTGTCGGTGCGATAACGAACCTGACCAGCCTTGGCGTTTTTAACCGCGGTAGCTACGTCTGGAGTTACAGTGCCGACTTTAGGGTTAGGCATCAGGCCGCGTGGGCCCAGGATCTGACCCAACTGACCAACAACGCGCATGGCATCCGGGGATGCAATAACTACGTCATAGTTCAGGTCGCCGCCTTTCATTTCGGCAGCCAGGTCGTCCATACCTACACGGTCAGCGCCGGCAGCCAGAGCGGCCTCAGCAGCTGGACCCTGGGTGAACACAGCAACGCGAACAGTCTTGCCAGTGCCGTGTGGCAGCACGGTAGCGCTACGTACGACCTGGTCGGATTTACGCGGATCAACACCCAAGTTTACAGCAACGTCGAACGACTCGCTGAACTTGACAGTCGACAGCTCAGCCAGCAGAGCAGCAGCGTCTACAAAGTTGTAGGACTTGCCTGCTTCGATTTTGCCGGCGATAGCCTTTTGACGCTTGGTCAACTTAGCCATTACACACCCTCCACGTTGAGGCCCATGCTACGAGCAGAACCGGCGATAGTACGCACGGCTGCTTCCATATCAGCTGCAGTCAGATCCGCGTTTTTGGTTTTCGCGATTTCTTCCAGCTGAGCACGGGTCACGGTGCCAACCTTAACGGTGTTCGGACGAGCGGAACCGCTAGTCAGACCAGCAGCCTTCTTCAGCAGAACCGAAGCAGGTGTGGATTTGGTTTCGAAAGTGAAGCTACGGTCGCTATAGACAGTGATGATCACTGGAGTCGGCAGACCTGGCTCAATACCCTGAGTACGGGCGTTGAAAGCCTTGCAGAATTCCATGATGTTCACGCCGTGCTGACCCAGAGCAGGACCAACAGGTGGGCTTGGGTTAGCCTGAGCGGCCTTCACTTGCAGCTTGATGTAAGCGGTAATCTTCTTGGCCATGAGGCACTCCAATTACGGGTTCGAACGCCTCGAAAGGCTCCCCGGTTACTTGCGCGTTTATCCCAGTGACGACAAAACCCCACAGCCTGGGGCTGCGGGGTTGGGATGCTTGCTCAGCTAGACCTTTTCGACCTGGCTGAACTCTAGCTCTACCGGAGTAGAGCGACCGAAAATGAGCACCGCCACTTGGATCCGGCTCTTTTCGTAGTTAACTTCTTCAACCGTGCCGGTAAAATCGGCAAACGGTCCGTCGTTGACACGTACCGACTCACCTGGCTCGAACAACGTCTTCGGCTTCGGCTTGTCGCTACCATCAGCAACACGACGCAGAATCGCTTCTGCTTCTTTATCCGTGATTGGCGCAGGCTTATCAGCGGTACCGCCAATGAAACCCATCACCCGAGGAGTATCCTTGACCAAGTGCCAAGTACCCTCATTCATGTCCATCTGAACCAGCACATAACCTGGGAAGAATTTGCGCTCGCTTTTGCGTTTCTGGCCATTACGCATTTCAACCACTTCTTCAGTGGGAACCAGAATTTCGCCAAAGCCATCTTCCATGCCAGCCAGCTTTACGCGCTCTACCAACGAGCGCATGACATGCTTCTCGTAACCGGAGTAAGCATGCACAACGTACCAACGCTTAGCCACGGGACACCCTTAGCCGACAATCAAGGAAACAAGCCAGCCGAGCAGGGAATCAAGCCCCCACAACAGCAACGCCATAACCAGTACAACAGCCACAACAATCAATGTGGTCTGCGTGGTTTCTTGGCGAGTTGGCCATACGACTTTACGAATCTCGGTGCGAGCTTCCTTAACCAGTACAAAGAAAGACTTGCCCTTGACCGTCTGCAGGCCTACAAAGGCAGCTACAGCAGCAATGACAAGCAACGCAAGTACACGGTACAGGATCGGCGAAGCAGAGTAATACTGATTGCCAACAACGCCAACAACCACCAAAGCGACTACTACTAGCCACTTGAGTAGATCGAAGCGAGAGCCTTGAGCTTCAGCTTTAGGAGTCATCTATGAAGATCCTGTGAAAAGAAAGCCAGACACACAAAGTGAATCTGGCAGGTCAGGAGGGAATCGAACCCCCAACCTACGGTTTTGGAGACCGTCGCTCTGCCAATTGAGCTACTGACCTAAAACAAAATCAGGCCGACCATTATGCCGGCCCGAAAAAGACATTACAACAACTTACTCGATGACTTTTGCTACGACACCAGCACCGACGGTACGACCGCCTTCACGGATAGCGAAACGCAAACCATCTTCCATCGCGATGGTCTTGATCAGGGTAACGGTCATTTGAACGTTATCACCTGGCATCACCATTTCAACGCCTTCTGGCAGCTCGCAGTTACCAGTCACATCAGTCGTACGGAAGTAGAACTGTGGACGGTAGCCTTTGAAGAATGGCGTATGACGACCACCCTCCTCCTTGCTCAGAACGTAAACCTCAGCAGTGAACTTGGTATGCGGCTTGACAGTGCCTGGCTTGACCAGAACCTGGCCACGCTCAACATCATCACGCTTGGTACCACGCAGCAGAACGCCGCAGTTCTCGCCCGCACGACCTTCGTCGAGCAGCTTGCGGAACATTTCAACACCAGTACAAGTAGTTTTGACAGTGTCACGAAGACCAACAATCTCAACTTCTTCCTGAATGCGGACAATGCCACGCTCAACACGACCAGTCACAACAGTACCGCGACCGGAGATCGAGAACACATCCTCGATCGGCATCAGGAACGGCTTGTCGATAGCACGCTCAGGCTGCGGAATATAGCTATCCAGTGTCTCGACCAACTTCTTGACGGCAGTAGTACCCATCTCGTTGTCGTCTTGACCATTCAGCGCCATCAGCGCCGAACCAATAATGATCGGAGTGTCATCACCTGGAAAGTCGTAAGTGCTCAGCAGATCGCGCACTTCCATCTCAACCAGTTCCAGCAGCTCAGCATCGTCAACCATGTCAGCCTTGTTCAGGAAGACAACAATGTACGGAACACCAACCTGACGGGACAACAGGATGTGCTCACGGGTTTGCGGCATCGGACCATCAGCGGCCGAGCAAACCAGGATAGCGCCATCCATCTGAGCAGCACCAGTGATCATGTTTTTTACGTAGTCGGCGTGACCAGGGCAGTCAACGTGCGCATAGTGACGCACAGCCGAATCGTACTCAACGTGAGCAGTATTAATGGTGATACCGCGAGCTTTCTCTTCTGGAGCGCTATCGATCTTGTCGAAGTCAACCTTTGCCGAACCGAAAACCTCGGAGCAGACACGGGTCAGGGCGGCGGTCAAAGTCGTCTTGCCATGGTCTACGTGACCAATGGTGCCAACGTTGACGTGCGGCTTGTTACGTTCGAACTTTTCCTTAGCCATCGAAATCACCCCTAGCAGAAGAATTAAGCAAGTAGTATCAGCCATTAAAACAAAGGCAGATATTTTCATATCTGCCTTGTTATATGGAGCTCTTGAGCGGATTTGAACCGCTGACCTCACCCTTACCAAGGGTGTGCTCTACCAACTGAGCTACAAGAGCGCAACACTTTGCAGGACCTGCAAACTTGGAGCGGGTAGCGGGAATCGAACCCGCATCATCAGCTTGGAAGGCTGAGGTTCTACCACTAAACTATACCCGCGGAGCTTGCAGCTCTCGCTAAAAATGGTGGAGGGGGAAGGATTCGAACCTTCGAAGTCGTAGACGTCAGATTTACAGTCTGATCCCTTTGGCCGCTCGGGAACCCCTCCTAAGCGAGCCGGCATTCTATATCATGCCAGCCTTCTGTCAAGCATTTTCTCATTAAAAACCTGAGGTTAGCTGCGTTGACCTCGCCTCACACTGCTAACCGTTAAAGGTCTTCACTGCGAAGCGGGCGCCATTCTATGCAAACTATTCGGCGGGTGCAACCCCCTCGCACGGCATTATTTTATGTTTTAACTCATTGAATTCTTTAGAAAGGTTTTGCAACTGCGAGTCACCCAGCAAACGCCGGCTTTCCGGGGCTATGCGCACCCAGTAACCAGCATATTCGGTGAGATCCTTCGGCAAGGACTGAAACTTGATATCCATGTCACTCAACCGACGCTCGATTACCTGGGCGACTTCCTGTCGAGCAGAACCTCCCAGATAGAGGCAACCGCTATCCGCCTGCGTAGATTTACCTTTGTCTCGAGCCGTATCAGTCGCCTCGCTCAACAAACGAATATCCTGCTGCGAGCCGCGATACAAGCTCAAGGGGGTTACATCTTTCGCGCGAAGCGGAGCCTCCTGCTGGTGCCAGACGTAATAGAACACATTGAGAACAAGCAACAGCAGAAACAACCAACGCATAAAAACCTCAGGACAAGGGACATGCCATCGCCAAACCTACAAATACCAGGTCTGGAACCACCCTGGCCTTGGGCACAATCTCGGAGACCAGATCCGCATCCCCCCCAGTCAGGAATACAGCGAAATCCTCTCCCCAATAGCTACGCGCCAACTCTAGCTGAGTCATGACAAAACCTCTCAACATCAGCAAGCAACCTCGCTCGACTGCCTCGACGGTTGTACGGCCAGGAACGAGACTCTCCAAAGCGCGCTCGGCAGCAAGATCTCCATAGCGAATTCTACGGGTGTGGGTGCGCAACTGGTTGCGCATCAAAGACATTCCAGGACAGATAAATCCTCCGAAATGCTCGCCATCCCCGGCGATAAAGTCAGCCGTAACCGCCGTACCAAAGTCGAGCACCAGACAAGCACCCGAAGCCAGATGAAATCCTCCGAGCATTGCAAGCCAGCGATCGAGCCCTAGTCGCTCGAACTCCTCATAGCCATTTCGTACCCCGGACATTTCGCGAGCCGGTGCCGCACACACTGCGGAAACACCGAAAGCCTCTGCCAGCAGAGAAATCAATGCACTAGTCTCTTCGGCGGTTCTAACGCTGACCAACCGACAATGCGTGAGAGTGAGTCCCTTGAGCCCTTTCAAGCTCTCCAGCAATGCCAGATCCGAATCAACGACACCCTCACCAACCACCCGCCGAACATCCGCGCCGAGCACTCGCCATTTGATGAAACTGTTTCCGCAATCGAGCTCAAGAATCATCACGCAACCTCAGGCTGAGCTCACCACCACTAAAGACTTTTTCCACACCATCCACCTTCAAGCGCAAGGCACCCTGACCATCGATACCCAGCACCTCTCCATCTATCTGACTCACACCGGCTATCAACGACACCGCCCGCCCCTGCCATAGATGATTTTGCTCCCACTCCGCCTGGATAGCTGAAAATCCACTGACTTGGTGGCGACTCAAGTAGGCCTGAAGCATCAACCCTAACTCCGCAACCAGGTGATTGCGATCAACAGCCTTACCCAACTCAAGTCGCATGGACGTCCATTGCTGATCAACCTCATCAGTCATCTGCATGTTCACATTGATTCCGACACCAATCACCACGTGACAAACATCAGCAGGATCCCCCACCAATTCGAGCAGTATTCCAGCGATCTTTTTCTGACCAACCAGAACATCATTGGGCCACTTCAACCCCACGCCCGAAACACCCAGCTCTCGCAAGGCCTGCATTACCGCAAGCCCGACAACAAGACTCAAGCCCTCCAGCTGCCGCATCCCACCATCAATACGCAGCACCAGACTGTAATAGATGTTTTCCGCGAACGGACTGACCCATTTGCGTCCACGCCGTCCGCGACCGGCCGTTTGCCGCTCAGCGAGCACCAGAAATGGCGTAGGCTGGCCACACTCGATAGCGCGCAAGGCCTCAGCGTTGGTAGAGTCAATTGAGTCGAAGACTAGAATGGGCCACTCACAAGAAGGCGCCCCCGCGCTTATCTCTGCAGGATCAAGCAGCGTCAATGGCGCAGCCAGTTGATAACCGCGACCGCGCACTTTGTGAATGGATAAACCGAGTTCAGCCTCCAAATGCTGAAGTTGCTTCCATACAGCGCTACGACTGACACCCAAGGCAGCGCCCAGAGCCTGGCCCGAATGGAATCGGCCATCCTTAAGAAGCTTTAACAACGTCAGCATGCAAGTCTCGCCTCACAATGAGGCCCGCATGATAGCCATGCCCCGGGCCGTTGCATAGAAACCCTACAAGCGAGATTTTCCCGCAGACAAAACAAAACCCCTACCTGCATACGCAGATAGGGGTTTCGGAATTTAATCTTGACGATGACCTACTCTCACATGGGGAAACCCCACACTACCATCGGCGATGCATCGTTTCACTGCTGAGTTCGGGATGGGATCAGGTGGTTCCAATGCTCTATGGTCGTCAAGAAATTCGGTAGCCAGGTCGTTTTCTCTTGCGAGATCACGCTCCAGCGAATGGGTATGTGATAGATCTGGTGTTTCGTGAGTGTCACAAACTTTCGGTTCGTTTCGTCTTCACACACCGCAATCTGGTGCCCGTTCGGGCCAACAAATTGCTTGGGTGTTATATGGTCAAGCCTCACGGGCAATTAGTATTGGTTAGCTCAACGCCTCACAGCGCTTACACACCCAACCTATCAACGTCGTAGTCTTCGACGGCCCTTCAGGGGACTCAAGGTCCCAGTGAGATCTCATCTTGAGGCTAGTTTCCCGCTTAGATGCTTTCAGCGGTTATCTATTCCGAACATAGCTACCCGGCAATGCCACTGGCGTGACAACCGGAACACCAGAGGTTCGTCCACTCCGGTCCTCTCGTACTAGGAGCAGCCCCTCTCAAATCTCAAACGTCCACGGCAGATAGGGACCGAACTGTCTCACGACGTTCTAAACCCAGCTCGCGTACCACTTTAAATGGCGAACAGCCATACCCTTGGGACCGGCTTCAGCCCCAGGATGTGATGAGCCGACATCGAGGTGCCAAACACCGCCGTCGATATGAACTCTTGGGCGGTATCAGCCTGTTATCCCCGGAGTACCTTTTATCCGTTGAGCGATGGCCCTTCCATACAGAACCACCGGATCACTAAGACCTACTTTCGTACCTGCTCGACGTGTCTGTCTCGCAGTCAAGCGCGCTTTTGCCTTTATACTCTACGACCGATTTCCGACCGGTCTGAGCGCACCTTCGTACTCCTCCGTTACTCTTTAGGAGGAGACCGCCCCAGTCAAACTACCCACCATACACTGTCCTCGATCCGGATAACGGACCTGAGTTAGAACCTCAAAGTTGCCAGGGTGGTATTTCAAGGTTGGCTCCACGCGAACTGGCGTCCACGCTTCAAAGCCTCCCACCTATCCTACACAAGCAAATTCAAAGTCCAGTGCAAAGCTATAGTAAAGGTTCACGGGGTCTTTCCGTCTAGCCGCGGATACACTGCATCTTCACAGCGATTTCAATTTCACTGAGTCTCGGGTGGAGACAGCGCCGCCATCGTTACGCCATTCGTGCAGGTCGGAACTTACCCGACAAGGAATTTCGCTACCTTAGGACCGTTATAGTTACGGCCGCCGTTTACCGGGGCTTCGATCAAGAGCTTCGCGTTAGCTAACCCCATCAATTAACCTTCCGGCACCGGGCAGGCGTCACACCCTATACGTCCACTTTCGTGTTTGCAGAGTGCTGTGTTTTTAATAAACAGTCGCAGCGGCCTGGTATCTTCGACCGGCATGAGCTTACGGAGCAAGTCCTTCACCCTCACCGGCGCACCTTCTCCCGAAGTTACGGTGCCATTTTGCCTAGTTCCTTCACCCGAGTTCTCTCAAGCGCCTTGGTATTCTCTACCCAACCACCTGTGTCGGTTTGGGGTACGGTTCCTGGTTACCTGAAGCTTAGAAGCTTTTCTTGGAAGCATGGCATCAACCACTTCGTGTTCTAAAAGAACACTCGTCATCAGCTCTCGGCCTTGAAATCCCGGATTTACCTAAGATTCCAGCCTACCACCTTAAACTTGGACAACCAACGCCAAGCTGGCCTAGCCTTCTCCGTCCCTCCATCGCAATAACCAGAAGTACAGGAATATTAACCTGTTTTCCATCGACTACGCTTTTCAGCCTCGCCTTAGGGACCGACTAACCCTGCGTCGATTAACGTTGCGCAGGAAACCTTGGTCTTTCGGCGTGGGTGTTTTTCACACCCATTGTCGTTACTCATGTCAGCATTCGCACTTCTGATACCTCCAGCAAGCTTCTCAACTCACCTTCACAGGCTTACAGAACGCTCCTCTACCGCATCACCTAAGTGATACCCGTAGCTTCGGTGTATGGTTTGAGCCCCGTTACATCTTCCGCGCAGGCCGACTCGACTAGTGAGCTATTACGCTTTCTTTAAAGGGTGGCTGCTTCTAAGCCAACCTCCTAGCTGTCTAAGCCTTCCCACATCGTTTCCCACTTAACCATAACTTTGGGACCTTAGCTGACGGTCTGGGTTGTTTCCCTTTTCACGACGGACGTTAGCACCCGCCGTGTGTCTCCCATGCTCGGCACTTGTAGGTATTCGGAGTTTGCATCGGTTTGGTAAGTCGGGATGACCCCCTAGCCGAAACAGTGCTCTACCCCCTACAGTGATACATGAGGCGCTACCTAAATAGCTTTCGAGGAGAACCAGCTATCTCCGAGCTTGATTAGCCTTTCACTCCGATCCACAGGTCATCCGCTAACTTTTCAACGGTAGTCGGTTCGGTCCTCCAGTTAGTGTTACCCAACCTTCAACCTGCCCATGGATAGATCGCCCGGTTTCGGGTCTATTCCCAGCGACTAGACGCCCTATTAAGACTCGCTTTCGCTACGCCTCCCCTATTCGGTTAAGCTCGCCACTGAAAATAAGTCGCTGACCCATTATACAAAAGGTACGCAGTCACCCAACAAAGTGGGCTCCCACTGCTTGTACGCATACGGTTTCAGGATCTATTTCACTCCCCTCTCCGGGGTTCTTTTCGCCTTTCCCTCACGGTACTAGTTCACTATCGGTCAGTCAGTAGTATTTAGCCTTGGAGGATGGTCCCCCCATATTCAGACAAAGTTTCTCGTGCTCCGTCCTACTCGATTTCATGACCAAGAGATTTTCGCGTACAGGGCTATCACCCACTATGGCCGCACTTTCCAGAGCGTTCCGCTAATCTCAAAGCCACTTAAGGGCTAGTCCCCGTTCGCTCGCCACTACTAAGGGAATCTCGGTTGATTTCTTTTCCTCAGGGTACTTAGATGTTTCAGTTCCCCTGGTTCGCCTCTTAAGCCTATGTATTCAGCTTAAGATACCTAACTTATGTTAGGTGGGTTCCCCCATTCAGACATCTCCGGATCAAAGTCTGTTTGCCGACTCCCCGAAGCTTTTCGCAGGCTACCACGTCTTTCATCGCCTCTGACTGCCAAGGCATCCACCGTATGCGCTTCTTCACTTGACCATATAACCCCAAGCAATCTGGTTATACTGTGAAGACGACATTCGCCGAAAATTCGCGATTAAACTCACAAATTTTACCTTAGCCTGATCCACCACCAGTGAAAGTGGCGTTCAGTCTATCTTTCTATCACATACCCAAATTTTTAAAGAACGATCTAGCAAAAGACTAGAAATCAACATTCACCATCATCACAATGGAATGCTCATTTCTAAGCTTTCAACAACAGAAGCAGTTAGTGGTGGAGCCAAACGGGATCGAACCGTTGACCTCCTGCGTGCAAGGCAGGCGCTCTCCCAGCTGAGCTATGGCCCCGTATTTCTACAGGCGTTTCCCACACAAAATTGGTGGGTCTGGGCAGATTCGAACTGCCGACCTCACCCTTATCAGGGGTGCGCTCTAACCAACTGAGCTACAGACCCAATTTCGGGCTGCTTCTTATCGTCTTCTTCAATGAATCAAGCAATTCGTGTGGGAACTTATGGAGCAGCTGATGTCGTCGATTAAGGAGGTGATCCAGCCGCAGGTTCCCCTACGGCTACCTTGTTACGACTTCACCCCAGTCATGAATCACACCGTGGTAACCGTCCTCCCGAAGGTTAGACTAGCTACTTCTGGTGCAACCCACTCCCATGGTGTGACGGGCGGTGTGTACAAGGCCCGGGAACGTATTCACCGCGACATTCTGATTCGCGATTACTAGCGATTCCGACTTCACGCAGTCGAGTTGCAGACTGCGATCCGGACTACGATCGGTTTTCTGGGATTAGCTCCACCTCGCGGCTTGGCAACCCTCTGTACCGACCATTGTAGCACGTGTGTAGCCCAGGCCGTAAGGGCCATGATGACTTGACGTCATCCCCACCTTCCTCCGGTTTGTCACCGGCAGTCTCCTTAGAGTGCCCACCATTACGTGCTGGTAACTAAGGACAAGGGTTGCGCTCGTTACGGGACTTAACCCAACATCTCACGACACGAGCTGACGACAGCCATGCAGCACCTGTCTCAATGTTCCCGAAGGCACCAATCCATCTCTGGAAAGTTCATTGGATGTCAAGGCCTGGTAAGGTTCTTCGCGTTGCTTCGAATTAAACCACATGCTCCACCGCTTGTGCGGGCCCCCGTCAATTCATTTGAGTTTTAACCTTGCGGCCGTACTCCCCAGGCGGTCAACTTAATGCGTTAGCTGCGCCACTAAGAGCTCAAGGCTCCCAACGGCTAGTTGACATCGTTTACGGCGTGGACTACCAGGGTATCTAATCCTGTTTGCTCCCCACGCTTTCGCACCTCAGTGTCAGTATCAGTCCAGGTGGTCGCCTTCGCCACTGGTGTTCCTTCCTATATCTACGCATTTCACCGCTACACAGGAAATTCCACCACCCTCTACCATACTCTAGCTCGACAGTTTTGAATGCAGTTCCCAGGTTGAGCCCGGGGATTTCACATCCAACTTAACGAACCACCTACGCGCGCTTTACGCCCAGTAATTCCGATTAACGCTTGCACCCTCTGTATTACCGCGGCTGCTGGCACAGAGTTAGCCGGTGCTTATTCTGTCGGTAACGTCAAAACAGATACGTATTAGGTAACTGCCCTTCCTCCCAACTTAAAGTGCTTTACAATCCGAAGACCTTCTTCACACACGCGGCATGGCTGGATCAGGCTTTCGCCCATTGTCCAATATTCCCCACTGCTGCCTCCCGTAGGAGTCTGGACCGTGTCTCAGTTCCAGTGTGACTGATCATCCTCTCAGACCAGTTACGGATCGTCGCCTTGGTGAGCCATTACCTCACCAACTAGCTAATCCGACCTAGGCTCATCTGATAGCGCAAGGCCCGAAGGTCCCCTGCTTTCTCCCGTAGGACGTATGCGGTATTAGCGTCCGTTTCCGAGCGTTATCCCCCACTACCAGGCAGATTCCTAGGCATTACTCACCCGTCCGCCGCTCGCCACCAGGTACAAGTACCCGTGCTGCCGCTCGACTTGCATGTGTTAGGCCTGCCGCCAGCGTTCAATCTGAGCCATGATCAAACTCTTCAGTTCAAACATCTTTGGGTTTTGAGAAAACCCTAAACTTGGCTCAGCAATCGTTGGTTACATCTTTGATTTCTCGCGGAGTAACTTGTGATGCTGATAATCTTGTTGACTATCAGTCTGACTCCACAAGCACCCACACGAATTGCTTGATTCAGTTGTTAAAGAGCGGTTGGTTAAGATCTTTCGTCTCAACCGAGGCGCGCATTCTACAGCAGCCTCTGTTACTGTCAAGCGGTTATTTTCAGAAGTTTTCAAAGTTTCGCTTGGAAATCCTTAACAACTTCAACCACTTGCGCTTCCGATCTCTCGTTAGCGGGAGGCGAATTCTACAGCGTTACTCGCTGCTGTCAACACCTCTTTTTCTCCGCTTTCGACCGAGAAGATCGAACCGTTAAAAGAGCCAAACAACACTGCCCTTTCAACTCCTTCTGGCTTCGATGAACTGAAGCGTAACCGCTGTCGAAAACTGCGTAACTCTTTGTTTACCAAGGAGTTTTCCGTTTCGACTGCGCCGGAAGTGGGGCGAATTATAGACTTCCAGAATCTGCCGTCAACCCCTAATTTCAGCTTTATTCGGATTTGAGCGTAATACGCGCAAATGCCTTCTTCCCAGCCTGGCAAACATGGGTCGCGCCCCGTACGTATATAAAGGTGCGATCGACAACCTCACCATCTATACGCACACCACCAGAGCCCAGAAGGTCGCGCGCCACGGCGGAGTTCTTCACCAGACCTGCCTTATTAAGGACGGCAGCGATCGGCATATCTTCGGTAGCGGTCAATTCGATCTCTGGCAGATCATCAGGCAGCTCACCGTCTTTCATACGATTGCCCGCCGCACGATGAGCATTGGCCGCAGCTTCTTCACCATGGAAGCGCGCAACGATCTCTTCGGCCAGCTTGATCTTGATATCACGCGGGTTCGCACCCGCTTCGACGTCAGCCCGCAAAGCATTGATCTCTTCCATGGAACGGAAGCTGAGCAATTCGAAGTAACGCCACATCAACACATCAGGAATAGAGACCAGCTTGCCGTACATGACACCCGGCGCCTCCTGGATACCGACGTAGTTGCCCAGCGACTTGGACATCTTCTTCACGCCATCCAGACCTTCGAGCAACGGCATGGTCAGAATGCATTGAGCCTCCTGACCATAACTACGTTGCAGCTCACGCCCCATCAGCAGGTTGAACTTCTGATCGGTACCGCCCAGCTCTACATCCGCGCGCAAAGCGACCGAGTCATAACCCTGAACCAGCGGATAGAGGAACTCGTGAATAGCGATTGGCTGATTGGTCGTGTAGCGCTTGTCGAAGTCGTCGCGCTCGAGCATGCGAGCCACGGTGTACTGCGAAGTCAGGCGAATGAAGTCGGCTGGCCCCATCTGATCCATCCAGGTGGAGTTGAACGCCACTTCGGTCTTGGCTGGATCAAGAATCTTGAAGACCTGAGTCTTGTAGGTCTCGGCATTGTCGAGAACCTGCTCACGGGTGAGCGGAGGACGTGTCGCGCTCTTGCCGCTCGGATCACCGATCATCCCGGTGAAGTCACCTATAAGGAAGATCACCTGGTGACCCAGATCCTGAAATTGGCGCAGCTTATTAATAAGCACGGTATGACCCAGGTGCAAATCCGGCGCGGTCGGATCGAAGCCTGCCTTAATACGTAGCGGCTGGCCACGCTTGAGCTTTTCGATCAGCTCGGACTCGACCAACAGTTCTTCCGCACCACGTTTGATCAGCGCTAGCTGCTCTTCAACCGACTTCATAACAGACCCGCAAGGCTCGAATTCAAAGGGAACCAACCATACAAGATCGCGCACCAAATACAAGTTTTGCCCGGCGCACGGACACCAATCCACGGACAGAGCGTCCGCAGGCTTGCCTCAGAGATGATTTGGTTATATTTTATACAGTTATTTCGTCTTCATCATGTCATTCATCTTTTCCAATTCATTTTTTCAAAGTCAAAATTACCTATGACCACAGAACCGTCTAAAGCGCCACCGCTTTACCCGAAGACCCACCTGCTCGCAGCAAGTGGTATCGCCGCCCTTCTCAGCCTGGCGCTTCTGGTATTCCCTTCCAGTGATGTTGAAGCCAAAAAGACGACCCTGAGTCTTGAACTGGAAAGCCCTGCAGAACAACTGACACAAGATCAAGACGCCGCCGGTGCCGTCCAAGCCACAAATGAGCCGGCAGCCTCCCCTTTCACGCAGATCGAAGACAGCGCCAAAGATACTCAGGAAACCGCCCAGGTCGCCCCCACGCCAATCGTCGAAGAAAAGAAGGCGCCAGGCCACAGAGAAGTGATCGTTGCCAAAGGCGACACTCTCTCGACTTTGTTCGAGAAAGTCGGTCTTCCGGCCACTTCGGTGCATGAAGTACTGGCCAGCGACAAGCAGGCCAAGCAGTTCAGCCAACTCAAACATGGCCAGAAGCTCGAGTTCGAACTGAGCCCGGATGGCCAGCTGACCAATTTGCACAGCAAAGTCAGTGACATGGAAAGCATCACCCTGACTAAGAGCGACAAGGGTTTCGTGTTCAACCGCATCACCGCGAAACCGACCGTTCGCTCCGCCTACGTTCATGGCGTGATCAACAGTTCGCTGTCGCAATCTGCCGCCCGAGCCGGTTTGTCCCACAGCCTGACCATGGATATGGCCAGTGTGTTTGGCTATGACGTCGACTTCGCCCAGGATATTCGCCAAGGTGACGAGTTCGATGTGATCTATGAACAGAAGGTCGTCAACGGCAAAGCAATCGGCAACGGCCCGATCCTCTCCGCACGCTTCACCAACCGCGGCAAGACTTATACCGCGGTGCGCTACACCAACAAACAAGGCAACAGCAGCTACTACACGGCTGACGGCAACAGCATGCGCAAGGCGTTTATCCGTACCCCGGTAGACTTCGCCCGCATCAGCTCGAAATTCTCCATGGGCCGCAAGCACCCGATCCTGAACAAGATCCGCGCCCACAAGGGTGTCGATTACGCCGCCCCACGCGGTACGCCGATCAAGGCTGCCGGTGACGGCAAAGTATTGTTGGCAGGTCGTCGCGGCGGTTACGGCAACACCGTGATCATCCAGCACGGCAATACCTACCGTACGCTGTACGGCCATATGCAAGGCTTCGCCAAAGGCGTCAAGACTGGCGGCAGCGTCAAGCAAGGTCAGGTGATCGGCTACATCGGCACCACCGGTCTCTCCACCGGCCCGCACCTGCACTACGAATTCCAGGTCAATGGCGTGCACGTCGATCCATTGGGCCAGAAAGTAGCGATGGCCGATCCGATCTCCAAAGCTGAACGCTCACGCTTCCTCGCGCAAAGCCAACCGCTGATGGCGCGCATGGATCAAGAGAAAACCACCCAGCTGGCTTCGAGTAAACGCTAAGCCATGGCGCTCTATATAGGTGTGATGTCCGGGACCAGCCTTGATGGCCTGGACATTGCGTTGATCGAGCAAACCCCGGCGATCAAGCTGATCGCCACCCATTACATCCCTATGCCTGATTCCCTGCGCGCCGAGCTGCTTGGCTTGTGCGCCAGCGGCCCGGACGAGATTGCCCGCTCCGCCATCGCCCAGCAGAACTGGGTGAAACTGGCCGCACAGGGCATTCACACTCTCCTCGACCAACAAAACCTGAAACCCGCCGACATTCGCGCGATTGGCAGCCACGGCCAGACCATTCGCCACGAGCCGGCGCGCGGGTTCACGGTGCAAATCGGTAACCCGGCCTTGCTCACCGAACTGACCGGCATCACCGTAGTCAGCGATTTCCGCAGCCGCGATGTAGCCGCAGGCGGGCAAGGCGCGCCATTGGTTCCAGCCTTTCACGAAGCCCTGTTTGAAGATCGGTCTGATAACCGCGCAGTGCTGAACATCGGTGGGTTCAGCAACCTCAGCCTGATCGAGCCCGGCAAGCCTGTTGCCGGGTTCGACTGTGGCCCGGGGAACGTTCTGCTGGATGCCTGGATTCACCAGCAACGCGGCGACAACTTTGATCGTGACGGCCAATGGGCTGCCAGCGGCAAAATTGAACCTGTTCTGTTGAACGCGCTGCTCAGTGATCCGTTCTTTGTGACCCAAGGCCCGAAGAGCACCGGCCGCGAAGTGTTCAATCTGCCGTGGCTGATGCAGCATCTGTCACAATTGCCAACCTTCGCTACCGAGGACGTACAGGCCACGCTGCTTGAGCTGACCGCGCTGACCATCATCGAGTCGTTACGAAGCGCCCAATCGGATACTGAGGAACTTCTTGTCTGCGGCGGTGGCGCGCACAATGCCACGCTGATGAAGCGCTTGGCCAGTCTGTTGCCGAACGCAAAAGTCAGCAGCACCGCGACTCATGGTGTAGACCCGGACTGGGTCGAGGCCATGGCCTTCGCCTGGCTGGCCCATTGCTGCCTGGAAGGTATCGCGGCCAACCGACCGAGCGTCACCGGTGCTCGCGGCTTGCGCATTCTCGGCGCCATCTACCTCGCCTGATCATGAATCCCGGACAGCAAAACGCCGCAGAATCCTGAAACCCTGCGGCGCCTGTTGATGCAGTGAGGTGCGATCAGATCGAGAACGAAGAGCCGCAGCCACACGTGGTGGTAGCATTCGGATTCTTGATCACGAAACGCGAACCTTCCAGACCTTCCTGGTAATCCACTTCGGCACCTGCCAGGTACTGGAAGCTCATCGGATCGACCACCAGGCTGACGCCTTCGCGCTCGACGATGGTGTCGTCATCGGCCACTTCTTCATCGAAGGTGAAGCCGTATTGAAACCCTGAACAACCGCCGCCCGTAACGAATACGCGCAGCTTCAAGCGATCATTCCCCTCTTCATCGACCAGGCTCTTCACCTTGTGCGCGGCACCGTGGGTGAATTGCAAAGCCGTGGGGGTGAAGGATTCGACGCTCATGCTGACTATCTCCCGGCGTTACGCCGCCATAATGCGTGATGACGCGCATTATCCGCTTCTCCCAGAAAATCGGTCAACTATTGTTACGGTATATCAATCAACCCAATCGCCAGACCAAAATGCAAAAAGGCCCGTTCAACGGGCCTTTTTGCTAAGCGGGATACAGCCTTACGGCAGCATGCCTGCATGGGAGAGGCCCAAGCGCTCATCCAGGCCGAACAGGATATTCAGGTTCTGCACCGCCTGACCCGACGCGCCCTTGACCAGGTTATCAATGACCGACAACACCACCACCAGATCACCATCCTGCGGACGATGCACAGCGATACGGCAAACGTTGGCACCGCGCACGCTGCGGGTTTCCGGATGGCTGCCAGCGGGCATCACATCGACGAACGGTTCATTGGCATAACGCTTTTCAAACAGCGTCTGCAGATCCACCGAACGATCCACGACAGTCGCGTAGAGCGTCGAGTGAATGCCGCGGATCATTGGCGTCAGGTGCGGAACGAAGGTCAGACCAACGTCCTTGCCCGCGGCACGACGCAGCCCCTGGCGGATTTCCGGCAAGTGACGGTGCCCTTTGACGGCGTAAGCCTTCATGCTTTCCGACGTCTCGGAGTACAGAGAACCTACAGAAGCGCCACGACCGGCACCGCTGACGCCGGATTTGCAGTCTGCGATCAAACGAGTGGTATCGGCCAGACCGGCTTCAAGCAATGGCAGGAAGCCCAATTGCGTGGCAGTCGGGTAGCAACCCGGCACGGCGATCAGGCGCGCTTGCTTGATCTGCTCGCGATTGACTTCCGGCAAGCCGTAGACCGCCTCCTCCAGCAGTTCCGGCGCGCCGTGCGGCTGGCCGTACCATTTGGCCCACTCATCGGCGTCTTGCAGACGGAAGTCTGCCGACAAGTCGATGACCTTGGTACCGGCAGCCAGCAACTCACCCGCCAGGGCATGGGCGACACCATGCGGCGTGGCGAAGAACACTACGTCGCAGGCGCCCAATGTCTTGATGTCCGGAACGCTGAACGCCAGGCCGTCGTAATGACCTCGCAGGTTCGGGTACATATCAGCCACGGCCAGGCCGGCCTCGGATCGGGAAGTGATCACCACCACTTCTGCCTGCGGATGCTGTGCCAACAGACGCAGCAGTTCGACACCGGTGTAACCCGTGCCGCCGACGATACCGACCTTGACCATAAACCTGCCCTCAACGAACCCACTGGAAAGCCGTCGATAATAGGGCGCGCGCGGCCCTGCGACAACCGTCAAGGTGACGTGCGGACGCTCATGTGTCCCGTCTCGGGCATACGTTCAAGTTTTGGCGAGTGGATTTTGTTGCCAGACAAGGCACCGCGACGAGTCATAGCCCGCTATGGCGAGGAGTGGCAACGCAGTATGGCGACAAAAGACGCCGCCAAAATTGAACAGTTATGTCCGAGACGGGACACTTTCTCTACTATCTTCGCTACCGTGAACCTGGGAATAACTAAAAATGCTTTATCTGTGGCTCAAAGCGCTTCACATCATCAGCATGGTCTGCTGGTTTGCCGGCCTGTTCTACCTGCCGCGCCTGTTCGTCTATCACGCCCAAAGCGAAGACACCGTCAGCAAGGAACGCTTCAGCATCATGGAGCGTAAGCTGTACCGGGGCATCATGGGCCCGGCGATGATCGCCACATTGGCGTTCGGCATATGGCTGATCAGCCTCAACCCGAGCGCCTATTTCAGCCAAGGTGCGTGGATGCACGCCAAGTTGACCCTGGTGGTGATCCTGATCGGCTACCACCACATGTGCGGCGCACAGGTAAAACGTTTTGCCCGTGGCGAAAACACCCGCAGCCATGTCTTTTATCGCTGGTTCAACGAAGTGCCGGTTCTGATATTGCTGGCTATCGTAATTCTGGTCGTCGTCCGGCCGTTTTAAATCTGACAGGCACACTCACCCGGGGTACTTCCAATGTCGCTGCCCGCTTTGCTCGAACAACGTTTGCGTCTGCCCGTGGTGGTGGCGCCGATGTTCCTGATTTCCAACCCCGAACTGGTGCTCGCCTGCTGCCGTAATGGCGTGATGGGCAGTTTCCCCGCGCTGAACCAGCGTGAGAGCAGCGGTTTCAAGGCCTGGCTGGAAGAAATCGAAGCAGGGCTGGCGACACAGGAAAACCCCGCGCCTTACGCAGTGAACCTGATCGTCCACAACAGCAACCCGCGATTGCAGGCAGACCTGGCGATCTGCATCGAGCACAAAGTACCGATCGTGATCACCAGCCTCGGCGCAGTGAAGGAACTGGTCGATGCCGTGCATGGCTACGGCGGCTTGGTGTTTCACGACGTGACGACACGTCGCCACGCTGAAAAAGCGGCCCTGGCCGGTGTGGACGGTTTGATCGCTGTGGCTGCGGGCGCCGGTGGTCACGCCGGGACCTGGAGCCCGTTCTCGCTGATCGCCGAAATTCGCCAGTTTTTCGACAAGACCCTGTTGCTGGCCGGCTGCCTGAACCATGGCCACGAGATTCTTGCCGCGCAATTGCTCGGTGCGGATCTGGCCTACTTCGGTACGCGATTTATCGGCACCACGGAAAGTCATGCGCCTGACGCTTATAAGGAGATGCTGCTGACTTCCAGAGCTGCGGACATCGTCCATACTCCAGCGGTGTCGGGAGTACCGGCCAGCTTCATGCGTCAGAGCCTGGAGGCTGCCGGTTTCGACATGGCGGCACTGCAAGGCAAGGGCGAGGTGAGTTTCGGTTCAAAGCTCAAACCGTTGAGTGATGAAGCCAAAGCCTGGAAAACCGTGTGGTCCGCAGGCCAGGGCGTCGGAGAAATCGAGGACCTGCCGAGTGTCGATCAACTGGTCGCACGTCTCGACGCCGAATACCGTAACGCGCTGGAACTGGCAGCGGCGCTGCCCAAGCGCTGGCCGCGCTGACAGGAAAAACTTGGCCAGCCCCTCCCGGCTGGCCTTACACTTCATGTTTGCAACACTTTCTATCAAACTCTCGCGACAAGGATGCCTCGGCCATGAGCGAAAACCGTTTCAAGATCGTCTTCGATGGTGCTCTGCTGCCAGGTGTTGACGCCTGCACCGCAAAGTTCAATCTCGCCGAGTTGTTCAAAAGCGATATCGCTGCCATCGAACGCCTGTTCAGTGGCCGGACGGTTGCACTCAAACGCGATCTGTCACACACCGACGCGCAGACTTATCTTCAGGCACTGTCGAAAACCGGCATCGATGCCCGAATCGAAACAGAACCCTCGATCGAGCTGAACCTGTCCGACGTTCACGAACCCTCCCCTGCGCCTAACCAATGGGCATCGCCAGACGCCGAATCACCTTATGCGCCACCGCACGCCTCCGTCGGTGAGGCATTACCAGAGTTCGGCCCACTCAAGGCCTTCACATTCACAGGACGCATCGGCCGTCTGCGCTATCTGGCCTGGACAATGGCCTTGACGCTGGTATTGATGGGAGTCGCCGGGGTGTTCGTCTCCATCGGTTTGTCACTCATTGCCCTTACGTCAACGGTTGGTCTGGTAATCGGCGGATTGGTAGGCACGGCGATATGCATCGCGTTTATCGTTGTCAGCATTCAGATCAGCGTTCAGCGCCTGCACGACCTGGGTTGGTCCGGATGGATTTATCTACTGACACTGGTGCCATTCGTGGGCGGGCTCCTGCCAATTTTACTGGCGGTACTGCCGGGCAATACCGCAGCCAACCAATACGGCGCACCACCACCGCCCAACAGCACCGCGGTAAAATTACTTTGTGCCCTTTGGCTGGTGTTCGTCGCGGTTGTATTCATTAGCGCAGTCACCGGCGGCATCGGTGCTCTGCAGGATGAATATGAAAGTGCTACCGAGAGCAGCTATGACAGCTCGATGACCACCGACGAAGTTGAAGTCGAGCCGGCCGAAGAGGCCGAACAAGCGCCAAATTCATCCGATGATGCAGCCGAAGCAACCGAGCCCCCTGTAGACTCTGAGAAAGAATGAACAGCGCTCCCCGCCCGTGACACCTGCGTCGCTGGCGCGGAGCCGTTGCGATGGAGAACTGCATGACCCGTTACGCTCTGATCACTGGCGCTTCCAGCGGCATCGGCCTGGCGATGGCCGAAGCGCTGGCCCGGCGCGGCCGCAGCCTGATTCTGGTGGCCCGACAGCGTGATCAGCTGGAAAGTATTGCGATTGAACTGACTCAACGTTTTGGTGTGGAAGTGTTGTTTCGTGCCTGTGACCTGGGCGAGCCGCTGAGACTGTCCGGTTTTCTACTGGAGCTGGAAGAAGGCGACCGGCAGATCGATCTGCTGGTCAACTGTGCCGGCATCGGCACTTGCGGCCCGTTCCTGGCCCAGGACTGGATGACCGAGCAAGACCTGATCGAAGTGAACATCCTGGCCCTCACTCGCTTGTGTCATGCCATCGGCAACAGCATGGCCTTGCAGGGCGGTGGGCAGATTCTGAACGTCGCCTCGGTGGCGGCGTTCCATCCCGGCCCATGGATGAGCACTTACTACGCCAGCAAGGCTTATGTGCTGCACTTCTCCGAAGGTTTACGCGTCGAACTGAAAAAATGCGCGGTCAAGGTGTCGGTGCTCTGCCCCGGCCCGACCCGCACGGCGTTTTTCCGCACCGCGCAACTGGACACCGACAAACTGGTCGAGAGCAAACTGCTGATGAGCCCCGAGGAAGTCGCGCTCTATACCGTGCGAGCCCTGGAGAAAAATCGCGCCATTATTATCCCCGGTCGCCTGAATCGCTGGTTCGCCTTCCTGCCGCGGCTCGGCTCGCGTTGGCTGACCCGAACAATCGCGGGCATGGTCAACAAGGCGTACTGCCCCCGCTGACCACCCTAAAGGTAAAAAGCTGGGCTCGAACATGGCCCATGAGTACACTCATGCCAGCCCAAACAACGGAGAAAACAGCTGTGGATACTCTGTTCACCAAGATCATCAACCGGGAAATCCCGGCCAGGATCATTTACGAGGACGACCAGGTACTGGCCTTCCACGACATCGCGCCACAGGCCCCCGTGCACTTTCTGGTGGTCCCGAAGAAACCGGTGCGCACCCTTAACGACCTCACCGAGGACGACAAGGCACTGGCTGGGCACATACTGTTCACCGCACAGCGTCTGGCTCTGGAGCTGGGCTGTGAAGAAGGCTTCCGGGTGGTCATGAACTGCAATGAACTGGGCGGGCAGACCGTTTATCACATTCATATGCACGTGCTGGGTCAACGCCAGATGCACTGGCCGCCGGGCTGATTCACCTCCCTTCCCTTGTAGGAGCGAGGCTTGCCCGCGAAGCTTTTGGCGCACATGAGGACGCCTTCGCGGGCAAGCCTCGCTCCTACAGGATTGGTGTCACTCCCACCGGAAATGACCCAGCGCAAACCCTCCCCGGCCGATTCGGTTAAACTGGCCGCCGAGATTCTTTCCGGAGGTCAGCATGACTACCCAACGTCACTACTCGCCGATTGACCGTCTTCTGCTGCAAGCCGATGCCGCGATGCGTACTTTGCTGCCCTTCAGCGGCCAGCCGTACCGTCCGTCGCCAGCCATCGTGCAGCCGGATGCAGCAATGAGCGACGAGGACACCCGACACGTCGCCGGTTTGATGCGCATCAACCATACCGGCGAAGTCTGCGCCCAGGCGCTGTATCAAGGTCAGGCCCTGACCGCCAAGCTGCCGCAAGTGCGCGCCGCCATGGAGCACGCCGCCGAAGAAGAAATCGACCATCTGGTCTGGTGCGAACAACGCATTCATCAGTTGGGCAGCCACACCAGCATCCTCAATCCGCTGTTCTACGGTATGTCGTTCGGGATTGGAGCGGTGGCGGGGTTGATCAGCGACAAAGTCAGTCTGGGTTTCGTTGCCGCCACCGAGCATCAGGTCTGCAAACACTTGAACGAACACCTTGAGCAACTGCCGGCCGAGGACGAAAAATCCCGGGCGATCCTTGAGCAGATGCGCATCGATGAAGAACACCACGCTGAAAGCGCGCTGGATGCGGGCGGCTTCCGCTTCCCGGCACCGGTAAAGTTCGGCATGAGTCTGTTGGCCAAGGTGATGACCAAGAGTACTTATCGGATCTGACGCAAGCGTCGTCAGATCGGGCCTCTTCGCGAGCAAGTCGGATCGCCGCACCGCCGCTCCCACACTGGAACTGTGTCCACAGAACTAATGTGGGAGCGGCGGTGCGGCGATCCGACTTGCTCGCGAAGGCCATCACACGGTCTATCTGACAGCAATAAAAAAGGCGACTACCGCAAGGTAGTCGCCTTTTTTGTGTCCGAAAAATCTTAGCTCGGCATGTTGCGCGCATAGAAGATTTCGAGCATTTCGTGTTTCACACGCTCAGTCACCTGAGCACGTTGCTCAGAGGACAGGTTGCTGGTCGCGTCGCCGAACAGGTAGTTATCCAGTTCGAAGTTCTTCAGCAGCATTTTGGTGTGGAACAGGTTTTCCTGATACACGTTCACGTCGGTCATCTGGTACGCGTCGCGGGTGTCTTCGGAGAGGTAGTTCTGGATCGAGTTGATCTCGTGATCGATAAAGTGCTTCTTGCCCTCAACGTCACGGGTGAAACCGCGCACGCGGTAATCCACAGTCACGATATCCGAATCGAACTGGTGAATCAGAAAGTTGAGCGCCTTGAGCGGTGAAATGACGCCACAGGTCGACACGTCGATGTCCACACGGAACGTCGCGATACCGTCCACCGGATGGATTTCCGGGTAGGTGTGCACCGTGATGTGGCTCTTGTCGAGGTGGGCCAGGATGATCTCGGGCAGCGGGCCCGGAGACTCTTCGATCTGACTATCGGTCGGGGTCACCGGCTCTTCAGAGATCAGAATCGTGACACTGGCGCCCTGGGGTTCATAATCCTGACTGGCGATGTTCAGGATATTGGCACCAATGATATCGACAACTTCTGTGAGGATCTGCGTCAGGCGCTTGGCGTTGTACTCTTTATTGATGTACTCGACGTAAGCCTGTTGGTCTTGCGGGGTTTCCGCGTAGCAGATGTCATAGATGTTGAAGCTCAAGGTCTTTGTCAGGTTATTGAACCCGTGGAGCTTGAGTTTGCTTTTCACCGTTAAAAACTCTCTATGTATTGCGGGCTGGCCGCGTGATCAAGCATGCCCGTCAGATGCGAACGACGCACCTGCGTAGGACGGTTAACACCTCTTCGCGATGGCGATTTTGGTTGTCTGTTCAGGCAAGCGATCTGTCGGCTGACCGATCACTGCCCTGAAAAAAGTGGCGCATTATGCAGACGTCAGCTACGGATCGCCAGAGTCTGCACTGCTTTTATGATAGTTGAATGTCGATTCAACCGAGCTCGATGATCTCGTAATCATGGGTAATCGCCACACCGGCCGCGCCCAGCATGATCGAGGCAGAGCAATACTTCTCGGCCGAGAGCTCAATGGCGCGCTTGACCTGAGCTTCTTTCAGCCCACGGCCCTTGACCACGAAGTGCATGTGGATCTTGGTGAAAACCTTCGGATCTTCGGTCGCACGTTCGGCTTCGAGGAAGGCTTCGCAGCTTTCGACGGCCTGACGGGACTTCTTGAGGATGCTGACCACATCGAAGTTACTGCAACCGCCAACACCCAGCAGGAGCATTTCCATCGGCCGGACACCCAGGTTACGACCACCGGCATCGGGCGGACCGTCCATGACCACGACATGACCGCTACCGGATTCACCGAGGAACATGGCTTCGCCAGCCCATTGGATGCGTGCCTTCATCGCCAAGACTCCACTGTCTAAAAAAGGGTCGCCAGCTTAGCACAGGGCCCTTGATTGGCAGCGCTTCGCCTTCCTAAGACATAACCATCTTCGTCGTAGGTAAATTCTCGAATCTTGAAGGAATGTGTCTGTTAAGCTGGCGCCAACCCAGTGGCGCATAGCCATCTTTGTAGCGAATAAAAAGATCGCGGACTTCGCCAACGCCTACAAAAAAACAAACACACCGTGCAGTCTTTTCGGGATACAACCATGGTTGCTATTACCCCCACACCCAGAATCAAGAACCTCGACAAACTGTTGATGCACTGCCAGCGCCGTCGTTATGCCGTCAAGAGCAACATCATTTGTGCCGGCGACCGCTCGGACACGCTGTTTTTCATCATCAAGGGTTCGGTGACCATCCTGATTGAAGATGACGACGGCCGTGAAATGATCATTGCCTACCTCAACACCGGCGACTTTTTCGGCGAACTGGGTCTGTTTGAGCAAGCCGGGCTGGAACAGGAACGCAGCGCCTGGGTACGCGCCAAAGTCGAATGCGAAGTCGCGGAAATCAGCTACGCGAAATTCCGCGAGCTGTCCCAACAGGATCCAGACATTCTTTACGTGCTCAGCGGACAAATCGCACAACGCCTGCGCAATACCACGCGCAAGGTCGGCGACCTGGCGTTCTTCGACGTGACCGGTCGCGTTGCACGCTGCCTGCTGGAGCTGTGCAAGCAACCAGACGCCATGACCCACCCGGACGGAATGCAGATCAAGGTGACCCGTCAGGAAATCGGCCGGATTGTCGGTTGTTCGCGGGAGATGGTCGGTCGCGTGCTCAAGGATTTGGAGGAGCGCAACCTGGTCGACGTCAAAGGCAAAACCATGGTGGTCTTCGGTACGCGCTAGGCTCGAAACCTTAAGCTTCGAAAACTTGAGCTTCGAAAAGCAAGCTTCGAAAAACTTAGACTCCGAGCATTTCTGCCAGCAACTGGCGGTATAGAGCGTCAAGCCGTTCCAGCGCCTCAGGAGCGGCAAATTTTTCATGCAGGGCGATGTGGCTTTCAGCGCGAACCCGCTGTTCCAGGCCACAGGCTTCGTTGAAGCGATTGACCGACGCGACCATTGACTCTCGCTCGTTATCAATCAACATCGCCCCATGTACCAGACCGACCGGACGCTGACCGCCCTTGCTCTGGCGCCAGCGCTGAGCCGTGCCGACCATCTTGCGGCCATCGAGGTTGACGTTGAAACGGCCGTCGCAGAACGCACCCTCGATTTCACCCAGGGACGACACACCGCCCAACTCATCAAGCAGCTGACAAATCGGGTCGCAGAGCCGACGATAAGCGGTTTCGATCCGATTCTGGTCACCTTCGCTGCGCGGTGGCGCATAGACCAGCGCGATGTTGATCGTCGATGCCGATTGCGGCACCGGCTCACCACCGGTTTCACGCAGCAGTACCGGCCAACCGGCGGTGGCGGAGACTTCGCACGCTGCCTCGAACTGTGGCAGACGATTCAAGCGCCGGGGCATGACCAACGCGCGGTCAGTGGGTTGCCAGAACAGCAGGCCGAATTCTGACTCACCGGCGCACACATGGGCCAACAGATCCTGTTCGGCGAGCAGGCCGGCTTCGATGGTCAGAGGGGTTGGTGAGGTCATAAGGTATTCCATAGGACGATCAGTCTGTGGCGCATCCTATGCCGCCTTCGCGAGCAAGCCCGCTCCCACATTAGCCAGCGTCCATCCAGGCACCGCTGATCAACTGTGGGGAGCGGGCTTGCTCGCGAAGGACGCGCCCCGATTGTCAATCAGTCGAGCGTAGAACCGCTCACTGGCGTGCCACGCTCGGGAAAGAACAGGCGCTGCAGTTCGGTACCCGGGCTTTCGGCGCGCATGAACGCTTCGCCGACCAGGAACGCATACACATCGCTGATTTCCATCAGCTCGACATCGGCACGGTTAAGAATGCCACTTTCGGTGATCACCAGACGATCACGCGGGATGCGCGGCAACAGGTCGAGGGTGGTTTCCAGATTGACGTCGAAGGTGTGCAGGTTGCGGTTGTTTACCCCGACCAGCGGCGTGTCGAGGGTTTTCAAGGCCCGCTCCAGCTCGTCGCCGTCATGGACTTCCACCAGCACATCGAGGCCGACGCTTTTGGCCACGGCCGCCAGCTCGACCATTTTCACGTCATCCAGCGCGGAGACGATCAACAGCACGCAGTCAGCGCCCAAGGCACGAGACTCGACGATCTGGTACGGATCGATCATGAAGTCCTTGCGGATCACCGGCAGCTTGCACGCCGCCCGGGCCTGTTGCAGATACACATCGGCGCCCTGGAAGTAATCGATGTCGGTGAGCACCGACAGGCAAGTGGCGCCGCCCTTCTCGTAGCTCTTGGCGATGTCCGCAGGCACGAAGTTCTCGCGAATCACGCCTTTGCTCGGCGAAGCTTTCTTGATTTCAGCAATGACCGCCGGCTGTTTGAGCTTGGCCTGAGCGATCAATGCATTGGCGAACCCCCGGGGTGCATCAGCTGCCTTGGCCAAGGCTTCCAGTTCGGCCAGGCTTACGCGGGCGCTACGCTCGGCCACTTCCTGGACTTTGCGGGCCAGAATATTTTCCAGAACCGTCGGTACACTCATCCCTCATTCTCCACTTTGAATACCGCGGTAAATGCACCCAACTCCTCAAGTTTTTCCCGAGCGAGGCCTGTGTGCAGCGCATCGTGCGCCAGGGCAACGCCTTCTTTCAAACTGCTGGCATGGTCGGCGGCGTACAACGCGGCGCCGGCATTGAGCACGATCATCTCGGCGGCTTTCTGACCGTTCTCGGTCTTGCGCTTGCCCAAGGCATCGCGAATCAGCTCAAGGGAGGCCGCCGGGCTTTCCACCGCCAGACCGTGCAGGCTCTGACTCTTCATCCCCAGGTCTTCGGGCTCGACCCAATACTCGGTGATCTGGTCATTCTTCAATTCCGCCACAAAGGTCGGTGCCGCCAGACTGAACTCATCCAGGCCATCCTTCGAGTGCACCACCAGCACATGCTTGCTGCCCAGACGCTGCAAAACCTCGGCCAATGGCCGGCACAGCGCCTGACTGAACACACCCACTACCTGATGTTTCACACCGGCCGGATTCGTAAGCGGGCCAAGCATGTTGAACAAGGTGCGCAAGCCCAGCTCGCGGCGCGGGCCGGCGGCGTGCTTCATGGCGCTGTGATGAGTTTGGGCAAACATGAAACCGATGCCGACGTTATCGATGCAGCGCGCCACCTGGACCGGCGTCAGGTTCAGGTAGATACCGGCCGCCTCCAGCAGATCAGCGCTGCCGCTTTTGCCGGACACCGCACGGTTACCGTGTTTGGCCACGGTGCAACCAGCCGCGGCGACGACAAACGACGAAGCAGTGGATACGTTGAAAATGTTCGCACCGTCGCCGCCGGTGCCGACCACATCGACCACGCCATCGAGGGTGTTGAGTTCGACCTTGTCCGCCAGCTCGCGCATCGCTGTTACGGCGCCGACGATTTCGTCGATGCTTTCGCTCTTCATGCGCATGGCCATCATGAACGCGCCAATCTGCGCATCCGTGCATTGCCCGGTCATGATTTCGCGCATGACATCGCGCATCTCATCGGTACTGAGGTCGAGGTGGCCGACGATACGGCTCAGGGCTGTCTTGATATCCATGGAAAGTCCTTAGCGCGTGCCGCCGGTTTGTTTGAGGAAGTTGGCGAACAGCTCGTGGCCCTGTTCGGTGAGAATAGACTCAGGGTGGAATTGCACACCTTCAATGTTCAGTGTCTTGTGGCGCAGGCCCATGATTTCGTCGACCGAGCCGTCTTCGAGCTGGGTCCAGGCGGTCAGTTCCAGACATTCGGGCAGGGTTTCGCGCTTGACGATCAGCGAGTGATAGCGGGTCACCGTCAGCGGGCGATTCAGACCTTCGAATACGCCCTTGTCCTCGTGGAATACAGGGCTAGTCTTGCCGTGCATGACTTGACGGGCCCGAACCACATCGCCTCCAAAGGCTTGGCCGATGGACTGGTGACCCAGGCAAACACCGAGAATCGGCAGTTTGCCGGCGAAGTGCTTGATCGCTTCGATGGAAATACCGGCTTCGGTCGGAGTGCAAGGACCGGGAGACACAACGATGCGCTCGGGGTTGAGGGCTTCGATTTCGGCAATGGTGAGTTCATCGTTGCGCACGACTTTGACCTCGGAGCCCAGCTCACCGAGGTATTGCACAACGTTGTAAGTAAAAGAGTCGTAGTTATCGATCATCAGCAACATGGCGTTAAGAACCTCTTGAATTCACTGACTTTTAATACAGCCTTCGAATGATTTACCCGCAGTGCACTGCGCTTTGTCAGGTGCTGGAGTGGCGCCAGCAAAGCGGCATTTCATACAGATAAAGAAGGCAAAGCGGTACAGGTCCGGCCAGGCCGGCAGAAAAGATTCAGGCGCGCCAACGCCAACGGGCGTGTGCCTTGATGACTTGATCCAGAAGTTTGCTGACGATCAACACGGGGAAGGTCTCATTCATACGTTTGGGCACAGTAACTTAGCTGGGCAGAGCGTGCAATATGGCCGGGGCGACAGCTCGCGAAACAATTGGTGGGTTCACGACAGATGGCAAAAGGCCGGAAGTTTTTGGTACTGTCGTTTCGTTTACTACAACAATAAATAAATGGACTTGCTCATGATCAAACAGACTTTGTTTGTACCGCTTGCTGGATGCCTACTCACCATGGCCTGCGCCCAGGCGATCGCCGCGCCCAATCCTTACTCGAATTTCGTCGTCTTCGGCGACAGCCTCAACGATGCCGGGCAGTTTACCGACACGGGGGGGCCTGCCGGTGCGACACAACGTTTTACCAACCGGACCGGACCGCTCTACCTGGATGGCAGTGGCGAATTACACTCGCTGAACTCCACGCAACTGTTAGGGGGACGTCTCGGGTTCTCCCCTGACCAGACCGCCGCCTCGACTTCGGCGGCGCGTGCCAGCCAAGGACTGCCGGACGGTAACAACTGGGCTGTCGGCGGCTATCGCACCGACGAGATACTTGACTCGATCACCACCGAATCCGCCACGGGTGAACGCACCCGAGCAGGTTATCTGCCAACGAACAACTTCCGTGCCGATCCGAATGCGCTGTATTACATTTCCGGGGGTGGCAACGACGTCCTTCAGGGCTTCGTGCTCAATACCGCCCAGGCCAACGCCGCGGCGGATCGACTGGCCGACAGCGTGCAGACCCTGCAAACTGCCGGCGCCAAATACATCGTGGTCTGGCTGCTGCCCGACCTGGGACTGACACCCGCCGTCAATGGCACCTCATTACAAGCATCGATCTCACAGCTGAGCACCGAATTTAATCAGCAGTTGGTCACACGCCTCGCGGGGATCAATGCCGAAATCATTCCGCTGAACATTCCATTGCTGCTGCAGGAAACCTTCGCCGACCCGGCGCGCTTCGGCCTCGCCACCGGTCAGAACCTGACGGCGACCTGCTTTAGCGGCAACGGTTGCACGGAAAACGCCGTATATGGCATCAACAGCGCCACCCCGGACCCGAGCAAGCTGATCTATAACGACTCGGTTCACCCCACTGAAACCGGGCAAAAGCTGATATCCGATTACGCCTATTCCTTGCTGGCGGCACCTTGGGAACTGACGCTGCTGCCGGAAATGGCCCACGCCACCTTACGTGCCCACCAGGATGAACTGCGTAGCCAGTGGCAATCCGACTGGGAGAACTGGCAAGCCGTCGGCCAATGGCGCGCGATTGTCGCCGGTGGTGGTCAGCACCTGGATGTCGATAGCCAAAGCAGCAGCGCCAGCGCCGATGGCAGCGGCTATAACCTGAATATCGGCAGCAGCTATCGCCTCAATGAAGCCTGGCGCGTCGGTGTGGCAGCAGGCTTCTATCGCCAGAACCTTGAAGCAGGCAGCAACGATTCGAACTACAAACTCAACAGCTACCTGGCGACCGCCTTCGCCCAGTTCCAACAGAATCGCTGGTGGGCCGATGCCGCGTTGACCGGTGGCAAACTGGATTACGACAATCTCAAACGCAAATTCGACCTGGGTGTCAGCGAAGGGGCGGAAAAGGGTGATACCGACGGTCATCTCTGGGCGTTCAGCACTCGCCTTGGCTACGACATTGCCCAACCGGGCAGCGAGTGGCACCTGTCACCGTTCATCAGCGCCGATTACGCAAAAGTGGAAGTCGACGGCTACTCGGAAAACAGCAACCGCTCCACGGCACTGACCTTCGATGACCAGACCAGAGACTCGAAACGTCTGGGAGTCGGTTTGCAGGGCAAATACAACTTCACCCGTCAGACCCAAGTGTTTGGCGAATATGCCCACGAGCGCGAGTACGAGGACGACACCCAGAAAGTGAACATCGCCCTCAACAGCCTGCCGTCCCTCGACTTCAATCTCCAGGGCTACACGCCGCAAAGCCATCTCAACCGCTTAAGCCTGGGGGTCAGCCACAAATTGACCGCCGACCTGGCATTGCGTGGTGGTTACACGCTCCGCAAGGATGATGACTTTACCCAGCAAGGCTTGACCGTTGGGGTAGCGCTGGACTTCTAAGTCGCAGGCAATAAAAAACGCGGCGCCCTTACAGGCGCCGCGTTTTTTTATGAAGCAAGTACTCATGTGGCGAGCGAGCTTGCTCGCGTTCGGCTGCGTAGCAGTCGTCAGAGGGCCTGCTTCGCAGTCCAGCGGGAGCAAGCTCCCTCGCCACAAAAGCCCGTTCCCACAGGTTTTGCGTGAACTCAGGTGTCCGGGGTTTGTTCGGCCAGGGCCACGGCGCGGAACATGGCGCGGCGCTTGTTCAGGGTTTCTTCCCATTCCAGTGCCGGCACCGAGTCGGCGACGATGCCGCCACCAGCCTGTACGTGCAGCTCTCCGTTCTTGATCACTGCGGTGCGGATCGCAATCGCCGTGTCCATGTTGCCGTTCCAGGCGAAGTAACCGACCGCACCGCCGTAGACGCCACGCTTGACCGGCTCCAGCTCGTCGATGATTTCCATCGCGCGAATCTTCGGCGCGCCAGACAAGGTGCCCGCTGGCAGGATCGCTCGCAGTGCGTCCATAGCCGTCAGCCCGGCCTTCAATTGGCCGGTGACATTGGACACGATGTGCATCACGTTGGAATAACGCTCGATGACCATCTTCTCGGTGAGCTTCACCGAACCGACTTCCGAAACGCGACCGGTGTCGTTACGGCCCAGATCGATCAGCATCAAGTGCTCGGCGATTTCCTTGTCGTCCGACAGCAGGTCTTTTTCCAGCGCCACGTCAGCCTCTTCGTTGGCGCCTCGCGGACGAGTGCCGGCAATCGGGCGCACGGTGATCAGGTTGTCTTCGACCCGCACCAGCACTTCCGGCGAACTGCCGACGACATGGAAGTCGCCGAAGTTGAAGAAGTACATATAAGGCGTCGGGTTGAAGCAGCGCAGCGCCCGGTACAAATCGATGGGCGCAGCCTTGAAGTCGATCGACATGCGCTGGGACGGCACAACCTGCATGCAGTCACCGGCCAGGATGTATTCCTTGATGGTGTCGACGGCTTTTTCGTAATCGTTCTGGGTGAAGCTCGAACGGAACACCGGATCAGCCGATTGCTGTTTGCTGAAGTCCAGGCCACGGCGCGGAGTGATCGGCTGACGGAGTTGTTCCAGAAGCGCTTGCAGACGCGCCTGACCTTGCTCGAAGGCGTCTTCCTGCGACGGATCGGCCAGGACAATCGCGTGCATTTTGCCGGCGAGGTTGTCGAACACCACCACCGCGTCGGACACCATCAGCAGAATATCCGGTACGCCCAGAGGGTCCGGGTTCGGGCATTTGCCCAGACGCTTCTCCACATAGCGCACGCAGTCGTAACCGAAGTAACCCACCAGACCGCCATTGAAGCGCGGCAGACCGGCGATGGTCGGCACGTTGTAGCGCGCCTTGAACGCTTCGACGAAGGCCAGCGGGTCTTCAACATCGTGGCTTTCGATCTCGACGCCGTCGTGGGTCACGCTGACGTGGTGATCGTGAACCCGTAGCACGGTGCGGCACGGCAGGCCGATGATCGAATAACGGCCCCACTTCTCGCCGCCCTGCACCGATTCCAGCAGGTAGGAGTTGGGCTCGTCGGCCAGTTTCAGGTAGATCGACAACGGCGTGTCGAAGTCGGCCAGGGTTTCGCAGGCAAGCGGGATGCGGTTGTAGCCGGCAGCGGCCAAACGCAGGAATTCTTCGCGGATCATGAGGTGCCTCGTGGCTTGAGGGTCTAACGGTCAGGTATGCAAACGCGCCGGTACGCCGGCCAGGAACAAGTCAGGCGCGCCAACGCCAGCGGGCCAAGGCCTTGATGACTTTCATCCAGAGTTTGCGAGTGACCACCACGATGGGATTTCCAGG
Source organism: Pseudomonas sp. LBUM1673 (assembly GCF_059695645.1). Lineage (NCBI taxonomy): Bacteria > Pseudomonadati > Pseudomonadota > Gammaproteobacteria > Pseudomonadales > Pseudomonadaceae > Pseudomonas > Pseudomonas sp. LBUM1673. Next base: position 6,049,601 of record NZ_CP166780.1, read on the forward strand.
AGGGGATTGAACAGCGTCGGGCAACGTTATCCCAGTGGCCGGATCCAGGCAACCGGGAATTAGTTTGCGCAGATCATCGATCACCAGCGCCGGTGATTCTTCGGCAATCGGACGCCCGTGGTTATAGCCATAGCTCAAGGCCACGCACTTGACCCCCGCCGCTTTCGCCGCCAGCACATCGCTGCGCGAGTCGCCGACGAACAAGGATTGCGACGCCGGGATGTTGGTCATTTTCATCACGAAAAACAGCGCTGCCGGGTCCGGCTTTTTCTGTGGCAGGGTGTCGCCGCCGATGATCAAGCGGAAATAACGGCCGATCTTCATCTGATCCAGCAACGGCGCGACGAAGCGCTCCGGCTTGTTGGTGATCAGCGCCATCTCGACACCCTGCTTGTGCAACCATTTCAGGGTGTCGCGCACGCCAGGGTAAACCACCGTCAGTTCGTGACCGTCCTCATAAAAGCCGTTGAACAACTCCAGGGCATGCTCGGCCTCGCCCTCATCGACACCCTCGGCGTCGATGTGGTTGGCCAAGGCCCGGCGCACCAGCACGTGCACGCCATTGCCCACCCACTCACGCACCGATTCGATGCCGGCAGGTTGACGCCCGAGTTTGAGCAGCATGTTATCCACAGCCGCCGCGAGGTCGGGGACCGAATCGACCAGCGTGCCATCCAGATCGAACATCACCAGCCGCGGCAGACGCCCCGGGAACAACTGCTCAAAACCGCTCATGGGCGAGCCAGCGCCAGTTCGGAGCGCATTTTTTCAATCACTTCCTGGTAGTTCGGTGCATTGAAAATCGCCGAGCCGGCCACGAAGGTGTCGGCGCCAGCAGCAGCGATTTCACGAATATTGTTCACGTTCACCCCACCGTCGATTTCCAGGCGGATGTCACGACCGCAGGCATCGATCAGCGCCCGCGCTTCACGCAGCTTGTCGAGGGTGCCGGGAATGAACTTCTGCCCGCCGAATCCCGGGTTGACGCTCATCAGCAGGATCATGTCGACCTTGTCCATCACGTACTTGAGCACGTCCAGCGGGGTCGCCGGGTTGAACACCAGGCCGGCCTTGCAGCCGCCTTCGCGGATCAGTTGCAGGGAACGGTCGACGTGCAGCGTGGCTTCCGGGTGGAAGGTGATGTAGGTCGCACCGGCCTCGATGAAGTCACCGACGATGCGGTCCACCGGGCTGACCATCAGGTGCGCGTCGATCGGCGCGGTCACGCCGTACTTGCGCAGCGCGGAGCACACCATCGGGCCGATGGTCAGGTTCGGCACGTAGTGGTTGTCCATGACATCGAAGTGCACGAAGTCGGCGCCGGCGGCCAGGACATTGTCCACTTCCTCGCCCAGGCGGGCGAAGTCGGCGGAGAGAATCGAAGGAGCAATGACGAAGGGCTGCATGACGCACCTTTTTTGAGCAGAATCACGATGGCGCGCATTGTATACCTCATGCTTTGACGCGCGCACCGTGCTGCGATGATTGGGTCCTAATAGGCTGCCCGGTAAATCTTCTCGATATCGACGGCGCTCAGCTTGCGCGGATTGTTGCGCATCAGGCGTTCGATACCGGCAGCTTCCACGGCCATGGCCGGGATCGCATCCTCCGGCACTCCGAAACTGCGCAGGCCCCGCGGGATTTCCACCGCAGCACACAGTTCGGTCATCGCCTCCACGGCTTTGTCCGCCGCTTCGTTGGCGCTCAGATGAGCGGTCTTCACCCCCATGGCCTCGGCAATATCCTGCATGCGCTCCACGCAAGCCATCTTGTTCCAGGTCATGACATACGGCAGCAGCAAAGCATTGCTGACGCCATGGGCAATGTTGAAACGCCCGCCCAGGGGATACGCCAACGCATGCACCGCGCCGACTCCGGCATTACCGAACGCCATGCCGGCCATCAGGCTGGCGGTGGCCATGTCTTCGCGGGCTTGCAGATGGGAGGGATTGGCGTAGGCCTTGGGCAGCGCCTTGGTAATCAGCTTGATCGCGCCAATGGCCAAGGCATCGGTGATTGGCGAAGCATTGAGCGACAGGTAAGACTCGATGGCATGCGCCAGCGCATCGACGCCACTGGAAGCGGTGACACTGCGCGGGCAGGTCAAGGTCATTTGCGGGCTGACCAGTGCCACGTCCGGCAACAGGTAATCGCTGATAATGCCTTTCTTCAGCTGCGCGACCTTGTCGGAGAGGATAGCCACGTTGGTCACTTCCGAACCGGTGCCGGCAGTGGTCGGGATGGCGATCAGCGGCGGACCTTTGCGCGGTACCTGATCGACGCCGAACAAGTCCTCCAGCGCGCCATGGTAACCGGCATAGGCTGCAACACTCTTGGCGATGTCGATGGCACTGCCGCCACCGAGGCCGATCAGCCCGTCATGCCCGCCTTCGCGATAAACCCGCATGCAATCTTCGACGATGGCGATTTCCGGGTCCGGCAGCACCCGGTCGAAAATCTCGTAACTGCGTTCGCCCAGTTGCGCCAGCGCCAGCTCCACCGTGCCCGACTTGACCAGTGCGGCGTCGGTGACGATCAGCGGGTTGTCGATGTCCAGGCGTGTGAGTTCCGCCGCCAGTTGCTCGATGGCACCTGCGCCGGTGATCAGTTTGTGAGCGATTTTGAAAGAGGAAAGACTCATGTGCGCAGCCTCTTATAGATAGGGGAGCTGGGCACAATAGTAGCTGGGGATTGGGGTTTGTCTGCTATTCAGATCATAAATGACTCATGATCCAGTGAAGATCCAATGTGGGAGCGGGCTTGCTCGCGAAAGCGGTATGCCAGTCGACATCATCGTTGACTGACACGCCGCCTTCGCGAGCAAGCCCACTCCCACATTTTGAGCTGCGTGTAACTTCAGACCTGTGCAGTACGCAACTTCTCGCTGCGCCCGCGCAGCCATTCCAGCGTCAGCAACAGGATCACCGAGAACGCAATCAGCAGCGTCGCGGCAGCGGCAATCGTCGGGCTGAGGTTTTCGCGGATGCCGCTGAACATCTGCCGAGGTAAGGTCGCTTGTTCGGGGCCGGCAAGGAACAGCGTCACCACCACTTCATCAAACGAAGTGGCGAAGGCAAACAGCGCACCGGAAATCACGCCCGGTGCAATCAACGGCAAGGTCACCCGACGGAACGTCGTCAGCGGCGAAGCACCCAGGCTTGCAGCGGCCCGCACCAGGTTCTGGTTGAACCCCTGCAAGGTCGCCGATACCGTGATGATCACGAACGGCACGCCCAGCACGGCGTGCACAACGATCAGCGAGATATAGCTGTTGCCAAACCCCAGTGGAGCAAAGGTCAGGTAACTGGCCACACCAATGATCACCACCGGCACCACCATCGGCGAAATCACCAGCGCCATCACCAGCGCTTTGCCCGGGAAGTCGCCCCGGGTCAGGCCGATCGCCGCCAGCGTACCGAAGATCATCGCCAGCACGGTCGCTGCCGGGGCGACGATGAGGCTGTTCTTCAACGAACGCATCCATTCCGCCGAAGTAAAGAAGTCCTCGTACCAGTGCAGCGAGAAGCCTTGCAGTGGATAGACCAGAAAGCTCCCGGAGTTGAACGACAGCGGAATGATCACCAACACCGGCAGGATCAGGAACAACAAAATCAAGCCGCAGAGAATCCGCAAACCGTAGAACCACACCCGTTCGATGGGCGACATATAAGGACTCAGCATTTCGTTCTCCCCTTAGCTCAGGCGCAGGCGACTGGCGCCCACCAGCCAGCTGTAAATCAGATAAAGCACCACGGTCGCCAGCAGCAGCAGACCACCGAGTGCGGTCGCCATGCCCCAGTTGATGCTGGTGTTGGTGTAGAAGGCAACGAAGTAGCTGACCATCTGATCGTTCGGGCTGCCCAGCAACGCCGGGGTGATGTAGTAGCCGATGGCGAGGATGAACACCAACAGGCAACCGGCGCCGACACCGGCATAGGTCTGCGGGAAGTACACCCGCCAGAAACTGGCAAACGGGTGGCAGCCGAGGGAAATCGCCGCGCGCATGTAAGTCGGCGAGATGCCTTTCATCACGCTGTAGATCGGCAGAATCATGAACGGCAGCAGGATGTGCACCATCGAGATGTAGACCCCGGTGCGGTTGAACACCAGCTCCAGCGGTTTATCGATGATGCCCATGGCCATCAGACCGCTGTTGATCAAGCCGCCCGACTGCAGCAACACAATCCACGCGGCGACCCGCACCAGAATCGAGGTCCAGAATGGCAACAGCACCAGAATCATCAGCAGGTTGCTCTGGCGTGACGGCAGGTTCGCCAACAGGTAGGCCAACGGATAGGCCAGCACCAGGCAGATCAAGGTAATGATCAGGCCCATCCAGAAGGTCCGGGCGAAGATATCGAGGTAGATCGCCTGATCAGGAGTGGCCGGGGCCAGTTCACCGAGGTCGTCGATACGGTGATCGACGGCGGCCAGCAGGTAATAAGGCGTCACACCACTGGTGTTGCGGCGCACGACCTGCCAATAGGCCGGATCGCCCCAGCGCTCGTCCAGCCCTTCCAGCGCTTCTTTATAAGAAGCCGGTTCGGTGGCGAACGGCAAGGCACGAGCGGTTTTGGTCAGCAGGCTGCGGTAGCCGGCCAACTCCATGTTCAAGCGCTTGGACAAGTCGCCCAAGGTCTGATTCTTGCGGGCTTCGGCGAGGTCTTCGCTGGCGGCCTTGTACACAGGTTCTGCGGGCAGGCCTCGGCCATCCCAACTGGCGATGGCCGCCACGGTGCGCGGCATGGTGCCGACTACTTCCGGGTTACCGACGCTTTTGTAGAGCAGCGCCACGATCGGTACCAGGAACACCAGCAACAGAAACAGCACCAGCGGCGCGATCAAGGCTTGTGCTTTCCAGCGGTTGATCCGCTCGGCGTGCTTGAGCCGCTGCTTCAAGGTGGGGTCGGTGCCCGCGTTCAGGGGAATGGCGGTGGCCATGGCGTACTCCGGAAATCTTTGATCGTTACAGAGGGCGGCACTCCCTATCCGGGAGGCCACCTCTGTTCTTGTTCGCTACACATCACCCCTGTAGGAGCGAGGCTTGCCCGCGAAGGCGGCGTGTCAGTCAACATTGATGTTGAATGTGCTGACGTCTTCGCGGGCAAGCCTCGCTCCTACAAGAGTGGGTAAGCCCACGGGGTGGTCTTACTTCGCAGCCCAGGAATTGAAGCGCTGTTCCAGTTGCTCGCCGTTGTCAGCCCAGAAGCTGACGTCGATCTGCACCTGGTTGGCGATGTTTTCCGGGGTGGTCGGCATGTCCTTCAGGATGTCCTTGGACAGCAACGGTACGGCCTGAATGTTGGCCGGGCCGTAGGCGATGTTTTCCGAGTAGGTCTTCTGCTGCTGCGGAGCCACCGAGAACGCGATGAATTTCTTCGCCGCTTCGGCACGGGTTTTATCCAGACCTTTTGGGATGGCCCATGCGTCGAAGTCGTAGATGCCGCCGTTCCACACCACTTTCAGGTTGCTTTCTTTCTGTACCGCTGCGATCCGGCCGTTGTAGGCCGAGCTCATGACCACGTCACCGGACGCGAGGTATTGCGGCGGTTGTGCGCCGGCTTCCCACCACTGAATGCTTGGTTTGAGCTCATCGAGCTTCTTGAACGCGCGATCCTGACCATCCTTGCCGGCCAGAACCTTGTAGACGTCTTTCGGCGCCACACCATCGGCCATCAAAGCGAATTCCAGGGTGTACTTGGCACCCTTACGCAGGCCGCGCTTGCCCGGGAATTTCTTGGTGTCCCAGAAATCGACCCAACTGGTCGGTGCGGATGCCAGCTTGTCGGCGTTGTAAGCCAACACGGTCGACCACACGAAGAAGCCTACGCCGCAAGGCTGGATAGCACCTTTGACGTAGTCTTCGGACTTGCCGAACAGCTTCGGATCCAGCTGCTCGAACATGTCTTCGTCGCAACCACGGGACAGTTCTGGCGATTCAACTTCCACCAGGTCCCAGGACACGCTCTTGGTATCGACCATGGCTTTGACCTTGGCCATCTCGCCGTTGTATTCGCCGGCGACGATCTTGCCGTTGCCAGCCGCTTCCCACGGTGCGTAGAAGGCTTTGACCTGCGCCGCCTTGTTCGCCCCGCCAAAGGACACCACGGTCAGGTCCGGACCCGCCGCCATCGCGTGCGCCGCACCCATCATGCCTACGACCAGGGCTGTGAATTTCAGGGATCTCAACATTTATTGTTCTCCAACTGCAGGGTTAGTGTTGGTGAAGCGGGGGCGATCAGTGCGCCTCTAGAAGTGGGTCGAGCGCGCGAACGTGTTCGACCTGCCAGCCAAGCGGTACCACATCGCCGACAGCCAGCGCGGGATCGAGCTCGGCAATCGGTTGTTTCACAAAGAAGTCGGTCTTGCCGCAGACTTCCAGGCGAACCCGGACGTGATCGCCCAGATAGATGAATTCCGCCACCCTCCCTGAGAAGCGGTTGTCGCATTGATCGCTTGCGCCATTGAGGCTGATGCGCTCGGGACGAATCGACAGCGTGACCGGTTCGCCGGTCTTGCCGACGTTGACCGCCAGGGCTTCAACCTTTTCACCGCGACCCAGCTCGACCACGCAGCGGTCGCCGGTGTGGCTGTGCAAGCGGCCGTTGAGGCGGTTGTTCTCGCCGATGAAGTTGGCGACGAAGGTATTTTTCGGCTCTTCGTAGAGTGTGCGCGGTGGCGCAATCTGCTGAATCTCGCCCTGGTGGAACACGGCGACACGGTCGGACATGGTCAGGGCTTCGCCCTGGTCGTGGGTCACGTAGACCACAGTCACGCCGAGGCGCTGGTGCAGGTGCTTGATTTCCATCTGCATGTGTTCGCGCAATTGTTTGTCCAGTGCGCCGAGGGGTTCGTCCATCAGCACCAGTTGCGGTTCGAACACCAGGGCGCGAGCCAGGGCCACACGCTGCTGCTGACCGCCGGACAGTTGCGCCGGATAGCGCTGGGCGAAGGCATCGAGCTGAACCATGCTCAGCACACGTTTGACCCGGTCACTGACGTCGCTTTTGTTCAAGCCGCGCACGGTCAGCGGGAACGCCAGGTTCTCGGCAACGGTCATGTGCGGGAACAGCGCATAGTTCTGGAACACCATGCCGATGTCGCGTTTATGCGGCGGCACGTTGTTGATGGAACGCCCGGCCAGTTGAATCTCCCCGGCGGTCGGTGTTTCGAAACCGGCGAGCATCATCAGACTGGTGGTCTTGCCGGAGCCGGACGGCCCGAGCAAGGTCAGAAATTCGCCTTTGCGAATATCCAGGTTGAGGTCCTTGACGATCAGGTTCTCGCCGTCGTAGCTCTTTTGCACTCCACGAAAGCTGACCAGAATATCGCTGGCCCCTGCGTTTGAATCGACCTGGCTCATACCCACACCTTTGTTGTTGATGACTGCTGTTGACTAAGCCTAGTGGACGCTGAGGACCACGCAAATCGGGGTGCAGGAGAGAATCGCCTAAGCCGGATGGAAGGTTGTGGGTAGGGATTGCCCTACAAGGATGGCGGGGATGGATAGGGGTAGCCGTTAGCTTGACGCTGCAAGCCGCAAGAACGGGCAAAAGCGGCTTTGTGAGCATGTCGTAAATGGACATGCCGACACGGCCCCTGTAGGAGCGAGGCTTGCCCGCGAAGGCGTCCTCACTGACGCTAAAAGCTTCGCGGGCAAGCCTCGCTCCTACATTGATCCGCGGTGAATCGTGTATCAGAGGAGTTTGTGCTCCATGGCGTACTTCACCAGTTCAGCCAGGGAGGTGATGTTGAGTTTCTGCATCAGCCGCGCTTTGTGGGTACTGATGGTTTTGCTGCTCAGGGCCAGTTGTTGGGCGATGTCGTTGACGTTGGCGCCCTGGGCCAGGCGTTCGAACACCGAAAATTCACGCTCCGACAGCAATGAGTGTAACGGCCTCGCATCGGTCAGGCCGACTTCGAAAACCATGCGGTCGGCCAGGTCCGGGTCGATGTATCGCCCTCCCGCCGCGACTTTGCGGATCGCCGTCAGCAGCAACGCTGGATCGCTGTCCTTGGTTGCGTATCCAGCGGCGCCGACTTTCAACGCCCGAGCGGCCATTTGCGCTTCGTCGTGCATCGACAACACCAGAATCGCCGGGGGATTGTTCAAGGCGCGAATCCGCGGAATCGCTTCCAGACCGTTGACCCCAGGCATGGAGATATCCAGCAACACCACTTCGCAGGGAACATGACGCAAGGTCTCGAGCAACTGTTCGCCATTGCTTGCCTCCCCTACCACCAGCAAGTCCTTGGCCAGGCCGATCAATTGCTTGATGCCTTCGCGAACGATAGTGTGGTCTTCGGCTACCAGTACACGGATCACGTTCTTCTCCATTCTTCTTATGTCAGAGCCAAGATCATCGCGAGCAGGCTCGCTCCCACATTGGATTTCGGTGTGTCAAAGATCTGTGTAATTACCCCAATCCCTGTGGGAGCGAGCCTGCTCGCGAAGACGTCAGCACAGACACCACAAATTCTTCAGGCTTCATCCAGCGGCACTCGCACACTCAGGGTCGTGCCTTCACCTGGTTCACTCTCAAGCAACAACTGCCCGCCCATGATCAACACCCGCTCACGCATGCCGACCAGACCAAAGGATGTCGGCCTGCCCGTGGCGGCGACAAATCCTACGCCATCATCGCTGACGGTCAGACAGAGCTCATCGCCCTCAAGGGCCAGTGTCAGTTCAACAGTATGCGCCTGGGCGTGACGCATGACATTGGTCAGTGCTTCCTGAAGGATCCGGAACAGCCCGATGGCCTTGGCGTCGCTGAGCACCGGCAAGTTATCCGGCACCTGCACCAGGCACGGGATCTGCGTGCGTGCCTCGAACCGCCGGGCCTGCCATTCGATGGCCGAGGCGATCCCGGCATCGAGAATGGGCGGCCGCAAGGCCGTGGCCACATCGCGCACCAGTTGAAACAGCTGAGCGATCAAACGCTTCATGCTGTTCAAGCGCTCGTGCAGGCCCGGATCGAGCTGGGCGTAGGCCAGTTCGCACATGGACGTTTCCAGCTTCAACACGGTCAACATCTGACCCAACTCGTCATGAACTTCCCGGGCAATGCGCGCCTTTTCCTCTTCCCGCACACTCTCCAGGTGCGCGGACAACTCACGCAATTGCTCGCGGGAGCTGGCCAGTTCCAGTTCGATGCGCTTGCTCTCGGTGATGTCCCAGACGATGCCGTCCCAGACATAGGCGCCGTCTTCGAGCCGACGGGTGATGGCCTTGATCTCGGCCCAGCGCTGTTCGCCCTGACGGGTCAGAATCCGTCCCTGCCACGACCAGTCACTGTCGGTGTCCAGTGCATGGTCCTGGGTCTGGTGATAACTGGCCTTGTCGTCCGGATGCACCAGGCTGCGCAGGCCTTTGTCCCGATGGGCCAGAGTGGCCGGCGAGTACCCCACCAGGCTCTCGCTGCCTTCACTGATGTAGGCAAAGTCGATCTGCCCGGTCACCGATGCGCGCTCCAGACGAAAGACCAGTCCAGGGACGTTGGCGGCGATCCCCTGAAGCCGCGCTTCGCTTTCCTGCAATGCGGCCAGGGCGCGACGACGTTCGGTGACGTCATTGAGGTAAACCACCAGGTATTCGCCCTCGCGAAAACGCAAGAAGCTCAACGAAACATCGGCCGGCAGAATACTGCCATCCGCTCGCACACAATTGGTTTCGAAACTTTGCGGCCCTTCTTCACTGGCCCGAGCGCGTTTCCACAGGCTCAGCCAGCGATCCATGTGCAAACCAGGTTCGAAGTCGATCAATGGCCGATCAATGATTCCGCCTGCCGGGTAGCCGAGCATGGTTTCGGCCGCACGGTTGGCGTAGCGCACATGGCTGTCCCAGTTGACCCAAAGGATGCCAACGGTGCTCTGATCGATGGAAAACTGCGTGAGGCGCAAGGCCTCTTCGCTGGCCTCGCGCAGGGCAATGTCTTCGCGCGCCGCCAGTAATCGCTGCTCCAGACTGTGTTGTTGACGGCGCTGCCAGAACACAATGGCCATGCTGCTCAGCAGCAACACCACCAAGAGCAGGCAGAGGTTCTGCCAGAAACCCGGCGACTCGGACAGTCGCGGGTACTTGGGTTGCACCCATTGGTTATGCAGTTGCTCCAGGTCCTTGGCCGGGATCGCTCGCAGCGCGCTTTCGACGATGCCGGCCAGTTCCGGCCAGTCTCGACGTGTGGCCACTCGCAACAGTTGCGGGAAACCGATGTCACCCACCACGACCAGCCCGGAGAACTCGGGCTCGACAGACAGACGCCCGAACTGCGCTTCATCGACCACGGCGTAACCGGCCTGTTGACTCAACAACAGTTGCAGCGCCTGACGTTCCAGCGGCACGCCTTGCAGGTTCAGATGGGGATAATTGCTGCGCAGATAATCGGCAGTGACGCTGGGCATGCGCACGGCGACGCGGGTCTGGCTGTCGAGCTTTTCCAGCTCCACCACACCGGTGCTCTTCTGGTCGCTGACCACCAGTTGCGATACACGCATGTAAGGATCGGAAAACTGCCAGAGCCGTAAACCAGTGGGGGTTTGCGTCAGCCCCGGCGCGATATCGATATCGCCTTCCCGCCCGGCGGCCTCCAGTTGCGCAAGATCAGGATAGTTGCGCCAGCTCAACTCAACCTTGAGCGCCTTGGCCAGCCACTTCATCAGCTCGACGTTAACCCCGGACAGGCGCTGCAAGCGGCGATCGTATTGAGCATAGGGCGTTTGCAACACCACCCCGACCCGCAACTCGCCATGCTGCGCCAGCCATTGCTGTTGCGCTGGCGACAGGTGCACGACATGCGCCGGTGGCGCGGGCGCCGCCCAGCCCATCAAGGGAAACCACAAACAGCCGATAACCCACAGGCAGCGAAAATGCATCATCGAAGTCTCACACACTGACAAATACTGACCAACCCATTAGGCTGCCGGAATAACTTCTGGCCTGGAATATCCGATGCCCCCTGTCTACCGCCTGGCACTGCCAGCATTGTGCCTGTCGCTGATCCTGCCGTGCGCCTTTTCCGTCGAGGCGGCCGACCCGGCACCTGCCTCTGCGGAAAACCCCGCCGAAGAAAAACCGGTCGAACGCCAGCCGCTGCTTGAACGTAGTCAGGAAGAAGCGGCAGCACTTGAGCGAAAAATCCCTGCCCAGGAACAGCAACAACTGCAAGCCGGTACCGACAGTTTTCTCGCCTTGTGGAAACCGGCCAATACCGCCGAACCCAAAGGCGCGGTGATTATCATCCCGGGCGCCGGCGAAACCGCTGACTGGCCACAAGCAATCAGCCCATTGCGGCGTAAATTGCCGGACGCCGAATGGAGCAGCCTGAGTATCACCTTGCCGGACCTGCAAAGCGAAGCCATTGCGCCACGTATCGTCGAAGTGGCGCCAGCGCCCAAGGCGCCTGATGCCGGTAGCAAAGATTCCACGACCGCGGCGCCCATCGAACAGGCGGCCGGCGGCGAAGCGGAAGTGGCCGACAAAGCCATCGCCGAAACCACCGAAGAACAGGCCAAAGCCGATGCAGAGCGAATCTTCGCCCGCATCGATGCAGCCATCGCCTACGCCGAACAGCAAAGCGCTCGCCGTATCGTCGTGCTGGGGCATGGTACTGGCGCTTACTGGGCCGCGCGGTATCTGAGCGAGAAGCAGCCCTCGCAAGTCGAGAAGTTCGTGATGGTCGCAGCCCAGACGCCTGTTACGGCAAAACCCGAACTGGCCGAACTGACGCCGACGATCAAGCTGCCTACCGTCGACTTTTTCTATATGGACAAGCCGCTGGATCGCAACGCAGCACTGGAACGTTTGCAGGCCAACAAACGCTTGAAGACTTCGGCGTTCAGCCAGGTATCGCTCAAGGCGCTGCCGGGCAATGCCAAGGCCGAGCAAGAGCAGTTAGTCCGTCGGGTGCGCGGTTGGTTGAATCCGCAGCCTGCGGCGGACTGATAGACCGAGTTGTCCCATTCGCGGGCAAGCCTCGCTCCTACAGGTTTTATGTTTGTGCCCAAATATGCGGCGATTATAAAACCTGTAGGAGCGAGGCTTGCCCGCGAAGACGGAATCACTGTCGATACAACTCATCCCTGCTACCGAAAATCCCGCCGCTCACGAATCAACGTGTAGGCATTGTGAAGTTCTCGAGTTTTGTCCGTCGCCTCACGAACCTGCAACGCTGTCGCACCACTGCCGGCAATCTTGTCCGGGTGATGGCGACTGAGCAGGCGTCGATAGGCGCGCTTGATTTGCGCCGGCTCGCTGGTTGCCGACACGCCCAATAACCGCAAGGCATCCTGATAAGTCACGGCGCTGCTGACCAGTGGGCGCTTCTGCGGTTCATAGTCGGTCGCCAGGGCTTGCACCTGTTGTGGCGTCCACCCCAACCATTTACCCCACTGGGCAATCAGTTCGCGCTCACTGCTACCGGCGCGACCATCGGCCCAGACCATCCGCCAACAGGCACGCAACACGCCTTCCGCCGCATGGGGTTGAGCACTCAAGCGTCGCAGATAACTGCGCAATCGGTCATGCCCCGACTTACCGCGATTGAACGCGGCAATCGCCCGACGTTGCGCCGACTCGGTCATCTCCAACGAACGCATTTCCTGCCGCGCCTGCTGGATGTGCCCATCCACTACCCGCCCATCGCTCTTGGCCAATCGGCCCAGCAACACGAACAGCAGTTCATCGTTGCGCAGCACCGAGCGACCACCGAACTTTTCCCAAAAATGCGCCCAGCTCTGCAGGTGCAAGCGTCGATCCAGCGCCTGTCCCAACAAAGCGCCGAGCATGGCCCCCGGAATGCTGGCTATGGCAAAGCCCGCTCCGGCTCCAATCAGAGTCCCTGGCCACAACATGTCAGCGTCTCGCTTCTATCAAAGTGTCTACTTCAGCCAGGCGCTCGTGAGTGCCGACATCCACCCAATGCCCGTTCAGGCGCTCGCCGCTCACTTGCCCGTCAGCCATGGCTTTGCGCAGCAGCGGCGCGAGCTTGAAGACACCGGCCGAGCAACCGTCAAACAGCTGCGGGTGCAGCACGGCGATGCCGCTGTAGGTCAGGGTTGATGTATCCGGCTGACCGTCCTGCACACGGCCATCGACCAAGGTGAAATCTCCGCTTGGGTGATGCGCCGGGTTGTCCGCCAATACCAAATGAGCCAGCCCGACGATGGGCTGATGCAACACGCTGAAGTCGTAGTCGGTCCAGATGTCACCGTTGACCACCACAAAGGCCTCCTCACCCAACAACGGCAACGCGCGGAAAATGCCGCCACCGGTTTCCAGCGGCTCACCTTCCGGCGAGTACTGAATGCTCACGCCATACTGCGAGCCATCCCCTAGATAATCTTCGATCTGCTGACCAAGCCAGGCATGGTTGATCACGATCTCGGTAAACCCTGCAGCCGCCAGGGCGCGCAGGTGATACTCGATCAGGGGCACTCCGCCGGCGCGAACCAGCGGTTTTGGCGTGGTCAGGGTCAGCGGACGCATTCGCTCACCTTTACCCGCAGCCAGAATCATTGCCTTCATGCAGTCGCTCCAGCACGCAGACTGGCCAGCAGTACATCCAGCTCCGCCAGTTCAGGGCGACGGGCGATGACCGCGTCTATATAAGCAAAGAAGCGCGGCACGTCGCCGAGGTAGCGCGACTTGCCGTCGCGATGGCAGATGCGAGCGAAGATGCCGATGACTTTCAAGTGACGCTGCACGCCCATCAGGTCGCTGGCACGCAGGAAATCTTCAAAGTCCGGTTGAACCGGGATGTCGAGCGCACCCGCTTGCTGCCAGTAATCTTCCAGCCAGCCGCGCACCCGCTCTTCAGGCCAGCTGAGGAAGGCATCCTTGAACAGGCAGGTCACGTCATAAGTCACCGGCCCGTAGACCGCGTCCTGGAAATCCAGCACGCCAGGATTCGGCTCACTGACCATCAGGTTGCGCGGCATGTAGTCGCGATGCACCAGGACTTTGGGCTGAGCCAGAGCACTGTCGATCAGCAGATCGCTGACCTGCTGCCAGAGCACTTGCTGCGCCGAATCGAGTTCGATGCCCAATTCGCGTTTCACGTACCACTCGGGGAACAGTTCCAGCTCGCGACGCAGTAGCGCCACGTCATAACTCGGCAGCGGCGCCACCATCGGCAACTGTTGGAAAGCCAGCAGCGCTTGCAGGGCATCCTTGAACAAATCGCCGGCATTTTCGCTGTCGATCACGTCCAGGTAAGTCTTGTTGCCCAGGTCATTGAGCAAAAGAAAACCACGCTCGAGGTCTTCAGCATAAATTTTCGGCACATTTATTCCGGACTTCGCCAGCAGAAAAGCAATATCCACGAAGGGTTTGCAGTTTTCCTGGGGCGGTGGCGCGTCCATCACGACGAAGCTTCTGCCCGCGCCTTCCCAGCGAAAATAGCGCCGAAAACTCGCGTCGCTACTGGCCGCGGTCAACGTGGCCGGGGGTACGGCGCCCCAACCTTGTTGTGCAAAGAGGATAGCCAACTGTTCATCGAGCCAAACTTTCAGGTGTTGCAAGCGTACATCTTGGTCAGGCATTGCAAGGGTCTCCGACGGCGCTAGCCGTCAAGCGGGTCATGCTTTATTATCCAGCATCTTTTTCAGACCATCGAGAGGCGTGCGGCCCACACCGCGGGCAGATGGCACGCAGGAAGCCCGGACTAATAAGATGGCATTGAAATCCCCCGCGTTTCGTAAAAAATTTCCGTTGTTGGTCACCGGCAGTCTGCTGGCCCTGCAACCTCTAGCCACTTCGTTCGTGGTCGCCGCGGAACAGTATGACTGCTCAGTCTCTGCTTCGGGTGCCTGGGACTGTGCGCCAAAGTCGCCGGCAGCTGCATTGCCGCCGCGTCCCGTCCATGACGGCAGCGCAGTTTCCGCCACTGGCGAAGCCCCGGCAGACACCGGCTCCAGCGCAGACACCGGCACCAAGCCCGTGCTGGTTACCGAGTCCAAAGGCCGCGTCCTGAAGTCGCGTAGTGAAGACTACAGCCACCTCGACTGGGTTCCGCGCGAGAAGCTCACTGCAGCGCAATTGGCCGAAACAGGTCCTTACTGCGCTGGTTCCTATATCGAACCGATTCGTCCTGGCATGAATGACAAGACGAATAAAAGTGACGCACCGACCTTTATCGGCGCCAAGGCCTCCCGCTATAAGCAGGATGAGCAGGTCGCCACCCTGGCCGGTGACGTGGTCATGCGTCAGGGCAGCATGCAGGTCGAAGCCGACGAAGCGAACCTGTACCAGGCCGAAAGCCGTGGCGAACTGAGCGGCAACGTGCGCATTCGCGACAACGGCGCACTGATCGTGGGCGATCACGCCGACGTGCAGCTCGACACCGGCGAAGCCAAGGTCGACAACGCCGAATACGTGATGCACAAATCGCGCGTCCGCGGTAACGCGCTGTACGCCAAACGTGCCGAGAACGCGATCATCCGCCTCAAGGATGGTACGTACACCACGTGCGAACCGAACAGCAACGCCTGGCAGCTCAAGGGCAACAACATCACCTTGAACCCGGCGACCGGTTTCGGTACCGCGACCAACGTGACGCTGCGGGTCAAGGACATTCCGGTTCTGTACACACCGTACATTTATTTCCCGATCGACGACCGTCGCCAGTCCGGTTTCCTGCCGCCGACCATTGGCACCGGCACCGATACCGGCTTCCTGCTGGTCACCCCGTACTACTTCAACCTGGCACCGAACTACGATGCCACGTTGTACCCGCGCTACATGAGTAACCGCGGCCTGTTGATGGAAGGCGAATTCCGCTACCTGACCAAGTCCAGCGAAGGTCAGTTCGGCGCCGCCTACCTCAACGACGAGGAAACCGAGCGCAGCAAGCAGACCGACTACGAAAAAACCCGCTACATGTATAACTGGCAGCACAAGGGTGGGCTGGATTCGCGGGTCTTCACGCAGGTCGACTACACCAAAATCAGCGATCCGTATTACTTCCAGGATCTGCAGACTGATCAAATCGGTGTAAAAAGTGCCGACTTCGTGAACCAGCAGGGTTCTGTCACCTATCGCGGCGACAGCTATACCGCTCGTTTGAATGCCCAGGCTTATCAGCTGGCGACCGTTTCGAACATCACACCGTATGATCGTTTGCCGCAGATCACCTTCAATGGTCAGCTGCCGTATCATCCGGAAGGCCTGAATTTCGATTATGAGACAGAGGCCGTGCGGTTCGAGCGAGACTTGAACAGCGGGAACTTCGTAAACGAAGATGGCACTGTTGAATCGCGCCTTGATAACAACGTACAGGGCCTGGCACGTGCCAACGGCAACCGCTTGAACCTCAAGCCGGGTGTCAGCCTGCCGTTGAACTGGACTTATGGTTTCCTGAAACCATCCCTGAAGTATCAATACACCCAGTACGATCTGGATCTGGATGGTACCGGCAAGACCCAGATTGCCGCACAAAGCGCAGAAACGGACCGACTCAACGGCACCTACAGCCGTAACCAGGACCGTGGCGTGCCCATCGCAAGCATCGACAGCGGTCTGTACTTCGATCGCGACACTCAATGGTTCGGCAAGAACTATCGCCAGACCCTCGAGCCGCGCCTGTTCTACCTTTATGTGCCAGAGACGGACCAGCAAGACATTCCGATCTTCGATACAAGCGAATCCACCTTCAACTATTCATCGCTGTTCCGCGAGAACCGTTTCTCCGGCTCCGACCGCGTCGGCGATGAGAACAAGTTGTCCCTGGGCATCACCAATCGCTGGATCGAAGAAAACGGTTTCGAGCGTCAACGCATCAGCGTCGGTCAGGCGATGTACTTCAAGGATCGCGAAGTCCAGTTGCCGGGTATCGATGCGAAAACCCGCGCCGATGCTCAAGCCAAGGTTTCACCCTACGCGCTGGAGTACGAATATCGCTGGAACCGCGACTGGCGCACCACCGCCGACTACAACTGGGACCCGGACAGCCGCAGCCCTCGCTCGGGCAGCGCGATGTTCCACTACCAGCCTGAAGACAACCCGAACAAGGTCATCAACGCCGGTTATCGCTATCGCAATGACCAGGTACGTTACGACCAGAATACCGGCCGATGGTCGGTGGGCGGTGGCGACTACGGTTCTCCGGGTGACGCGAACTACGTGAAGGACTACTACAAGATCAAACAGCACGACTTCTCGGTGATCTGGCCGATCGTGCCTCAATGGAACGCTATCAGCCGCTGGCAGTATGACTACAACCGCAACCGTACCCTGGAAGCCTTCGGTGGTTTCGAGTACGACAACTGCTGCTGGAAACTGCGCCTGATCAACCGTTACTGGGTTGCGTATGACGAGTCCAGTCAGAACGCTCCGGAAAACGAAAAAGGCGACCACGGCATCTTCCTCCAAATTGTTCTGAAGGGCCTCGGCGGTGTCATGGGCACCAAAGTAGAGAGCTTCCTCGACAAAGGCATCCAAGGTTATCGTGAACGTGAAGACCAAGCTTTCTGATTGTTTGCGCCCGCTGATGCTGGGCGCGCTGTTCCTGGGTACCGCGGCCAACGCCGCGGTGCAGTCCATCGATAAAGTGGTGGCCATCGTCGACAACGACGTGGTCATGCAGAGCCAACTGGACCAGCGCGTCCATGAAGTTCAGCAAACCATCGCCAAACGAGGTGCTGCCGTACCGCCTGCGGGTGTGCTGGATCAGCAGGTGCTCGAGCGTCTGATCGTCGAAAACCTGCAACTGCAGATCGGCGAACGCTCCGGCATCCGCATCACCGATGAAGAACTGAACCAGGCAGTCGGCACCATTGCCCAGCGCAATAACATGTCGATCGAACAATTTCGCGCCGCCCTGGCTCGCGACGGCCTGTCTTATGACGACGCTCGTGACCAGATCCGCCGCGAAATGATCATCAGCCGTGTGCGTCAGCGCCGTGTAGCTGAACGTATTCAGGTGTCCGAGCAGGAAGTGAAGAACTTCCTGGCGTCCGACCTGGGCAAGATGCAGCTGTCCGAAGAGTTCCGTCTGGCCAACATCCTGATTCCTACGCCGGAAAGCGCCAACTCCGACGCCATTCAGAATGCCGCCAAACAAGCCGACGCGGTTTACCAGCAACTCAAGCAAGGCGCTGACTTCGGTCAGTTGGCAATCGCCAAATCCGCCAGCGAAACCGCGCTGGAAGGCGGCGACATGGGCTGGCGTAAAGCCGCTCAACTGCCACCTCCGTTCGATCGCCTGCTGGGCACCATGGCCGTTGGCGATGTGACCCAGCCTATGCGCACCCCGGGCGGCTTCATCATTTTGAAGATCCTCGACAAACGTGGCGGCGAAGCCCAGGTGCGTGACGAAGTTCATGTGCGTCACATCCTGGTCAAACCGAGCCCTATCCGCGACGAAGCAAAAACCAAGGCTTTGGCTCAGTCGCTCTACACCCGAATCGAAGCAGGCGAAGATTTCGGCGAACTGGCGAAAAGCTTCTCGGAAGATCCGGGTTCCGCCCTCAACGGTGGTGACCTTAACTGGATCGACCCGAACGCCCTGGTGCCTGAATTCCGCGAAGTGATGGCCAAGACCCCACAAGGTCAGCTGTCCAAGCCGTTCCAGACCCAGTATGGCTGGCACGTCCTGGAAGTCCTTGGTCGCCGCGCCACCGACAGCACCACCCAGGCCCGTGAACAGCAAGCGATGACCGTACTGCGTAACCGCAAATACGACGAAGAGCTGCAAACCTGGCTGCGTCAGATCCGTGACGAAGCGTATGTAGAAATCAAGCTCCCTGGTGCAGACCAGGCAACGCAGTGAAACCCAAGCGTTTCGCGTTGACCCCCGGCGAACCAGCCGGCATAGGTCCCGACCTGTGCCTGCTGCTCGCCTCGCAAGCTCAGCCACACCCTCTGATTGCCATTACCAGCCGCGACCTGCTCCTCGAGCGGGCCGCGCAGCTGGGCGTGGTTGTCGATCTGCTACCGGTAACGCCGGACAACTGGCCGAACGCTCCTGCACCCGCCAACAGCCTGTATGTGTGGGATACGCCACTCAACGCCAGGGTCACCGCCGGGCAACTGGACAAGGCCAATGCGGCTTTCGTGCTGGAAACCCTGACCCGCGCTGGCCAGGGCTGTCTGGACGGGCATTTTGCCGGCATGATCACCGCCCCTGTGCACAAGGGTGTGATCAACGAATCCGGGATCGCCTTTTCCGGGCACACGGAATTTCTCGCAGACCTGACCCACACCGCACAAGTGGTGATGATGCTCGCCACCCGCGGCTTGCGCGTGGCGCTGGTCACCACTCACCTGCCCCTTCGTGAGATTGCCGACGCGATCACGCCGGAGCGTCTGGAGCGGGTCACACGGATTCTGCATACCGACCTGCAAGAGAAATTCGGCATCGCCCAGCCACGCATCCTGGTTTGCGGGCTTAACCCGCACGCCGGTGAAGGCGGTCACCTGGGCCATGAAGAAATCGACATCATCGAACCTACATTAGAGCGCCTGCGCGGCGAGGGCATGGACCTTCGCGGCCCCCTGCCCGCCGACACTCTGTTTACCCCCAAATATCTGGAGCACTGCGACGCGGTGCTGGCGATGTACCACGACCAGGGCCTGCCCGTGCTGAAATACAAAGGCTTCGGCGCGGCAGTCAACGTGACCCTCGGCTTGCCGATCATCCGCACGTCGGTCGACCACGGCACCGCCCTGGACCTGGCCGGTAGCGGCAAAATCGACACCGGCAGCCTGCAAGTCGCCCTGGAAACCGCCTACCAGATGGCCGAGACCCGTTTATGACCGAGCATTACCAGCACCGGGCGCGCAAGCGCTTCGGCCAGAACTTCCTGCACGATGCCGGCGTTATCGACCGCATCCTGCGCTCCATTCACGCCAAACCCGAAGACCGCCTGCTGGAAATCGGCCCGGGCCAGGGTGCGCTGACCAAAGGCCTGCTCAACAGCGGCGCCCAGTTGGACGTAGTAGAGCTGGACAAGGACCTGATCCCGATCCTCAACCAGCAGTTCGCCGACAAGAGCAACTTCAACCTGCATCAGGGCGACGCACTGAAGTTTGACTTCAACAGCCTGAACGCCGCGCCGAACAGCCTGCGAGTGGTCGGCAACCTGCCGTACAACATCTCTACGCCGCTGATCTTTCACCTGTTGCACAACGCCAACCTGATTCGCGACATGCACTTCATGCTGCAAAAAGAAGTGGTCGAGCGTCTGGCGGCGGGTCCAGGTGGCGGAGACTGGGGGCGTCTGTCGATCATGGTTCAGTACCATTGCCGGGTCGAGCATCTGTTCAACGTCGGCCCAGGCGCGTTCAATCCTCCGCCGAAGGTCGATTCCGCGATCGTGCGCCTGGTGCCCCACGCGGTGCTGCCGCACCCGGCCAAGGACCATCGCCTGCTGGAGCGCGTCGTGCGCGAAGCCTTCAACCAGCGCCGCAAAACCCTGCGCAACACGCTGAAACTGTTGCTGAGCAACGCTGAAATCGAAGCCGCTGGCGTCGATGGCAGCCTGCGCCCCGAGCAGCTCGACCTGGCTGCCTTCGTGCGCCTGGCCGACAAGCTCAGCGAACAAGCCCTACAAAAGCCTGCCACCGACTGACAGGCGATGAGCGCTATCGGGTAGGACGCCACTCTGGTTTACTACCCGATACTTGGCCTAGACTGATCTTCATCAGCTATGCCCCGCGTCCCGCTTCGTTTCTAAGGCCTTTTGCATGTCCGATCCTCGTTATCAGGTCGACGTCAGCGTCGTCACCCGCTATCTGGCAGAACAATCGCAACCCGAGCACAACCGCTTTGCCTTCGCCTACACCATCACCGTGCACAACAATGGCCTGGTACCCGCCAAGCTGCTGTCCCGGCACTGGGTGATCACCGACGGTGACGGGCATGTCGAGGAGGTTCGCGGTGCAGGCGTCGTCGGCCAACAACCGTTGATCGACGTTGGCCAGAGCCACACTTACAGCAGCGGCACCGTCATGACATCCAAAGTCGGCACCATGCAGGGCACCTACCAGATGCTCGCCGACGATGGTAAGCACTTCGACGCCATCATCGCGCCGTTCCGCCTGGCGGTACCCGGAGCGCTGCACTGATGGCGACGTATGCCGTCGGCGATGTACAAGGTTGCCTTGAACCGCTGCAATGCCTGCTCAAGCAAGTCGCCTTCGACCCGGCCCGGGACCGTTTGTGGCTGGTGGGCGATCTGGTCAACCGTGGCCCACAGTCGCTGGAAACCTTGCGCTTCCTCTATAGCATCCGCGAATCGCTGATCTGCGTACTCGGTAACCATGACCTGCACTTGCTGGCGGTCGGGCACAACATCGAGCGCCTGAAGAAAGCCGACACTCTGCGCGAGATTCTTGAAGCACCCGATTGCCCGGAGCTGCTGGAGTGGGTTCGGCAACAAAAGCTCATGCATTACGACGAACAGCGCGATATCGCCTTGGTCCATGCCGGTATCCCGCCACAGTGGTCGCTGCGCAAAGCCTTGAAGTGTGCCGCCGAAGTCGAAGAAGCCCTGCGTGACGACAACCGCTTCGCACCTTACCTGGACGGCATGTACGGCAACGAACCGGTGAAATGGGACAATGACCTCAAAGGCGCGGCCCGCCTGCGAGTCATCACCAACTATTTAACCCGGATGCGCTTTTGCACCAGCGACGGCAAACTCGATCTCAAAGGCAAGGAAGGCATCGACACCGCACCGCCGGGTTATGCGCCGTGGTTCAGGCACAAGGCACGCAAGACCAAAGGCCTGAAGATCATCTTCGGCCATTGGGCGGCACTCGAAGGCCAGTGCAACGAGCCGGGTCTGTTTGCGCTCGACACCGGATGCGTCTGGGGCGGTGCCATGACCCTGATGAACGTTGACACTGGCGAACGCCTGCAATGCAAATGCGACGCCCATGGCCACGTTCGGCCACCAGTCGCCACCTCTATTCCCGAACAAACGTCAGCCAGCGTCCCGCGCTAGACTGCGCTTTCAGCCGAGCCACAGGAGCCCGCCATGAGCGAATTCAAACGTATCCCCCCAGAACAGGCCCAGGCCCTGCGCGAACAAGGCGCGGTGGTGGTCGATGTCCGCGACCCGGCAACTTTTGCCGCGCTGCACATCGTCGGCTCGAAGCATCTGGACAACCATTCCATCGCGGATTTCATCCGTGCCGCCGACCTCGACGCGCCAACTGTGGTGGTCTGCTACCACGGTAATTCCAGCCAAAGTGCCGCCGCTTACCTGATCAGCCAGGGCTTCTCCGACGTCTACAGCATGGACGGCGGTTTTGAGCTGTGGCGTACGACTTATCCTTCGGAAACGGCGCAAGGTACTTCCGAATAATTTTTTGTAACGCACAAGCCCCGGCTACCGTGGGCTCGCACGGTGGCAGACGAACGGTCTGCCACAACTAATTACGTATCTCGCCTTTACCTCCCGAATTCCCAACTATCCTTAAGCGCAGGCCATCCAAAACAGGGGAGAGCCGGTACACCGGCGCACGGGTCATCGGGAGTAGCTTTCGGGGTTTATACCCCGGAGGTGTTCTGGGGGGTAAACAGCAACTGCATATTCAGTTGCTTGCCAGCATCGACTGACTGATCCGGCGTCGGCTCCACGTATCGAGCGAGGTGACGTCATGAGTATCTTTAGCCACTTCCAACAACGCTTCGAGTCCACGCGCCAGGAAGAACTCTCGCTGCAAGAGTACCTGGAGCTGTGCAAAAAGGACCGCAGCGCCTACGTTTCCGCGGCCGAGCGACTCTTGCTGGCCATCGGTGAACCGGAGCTGCTCGACACCTCGACCAACTCGAGGCTGTCGCGAATTTTCTCCAACAAGGTGATCCGCCGCTATCCGGCCTTTGAAGACTTCCACGGGATGGAAGAATGCATCGACCAGATCGTGTCGTATTTCCGCCATGCCGCTCAGGGCCTGGAAGAAAAGAAACAGATCCTCTACCTGCTTGGCCCTGTCGGTGGCGGTAAATCGTCCCTGGCCGAAAAGCTCAAACAGCTGATCGAGAAAGTGCCTTTCTACGCGATCAAGGGCTCCCCGGTTTTCGAGTCCCCCCTGGGTCTGTTCAACGCCACGGAAGATGGCGCGATCCTCGAGGAAGACTTCGGCATTCCCCGGCGCTATCTCAATACCATCATGTCGCCATGGGCCACCAAGCGTCTGGCCGAATTCGGCGGCGACATCAGCCAGTTCCGCGTAGTGAAACTCTATCCGTCGATCCTCAACCAGATTGCGGTCGCGAAAACCGAGCCGGGAGATGAAAACAACCAGGACATCTCGGCACTGGTGGGCAAGGTCGATATTCGCAAACTGGAAGAGTTCCCGCAGAACGACGCCGATGCCTACAGCTACTCGGGGGCGCTGTGCCGGGCCAACCAGGGCCTGATGGAGTTCGTCGAAATGTTCAAGGCACCGATCAAGGTGCTGCACCCATTGCTGACGGCCACCCAGGAAGGCAACTACAACAGTACCGAAGGCCTTGGGGCGATTCCGTTTACCGGGATCCTGCTGGCTCACTCCAACGAATCGGAATGGCACACCTTCCGCAACAACAAGAACAACGAAGCGTTCATCGACCGGATCTACATCGTCAAAGTGCCATACTGCCTGCGGGTCAGCGACGAAGTGAAGATCTACGACAAGCTGCTGTTCAACAGCTCCCTGGCCAAGGCCCATTGCGCGCCGGACACCCTGAAGATGCTGGCGCAGTTCACCGTGCTGTCGCGCCTCAAGGAGCCGGAAAACTCCAACATCTACTCCAAGATGCGCGTGTATGACGGCGAAAACCTCAAGGACACCGATCCGAAGGCCAAGTCGATCCAGGAATATCGCGACGCCGCGGGTGTCGACGAAGGCATGAACGGTCTGTCGACCCGCTTCGCCTTCAAGATTCTGTCGAAGGTCTTCAACTTCGATCCACACGAAATCGCCGCCAACCCGGTACATCTGCTTTACGTGCTGGAACAGCAGATCGAACAGGAACAGTTCCAGGCCGAGACCCGCGAACGCTATCTGCGCTTCCTGAAAGAGTACCTGGCGCCGCGTTATATCGAATTCATCGGCAAGGAGATCCAGACTGCCTATCTCGAGTCTTACAGCGAGTACGGCCAGAACATCTTCGATCGCTACGTGCTGTACGCCGACTTCTGGATTCAGGATCAGGAATACCGCGATCCGGAAACCGGCGAAATCCTCAACCGCGTAGCCCTGAACGAAGAACTGGAGAAAATCGAAAAACCGGCCGGCATCAGCAATCCGAAGGATTTCCGCAACGAAATCGTCAACTTCGTACTGCGCGCCCGAGCCAACAACAACGGCAAGAACCCAACCTGGCTCAGCTACGAAAAACTGCGGGTGGTCATCGAGAAGAAAATGTTCTCCAACACCGAGGACCTGCTGCCGGTCATCAGCTTCAACGCCAAGGCCAGCAAAGAGGACCAGCAGAAGCACAACGACTTCGTCACACGGATGGTCGAGCGGGGCTATACCGACAAACAGGTACGACTGCTGTCCGAGTGGTACCTGCGGGTCAGAAAATCACAGTAACCCGCTGCCGGTCAGACCGGTTGTCGTTAGCCCGAGGCCTGTTTACGGTTTTTCTGTTACACAGGCCTCTGGAGGTGTCCGAAATTCGGTAGCGAGATTCAGGCAGCACCCAAAGCGCTTGGGGGAGCGTGAACACCCTCAGGCACTCGCCCTTGCTGCGTTTAACGCTCGCCCCTTTCAGGACAGCTTCTAAGGAGCAGTCATGAGCTATGTGATCGACCGACGTCTCAATGGCAAGAACAAGAGCACGGTAAACCGTCAGCGTTTTCTGCGGCGCTACCGTGATCACATCAAAAAGGCTGTCGAGGAGGCGGTCAGCCGGCGCTCTATTACCGATATGGAGCACGGCGAGCAAATCAGCATTCCCGGCCGCGACATCGACGAGCCAGTGCTTCACCACGGCCGTGGTGGCAAGCAGACCATCGTGCACCCAGGCAATAAAGAGTTCATCAGCGGCGAGCACATAGCCCGTCCGCCAGGGGGTGGCGGTGGCAGAGGCCCCGGCAAGGCCGGCAACTCGGGTGAAGGGATGGACGAGTTCGTCTTCCAGATCACTCAGGAGGAATTCCTCGAATTCATGTTCGAGGACCTTGAACTGCCTAACCTGGTCAAACGCCACCTGACCGGCACCGACACCTTCAGGACCGTACGCGCGGGCATCAGCAACGAGGGCAACCCGTCGCGGATCAACATTATCCGCACGCTACGTTCGGCCCATGCCCGGCGCATCGCCCTGTCCGGAAGCAGTCGGGCGAAATTGCGCGAAGTCAAAGAGGAACTGCTGCGGCTTAAACGGGAAGAACCGGACAACTTCGGCGATATCCAGGAGCTCGAAGCAGAAATCGAGAAACTCAGCGCACGCATCCACCGGGTGCCCTTTCTCGACACCTTCGACCTCAAGTACAACCTGCTGATCAAGCAGCCGAACCCCAGCTCCAAAGCAGTGATGTTCTGCCTGATGGACGTGTCCGGCTCCATGACCCAGGCGACCAAGGACATCGCCAAACGCTTCTTCATCCTGCTGTACCTGTTCCTCAAGCGAAACTACGACAAAATCGATGTCGTGTTCATCCGCCACCACACCAGCGCACGTGAAGTGGATGAGGAAGAGTTTTTCTACTCACGGGAAACCGGCGGCACCATCGTCTCCAGCGCCCTGAAACTGATGCAGGAGATCATGGCCGAGCGTTACCCGAGCAATGAGTGGAACATCTACGCCGCCCAGGCATCCGACGGCGATAACTGGAACGACGACTCCCCCATCTGCCGCGATATCCTGATCAACCAGATCATGCCGTTCGTGCAGTACTACACTTATGTTGAGATTACCCCGCGCGAACACCAGGCCCTGTGGTTCGAGTACGAACGCATCGCCGAAGCCTTCTCTGACACTTTTGCCCAGCAGCAACTGGTTTCGGCCGGGGATATCTACCCGGTCTTCCGTGAACTCTTCCAGCGCAGGTTAGTGACATGACCGCCAAAGAGCAGAAGCGCCAACCCATTTCCACCGGCTCCGAATGGACGTTCGAGCTGATCCAGGCCTACGACCGCGAAATCAGTCGTCTCGCGGCTCGCTACGCGTTGGATACGTATCCCAACCAGATCGAAGTGATCACCGCCGAGCAGATGATGGACGCCTATGCCTCTGTCGGCATGCCCCTGGGTTATCACCATTGGTCCTATGGCAAACACTTCCTCAGCACCGAAAAATCCTACAGCCGCGGCCAGATGGGGCTGGCCTACGAGATTGTGATCAACTCGGACCCTTGCATCGCCTATCTGATGGAAGAAAACACCATCTGCATGCAGGCTCTGGTGGTGGCCCACGCCTGCTATGGCCATAACAGTTTCTTCAAAGGCAACTACCTGTTCCGCACCTGGACCGACGCCAGCTCGATCATCGATTACCTGGTGTTCGCCAAGCAGTACATCATGCAGTGCGAAGAACGCCACGGCATCGACGCGGTAGAGGACTTGCTCGACTCCTGCCATGCGTTGATGAATTACGGCGTCGACCGTTACAAACGCCCTTATCCGATTTCCGCCGAAGAAGAACGCCGTCGGCAGAAGGATCGGGAAGAGCATCTGCAGAAGCAGATCAACGATTTGTGGCGGACCATTCCAAAAGGCGCGGACAAGTACAGCGACAAGGACAACGCACGCTTCCCCGCCGAACCTCAGGAAAACATCCTGTACTTCATCGAAAAGCACGCCCCGTTGCTGGAGCCCTGGCAGCGCGAAATCGTGCGCATCGTGCGCAAGATCGCCCAGTATTTTTACCCGCAGCGCCAAACCCAGGTGATGAACGAAGGCTGGGCCACGTTCTGGCACTACACCTTGATGAACGACTTGTATGACGAAGGCCTCGTCACCGATGGCTTCATGATGGAATTCCTGACTTCCCATACCAGCGTGGTCTTTCAACCCGGCTTCGACAGCCCCTACTACAACGGCATCAACCCCTACACCCTGGGTTTTGCCATGTATCGCGATATCCGCCGGATATGCGAACAACCCACCGAAGAGGACTATCGCTGGTTTCCGGAAATCGCCGGCACCGACTGGCTGCCCAGCATCAAATTCGCCATGAGTAGCTTCAAGGACGAGAGCTTTATCCTGCAGTACCTGTCGCCCAAGGTGATTCGCGACCTGAAGCTGTTCAGCATCCTTGATGACGATCAGAAGGACGATCTGCTGGTTCCGGCGATACACGACGAAGACGGCTATCGAACCATTCGTGAAACCCTGGCGGCGCAATACAACCTGGGCAATCGCGAACCCAACATACAGATCTACAGCATCGACCGGCGTGGCGACCGCTCCCTGACCTTGCGCCACCAGCAACACGACCGCAAACCGCTGGGCGATTCCACTGACGAAGTGCTCAAACACCTGCACCGCCTCTGGGGCTTCGACATTCACCTGGAAACCCTGCAAGGGGATCAGGTGATGAAAACCCACCATGTTCCGCCCAGAGGCGAACATGGCGAGGGGGATTACGGCCGGCTGGACCTGGCAGTCATTCATCTTTGATCCTGTTTCTGCCTCCGGAAGTTCGACGCAAAGGTTATTCTGTCGGGCTAACGGAGGTTTTTTATGCAGATTTATAAAGTCGGTGGAGCGGTCCGCGATCGCCTGCTGGGCAAACCGGTTACCGATATCGACTGGGTCGTTGTAGGCGCCACCACTGAAGAAATGCTCGCCAAGGGCTTTCGTCCAGTGGGCGCGGATTTCCCGGTATTTCTTCACCCCAAAAGCGGTGAGGAATACGCCCTCGCCCGCACCGAACGCAAAAACGGGCGCGGCTACGGCGGCTTCATCTTTCACGCCAGCCCCGACGTCACGCTCGAAGAAGATCTGATTCGTCGCGACCTGACGATCAACGCCATGGCTGAAGACAACCAGCAGAACCTGACCGACCCCTACCATGGCCAGCGGGACCTCGAGGCTCGCCTGCTTCGTCACGTTTCCCCCGCGTTCGCCGAAGATCCGCTCCGTGTTCTGCGCGTTGCCCGCTTCGCCGCGCGTTATGCGGAACTGGGTTTCACCGTTGCCCCCGAGACATTGGAGCTGATGCGTCAACTCAGCGAATCAGGTGAATTGGAGGTATTGACCGCGGAACGCAGCTGGAAAGAAATCGCCCGTGCGCTGATGGAAGACCAACCCCAAGTATTCATCGAGGTGCTGCGCGAATGCGGTGCTCTCAAGGTACTGATGCCGGAAGTCGACGCGCTGTTCGGTGTACCGCAACCCGCAGCCCATCACCCGGAAATCGATACGGGCGTGCATACCCTGAGCGTGCTGGAGCAAGCGGCGCGGCACCAACAACCGCTGACCGTACGCTGGGCCTGCTTGCTGCATGACCTGGGCAAAGGATTGACGCCCGAGGAAGAATGGCCCCGCCACATTGCCCACGAGCACAAAGGCCTGAAGCTGATCAAAGCGGTCAACGAGCGTTTCAAGGCACCGAAGGACTGCCAGGAACTGGCGCTGCTGGTGGGCAAATATCATACCCATGGCCATCGCGCTCTGGAGCTTAAGCCGTCGACCTTGCTGGAGTTGCTGCAGAGTTTCGACGTCTATCGTCGACCTCAGCGCTTTGAGGAATTTATCGCGGCGTGCGAGATGGACGCGCGTGGGCGCAAGGGGCTGGAGCAGCGAAGTTATCCACAGGCGGATTATTTGCGAGGCGCGGCAACTGCGGCGCGAAGCGTTGCGGTTCAGCCGTTGCTGGAGAAGGGCTTCAAGGGACCGGAGTTGGGCGAGGCGATCAAGCGTGAACGGCTCAAGGCGTTGAAGGCTTACAAAGAAGCGGCGTCTGCCTGAAAAGCTTCGCGGGCAAGCCTCGCTCCTACAGGTTGGCGCCGATAGTGTGAACGGTGCCTTGTAGGAGCGAGGCTTGCCCGCGATAGCGTCATCCGCCTCACAGCAAATTCAAAGGGGTCAATTGCTCTCCACGCCACTCAAAAGCCACCGGCGCCAGCACCTGATCGATCTGCGCCTCATCCCACAAAACCGCAAAGCTCTTGCCTACACCCGGATGCACCCTATCCGGCGCAATCAGCGACAACGGCCACAGCACGAAGGCATTTTTCAGAATCTCTGCGCGCGGCAAGATCAAGCCGTCGAAGTTGCCCACCAGATCGCCAAAGAGCAGCACGTCGATATCCAGCGGCAAGCCCTTGCGGTCCGGCGCGTAGCGGCCGTTATCCGCTTCGATGAATTTCAACCGTCGATCCAGCTCCATCAGCGGCAGATCGGTGAAGGCCGAGACCACGAAGTTGAAAAACGGCCCGCTCTTGATCCCCACCGACTGGCTTTCGAATACCGCCGAGCAGCGCATATCAACCAGAAAACCCGCCAGGGCGTCCAGGCCAGCCTGCAAATGGGTTTCGCGCTCGATATTGCTACCGAGCCCAAGATACACCTGAGTCAGCGACATCCGCGCTCGATCTCCACGCCCACGCCTGTGGCCGCCGGGACGGCACCTGGCTTGGTCAGCTTGAGGTGCATCCAGGTGATTTTGAATTCGCTCATCAGCACTTCTGCCAAACGC
The DNA here is from genome assembly GCF_059695645.1 of Pseudomonas sp. LBUM1673. Lineage (NCBI taxonomy): Bacteria > Pseudomonadati > Pseudomonadota > Gammaproteobacteria > Pseudomonadales > Pseudomonadaceae > Pseudomonas > Pseudomonas sp. LBUM1673. The sequence continues at coordinate 6,079,183 of NZ_CP166780.1, forward strand.
TCGGCAAAGGTCTCGACCAGCTGGAACTGCGCCTGCTCGGCGAACGCCTGGATGCGTGACGAAACGCTCGCGTAGTCGAGCGCCAGGGTCAGGTCATCACCAGCGGCGGCCGGCCGATTGTCCCAGGCGAAGCTCAGATCAAGTCGCAGACACTGTCGGATGCCTCGTTCCCAGTCGTAGGCACCAATCACGGTGTCGACTTCCAGGCCCTCGATAAACACTCTGTCCAAGCACTTCTCTCCGCTGCACGACAAGGGCGCAATGCGCCGTTAGAATCAGGGCGTCCTCGCCCGGAATAGTTAGCATGTTTTGGTTACTGGCGATCCTCGCCTACCTGCTCGGCTCTCTGTCCTTCGCCATTTTGCTCAGCCGCCTGACCGGTAACCCCGATCCGCGAATGAGTGGCTCGGGCAATGCCGGTGCCACCAACATGTTGCGTCTGGCCGGCAAGAAACTCGCCACCCTGACGTTGCTCGGCGACCTCTGCAAAGGCCTGCTGCCAGTACTAATCGCAGGCGTGGCGGGGCTTTCGCTACAAGATCAGGCCTGGATCGGCGTCTGCGCCGTCATCGGCCACCTGTTTCCGTTGTACTTCCGCTTTCGCGGTGGCAAGGGTGTCGCCACCGCCGCCGGCATGCTACTGGGGTTCTATCCGCCCGCCGCGCTGCTGGCGGTCTGCGCCTGGCTGCTGACCTTCTACCTGACCCGCACCAGCTCACTCGCCGCCCTGATTGCCACACCTCTGACCCTACCGCTGCTGGCCTGGCAAGAACCGGCGGCGCTGCTGCCCATGAGCGCGCTCACGGGACTGATCGTCTGGCGTCATCGCGGCAATCTACGCGACCTGTTTGCCGGGCGCGAACGGCATTTTTAAATACCGCACATGAGCGCCGCTCATCACAGCGCCGACAGCTGCTCCATCGGCCAGCGCGCCTGCACGCTGATCGCCAGGCTTTCATGCTGACCGGCCTGCAAGCGCTGGCAGCCGGCAAACGCAATCATCGCGCCGTTGTCGGTGCAAAACTCTGGACGGGCATAAAACACATCGCCCTTCATATCGCCGAGCATTTTCTCCAGTGAAGACCGCAACGCTTTGTTGGCGCTGACGCCTCCTGCGATCACCAGACGCTTGAGACCCGCCTGTTTCAGGGCACGCTTGCACTTGATAGTCAAAGTCTCCACCACGGCCTGCTGGAACGCCAGCGAGATGTCGCAACGGGCTTGATCGCCGTCGTCCCCGGCGCTGACGCTTTGCTGCCAAGTGTTCAGGGCGAAGGTTTTCAAACCGCTGAAGCTGAAATCCAGGCCGGGACGATCACACATCGGACGAGGGAAGACGAAACGTCCTGCAAGCCCTTGTTCCGCCAAGCGAGCGATCTCCGGACCGCCCGGATAATTGAGGCCCATCATCTTCGCAGTCTTGTCGAAGGCTTCACCGGCAGCATCGTCGAGGGTCTCGCCCAAGAGCGTGTATTGGCCAATTCCGTCGACCTGAACCAGTTGCGTATGACCACCCGACACCAACAAAGCGACGAACGGGAACTCTGGTGGTTGCGACTCCAGCATCGGCGCCAGCAGGTGACCTTCCATGTGGTGCACACCCAAGGCCGGAATGCCCCAGGCGAAGGCCAGTGCCTGGGCGCAGGAAGCCCCCACCAGCAAGGCTCCGACCAGGCCGGGGCCTGCGGTATAAGCGATGGCGTCGATTTCGGTCGTCACGCAGTCGGCCTCGGCCAGCACCTGACGGATCAAGGGCAGCATGCGCTTGACGTGATCGCGCGAGGCCAGCTCCGGCACCACGCCACCATAGGCGCGGTGCAGGTCGATCTGACTGAACAGCGCGTCGGCCAACAACCCGCGTTCACTGTCGTAAAGTGCGACACCGGTTTCGTCGCAAGAGGTTTCTAATCCCAGTACTAGCATGGGTTTGCGCCTTGTAGAGGCTGAATTCGAAGGCGCGCATAATAGTCGCCGCGTGATGCCCCGGCCAGCGGTTTTCGATCAGAGGCTTTGCATTCCGAGCGATGAGGGGTTAACATCCGCAACCCTTAAAAACCGACGTCTTCAAGTGCTCTTTTGCCGCGAGGATGTTGACCCCGGTAATGAATGAAGGTAGCTCTGGATGCCAGCCGTCAAAGTTAAAGAGAACGAACCCTTCGACGTAGCTCTGCGTCGTTTCAAGCGCTCCTGCGAAAAAGCCGGTGTACTGGCTGAAGTTCGTAGCCGCGAATTTTACGAGAAGCCTACTTCTGAGCGTAAGCGCAAAGCAGCAGCCGCTGTTAAGCGTCACGCCAAGAAAGTACAGCGCGAACAGCGCCGCGCCGTTCGTCTGTACTAATACACAGACGATCGTAGCAAGCTTCTGCCAAGCCCGGCCCTCAGCCGGGCTAATGGCATTTGCGGACATCGCTTGATGCTTCACCGTCAAAGCCGCAGACGCGACCGAGACAAATCTGCTTCACAGCGTCAGACCTGGCTCTTTTGCCAGCGGTGCACGTCTTTTCTGACGAGCCTTTCAAGGCTACTGACGAGCACACCCACTGATTCCTCTCACGACGATCAGCCCAAGGCACTTTCTTGCGTGCCCGCTTATGAGCTATCCGAGGCCATTGACTGGCCGCTGCCGGACTCAGCGCAACACTTTCAAATAGTCGATTACTGATTGGTACTAACGTCAGTGGATTTTCGGCAGATACACTTCCCGACAGCGATTACGCAGACGACACGGTCGAGCCGCACATTTTGCGCGCCTCAAACAACGACCCGCGTTCGGCCGCCCTTCGCTTTGGGTCCATTTCAGCGCAGATGACGAGAACGCCATGGCCGGGCTAATTCCCCAGAGCTTCATTGACGACCTTCTGAACCGTACCGACATCGTCGATGTGGTCAGCTCGCGCCTGCAAATGAAAAAGGCCGGCAAGAACTACACCGCCTGCTGCCCGTTTCACAAAGAGAAAACCCCGTCCTTCAGCGTCAGCCCCGATAAACAGTTCTATTACTGCTTTGGCTGCGGCGCTGGCGGTAACGCCCTCGGCTTCATGATGGACCATGACAACCTGGATTTCGTCCAGGCTGTCGAAGAACTGGCCAAAGCCGCCGGCATGGAAATCCCCCGCGAAGAAAGCGGCCGACCGCACAAACCGCGGCAGCCCACCGATTCGCCGCTGTATCCGCTACTCACCGCTGCCGCCGACTTTTACCGCCAGGCCCTGAAAAGCCATCCGGCGCGCAAAGCGGCGGTGGATTACTTGAAAGGTCGCGGCCTGACCGGCGAGATCGCCCGGGACTTCGGCCTCGGTTTTGCTCCACCCGGCTGGGACAATCTATTCAAGCATCTGAGCAGCGACACCCTGCAACAAAAAGCCATGATCGATGCCGGCCTGCTGATTGAAAACGCCGAAACCGGCAAGCGCTATGATCGCTTCCGCGATCGCGTGATGTTCCCGATCCGCGACAGTCGCGGGCGCATCATCGCTTTCGGCGGCCGGGTATTGGGCGACGACAAGCCGAAATACCTGAACTCACCGGAAACCCCGGTATTCCATAAGGGCCAGGAACTCTACGGTCTTTATGAAGCACGCAAGAACAACCGCAACCTCGACGAAATCATCGTCGTCGAAGGCTATATGGACGTCATCGCCCTCGCCCAGCAAGGCCTGCGCAATGCCGTCGCCACCCTGGGCACCGCCACCAGTGAAGAGCACCTGAAGCGGCTGTTTCGCGTAGTACCCAGTGTGCTGTTCTGCTTCGACGGCGACCAGGCTGGCCGCAACGCCGCGTGGAGAGCGCTGGAAGCGACGCTGCCCTGCCTGCAGGACGGGCGCCGGGCGCGTTTTCTGTTCCTGCCCGAGGGCGAAGACCCGGACACTCTGGTTCGCTCCGAGGGCACTGACGCCTTCCGCGCACGGATCAATCAGCATGCCCAGCCATTGGCGGACTATTTTTTCCAACAGCTGACCGAGGAATCGGACCCGCGCTCGCTCGAAGGCAAGGCCCACATGGCCACCCTCGCCGCGCCGCTGATCGACAAGGTCCCGGGTGCCAACCTGCGCACCCTGATGCGTCAACGCCTGAGTGAAATCACTGGCCTCAATAGCGAAGCCGTAAGCCAGTTAGTGCACAGCGCGCCTCAGGAAGCGCCACCGGCGTACGACCCGGGCATCGATTACGACGCCATGCCGGATTACAGCGACTACCATCAGCCGCAGGCACAAGAGATGTATGTGCCGCAGCAGGAATGGACGCCGAAGAAACCCGGCGCAGGCGGCAAGAAATGGGACAAGAAGCCGTGGGACAAAAATGGTAAACGCGGCGGCGATCGCGACCAGCCCCGCGCACCACGGGTGCCAGCCGCTGTAGAGCCGCCCACCCTGGCAGCCTTGCGCACGCTGCTGCATCACCCGCAACTGGCCGAGAAAGTCGAGGATGCCGGGCACTTCGCGGCCGAAGACCATACCAACACGCAACTGCTGGTCGCCCTGCTCGAAGCCGTACAGAAGAATCCCAAGCTAAACTCATTTCAGTTGATTGCTCGTTGGCACGGCACCGAACAAGGCCGTCTGCTCAAGGCACTGGCAGAAAAGGAATGGCTGATTGACGGAGATAACCTTGAACAACAGTTTTTCGACACCATTACTAGCTTGTCAGCCCGCCAACGCGAGCGAAACCTGGAACAACTTCTTCGAAAAGCACGTCAAAGTGAGCTGAGTGCCGAAGAGAAAAATCAACTGCGCGACCTTTTAAGTCGCAATGTTTCCGCATCAAGCCCGACCTCAACTGGCGCGTGAGGTCATAGCTCAGGTATAATCCTCGGCTTGTTTTTTGCCCGCCAAGACCTTCAGTGGATAGGGTGTTATGTCCGGAAAAGCGCAACAGCAGTCTCGTATCAAAGAGTTGATCACACTTGGTCGTGAGCAGGGCTACCTGACTTACGCGGAGGTCAACGACCACCTGCCGGAGGATATTTCAGATCCGGAACAGGTGGAAGACATCATCCGCATGATCAATGACATGGGGATCAACGTATTCGAGGTTGCGCCAGATAAGGATTCCCTTATGCTGGCCGACGCCGATACCGACGAAGCCGCGGCCGAAGAGGCAGCAGCAGCGTTGGCAGCGGTCGAGACCGACATTGGTCGCACCACCGACCCAGTGCGCATGTACATGCGTGAAATGGGTACGGTAGAGCTCCTCACACGTGAAGGCGAAATCGAAATCGCCAAGCGTATTGAAGAGGGCATCCGCGAAGTGATGGGCGCAATCGCGCACTTCCCTGGCACGGTTGACCATATTCTCTCCGAATACACTCGCGTTACCACCGAAGGTGGCCGCCTGTCCGACGTCCTGAGCGGTTATATCGACCCGGACGACGGCATTGCGCCGCCAGCAGCCGAAGTGCCACCGCCTGTCGACCCGAAAGCCGTGAAAGCGGACGACGACACCGACGACGATGACGCCGAAGCGAGCGATGACGAAGAAGAAGCCGAAAGCGGTCCGGATCCGGTCGTCGCCGCACAGCGTTTTGGCGCTGTCTCCGATCAGATGGAAATCACCCGCAAGGCGCTGAAAAAGCACGGTCGTGGCAACAAGCTGGCAATTGCCGAGCTGGTGCTTCTAGCTGAGCTGTTCATGCCGATCAAACTGGTGCCGAAGCAATTCGAAGGCCTGGTCGAGCGTGTTCGCAGTGCCCTGGATCGCCTGCGTCAGCAAGAGCGCGCGATCATGCAACTTTGTGTTCGTGATGCCCGCATGCCGCGTGCCGACTTCCTGCGCCAGTTCCCGGGCAACGAAGTTGACGAAAGCTGGACCGATGCACTGGCCAAAGGCAAAAGCAAATACGCTGAAGCCATTGGTCGCCTGCAACCGGACATCATTCGTTGCCAGCAGAAGCTGACCGCGCTGCAAACCGAAACCGGTTTGACGATCGCCGAGATCAAGGACATCAACCGTCGCATGTCGATCGGTGAGGCCAAGGCCCGCCGCGCGAAGAAAGAGATGGTAGAAGCGAACTTGCGTCTGGTGATCTCCATCGCCAAGAAGTACACCAACCGTGGCCTGCAATTCCTCGATCTGATCCAGGAAGGCAACATCGGCTTGATGAAAGCGGTAGACAAGTTCGAATACCGCCGCGGCTACAAATTCTCGACTTATGCCACCTGGTGGATCCGTCAAGCGATCACTCGCTCGATCGCCGACCAGGCCCGCACCATCCGTATTCCGGTGCACATGATCGAGACGATCAACAAACTCAACCGCATTTCCCGCCAGATGTTGCAGGAAATGGGTCGCGAACCGACCCCGGAAGAGCTGGGCGAACGCATGGAAATGCCTGAGGACAAGATCCGCAAGGTATTGAAGATCGCTAAAGAGCCGATCTCCATGGAAACCCCGATCGGTGATGACGAAGACTCCCATCTGGGTGACTTCATCGAAGACTCGACCATGCAGTCGCCAATCGATGTCGCCACTGTTGAGAGCCTTAAAGAAGCGACCCGCGAAGTCCTGTCCGGCCTCACTGCCCGTGAAGCCAAGGTTCTGCGCATGCGCTTCGGTATCGACATGAATACCGACCACACCCTGGAGGAGGTTGGTAAGCAGTTCGACGTGACCCGTGAACGGATTCGTCAGATCGAAGCCAAGGCGCTGCGCAAGCTGCGCCACCCGACGAGAAGCGAGCATTTGCGCTCCTTCCTCGACGAGTGATCACAGAACCCCCGGCCCAGGCCGGGGGTTTTGCTTTATGCAGATTAAATGCCCCGCACGTCCCCCCCGCCGAATAGCCCGTCTACACTCGAAACATTCCCCCAAGCCATAACGAGACCGTTATGCCCAGATTGCCGACCGTGCTTTTTTTGCTGTCGCTGATGACCTGGACCGCAACGGCTGGCGCGCTGACTCTGACCGACGAAGAACGTAGCTGGCTGACGGCTCACCCGGAATTACGCCTGGGCGTGGACGCGTCGTGGCCGCCGTTTGAATTTCGCGACGAACATGGGCGTTATCAGGGCCTGGCGGCGGACTATATCAACGTCATCCGTCAACGGCTGGGCATCAAGCTCACGCCCATCGAACCGGTCAGCTGGACCGAAGTCTTGCAACAGGCCAAACAAGGCAAACTGGACATCTTGCCGGGCATCATGTCGACCCCCGAACGCCAAACGTATCTGTCTTTCACCCGCCCCTACCTGGACTTTCCGATTGTCATTCTGGCTCACGTCGGAGGCCCCCAACCGCGCAAAATCGAAGACCTGTACGGGCTGAAAATCGCAGTGGTGGAAAACTACGCTCCCCATGAACTGTTACGCACCCACCATCCCGACCTGAATCTGGTGGCGATGCCCAATGTCAGCTCGGCGCTGCAGGCGCTTGCCACCGACGCAGTGGACGCCGTAGTGGGCGATCTTGCCTCCAGCGTCTGGAGCCTGCGCCAGCTCAAGCTCGACGGGCTCTACGTCAGTGGTGAAACACGCTATCGCTACCAGTTGGCGATGGCCGTCCCCCCCAACAACAAACTGCTGGTCAGTATTCTGGACAAAGTCCTGGCAGACATGACCCCGAGTGAAATCAGTGCCATCCAGGAACATTGGGTCGGTAATGTCCTGGATCATCGGACCTTCTGGTACGACGTGCTGATTTACGGCCTGCCAGGACTACTGTTTCTGATGATCGTGCTGGCAGTGGTTATCCGGATAAATCGCCGATTGAGTTCGGAAATTGCTCGTCGGGTCGATCTGGAACAGGAGCTGCGCAGCAGCGAATACCATTACCGCGGGCTGGTGGAGAGTCTTTCAGCCATCGCCTGGGAAGCGCAGATCAGCGATTACACCTACAGCTACGTGTCCCCCCATGCTCAGGATCTCCTTGGCTATCCCCTAGCCCATTGGCTGATTCCGGGCTTCTGGCGCAACATCATCCATCCCGCAGACCTGACCCGGGCCCAAACCTTCTGCGACCGTGAAGTGGCGGCCGGGCGCGATCACAGTGTCGATTACCGGGTCATCACCGCTGACGGCCGCTGCCTGTGGGTCCGCGATATCGTCAGCCTGATCGAGCATGGCCATGAACCGGTACTGCGCGGGCTGATGATCGACATCAGCGAAGCCAAGCGCACCGAAGAGGCTCTGCGCCTGTCGGAGCAGAAGTTCGCCTCGGTATTCCAGCAATGCCCGGACATTCTGGTGATCGCGCGGCTTTCCGACGGTTGCCTGCTGGAAGTCAACGAAGCGTTCGAGGAACAGATCGGCCTCAAGGCCGAAGAAGTCGTTGGCCAGACCGCCACCGACCTGAACATCTGGGGCGTACCCGGCGTGGGGCCGGGCTTGCTGCAGCGGCTGCAGGCCGGCAGCATCCGCAACCTGGAGATGCCCTTTCGCCGCAGCAATGGCCAGGTGTTTACCGGCCTGATTTCCGCCGAGCCTTTCGATCTCGATACCACCCCCGCCCTGGTGGTGGTCGTGCGGGACATCAGTCAGCTCAAGGAAACCCAGCAACAGCTGCAAACCTCTGAAGAGAAATTCGCCAAGGCCTTTCATGCCTCCCCCGACGGCTTACTGCTGTCCCGGCAGAGCGACGGCTTGCTGTTGGAGGTCAACGAAGGCTTCAGCCGTATTACCGGTTTCAACAGCGCGATGTCCGTGGACCGGTCAGCTCTGGAGCTGGGGATCTGGGTCAATCTCAACGAACGCAAACAGATGCTCGAGTTGCTGCACCGGGATGGTTTCGTCCGCGACTTCAGTTGCCACATCCGCCGCAAAGACGGTCAGATCAGGCTCTGCGAGGTTTCAAGCCGTCCGCTGCCCATCGGCGACGAAGACTGCATGCTGACCATCGCCCGGGACATTACCGAGCGGCACCTGATGCAGGAGAAACTGCAACAGGCCGCCACGGTGTTCGAGAGCACCGCCGAGGGGGTATTGATCACCGACACCCAACAACACATCAGCGCGGTCAATCGCGCGTTTACCGAAATCACCGGCTACAACGAGAGCGAAGCACTGGGCCACACCCCTCGCCTGCTCGCCTCAGGCCTGCACGACAGCGCATTCTATGCGGCGATGTGGCATCAATTGACCGCCGAAGGTCATTGGCAAGGCGAGATTTCCAACCGACGCAAGAATGGCGAGCTCTACCCGAGCTGGCTGACCATCAGCGCGGTGCGCAACCGAGATAAATTCATCACTCACTTTGTTGCGGTGTTCGCAGACATTTCCAGCCTCAAGCACGCACAGGCCAAACTCGACTACCAGGCGCACCACGACCCGCTGACCGGCCTGCCGAACCGCACGTTGTTCGAAAGCAGACTACTGACCGCGCTGAACAACCAGCAGGAAAACGGTGGCCAGGGCGCCGTGCTGTTCCTGGACCTGGACCGCTTCAAGCACATCAACGACAGCCTCGGCCACCCGGTCGGTGACCTGCTGCTCAAAGGCATCGCCGTGCGCCTCAAGGAACAGCTGCGCGATATCGATACCGTGGCGCGGCTGGGTGGTGACGAATTCATCATCCTGCTTCCCGGCCTGCAACAGTCCAGCGACGCCGATAACATTGCCACCAAGCTGCTCAACTGCTTCGCAGCCCCTTTCCAGGCCGGTGAGCATGAATTTTTCATCAGCGCCAGCATCGGCACCAGCCTGTATCCCAAGGACGGCTGCGACGTTGCCACGCTGGTCAAGAACGCCGATGCAGCGATGTATCGCTCCAAGGCCAAGGGCCGTAACCGGGTTGAAAGTTACACCCGTGACCTCACCGCCCAGGCCAGCGAACGCGTGGCGCTGGAACATGAACTGCGGCGCGCCATCGAACGCAATGAGCTGTTTTTGTACTACCAGCCCAAAATCAGTCTCGAAGATCATCGACTAGTCGGCGCCGAAGCGCTGATTCGCTGGCATCACCCCACCTTCGGCGACGTGCCTCCCGAGCACTTCATTCCCCTGGCCGAAGAAAACGGCATGATCCTGCAAATTGGCGATTGGGTACTTGAGACCGCCTGCCGGCAGATGTGCGAGTGGAATCAGGCCTATGAGTGCCTCGGCCCGCTCTCGGTCAACCTCGCGGGCGCACAACTGCGTCAACCGAGCCTGCTCGGCCGGATCGAGCAATTGCTCAAGGACAACCGCCTCAAACCCGACCTCCTGCAACTGGAGATCACCGAAAACTTCATCATGAGCCAAGCCGAAGAAGCGCTGGCGGTGCTCCATCAACTCAAACGGTTGGGCGTGCAACTGGCAATCGACGATTTCGGCACCGGCTATTCGTCCCTGAGCTACCTCAAACGCCTGCCGCTGGACATCCTCAAGATCGACCAATCCTTCGTCCGCGGCCTGCCAGACGATCCGCACGACGCGGCGATTGTTCGCGCGATCATTGCCCTGGGCCGCAGCATGCAATTCACCGTCATCGCCGAGGGCGTCGAAACCCAGGCCCAGCAGCAATTCCTCGCCGCCGAAGGCTGCGAACAGATCCAGGGCTACATCGTCAGCCTGCCACTTTCCCCCGACGAATTCGCCGCGACGTTTCTTCGTATAGCTGTTTCAGACTTTTCGGATAGCACAGCCGAGAAACCATCGCTATAATCCGCGGCCTACTGAGGGCCTATAGCTCAGTTGGTTAGAGCAGAGGACTCATAATCCTTTGGTCCACGGTTCGAGTCCGTGTGGGCCCACCAAACAAGAAAGCCGCGCATTGCGCGGCTTTTGCGTTTTCTGGTCGGCCACCGCTGATACAGGCCTGTGGACACCGTCGCGATCCAGGACTGGTGACTTCTTCGTTGCAAAGGCTTGCGTGATCCGCCTTAGCTCGATTCGTGAACTCCCTTTTCAGCCGGTGCAAGTTCGGGGAACTCAACCAGCAGTGCCTTGTTACCCCTGGCAATGTGTTCCATCACTGCCAAGGCGATGTTTTCACGCACCATCCCGAACGAGACGTAATACATGGCCCAGGCTTGTTCGGGCGTGCAGTGGCCGATCTGCTCCTCAATCTCCTTGTAAGCCTTGTATTCGTCCGACTCCAAGTAGCATTGGCAATCACCTTGGTACATGATTTTTCTCCTTCCCTGGGACCTCTGTGACAACCCCCAAGTAAGTCGGCTGATAAGGGCTGTCCCTGCTCCCTACGTGATTACCGGTGCTCCAAATAAACGCGGGCTATCGCAGGAAACGCACCAGCCTTGCATACACAGAACCTTCCTATCAGGCGCCCTTCAGGAGCCCGAACTGTTAGGCGCAGGGGATATTGGTTGGTTTGAAAGAATCAGCTTTATCCGTCTCCGAGCCCTGAAGATCGAATTGATATTTCTCCGCCAAATACTGACAGAAAGAACACTTCAAATTGACAAGCCGAAAAGCCCAGAAAAGCCCGCTCGGCTTGCAGGCCAACAAACCAACATAAAGCCGAAACAGATTAACTTAAATTATAAACCCACATCATACTTACGGAGCAATTCTTCAATGCGGCCCAACCGTTGATCATTAAAAATAACTGACTGGTTATCCAGCGACACAAAGCCATTTGCAATTAGCGCTTCATATCTCTCAGTCATTTTTATCAGCACTACCAATTCTTTAATTTCGCTTTTAATTTCTCTGTAAATACCCATAGCACCCTCATATAAAATAAAGATCCTCACAGAACAACAAAGACGACAACCCAGTCAGATCACGTACCACTCTTCACTTTGGTCCAAACCCGGGTGCGGATTCGCTCCAGTTTCAATGGCAGTGGCTCAAGTGGAATAAGTGTAGCAACAGTTTTTTTGTCTGGGTAAACCCAAGTATTGTCGCGTAGCTTCCGCTCAACAAATTCAGTGGCATCTTTATTAGCGTTAGGATACAGAGTGTGATTTGAGGTCTTGGCAATAATTTTTGGTCGCAACATATAATTAATAAACGCCATGCCTTCCTTTGGATGGGGAGCATCTTTTAACAGAACCAGATTTTCCGACCAAACCAGCGCTCCCTCGCGAGGAAGGCTGTAGGCAATCTTGCGTCCAGTGTTGGCCTTCTCGTTGATGGCCTGGGCAGCAAGGGCACCATTAGCCCATCCCACAACTGCACAAATATTGCCATCAGCCAGGTCAGAGTCGATTCTGGACGAGTCGAAATAGAGGACGTAGGGGCGGATTTTTAACAGCAGGGCTTGAGCCTTCTGGTAATCATCCGGATTCCTACTGTTGCTAGGGAGCCCAAGGTAATGCAAAGCAATCGAAATGATCTCACTTGGAGAGTCGAGCATTGCCACACCACACGACTTGAGTTTGCTGATGTTTTCTTCTTTGAAGATCAAATCCCAGCTATTCACCGGAGCATCATCACCCAATGCCGCTTTGACTTTATCAACGTCATAGCCAATGCCGGTGGTGCCCCATAAATAGGGCACAGCGTAGCGGTTACCCGGATCATTGACCGCAACCTGGGACAAGATATCAGGATCGATGTGTGACAAATTACTCAGTTGATTACGATCCAACGGCTGAAGTACTCCCGCCTGGATCAGGCTTGGCAACACATTGGAGGTAGCCACAACCACGTCATACCCCGTGCGCCCAGCCATTACTTTACTCTGCATGATTTCGGCACTGTCGAACGCATCCATATGAATTCTGGTGCCGGTTTCCTGCTCAAACTCCTTTGGGGTCTCCGGTGCGATAAACCCGAACCAGTTATACAGATACACCCCTGGCTCTACAGCCCCCACTGATGTGCTTATCCCTACACAGAGAAGCGAGGCTGCAAAAATGGTTCGCAAAGGGGATTTGCTCATACAACTATCCTTGTCAAGACGACATGCCCTCATGGCCATCGTGAATCCTGATCGTGAATATACCCGGCATTGACGAATAGTAAATACCTACGAATACTTACCTGCGACCTACGAATCCCTAACCCTAAAGGGGTAGAAAATGCCACTCGACCTTCATAGCCTGGCTTGGCACCGATCGATTGGAAAGCTGATCATGCAGTTGAACCGTCCAGAATTCTGGAGCTCACTTATTCGTACGTTAAATGAATATGTGCAAATCGATAACTGGGTTGTATTAATATTTAGCAGTCACCAAGTGCAAGTTGTGAGTCTTCCTGAAGTAGCAGATACAGAAGAGATCGATGCGTTCACTCATCGCTACGTGAAAGGACTTTATATGCTGGATCCATTCTATGTAGCTAATCGAGAAAACCCACAGAGCGGTTTCTTCCATATGCTGGATATTGCACCGGAGCACTTCCTTGAAACTGAGTACTATCATCAATACTTCGCACAGTATATTTCTGTAGATGAAGCGCAGTACAATGTCCAGCTCGACGCCGATAGAACGCTATGCATTTCCTTTGGTAGTAACGTCCGCTTTAACCAAGAGCAAATAACAATACTTGATATTATCAAACCATGGGTAATTGCATTGATGCATCAACGCATGTGTTTTGAGGTTGACGTAGAAAAGGATCTTCCTGAACCAACTCTATGGCCAGAAACAATTCTCCAGCTTGGCACACAAATAACAGCGCGCGAAAAGGACGTACTCAAATTATTACTTAGCGGCTTCTCTAACAAAGAGATAGCAGGAAAACTTTCCCTGTCGGCAGAAACGATAAAAGTTCACCGCCGAAATATTTACGCCAAATTAAACATCAAATCACAACCCGAATTGTTTGCTCGATTTTTTATGCCCAAACAGGATATCCCCCCTGCAAATTGAAGTCAGCGCCTGGCACTTTTCAGACCCAAACACTCAACGATGGAATGGCCTGCACTGGCCGCAGCCGTTCAAGTATTTCCCCCGTCAACACGACCTCATACGTATCCGCCCCCCTACCCCATTGCTCCACAATGACCATGCCGTCTACCAGCGTCGCGCCCAATCCGGTAATCGTATCGGCCAACGCCTCTACGATTTGTTGAGTCCGTAGCCATACACGATCAGTAATCTCTTTAAGCTCGGCAGTTATGCGCTCGGACGACACTGGATCCGTATCGGGGTAGGAGATATTTCGCAGCAAGTGCCGTAACTCCCTTACTTTTGCGTAATCCTGTTCCGCCCCAAGCTCTCCATTCAGGATGGCTGTCGCTTTCGATTTATTGACGAGTTTCTTGGCCGAATGCTTTACAGGTAAGGTCTGACTCATGGCTCCAGCAAAGAGGACGATCAGCCGACCTTCCAAATGTTCCTTCATTTCTTCTATCGAGGAGATTGACCTCGTCAAGAGAATGGAAGCCCCAGCCTGATGCCTCAAGTCCATGGTCACTTTCAGGGTCACATCACCCGTTTCAAAACCCAGGGCTCGGGCTACTACGTAGTGCCCCATTTCGTGATTCGCAATCTGCAGTGCATAGTCTCGCACAGCAGCAGGCATGCTCTTCATTTCGATCGTCTCGCTTCACAGTCCATGGTTGCGATTCGACTACGAGTGACAGTTTGTGTCCATCCAATTAACCCGTTGATGGCGTGGAGTGCCTGTAACATGCTGCCCCTTGCTCTGTGCCGCTGGAGACGACCTTTGCCTGACACCCGCCCACCCGTTCTTGACGAAATCGACCGCCAATTGATCGCGGCCTTGCAGATCAATGCCCGTGAAAGCGTGGCCATGCTCGCCCGGCAATTGGGCATTGCCCGCACCACCGTCACGTCGCGTCTGGCGCGACTGGAAAAGGCCAGGGTAATCACCGGTTATGGCGTGCGTTTGGGTCAGCGCGTGATAGATGGCGGATTGCAGGCCTACGTGGGGATTACGGTGCAACCGCGCTCCGGCAAGGAGGTGTTGCGGCGCCTCAGCGCCATGGCTCAGGTGCAGCAGCTGTGCGCCGTGAGTGGCGAATTTGATTATGTGGCGTGGTTGCGCACCGACTCGCCGGAGCAGTTGGATCAGTTGCTGGATCAGATTGGCAGTGTGGATGGGGTGGAGAAGACCACGACTTCGATCATCTTGAGCAGCAAGATTGATCGGGGGCAGCCGGTTTGAGTTTTTACCGGCAGGTCTTCGGTGTTTGGTCGGGCCTCTTCGCGAGCAAGCCCGCTCCTACAGGGGTCGTGTTTTGTCAGTCTGCATAGTGATGTCGTCATAGTGCGCAAACAACAAGCAAAACGACGACACATTGCGTCTTATTAACGTGTTCTACGCTCTCTAGAATGGCTGCCATCTTTCCCTATACTCAGACGCGCATGCGTCGGGTCGCCAGCAAGGTCAGCCATGAACAAGAACAATCGCCATCCTGCAGACGGTAAAAAACCGGTCACCATTTTCGGTCCGGATTTTCCTTTCGCCTTCGACGACTGGATCGAGCACCCAGCCGGGCTGGGCAGCATCCCGGCGCACAATCACGGCGCCGAGGTGGCGATTGTCGGTGCGGGTATTGCAGGTCTGGTGGCCGCCTATGAACTGATGAAGCTGGGCCTCAAACCCGTCGTCTACGAAGCCTCGAAAATGGGCGGTCGTCTGCGCTCCCAGGCGTTCAACGGCGCCGAAGGTATCATCGCCGAGCTCGGTGGCATGCGTTTCCCGGTGTCGTCTACCGCGTTTTACCACTACGTCGACAAGCTCGGCCTCGAGACCAAATCCTTCCCGAACCCGCTGACGCCTGCGTCGGGCAGCACGGTGATCGATCTGGAAGGCAAAACCCATTACGCACAGAAACTGGCGGATCTTCCTGCATTGTTCCAGGAAGTGGCTGACGCCTGGGCGGATGCACTGGAAGCCGGCTCGCAGTTCTCCGATATTCAACAGGCGATCCGCGACCGTGACGTGCCACGCCTCAAAGAGCTGTGGAACACCTTGGTGCCGCTGTGGGACGACCGCACCTTCTACGACTTCGTCGCCACCTCCGAAGCGTTCGCCAAACTGTCGTTCCATCACCGTGAAGTGTTCGGCCAGGTCGGTTTCGGTACCGGCGGCTGGGACTCGGACTTCCCCAACTCGATGCTGGAAATCTTCCGCGTGGTGATGACCAACTGCGACGATCACCAGCACCTGGTGGTCGGCGGCGTTGAACAAGTGCCGCTGGGCATCTGGCGCCATGTGCCGGAACGCTGTGCGCATTGGCCCGAGGGCACGAGCCTCAGTTCGTTGCACAGGGGCGCTCCACGCTCCGGCGTGAAGAAAATCGCCCACGCAGCGAACGGCCGTTTTGCGGTCACCGACAACTATGGCGACACCCGCGAATACGCTGCCGTTCTGACCACCTGCCAGAGCTGGCTGCTGACTACCCAGATCGAATGCGACGAAACCCTGTTCTCGCAAAAAATGTGGATGGCCCTGGACCGCACCCGCTACATGCAGTCGTCGAAAACCTTCGTGATGGTCGACCGTCCGTTCTGGAAGGACAAGGACCCGGAAACCGGCCGCGACCTGATGAGCATGACCCTCACTGATCGCCTGACCCGCGGTACCTATCTCTTCGACAACGGCGACGATAAGCCCGGGGTAATTTGCCTGTCGTACTCGTGGATGAGCGACGCGCTGAAAATGCTTCCGCACCCGGTGGAAAAACGCGTGAAGCTGGCGCTGGATGCGTTGAAGAAGATCTACCCGAAAGTCGATATCGCCGCGCGGATCATTGGTGACCCGATCACCGTGTCGTGGGAAGCCGACCCGCATTTCCTCGGAGCCTTCAAAGGCGCCCTGCCCGGCCACTATCGCTACAACCAGCGCATGTACGCGCACTTCATGCAGGCCGACATGCCTGCCGAGCAGCGCGGGATTTTCATCGCCGGCGACGACGTCTCCTGGACGCCAGCCTGGGTCGAAGGCGCGGTGCAGACCTCGCTCAATGCGGTATGGGGCATCATGAAACACTTCGGCGGTGAAACTCACGCCGAGAACCCGGGTCCAGGAGATGTGTTCAACGAGATCGGGCCGATCGCCCTCCCCGAGTAAGAGGAATCCGAAATGCGCGTAGCTCTTTACCAATGTCCACCGCTGCCCCTGGATGTCCCGGGCAACCTGCAACGCCTGCATCAACTGGCGTTGGAGGCTAAAGGCGCCGACCTGCTGGTGCTGCCGGAGATGTTCCTGACCGGCTACAACATCGGCCTCGATGCGGTCAGCGTGCTGGCGGAGGTGCACAACGGTGAATCGGCGCAACAGATTGCGCGCATCGCCAAAACCGCCGGGATCGCCATTTTGTATGGCTACCCGGAGCGTACCGAAGACGGGCAAATCTACAACGCCGTGCAGTTGATCGACGCCAGTGGCGAGCGGTTGTGCAACTACCGCAAGACTCACCTGTTCGGCGACCTCGATCACTCGATGTTCAGCCCCGGGCCGGATGAGTTTGCGCTGGTTGAACTCAACGGCTGGAAGCTTGGCTTTTTGATCTGCTACGACCTGGAGTTCCCGGAAAACGCTCGGCGTCTGGCATTAGCCGGCGCAGAGTTGATCCTGGTGCCGACGGCGAACATGATTCCCTACGACTTCATCGCCGACGTCACCGTCCGCGCCCGGGCCTTCGAAAACCAGTGTTACGTGGCCTATGCCAACTACTGCGGGCACGAAGGCGATATCCAGTACTGCGGCCAAAGCAGCATCGCCGCGCCGGATGGCAGCCGTATTGCCCAGGCCGGTCTCGATGAAGCATTGATCGTCGGTGAGCTGGATCGCCAGTTGATGATCGATTCCCGCGCCGCCAATCGCTACTTCCTTGATCGCCGCCCAGAGCTTTACGGCGAGCTGAACAAGCGCTGATCCACTCAGGGGGCGTTCTCAATTGGTTTCCCCGGTGTGGAAACTAATTGAGAACGCCCCCTAATCCGCTAGCATTAGCGCTTCTCTGCTCTGGAAGTGCTCATGCCTGCGCTGAATCACCCCCACCTTCACTCTGAAACCCTGGCCAACGGCCTGCGGGTGACGCTGCGTCACGCTCCCGGTTTGAAGCGCTGCGCCGCCGCGTTGCGAATCGCGGCCGGCAGCCACGACGTGCCACTGGCCTGGCCGGGGTTGGCGCATTTTCTTGAGCATTTGCTGTTCCTGGGTACAGAACGCTTTCCCGCAGGCCAAGGACTGATGGCCTACGTGCAAGGTCATGGCGGCCAAGTCAATGCGCGAACCAATGAGCGCACCACAGACTACTTCTTCGAACTGCCGCCTCAGGCGTTTAGCGGTGGACTGGAGCGTCTGTCAGACATGCTCGCTCATCCGCGTATGAATCCGGACGATCAGCGGCGGGAACGGGAAGTGCTGCACGCCGAATTTGTCGCCTGGTCGCGGGATGCGACGGCCCAACAGCAGTTCGCGCTGTTTGATGGACTCTCGGCAGCTCACCCTTTGCGGGCATTCCATGCTGGAAACCGTTACAGCCTGCCAGTGCCTCAGCCCGAATTTCAGCAAGCGTTGAAGGACTTCTATCAGCGGTTTTACCAGACCGGGCAGATGACGCTGAGCCTGACCGGCCCACAGAGTCTCGATGACTTGAAGGGGATGGCGCAGGCGTTTGCCATTTCCCCTGGCGAGAAAGTCCCTCAGACAAAACCCACCCTGTTGATGGACTCTTCAGACAATAGTTATCAACAGGCTGGAGAACGTCGGCTGGATCTGCTGTTCGCCTTCGAAGCGCTGCCCGACTCGTCGCCCGAAGCGCTGGCGTTCCTGTGCCATTGGTTGAACACCGCAAAACCCGGCGGCCTGTTGGCGCAGCTGCGAGACGCCGGGCTGGCGGACACCCTGAAAGCCGCGCCGCTCTATCACTACGCTGGCCAAGCCTTGCTGCACATCGAATTCTCACTTCCCGTCACCACCACGCAACCGGGCAGTGAAACCCGCGAACGGCTTCTGGATTGGCTTGGCTTTTTTGCCTCCCATCAGGATTGGGCGCAATTGCGCGAAGAATATGCAGCCCTGCTACAACGCCAACAGCAAGTCAGTAGCGCTTTGCAACTGGCCCAGCGAGACAGCGAGCAACTTGAACTCGGGTTATCCGAACAAGGCGTTGTCGCTCTCAAGACGATCCTGAAACAAATCGGCGCTGTGGATAACTTCACCGGTCAGTGGCAACTGCCGATACCCAACCCGTTTTTGCGCACCGAGACTCTGGCCGCGAATGCCGGGTTGATTCGCGGCCAGACCAGCGCCCACCGCGGCCTGCGGACCTTTGCCCAGGATCGCTCACGCAGTCGCCGTGAACGATCGCCGATGCAGTTCAGTCAGGCGTTGCCGGATAACACGGATGAAGGTGCGGTTTATCTGCGCTGGCGCCTGGAATTCGCCCCTGATAGCCGCCTTCAGTCGAATCTGGAAAACAACCTGCGGACGCTGCGCGAAGATGCGCGTCAGACCGGTGTCGACTTTTCCTTCAGCGCTTCGGGCAATGAATGGTTGCTGAAGATGACAGGCCTGCAGGAGCCGATGCCAACAGTCCTCGAACATGCGCTGAAAGAGCTGACAAAACCTGATGCCCGTTTCTCACAGGAAGAACCGACGGCCATTGCGTTGATGCCGATTCGACAATTGCTCAAGGCACTACCCGATCTATGCCTTGAGCACACCGTAGCCTCAGATGACCTACAGCAACTCTGGTCGAACGCACGCTGGGATGGTCTGGCGACAGGTCTGTCTGCCCAGACGCAGGCGGCAATGGGGCTTGCGTTGAGTCGTATTCCCGGCGCTGCGGACAATCAATTGACGCCATCTGCGTCGATTCGCTCGCAACATCTCTGGAGTACTGTCGCCACCGAGTCCAGCGAACATGCGCTACTGCTCTTTTGTCCGACGGCAACCCATGACATCGCCGATGAAGCCGCCTGGCGTTTGCTCGCACACCTGTGCCAGACGCCGTTCTACCAGCGTTTGCGGGTGCAGCTGCAACTCGGTTACGCCGTGTTCAGCGGACTGCGCCAGATAAACGGTCAGACCGGGCTGCTGTTCGGCGTGCAATCGCCGAGCGTTGCGCCTCTGGACCTGCTGGAGCACATCGAACAGTTCTTCCGCGAATTGGAAGGGATGATCGAAAGCATCGATGAAGCCACCTTCATCGCTCAGCGCCAGGCCCTGGCCGATCAATTCGACAGCACCGCCCTGCTCAACGCCCAGGCTGCCGAACTGCTCTGGCAAAGCAAACTGGCCGGTCACTCGTCGGACTACCTGAAGCATCTGCCTCAGGCGATTCTGATGAACGACCGTGCAGCCTTGCTGGCGGCGGCACAACGACTGAACCAGGCCGAAGGTGGCTGGCGCTGCCTGGCCAGCGGGCCTTGCCCGACTACACGTTGGCAAGTGGCAAAATGATCATTACCGGCGCTGCAATTAGCTTTCTCAAAGATTCGCGGCCAATCGCTCTGTAATTTTAAGTAACATAGCCGCCTAACTATCTGAACATCTCCGACTGGAGGTGGACTATATGTATAGGTCTCAACTATCCCATCCACCTGAAGGAGCGCTCCTATGTCCTGGTCCAAACCTGCTTACACCGACCTGCGTATCGGCTTCGAAGTCACCATGTACTTCGCCAGCCGCTAAGCTCTGCCGTTCGGTAGAGAATGCAGTGCTACGCCTCGGCTCGCCGGGGCGTTTTTATTTTCAGCTTTCAATGATGGAGCGGCCATGTTTGTCCAGATTCTAGGTTCCGCCGCCGGCGGCGGTTTCCCCCAGTGGAACTGCAACTGTGTGAACTGCGCAGGTTTTCGCGACGGCAGCCTGCGGGCCGAGGCGCGTACCCAGTCGTCCATCGCGATTTCCGATGACGGCGTGAACTGGGTGTTGTGCAATGCTTCGCCGGACATCCGCGCCCAGCTCCAGAGTTTCGCGCCGATGCAGCCGGGCCGCGCGCTGCGTGATACCGGCATCAGCGCAATCATTCTGATGGACAGCCAGATCGACCACACCACCGGCCTGCTCAGCCTGCGCGAAGGTTGCCCGCATCAGGTCTGGTGCACCGACATGGTCCACGAAGACTTGAGCACCGGTTTCCCGTTGTTCACCATGCTGACCCACTGGAACGGTGGGTTGAACTGGAACCGTATCGAACTCGACAACAGCTTTATCATCCCGGCGTGCCCAAACCTGCGTTTCACCCCGCTGCCCCTGCGCAGCGCCGCCCCACCGTACTCGCCGCATCGCTTCGACCCGCACCCGGGCGATAACATCGGTCTGATCGTTGAAGACCTGAGTACCGGGGGCAAACTGTTCTACGCACCGGGCCTGGGCAAGGTCGATGCACCGCTGCTGAAGATCATGGCCAGCAGCGACTGCCTGTTGGTGGACGGTACGATGTGGGACGACGACGAAATGCAGCGCCGTGGCGTCGGCACACGCACTGGCCGGGAAATGGGCCACTTGGCGCAGAACGGCCCCGGCGGCATGCTCGAAGTGCTGGAACAACTGCCCAAGCAGCGCAAAGTGCTTATCCACATCAACAACACCAACCCGATTCTCGATGAGGATTCGCCAGAGCGCGCGGAACTGGCCCGACGCGAGGTTGAAGTGGCGTATGACGGCATGAGTATTGTGTTGTAGCGGATGGCCCTTTCGCGGGCAAGCCTCGCTCCTACAGATTCGGCGCTATCCCCTGTAGGAGCAAGGCTCGCCCGCGAAGGCGTCAGGCCAGACACCAAAGAATCCACCGGTATACCCCGGAGAACCGCAATGACTGACATTCCAATGTCCCCCGCCGAATTCGAAGCGGCCCTGCGCGCCAAGGGCGCCTACTACCATATCTATCACCCCTATCACGTGGCGATGTATGAAGGCCGGGCGACCCGCGAGCAGATCCAGGGCTGGGTCGCCAACCGTTTCTATTATCAGGTGAACATCCCGCTCAAGGACGCCGCGATCCTGGCCAACTGCCCAGACCGCGAGATTCGTCGCGAGTGGATTCAGCGCCTGCTGGACCATGATGGCGCCCCCGGCGAAGACGGCGGTATCGAAGCCTGGCTGCGTCTTGGGCAAGCGGTCGGCCTCGACCCGGATCAACTGCGCTCTCAGGAACTGGTGCTGCCCGGCGTGCGTTTCGCCGTGGATGCCTACGTCAACTTCGCCCGCCGGGCCCGTTGGCAGGAAGCCGCCAGCAGTTCTCTGACCGAGCTGTTCGCGCCGCAGATCCACCAATCGCGCCTCGACAGTTGGCCGCAGCATTACCCGTGGATCGACCCGGCCGGTTACGAATATTTCCGCACGCGTCTGGGCCAGGCGCGTCGGGATGTGGAGCACGGTCTGGCGATCACTTTGCAGCACTACACGACGCGGGAAGGCCAGGAGCGCATGCTGGAAATTCTCCAGTTCAAACTGGACATTCTTTGGAGCATGCTCGATGCCATGAGCATGGCCTACGAACTGAACCGCCCGCCGTACCACAGCGTGACCGAACAGCGGGTCTGGCATAAAGGAATCACCTTATGAGTTTCGATCGCAGCAAAACCCCGACATGGCGCCCCGGCTACCGTTTCCAGTATGAGCCGGCGCAAAAAGGCCATGTGCTGCTCTACCCGGAAGGCATGATCAAACTCAACGAAAGCGCCGCACTGATTGGCGGCTTGATCGATGGCCAGCGGGATGTCGCGGCGATCATCGCCGAACTGGACGCGCAGTTCCCCGGCGTGCCAGAACTCGGTGAAGACATCGAGCAATTCATGGAGGTCGCCCGTGCTCAGCACTGGATCGAACTTGCCTGATTCCGTGTCAGACAAGTTACCGCCCAAACCTGAAATCGGCTTGCCGCTCTGGCTGCTCGCCGAGCTGACGTATCGTTGCCCGCTGCAATGCCCGTACTGCTCCAATCCATTGGATTTCGCCGAGCAAGGCAAAGAGTTGTCCACCGAGCAGTGGATCAAAGTCTTTCGCGAAGCGCGGGAGATGGGTGCGGCGCAGTTGGGTTTTTCCGGCGGTGAGCCGCTGGTGCGCCAGGACCTCGCCGAGTTGATCTTTGAGGCGCGCAAGCTGGGTTTTTACACCAACCTGATCACCTCCGGCATCGGCCTCACCGAGCAGAAAATCAGCGATTTCAAGAAGGCCGGTCTGGACCACATTCAGATCAGTTTTCAAGCCAGCGACGAGCAGGTGAACAACCTGCTGGCCGGCTCGAAAAAGGCCTTCGCGCAAAAGCTCGAAATGGCCCGCGCGGTGAAGGCTCACGGCTACCCGATGGTGCTGAACTTCGTTACCCATCGGCACAACATCGACAAGATCGACCGGATCATCGAGCTGTGCATCGCCCTTGAAGCGGACTTCGTCGAACTCGCAACATGCCAGTTCTACGGTTGGGCGCAGCTCAATCGAGTAGGTCTGTTGCCGACCAAGGAACAACTGGTCCGCGCCGAACGCATCACCAACGAATACCGCGCCAAACTGGAAGCCGAAGGGCATCCGTGCAAGCTGATTTTCGTGACACCGGACTATTACGAAGAACGTCCGAAAGCCTGCATGAATGGCTGGGGCAGTATTTTTCTGACGGTCACGCCAGACGGAACCGCCCTGCCCTGTCACGGCGCCCGACAGATGCCGGTGCAGTTTCCCAACGTGCGCGACCACAGCATGCAGCACATCTGGTACGACTCGTTCGGTTTCAACCGCTTTCGCGGCTACGACTGGATGCCCGAGCCGTGCCGTTCCTGCGATGAGAAAGAAAAAGACTTCGGCGGCTGCCGCTGCCAGGCGTTCATGCTCACAGGTGACGCGAGCAACGCCGACCCGGTGTGCAGCAAGTCGGAACATCACGGCGTGATCCTCAAGGCCCGCGAAGAAGCCGAGCACGCAACCCAGACCATCGAACAACTGGCCTTTCGCAATGAACGAAACTCACGCCTCATCGCCAAAAGCTGAACCCTTGAGCGCTGCCAGGGCCGTCGCGGCCGGCATCGATTTCGCCGAGCTGCAAGTCGGCAAGCATGGCCTGTTCTGGAACGAGTATCGCCCCGAGGATGCCGCCTGCCGGATCTGGCAGTGGCGCGACGGCCAGGCTCATTGCCTGACGCCGCCCACGTTCAGTGTGCGCAGCCGGGTGTACGAATATGGCGGCGGCGCGTTTTGTCTGACCGATGACGGGCTTGTTTTCGTCAACGAGGCAGACCAGCAGCTGTATCGGCAATCGCTGACGGGTGAGACGCCTGAGGCGCTGACTTCAAGTGAATGCCGCTACGGCGATTTGCAATTCGCCAACGGGCAAGTACTGGCGGTGGAAGAGAACCGCGATCGACATCGTCTGGTAGCTATCGATCTGACTGACGGCCAACGTCATCTGTTGGCCGAAGGCGCCGACTTCTATGCTGCACCGACCGTGAGCCCTGACGGTCAGCGTCTGGCCTGGATCGAGTGGAATCGCCCGGATCAGCCCTGGACCGCCACTCGCCTGATGGTTGCCGAGCGCCAGAGCGATCATGGTTTTGCACAACCGCGCTGTGTGGCCGGCGACAGTGCTCAGGAGTCACTGCAACAACCCCGATTCGATGACCGCGGCCGCCTGTTTTGTCTGACCGATCGCGGCGGTTTCTGGCAGCCGTGGGTGGAATCGGCCAGCGATCTGAACCCACTGCCAAGTGCCGCTGCCGACCATGGACCGGCGCCTTGGCAACTGGGTGGTTGCACCTGGTTGCCGTTGGGCGAAGACACTTATCTGGCGAGTTGGACCGAAGGTGGTTTTGGTCGACTGGGGCTTTGTCATGGCGATGGTTCCCGTGACGATTTCACCGGTGACTACAGTCGTTTCCGCCATCTCGCACTGGACGAGCAATTCATCTACTGCATCGCCGCTTCGCCGGTCAGTTCGTCGGCGGTGATTGCCATTGACCGCCAGAGCCGGAAGGTGAAGACACTCGCCGGCGGTGTTGCACCGCTGCCCGCCGAACAGATCAGCCACCCGCAAACCCTGCGCTATCCGAGCGGTTCGGGCGAGGCCCACGGTTTCTTCTATCCGGCGATGACCGGCGCCCCGAACCCGCCCTTGGTGGTGTTCATTCACGGCGGTCCGACATCAGCCTGCTATCCGATGTTCGACCCGCGGATCCAGTATTGGGCACAACGCGGCTTCGCCGTGGCCGACCTCAACTACCGAGGCAGCAGCGGCTACGGCCGGGCTTATCGCCATGCATTGCATTTGAGCTGGGGCGATGTGGATGTGGAAGATGCCTGCGCGGTGGTCGCCTACCTCGCCGAACGCGGACTGATCGACGGCGACAAGGCATTTATCCGTGGTGGCAGCGCCGGCGGATACACCACGCTGTGCGCACTGGCCTTTCACAAGGTCTTTCGTGCGGGCGCCAGCCTGTATGGCGTCAGCGATCCCGTTGCGCTGGGCCGCGCTACCCACAAGTTCGAAGGCGATTATCTGGATTGGTTGATCGGCGACCCGGTGCAGGACGCTGAACGCTACGCCACGCGCACGCCGTTGCTGCATGCCAGCAACATCAGCGTTCCAGTGATCTTCTTTCAGGGTGAACTGGACGCCGTGGTGGTGCCGCAACAGACCCGCGACATGGTCACTGCGCTACAGGACAACGGCATTCAGGTCGAAGCGCATTACTACGCCGACGAGCGCCATGGCTTTCGCAAGGCCGGCAATCAGGCCCATGCGCTGGAGCAGGAGTGGTTGTTTTATCAAAGGGTGATGGAGTTGGCGGACTGAAGTCTGCGCTCAGCGCAGGTATTTGCGACGCCCCATTCGCGAGCAAGCCCGCTCCCACACTGGACCTTCTGAGAACACATTATTTGTGAACACCAGAGATCAAATGTGGGAGCGGGCTTGCTCGCGAATGCGATTTAACCAGCGCCGCAAAACTCAGCGCTTGGCGATGATATACACCGCATGCACGATCCCCGGAATGTAACCGCACAACGTCAGCAGAATGTTCAGCCAGAACGCCCCAGCAAAACCGACTTGCAGAAACACACCCAGTGGCGGCAACAGAATGGCGATGATGATTCGAATAAAGTCCATGGGGTAGCTCCTGATTGAAGTTGGTTCTTGTGAAACCATACAGCTAATCGACCTGCGGCGTTCTTCAGGGTTCATTACGGCTCTTCAAGGCCAGTATTCGAGACCGTACTTCTGAACGACGGTTCTGCCCGGGCGCTCGCAAAAGACCGATGGCGATCAGGCTTTGCTGTGGAAGCCATTGAGCGAGCCGCGGGTACCACTGAAAGTCGGATTGGTGTGTCGGGATGTGCAGCGGCAACAGGCTTCGCTGGCGTTGTTGCGGACATTGCTGGAAGAAGTGATGAAGGGACCGGATGACCCACTGAGTAGCTCGGCGACACTGGACGGGTTGAACTGAGCACTTTTTTGCAGGCAAAAGAAAACCCCGCCGAAGCGGGGCTTTGCAGACTGTTTCCCTGACATCCATTTCACTCCGCCGTCCTGGCAGAATCCTACGTGTCCGTGTTGTTGCTTTGCGCTTCCTGCGCGACGTCCTTGATAAGTAGATTAGCTCTGGATCCAATTATCGCCTATGGGAAAACAGCAGCACGTTATGTAAGAGAAAGCTTACATAACGCTACAGCATCAGAATTGTCCTGCGTCCAGCAGGAACAGCGACTCGCTACCCGCCTTTACCGACGCGCTCAACGAGTGAATACGCGGTAGTAGACGGGCGAAATAGAACCGCGCCGTGCCCAACTTGCTCGCGTAGAAATCGTCCTGCGCTTCTTTACCGAAGGCTGCCTTGGCCATCAGTGCCCACATGTAGGCGTAGGCCGTGTAACCGAATGCCTGCAAATACTCGACCGAAGCAGCACCGATTTCGTTCGGGTTGTTTTTCGCCCGGTCCAGTAACCACTCGGTCAGCTCATCAAGGGTGTCCACCGCATCATTCAGCGGCTTGGTGAACTCCGCCAGGTCAGCACTGGCCGTCGTGGTGAAATGACGAATCTCGTCAGCGAACAGTTTGTAGAACGCCCCACCACTGCCGACGATCTTGCGTCCTACAAGGTCCAGCGCCTGAATACCGTTGGTGCCTTCGTAGATCTGAGTGATGCGCACATCACGAACCAGTTGCTCCTGGCCCCACTCACGGATGTAGCCGTGGCCGCCAAAAATCTGCTGGCCGTGAACCGTGGTTTCCAGCCCCAGGTCCGTCAGGAACGCTTTAGCCACCGGGGTCAACAAGGCCACCAGGTCTTCCGCACGGTTGCGGGTGGTGGCGTCTTCGCTGAACTTGGCGGTGTCCAGTTGCATCGCCACGTAAGTGGAGAATGCGCGGCCGCCTTCGTTCGAGGCTTTCATGGTCAGCAGCATGCGACGCACGTCCGGATGGACAATGATCGGGTCAGCTACTTTGTCCTTGTTTTGCGCACCGGTCGGCGAACGGCTTTGCAGGCGGTCGCGAGCGTATTCGATAGCGTTCTGGTAAGAGCGCTCGCCAGTGGCCAGGCCCTGGATGCCGACGCCCAGACGCTCATAGTTCATCATGGTGAACATCGCCGCCAAGCCCTTGTTCGGCTCGCCAACCAGGTAACCCACCGCTTCGTCGAAGTTCATCACGCAGGTCGCGGACGCCTGGATGCCCATCTTGTGTTCGATCGAACCGCAGCTCGCCGGGTTACGCGCCCCCAGGCTGCCATCGGCATTGACCAGAAACTTCGGCACCAGGAACAGCGAAATGCCTTTCGGCCCCGCTGGTGCGTCCGGTAGTTTGGCCAGTACCAGATGGATGATGTTCTCGGTCAGGTCGTGTTCGCCGCCGGTGATGAAGATCTTGGTGCCGCTGACTTTGTAGGAACCGTCGGCCTGAGGCTCGGCCTTAGTGCGGATAATCCCCAGGTCAGTACCGGCGTGCGGCTCGGTCAGGCACATGGAACCCGCCCAGACACCGGCGTACATGTTCGGCAGGTACGCCGCTTTCAACTCTTCGCTGGCGTGGGCGTTGATCGACAGGCAAGCGCCGGCGGTCAGCATCGGGTACAGACCGAACGACAGGCTCGCGGAGTTGACCATTTCTTCGACCTGCGCCGAAACAGCTTTGGGCATGCCCATGCCGCCGTAGGTCGGATCGCCACCGACACCGACCCAACCGCCCTCAGCGTAGGTCTGATAAGCCTGTGGGAAACCGCCCGGGGTGGTGACGGCACCGTCGGCCCAGTGGCAACCTTCTTCGTCAGCTGCACGGCTCAGGGGCGCGATGCTTTTGCTGGTGACCTTGCCGGCTTCTTCCAGAATGGCTTCGACAGTTTCAGCATCGACGGTCTCGGCCAGCGCAGGCAGTTCGGCCCAGAGTTTGGCGACCTCGAAAACTTCATTGAGGACGAAGCGCATATCGCGCAGGGGCGCTTTGTAGTCAGCCATGGCAAACCTCGCAAGATCTAAACAGGTGGTTCGTAGGAATAGTGATTTCGTTGTGTCCGAGTGTACCTCAACAACTTTTACGACACATAGGGTCAACTCATGACTGCTTTGTTATTTTTAGTCACCAGCGTTTCAGCTGAGATAGTTTCTCGCCTGCCAGAACGCATTCGCGGGCAAGCCTCCGTCCTACAGGTCGTGTCGCACGCATTTCACGTGAACGACATAGAACCGTAGGAGCGAGCGGTGCGGCGATCCGACTTGCCCGCGAAGCTTTTCAAGCCTAACCGTCAGAGCGAAAACAACTCCGCCGGCAGCGTCATCAGACAATCGCTGCCCGCCTCGATGGCCGCCCGATGTGCGGCGGTACGCGGCAACAAACGTTTGAAGTAGAACTCGCTGGTCGCCAGCTTGCCCCGGCAGTAATCGGCATCACCGTTGCCCGCATCCAGCTGCGCCTGAGCCACCAATGCCATGCGTAGCCATAGGTAACCGAGGATGATGTAGCCGCTGTACATCAAGTAGTCCACCGACGCGGCGCCGACTTCATCCGGATTTTTCATCGCGGCCATGCCGACCTTGGTGGTCAACTCGCCCCACTGCTGATTCAGACCGTTGAGTTGCGCCACATAGCCGCCGAGTTGTGGATGTTCAGCGTTTGCCGCACAGAACATGTGGACGATTCTGGTGAAGCCGCGCAGTAGTTTTCCCTGACTGCCAAGGACTTTTCGCCCAAGCAAGTCCAGCGCCTGAATGCCGTTGGTGCCTTCATAGATCGGCGCGATCCGGCAGTCGCGAACCAGCTGTTCCATGCCCCACTCACGAATGAATCCGTGACCGCCAAACACCTGCATGCCGAGGTTGGTTACCTCCAGACCGGTGTCAGTCATGAACGCTTTGCAGATTGGCGTCAGAAGCGCCAGCAAGTCTTCGGCATCCTGACGTGCCGCTTCATTCGCACTCAGATGCGCGATGTCCAGCAACTGTGCGGTGAAATAGGTCAGTGCCCGATTGCCTTCGTTGAAGGCCTTCATGGTCAGCAACATCCTGCGCACATCGGGATGAACGATGATTGGATCGGCGGGTTTTTCCGGCGCTTTCGGGCCGGTCAGCGCGCGCATTTGCAGACGGTCGTTGGCGTACTTGATCGCCCCCTGGAAGCTCGCTTCCCCCAGACACAAACCCTGCATACCAGTGCCGAGCCGCGCGTGGTTCATCATGGTGAACATGCAATTGAGGCCCTTGTTCGGCTCACCGATCAAGAAACCCTTGGCGTCGTCGAAATTCAGCACACAGGTGGCCGACGCCTTGATGCCCATCTTGTGTTCGATCGAACCGCAGGAAACGCCATTGCGCTCTCCCGCCTCACCCTCGGCATTGGGTAGAAACTTTGGAACGATAAACAGCGAAATACCCTTGGTCCCCGCCGGCGCGTCCGGAAGTTTGGCCAGCACCAGATGAATAATGTTGTCACTCATGTCGTGTTCGCCGGCAGAGATGAATATCTTGCTGCCGGAAATCGCGTAACTGCCGTCTGCCTGAGGCACGGCGCGGGTCTTGATGATGCCCAGATCGGTGCCGCAATGGGCTTCGGTCAGGCACATGGTGCCGGTCCATTGGCCAGCCGTGAGCTTGCTCAGGTAGATCTGTTTCTGTTCTTCGGTGCCATGGGCATGAATCGCCGACATCGCACCGTGAGTCAGGCCGGGATACATGCCCCAAGAGGTATTGCTGGAACCGACCATCTCACTGATGACCAACCCCAAGGAGCTTGGCAAACCCTGGCCACCGTAAGCCGGATCCGCCGCCAGACCATGCCAGCCGCCTTCGACGTATTGCGCGAAAGCCTGCTTGAAGCCTGTAGGCGTTGTGACCACGCCGTTGTCGAAATGGCAGCCTTCTTCGTCGCCACTGCGGTTCAAAGGTGCGAGAACGTTCTCGCAGAATTTCGCACCTTCTTCCAGGATCGCATTGACCATGTCCGGGCTGGCATCGGCGGCCCCCAACGCGGCGTAGTTGCTATGAAAATCGAACACGTGATCGATCAAAAAGCGCATGTCGCGCAGAGGAGCTTTGTACTCGGGCATGGTCATTTCTCCGGCAGCAGATTGTTCAAACCTACTGCCGCACACCACGCCTCACAATCACAGTCCAGACGCTGAATGCGCCATCATCACTCAACCCGCAGCGGCGTCCATACGCACCGCGCCACGGCGGTTCTGACCAAAGGCCATCACACAGTTTCGCCCCGCGCCTTTGGCGCTGTAGAGCGCCTGGTCGGCGGATTTGAGCACTTCTTCGGGGGTGCGTTGTTCCAGCCGTTCGGCGACGCCGATGCTGACGGTGACCGATACACTCGAGGCGCCTGAACCCGCGCGGCGCTGGCGTCCCTGCTGGTCATCCTGGGGACGGTTATCCTGATTGCGCAACTGGATGTTGTAGGTGGCGATAGATTCGCGGATGACTTCCAGGTGCGGCATACACTCTTCGAGGGTCTTGCCTGCGAACACCAGAGCAAATTCTTCACCGCCGTAGCGATATGCCCTACCGCCCCCGCTGATTTTCGACAGCTTGCTGGCGACCAGCCGCAACACTTGGTCGCCGACATCGTGACCATGTGTGTCGTTGAATTTCTTGAAGTGATCGACGTCGCCCATGGCCAGCACGTAATTGCGCCCCAGCCGTTGCATGCGTTCGTTCAGGGCGCGGCGACCCGGCAGGCCGGTGAGCTCATCGCGGAACGCCATCTGATAGGCCTCATGGGCAACCGCCGCGGCGATCATCAACATCACCTGGCTGCACATGATGTTCAGGGTGAATGGCAGGATGAAGGTTTTCGGCAACATCCAGAACAATCCCAACAGCCCCACCAATTGCGCAGCATGCAAGGGTCTTGGGTTGCGCCAGTATTGCCAGGCCAGTAACAGGAACGAGGCGATGAATACCGGGTAGGACAATTGGATCAGGCTCATCCAGGCGCCATGCAAAGCTGGCCAGCGGATCTCCGACAGCCACATCAACAGCGCGTGTGGATAACTTTGTTCCAGCCCCAACGCCACGCTGCCGAACGCCAGCAACACGGCGAAGCGCGCCACCATGTCCTGGAACAGGTGAGTACGCTCTTGCCAGGCGGCGAACAAGCCAAAGAGCAACGGCAGCAACAGACAGCACAGATGGAAGACCACCGCGGCGTCTTCACGGACTTTGCCGTTGTCGCGGTAGTAGTCGGTCTGGGTGTCGAGCAGGAAGTAGGCGATGTACACCGTGACCATCAGAAACAGTTCACGCTGACGTCGGTAAACCGCGCAATACGCCCCGCCGAGCAACAGCACCAGAGTAGGCAGCACGTTGAACAGCGAAGTGAAGAAGACGTTGAGATCCTTGACGTAGGCAGCCGCAAGCCCCGCAAGCAACAACAGCAGCGATGGCAAAAAGTGACTGAAACGTACAGCGGAAGAACGCGGCAAGGGTAAAAGCTCCGACCCGGCAAACAAAGATGGCATTGTGCCTGCATTTAGCGCAGCTAAGCACGTGCAATGTGACGTGTGTCACATCGCCACCCTCTTTAACGGCAGCAAAGTCGTTCTTCTTAGCGTTTTAGTCAGGAATATTTACAGGTAGAGCGGGTTTGCGTCAGGCGCAAAAAAGCCGCTGCTCCCGAGAAAGCAGCGGCTTTGTGGAATGGACTGCGCAGGGCTTAGTAACCCAGAGCGAAGTCTTCTTCTTTCATGTCCATCAGGTTGTTGGCGCCCGACAGCATGGTCACTACGTGAGTGCGGGTACGCGGCAGGATACGCTGGAAGTAGAAGCGCGCAGTCTGCAGCTTGGCGGTGTAGAACGCCTCTTCGGTGGTGCCGGCAGCCAGTTTTTCGGCAGCCAGGCGCGCCATGTCAGCCCAGAAGTAAGCCAGGCAGGCGTAACCGGAGTACATGAGGTAATCCACCGATGCCGCGCCGACTTCTTCGCGGTCTTTCATGGCAGCCATACCGACCTTCATGGTCAGCTCGCCCCACTCTTTGTTCAGCGCAGCCAATGGCTCGACGAACTCTTTAACCGCTTCGTTGCCTTCGTTGGTCTGGCAGAACTTGTGGACGATCTTGGTGAAGCCTTTCAGGGCTTCGCCTTGAGTCATCAGCACTTTACGGCCCAGCAAGTCGAGTGCCTGGATACCGGTGGTGCCTTCGTACAGCATCGAAATACGGCTGTCGCGAACGTTCTGCTCCATGCCCCACTCAGCGATGAAGCCGTGGCCGCCGTAAATCTGTACGCCGTGGTTAGCGGATTCGAAACCGACTTCAGTCATGAAGGCTTTGGCGATCGGCGTCATGAAGGCCAACAGTGCATCGGCTTTCTTCTTCTCTTCTTCATCTACGCCGTACTTGACGATGTCGACTTGCTTGGCGGTGAAGTAAACCATCGCACGGTTGCCTTCGGCGAAAGCCTTCATGGTCAACAGCATGCGACGTACGTCAGGGTGAACGATGATCGGGTCAGCGGCTTTGTCCGGTGCTTTCGGGCCAGTCAGCGAGCGCATTTGCAGGCGATCGCGAGCGTATTTCAGACCGCCCTGGAAGCCGATTTCGGCGTGCGCCAGACCTTGCAGCGCAGTCCCCAGACGGGCGGTGTTCATAAAGGTGAACATGCAGTTCAGGCCTTTGTTCGCCGGGCCGATCAGGTAACCGGTGGCCGCGTCGAAGTTCATCACGCAGGTGGCGTTACCGTGGATGCCCATCTTGTGTTCCAGGGAACCGCAGCTCACAGCATTGCGTGCGCCGATCGAGCCGTCTGCGTTCGGCAGGAACTTCGGAACGATGAACAGGGAAATGCCCTTGGTGCCGGCCGGTGCGTCCGGCAGACGTGCCAGAACGATGTGGACGATGTTGTCGGCCATGTCGTGCTCGCCGGCCGAGATGAAGATCTTGGTGCCGGAAACTTTGTAGGAGCCGTCGGCCTGAGGCTCGGCCTTGGTGCGCAGCATGCCCAGGTCGGTACCGCAGTGCGGTTCGGTCAGGCACATGGTGCCGGTCCATTCGCCGGAAACCAGTTTGGTCAGGTAAGCGTCTTGCTGCTCAGGCGTACCGTGTTCGGAAATGGTGTTCATCGCGCCATGGGACAGGCCTGGGTACATGCCCCACGACCAGTTGGCTTCGCCAACCATTTCGCTGACGGCCAGACCCAGAGACTCTGGCAGGCCCTGGCCGCCGTGCTCTACGTCGTGGGCCAGGCTTGGCCAGCCGCCTTCGACGAATTGCTTGTAGGCTTCTTTGAAGCCAGTCGGGGTTTTAACGCCGGACTCACTCCAGGTGCAGCCTTCGGTGTCACCCACGCGGTTCAACGGAGCCAACACCTGCTCACAAAACTTGGCGCCTTCTTCGAGAATGGCGTCAACCATGTCTGGAGTTGCGTCCTGGCAAGCCGGAAGGCTCTGATAGTGCGCTTCGTAGCCGAGCAGTTCGTCACGAACGAAGCGAATATCACGCAAGGGGGCCTTGTAGTCAGGCATAGCGATAAACCTCTGCTGATGTAACCGGGAATGAACGACCGTGTTGATTTGTTGTGACGGTCAAACAGTTGTTTGAAACATACGTTTACGCCCAAATCTTGTCAAGCACCGATCTTTTGCCTTTCGTCATCGCGCCATGGAAACCTCGGGCACACAGTTGCGCAGCGCCGTTGACTTAGCAACACGCCATGTAGGAGAGATTAGTTGAGGCAGAAGGACTTACGCAGAAAAACGCCGCGAATGATCGCGGCGTTGGAGTAGCGGATTCAGCGAGGGATCAGGCGAAGGTATCGATCAACGTACCCAGCATTTCATCAGATGCCTTGGCGACTTTGACGCCGAGTTCCACCTGTAATTTACCTTGAGACATTTCGACCATATTGCTGGCCAGATCCGATTGCTGGCTGCGGTCAACCGAGCGCAGGCGGTCGACCTGAATCTCGGAAGATTGGCTCGTGACCGAACGCTCGATGGTGCTGCTGGCGATCTGGCTTGAAGACTGATCGACACGGTTCTGCCCTGTCTGAATAGTGTTCAGACCGGCATAAAAAGCGGTGTTTCCTGAGATTTCCATAGAGGAACTCGTCCGATAAAGGATCAACAGCGGCCATTGAATCAGACACGCCGACAAAAGGCCCGACAAAAACACTAATGGCACAGTGCCTTGTCATAGGTAAAACCCAAGCCAAAAAACTTCAGTCCAGCAAATCCAGCTGCAGATGCTCGGCCACCGCTTCGACTGTCACCGACTTGAGTTTCGGCACCCGCCCCAGGCACGGTGCGGGAATGCGCTCGGCCAGCGTCGCGAGGTTCTCTTCCAGGCGCGAGGTCTTCGGATCAATGATGTTGGCCACCCACCCTGCCAACTGCAAACCATCCCGTGCAATCGCCTCAGCCGTCAGCAATGCATGATTGATGCAGCCCAGGCGCACGCCGACCACCAGGATCACCGGCAGGTCCAGTGCCATTGCCAGATCCGACAGATTGTCCTGATCCGCCAACGGCACTCGCCAGCCGCCAGCACCTTCGATCAACGTGAAGTCCGCCTGCATATCGAGAATCTGCCGCATCGGTGTCAACAGGGATTGCACGGTCAACGCAACGCCAGCCTCCCGCGCCGCCAGATGCGGTGCGATCGCCGGCTCGAAGGCAACTGGATTGACCTGATCGTAAGTCAACGGTATCGAGCACTCGGCCAACAGTGCCAGCGCATCGGCGTTGCGCAATCCCTTGGGCGTCAGCTCGCAACCGGAGGCCACCGGTTTGCCCGCTGCCGTGCTCAAGCCCGCCAATCGCGCGGCATGCAGCAAACCTGCGGCGACGGTGGTCTTGCCGACATCGGTGTCAGTACCGGTGATGAAATAGGCTGCGCTCATAAGGGTTTCTCCAACACGGCGTAAACCACTTGATAAGTCGCCGGCAGTCCCTGTGCCTGACGAAATTGCTCGTAAGCCTCGATCAGGCCGAGGATCCGTGCCCTGCCGGTCAAACCGCCCGGCCGACCGGGGTTCAGGTTATGCGCCCCAAGCGCTTTCAGCTCATGGGTCAGGCTGCGGACATCGGGGTAATGCAACACATGCGGATGTGTTTCGAGGCTTACGACCTTCAAGCCGCTGCCCGCGCAAAGCTGTTGGTAAACAGCGAACTCGCGGAAGCGGTTGACGTGCACCATGCCATCCACCTGACGCCAACTGTCGCGCAATTCGTACAGCGTGCCTACACACAGACTAGCAAACGCGAAAATACCGCCCGGCTTCAGCACCTGATACGCTTCATTGAGTACCGAGGCGAAATCCGCGCACCATTGCACCGCCAGGCTGGAGAAGACCAGGTCGCAGGTCGAATCCTGCAACGGCAAGCGTTCGGCATCGCCGGCGATGAAATGTGTAGCTCCGCCCAAAGGTCGGGCGTGATTGAGCATGCCTTCTGCGATGTCCAACGCCACTCCGGCGCTTGCAGGAAACTTGCCCCCCAAGGCTCGGCTGAAATATCCGGTGCCGCAGCCCATATCCAGCCAACGAGCGGGGACAAAATCTTCTGGCAACCGACGCAACAACTCGCTGCCAACGTCGCGCTGCAATTCGGCCACGCTGTCGTAGCTCGCCGCCGCACGGGAAAAGGACGCCGCCACCTGGCGTTTGTCGGGCAAGCCGCCGGGCAGGTTGGGAAGGGATAAATCAGTCATCACCGAACTCATGCAAAAAGGCCTGAATCGCCCCCGCCACACCGTGGGGGTCCTCCAGAAGAAACGCGTGGCTAGCCTGTTCAATCAGACCGATTTCGACATCCGGCAGCAGCGCCAACAAATCACCCGCCGCTTCGGCCGGGACCAGCCCGTCGAGGCCGCCAAACAAGTGCAATTGCGGGCCACGAAACGCCTGCAACGCTTGCCGGGTATCCAGTTGTGCGAGCAACTCCAGGCCGCTCATCAGTACTGGCGAAGATGTATGCGGTGCGCCAGCGAGCAAGAGCCGCGACAGCCCGCGCGGGTCTTCGGCACCTTGGGCGCACAGCAGCGAGAAGCGTTTCAACGTCATGCGCGGGTCAGCCTTGCAGCCGGCCAGAAACGCATCGAAGGTCTCGCCAGGCATCGCGCTTGGCCATTGCTCATGGGCGACAAAAGAAGGGTTGCTCGCCAGGGTCAGCAAGCCGCAGCAGCGGTCACCACGTCGAGCCGCCAATTCGGACGCCAGCATGCCGCCCAATGACCAGCCACCGAGCCAGGCATCCTGTGGCAACGTCGAGTCCAACTCATCGAGCCATTCTTCAAGGTCGCTCGATTCCAGTTCCGGCAGTGGCTCGATCTCGACGCGCAGGTGCTCATCCAGGCCCTGCAAGGCGGCCGCCAAGGGTTCCAGCGGCGATATCCCGAGGCCCCAGCCCGGCAGCAGAATCAGACGATCACGCATGGCTTGGCTCCGGTCCCAGTTGTTGAAAACAATCTGCCAGTCCATTTAACAGTAGCTGTACCTGCGTCTCGCTGTGAGCGGCGGTCAGGGTTACGCGCAAGCGTGCGCTGCCCGCGGGCACGGTCGGGGGACGGATCGCGGTCACCATCAGACCGCGCTCGCGCAGCATCTGCGACAAGCGAACCGCGCGCCCGGCATCGCCAATCATGATCGGCTGGATCGGCGTGAAGCTGTCCATCAATTCCAGGCCAATCTGTTCGGCGCCCTGGCGGAACTGGCGAATCAGCGTTTGCAGATGCTCACGTCGCCAGTGTTCGCTGCGCAACAGCTCCAGGCTTTTCAGCGTTGCGCAGGCCAGCGCCGGCGGTTGGCTGGTGGTGTAGATGTAAGGGCGAGCGAACTGGATCAGGCTTTCGATCAGCTCTTCACTGCCAGCGACAAAAGCACCGGCCGTACCGAAAGCCTTGCCGAGGGTGCCGACCAGCACCGGCACGTCTTCCTGGCTCAGACCGAAATGTTCGACGATCCCGCCGCCATTGGCGCCCAGCGGACCAAAGCCGTGCGCGTCATCAACCATCAGCCACGCGCCTTTGGCCTTGGCTTCCCGGGCCAGCGCCGGCAGGTCGGCGATGTCGCCGTCCATGCTGAACACACCGTCGGTGACTACCAGCATATTGCCGGTGGCCTTCTCGAGTCGTTTGGCCAGACTCGTCGCGTCGTTATGCAGATAACGATTGAAACGCGCACCGGACAGCAGCCCGGCATCCAGCAACGACGCGTGATTGAGCCGGTCTTCCAGCACCGTATCGCCCTGCCCGACCAGTGCGGTGACCGCGCCGAGGTTGGCCATGTAACCGGTGGTGAACAGCAGCGCTCGCGGCCGGCCGGTGAACTCGGCGAGGGCTTCTTCCAGTGCGTGATGCGGGCCGCTGTGGCCGATCACCAGATGCGAAGCGCCACCACCCACGCCCCAACGTGACGCGCCGGCGCGCCAGGCTTCGATCACTTGCGGGTGATTGGCCAGGCCCAGGTAATCGTTGTTACAGAACGCCAGCAACGGCTGGCCGTCGACCACCACTTCCGGGCCCTGAGGGCTTTCGAGCAGCGGGCGCTGGCGATAAAGGTTTTCGGCACGACGGGCAGCAAGGCGCGCGCTGAGATCGAAAGACATGCAGGCCTCGAAGGTCAGATGTGGGGAGCTGTCCTGACTTGTCTGGAGACCGAGTCACGGCCATCGCGGGCAAGCCACGCTCCCACAGGTTGAGCGCGGTTAATGTGGGAGCGGGTTTGCTCGCGAAAGCGGTAGCCCAGTCGACATAAATGTTGAATGTCAGGCCGTCTTCGCGAGCAAGCCCGCTCCCACATTCGATTTGTGCTGGATCAGACAGCAGCGTTATAGAACTGCTCGCTGCTCTTCTGCTCCACCAGTGCCTGTTCGATGGCGGCCTGATGTACTTCGTCGGCGTGCTCTTCACGGGCTTCCGGCAGGATGCCCAAACGCGAGAACAGTTGCATGTCCTTGTCCGCTTGCGGGTTGGCGGTGGTCAGCAGTTTTTCGCCGTAGAAAATCGAGTTGGCACCGGCAAAGAAGGCCAGGGCCTGCATCTGCTCGTTCATCGCTTCGCGACCGGCGGACAGGCGCACGTGGGATTTCGGCATCAGGATGCGGGCGACAGCGAGCATGCGGATGAAGTCGAACGGGTCGACGTCGTCGGCATTTTCCAGCGGCGTACCGGCGACTTTCACCAGCATGTTGATCGGCACCGACTCTGGATGCTCGGGCAGGTTGGCCAGCTGGATCAGCAGGTTGGCGCGGTCGTCGAGGGACTCGCCCATGCCGAGAATGCCGCCGGAGCAAATCTTCATCCCCGAATCACGCACATAAGCCAGGGTTTGCAGACGTTCGCTGTAAGTACGTGTAGTGATGATGCTGCCGTAGAACTCCGGCGAGGTATCGAGGTTGTGGTTGTAGTAGTCCAGGCCGGCTTCGGCCAGGGCGACGGTCTGGTCCTGATCCAGACGACCGAGGGTCATGCAGGTTTCCAGGCCCATGGCTTTCACGCCCTTGACCATCTGCAGCACGTACGGCATGTCTTTGGCCGACGGGTGTTTCCACGCCGCGCCCATGCAGAAACGGGTCGAACCGATGGCCTTGGCGCGCGCGGCCTCTTCGAGGACCTTCTGCACTTCCATCAGTTTTTCTTTTTCCAGGCCAGTGTTGTAGTGGCCCGACTGCGGACAATATTTGCAATCTTCAGGGCACGCACCGGTCTTGATCGACAACAGCGTCGAGACCTGAACGCGGTTGGCGTCGAAATGCGCGCGGTGCACCGTCTGCGCCTGGAACAGCAGGTCATTGAATGGCTGAACGAAGAGTGCTTTGACTTCGGCCAAAGACCAGTCATGACGCAGGGTTGCAGTGGTGCTGGCGCTCATGGGCGTTTCCTTGTTTATGCTTGGCAAGCGGCTGGGGAATGGAATACCCACAGACGCGACACGGATGTTCGGCATATTTAAGGAAGAGTCATGCGCTGTCAACCACGATACGAAGGACAGGTTTACATCTGGTTAAAAAACAAACAATTCTGTTTGCTCTGCGCAGAAGCCGCGGACGACACCACGCCGATCTGCATGGCCTGCGAAACCGAGTTGCCCTGGCTGGGCGAGCACTGCCAAACCTGCGCCCTGCCCTTACCCACCACGGGCCTGACATGTGGCCAATGCCTGAAACAACCGCCAGCCTTCAAGCGAGTCGCCGCGCCCTGGACTTACAGCTTTCCCGTCGACAGTTTGATCACCCGCTTCAAGCACAACGCGAAGTGGCCGTTTGGCCGCCTGCTCGCCGAACTTCTCGCTCAGTTCCTGCAACATCGCTTCGATGAAGATCTGGATCGGCCCGATGCGCTGATACCGGTACCGCTGGCCTCCAAACGTCTGCGCCAGCGGGGGTTCAACCAGGCAGCGATGCTCGCCCGCTGGCTCAGCGCCAGCCTCGACATCCCTTGCGATGAAACGCTGTTGCGCAGGACTCAAGACACCAGCGCCCAACAAGAGCTGAATGCCGACGCACGTAAAAAGAACCTGCGCCACGCCTTTGCCCTGGCGCCCGAGGCTTCGATCAAGGGCCGCCATTTCGCATTGGTGGATGATGTGCTGACCACCGGCGCCACCGCCCAGGCCCTGGCCAGCCTGTTGATGGAGGCGGGCGCCACGCGGGTCGACGTCTACTGCCTGGCTCGTACCCCCAAACCTGGCGATGGGGCCTGACTTGACTCCCGCGCGCCAAGCCGCCAACGTCCCCCCATCGCCACAGATCAAAGCGCCTTGCCATGTCCTTGCCTACGTTATTGTCCCAGCACATTGTCCGTCGCCCGCAGCGCATCGCGTTGCTGCAACACATCGCCGAACAAGGCTCGATCACCCGCGCTGCGAAAAGCGCAGGCCTGAGTTACAAAGCAGCGTGGGACGCCATCGATGAGCTGAATAATCTTGCGCAAAAACCGTTGGTAGAGCGTAGCGTCGGCGGCAAGGGCGGTGGTGGCGCCAGACTGAGCAGCGAAGGCGAACGCGTGTTGCGCCTGTATCAAAAGCTGCAAGCCTTGCAGACTCAGGTGCTGGAAGCTGCCGAAGAAGCCAGTGACCTGGACCTGCTCGGTCGACTGATGCTCAGAACCAGCGCACGCAATCAACTGCACGGCAAGGTCGTGGCGATCGATGCACAGGGGCGCAACGACCGAATCAGTCTTGAACTGGCCGAAGGCTTGCGTATCGACGCACAGATCACCCACGACAGCACCCTGCGCCTGGAACTGCAAACCGGCACCGAGGTGGTTGCACTGATCAAGGCCGGTTGGCTGGAGCTGCTGGGCATCGATCAAACCGTAACGCCCGGCAACAATTGTTTGAAGGGCACGATTGAAGAAATCCTCGACGCCGACGACGGCCCCAGCGAAGTGCGCATCGGCTTGCCCAATGGCCAGACACTCTGCGCCCTGGCCGAGCCACTGCACCTGAAAACCCTCGCGCTTGCCGCAGGCAAAGCGGTGCTGGTGCAATTCGCACCGTCCAACATCCTGCTGGGCACACCGCTCTAGATCAGACGCTACGCAACCCTGTAGCAGCTGCCGAAGGCTGCGTTCGATCGCGAAGCGGTCGTAAACCGGATGGCGACTGCTGCGCAGCCGAACGCAACCTTCGGCAGCTGCTACAAAATCAATGCAGTGGCTGCAACAAAACCTTCATCGACCACCATTAAGGTGACTGCAAAAACCCGCAGGGAGCCTGATGTGAGCCTATTAGAAGACAACCAACCCACCGACCTCGAAAAGATGGTCGGCCTCAGCCGTCGTGGCTTCATCAGCGCTGGCGCCCTCTGCGGGGCAGCGATGTTTCTCGGTGGTAACCTGCTGAGCCGCAGCGTGCTGGCCGCCAGTGTCAGCGCCGGCTCCAGCAAACTGTTGGGTTTCGACAGTATTGCCGCCGCCACGACTGACGCCATCACCCTGCCGCCGGGCTACAAATCCTCGGTACTGATCAGCTGGGGCCAGCCACTGCAAAAGAATGGCCCGGCGTTCGACCCGAGCGGCAACGGCACGGCCCAGGCGCAGGAAGTCCAGTTTGGCGACAACAACGACGGCATGAGCCTGTTCGAGTTCCCCGGCGAACACGACCGGGCGCTGATGGCGATCAACAACGAATACACCAACTACCGCTACCTCTACCCCCACGGCGGCATGCCGCAATCGGCGGAAGATGTGCGCAAGGCCCTGGCCTGTGAAGGCGTGTCGGTGATCGAAGTACAGCGCAAGAACGGCCAGTGGCAGTTCGTCCAGGGCTCACGCTACAACCGGCGCATTCACGGTAACGCGCCGTTGCGCCTGAGCGGTCCGGCGGCCGGTCACGAGCTGATGAAAACCAGCGCCGACAAACACGGCAAGAAAGTCCTCGGCACCTTCCAGAATTGCGCCAACGGCAAGACGCCATGGGGCACTTATCTGACCTGCGAAGAGAACTTCACCGACTGCTTCGGCAGCAGCAATGCCGAGCAGAAGTTCGACGCCGCGCAGAAACGCTACGGCGCGGTGGCGGCCAGCAAAGAGATCAACTGGCATCAACACGACCCGCGCTTCGACCTGGCGAAGAACCCCAACGAACTCAATCGTCATGGCTGGGTGGTGGAAATCGACCCGTTCGATCCGCAGTCGACGCCGGTCAAACGCACCGCGCTGGGCCGCTTCAAACATGAAAACGCCGCCCTGGCCGAAACCAACGACGGTCGCGCCGTGGTGTACATGGGCGACGACGAACGTGGCGAATTCATCTATAAATTCGTCAGTCGCGACAAGATCAACCACAAAAACCCCAAAGCCAACCGCGACCTGCTGGATCACGGCACGTTGTACGTGGCGCGTTTCGACACAGGCGATGGCAACACCGATCACCCGAAGGGCCAGGGCCAGTGGATCGAACTGACTCACGGCAAGAACGGCATCGATGCCAGCAGCGGTTTTGCCGATCAGGCCCAAGTGCTGATTCATGCACGCCTCGCAGCCAGCGTTGCGAGCGCCACGCGCATGGACCGCCCGGAATGGATCGTCGTCAGCCCCAAGGATGGCCAGGTTTATTGCACCCTGACCAACAACGCCAAACGCGGCGAAGAAGGCCAACCGGTGGGCGGGCCGAACCCGCGCGAGAAGAACGTCTACGGGCAGATCCTGCGCTGGCGCACCGACCGCGACGATCACGGCTCGAAAAGCTTTGCCTGGGATCTGTTTGTGGTCGCCGGCAATCCGGGCGTTCACGCGGGTACGCCGAAGGCCGGTTCGTCGAACATCACCCCGCAGAACATGTTCAACAGCCCGGACGGCCTGGGCTTCGACAAGGCCGGGCGCTTGTGGATTCTGACGGATGGCGACTCGAGCAACGCAGGCGACTTCGCGGGCATGGGCAATAACCAGATGCTCTGTGCCGACCCGGTGACTGGCGAGATCCGTCGCTTCATGGTCGGCCCGGTGGGCTGCGAGGTGACGGGGATCAGCTTCTCGCCGGATCAGAAAACCCTGTTTGTCGGGATTCAGCATCCGGGGGAAAACGGCGGGTCGACGTTCCCTGAGCATCTGCCCAACGGCAAGCCGCGGTCTTCGGTGATGGCTATTTCCCGGGAAGATGGCGGGGTCGTCGGCGCCTGATAGGGCCCATTCGCGAGCAAGCCCGCTCCCACAGGTGATCTTCTTTGTGTCACAAATAGTGCGCACACCAAAGATCCCATGTGGGAGCGGGCTTGCTCGCGAAGGCGTCATCCCAGACAACACTTACCTCAACCCCAACCACTAAAGCATCCCCGTCTGCGCTACCATGCTTGGCCGGACGCGGCAGCCTGCTGCGCGCAGGAGTCAGCATGGCCCACCCGTTTGAAACCCTCACCCCAGACCTCGTGCTCGATGCCGTCGAAAGCATCGGCTTTCTCAGCGACGCCCGCATTCTGGCGCTCAACAGCTACGAGAACCGCGTTTATCAGGTTGGCATCGAAGACTCCGAGCCGCTGATCGCCAAGTTTTACCGTCCGCAACGCTGGACCAACGAAGCGATTCTCGAAGAACACCGCTTCACCTTCGAACTCGCCGAGTGCGACATACCGGTCGTCGCGCCTATGGTTCACAACGGTGAAAGCCTGCACGAACACAACGGTTTCCGTTTCACCCTGTTCCCCCGCCGGGGCGGCCGTGCACCGGAGCCGGGCAATCTCGATCAGCTGTATCGCCTGGGCCAACTGCTGGGTCGCCTGCACGCCGTTGGCGCTACCCGACCGTTCGAACACCGTGAAGCGCTGGGGGTAAAAAACTTCGGTCACGACTCACTGACCACCTTGCTTGAAGGCAATTTCGTACCCCGCAGTCTGCTGCCAGCCTACGAGTCCGTGGCCCGCGACCTGCTCAAGCGCGTGGAAGAGGTCTACCAGGCCACCCCGCACCAGAACATCCGCATGCACGGCGATTGCCACCCCGGCAACATGATGTGCCGCGACGAGATGTTCCACATCGTCGATCTCGACGACTGCCGCATGGGCCCGGCGGTGCAGGATATCTGGATGATGTTGGCGGGTGACCGTCAGGAATGTCTGGGGCAGTTGTCGGAATTGATGGACGGCTACAACGAGTTCCATGACTTCAACCCGCGGGAACTGGCGCTGATTGAGCCGCTGCGCGCCTTGCGCCTGATGCACTACAGCGCCTGGCTCGCCCGTCGCTGGGACGATCCTGCCTTCCCTCGCAGCTTTCCGTGGTTTGGCACCGAGCGCTATTGGGGTGATCAAGTGTTGGCGTTGCGTGAGCAATTGGCTGCGCTCAATGAAGAGCCACTGAAACTCTTCTAAACACCACGGCTCCCCATACCAACAGAGATCCAATGTGGGAGCGGGCTTGCTCGCGAATACGGTTTCACATTCAACAGAGATGCTGACTGAATTACCGCTTTCGCGAGCAAGCCCGCTCCCACAAGGTCCGCGACATGTCCCGACAAATCTCCTTACAATCCCCTCTTTGTTAGCTGCCTAAGCAAGGATTCTCA
The DNA here is from genome assembly GCF_059695645.1 of Pseudomonas sp. LBUM1673. Lineage (NCBI taxonomy): Bacteria > Pseudomonadati > Pseudomonadota > Gammaproteobacteria > Pseudomonadales > Pseudomonadaceae > Pseudomonas > Pseudomonas sp. LBUM1673. The sequence continues at coordinate 6,123,340 of NZ_CP166780.1, forward strand.
TGCAAGCTCCCAACCCGCGTCGCGGGTACATCCTGGGCCTGAGTGCCTACATCATCTGGGGCCTGTTCCCGCTCTACTTCAAAGCCATCGCCAACGTGCCCGCCGTGGAGATCATCATCCACCGAGTGCTTTGGTCCGCGCTGTTCGGCGCCTTGCTGCTGCTCGTCTGGAAGCATCCCGGCTGGTGGCAAGAGCTGCGTGAGAACCCGCGGCGGCTGGCGGTCCTGGCCCTGAGCGGCACGCTGATCGCAGCCAACTGGCTGACCTACGTCTGGGCGGTGAACAACGGACGGATGCTCGAAGCCAGCCTCGGTTACTACATCAACCCGCTGGTAAACGTGCTGTTGGGGATGCTGATCCTCGGCGAACGGCTGCGGCGCATGCAATGGTTGGCGGTTGGCCTGGCAGCGGTCGGTGTCGCGCAGCAAGTGTGGCAAGTCGGCAGTCTGCCCTGGGTGTCGCTGTTGCTGGCCTTGACCTTCGGCTTCTACGGATTGATCCGCAAGCAGGCACCGGTCAAGGCGCTGCCGGGGCTGGTGGTGGAAACCTGGATGCTGGTGCCGATTGCCGTCGCCTGGTTGCTGTTCAACCCGACGGCGACCAGCGCTCAAGCGCAATTCTGGACCACCTCCGAAGCCTGGTGGCTGGTAGCTGCCGGTCCGGTGACGCTAGTGCCACTGGTGTGTTTCAACGCCGCCGCCCGGCACTTGCCCTACACCACCCTCGGATTTCTCCAGTACCTGGCGCCGACGCTGGTGCTGTTACAAGCCGTTCTGCTGTTTGGCGAGCACTTGTCGTCCAGCACATTGGTGGCGTTCATCTTTATCTGGGCGGGTCTGGCGGTTTACAGCGTCGATGCGTGGATAAGTCTGCGCCGCCGCAGCTGATCAAAAAACATACAAAACCCTACAGGACACGTCTGACGTGGCCTGCATTCATCCTTCCCAAGGTTATCCACAGCGTGATCCCCGGCGTTTGTGCGCAAGTCACTGAAACTGCTGGTTTTTTGATCAGATCCTGAAGAGCCCCGGCCGACGTGGCCTGGCAGGGTGTCTCTACAGGTTATCCACAGGCAGGTGCACGTATAACTTGGATAACCTTTTCAAGGTTCGCTGCGCAGCACCAGTTCGACCATCAGATCGTCCGCCAGGGTTTCCAGGCGCGATTGCAGCACCTCCAGAGACAACGTCAGCGGCACCGCGAGAATCGCCTCGGCATGGAACAGTGGCTCGCTGCTCATCGGTGCGGGGCGCACTTCGGTCACCAGCTGCTCCAGGTTCACTCCCTGTTCACTCAGCAACCGCGTAATGTCTCGCACAATACCCGGCCGATCATTGCCCACCAGTTCCATGGCAATCGGCTTCCAGGTACAGGATTGTTCGATGCCACTTTCGGCGATCAACACGCGGATCCCCTGGGCTGACAATCCTTGTAGGGCATCTACCAGTTCATCGTAGGCCTCAGCCGGCACACCCACCCGAAGAATCCCTGCGAACTGGCCGGCCATGCGCGACATGCGACTCTCCAACCAGTTGCCGCCGTGTTCCGCAATGCATTGGGCAATGCGCTCGACCTGCCCGGGCTTGTCTGGAGCGATTACAGTGAGTACGAGATGGTCCATGGCGCAGCCCTCTGGTCATGACTTTTGTTATAGAAAAACAAGTATAGGCAAGGGTGGGGACCACGCTGATTGGTCTGGCGCCATCGCGAGCAGGCTCGCTCCCACAATGTTCTGCGCAGTCCCTGTGGGAGCGAGCCTGCTCGCGATTGGGTCACCACCGATAAACCTGCCAACAAACAAATCGTGTACAAGTTTTTATATTTAACTGGAACAATCTAATAGTTTTTTGAGAACATCCCGCTCCCCGACATGACCGCAATGCGTCATGGGGTCGCAGAACGACGTAATTAGTCTAATTTTCACAACCGCAATTCATCATGTAGTATGCCGCAGCGCGCACTACATAACGTTGGATCGATGTCTGCCGCAGGCGCCGTCGCAACCCTGAAAGCCCTGTCAGCAAGGCCGCAAAGCCGTTGATCGGACCGACCCCAGCCGCCAGCAATGGCATGTACTGGTAGAAGGGTTTGTGGTTTAAATGGCCAGAGGCTTCATTGTTAAATTGAAGAGCTGAAAAGCGAAATAGCTGAGCAGAGTGAGGCAAGCAATGACTGAACACGTTCAAGTCCGTGGCCTGCAGGTCGCCAAAGTCCTGTTCGACTTTGTGAACAACGAAGCCCTTCCCGGAACCGGCCTCACCGCCGACAAGTTCTGGGCCGGTGCCGACAAGGTCATCCATGACCTGGCGCCGAAGAACAAAGCCCTACTCGCCAAACGCGATGATTTCCAGGCACGTATCGATGCCTGGCACCAGGCTCGTGCAGGTGTTGCGCACGATGCGGTGGCCTACAAAGCCTTCCTGCAAGACATCGGTTATCTGCTGCCAGAAGCGGCCGATTTCCAGGCAACGACACAAAACGTCGATGACGAAATCGCCCGCATGGCCGGTCCACAGCTGGTGGTACCGGTGATGAACGCGCGCTTCGCGCTCAACGCCTCGAACGCCCGCTGGGGCTCGTTGTATGACGCGCTCTATGGCACCGACGCCATCAGCGAAGCCGACGGCGCGGAAAAAGGCAAAGGCTACAACAAGGTTCGCGGCGACAAGGTCATCGCCTTCGCCCGCGCCTTCCTCGACGAAGCCGCGCCATTGGCTGCTGGCTCCCACGTCGACTCCACTGGCTACAAGATCGTTGACGGCAAACTGGTCGTCGCCCTCAAAGGCGGCAGTAACACCGGCCTGCGCAACGATGCCCAACTGATCGGTTTCCACGGCGATGTAGCGGCTCCAACCGCGATCCTGCTGAAAAACAACGGCCTGCACTTCGAAATCCAGATCGACGCCAGCACCCCGGTCGGCCAGACCGACGCGGCCGGCGTCAAAGACATCCTGATGGAAGCTGCGCTGACCACCATCATGGACTGCGAAGACTCGGTTGCCGCGGTCGATGCCGATGACAAAGTGGTGATCTACCGCAACTGGCTCGGCCTGATGAAGGGCGATCTGTCGGAAGAAGTCTCCAAGGGCGGCCAGACCTTTACCCGCACCATGAACGCCGACCGCACCTACACTGGCGTCGACGGCAAAGAACTGAGCCTGCACGGTCGTTCGCTGTTGTTCGTGCGCAACGTTGGTCACCTGATGACCATCGATGCGATCCTCGACAAGGACGGCAACGAAGTGCCGGAAGGCATTCTCGACGGCCTGGTGACCTGTCTTGCGGCGATCCATAGCCTCAATGGCAACAGCTTGCGCAAGAACAGCCGTACCGGCTCGGTTTACATTGTGAAACCGAAGATGCATGGCCCGGAAGAAGCCGCGTTCACCAACGAGCTGTTCGGTCGCATCGAAGAAGTCCTCGACCTGCCGCGCAACACCCTCAAGGTCGGGATCATGGACGAGGAGCGCCGTACCACGGTCAACCTCAAGGCCTGCATCAAGGCTGCCAGCGAGCGCGTGGTGTTCATCAACACCGGTTTCCTCGACCGTACGGGCGACGAAATCCACACTTCCATGGAAGCCGGCCCGATGGTGCGCAAGGCGGACATGAAGGCTGAGAAGTGGATCGGCGCCTACGAGAACTGGAACGTCGACATCGGCTTGAGCACCGGCCTGCAAGGTCGTGCCCAGATCGGTAAAGGCATGTGGGCCATGCCGGACCTGATGGCCGCCATGCTGGAACAGAAAATCGCCCACCCGCTGGCTGGCGCCAACACCGCCTGGGTTCCATCGCCGACCGCGGCAGCGCTGCACGCGCTGCATTACCACAAGGTCGACGTGTTCGCCCGTCAGGCCGAACTGGCCAAACGTGCGCGTGCTTCGGTGGACGACATCCTGACCATCCCGCTGGCCGTCAATCCAGACTGGAGCGCGGAACAGATCAAGAATGAACTGGATAACAACGCCCAGGGCATTCTCGGTTACGTGGTGCGCTGGATCGACCAGGGCGTGGGTTGCTCGAAAGTGCCGGACATCAATGACGTCGGCCTGATGGAAGACCGTGCGACGCTGCGTATTTCCAGCCAGCACATCGCCAACTGGCTGCGCCACGGCATCGTCACTGAAGATCAGGTGATGGAAAGCCTCAAGCGCATGGCGCCGGTGGTTGACCGTCAGAATGCCAACGACCCGTTGTACCGGCCGCTGGCACCGAACTTCGACGGCAACATCGCCTTCCAGGCGGCGGTCGAACTGGTGGTCGAAGGCACCAAGCAGCCGAACGGCTACACCGAGCCGGTTCTGCACCGTCGTCGTCGCGAGTTCAAGGCTGCCAATGGCCTTTGAGTAAACGCTGACACCGGACATGAAAAAGCCCTGATCGAAAGATCGGGGCTTTTTTATTTGTGAATACTACTTCTGTGGCGAGGGGGCTTGCCCCCGTTGGGTCGCGAAGCGGCCCCATGCATTTTTTCAGTGAGAATCTACGACTGCTGCGCAGCCGAACGGGGGCAAGCCCCCTCGCCACAGCTGAGATCCGCGCTACACATCCATCCCCAGCTCATGCTTGACCAATTCAAGCAATTTGCCGCTATCGATGGGCTTGAGCAGAAAGTCCACTACGTGCAAGTGCATGGCTTCGATCGCATCCTTCACATCGGCGTCGCCGGAAACGATGATGATCGGCAACGCCGCACGCGCCGACTCCCGCACCTGGCGGATCAGTTCCAGGCCATCGACGTGCCCCATCCGCAGATCGGTAATCACCAGCCCGATCGACGGCTTCGTCTCCAGCAATTTGAGCGCCGTTTCGCCGCTGGCCGCCGTCATGCAGTGAATGCCATCCAGCCCCAGAATTTCCGACAGCAATTCCCTGGAGTCCTTATCGTCATCGACGATCAGCGCCCGCTGCGGCGGCAAGTCTGGTTCCAACATGACTGCACTGAGCGCTTCGCGCTCGGCATCACTCAAAATATCGTGGTCGGACATGGTTTTCTCAACGTTTTCGATTCAATCCCTGACACAGTGGTCAGACATCGCCCAGCTGCACTTCAATGTGCACTTCGTCGGAAATTATTCCTATAGGCAATGTAGGAGGTTTTTCCCACAATTGTGTCAGACATTTCCCTTATTCCGGCCGCGGCACTGCCTACCTAGACTTACGTCCAATGGGCACCCTGCCTTCAGGGGCCGACCATGGCTAGAACGATTCGATAACAACAATTCGAAAAAGACTGCGGTAATGGTTATGAGTAAAGCGGACGCCTTCACCCAGGCAGGGAAAACCGCGGTGTTGCAGAACATCCAGGGCACTTTGCAATTCCTACAGCGCTTCCCGCCGTTCAATCAGATGGAAAACGCCCACTTGGCCTATCTGGTCGAGCAATGTCAGCTGCGTTTTTATGCCCCCGGCGAGAGCATCATCAAACCCGCCGATGGCCCGATTGAGCACTTCTACATCGTCAAACAGGGCCGAGTCGTGGGTGAACGCCCGCACATGGCCAAGGGCGGGACCGAAACCACGTTCGAAATCACCACTGGCGAGTGTTTCCCCCTCGCGGCACTACTGGGGGAACGGGCGACCCGCACCGAACATCTGGCGGCCGAAGATACCTTTTGCCTGCAGCTGAATAAGCTGGCGTTCATCAAACTGTTCGCACTTTCCAGCCCGTTTCGCGACTTTGCCCTACGCGGTGTCAGCAGTTTGCTGGATCAGGTCAATCAACAAGTCCAGCAAAAAGCCGTGGAAACCCTCGGCACCCAATACTCGCTCAATACCCGGCTGGGCGAGTTGGCCATGCGTCATCCGGTAACCTGCAGCCCGATCACCCCCCTGCGTGAAGCCGTGACGTTGATGCACGATCAGCAAGTCGGCAGCATTGTGGTGGTCGATGAGCAAAAGGCGCCGCTGGGCATCTTCACCCTGCGCGACTTGCGACATGTGGTGGCCAACGGCACCAGCGATTTCAATGAGGCCATCGAAGGGCACATGACGCGGGCGCCGTTCTATCTGACGCCAGACCACAGCGCCTTCGACGCCGCGATTGCCATGACCGAGCGGCACATCGCCCATGTCTGCCTGGTCAAGGACCAGCGCCTGTGCGGCGTGGTCTCGGAGCGCGACCTGTTTTCCCTGCAACGGGTCGATCTGGTGCACCTGGCACGCACCATTCGCAGTGCCCAGAAGCTGGAAAACCTGGTGGCGATGCGCGGCGAGATCGGCCAATTGGTGGAGCGGATGCTGGCCCACGGCGCGTCCTCGACCCAGATCACCCACATCATCACCCTGCTCAACGACCACACCGTATGCCGGGTGATCGAACTGGTGCTCGCCGAGAAAGGTGACCCTGGCGTGCCGTTCAGTTGGCTGTGTTTCGGCAGCGAAGGCCGCCGCGAGCAGACACTGCACACCGATCAGGACAACGGCATTCTGTTCGAAGCCCGCGACGCGGCCCACGCCGCCGAGATTCGCGGCAAGTTGCTGCCCATCGCCCAGCAGATCAATCAGAACCTGGCGCTGTGCGGCTTCACCCTGTGCAAGGGCAACATCATGGCCGGCAACCCCGAGCTGTGTTTGTCCCGGGCCGAATGGGCGCGACGCTTTGCGGCGTTTATCCGCGAGGCGACACCGGAAAACCTGCTGGGGTCGAGCATCTATTTCGACCTGCGCGTGGTCTGGGGCGACGAGCAAGGCTGCGAGCAGTTGCGCCGTGGGATTCTCGATCAGGTCGGCGACAACCGCTTGTTCCAGCGGATGATGGCCGAGAACGCCCTGCGCAACCGTCCCCCCGTAGGACGTTTCCGCGAATTCGTGCTGGCGCGCAAGAATGGCGAGAAAGCCACTCTCGACCTGAAACTCCAGGGCTTGACCCCTTTCGTCGATGGCGCTCGAGTGCTGGCCCTGGCCCACGGCATCGACGCCAACAATACCCTGGAGCGCTTTCGTCAATTGGTGGCCAAAGAGGTCATCGAACGGCTGGACGGCGCAGCCTATGAGGAGGCGTATCACTTCATCCAGCAAACCCGCATGCAGCAACATCAGCTACAGACCCGGGAGAATTTGCCCTACTCCAACCGCGTCGATCCTGACAGCCTCAATCATCTGGACCGACGCATCCTGCGTGAATCCCTGCGCCAGGCCCAACGCCTGCAAAGCAGCCTGACCCTGCGGTATCAGCTATGAGCCTGTTTTCATGGCTGCGGCCGGTAAACCCCATTTTGTCCGGCGAACTGCACCAACGTCTGGAGCGCTTGCCTGCCGTGGCCGAACTGGGCGATTGCAGCCTGCGCGAGCAACGCTGGGTGGTACTCGACCTGGAAACCACCGGCCTGAACTTGAATAAAGACCGGCTGCTGTCCATCGGCGCGGTGGTGATCGAGGACGGGGCGATTGATTTCAGCCAGCAGTTCGAGCGCACGCTGCAATGCACCGAACTCAAACTCGGCCCCAGCGTGTTGATTCACGGTCTGGGCCCGAGCGCCATTGCCGCCGGCAGCGACCCCGCGCAGGCCTTGCTGGAATTCATGGAATTCGTCGGCGACAGTCCGGTGTTGGCCTTTCATGCGCCGTTCGACCAGCACATGCTTGGACGCGCGCTCAAAGAGCATCTGGGTTACAAGTTGCAGCATCCGTTTCTGGATGTAGCGGACATCGCGCCTCTGCTTTGCCCCCAGGCGCACGTTCGTGAAGCCGGGCTGGACGAGTGGATCGACTGGTTCAAGCTGGAGGTCTTCGAGCGGCATAACGCCAGTGCCGATGCGCTGGCGACGGCGGAACTGATGCTGATTTTGTTCAGCCGTGCGCGACAGCAGCAGATTCATAGTCCGTTGAACCTGCAACAGCGGCTGAGTCAGTGGAAGCGACGGCGGCAAGCGCCGTCTTTCTAGGCTTCACAAATCTCTGTGGCGAGGGAGCTTGCTCCCGCTGGGGTGCGCAGCGCCCCTAAAACCATTCACCACATTTCCCCAGACACACTGCGTTCGCTGATTTTTCGACTGCTTCGCAGCCGAGCGGGAGCAAGCTCCCTCGCCACAGGTTAGTGTTCGTCTTCAGACTTGTGGCCAAATCCACCCGACCGGCGCCAATTGCTTACCTCCCCCGCCTCTGCCACAATCGCGAACAATTCTCGTTACTTAACACTTCCCATTCGGTGATTGCTGCGTGTCCTCAGTCCAAAGCCCCCTGAGTGAGCTCGTTGGTGCGTTGTATCGCGACCATCGCAGTTGGCTATTGGCTTGGCTGCGGCGCAACGTGGCCTGTCCGCAACGGGCCGAAGACCTGAGCCAGGACACCTTTGTGCGGCTGCTGGGCCGTGACGAACTCAGGGAGCCTCGCGAACCCCGGGCGTTTCTGGTGGCGATCGCCAAGGGTCTGCTGTTCGACTATTTCCGCCGCGCCGCGCTGGAACAGGCCTACCTCACCGAGTTGATGCTGATCCCCGAAGGCGAACAACCGTCGGTGGAAGAACAGCAACTGATCCTCGAAGACCTCAAAGCCATCGACCGCTTGTTGGGCAAGCTCTCGAGCAAGGCCCGGGCGGCGTTTCTCTATAACCGTCTCGATGGTCTCGGCCACGCAGAAATCGCCAAGCGTCTGGGGGTGTCGGTGCCCCGGGTCCGCCAATACCTGGCCCAAGGCATTCGTCAGTGCTACATCGCCTTGTACGGTGAGCCGGTATGAGCCCGGTCAGCTCCAAACCCGTGTCGGCACAGGTGCTGGATGCCGCGATTGCCTGGCAGCTGTCGCTGGATTCCGGCAACGCGGTCGAGCGCGAAGAGTTTGCCAAATGGCACGCCGCCCACGAAGAACACGCTCGGGCCTGGCGTCAGTTGGGCATGCTCGACCAGCGTTTCAGCGTCGCCAACGGCCCGGCCCGCACTGCCCTGCTGCAATCGCGCGAAAGCATCCGGCGACGGGTGCGCAAGCTCGGCAGCGGTCTGGCCAGCGTCGTCGCGGTGATCGGCCTGGCGCTGTTCGCCGGTGATCGCTATCTGCCCATCGACTATTGGCTGGCCGACCAGCGCACCGCCACCGGCGAGCAGCGCACCCTGCGCTTGACCGACGGCACACTGATCAACCTCAACACTCACAGCGCAGTGGATGTGCGCTTCGATGAGAAGCAGCGACTGATCGTCCTTCAGGAAGGGGAAATCCTCGTCGAAACCGGCCATGGCGATGCCCGGCCGTTTATCGTCGAAACCCGCGAAGGCAGCATGCGCGCACTGGGGACGCGGTTCCTGGTCAAGCGCGAAGACGAAGGCACGCGCCTGAGCGTGTTGAAATCAGCGGTAGCCGCCCATCCCGAATCGAGCCCCGAGGAACAAATCCTGCACGAAGGCCAGCAAGTGCTGATGCGCAGCAATGGCCTGGGCCCCATCATCGCCCTCGACCTCGGCGCCGATGCCTGGACCCGCGGCATGCTGGTGGTGGACAACGCGCGGCTGGAGGATCTGGTCCAGGAGCTCGGCCGCTATCGTCGCGGGCATCTTGGCGTCACGCCAGAGGTCGCCGACCTGCGCATCACCGGCAGCTTCCCCCTGAACGATACCGACAAGGCGCTGAGTGCGCTTTTACCGACCCTGCCGGTGCAGATCGAACAGCACACGCCATGGTGGGTAACGGTCGCGAAGGCTGATGCCAAGCCCTGAGATTTTTTGTGCTGACCCGACGCCTTCGCGGGCAAGCCTCGCTCCTACAGGTTTTGTGTTGTTCGCGAAATTGGCGCACGGCACAAAACCTGTAGGAGCGAGGCTTGCCCGCGAAGAGGCCCGTATAAACACCCCAGATCCAGAATCCGGGCTCAGACCAATAACTGAATAGAAATTATTTTCATCTTGCCCTATCACTTTTGGATTCTCGTCCGGCACCTAGGCAATTGAGAAATATTTCCATTCAGGAGCCGCTGTATGTCCCGTTCGCTAGACACCGTGTTGCGCCCCCATTTACTGGCGCTCGCCATTGCCCTTTGCGCCCCTCTGGTCAGCAGCCCACTGATTGCCGCTGAACAGGCGTCCAGCGTTCGCGCCTACAACCTGCCGGCGGCGCCATTGGCCAGCACGCTGAACCAGATCGCCAGCCAGGCCGGCCTGGCACTGTCGTTGAATCCGTCGCTGGCGGCGGGCAAGACTTCGGCGCCGGTGAAGGGCCAGTTCGACGCCACCGGCGCCCTGCGTGAAGCCTTGCGCGGCACCGGCCTGCAACTGGAACAGAGCAGCGCCGGTACCTACAGCCTGGTGGCCGTGCCCGAAGGCGTAATGGCCTTGCCGGAAACCGCCGTCATTGGCCTGGAAAATGCGGAAACTGCCTGGAGCCCAGTCGAAGGTTATGTTGCCACGCGCACCGCCGCTGGCACCAAGACCGACACCGCGCTGGTCGAAGCGCCGCGTTCGATTTCCGTCGCCACTCGCCAGCAAATGGAAGATCGCGGTGTGCAAAACCTCGATGACGCCGTGCGCTACATGCCTGGCATCGTCGCCAGCAGCTACGGCAGTGACACTCGAGACGACTGGCTGCGGGTACGCGGTTTCGAGCCGACCCAGTTTCTGGATGGCCTGCCCCTGCCGAGAGGCGTTTACGCCAACCCGAAACAGGAAACCTGGAACCTTGATCGCCTGGCCCTGTTGCGCGGCCCGGCCTCTTCGGTTTACGGCCAGACCCCGCCGGGCGGCCTGCTGGACATGGTCAGCCGCCGTCCCAGCGCCGAGTCGAGCAATGAAATCCAGCTGCAATACGGCAGCGACAACCATCGTCAAATCAGCTTCGCCAGCACCGGCAAGATCGATGACGAAGGCCGGTTTACCTATGGTCTGAGCGGTGTATTGCGCGACAGCGGCACACAGGTCGATCACATCGACAACAAACGCTACAACATTGCACCGAGCCTGACCTGGAACATCGACCCTGACACCAAGTTAACGCTGCTGACGCAATTTACCCGCGATGACACAGGCATCACCAGTCAGTTCCTGCCAGTGCAAGGCACGAAGATCCATTCGCCGCTCGGCGATATCTCCCATCACAAAAACCTCGGTGACCCGGACTGGGAATACTACGACCGTACCTACTACGCACTGGGCTACGCCTTTGAACATCGTTTGAATGATGTTTGGCAGTTCAAGCAGAACCTGCGTTACACCAAGTCGGACCTGTCCTTCCAGACCCTCACGCCGGGCGCCTACCCGTTCACCCAGGTCGACGCCCAGGGCAACGTGGGTCGTTCAAGCACCAGTGCCGACGAGGACATCAGCCAGTTCGCCGTGGACAACAATTTCCAGGGTGACTTTGCAACCGGTGACATCCGCCACACCCTGCTGATCGGTCTTGATCACCAGCGTAGCAACAGCAACTACACCTCGATCTTCGGCGACGGTCTGACCACCAACGTCAACAACCCGATCTATGGCCAGCCAATCGTTCGCCCGCCACGCTCAACGGCGTTCTATGACTATGACCAGAAGACCTACCAGACCGGCTTGTACGTCCAGGACCAAATGGCCCTCGACCAATGGCGCCTGACCCTCGGTGGTCGTGAGGACTGGGTCCACACGGGCACCAAATTCTTCAACAAGGGTGATGCCACCAACACCGAACGGGACAAGAAATTCAGCGGCAACGCGGCGATCAGCTATGTGTTCGACTCGGGCTTCGTGCCCTACCTGTCCTACGCCGAGTCGTTCCAGCCCACCAGCAAAGCCACGGCATCGCCGACCGAGTCGTTCAAGCCGACTGAAGGCAAGCAGTGGGAACTGGGCATCAAGTACCAACCGCCGGGCAGCAACACCCTGCTGACGGCTGCGGTCTATGACCTGACCCAGAAAAACGTCTCCGTCACCACGACCAACTCGGACAACGTCTCGATTACCAGCCAGACCGGCGAAGTGAAGGTCAAAGGCCTGGAGCTGGAAGCCGTTTCCGACGTCACCGACAACCTGAAAGTCATCGCCGCCTACACCCTGGCCAAGTCCGAAGTGCAAAAGGGTGACTTCAAGGGCAATCGCTTGCAACTGATGCCTAACCAGCAAGCGTCGCTGTGGGCCGATTACACCTGGCACAACGGTGTGCTGGATGGTTTCGGCATCGGTGCCGGCGCACGCTACACCGGCAATACCTATGGCGACCAGGGCAACACCTGGCTGGGCAAGGCTGATGCCTACACGGTGTTCGACGCGGCGGTCCATTACGACTTGGGCCGTCTGGACAACAGTCTCAAAGGTGCATCGCTGGCAGTGAATGCCACCAACCTGTTCGACAAGGACTACATCTCCACTTGCGACAGCTTCTACTGCTACTACGGCGACCAACGCAGCGTCGTCGCCAGTGCTACATACAAGTGGTAATCGCCTGAACTGACACGCGCCACGACCAGACCGTCCTTCGAGGACGGTTTTGGTCTTTCTGAAGGCCATGAAATGAAGAGTAAAACCATCCGCCGCTGGTCTTGCATCCACACCTGGACCAGCCTGATCTGCACGGTCTTCCTGCTGATGCTGGCCCTCACCGGCCTGCCGTTGATCTTCCACCACGAGATCGACCATCTGCTGGGCGACGCCGCCGAGTTGAAATCGATGCCGGCCGATACCCCGCAGCTGAATTTGCAGCAATTGGTGCAAGCGGCTGAGAAGCATCGTCCCGGCGAGGTCATGCAGTATTTCGGCTACGACGAAGAAGACCCTAACGGCGTAATCGCAATCATGGCGCCCACCGCCGGCACCGAGCCGAACTCGTCCCACACCTTCATGCTCGACGCTCGCACCGGCGAAGCATTGGAAATGCCATCGGCCAATGGTGGGCTGATGATGGTCATGCTGCGCCTGCACGTAGACATGTTCGCCGGCCTGCCGGGCAAGTTGCTGCTGGCGTTCATGGGGATTCTGTTTGTACTGGCGATTGTTTCCGGAACAGTGCTGTACCTGCCGTTCATGCGGCGCCTGACGTTCGCCACTGTGCGCCATGACAAATCCACCCGCTTGCGTTGGCTCGACCTGCATAACCTGATCGGTGTGGTAACCCTGACCTGGGCCCTGGTGGTCGGCGTCACAGGCGTGATCAGCGCCTGCGCCGACTTGCTGATCGCCGCGTGGCGCAACGACAGCCTGAGCGCGATGATCACGCCCTACCGCGATGCGCCGCCGCTGACTCAATTGGCACCTGCGTCCCGCTTACTCGACATCGCCAAAGAAGTCGCGCCGGGCATGCAGCCCGATTTCATCGCCTTCCCCGGCACGCGGTTTTCCAGCGAACACCATTACGCCGTGTTCATGAAAGGCAGCACCCACCTGACCTCACACCTGTTGACGCCGGTACTGATCGACGCCAGCACCCTGCACGTCACGGCGGTGACCGAGCGGCCGTGGTACATGGACGCCATGGGCATGTCGCAGCCGCTGCACTTCGGTGATTACGGCGGCATGCCGATGAAAATCCTCTGGGCGACCCTCGATGTACTGACCATCATCGTGCTCGGCAGCGGGGTTTATCTGTGGGTGGTGCGGAGCAAGGTCGCCAAACCTGTACTCGAAAAAGCGCAGAACCCAACATGAGGCCGAGACAGTCAAATTTCTGGAAGGTCTTCGCCACGCCAACGGTCATCGCCCTGTTCAGCGCTGCGGGGCTGTTTGCCGCGTTGCTGGGCGATGGCGTGTGGGATGCATTGAGTTGGCTCGGGCTGGGCATCCCTGCTGCCCTCGCCTTGCGCGGGCTGCTGCAACGCCACTGAACGGCACAAAACCTGTGGAAAATGTGGGAGCGGGCTTGCTCGCGAAAACGGTGTATCAGTTGGCATTTATGACGCCTGACACCCCGCTTTCGCGAGCAAGTCGGATCGCCGCACCGCCGCTCCCACAGTCAAGCCCTAAAGGGCTATGCTGCCGACACTGCCCACGAGCGAGAGGTTGCCATGGCCGCCCCCAGCATGACCCTGTTCCACAACGCTGCTTCGCCCTTCGTCCGCAAAGTCATGGTGTTGTTGCACGAAACCGGTCAACTGAACCGCGTGCTACTGCAAGCCTGCCAGATTACGCCGGTCAGCCCCGATCTCACGCTCAACGAAGACAATCCTCTGGGCAAAGTCCCGGCTCTGCGCCTGGCCGACGGCAATGTGTTGTACGACAGCCGGGTGATCCTCGACTATCTCGATCATCAGCACGTCGGCAATCCGCTGATCCCTCGCGACGGCTCGGCACGCTGGCGGCGCTTGACCCTGGCCTCCCTGGCCGACGGGATCATGGATGCCGCCGTGATGATTCGCTATGAAGTGGCCCTGCGTGCCCCGGAAAAACATTGGGACGAATGGCTAGACGGTCAGCGCGACAAAATTCGTCGCGCCTTGGCGCTGCTGGAGGCCGATGCGATTGCCGAGCTGACCAGCCATTTCGATGTGGCGGCGATCAGTGTTGCCTGTGCCTTGGGTTACCTGGATCTGCGCCATCCGGATCTGGAATGGCGCAACGCGAATCCGAAGCTGGCAGAGTGGTATTTTGAGGTGAGTCAGCGGCCTTCGATGATCGCGACGATGCCGAAGGTTTAGATTCTCGCTAACTGTGCCGGCCTCATCGCGAGCAGGCTCGCTCCCACATTTGATCTTTGGTGTGCATAACCTTTGTGTTCACTGGAGATCTTTTGTGGGAGCGAGCCTGCTCGCGATGGCACCACACCGGATCAAACGGAAACAACCCGGCAATCCGCGTCGCCAACACCTCACCCACCCGCTGATCCTCGCGCAACCCCAACGACCGGCTCATTCCACTGCACCTATATCAAAGGCCAAAGGTTTCGCGGTTTTCTGCCCGATCCCGTACCAGTCCAGCTTGCGGGTCAGCACCATGAACACGCCCAGCAGACCGAACAACAGCAGCGACCCCATCAACAGCGCGTAATCCTCGGCACTCAGCAAGCCATAGAGCAAGCCATACAACGCCGCCAGCCCCGTCGAAAAACTCAAACCGTGATGCACGCTGCGCAGCACATGGCAGACATAGAATCCGATCAACAACACACAACCACTCGCCGACAGCAGATACGCCAGCGCAAAGCCGATGTGTTCGGACAGCGACAACAGCAACAGGTAGAAGAACGCCAGCGCCACCCCCACCAAAGCGTATTGCACCGGGTGTACCGCCAGGCTTTTCAGCACTTCGAAGAGGAAGAAACCGGCAAAGGTCAGGACGATGAACAGCAACGCGTATTTGATTGCCCGGTCGCTTTTCAGGTACTGGTCCACCGGGTCGATGAAACTCACGCCGAAGCTGCGACCGTTGAACGCCTCGCACTGGCCGCCAGACACGCAACTGTTCAAGGCTTCTTGCAGGTTGGTGGAGAAAAACGAGGTCTGCCAATTGGCGGTGAAACCCTGATCGGTAATTTCACGCTGGGCCGGCAGGTAATTGCCGATGAAGCTGGGGTGAGGCCAGTTGGCGGCCAGCGAAACCTTGCTGGTCTTGCCCACCGGGAGAATCTGCAACTGGCCGGTGCCTTGCAGGCGCAAGTCGAAACCGAAGGCCAGTTCCGTGGCCTGTCTGGTGTCCAGCGCTGGCAGCGTCACGTGCACACCCTCGCCCAACCAGCCCACTTGGCTACCGGGTACAAAGTCCAGGTTCTGGCCATTGAGTTCGAGTTTCAGTGCATTCTCGATGCCGCGAATGTCGCTGATGCCGACAGCCAGGAACGGTTGGTCGAAGCGGTAGTCGGCAAAATCCTCCTTGATGCCCAGTTGTGCCGGGACCGAGAAATGCCCGCTGATGCGGTTATCGGCGTGGAACAGCCGCGCCTCGTAGATACCACGGGCACGCAGTTCGGTCTGGACCTGGCCGTCCAGTTCGAAGCGCTCCGGCAGGAAATACAAACGGCCACGCTCCTCGCCGACGTCCTGGTAACGCTGGTTGGTTTTTTCGTTGGTTTTCCAAGTGCGCACCGTTTTGCGATAGGGCACCACCATCAGCGGGCCGCTCAGTTGCTGGCTGTAACTAGAACTGCGGGCGATGTCTTCGAGCACACCGTCGCGCAGTTGCTGGCGCTCCTGGATCACGCCATTGATCATTAGCAACGGGATCAGCAGCAACAGAATCAAAAGGGCAATCGCCCCGAGTTTTAGGGTCAGGCTACGGTTCATGGGTTCTCTCCCTGTTCGAATGAAGGAGAGTCTGGGATTTGTATGTGGAGGGAGTGTGAGTGGAATATGGAGAGTGTGTGGAGACTGGGCCGGCCTCTTCGCGAGCAGGCTCGCTCCCACAATGGAATTGTGCCGTACCCATCTTTTGTGTTCGCCTCAAATCCCATGTGGGAGCGAGCCTGCTCGCGATGGCCGCAACTCGGTCCTAAGGCAGGCGCAACGTGACCTCTACACCGCCGTCGACATTACCGATATTCATCGCCCCGCCATGCAACTTGACCACTTCTTCAACGAAGTTAAGCCCCAGCCCGGTACTCTTGCGCCCACTGTCCGGACGCGGCAGTGAGTAGAAACGCTCGCTCAAGCGCGGCAATGCATAGTCGGGAATCGCCTTGGCCTGGTTGAACAGCCTGAACTCAATGCACTCATCGACTCGTTCGGCGCTGAATCGCAGCACGCCGCGGGCCGGGGTGAAATCCAAGGCATTCTCCAGCAGATTGCCCAGCGCCTGGCGCAACAGAAACGGCTCGCCGAGCAGATTCAGATCCGGTGAAACTTGCCGTTCCACACGCAACTGCTTGCCTTCGATTCGCGCAGCCTGCCCGCTCAATAGTTCGTCTACCAAGCCAGCCAACGGCACCGCCACCCGTTCTTCCAGACCTTGACGCTGTTCCACCTGCGCCAGGTTCAGCAGTCGTTCGATCAACTGCTGCATGCGCGCACTTTCGCTGTCGATGTTGCTGACGAAACGCTGCTGCTGAGCCGGCGGCATCTCGCCTTGCAGTAACTCCGCTGCGCCACGAATCGCCGCCAGCGGGCTTTTCAATTCATGGGTCAGGGTGTGCACATAACGCTCGACATAGGCTTTGCCCTCAAGCTGGGTGCGCATCTGTTCCACCGCCGTGGCCAGTTGCTCCAGCTCGCCGCCACGGTAGTGCGGCACCTCGACCCGCCGGCCTTCACTGACCGCCTGGGCATAAGCCGTCAACCGCCGCAGCGCCGCGCTCAACCACCAGGACAACAACGCACCGAACAACAAACCGAGGGCGACCAGCCCGGCGCCATACGCCAGCAATCGCCGTTCGGTGCGATCAACATAAGGCTGCAGCGAGCTGTTGGGCTTGGCCACCGTCACCACGCCGATGATCTGGCCGTTGTCGCGAATCGGCGCACCGACGTGCATCACCGACGAGTTCGAGTCATCCGGGTGGCTGCGAGTCGAACGAGCGCCGTACTGGCCACGCAGGGTCAGGTAGACATCGTTCCAGCGCGAGTAGTCCTGGCCCACCGCAGTGCCGCTGGAATCCAGCACCACAATGCCCTTGGCATCGGTGACGTAAATGCGGTGGTTGACCTGATTCTTCGGCAGGCCCCAGATATTCGCCTTCGGTTGCCGCTCCCCGTAAGCCTTGAGCAATTCGGGCCAGCGATTCTGGTTGAGGGTGCCAGCCTTGAAGTCGTCCCGCAGGATCTCGGCCATCAAGTTGGCGGTGTCCACCAGGGTTTCTTCAGTGGACTGGCGCACGCCGGGGCGGATTTCTTCCATCACGGTGTTGAGTACGAAGTAACCGGTCAGGCCGATGAACAGCACGTAGACCAGGAAAATCCGGATCCCCAGCGGCATCAGCTGTGCCCCGGGCTGTAGCTGTAGCCGAGGCCACGATGGGTCTGGATCGGCTCGGCGTCGGTCTTCACCAGGCGCAGTTTAGCGCGCACGCTCTTGATGTGGCTGTCGATGCTGCGCTCGTAACCGGCATCGGCGGCCACGCCCAGTGCATCGAGCAATTGCTCGCGGCTGAAGACTCGCTCGGGTTGTTCCAGCAGGCATTGCAGCAAACGAAATTCATGGCGGGTCAGGCTCAGTGGCTGGCTGCGATAGCTGATCTGCACCCGTTCGCTGTCGATGCGAAACAGCGCTGACGCCACCTCCGCCACCGCTCGTGGCGCCATGCGCTTGAGAATCGCCCGGACCCGCGCCGCCACTTCCCGGGGGCTGAACGGTTTGACCACGTAATCGTCGGCGCCGATCTCCAGGCCCACCACGCGGTCGATCTCCGCATCACGGGCGCTGAGGAAGATCACCGGCACTTCGCTGAAACGCCGCAACTGCTTGCAGGTTTCGAAGCCGCTGATGTCTGGCAAGCCGATGTCGAGAATGATCAGGTCAGCTGGCGTGGCGCGCTGATGCTCGAGCGCCGCCGCGCCGAGGCCCAACCAAGTGGTGGTAAAGCCCTCGCCCTGCAAGGCGAAAATCAGGGTGTCGGCAATCGCCGCTTCGTCTTCGACAATCAGGATATGAGGCATGGCGTCCGAGCCCGGAAGTTAAGTTGCCGAACGGTGCCCCAAGGCTGGTTCGCCGTCAATCAGCAGTCGGGTTTGTCGGCCGTAAAGCGACGCGCCGGGTTCACCGCCGCACCGAACTCACGCAAGGCTTTGGCGCCGATCAACAACGGGTAGTTGAAGCTACTGCGGTCGGTGAGGTTGACCTCGACGGTGCGCTTGACGTTGCCCAGGCACAGTTCCAGATCGACCACTGGCCGCTTGGTGGGTTCGATCGCTTCCTTGTCATCCTCGTCTTCTTCGGAGCGGGTCTTGATCTTGCTGATCCGTGCGACCTTGTGTTCGTAGACCTTATTACTGGCATCTTTGGTGCCGAGGCGGAAACGCACCCACTCGTCACCGTCGCGGGTGAAGGTTTCGATGTCTTTGGCCGACAACGACGCAGTCAGGGCGCCAGTGTCCATTTTGGCCTTGAGGACTTCGCCGCCGATTTCCGGCAACGCGATGTATTCGTAACGCCCGTACAAGGTCGGCTCAGCAGCCAGGACCGGCAAGGCCACGAGGGAAAGCAGTGCAAGGAGAGATTTCACGTAAGGGGCTTCCTTGGGGGATGTTGACGCATGACGGAATTCTAGACCGCAAAAAACAACGATAGTTAGAGCACCATCAACCTCTGTGGCGAGGGAGCTTGCTCCCGTTCGGCTGCGCAGCAGTCGTAAAAACCGTTTCATGCGGTGTGCCTGAAAAACCGCGGCGCATGGTTTTGGGGCCGCTTCGCAGCCCAGCGGGAGCAAGCTCCCTCGCCACAAGGCAATTGCGATAAGCCGAAAGCATACCGCCGCAAACGTGAAACATTCGTCACCACCGATTTGGCCTGCCGACTGAAGCTGCATATCATGGCGCGCCCAAACGCTTTCAAGAGTTACTTATGCGCCGCCTGCTCACCGGCTGTTTCGTTACCTTGCTGTTGTTGCTCAACACCCTGGTCCTGTTCGGGCCGCTGATGGTGTTCGCCCTGCTCAAACTGGTCCTGTCCGGACGGCTGCGTGATGACGCCTCATTGGCGGTGATGTGGATTGCCGAAACCTGGGCCGAAATCGACAAACTGATTTTCCGGCTGTGCATTCCCACCCAATGGGACATTCGCGGTGGCGATGATCTGCGCGGCGATACTTCGTATCTGGTGATCAGCAACCACCCATCCTGGGTCGATATCCCGGCGCTGATCCAGACGCTTAACCGGCGCACGCCGTTCTTCAAATTCTTCCTCAAGAAAGAGCTGATCTGGGTGCCTTTCCTGGGTCTGGCCTGGTGGGCATTGGACTATCCGTTCATGAAGCGCTACACCAAGGCGTTCCTTGCGAAGAACCCTGAACTGGCCGGCAAGGATCTGGAGATCACCAAAGCGGCTTGCGAGCTATACAAGCGTCAGCCGGTGACGGTGGTCAATTATCTGGAAGGCACCCGATATACCGCAGCGAAAAGTGCCCAGCAGCAGTCACCGTTCACCCACCTGCTCAAGCCCAAGGCGGGCGGCGTGGCCTTCGTACTGGCAGCGATGGGCGAACAGCTGGACGCCATCCTCGATGTAACCGTGGTGTATCCGCAGCAGAAAATTCCGGGATTCTGGGATTTGATCAGCGGCAACGTGCCGAAGGTGATCATCGACATCCAGACCCGCGAACTGGACCCGGCGCTGTGGCAAGGCGATTACGAAAACGATCCGGCGTTTCGCGAAACGGTCCAGAACTGGGTCAACCAGCTCTGGATCGAGAAGGATCGGCGCATCAAGGCATTACGCGCCGAAGGCTGATTCAGCTACCGGTGCCGGCGCCCCAGATCCCGCCGAGGTTTTGCAGCAACGAACCGGCGACGCCTTGCTGACCGAGGTATTGCAGGATCACCGGGGCAAACTGGCCGATCATCCCACTGTCCATGCCCAGGGCGCTGAAGGCGTTGTTCAGGTCGTTGGTGTCCTTGACGTTACCCAGCAAGCCATCGAGCAACGCATTCTTGTCAGAACCCGCGCCGAGCAGCCCGCCCAATCCGTTCAGGCCACCGATGGCGCCGTTGCCGGCGATCTGATCGAGGCCCGGCACGTTTTTGCTCAGCTCGGAAAAGTCCTGGCCGCTGAGCTGATTCTTCGCCAGCCCCAGCATCGCACCAGCACCGCCGACGGCCTGTTCCGGCGTGACGTTGAGTTGCGAGCCCAGGGTATTGAGCAAACCGGCCGCCTTGGGTGCCGCCGC
Source organism: Pseudomonas sp. LBUM1673 (assembly GCF_059695645.1). Classification (NCBI taxonomy): domain Bacteria; kingdom Pseudomonadati; phylum Pseudomonadota; class Gammaproteobacteria; order Pseudomonadales; family Pseudomonadaceae; genus Pseudomonas; species Pseudomonas sp. LBUM1673. The sequence goes on from NZ_CP166780.1 coordinate 6,143,974, forward strand.
CACAGCGCCGTCGCCCTGATCGCCCTGTATCGCCGAAACCGCATTGGCCGCATCGCTGAGGCTGAACTGTGCAAAGGCCGGGCTGGCACCCAGCGTCGTCAACGAAGCAACAGCCATGAGCGATGCCAGTGCAAAACTGCGTGAAACTTTCATCCAGACATCCTCTTGCGCCATGAAAACCACCCGGTAACGGACGGTAAAACTGCCGATTTGACCGGGTATCTGCCGGCATGTTCCTCGTTTGCGCGGCATTTTTACCCAAGTGGCGTTTATGAAACGTGAAAACCCGGACTCGCGCTGGTGGCGTTGTGACCAACGGTACATTTCAGCAGCAACGCACTCCATGTAGCAGCTGGCGAAGCCTGCGTTCGGCTGCGAAGCAGTCGTAAAGTCAGAATCTGCGGTACGTCAGGCAGACCGCGTCAGGCGGATTCACGACTGCTTCGCAGCCGAACGCAGGCTTCGCCAGCTGCTACAGATCGCATTGAAGGCTTATCTGACAGACATTGGGGCTTGCCACAGGGTGGTGTGATCCCCATAAAAAAAACGGCGACCCGAAGGTCGCCGTTTTGCTTTGCATGAAGCCTTACGCCGCGCTGAACAACTTGTGCGGATCGATCACAAACTTCTTCGGCACACCCGCATCGAACTCGCCATAACCCCGTGGTGCGTCATCCAGGCTGATGACTTCAACACCCACGATGTCGGCAATCTTGATGCGGTCCCACATGATCGCCTGCATCAACTGGCGGTTGTACTTCATCACTGGCGTCTGGCCGGTGTGGAAGCTGTGGGATTTGGCCCAGCCCAGACCGAAACGAATGCTCAGACTGCCCATTTTCGCGGCCGCATCCACAGCACCCGGGTCTTCAGTCACGTACAGGCCAGGGATACCGATTTTGCCGGCCACGCGAACCACGCCCATCAGCGAGTTGAGCACGGTTGCCGGAGCTTCGTGTTTCACGCCGTCATGGCCGTGACCGCGGGCTTCGAAGCCCACCGCATCAACAGCGCAATCCACTTCAGGCTCACCCAACAGCGCGGCGATTTGTTCGTGCAGTGGGGTGTCCAGGGACAGGTCGGCGATTTCGAAACCCTGCGCCTTGGCGTGCGCCAGGCGGACAGTGTTGACGTCACCGATGATCACCACGGCAGCGCCCAACAGGCGAGCGGAAGCGGCAGCGGCCAGACCAACCGGACCGGCACCGGCGATGTATACGGTGCTGCCAGGGCCAACGCCGGCGGTCACTGCGCCGTGGTAACCGGTCGGCAGGATGTCGGAGAGGCAGGTCAGGTCGCGGATTTTTTCCATCGCGCGATCACGATCAGGCAGTTTCAACAGGTTGAAGTCGGCGTACGGCACCATCGCGTACTCAGCCTGACCACCGGTCCAGTCGCCCATGTCGACATAACCATAGGCACCGCCCGGACGCGCCGGGTTAACGCTGAGGCAGACACCGGTGTGCATCTCTTTGCAGGAACGGCAGCGCCCGCAAGCTACGTTGAACGGTACGGACACCAGGTCGCCGATTTGCAGGTTCTCGACGTCGCTGCCCTTCTCGATCACTTCACCGGTGATCTCGTGGCCGAGCACCAGACCGGTCTGAGCAGTGGTACGGCCGCGCACCATGTGCTGGTCGGAACCACAGATGTTGGTGGAAACCACACGCAGGATGACGGCGTGGTTAATCTTCCTGCCGCGCGGGTCCTGCATTTTCGGATAGTCGATTTTTTGTATTTCGACTTTGCCATTGCCGAGATACACCACACCACGATTGCCAGACATGCTTTCACCTCGCTGTTGTTTTTATGTAGCGGTCGCGTCGCCATGGATCGGCGGCGCGTTGATTGCTCGGTAAATCAAAAGATCGCAGCCTTCGGCAGCTCCTACAGAGACATGCGATCGGCGTAGGAACTGCCGAAGGCTGCGATCTTTTCAGGCAGTGAAAACGCTAGAGAACAACTGTCCTGTTAGCGTTAAGGAACACGCGTCTTTCAATGTGATACCCCACCGCCCGCGCCAGGGTCAGCCCTTCGATATCCCGCCCCTTGGCGATCAAGTCTTCGGGATAGTGGCTGTGGTCCACGGCCTCCACGCCCTGGGCGATGATCGGGCCTTCGTCCAGGTCGTTGTTGATGTAGTGCGCCGTGGCGCCAACCAGTTTCACGCCCTTGTTGTAGGCCTGGTGATAGGGCTTGGCGCCCTTGAAACCGGGTAGCAGGGAGTGATGAATGTTGATCGCTTTGCCATCGAGTTTGCGGCACAGCTCTGGCGACAGGACTTGCATGTAGCGGGCAAGAATCACCAGTTCAGCGCCGGACTCTTCAACCACCTGCCAGACCTGACGCTCCTGCGACGGTTTGTCGTTCGGGTCCAGCGGGAAATGGTAGTACGGAATCTGGTGCCAGTCGGCCAATGGCTTGAGGTCCGGGTGGTTGGAGACCACGGCGACCACGTCCATCGACAACTGGCCGATGCGCTGGCGGTAGAGCAAGTCGTTGAGGCAGTGATCGGCCTTGGAGACCATGATCACTACTTTTGGCCGGTGGTGCGGCGGGGTCAGCTCGAAGACCATCCCGAAGGCGTCACCACGCTCTGCCAAACCGGCGCGAAAGGCTTGTTCGTCGAAGCCATCAGGCTGACGGAACTCCACGCGAATGAAGAAACGACCCGAGAGCCGGTCATCGAAGGAATGGTGCTCGGTGACGTAGCAGCCCTGCTCGAACAGAAAGCGGGTCACCGCATCCACGGTGCCGAGGACGCTAGGGCAATCGGCGGTCAGAATCCATGTGTCTGGGGCGCGGCTCATAGTGCGGTGACTCCTGCTGCAACATCTGTGATCAGAGAGAACTCTGTGAGTAAGGGCTTGCCTGTGGCGAGGGGGCTTGCCCCCGTTCGGCTGCGAAGCAGTCGTAAATCCGGAAAACGCGGTGTATCAGACAGACCGCGCTTTCAGGATTTGGGGCCGCTTCGCAGCCCAACGGGGGCAAGCCCCCTCGCCACAAAAGCTCCCTCGCCACAACTACGCCTGAACGCTAAGCCCGTACTCAGCCGCAGCATCCTGCAACCACAACCACCAGTAATCCGAAAAGCTGCGGCGGATCAGCAGTTCCCAGGTGTCTTCGGCGGTATGGCGGATCACCAGTTGCGATTTGGCGAACACCGTGCCCACCGCCTTGCCCACCGGGAAGCTGTTGGGGTGCACGTCGTAGCTGGTGGATTTCATCAGCACCTGACGCACGTTCGGGCCGCTGAGTTCGAGGATCTGCTGGCCACCGCTGACGTTGACGATCTGGATGTGCAGGTCGCCCAGCGCTTCGCGGAGTTTTTGCTCGGCGGCGAATTCTTCACCGGTCGGGACGATCAGCAGCCATTCATCCGGCCCCATCCATTGCAGGCTGGTTTCGCCTTTGACGATAACAGTCAGCGCACCTGGTAATTCGATGCCGAGGGCCTTGTGCACACCAGCGGCGAAAGCCGCGTCGTGGCCATCGCCACGGATGGTCAGGTGGCCGAGGAGTTTTTTCTCACGCACGATGACGCCGGCGTTCTTGCGGCCCTTGCCCACCAGGCTGGCGAGGTCGGCATGATGCAGCGACGACTCGGCCTTGGCCCCGGTGGTTGGGCGTTGTTGGTAAACATTGGCTGCGGTCATAAAGCACCTGTCTTGAATTCTGTTGGTTCCGGCCCTTGTGGTGGCTGTTCTGCCGCCATCGCGAGCAGGCTCGCTCCCACATTTGACCGCGTTCCCCTGTGGGAGCGAGCCTGCTCGCGAAGGCGATAACAGGCACCCCACAGGAGCCGAGACCGTTAAACGTTCTGGCGATCACCCTTGGGATCGAAGAACACCGAAGAAACGATTTCCGCCTCGATCACGCTGCCGTCGGCCAGCGGTGCGAACACCCGCTCACCCATGCGCTTCAAGCCGCCCTTGACCACACCCATGGCAAACGAATAGCCGAGGGAGTTGTGCAAGTAGCTGGAAGTCACGTGACCGACCATGGTCATCGGAATGGCTTGCTTGGTGTTGAACACCAGTTGCGCACCTTCCGGCAGCCATTTGGTCGGATCGATCGGCTTAAGACCGACCAGTTGTTTGCGTTGATCACGCACACAGTCTTCGCGGTTCATGCCACGCCAGCCGATCCACGAGAACGGTTTGGTGCGACCGACACACCAGCCCATGTTCAGGTCGTCCGGGGTCATCGAACTGTCAGTGTCCTGGCCGACGATGATGAAGCCCTTCTCCGCCCGCAGTACGTGCATGGTTTCGGTGCCATACGGGGTCAGGTTGTATTGCTTGCCGGCCTCGACGATTTTTTCCAGCACGCCCATGGCGTAGTCGGCCTGCACGTTGACTTCGTACGACAGCTCACCGGTAAACGAAATCCGGAACACCCGCGCCGGGACACCACCGACCAGAGCTTCTTTCCAGGTCATGAACGGGAAGGCTTCGTTGCTCAAGTCGATGTCGGTGACTTCGCTGAGCAGCTTGCGGCTGTTCGGCCCCGACAGGGTCATGGTCGCCCAGTGGTCAGTCACGGAAGTGAAGTACACCTTCAGGTCTGGCCATTCGGTCTGATGGTAGATTTCCAGCCATTGCAGCACGCGTGCAGCGCCGCCGGTGGTGGTGGTCATCACGAAGTGGTTATCGGCCAGGCATGCAGTCACGCCGTCGTCGAACACCATGCCGTCTTCTTTACACATCAGGCCGTAACGCGCCTTGCCCACATCGAGCTTGGTCCAGGCGTTGGTGTAGATGCGGTTGAGGAACTCGCGGGTGTCCGGGCCCTGGATGTCGATCTTGCCCAGGGTCGAAGCGTCCAGCAGGCCGACGCTGTCGCGCACGGCTTTGCATTCGCGCTTCACGGCGGCATGCAGGTCTTCACCGTTTTTCGGGAAGTACCAAGGACGCTTCCACTGACCGACGTCTTCGAATTCGGCGCCGTTCTTCACGTGCCAATGATGCAGCGCGGTGAAACGAACCGGTTCGAAAATGTGCCCACAGTGACGACCGGCTATGGCGCCGAAGGTCACCGGCGTGTAGTTCGGACGGAACATGGTGGTGCCCATCTGCGGGATGGTCACGTTCAGCGAACGGGCGGCAATGGCCAGACCGTTGACGTTACCGAGCTTGCCCTGATCGGTGCCGAAGCCCAGCGCGGTGTAGCGTTTAACGTGCTCGACCGACTCGAAGCCTTCGCGGGTCGCCAGCTCGATGGCGGCAGCGGTGACGTCGTTTTGCAGGTCGACGAATTGCTTCGGCGCCCGTGCGGTGGCTTTTTCGTGAGGCACCTGGAACAGCGCCAACGTCGGTTCTTCCAGACGGCTCAGGGCTTTCGGCAAGGTCGCTTCGACCCCGCTGAATCCGGCTTCGCTGGCGGCGCGAGCGCCCCCTTCAAAACCATCGGCCAGCGAATCGCCGAGGCCGTAGACGCCGTTGATGCCACCGACGCACACGCGTTTTTGCGGTGCTTCGCCCGGTACGAAACCGAGGATGTCTTCACGCCAGATCGGCTTGCCACCCAAGTGCGACGCCAGGTGAACCACCGGGCTGTAACCGCCGGAACTGGCAACCAGATCGCAATCGAGCCACTCGCCCGGGCTGGTCACGGTGTGTGCTTTTACGTCAATCGCGGCAACGCGAGCGGCGGTGACGTGTTTGCTGCCACGGGCCTCGATCACGGCGCTGCCGGTCAGGATGCGAATGCCTTTGGCGCGCGCTTCTTCCACCAGCGCACCGCGAGGGTTGCTGCGGGCATCGGCGATAGCGACCACTTGCAGACTGGCATCGAGCCAATCCAGCGCTACGCGGTAGGCGTGGTCGTTGTTGGTCGACAGCACCAGTTTCTTGCCCGGTGCCACGCCGTAACGGCGAACATAAGTCGACACGGCGCCGGCGAGCATGTTGCCCGGCACGTCGTTGTTGCCGTAAACCAGTGGACGCTCGTGAGTACCGGTCGCCAGCACTACACGTTTGGCGCGAACCCGGTGGATGCGCTGACGCACCTGGCCGATCGGGGCGCGGTCGCCGAGGTGATCGGTGAGGCGCTCGTGAATGGTCAGGAAGTTATGGTCGTGGTAACCGTTGACCGTGGCGCGCGGCAACAGCAGCACGTCCGGGGTGTTTTTCAGCTCGGCGATGATGCTGGCGACCCACTCGGTAGCCGGTTTGCCGTCGAGGCTTTCGCGGGAATCGAGCAGGCTGCCACCAAACTCCTCCTGCTCATCGGCCAGGATCACGCGCGCACCGCTACGGGCAGCCGCCAGTGCAGCCGCCAGACCCGCAGGGCCAGCGCCGACGATCAGCACGTCGCAGTGCTGGTTCATGTAGTCGTAGGTGTCCGGATCGTTCTCGGTCGGCGAGCGGCCAAGGCCGGCGGCCTTACGGATGTACTTCTCGTACGTCATCCAGAACGATTGCGGGTACATGAAGGTTTTGTAGTAGAAGCCCGGCGGCATCAGCTTGCCGCCGACCTTGCCGAGAATCCCCATCATGTCGTTGTTCACGCTCGGCCAGCCGTTGGTGCTGGTGGCGACCAGGCCTTGATACAGCGCTTGTTGCGTGGCGCGCACGTTCGGGATCTGCGTGGCTTCGGTCGCACCGATCTGCAGCACGGCGTTCGGCTCTTCGGCACCGGCGGCGAAGATGCCGCGCGGGCGCGAGTACTTGAAGCTGCGGCCGATGATGTCGACACCGTTGGCCAGCAAGGCGGCGGCGAGGGTATCGCCTTCAAAGCCTTTGTAGACCTGGCCGTTGAAGGTGAAGCTCAGCACTTTGTTGCGGTCGATGCGTCCGCCGTTGGACAGGCGATTGATCTGGCTCATACCTTCTCTCCCAGAGCCGTGGCGGCCGCTTTCGGGCTGTCGGTCTTGTCGGTGAACTGCGGCTTGGCGCCGATCTTGTAGGTTTCGAGAATCTCGTAGGTCACGGTGTTACGGGTGACGTTGAAGTACTGACGGCAACCGGCAACGTGATCCCACAGTTCGTGGTGCAGACCGCGAGGGTTATCGCGGAAGAACATGTAGTCGCCCCACTCCTCGTCGGTGCAGCTGTTCGGATCCAGTGGACGCGGGATGTGCGCCTGGCCGGATGCGTGGAATTCCTCTTCGGAGCGCAGTTCGCCGCAGTGAGGACAGAAGATATGCAACATGGGGATTTCTCCTGTTAGTGGGCAACCGCAGCAGCGCCGTGTTCGTCGATCAACGCACCGTTGTGGAAACGGTCGATGGAGAAAGGTGCGGCCAATGGGTGCATTTCACCCTTGGCCAGACTCGCGGCAAACACGTTGCCCGAGCCAGGTGTTGCCTTGAAGCCACCGGTGCCCCAACCGCAGTTGAAGAACATGTTCGGGACCGGGGTTTTCGAAATGATCGGGCACGCGTCCGGCGTGGTGTCGACGATGCCGCCCCACTGACGGTTCATGCGTACGCGCGACAGCACCGGGAACATCTCGACGATGGCCTGAATGGTGTGCTCGATCACCGGGTATGAACCACGCTGGCCGTAGCCGTTGTAGCCGTCGATACCGGCGCCGATCACCAGGTCGCCCTTGTCGGACTGGCTGATGTAACCGTGCACGGCGTTGGACATGATCACGCTGTCGATAATCGGTTTGATCGGCTCGGACACCAGCGCTTGCAGCGGGTGCGATTCGATCGGCAGACGGAAACCGGCGAGTTTGGCCATGTGCCCGGAGTTACCGGCGGTGACCACACCGACGCGCTTGGCGCCGATGAAGCCTTTGTTGGTTTCAACGCCGATGCACACGCCGTTTTCCTTGCGGAAACCGATCACTTCGGTCTGTTGAATCAGGTCCACGCCCAAGGCGTCAGCGGCACGGGCAAAGCCCCAGGCCACGGCATCGTGACGGGCCACGCCGCCGCGACGCTGGACGGTTGCGCCCATCACCGGGTAGCGAGTGTTTTTCGAGCAGTCGAGGTACGGAATCTCGTCGGCTACTTGTTTGGCATCGAGCAGTTCGCCGTCCACACCGTTGAGGCGGTTGGCGCTGACCCGACGCTCGGAGTCACGAATGTCCTGCAGGGTATGGCACAGGTTGTAGACACCGCGCTGGGAGAACATCACGTTGTAGTTCAGGTCCTGGGACAGGCCTTCCCACAATTTCATCGCGTGTTCGTACAGGTGCGCCGACTCGTCCCACAGGTAGTTGGAGCGAACGATGGTGGTGTTGCGCGCGGTGTTACCGCCGCCCAGCCAGCCTTTCTCGACCACGGCCACGTTAGTGATGCCGTGTTCCTTGGCCAGGTAGTAGGCGGTCGCCAGACCATGCCCGCCACCGCCGACGATGACCACGTCATAGACCTTTTTCGGGGTCGGCGTGCGCCACATTTTCTGCCAGTTTTCGTGATGGCTGAGGGAGTGTTTGAAGAGGCCGAAGCCCGAATAGCGTTGCATAGTCATTTACTCCAAAACCGCGCTCAGCGATAAACCGGGAAGTCCGCGCACAGGGCTGCCACTTGCTGCGCGACATTGGCCTCGACATCGGCGTCGCCGAGGTTGTCGAGGATGTCGCAGATCCAGCCAGCCAGCTCCGTGCACTGCGCGACCTTGAAGCCGCGAGTGGTCACCGCCGGGGTGCCGATACGCAGGCCGGAGGTCACGAACGGCGACTGTGGATCGTTCGGGACAGCGTTCTTGTTCACGGTGATATGGGCGCGACCGAGAGCTGCGTCCGCCTCTTTGCCGGTAAGGCCCTGACGGATCAGGCTGACCAGGAACAGGTGGTTATCGGTGCCGCCGGACACTACATCGTAGCCGCGCTTGATAAATACGCCGGCCATGGCCTGGGCGTTGTCGATCACTTGCTGCTGGTAAACCTTGAAGCCAGGCTCCAACGCTTCCTTGAAGCACACCGCCTTACCGGCGATCACGTGCATCAGCGGGCCACCCTGGGCACCAGGGAAGACCGCTGCGTTGAGCTTCTTCTCGATTTCTTCGTTGGACTTGCACAGGATCAGGCCGCCACGAGGACCGCGCAGGGTCTTGTGGGTGGTGGTGGTGACCACATCAGCGTGCGGCAGCGGGTTCGGGTACAGGCCGGCAGCGACCAGACCTGCGACGTGAGCCATGTCGACAAACAGCAGCGCTCCAACCTTGTCGGCGATCTGACGGAAACGTGGGAAGTCGAGGGTCTTGGAGTAGGCCGAGAAGCCGGCAACGATCATCTTCGGCTTGCATTCGACAGCCAGACGCTCGACTTCGTCGTAGTCGATCAGCCCGGTTTTAGTGTCAATGCCGTACTGCACAGCGTTGTACAGCTTGCCCGAGGACGACACTTTGGCGCCGTGGGTAAGGTGGCCACCGTGGGCCAGGCTCATGCCGAGGATGGTGTCGCCAGGCTGGATCAGGGCCAGATACACAGCGCTGTTGGCCGAAGAGCCGGAGTGCGGCTGCACGTTGGCGTAATCAGCACCGAACAGCTGCTTGGCGCGTTCGATGGCCAGCGCTTCAACTTTATCGACGTGCTCGCAGCCACCGTAGTAGCGCTTGCCCGGATAGCCTTCGGCGTATTTGTTGGTCAGGCCGCTGCCTTGCGCTTCCATGACGCGTTTGCTGGTGTAGTTCTCTGACGCGATCAGCTCGATGTGATCTTCCTGGCGTTGCTCCTCGGCATTCATCGCCGCCAGCAGTGCATCGTCGTAACCCTGGATCTGGTCTTGCTTGCTGAACATCGCGTCTCTCCCAGCGGCATCTATGCGCCATTCGTCTCGGTAAGGCACTGGCGTTACGGCAGTGCCCTTTGGATGCGATGGTATGACCGGCGCAGACAGGTCAAATGCCTATGGACGCCACGCAAAGGTGCGTTTACGACATGGCGAGAAATGGACACGTCGGACACGATCGCAAGATCAACATACCCCCCTGTAGGAGCTGCCGAAGGCTGCGATCTTTTGACTTGGCTTTTTAGAAGATCAAAAGATCGCAGCCTTCGGCAGCTCCTACAGGGGGTCAGAGGTCAGGCGATGAGTTGGCGTAAAGCCAGAAGCACGAGGAAATGCGCGGGATAGAGCGCGTACGCCCAACGGCGCATCGGCGGTGGCTGGATGCCTCGGGCGTGTCGCAATAGCAGCAGCCCCAGCAATGGCGCAATCAGACAAGCGGCAATGCCGAGGATGGCTGCACTGCTATGAAGTCGCGCGCCGTAATACAGCACCTGCCATTGATTCGCCGCAAGACACACCAGCCCCGGCAACAAGGCGAAATACCAGGGACGCTGGATCACCAGCAACATCGTCAGCGGCAACAGCACGCCGAAGAAACCGAACATCAGTCGCTCCGGGAACAGTGCCGCCAGCAACAAGGCACCGACCGCCAGCAGTCGCGATTGCAGCATTGCGTGCTGCCAGCCACGGGCCACCAACAGACCCAGAACCAGTGTGGGCAACACGTTTAAGGTGTCGTGATCAGGAATGTACATCCGATAGGGAATTTCGCTCAGCGCACTAAACAGCAACAACCAACCGAGGTAGCGCCACTGGCCGTCAGTCGTTACTGCGCGGGCACGCGACAGGTTCACCGCCATCGCCAGGCAGAACCATGGAAACGCCAATCTGCCCGGTACATACAGAAAATCGACGGAGTAACCGACATATCGCAGGTGATCGAGCACCATGCTCAGCAGCCCCAGCCACTTGAGCAGATCCAGCGCCCCATCCCGTTGAGTCATGTGCATAATTGCCCGGCATCCTTGTATTTTTCTGACAGAAGCATCCCGTGCGCTCCCCGGACGATCTTCGGTAAAGTGTGCACCATCATTGACCACGAGAGGCTTCACCATAAGCGTCTCGACCACGGAAGCAGGCCATGACCGATAAGAGCCAACAATTCGCCAGCGACAACTATTCCGGTATCTGCCCTGAAGCCTGGGCTGCCATGGAACAGGCCAACCACGGCCACCAGCGCGCTTACGGCGACGATGAGTGGACTGCTCGCGCGTCCGATCAATTCCGCAAACTGTTTGAAACCGACTGCGAAGTATTCTTCGCCTTCAACGGCACCGCCGCCAACTCGTTGGCCCTGTCGTCGCTGTGCCAGAGTTACCACAGCGTGATCTGCTCGGAAACCGCCCACGTTGAAACCGACGAATGCGGTGCGCCGGAGTTTTTCTCCAACGGTTCCAAGCTGCTCATAGCCCGCACCGAAAACGGCAAGCTGACCCCGGAATCGATCCGCGAAATCGCCCTCAAGCGCCAGGACATCCACTACCCGAAACCCCGCGTAGTGACCCTGACCCAAGCCACCGAAGTCGGCAGCGTGTACACCCCGCAAGAGATCCGCGCCATCAGCGTCACCTGCAAAGAACTGGGCCTGAACCTGCACATGGACGGCGCACGCTTCTCCAACGCCTGCGCGTACCTGGGCTGCTCGCCCGCCGACCTGACCTGGAAGGCCGGCGTCGACGTACTGTGCTTCGGCGGCACGAAAAACGGCATGGCGGTGGGCGAAGCGATTCTGTTCTTCAACCACAAACTGGCTGAGGACTTCGACTACCGCTGCAAACAGGCCGGGCAACTGGCGTCGAAAATGCGCTTCCTCTCGGCCCCCTGGGTCGGGATTCTGGAAAACGACGCCTGGCTCAAATACGCCCGTCACGCCAACCACTGCGCGCAGTTACTGGCCGAACTGGTGAGCGATATTCCTGGCGTGGAGCTGATGTTCCCGGTGCAAGCCAACGGCGTGTTCCTGCAACTGTCGGAACCGGCCATTGCCGCGCTGACCGCCAAGGGCTGGCGCTTCTACACCTTCATCGGCAACGGCGGCGCACGGTTCATGTGCTCGTGGGACACCGAAGAAGAACGCGTGCTGGAACTGGCAGCGGATATTCGGGAAGTGATGGCGGGCTGACACCCGCAAGCTTTTGTGGCCAGGGAGCTTGCTCCCGCTCGGCTGCGCAGCAGTCGTAAAAACCAACCAACGCGGTCTACCTGACAGACCGCATGCCCAGGCTTTGGGGCTGCTTCGCAACCCAGCGGGAGCAAGCTCCCTCGCCACAGGCTCTGTGTTCAACCTCCGCTAATTGATTGAAATGAAATCCTGTGGCGAGGGGGCTTGCCCCCGTTCGGCTGCGCAGCAGTCGTAAAAACCAACCAACGCGGTCTACCTGACAGACCGCATGCCCAGGCTTTGGGGCTGCTTCGCAACCCAGCGGGAGCAAGCTCCCTCGCCACAGGCTCTGTGTTCAACCTCCGCTAATTGATTGAAATGAAACCCTGTGGCGAGGGGGCTTGCCCCCGTTCGGCTGCGCAGCAGTCGTGAAGCCAGCCAGCGCGATCTGCCTGACAGACCGCATGCTCAGGGTTGGGGCTGCTTCGCAACCCAACGGGGGCAAGCCCCCTCGCCACATAAAGCCCGCATGCGAAATGATCATGCAAGAGTTGGTCTACATTGACTGGCGAGCCGTTTCGATCCGCTCAGATAACAACAATCAGGAGCGTATGCATGTCACTACAAGGCAAAACCCTGTTCATCACCGGCGCCAGCCGCGGGATCGGTCGTGAGATTGCGCTACGGGCAGCAAAGGACGGGGCCAACATCGTGATTGCCGCCAAAAGCGCCGCGCCACACCCCAAGCTCCCAGGCACGATTTTCAGCGTGGCGGCGGAAGTCGAAGCCGCGGGTGGCAAGGCGCTGGCCTTGCAGGTGGATGTGCGTGATGAAATAGCCGTGCGCCAGGCCATGGCCGACGCCAGTGCACATTTCGGCGGCATCGATGCGTTGGTCAACAATGCCGGGGCGATCAAGCTGACCGGCGTGCAACACATCGAACTCAAGCGCTTCGACCTGATGCACCAGATCAACACCCGCGCCGTGCTGCTGTGCAGCCAGGCCGCCCTGCCCTATCTGAAAAAAAACGGCGGTCACATCCTCAACCTGTCGCCACCGCTGAACCTGGCCACCAAGTGGTTCGCCCAGTACAGCCCCTACACGGTGACCAAGTACGGCATGAGCATGCTCACCCTGGGCATGAGCGAGGAATTCGCCGCCTACGGCATCAGCGTCAACTCCCTATGGCCGCAGACCATGATCGCCACCGCCGCCATCGAATTTCAGCTGGGGTCGCGCGAGTCCTTCAAGCATGCGCGTACGCCCGCGATCATGGCGGATGCCGCTTACGCGATTCTGAGCAGCAGTGGCCGCAGCATTACCGGGCGCTTGCTGATTGATGAAGAGATTCTGCGGGAGCATGGCGTGACCGAATTCGATCATTACCGCTTTGAGCCCGACACCCAAGACAAGCTGATGCCAGACTTGTTTGTGGACTGAAATACCAACCATTGTGGGAGCGAGCCTGCTCGCGATGAGGCCGGAACATTCAACATTGATATTGACTGATCCACCGCTATCGCGAGCAGGCTCGCTCCCACAGGTTCAAAACTCGATCCGCACATCCCCCTTCGGCACGCTGCAGCACGACAGGATGAACCCCTCGGCTTCGTCTTCCTCGGTAATTCCGCCGTTGTGGTCCATTTCGACTTCGCCCCCGAGCTTCATCACCTTGCAGGTCCCGCAGATCCCCATCCCACAAGCCTTCGGAATCAACAGGCCAAGCTTGGCCGCCGCCGCGTGGACGGTTTCGCCCGGTGCCACGCGAATGCTTTTGCCGGACGCGGTGAATTCCACCTGATGCAGATCCGCCGCGTTGACTTCCGGTGCGTCCGCCGCTTGTTCGGCTTGCTCCACCGCGTCGGCACGGGCTTCCGGCGGCGTCGCGCCGAAGGATTCCTCGTGATAGCGCGTCATGTCGAAGCCGGCCGTTTCGAGCATGCGCTTGACCGCGTTCATGTACGGGGTCGGGCCGCAGCAGAAGACTTCACGCTCGAGGAAGTCTGGCGCCATCAGTTCGAGCATCTTGTGGTTCAGGTAACCGCGATAACCGGCCCACGGTTCGCCCAGACCATGTTTCTCGCAGATCAGGTGCAGGCTGAAGTTGTCGATCCGCGACGCCATGTGCTCCAGCTCGCGGTGATAAATGATGTCTTTGGGCGAACGGGCGCTGTGGATAAACACCATGTCGACATTGCCGTTGGTGTCGTAGAACCAGCGCGCCATGGACATGACCGGCGTGATGCCGACACCGCCGCTGAGGTAGAGTACTTTCGGCGCGGTGAAGTCCATGGCGTTGAACAGCCCGACCGGCCCGTGCACCGCCAGTTCCTGGCCTTCATGCAGGGTGTCGTGCAGCCAGTTGGACACCTTGCCCCCCGGCACGCGCTTGATGGTCACCGAAAAGCTGTACGGCACCGACGGCGAACTGGAAATGGTGTAGGAACGCATGATCGGCACGCCGTCGATTTCCAGCTCCAGGGTGACGAACTGCCCGGGCTTGAAGAAGAACAGGATCGGCTGATCGGCCATAAAGCAGAAGGTGCGCACATCCCAGGTTTCCTGGATGACTTTGACGCAACGGACAATGTGTCGACCATTGGCCCAGGTCTGGGTGGTTACCGGGTTCAGGAAGCTGTTGGACATGCTGATCTCCACGGCCGACTGCCGGCCTTCATGTTGGCGATTCTGCGTATAGCGCAGATCACCCATTTACCTATCTGCGACATTCACATACTTATCGCGACCAGCCCCCAACTACCGGGGGTTGCGCGTCGGGAACAGATTGGGCCATGTCGCCCATGGATAAGGTTCCGGGCAGCGCCGGCCCCACACTCGCCCCATACCAAGACACAATTTTTACACCTTGCGTAGCAACCCTGAGCAGCAAACCTGATTAGCCACTTTCGTCGGCCACACACAATGGCCTTGAGGATTAAACGATGGACGTCACCACCACCCTGAGCCTGGGCGATCCACTGGAACCCGCACGCAAGGCCACCGCGCAGATGCTGCAAGAGCGCGAGCGCACTTTTTCGCTGCCGCAGCCGTTTTACTCTGACGAGCGGCTGTTTGATATCGACATGCAGGAAATCTTCCAGAAAGAGTGGTTGATTGCCGGCATGACCTGCGAGATCCCGACCAAGGGCAACTACCTGACCCTGCAAGTCGGCAAGAACCCGATCATCGTGATTCGCGGTGCCGACGGCGTGGTGCATGCGTTCCACAACGTCTGCCGCCACCGCGGTTCGCGGTTGTGCACCAGTGAAAAAGGCAAAGTCGCCAAACTGGTCTGCCACTACCACCAGTGGACGTATGAGCTGGACGGCCGCCTGCTGTTCGCCGGCACCGAAATGGGCGCCGACTTCGACATGAAGCAGTACGGCCTCAAACCAGTGAACGTGAAGACCGCCGGCGGTTACATCTTCATCAGCCTGTCGGAAAACCCGCCGGCCATTGATGACTTCCTGTCGACGCTGAACCATTACATGGAACCGTACGACATGGAGAACACCAAGGTGGCGATTCAGACCACCTTGTTCGAAAAAGCCAACTGGAAGCTGGTGCTGGAAAACAACCGCGAGTGCTACCACTGCAACGCGTCGCACCCGGAATTGCTGAAAACCCTGCTGGAATGGGACGACGTCACCGACCCGCGCGCCGATCAGGCCTTCAAGGACCACGTGGCGGCCTCCGCTGCCGCCTGGGAAGCCGAGAAGATTCCTTACGCCCACGCCAGCTTCGGCCTGCGTAACCGTATCGTGCGCATGCCGCTGCTCAAGGGCACCGTGTCGATGACGATCGACGGCAAGCAGGGCTGCAAAAAACTCATGGGCCGGATCCAGAACCCGGACCTGGGTTCGATGCGCATCCTGCACCTGCCGCACTCATGGAACCACTGCATGGGCGACCACATCATCGTGTTCACCGTGTGGCCGATCAGCGCTCAGGAAACCATGGTCACCACCAAGTGGATCGTGCACAAGGACGCGGTCGAAGGCGTGGACTACGACGTGGAGCGCATGCGTCAGGTCTGGGATGCGACCAACGACCAGGACCGTCGCCTGGCCGAAGAAAACCAGCGCGGGATCAACTCCACCGCGTACCAGCCAGGGCCCTACTCCAAGACCTATGAGTTTGGTGTGGTGAACTTCGTGGACTGGTACAGCGAGCGCCTGCTGAACAACCTTGGGGCCGAGCCTGCGTCGTACCTCAAGGGGGTGCCGGTTCAAGGCTAAGAACAAAAGCATCGCGAGCAGGCTCGCTCCCACACTGGATCTATGTGCACTGAAGATCCCTTGTGGGAGTGAGCCTGCTCGCGATGACGGCCTACCCGTCGCCACAAATCAATGGGCTGACGAAGACCACCGCACCGACCCATCCTCCCCAATAAACTCCTCGACGATGTTCTCCCCCACCAACCGCACTTTCACATAACCGTTCAACACCCGATCCGGGTACGCCTCATCCCGCGCATTTTGCGTTTCCGACCACAGCACCCGCGAATGCCCGTTCAGCTCGCTGGCATTGCCATAGGGAATCGCCCCGTGCCCGGCGCAACGCGCATGCAACCCGCCTTGCGTGGCGTAGCAGATGCCATTGTGCAAATGCCCCCAATACCAGTAATCCGGCTCGCGGCCCAAGGCATCGCACACCGGTTGATACAACGCCGTCTTGTTGTGCCCGGAGATGTCAAAGCCCTGGTGATGACTGAGCACCATGATTTTCTTGCGCTGGGGCAGATCTTTCATCCAGTCGATCTGCTGCTTGTTCAGCGCACCGTCCATGTACAGGTTAATCGGATCCGAGGCATAAGCCGTGTCGAGCCCGATCACCAGCCAGTCATCGTTGTACAACGCAAAATAACTGGTGCCCTGCTGCGCCGGGAAACGCTTGGCCAGCTCCTTGAAGTAGCCATGGGCGCCGCTGTACATCTCATGATTGGAGTTGAGGGTGAACGAGCCGTGCTTGCCCATGGGCCAGCCGACCATATCGACGTCTTCCTGGGAATGGGTGCCGGCGTAATACACGTCCCCCAGGTGAATGGTGAAATCAGCCTGGGCCAGTTGCATCTGGTTGGCCACCGACACCGCCGGGGCATGGCTGTCGAACGGCCCGGTGCCCCAGTCGCCGGCGATGGCCAGGGTCACGTCACTGTCCATGCGCATCATCGCCGGATTAGTGGCGAACGGCGCGTGATGCCGCAGGTTCTCGATCCACTTGAGCAGCGCCTCGCTCCACAACAGATCCAGCAGCTCCCATTTGCGACAACCGAGCAAGCTGCCGTCCTTGAGCACCCGGGTTTGCAGCTCGTCTGCCGATTGCGGCAAGGGAGTGGCGTTACCGATATGCAGGATCGACAAACCGTGGGCCAACTCCCACGGCACACTCGGCTGATCGTCGGGCAAGTCGCCGTTCTTGAGCACGTAGTGCGCCTGATCGTGCCCCCTTTGCAGCAGAGCGACGATGGCCTCGTACTCCTTGGGTTCAAGCTCGCTGACGAGTTTCTTCCAGGCCATTTCCAGACGAGTGACCACGCCGTGCAGCCGTAGTTTGACCTTGTCGTACTCGTGTTCCCAATGACTGACCAATGACATGTCGTCTTCCTCCATCCGTAGTGGAATTACAGGGTTTTCATGAACTCGATGAGCGCCCGCTTATCGAGTTCCGACAGCTGCGTGCCGTACAGGTGACCACCGTTGTGGTTACCCTCCAGACGGGTGTCGTATTTGAAGTCCGCCGAGGCTTTCATTTGCTCGCCACTGGTGACGAAGCCGACCTTGTCCTGGTCGTACACATCGGAGCCGGTGAAGAACACCATCGGTCTCTTTTCCGGTGGTTGCAGCAAATCCCACAGGGTCGGTACCGAACCATTGTGCAAGTACGGCGCGCGCAACCAGACGCCGTCGGTGGGTGTGTTGCTGTAGCTCTGGGTCTTGCGATAGGCGCCAAAGTCGAACGGCGATTTCTTGAAGCCATGGAAAGCCGTCACTAAACCTGTGGTGAACGAGTTCAGCCGATGGGGATCGGTGCCCAGCTCTTCGATGTTGGTGGTGACCTGACCGGTGTCGGTACGGCCGAAATCATGGCAACCGGCGCAATTGTTTTCCCAGACCGGCCTGCCCCGGGCGGCCTTGGCTTGGTCCAGCGCGAACGGCCAGGCCGGTGCTTTGTGGCCCAGCAGCCAGTTGGTCACCCGATTGAAACTGGCCGGCAGCACCGACTCCGGCGTCGCGCCCACGGCCATGGCCGCCGCGTAGTTGCGCTCATGGATGTCGTTGTTGTTGCCGTCCCAGTGCAGGTACAGCGACTCTCGGGGTTTCTGGTTCCACACTTGCGGCAAGTCGACGGTGCCGATAGTCGAGTCATCCGGGAAGCCGAACACCACCATTTTCGTCGGGTTGAAGGTGTCGGTGCGCCCCGGCCCTTGCGGTGCGCGCAGTTGCTGCCAGGCATAGGACTGCTTCTGCTTGATCAGCGCGCTCGTGGCCATCGGGATGATCAGATAACGGTTGTACAGACGCTCGAAGAACCCGAGCTGGAACTTGCTGTTGATCGCCGTCATCACCGCGTCGGTGGTGAATTTCGGGTCGCTCGCGCAATCGTAGGCGAACCACTGGAAGGCCTGCAGTTGCAGGGTGTTGGCCGGCGCGGTGGCCACCGGGATGGCGACGTCGCTGGTATTGGCCCGGTAGGAACCGGTGTGGCACAGGGCGCAGTTGGGCTCCACGGTCGGGTAGCCGATCTGCCGCTTGGCCATGCCGATGGGCAAGTCCTTACCGTTCTCGTAGAGGAAACCGAAGACTTCGTAGCCGCCGGGTTTCGGCAGTTTATCCGGACACATCTGCGGCAACACGGCGAACAGGTAATAGGGAATCCGCGCTTCGATGCCCAGGCCGATGGCGCCGTACTTGTAGTGGTCCTCATCGGAGGCGTATTGCTCGGCCGGCACCACCCGCAGCATCTGGTACCAGGTTTCGTAACCGATAAACCCCAGCGCCAGTACCACGACCAGCGTGGCGACCTTGAAGCTGTGCCGCTGCCAGCGTCGCGCCCAGGCTGCGCGCCACTCACGCCAGCCGTCACGAAGCAACGCCAAGGGCCGATTGGCCGGTGCGCTGCCCAGGTACAGCAGAACGCCGAGGATCAGGAACATGCTCAGATCACCCAGCAGCATCGGCACGAACACCTGGGCCTGGTTGCTGGTGTTGATCAGGTAGATCCAGAACGCCACGGCGATCAATCGCGACAACACGCAGAGCCACGAATGCACGACGTATCGCGGTGCGTTGAAGCCTGACGGCATGTAGAACAGGCTGATCCCCACCAGCAGCATGCCGGCATTTTCCAGCCATGGGTCGGAGAGTTGCGGCGCCATTCCGAGCATCGAGGTCAGCAATGCCGGCGCAAACAGCGCCGGAATCGCAAAGACCATGTTCATCACAATGCCTAGCCAGATGAAGCGTTGAAACCAGCGGATGTAACTGTCCATAGCATCCATTTCCTTTTTGTCCCAATCCACCAACAAAAATCTTGAGTGGGCACATACCTGTGGCTAGAGACTTTTGTGGCGAGGGGGCTCGCCCCCGTTCGGCTACGAAGCAGTCGTGAAACCTGCAATCGCGGTTTTCCTGAATGACCGCATTTGCCGATATGGGGCCGCTTCGCGGCCCAACGGGGGCAAGCCCCCTCGCCACAGGCAAGCCCCTTCTCCACAATAAGCGCCTCAGGCCACAGGTAAGCAGTGCTAGCCGAGGGCCGTTTTCTCCAGGTGTTGCAGGATGATCGGGTACACATCGACCACCGCATTCTTGCCGAACATGCAGTCGATATGCCCGTAACCCGGCACCACATGCCGGCTGTAGCGCTCCGGCCCATGGGCGTTGCACACGCGCTCATAGGTCTTGAGCGTGCTTTCGGGCAGGTAGCACTGGTTGTCTTCGCCGCTGATGAAGCAGATCGGCATGGTCAGCCGGTCGAAGTGCGGCATGTAGACGTCCTGGCCCTTGAAGTCCACCAGATGGCCTTTGCGCAGGATCAGCGCCAGGTGCTCGAAGGTCTGCATGTTCGACTCGCCGAACAGCTCGTGCAGGTTGTCGTGCAGGGTGTCGTTGAGCGTGTCGTGGCGGTACAGCGACGCGTACATGAAGGTGATGCGATGGCACACCGGATTGGTGCAGTAGCCCTGAGCCTCGATGCGGGCGTAGCCGTTGAGGGCCTTGTCGTAGAGCTTGTTAAACCAGCTCTCCTTGTTGTCCGCATACGCGGTAAGGGATTTGATGCCGATGGCGTCGAGCATCCCCGGAAGGTGCAGGCCAGCCTTGAGCCCCGTTGCCGTGGCGACCACCGTATCCGCCGCGATCTGCGAACACACCACCGAACGCACCCCCTGCAACCCGGCCAGCAGCGACATGAAGAAAGTCGTCGCTCCGTAGCAATGCACCACGCATTGCACGTCCGCCGCCTTGGTTACCTGCTGGATCTGCTCGATGGCGGCCTTGAAGTCGTACTGCGCAATCTGGTCGCCGTTCCACTCCTTCTTGCTCGCGGGCAACAGAATGCTCACCCGCAAATCCAGCAGCCAAATGTCGTACTCGTGCTTGCACAAGTACTCCAGCAGGTTGGTCTGGATGGTGTCGGTGGAGAAAATATTCGAGCCCACACCCAAGCCATGCACCAACATTACCGGCCCTTTACTGCCGGCCTGATAGCGGGTCAGGCGTAGCTGGACGCTGTCTTCGGTCTGGAAGAAATGCACACTCGGGGTTGGCGTATCCAGCGGCCGCTTCTGCCGGGGCGGCGCATCGGGGTTGAAGTAGATGTCGCCAGCGAATACCCCGCCGTAGCTCTCCCACAGAATGCCGGCGAAGAACTTGCCGAACCGCGCCAGCCCTTCGACGCGCTCGCGTTCGTTGCGGGCATTGAGCACCTTCATGGTGGTCATCTGCTTGGCGAAGTCGGTCGGGAGGATGTGCATCACGCCTGAGCCGATGACTTCGCCGGTGTTGTCCGGCCCGCGGTACAGCGTCACGTAGAGGGTGCTGGTGTCGTGCCAGACGTTCAGCACGCCGTTGTCTTCGGGCACGGTTTTGAACGCGCTGAAGTAATAATCGCTGCCGTCCTCGGCGGTCAGCTTCATGTCGTAGTTCATGTGCCGCACGCCAACCTGTTCCTGATATTCCTCGAACAGGTTGAACACGCCGTTGCTGGCGGTCAGCGGTTCCGGCGACAGGCCCGGCGCATTCAGGGTGCCGACCAGCGTCGCAGCGTGTTCCGGCTCCTTGATCATGCGGTTGAGGTCGTTGGCGGTGATGGTCAGGGTGAACTCGATCGGCGAGTTGTCCGACTCGCCGCGTTTGGCCGCCGCCTCGTAGAGTTTGAGATCGGTGCCCTGAGGCTGGGTGAAGTCTTTGGAGAAATAGCCCTTCATGGTTTCGGTGAACTGCACGCCAAGGGTCGGCGGTGCTACCTGTTTGCGCGGCGCCGAGGGCAGCGTGTAGTCGATGTGCCAACCGCGATCGGCGGCCAGCAGGCCCATGTTGCGCTCACTCACGGCGGAGATGGTCAGCAGCGGATTGACCGCCAGGGAGGTCGGAATCACCGCGCCGTCGGTCACGTACAACCCGGCATAGACATCGGTGCCGTTGACGCCACTGAACACCTGGCCCTTGTGGTTGACCACGCCCTGCACCGCGTCCTCGCCCATGACGCAACCGCCCAACGGGTGAACGGAAACAATGCTGTGTTTGAGCAGCTCGGTCCAGATCGGGTTCTCGACCCAGATCCCGCCCAAGGCCTTGGTGCTCTGGTGTAGCCGCTCGTTACCGAGTTTGACGTTTTCTTGCTCGCCAACGCCTGGCCAGTCGATGCGCAGCTGATCCTTGCTGTCGAGCACCATGCGACCCTTGCCGTCGTCGTGACTCATGATCAGGTAGGTCTGCATGTTATGCAGGGCGCCGTGATACGGGCCGCGCAGGAAGCTTTCGGTTTCGCGCTCCGCGTACTTGAGCTTGCCGCTGAAGCTGTCATCGGTGGGCTTGCCGATCAACCCGGCGAACGCGGCCATGCTCGGCACCATGGGCCGGCCGAGAGCACCGGGGATCGAGCCTTCCTCGATGACCATGCGGCTGCGCCAGTCGCCTTCAGTGCGCATGTCGATGATCGACGTGATGCACGGGCCTACCGGTTTCATTTCATTGGCCGGATGCGCGCCGAAACCGATGCCGTTGATCGCTTGGTCGCAGTTGTGGCCGAAACCGAGGATGTCGCCGTTGCCGCTCATGTTCTCGCCGAGCTGATTGGACGTCGAAAGGCCTTTGTCCCGAGAACGCAGGAGGATTTCCGTGGAACCCAGGGTGCCCGCCGATACCACGACAATGTCAGCCTTGACGAACAGCGTCGGCGCGGAGAACTTCTCGCGGCCGCTGTCCAGGTATTGGAAATGCACAATCCAGCCGTCGCCATCGCGCTCCAGATGCCGCACCTCGGCCTGGCAGAAAATCTCTGCGCCATGGTTCCAGGCATCCGGCAGGTAATTCATCAACGTGGTGTTCTTGGCCTTGTTGTTACAGCCCGACACGCAGTCGCCGCAGTGATTGCACGGTAATTGCTCGACGCCGACGTGGTTGAGATTGTTCGGCAGTTTGTCGAAGGTCACGTTGATCGGCGGTTTGTAGAAATGCGCGCCTTGCTTGAGGTAGTCGGCCGATTTTTTATTGGCCTCCAGTTTCGGCAGCACCGGCGAGGTGTTTGGGTAGGGATTGGGCTTGAGCATCTCCCGAGCCCGGGCATAACCGTCCTTGAGCAAGGTGTCGCGATGCTCGCGCACCGCCAGTGGCCAGCGCGGATCGTCGAACACGCCGGGTTCCGGTTCCAGGGCGACGTTGGCGTTGATCAACGACGTACCGCCCAGGCCGCAACCGACCACCACGTTCTGCTGGGCATTGACGTGCAGGTCGAACAGCCCGGTGCGCGAACCGATGTGCCCGTCCGGGTCATGAACTTGCAGTTCTTCGGTGGCCGCCAACATCGTATTGGGGTATTCGCCAGGCTGGATTTCCCGGCCTCGCTCCAGCAGGCACACCCGCTTGCCAGCCCGGGACAAGCGCGACGCCGCGATCCCCCCGCCGTAGCCGGAGCCGATGACGATCACATCGTAATGTTCCTTGATATCGCTGATGGACGTGGCGATCCGTGTCATGGGTCATTTCCTCTCAGGGCAGATGGGCAACTCTGCGGTTGCCTGCAATCGGTAGACGAACGAACACCTGGTCATCGGGCACGGTCGGGCCTCAATGGCAGCTGCGTTATGGCATGGGAAAAGGGGGGCAGGCGCTATAGACGAGCGCGCTGATTGGCGGCGCGACGGTGAATCCGCTTTCGCAGCAAGGTGGTGGGTATCGGAACACAGGTCATGCAGGGGCTGGGGTGCGAATGCGGCTGCGAGCGATGTAGCTGGCTATCCATCACGCGTTCTCCCTGAACCAAATGTGGATAAGTGACGGTGGTCCTTGCGCTTCTGAGTGAAGACAGGCGACAGATCGAAGTCAAGGAAGTGCCTTAGAACTGTATGAAATCTGATCTATCGCGTTCCAGCCTATGCGGGCCGTGGCTTGCAGGGTTCAGCGAACAAGTTATCCACATCTCCACCCACAGCTAATGGGGACAACTGTGGATGACAGGCGAAATTTCTTCACAAAAACCGAAGAAAAACCGTGACTTATCCAGAAGCAGGGTTTTATCCAGGCACTGGTTGTTTTTTAATCAGAAGTTTGCAGGCCACGTTTTACATGGCGTGCAGGGGATGGCGAACACCTTATCCACAGAAGCACCAACAGACTTTGGGGGCAACTTTGCGGGATCTGTGGAAAACCGCTGAAACCCGCGAGGATTCGGGGTTTTCGGGAGGATTAGCGAGGGAAAACGCCGAATTGAACAATATTTGATCAACCCACTGAAAGCCGTGATCTATATGGCCTGTAGCGGACAGCGAACATCTTATCCACAGAAGCGCCAACAGAGATTGGGGGCAAGTATCGGTCTGTGAGCGACGTCACTCTGTGGAAAAAGCTCGAAAAAACCGTGGGTTAGGATGGTTGTTTTTTGTACGGAGGGCTAGAGGGCTTGATTGGTATGGGGTGTAGCGAGGGGTGAACATGTTATCCACAGAAGCGCTAACAGCTATTGTGGGTAACCACTCTGAATATAGGCACAAAACAATGTGGGAGCGGGCTTGCTCGCGAAAGGGGACTGACATTCAACATCAATGTCGTCTGACACTCCGCTTTCGCGAGCAAGCCCGCTCCCATAGGTTTTGCGTTGATTCAAGGCTTAGCGGACGACACCTTCTTCAATCAGCAGTTTAAGGATAGCCTCGGCACCCGCCTGCGCAGTCACACCCTTGAGCACCTGCCCGCCGCCGCCACTGGCCTTGGCTGTGGCGGCCTTCATGCGGTCCGCCCCGCTCTTGGCCTTGATCACTTTCAAGCGTTTGGGCCGTGGCTTGGCCGGTTGCAATGTAGCGACCGCCAGCAGGTCATCGTCGATCACTTCGACTTCATCCGCCTGCAACACCCCGCGCCGCGCCGGGCCATAGGCACTCTGCCGAGGCTTGGGCGCGGCGTTATCCACAGTCGCCAGAAACGGCAGGCGTACTTTCAAGCGACGGCGCTGGCCGCGAGGCAAGGCCTGCAGCACCAGCGCCGAACCACCGTCGATGGATTCGACCTGGGCCAAACCCACCACCAGCGGCCAACCGAGGCTTTCGGCCAACAGGAATGGCAACATGCCCGAGCCTTCACCGGTTTCCGCCTGACTACCGGTCAGCACCACCTGCGCCCCGGCGTCACGCAAATAAGCCGTCAACGCCGGCAACGCATCCGCGCCGACCGGTTGCTCCAGCACATGCAACTGCTCCAGGCCCATACCCAGATAAGCGCGCAGTGCCGGTTCCGCGACGTCGCCGGCATGCAGCACTTGCAGGTTGTCCCCAGCCAGTTGCAAACCCAGTTCAACCGCCCGCGCATCCTGCTCGGCGCGGCGTGGCCGGCCGGAGGTCGGGTGGGCGCCGATGGACACCAGGCTGATGATTTTCGTGCTCATAACCCTTTCCTTTCCTTAAGCCGCATCGCGCTTGGCTTCATTGCGGTAAGCCGCTACCGCATCGATCAAGGCTTGAAGAATCTCGGCGCTCTCGCCGATCACCGACAGGTCGGCCCGTTTGATCATGTCGCAACCCGGATCGAGGTTGATCGCCACCACCTTGTCGCAGGCACCGATGCCTTGCAGGTGCTGGATCGCTCCGGAAATGCCCACCGCCACGTAAACCCGTGCCGTGACCCAAGTGCCGGACGCACCGACCTGACGGTCGCGGGCCATGAAACCATCGTCCACCGCCACACGCGACGCACCTTCGGTCGCGCCCAACGCTTCGGCCGTCCTGTGGAAAAGTCCCCAGTCCTTGACCCCGTTGCCGCCGGAGAAGATGAACTCCGCTTCGGCCATCGGAATCGCTGCCGGGTCCACCGCCACGGCGCCCAGATCCTCGATCCGCGACAAACTGCGCGCCACAGCTGTGGATAACTCCACCGGCAAGGCTTCGTGACGGGTTTCGCTGACCGGTTCGGCGCATTCGGCGGCGGCCAGAATCAAGCGTGCCACTGGCCGTGCAAGATCCTGCAACCCAGCACCGGCGCGGCCGATGCACTCCTGATCCTTGACCTGCCAGACCCGCGTGGCCGGGCGTTCGCCCAGTGCGGCGGCAAAGCGCCGGCCGAGTTCACCACCACCGCTGCGGCTGTCCGGCAGCAACCAGTGACGGGGGCTGAACTGGTTATCCACAGCCCGCAGGCCCTGGACGCGTTGTTCCGGTGCATAACCGCTGAATTCGTCGCCCTCAAGCACCAGCAAGCGATCCACGCCAGCCGTAGCGAAAGCGTTTTCCTTGTGCTCACCGAAGACCACGGCCAATACCGCGCCGTCCTTGCCGGCCAACTGATGGGCCAGGCCAAGCAAGTCGCGGTCGTGGCTGCTCAAGCGGCCGCCGACCATGTCCGGCACCACGCTGATGTAGAACGCAGGTGCAGCCACTTGATGCAGCGGCAATTGCACTTCAACCGCGGCTGAGCGTTTGGTCGCCCCACCCTGCTGAGCGCCGCTGCGGTCAATCCGTTTGATGCCGTTGGGGCCGATAAAACCGATCCCGTGAGGATTCTTGCGGATGAGACCGTTAGGCCCCATCCAGCTGTGTTGCGCCGGTTGCATGGCCGCGTGCAGCGGGTGCAGACGGTTGCGGGCGATCCATTCGGCGCGTGGGTCGCGGCGGATAATGTCGCTCATCAATGCACCTCCGCAGGTTCACGTTTGGCCGGTGCCGATGGCTTTCCCGGCGTTGCGTCTTCGAGCAACGCATCAGCCACCAGTTCGGCGATGTCCTTGATCATTGGACGCGGTTCGACCACGCCTTCGAGCATCGCAGTGCACTGTGGACAACCCACGGCCACCAGTTCGGCGCCGGTTTCGCGGATGTCTTCCATGCGCATGTCGGGGATCCGCTGCTTGCCCGGAATGTCGGTGATCGGCGCACCACCACCGCCGCCGCAGCAGCGCGAACGGAAACCGGAGCGTTGCATTTCCTTGATCTCGATGCCCAGGGCGCGCAGCACTTCGCGCGGCGCCTCGTATTCGCCGTTGTAGCGACCGAGGTAGCACGGGTCGTGATAAGTCACGCTGCTGCCTTTGTGCTGGCCGAGGTTCAGGGCGCCTTCGCCAATGATCTCAGCCATGTAAGTGCTGTGGTGCTGCACGAGGTAGTTGCCGTCGAAGGCGCCGTACTCGTTTTTCAGCACGTGGAAACTGTGCGGGTCGCAGGTGACGATGCGGTTGAAGCTGTACTTGGCCAGGGTCTGGATGTTGCGTTTGGCCAACAGCTGGAAAGTCGCTTCGTCGCCCAAGCGTCGTGCCACGTCACCGCTGTCTCGCTCTTCAAGACCCAACACCGCGAAGTCGACCTTGGCCGCTTTCAGCACTTTGACGAAGGCACGCAGGGTGCGCTGGTTGCGCATGTCGAAGGCACCGTCGCCGACCCAGAACAGCACGTCGGTGGATTTCTTCTCGCTGAGCAGGTTCAGGTTCAAATCCGCCGCCCAGTTCATCCGCCCGCCCGGCGCGAAGCCGCCAGGGTTATCGGTGGCGATCAGGTTTTCCAGGACTTCGGCACCCTTGTTCGGGGTCGCGCCTTTTTCCAGGGTCAGATGGCGGCGCATGTCGACGATGGCATCAACGTGCTCGATCATCATCGGGCATTCCTCGACGCAGGCACGGCAAGTGGTGCAAGACCACAGGGTTTCAGCGTCCACCAGACCGTTGACGATCGGTTGATGCGGATTGCCACCGTGTTCGCCAATTGCTTTGCCTGGATAAGGGCTGCCAGCGAACTTGGCGTCGGTACCGCCCGCCAGGCCAACCACCATGTCCTGAATCAGTTTTTTCGGGTTCAGCGGCTGGCCGGCAGCGAACGCCGGGCACGCAGCTTCGCATTTACCGCACTGCACGCAGGCGT
Source organism: Pseudomonas sp. LBUM1673 (assembly GCF_059695645.1). Lineage (NCBI taxonomy): Bacteria > Pseudomonadati > Pseudomonadota > Gammaproteobacteria > Pseudomonadales > Pseudomonadaceae > Pseudomonas > Pseudomonas sp. LBUM1673. Next base: position 6,171,382 of record NZ_CP166780.1, read on the forward strand.
CGAAGCCGAGCAGTTGGTTCCAGGTGAAATCCTTGGGTTTTTCCACGCCCAGTGGCGCGTTCGGGTCATTCAGATCCAGCGGCTTCAAACCGGTGGAACGACCACCACCAAAGCGTTCGGCGCGACGGTGCCAGGCCAGGTGCAGGGCACCGGCGAAGGCGTGCTTCATCGGCCCGCCCCAAGTCATGCCAAAGAACAGTTCCGACACGCCCCAGAGCACGCCGACGCCGAGGATTGCAGCTACCACCCAACCACCGAAGTTTTCCGGAAGGATGCCGGCAACCGGCAGAGTCAGCAGGAAGAACGACGCCGAGAATGCCAACAGGCTTTTTGGCAGGCGCATCCACGGGCCTTTGGACAAGCGGGCCGGCGGGTTGCGACGGCGCAAGAACATAAAGATCGCGCCGACAAACATCACCGCCGACATCAACAGCAGTGCATAACCGAGGATGCGGTTATGCAGGCCAAAACCATGAACCAGAATCGCCAGCACAATGGACGCCACTGCACCACCGGCCGTGGCGACGTGGGTGTTGGCAATGTATTTGTCCCGCGCGACGACGTGGTGCAAATCGACCATGTAGCGTTTGGGCATGGCCAACAGACCGCCGATCAGGTCGACTTTCGAAGCCCGGCCCTGACGCCACATAGCCACCCGCCGCAACGCGCCCAGGACAGCCAGGCCCAGGGCAGCGAACAACAGGATTGGAAGAAGGGTGTTCAACATGTGGAGCTCCCAAAGACCTCGGGGTCTTGCAAGGATTCATGTGCGTGCCGATGAAGGCTATGCACCTACTTGTGGCGAGGGGGCTTGCCCCCGTTCGGCTGCGAAGCAGTCGTAAATCCGGCCAATGCATTTTTCCTGACAGACCGCATTGGTTGAATTAGGGCCGCTTCGCAGCCCAACGGGGGCAAGCCCCCTCGCCACAGGTGATGTGGTGATGCCGTTAGAAATCCTTGCACAACCGCAACGCGTCATAGATCGCCGCGTGGGTATTGCGCTGGGCCACGCAGTCACCGATGCGGAACAGCAAGTAGCCGTCGCCCGCCTGACTCAGCGAAGGCTGCGGCTTGATCGCGAACAAGGCTTCGATGTCCATCTGGCCTTTGTTGCGCGAGCCCTCCTTCAGCGCGTAGTAGATTTCTTCATCCGGACGCACGCCGTTTTCGACGACCACCTGATCCACCACCCGCTCCTCTTTGGCGCCGGTGTATTCGTTTTCCAGTACCGCCACCAGCTTGTCGCCTTCGCGGTAGACCTTCTCCAGCATCATGTCGCCGGTCATGATCACTTCTTTCGGGTACATGCTGCGGTAGTAGGTCGGGAACGAGGTGCCGCCAATCGCCACTCCCGGTTTGATGTCGTCGGTGACGATCTCGACCTGGCTGCCCTTGTCGGCGAGGAAGTCGGCGGTCGACATCCCGGTGAACTCGCAAATGGTGTCGTAGACCAGCACGTTCTTGCCCGGCGCAACCTTGCCGTCGAGGATGTCCCAGCTGCTGACCACCAGACCTTCAGCCGCGCCCCAATGCTCGTTCTGCTCAAGGAACGGATGACCGCCGACGGCGAGCACCACCACGTCCGGACGCAGGTCGAGAATGGTCGCCGCATCCGCCGCCACGCCCAGGCGCAGGTCGACTTTCAAGCGCGCCAGTTCCAGTTGGAACCAACGAGTGATACCGGCGATCTGGTCCCGTTGCGGCGCTTTCGACGCGGTAGTGATCTGCCCGCCGATAAATTCTTTCTTCTCGAACAGGGTCACGTCGTGGCCACGTTCGGCCGACACGCGAGCCGCTTCCATCCCGGCAGGGCCGGCACCGACCACCACGACTTTGCGCTTCACACCGGTCGATTTCTCGATGATGTGCGGCACGCCCATGTATTCACGGGAGGTCGCGGCGTTCTGGATGCACAAGACGTCCAGGCCCTGGTATTGACGGTCGATGCAGTAGTTGGCGCCGACGCACTGTTTGATCTGGTCAACCTGGCCCATTTTGATCTTGGCGATCAGGTGCGGGTCGGCGATGTGGGCGCGGGTCATGCCGACCATGTCGACGTAACCGCCTTCCAGAATACGGGTCGCCTGGTTCGGGTCCTTGATGTTCTGCGCGTGCAGCACCGGCGCCTTCACCACTTCTTTGATACCGGCGGCCAAATGCAGGAACGGCTCCGGTGGATAACTCATGTTCGGAATCACGTTGGCCAGGGTGTTGTGGGTGTCGCAACCCGAGCCCACGACGCCGATGAAGTCGATCATGCCGGTGTCATCGTAGTACTTGGCGATCTGCTTCATGTCCTCATGGCTCAGGCCATCAGGGTGGAATTCGTCACCGCAGATACGGATGCCGACGCAGAAGTCCGGACCGACTTCCTTGCGCACAGCCTTGATCACTTCCAGGCCGAACCGCATGCGGTTTTCGAAGCTGCCGCCCCATTCATCGGTACGCTTGTTGACCCGCGGGCTCCAGAACTGGTCGATCATGTGCTGGTGCACGGCAGACAGCTCGACGCCGTCCAGGCCGCCGGCCTTGGCCCGTGCCGCAGCGCTTGCGTAGTTGCCGATCACCCGCCAGATTTCTTCCGGCTCGATGGTTTTGCAGGTCGCGCGGTGCACCGGTTCACGGATGCCCGACGGCGACAGCAGGGTTGGCCAATGCTCGCCGTCCCAGCGCGAACGTCGGCCCATGTGGGTAATCTGGATCATGATCTTGGCGCCATGCTTGTGCATGGCATCGGCCAGGTTCTGGAAGTGCGGAATGATCCGGTCGTCGGCCAGGTTGACCGACTTCCACCAGCCTTGCGGGCTGTCGATGGCCACGCTGGAGGAACCGCCGCAAATCGCCAGGCCGATCCCGCCCTTGGCTTTCTCTTCGTAATACTTGACGTACCGGTCGGTGGTCATGCCGCCGTCGGTGGCGTAGACCTCAGCGTGCGCGGTGCTGAGCACGCGGTTGCGGATGGTCAGTTTGCCGATCTGGATCGGCTGGAACATTGCTTCGAAAGCCATGGCGGGTTCCTCGACTTACAACGGCTTGACGGTGAACAGGCCGTCGTCGTGGCCTTCTTCGGAGCCACCGTAAACCTGTTCGGCAACGGTGCGGATCTTGCTGCCGCGGGCTTGCAGAATCTGGTCCATGGCACCGGCAAACCAGCCAGTGAACATGTAGTCGACCTTGCGCCCGACCTTGCCGTACACGTAGACGAACGCGGAGTGTTCGAGCTTGACGCTGGCGGTGCCTTTGTCGAGGTCGATGTCCTGGATCTTGAACAGGCCCCAGCCGCGCTGCGACAGGCGCTTCATGTAGTGCTCGAACACCGCGACGCCTTCCAGGCCGTGGCATTCAGCTTCTTTTTCACACCAGTGCCAGGCGGATTTGTAGCCGGCCTTGTAAAGGATTTCCGCGTAGGCTTCGGCGCCCAGCACTTCCTCGATGCCCATGTGGTTGTTGACGAAGAAATGACGCGGCACATACAGCATCGGCAGGGCGTCGGAGGTCCAGACACCGGTTTCGCTGTCGACTTCGATTGGCAATTGCGGGGCGATCTTGGCCATGAATAAAACTCCGGAATTCGATGTATTGAGGCGATAGGTAGCCGTAGCAGCTGCCGAGCCTGCGAGGCTGCGTTGGGCTGCGAAGCGGCCCCCGAGGGCGGTCCTGCGGACCGCAACGCAGCCTCGTGCCTCGGCAGCTGCTACAGAGATTGTTGGTTGTGGGGTTACTCGCCCCAAACGTCTTTCAAGACGTTGACCCAGTTCTCGCCCATGATCTTGCGCACCACCCGTTCGGAATGGCCGCGCTTGAGCAAGGTCTCGGTCAGGTTCGGGAACTCGCCTACGGTGCGGATGCCCAGCGGGTTAATGATCTTGCCGAAGCTGGTCAGACGGCGGGCGTAGCCCTTGTCATGGGTCAGCATTTCGAAGAAATCCTGGCCATGGCCCTGGGTGAAGTCGGTGCCGATGCCGATGGCGTCTTCGCCGACGATGTTCATGGTGTATTCGATGGCTTCGGCGTAGTCGTCGATGGTCGAATCGATGCCCTTGGCCAGGAACGGCGCGAACATGGTCACGCCGACGAAACCGCCATGGTCGGCGATGAACTTCAGCTCTTCATCGGACTTGTTGCGCGGGTGCTCTTTGAGGCCCGACGGCAGGCAGTGGGAATAGCAGACAGGCTTCTTGGATTCGAGAATGACTTCTTCAGAGGTCTTCGAGCCGACGTGGGACAGGTCGCACATGATGCCGACACGGTTCATCTCGGCAACGATTTCGCGACCGAAGCCCGACAGGCCGCCATCACGCTCGTAGCAACCGGTGCCGACGAGGTTCTGGGTGTTGTAGCACATCTGCACCACACCAACGCCGAGCTGCTTGAAGATCTCGACATAGCCGAGCTGGTCTTCAAACGCATGGGCATTCTGGAAGCCGAAAATGATCCCGGTCTTGCCCTGTTCCTTGGCGCGACGGATGTCCGCGGTAGTTTTCACCGGGATGACCAGGTCGCTGTTCTCGCGAATCAGCTTCTGACTGGCGGCAATGTTGTTGATAGTGGCCTGGAAACCCTCCCACACCGACACGGTGCAGTTGGCCGCGGTCAGACCGCCCTTGCGCATGTCTTCGAACAGGTCGCGGTTCCACTTGGCGATAATCAGCCCGTCGATAACGATGCTGTCGGCGTGCAATTCGGCTGGGCTCATCAGGCTGTCCCCTATTAGCGATTCATGCGCCGAATCGTGTGCCGGCGCTTTGGGGCCAGCATATGCCTGAGGACCGGGGCAGCCGGGTGCAAAAACGACAGGGGGTTTGCCGAAAGCGTCAATCCGCGACAAAGGGTCACCGCCGGACGTCATGGGCCACCTGTTCAAGAACCTGCGCATGGGCCAGAATTCGCCGCATCACTGGATGCTTTACTGGAATAAGGGGCGGCGACGCAATGAAATCGATCTTCCTGGTGTTAGCACTGATAGCGACTGGCGTACAAGCAGCTGAGGAGGCCGACGACAACCCCTGCGACGCCGTCGAAAACGAAATCCAGACACTGGAATGCTCGGCCTACAGCAGAACCACCGCCGAACAGTTGTTGAGCGACAACTATCAGAGCCTGGCCGAGCGCATGCAAACGCGCTACGGCAACAACAAGGCGCAATTGGCCGACATCACCGCCAAAATCAAGGCCGCGCAACAGCAATGGCTGAAAACCCGGGATGCCGATTGCACGGTTGAAGCGTTTCCAGCGACGAGCGGCAGCAAGGCGTTCACCATTGCGCAAAATGATTGCGTGGCGCGCATGAGTGACGAGCGGTCGGAGTTTTTGGAGTCGATTGGGCAGGAGTAAAGACATAAGAATGGAGAATTATTTGATCCCCCACGAAGTAGTGAGCCGCATCGTCGATGGAGCACTCCCTATTCGCGCCTGGCGCGAACACCTGAACCTTACGCAGGATGAGGTTGCCAAACGCATGGGCATCTCCCAACCGGCCTTCGCCCAGCAGGAGACCGTCGCCAAGCCCCGCAAGGCAACCCGTGAAAAGATTGCCGCGGCTTTTGGCATCACCGCCAACCAACTAGAGTTGTAAGCTGAACGCCAGCATCAGGAAAAGGGATTGAAATGAAAATCTGCGGCATCGAAATCAAAGGCAGCGAAGCAATCATCGCCGTGGCCTCCCTCGACGGCCAGGCCCTGAGCCATGTTGAACTGAACACCAAGAAGATCGCCCTCGACGATGACGACGAAGCGGCCAACGTCAAAGTCTTTGCCGCTCAGGTCGCGTCGTTTGTTCGCGAGAATTCCATCGACCGGATCGCGATCAAGAAGCGCAGCAAGAAAGGCGAGTTCGCCGGTGGGCCGACCACGTTCAAGATCGAGGGAATTTTCCAGCTACTGGAAAATTGTGAGGTGACGCTGCTGTCGCCGCAGACCATCAATGCGCAGAACAAGAAGTTCGATTTTGCACTGCCGGCCACGCTGAACAAGTATCAGCATGAGGCGTACAAAGCGGCGTGTTCGGTGTTAATGAAGAAGTAAAAACGACACATCTCCTGTAGGAGCGAGGCTTTGTGGCGAGGGGGCTTGCCCCCGTTCGGCTGCGAAGCAGTCGTAAAACATTGCATGCAGTGCGGCTGACACACCGCGGCGGCAGGTTTTGGGGCCGCTTCGCGACCCAACGGGGGCAAGCCCCCTCGCCACATAAGCCTCGCGCCTACAGGGGGTCGGTTTCAGGCCTTCTGGCTTTGCCGGCGGTCTTCACGCGGGCACCGCTCAAATCTCGCCCGATAACTGCGGGTGAAATACGACGGCGATTCAAACCCGCAGGCAATACTCACTTCCAACACACTCATGTTCGTCTGGCGCAGCAGTTGCCGCGCCTTTTCCAGCCGCAGTCGCAGATAGAAATTGCTCGGCGTGTCATTCAGGTGCAGGCGAAACAGGCGTTCCAACTGGCGCCGGGTCACCTTGATTGATTCCGCCAGTTCCAGGGTGCTGAGCGGCGGTTCGCTGTGCTGTTCCATCTCGCCGATCACCTGCACCAGTTTCTTGTTGCTGATGCCATACCGCGTGGCGACTTCCATGCGCTGGTGGTCTTTGCGCGGGCGGATGCGGCCGAGTACGAATTGCTCGCTGACCTGTATCGCCAGTTCCGGGCCATGAGCCTGGCCGATAAGGTCAAGCATCAGGTCAATGGAGGCGGTGCCGCCGGCGGAGGTGATGCGCCGGCGGTCGATCTCGAACAGTTCCTGGGTGACGCTGAGCTGTGGATAAGATTCCTTGAAGGCGTCGATGGCCTCCCAGTGCAGGGTCAGCCGGTGACCGTCGAGCAGGCCGGCTTCAGCGAGGATGAAACTGCCGGTGTCGATGGCACCGAGGGTCACGCCTTCGTTGTCCAAACGGCGTAACCAGTGCTCCAGGGCCGGGGTGGCGAATTTCAGTGGCTCGAAACCGGCGACCACCAGCAAGGTCGCGCCTTTCTTCAGGGGTTCCAGCGCTGCATCGGCGTTGACCGACATGCCGTTACTGGCCAAAACCGCCCCGCCATCAGCGCTCAACACGTGCCAGCGGTACAGCTCGCCGCGAAAGCGATTGGCGACCCGCAGCGGCTCGATCGCCGAGATGAAACCGATGGCCGAAAAACCCGGCATCAACAAGAAGTAGAAATCCTGGGACATGGAGCGCACTCGGTTGGCGGGTAGCGTGTGGAGGTTGATACGCCACTTGCCAGCGGCATTCAAGCGCTCAGGTCGCTGCAGTGCAAGAGCTGGTCGCCGCAGTGCGTTTTTACAGGGCCTTTGCTGCGTAACTTGGCATCACCGGAGCATCAGACACCGGAACCCACAATAACGACCTGCCGAGGAACCCGACATGAAACGACTGATCAGCAGCTGTGTTCTTGCACTCAGCGGTACCGCATTCTTGAGCGCCAGCGTCATGGCGGCCGAACCTGCGTCGTGCCAGAACGTGCGCATGGGCGTGGTGAACTGGACCGATGTCATTGCCACCAGCGCCATGACCCAGGTCCTGCTCGATGGCCTCGGCTACAACACCAAACAGACCAGCGCCTCCCAGCAAATCATCTTCGCCGGGATTCGCGACCAGCGCCTGGATTTGTTCCTCGGTTACTGGAACCCGCTGATGACGCAGACCATCACGCCTTTCGTCGAGGCCAATCAGGTCAAGGTCCTTGAAGCACCCAGCCTGAAGGACGCCCGCGCCACCCTCGCCGTTCCGACTTACCTCGCCGACAAAGGCCTGAAAACCTTCGCCGACATCGCCAAATTCGAAAAAGAACTGGGCGGCAAAATCTACGGCATCGAGCCGGGTTCGGGCGCCAACACCCAGATCAAGGCGATGATAACCAAGAATCAATTTGGCCTGGGCAAGTTCCAGTTGGTCGAGTCCAGCGAGGCCGGCATGCTCGCGGCGGTGGATCGCGCCGTGCGCCGCAAGGAAGCCGTGGTGTTCTTCGGCTGGGCGCCGCACCCGATGAACGTCAACGTGCAGATGACCTACCTCACCGGCAGCGAAGATGCCCTGGGCCCGAACGAAGGCATGGCCACGGTCTGGACCGTCACCGCGCCGAAATATGCCGAGCAATGCCCGAACATCGGCCGCCTGCTGAGCAACCTCACTTACACCGCCGAAGACGAGAGCCGAATGATGCAGCCATTGCTGGATCACAAGGACGCTTTCGAATCGGCCAAGCAATGGCTGAAAGATCACCCGCAAGACAAGCAACGCTGGCTCGAAGGCGTGACCACCTTCGACGGCAAACCGGCGGCTGAAAATCTGAAACTGACCAGTCAATAAACCCGAAGTGAACTCCGCCTCGCAGCCCGTCCGGGCTGCGAACGCCATGGCCACGCCCAAAATCATGCCTGCAAGGAACCCCCTCATGAACCACGACGTCATCATCACCTGCGCACTCACCGGTGCTGGCGACACGACCGCCAGAAGCCCACACGTGCCGGTCACCCCGAAACAAATCGCCGCGGCCGCCGTGGAAGCCGCCAAGGCTGGCGCCACCGTGGTCCACTGCCACGTTCGCGACCCGCAAACCGGCAAATTCAGCCGTGACGTGGCGCTGTACCGCGAAGTGATGGAGCGCATCCGCGAGGCCGACGTAGACATCATCGTCAACCTCACCGCCGGCATGGGCGGCGACCTGGAAATCGGCGCGGGCGAGAACCCGATGGAGTTCGGCCCCAACACCGACCTGGTCGGCCCGCTGACCCGTCTGGCCCACGTCGAAGAACTGCTGCCGGAAATCTGCACGCTGGATTGCGGCACCCTGAACTTCGGCGACGGCGACACCATTTACGTCTCCACCCCGGCGCAGCTGCGTGCTGGCGCCAAACGCATTCAAGAGCTGGGCGTGAAGGCCGAGCTGGAAATCTTCGACACCGGCCACCTGTGGTTCGCCAAACAGATGATCAAGGAAGGCCTGCTCGACAACCCGCTGTTTCAGCTGTGCCTGGGCATCCCGTGGGGCGCACCGGCCGACACCACCACCATGAAAGCCATGGTCGACAATCTGCCGGCCGATGCGGTCTGGGCCGGGTTCGGCATCGGTCGCATGCAGATGCCAATGGCGGCGCAAGCCGTGTTGCTGGGCGGCAACGTACGGGTCGGTCTGGAAGACAACTTGTGGCTGGACAAGGGTGTTTTGGCGACCAACGGCCAACTGGTCGAACGCGCCTCGCAAATCCTCAGCCGCCTCGGCGCCCGCGTTCTGACGCCGGCTGAAGGGCGCACAAAAATGGGCCTGACCAAGCGCGGTTAACCCCCCACACAATACCTGTAGGAGCGAGGCTTGTGTGGCGAGGGGGCTTGCCCCCGTTCGGCTGCGAAGCAGTCGTAAACCAGACAATTTGGTCTGTCTGGACGGGCACCGGGGGCCGCTTCGCGACCCAACGGGGGCAAGCCCCCTCGCCACATAAGCCCACTCCCACATTGGATCATCGAACTTTTTAGGATGCCGCCATGAGCTTTATCACTGATATCAAAACCTTCGCCGCTCTGGGCAGCGGTGTCATCGGCAGCGGTTGGGTGTCCCGCGCCCTCGCCCACGGCCTCGACGTGGTGGCCTGGGACCCGGCACCCGGTGCCGAAGCAGCCCTGCGCAAGCGCGTCGCCAATGCCTGGGGGGCGCTGGAAAAACAAGGCCTGGCACCCGGCGCGTCGCAGGATCGGTTGCGCTTTGTCGCCACCATCGAAGAATGCGTTCGCGACGCCGATTTCATTCAGGAAAGTGCCCCGGAACGACTGGAGCTGAAACTGGAACTGCACAGCAAAATCAGCGCGGCGGCCAAGCCTGATGCCTTGATCGGTTCCAGTACTTCGGGGCTGTTGCCGAGCGAGTTCTACGAGAGTTCGACCCACCCGGAACGCTGCGTGGTCGGACACCCGTTCAACCCGGTTTACCTGCTGCCATTGGTGGAAGTGGTCGGGGGCAAGAACACTGCGCCAGAAGCGGTGCAAGCCGCGATGAAAGTGTATGAATCCTTGGGCATGCGCCCGCTGCACGTACGCAAGGAAGTGCCGGGTTTTATCGCCGACCGTCTGCTCGAAGCGTTGTGGCGTGAGGCATTGCACCTGGTCAACGACGGCGTGGCGACCACCGGTGAAATCGACGATGCAATTCGTTTTGGCGCAGGTCTGCGCTGGTCGTTCATGGGCACCTTCCTGACTTACACCCTGGCAGGCGGCGATGCGGGGATGCGGCACTTCATGGCGCAGTTCGGCCCGGCGCTGCAGTTGCCGTGGACGTACCTGCCGGCGCCGGAACTGACCGACAAATTGATTGATGATGTGGTGGATGGCACCAGCGATCAGCTGGGCAAGCACAGCATTTCAGCGCTGGAGCGCTATCGTGATGATTGCTTGCTGGCGGTGCTGGAGGCGGTGAAGGCCACCAAGGAGAAGCATGGGATGGCTTTCGCAGACTAAACGCCTCCCCTGTAGGAGCGAGGCTTCAACCATTTCGGATGTGACGACATGCCCACCCTTACCACCTACCAAACCAGAATCATCCCCGACTGGGTCGACTACAACGGCCACCTGCGCGATGCCTTCTACCTGTTGATTTTCAGCTACGCCACCGACGCGTTGATGGATCGACTGGGCATGGACAGCAACAACCGCGAAGCCAGCGGCAACTCGCTGTTCACCCTCGAGCTGCACCTCAATTACCTGCACGAAGTGAAGCTCGATGCCGACGTTGAGGTGCATACCCAGATCATCGGCCACGACAGCAAACGCCTGCACCTCTACCACAGCCTGCACCTGGTGGGCGGTGACAAGGAGCTGGCCGGCAACGAGCAAATGCTGTTGCACGTCGACCTCGCCGGGCCGCGATCCTCACCGTTCAGCGAAGAAACCTTGAGCCAGCTGCAAGCCATCGTCGCCGATCAAGCCGACCTGCCCGCCCCTGGCTACGTTGGCCGAGTGATCGCATTACCCCCAAAAAAATAATAAGGAGATTGCCATGAACACCGCCGCCGCTTTTGCCGATTTCCGCACCTACCCGTTGATCAGCGCGTTGACCGCCGTGCACACCCTCGCGGACCGAGTTCAAGTGACGTGGGCCGATGGTCGCGTCAGCCCCTTTCATCATCAATGGCTGCGGGACAACTGTCCGTGTCCGTTGTGCGTCTACACGGTGACCCGCGAACAAGTGCTGGAAGTCGTCGATGTCGCTGAAGACCTGATGCCCACCACGGCACGTGTGGATGCCGAGGGCAGCCTGTGCGTCGCTTGGCAGGATGGGCACCTCAGCCGCTTCGATCCGGGCTGGTTGCGGGCACATGCCTATGACGACGAATCCCGTGCTGAGCGGCGGGCAGGCAAACCGAAATCCAGGCTGTGGAACAGCGATTTGCAGTTACCGGTGTTCGAGTATCAGGCACTGATGGACGACAATGACGCATTGTTGCAATGGCTGCTGGCGGTGCGGGATATCGGCCTGACCCAAGTGCGTGGCGTACCCACCGAACCCGGCTCGTTGAAGCTGATCGCCCAGCGGATTTCCTTCATCCGCGAGAGCAACTTCGGCGTGCTGTTCAATGTGCAATCGAAGGCCGATGCCGACAGCAATGCCTACACCGCCTTCAACCTGCCGCTGCACAGCGACCTGCCAACCCGGGAGTTGCAACCGGGACTGCAATTTCTGCATTGCCTGGTCAATGACGCTGACGGTGGCGAGAGCATTTTCGTCGACGGTTTTGCCATCGCCGAAGCCTTGCGCGAGGAAGATCCCGAAGCGTTTCAAGCCTTGTGTGAAATCCCCGTGGAGTTCCGCAACAAGGACCGCCACAGCGACTACCGCTGTCTGGCGCCGATCATCGCCCTGGATGCATTCGGGCAGGTGTCGGAAATCCGCATGGCGAACTTTCTGCGCGGGCCGTTCGATGCTTCAGTCGAGCAAATGCCCAGGCTTTATCGCGCTTACCGTCGCTTCATTGCAATGACCCGCGAGGGGCGGTTCAGGCTGATGCAAAGGCTCAACCCCGGCGAGCTGTGGTGCTTTGATAACCGCCGCACCCTGCACGCGCGCAACGCTTTCGACCCCGCCACAGGTGCCCGGCATTTCCAGGGGTGTTATGTCGACCGGGATGAGTTGCTGTCGCGAATTTTGGTGTTGCAAAGATAAACCGCGTCATCGTTCATCGCGGGCAAGCCACGCTCCCACAGGTTATTCGCAAGTCCTGTGGGAGCGTGGCTTGCCCGCGATGGCGTCCGCACAGGCAACACAAAACCCTCTGATTCACAGGCAAAAAAAGCCCCGATCAAGCCGTGACAGGATCGGGGCAGAGGGTACTGTTGAGGAGCTGTTGCGCGAGGGTGACCAAACCTTCGTGAAACCAGCTGAGTCCAGTGTGCCCACTCCCATCGTCCGCAAGTTAGCCGAAAGCGACCTGTTCATAGGTATTGCGGCCATTGCGACAAATCGTCCTTGCCGACGCCCACAGCCCCTACCAGAATCGAGCCACGACACCGTTCCCTGAAGAAGGATTGCGTCATGATGCACGCCGATTTGATAGACCAGGAAGACCTGTTGGGCCAGCTGAAGTCGTTGGGTTTTCAAGTGCCGAATGGCTCTACAGCCGAGCAGGCTTGCGAGTGTGCAGTGCGAGGCTTGAACGATGAGCGGGCGATGACGCTGCGGACCATGGTCAAGCAGATGTATACCAGCAGCGCGACCATCCTGCCGGCCGTGCGCCAGGCGATCGACAGGCAATTGCTGCCTGCGTTGGCGGAGTATCAACAGAGCCGTAGCGCCTGATAGCCTGTGGCGAGGGGGCTTGCCCCCGTTGGGTCGCGAAGCGGCCCTAAAATCTTTGCGACTGCTACGCAGCCGAACGGGGGCAAGCCCCCTCGCCACAATAGCCCGCGCGGTTTAAAGCCTTACGCTGGCAAACGTCGATTCATTGCGCGCCTGGCTCAACGCCGACAGCGGCCCGGACAACGGCGACAGCACCAGTGCTTGCGGCAGCGGCATCATCGCCACTTGTTGCGTGGTGTTGGAGCCTACGCGTTCATCGCGCGGCGGAATGCCGAAGTATTCGCGGTAGCACTTGGAGAAGTGTGGCGTGGACACGAAACCACACACTGACGCCACTTCGATGATCGACATCGGCGTTTGCTTGAGCAATTGCCGAGCACGGATCAGGCGCAGTTTCAGGTAGTAGCGCGACGGCGAGCAGTGCAGGTATTTCTGGAACAGCCGCTCCAGCTGACGACGCGAAACAGCGACGTACACCGCCAGTTCGTCGAGGTCGATCGGCTCTTCGAGGTTGGCTTCCATCAGCGCCACGATTTCCTGCAACTTCGGCTGGTTGGTGCCGAGCATGTGCTTGAGCGGCACGCGCTGGTGATCCTGCTCGTTGCGGATGCGTTCGTAGACAAACATTTCCGAGATCGCGGCCGACAGTTCACGACCGTGATCGCGGCTGATCAGGTGCAGCATCATGTCCAGCGGTGCGGTGCCGCCGGAGCTGGTGAAACGGTTACGGTCGAGGGTGAACAGCCGGGTACTCATGGCTACCCGCGGGAAAGCTTCCTGCATCGACGCCAGGCATTCCCAGTGCACGCTGCAATCGAAACCGTCCAGCAGGCCGGCGCACGCCAGGGCCCAGCTGCCGGTGCAGACTGCACCGAGACGACGGGACTGACGCGCCTGGCTTTGCAGCCACGACACGTGCTCGCGGGTCACAGTGCGCTGGATACCGATACCGCCGCAGACAATGATGGTGTCCAGGGGCGGCGCTTTGTGCATGGAGGCGTCGGGGGTGATCTGCAAACCGTCACTGGCCCAGACCTGACCGCCATCGACGGTGAGTGTGGTCCAGCGATACAGCTCGCGGCCGGACAATTGGTTGGCCATGCGCAGAGGCTCGACTGCGGAGGCCAGAGAAATCAGCGTGAAATTGTCCAGCAGCAAAAAGCCGATGGATTGAGGCGCACGGTTCTGGGGTTGAGCCCCGGAGTTGAACGTCGTCATCGCGGTATCTCCTCACACAAAGCGGGTGATGGCCTCAGGCGGAGGCTCTTTTTATTGCCATCGTTCTCGCGTGGGAGACGGGCTTTGTAATGACAGAGCAATTGCCATGCCTAAATTGAATGCGCGTTCAATAACTCCTGAAAACGACGTCGCGATGCGTCTAAATATGACGCGCAGAGAGGGGAGGCTATAAGTGCCATCAAGGTCCGCAAACGCTCTACCCCGTTGCGTGTGAGCAAATCGGTAGCACTTGTGGGAACAGGGCTGCGACGCTCCAGGGGAGAGTGTCACCGCAAGCACGGGGGACAGGCGGTAATGGCTAGCCTGGATCCCTGACTTGGGTGAAGTCGCTTATCTGTAAGCGACGCGCCAAAACGTGGCGTGTTTTGATTTCGGTGTTCACTTTGCGCGCAGTTTTGACTGGTCTGGTGTGGCGAGGGAGCTTGCTCCCGCTGGGGCGCGAAGCGGCCCTAAAATCTTTACGACTGCTGCGCAGCCGAGCGGGAGCAAGCTCCCTCGCCACAGGGTCAACCCGGCTTCAGCACTCAACCGCGCTAACCGCCAACCCACCCCGCGATGTCTCTTTATATTTGTCATGCATGTCGGCACCGGTATCGCGCATGGTGCGGATTACCCGATCCAGCGAGATAAAGTGCTGACCGTCGCCGCGTAGCGCCATCTGTGCTGCGTTGATCGCTTTCACCGCGGCAATCGCATTGCGCTCGATACACGGCACCTGAACCAGCCCGCCCACCGGGTCGCAGGTCAGGCCAAGGTTATGTTCCAGGCCGATTTCCGCCGCGTTGCACAGCTGCTCCGGTGTAGCACCGAGAATCTCCGCCAACCCGGCTGCGGCCATGGCACAAGCCGAACCGACTTCGCCCTGGCAACCGACTTCGGCACCGGAGATCGACGCGTTCTTCTTGCACAGAATCCCTACCGCCGCGGCACCGAGGAAGTAATCGACCACGTTGGCGTCGGTCACGGCCTCGCTGAATTTCATAAAGTAGTGCAACACCGCCGGAATGATCCCCGCCGCACCGTTGGTCGGTGCCGTGACCATGCGCCCGCCGGCGGCATTTTCTTCGTTGACCGCCAGGGCGAACAGGTTGACCCACTCCATGGCGCTCAACGTCGAGCCGATCACGTTAGGCTTGTTCAGTTCTTGCAGGCTACGGTGCAACTTGGCCGCGCGACGGCGCACATTGAGGCCACCGGGCAGGATGCCTTCGTGCTTGAGGCCTTGTTCCACACAATCCTGCATGGCTCGCCAGAGCTTCATCAGGCCGCTGCGGATTTCTTCTTCACTGCGCCAGACCTTCTCGTTGGCCATCATCAATTCGGCCACGCGCAGGTTGTGCTGCTGGCAGAGGCTGAGCAATTCGACGGCACTGGAGAAGTCGTAAGGCAGCACGGTGCGGTCCAGATCCACCACGCCGCTGCAAGCCTGTGCCTCATCGACGACAAAACCACCGCCGATGGAATAGTAGGTGTCGCGATGCAGCTCGCCGTGATCGCTTTCGGCAATCAGAGTCATGGCATTGGGGTGGAACGGCAGGTTCTCGTCGATCAGACGCATGTCCCGGGCCCAGATAAACGGGATCGACAAGCGTCCGTCGAGCAATAGCGTGTGGGTCTCACGCAGGGCCTCGATGCGGATGCCGATTTGCGACGGATCGATCGCGTCCGGCCACTCGCCCATCAGCCCCATGATCACCGCGTTGTCGCTGCCGTGGCCGATGCCGGTGGCCGAGAGCGACCCATAAAGCTGAACTTCAACGCGCCGCACCTGTTCCAAAAGACCCTGCTCGCGCAAACCTTGCACGAACAGCGCCGCAGCGCGCATAGGCCCTACGGTGTGCGAACTGGAAGGGCCGATACCGATTTTGAACAGGTCGAAAACGCTGATAGCCATTACTGCTGAACTCCTGGATGTGCCTGTTCCAGGCGCAAAAGCGCCCAGTGACGGAGCTGCTACGCTCAAGCTGCAATCCGTCGAGATGGCCGCATCATCAGGCTTTTACCATGTCGTTCAACGTCTCACACCGACGCACTCATGCCCACCAACGCCGCGGGCCTTTTACGCTGTGTTTTCGCCGTTTTTTTGCGGATCAGAGGGGCAAACAGGGCTGAAAAAAGCTGTAAACGACGTCACCGACACTGGATGCGACCATCCCTGTACTGGTTACGACGCACCCTGTAGGCGTCAGATTTTCACTGGTACATGATCGTATCGACTCGATTGCACGGCGCCTTGGTAGAGCTGTCTCCAAAACGCCATCCAACCGCAACCTATAAGTGCGGTGGTCCAGTCGGAACACTGCCAAAAAAAACACCTAGGAGTCCATCCATGAAAGGTTCCCCGTCGTTGTTGTTGGCCGCCATGCTGAGTCTGCCATTCCTGGCTCAGGCCGCAGAACCGGCCCAATGCAGCACCGTAAACTTCTCCGATGTCGGCTGGACGGACATTACCGTCACCACCGCCACCACCAGCGTCGTTCTCGATGCCCTGGGCTACAAGACCAAAACCACGATGATTTCCGTGCCGGTGACCTACAAGTCTCTGGCGGACGGCAAGAACATGGACGTGTTCCTCGGTAACTGGATGCCGACCATGGAAAACGACATCAAGGCCTACCGCGATGCCGGCACTGTGGACACCCTGCGCGCTAATCTGGAAAACGCAAAATACACACTCGCCGTCCCCGAAGAGTTGTATAACAAAGGTCTGAAAGATTTCGCCGACATCGCCAAGTTCAAGAAAGAACTCGACGGCAAGATCTATGGCATCGAACCGGGTAACGACGGCAACCGCCTGATCCAGAGCATGATCGACAAGGACGCCTTCGGCCTGAAAGCCGCCGGCTTCAAGGTGGTCGAGTCCAGTGAGGCAGGCATGCTCTCGCAAGTCGATCGTGCCCAGCGCCGCAACACCGCCGTGGTGTTCCTGGGGTGGGAACCGCACCCGATGAACACACGTTTCAAGATGAAGTACCTGACCGGCGGCGACGAATACTTCGGCCCGAACTTCGGTCAGGCAACCATCTACACCAACACCCGCAAGGGCTATGCGCAGGAATGCAGCAACGTGGGTCAGTTGCTGAAAAACCTGGCGTTCACCCTCGACATGGAAAGCACGCTGATGGGCAACGTCCTGGACGACAAAATGAAGCCTGACGCGGCCGCCAAGGCCTGGCTGAAAAAGAATCCACAGGTGCTCGATACCTGGCTCGCTGGCGTGACCACCATTGACGGTAAACCTGGCCTGGAGGCCGTGAAAGCCAAGCTTGCGCAGCCTTGAATTAGGGAGCATCGCTTACGCCGGGCGGACAAGTCCGCCCGGGCTGTTTATTTCCTTGCATGCGGACGTTCACTACCATGCTGATTGATCAGAAAATACCTTTAGGCCAGTACATCGCGGGCTTCGTTGAATGGTTGACGCAAAACGGCGCCAGCACTTTCGACGCAATCGCCGTGTCACTGGAAACGATGATCCACGGCGTGACTTTTGCGCTGACCTGGTTCAACCCGCTGGCATTGATCGGCCTCATCGCGCTACTGGCACACTTCATCCAACGCAAATGGGGCCTGACCGTTTTCGTCATCGCCTCCTTTCTGCTGATCCTCAATCTGGGGTACTGGCAGGAAACCATGGAAACCCTCGCCCAGGTGTTGTTCGCCACCCTGGTGTGCGTGCTGATCGGCGTGCCGTTGGGCATCGTCGCCGCGCACAAACCGATGTTCTACACAGTCATGCGGCCGGTGCTCGATCTGATGCAGACCGTGCCGACCTTCGTGTACCTCATTCCTACCCTGACCCTCTTCGGTCTGGGTGTAGTCCCGGGTCTGATCTCGACGGTGGTGTTCGCGATTGCCGCGCCTATCCGCCTGACCTACCTGGGTATTCGCGATGTTCCGCAGGAATTGATGGACGCCGGCAAAGCCTTCGGCTGCTCGCGCCGTCAACTGCTTTCACGGATTGAACTGCCCCACGCCATGCCAAGCATCGCGGCCGGTATCACTCAGTGCATCATGCTGTCGTTGTCGATGGTGGTGATCGCGGCACTGGTGGGCGCCGACGGCCTGGGCAAACCCGTGGTCAACGCACTGAACACTGCTGATATCGCACTGGGCTTCGAAGCAGGCCTGGCGATCGTATTGCTGGCGATCATGCTCGACCGTATCTGCAAACAACCCGACGCCAAAGTAGGGGGTGACGCATGAGCATTATTCGCTTCGAAGACGTGGACGTGATCTTCTCCAAAGACCCGCGCGAGGCCCTCAAACTCCTCGACCAGGGCATGACCCGCGACCAGATCCTGAAAAAGACCGGGCAAATCGTCGGTGTCGAAAAAGCCAGCCTGGACATCGAAAAAGGTGAAATCTGCGTACTGATGGGCCTGTCGGGCTCCGGCAAATCCAGCTTGTTGCGCTGCATCAACGGCCTCAACACCGTCAGCCGTGGCAAGTTGTTCGTCGAGCACGAAGGCAAGCAGATCGACATTGCTTCCTGTACCCCGGCAGAACTGAAAATGATGCGCACCAAGCGCATCGCGATGGTGTTCCAGAAGTTCGCCCTGATGCCTTGGCTGACGGTGCGCGAGAACATCAGCTTCGGTCTGGAAATGCAGGGTCGCCCCGAGAAAGAACGCCGCAAACTGGTGGACGAGAAGCTTGAGCTGGTGGGCCTGACCCAGTGGCGCAACAAGAAACCCGATGAGCTTTCCGGTGGTATGCAGCAACGTGTGGGCCTGGCCCGCGCACTGGCGATGGACGCCGACATTCTGCTGATGGACGAACCGTTCTCAGCCCTCGACCCGCTGATCCGCCAAGGTCTGCAAGACGAACTGCTGGAGCTGCAACGCAAACTGAGCAAGACCATCGTTTTCGTGAGTCACGACCTCGATGAAGCCCTGAAGCTCGGCAGCCGTATCGCGATCATGAAAGACGGCCGGATCATCCAGTACAGCAAGCCGGAAGAAATCGTCCTCAACCCTGCGGACGATTACGTACGCACCTTCGTCGCCCACACCAATCCGCTGAACGTACTGTGCGGTCGCAGCCTGATGCGCACCCTGGACAACTGCAAACGCATCAACGGCTCGGTGTGCCTGGATCCGGGCGGCGATTCGTGGCTGGACCTGGCCGAAGGCAACACCATCAAAGGCGCGCGCCAGAACGGCTCGAGCCTGGACCTGCAGAACTGGATGCCGGGGCAAGCGGTTGAAGGTTTAGGTCGTCGGCCAACGTTGGTGGACTCCAACATCGGCATGCGCGATGCGCTGCAGATTCGTTACCAGACCGGCAATAAGCTGGTGCTGCACGACAACAACAAGGTTGTCGGGATCCTCGGCGACAGCGAGCTGTACCACGCGCTGCTCGGCAAGAACCTGGGGTAAGAAGCAGCAGATACAAAAACGCCGCGACAGGATCGCGGCGTTTTTGTTAGTGCAGATATTTGGCTTGGAATACTGACAACTGTGGCGAGGGAGCTTGCTCCCGCTGGGTTGCGAAGCGACCCCAAACCCTGACACCACGGTCATTCAGACAGATCATGCTATCCGGATTTGCGACTGCTGCGCAGTCCAGCGGGAGCAAGCTCCCTCGCCACAATGGATGTGCGGTGCAACAACTTGCACCGCATCACCTCAAGTCTTAGCTATAAACCCGGCCAAGAAGCTGCCGATGGCTTTCAAACTGATCGAGCACATCACGGGTGATCTGATCCTGAGTGAAGCCCATCAAGTCGTAGTCCTGGCTGCCGTTGTGCAGGTACACCTCGGCGCGGTAGTAACGTGCGCGCGGTTCATCAGCGCTTTCAGCAGACACCGTGTCACTCGCCGCCGCCAGATAACCGTCCAGGCTCACTTCGTAGACAAAAGGGTTGCCCTCTTCCATCTCGATCCGCACGCCCATGCAGCGTTTCGACTTGCCCAGCAACGTCTGCACATCCAGACCTTGTGCACGCAATTGCACAGCCGCATCTTCCAGCGCCGGGCTGACTTGCTTGTCCATGAAGCGCTGAACGATCGACTGATTCGGTTGCAGATCCAACTGGGTCAGACGCTCGCTGAAACCACGACGACCACGCGCCGCCAGTTCCGCTTGCTCCTGTTCGATCTGCACGTCCTGGCGCATGGCCTTGTGCAAGCCAAACATGAAGAACACCAGCACTACCGAGAACGGCAGACCGGCCAGCACCACCATGGTTTGCATGGCTTCGAAGTTACCGGCGAACAGCAGACCGATGGTCACCAGGGTGATCACCGCCGACCAGAAAATCCGCAGCCAGTGCGGCGCATCCTCATCAACATTGCCGCCCTTGCAGGAAAGGTTGGCCATCATCACCGCGCCGGAATCCGCCGGGGTCAGGAACAGCACGAAGCCGACAAAAATCGACACGCCGATCACGATCTTCGACGCCGGGTAATGCTCAAGCAACTGATAGATCGCCATCGACGGCTGTTGCAGCGCCGTCTTCCCGAGTTCCACCGCCCCATGGTTCATCACCAGGTCCAGGGCCGAGTTACCGAAGATCGACAGCCATGCCAGGGTGAAGCCCAGCGGAATCAGCAACACGCCGGCCACTAGTTCACGCACCGTGCGACCACGGGAAATACGCGCGATGAACATGCCTACGAATGGCGCCCAGGAAATCCACCAGGCCCAGTAGAACAGAGTCCACAGGCCCAACCAGCGGTCAGACTTCTCACTGTCGCCTTCATACACATAGAGATCGAAAGTCTTCAGCACCACGCCGTTCAGGTAGTCGCCAATGTTTTGCACAAAGCCGTTGAGCAGGTGCAGGGTCGGGCCGAACAACAGCACGAAAATCAGCAGACCGCTGAACAGCACGATGTTCAGGTTGGACAGACGGCGAATACCGTTTTCCACGCCAGACACCGCGGCGATGGTCGCCACGGTGCTCATCACGATGATCACGATCAGCAGGTTGGTATTGCTGTGCTCCATGCCGAACAGGTTTTCCAGCCCCGACGACACTTGCAGCGAACCGATCCCCAGGTTCGTCACCAGCCCCAGCAGGGTCACGAACATGCCGAAGCCGTCCACCGCGTGACCGGCCGCGCCTTTAACCCAACGCTCGCCGACCAGCGGATACAGTGCCGAACGCAACGCCAGCGGCTGGTTGTGACGGTAAGCAAAGTACGCCACGGCCAAGCCGACCAATGCGTAGATCGCCCAGCCATGCAGGCCCCAATGCAAGAACGTCAGCTGCACCGCCTGACGAGCCGCAAGGTTGCTGCCGGCCACACCTTCCGGCGGGTTGAAGTAGTGGTCCAGCGGCTCGGAAGCACCAAAGTAAAGCAGCGAGATGCCGATACCCGAGGAGAACAGCATCCCCGCCCAGGCGCCGTAGCTGAAGTCCGGGGTGTCGTCCTTGCTGCCCCAGTTTGAGTTTGCCGTAAGACGAAAACGCCAGGCCAACCACAAAAACCAGATAAGCGGCGATCACCACCATGTAGTACCAGCCGAAGCTGCGGGACAACCAGGCCTGGGCAATGCCGAGCATTCTGCCAGCCTCTTGCGGG
This sequence comes from Pseudomonas sp. LBUM1673, assembly GCF_059695645.1. Lineage (NCBI taxonomy): Bacteria > Pseudomonadati > Pseudomonadota > Gammaproteobacteria > Pseudomonadales > Pseudomonadaceae > Pseudomonas > Pseudomonas sp. LBUM1673. Next base: position 6,192,925 of record NZ_CP166780.1, read on the forward strand.
GCGATGATCAGAATGGCGGTCAACAGCAGGATCAGCGCGGTAGAGGTGTAGAACACCCAACCGTTGACCGTCACCTTCTCGGGCGGGGTCTTTATAAGAGAGGCAGAACTCATGGCACAGATGCTCCGGCAGTGCGAGAGAAGAACACAAGGCAACGCGGTACCCGACCAATCGGTTAGTTGGCAGCCGACCGGTGGGTGATATAAAGACACCCCGAAAAAAGCCCGAAACCCTTGGAACGCCTACGCGTATAGGTTTCGAGCATTTTTGGATGTCGGTTTATCGCCATTTACACGTAGGAAAAATCTGTAAGCAGCGACGATTTGTCGCAGATCTTATTCTTTGTTAATTGAACGTTCAATCAAAACAAAATAGACTGGCCGTCAATCCGGTAGCCGTTTTTCGTCCACCGGAAGGCCTAAGGAGATGTGCAAGATGCCCAAGGTCGGTATGCAACCCATCCGCCGCCAGCAATTGATCGATGCCACGATGCAGGCCGTCGATCAGGTCGGCATGGGGGATGCCAGCATTGCGCTGATCGCCCGTTTGGCCGGTGTCTCGAATGGCATCATCAGTCACTACTTTCAGGACAAGAATGGCCTGATCGCCGCCACGGCGCAGTATCTGATGAGTGTCCTCAGCGAGAACGTCACCGCGCGCCGTCAGGCGCTGGAGGACAACAGCCCACGGGCTCACCTTCAGGTGATTATCGAAGGCAACTTCGACGCCAGCCAGGTCAATGGCCCGGCAATGAAAACCTGGCTGGCCTTCTGGGCCACCAGCATGCACCACCCGTCTTTGCACAGGTTGCAGCGGATCAACGATCACCGCCTGTATTCCAACCTGTGCTGCCAGTTCCGCCGTGTGTTGCCGCTTGATCAAGCGCGCAGTGCCGCCCGCGGCCTGGCAGCCCTCATTGACGGTTTGTGGTTGCGCGGCGCGCTGTCGGGAGATGCTTTCGACACCGGGCAGGCGCACCAGATCGCTTACGAATACATGGATTTCCAACTGGCCAAGCAGGTGAGTTAGAGCACACATAAAACCGCTCAGCCCCTGAACCGCCACTGACCAGCGTCGCCAACGCTACACGGCACGCCCCAGTGGTTAACGCCAACCAACTTATGCACTTGCGAGGACTTTATGGCCCGTTTCGAACTGCAAAAACTCTACATCGATGGCGGCTACAGTGACGCCAGCAGCGACGCCACTTTCGAAGCCATCAACCCGGCTAACGGTGAAGTCCTCGCAACCGTACAACGTGCGACCAAGGAAGACGTTGAGCGTGCTGTGGTCAGCGCCGAAAAGGGTCAGAAAATCTGGGCCGCGATGACCGCCATGGAGCGTTCGCGCATCCTGCGTCGTGCCGTCGACATCCTGCGCGAGCGCAACGATGAACTGGCCGCCCTGGAAACCCTGGACACCGGCAAGGCGTACTCCGAAACCCGTTACGTCGACATCGTCACCGGCGCTGACGTGCTGGAGTACTACGCAGGTCTGGTGCCGGCCATCGAAGGCGAGCAGATCCCGCTGCGCACCACGTCTTTCGTCTACACCCGTCGCGAGCCGCTGGGCGTTGTGGCCGGTATCGGCGCGTGGAACTACCCGATCCAGATCGCTTTGTGGAAATCCGCACCGGCCCTGGCAGCCGGTAACGCGATGATCTTCAAGCCAAGCGAAGTCACTTCCCTGACCACGCTGAAACTGGCCGAGATCTACACCGAAGCCGGCGTTCCGGCTGGGGTGTTCAACGTCCTGACCGGCAGCGGCCGTGAAGTCGGTACCTGGCTGACCGAACACCCACGCATCGAAAAAATCTCCTTCACCGGCGGCACCGACACCGGCAAGAAGGTCATGGCCAGCGCTTCTGGCTCGTCCTTGAAAGACGTGACCATGGAACTGGGCGGCAAATCTCCGCTGATCATTTTCGACGACGCCGATCTGGATCGCGCCGCCGACACCGCGATGATGGCCAACTTCTACAGCTCCGGTCAGGTCTGCACCAACGGCACTCGCGTGTTCGTCCCGAGCCACCTGAAGGCTGCGTTCGAAGCCAAGATCGTTGAGCGCGTTGCGCGCATTCGCGTTGGCAACCCGGAAGACGAAAACACCAACTTCGGCCCTCTGGTCAGCTTCGCCCACATGGAAAGCGTGCTGGGTTACATCGCCAAAGGTAAGGAAGAAGGTGCGCGTCTGCTGTGCGGCGGCGAGCGTCTGACCGACGGCGAATTCGCCAAAGGCGCGTTCGTGGCCCCGACCGTGTTCACCGATTGCACCGACGAGATGACCATCGTTCGCGAAGAGATCTTCGGCCCGGTGATGAGCATCCTGTCTTACGAAACCGAAGAAGAAGTGATCCGTCGTGCCAACGACACCGAGTTCGGTTTGGCGGCTGGCGTCGTCACCAAAGACCTGAACCGCGCTCACCGCGTGATTCATCAACTGGAAGCCGGTATCTGCTGGATCAACGCCTGGGGCGAGTCCGACGCCAAGATGCCGGTCGGCGGCTACAAGCAGTCGGGCGTGGGCCGTGAGAACGGCATCAGCTCGCTGAACAACTTCACACGCATCAAATCGGTACAGGTCGAACTGGGCGATTACGCCTCGGTGTTCTGATCTGGCGCAGAACCTGAGGCTTGGGCTTTTTGTGGCGAGGGAGCTTGCTCCCGCTGGGCTGCGAAGCGGCCCCAACCTCAGGTTCCGCGCTCATTCAGACAGAACATGGTCGCTGATTTGCGACTGCTGCGCAGCCGAGCGGGAGCAAGCTCCCTCGCCACAGTTGAGTGGTGCATCGGCGACCGCGACCTGACCAACTTCAAAGAGGGTGCATTCAATGTCCCAAGAATTCGATTACATCATCATCGGTGCCGGCTCGGCCGGTAACACCCTGGCGACCCGTCTGACTGAAGACGAAGGCGTCACCGTCCTGCTGCTCGAAGCGGGCGGCCCGGATTACCGTCTGGATTTCCGCACGCAAATGCCGGCCGCCCTGGCGTTCCCGCTGCAAGGTCGTCGCTACAACTGGGCGTATGAAACCGATCCAGAGCCGCACATGGACGGCCGCCGGATGGAATGCGGTCGCGGCAAGGGCCTGGGTGGCTCTTCGCTCATCAACGGCATGTGCTACATCCGCGGCAACGCCATGGACTACGACAACTGGTCGAAGCTGCCCGGTCTGGAAGACTGGACCTACCTCGACTGCCTGCCGTATTTCCGCAAGGCGGAAACCCGCGACATCGGCCCGAACGACTACCACGGTGGCGACGGCCCGGTCAGCGTGACCACACCGAAGGCTGGCAACAACCCGCTGTTCAGCGCGATGGTTGAAGCAGGCGTACAGGCCGGTTACCCGCGTACCGAAGACCTGAACGGCTACCAACAGGAAGGTTTCGGCCCGATGGACCGCACCGTGACGCCGAACGGCCGTCGCGCCAGTACCGCTCGCGGTTACCTGGACATCGCCAAGAAGCGCTCGACCCTGACTATCGTTACCCACGCCCTGACCGACAAAATCCTGTTCGAAGGCAAGCGTGCGGTCGGTGTGCGTTACCTGATTGGCGCCGCAGAAGAGCGCGTTGAAGCCCGTGCCCGCAAGGAAGTGCTGCTGTGCTCCGGCGCCATCGCTTCGCCGCAGATCCTGCAACGTTCCGGCGTCGGCCCGGCCGAACTGCTGAACAAGCTCGACATCCCCGTGGTCCACAACCTGCCGGGCGTCGGTGAAAACCTGCAGGATCACCTTGAGCTGTACCTGCAATACGCCTGCACCCAACCGGTCTCGCTGTACCCGTCGCTGTTGCTGCACAACCAACCGGCCATCGGTGCCGAGTGGCTGTTCAACGGCACCGGTATCGGCGCCAGTAACCAGTTCGAAGCCGGTGGTTTCATCCGCACCCGTCCGGAATTCGATTGGCCGAACATTCAGTACCACTTCCTGCCGGTCGCGATTAACTACAACGGCAGCAACGGTGTGAAAGAGCACGGTTTCCAGGCGCACATGGGTTCCATGCGTTCGCCAAGCCGCGGTCGCATTCAGGCCAAGTCCAAGGATCCGCGCGAGTACCCGAGCATCCTGTTCAACTACATGGCCACCGAGCAGGACTGGCAGGAATTTCGCGACGGCATCCGCCTGACCCGTGAAATCATGCAACAGCCAGCGCTGGACGCCTTCCGTGGTCGCGAAATCAGCCCGGGCATCGAGGTGCAAACCGATGAACAGCTGGACACGTTCATCCGCGAACACGCCGAAACCGCGTTCCACCCATCCTGCTCGTGCAAGATGGGCACCGACGAAATGGCGGTGGTCGATGGCGAAGGTCGTGTGCACGGCATGCAAGCCCTGCGCGTGGTCGATGCTTCGATCATGCCGATCATCACCACCGGCAACCTGAACGCGCCAACGATCATGATGGCCGAGAAAATCGCCGACAAGATCCGCGGTCGCAAGCCACTGCCGCGCAGCAAGGCTGATTACTACGTGGCAGGCGATGCGCCGGTGCGTGGCAAGCCGTTGCGGGATGTGAGCCTGATTGCTCAGTAAGTCGTAATACCGAGGCGCGGCCTTCGCGGGCAAGCCTCGCTCCTACAGGGAATCGCACTCTTCCTTGTAGGAGCGAGGCTTGCCCGCGAAGGGGCCAGACCAACCAACACACACCCTCCGACACATCCTGGCAATCCCCTCCGGCTCCGCTCCGCCCTTGATCTACCCCCCGCCCAAGCCTAATCTAGCGCCACGCAAACGCTTCACCCCCTCGCCACATCGATGCACCGCCACTCCATAACAAGGAGGTTCCCGAATGTTCGATTTCCACCCCCAGCTCAAGCAGCGTTTCGCTGCGTTGCGCACGGGCGCTGAGTTCTTTTCGCTACGTTATGTGCGCGAATCCGGACAGTACCTGTCGGTGCGCAAGAACGTCGCCGAACCGCCGAGCCTGAGCCGGGACGAAGGCGCGATGCTGACCGTTCGGGTCAACGGCGTCGAAGCCTATGCCGCGACCAATGACCTGTCGCAACAAGGCTTGCAAGCCGCGCTGGATAAAGCCGAGCAACAAGCCCGTCGACTCAAGCCCCACGCCCTGCTCGACCTGCGCGAGCAAGCGGTTTCCAGTGACCGCGCCGACTATTTCTCGCCTGACTTCGACCAGCCCTTTGCGTCCCTGAGCGATTGCTACCAATTGCTCGGTGCCGAATCTGCCAGCGTGCCCAAGGACGAGCGACTGGTGAACTGGCAGGCGAGCATCGGCATCACCAACGTCGAGCAAATCTACCTCAACAGCGCCGGCGCCGAATTACGCCAGGCCCAGCGCTTCGTCTACCCGAGCATGGACGTCACCGCCTACGACGGCAGCGACAGCCAGACCCGCACCCTGGGCCGCGAGAACTTCGGCCAGCAGGGCGGCTTTGATGTGATCAGCCGTTGCGGCCTGATCGGCGCCGGCCCGAAAGTCGCGGATCAGGCGCTGCAATTGCTGCTGGCGCCAAACACCCCGCAAGGCCCGCGCGATCTGTTGCTGATGCCTGACCAAATGATGCTGCAGATCCACGAGTCCATCGGTCACCCACTGGAACTGGACCGCATCCTTGGCGACGAGCGCAATTACGCCGGCACCAGTTTCGTCAAGGCAGAAGACTTCGGCAGCCTGCAATACGGCTCCGAACTACTCAACGTGACGTTCGACCCGGACATCCCCGAGCAACTTGCCAGCTACGGGCATGACGACGACGGCAGCGCCGCCAGCAAGCAATTTCTGATTAAAGAAGGTTTGCTGCTGCGTCCGCTCGGTGGCGCGCTGTCGCAATTTCGCGCAGGCCTCGACGGCGTCGCCAACAGCCGCGCCTGCGGCTGGAACCGTCCGCCGATCGACCGCATGGCCAACCTCAACATCGAGCCCGGCGATCAACCGCTGGAACAGCTGATCGGCAATAGCGAGCACGGGATTTTGATGAGCACCAACCGTTCGTGGTCCATCGACGATGCGCGCAACAAATTCCAGTTCGGCTGCGAATGGGCTCAGTTGATCGAAAACGGCGAACTCAAGGGCGTGGTGAAGAACCCGAATTACCGGGCGATTTCCGCACAGTTCTGGAAAAGCCTCAGCGCCGTCGGCGACGCCAGCACCTTCAAGGTGCTGGGCACGCCGAACTGCGGCAAGGGCGAACCGAACCAGGTGATCCGCGTCGGCCATGCATCGCCGGCCTGCGTGTTCAGCAATGTTGATGTGTTTGGGGGAGATGCCTGATGAGTACTTCAACGAGCACTTCAAATAGCCAGGCTGAGTCGTTCAAGGCCCTGGTCAACTGGTTGCGCGACGCGCTGCACACGCCTGAGCAATTCACCCTCAGCTACGCCGCCGAGTCGTCGGCCTTCGTGCGCTTCAACCACGCCAAGGTCCGTCAGGCCGGGCAAGTGCAGCAAGCGAGCATCGGTTTCAAACTGATTAACGACGGCCGTCATGCTGATCTGAATATCACGCTGTCGGGCGATGTAGAAATCGACCTTCAGCGTCTGGCCGAGGGACTGCAGCAATTGCGCGAAACCTTGCCGCTGCTGCCTCAGGACCCGTACCTGCGGCTCAACCACAACAGCTGGCAGAGCAACAACGTGCAGGATCATCCACTGCCGGATACCGAACAGGTGGTCGCTGAAATCACTCAGGCTGCTGAAGGCCTGGATCTGGTCGGCTTCTATGCCGCCGGGCCGATCAGTCGTGGTTTCGCCAGCTCTGCAGGCGCGTTCGGCTGGCATCAGGCCAACAGTTTCAACTTCGATTTCAGCCTGTTCCATGAAAACGGTCAGGCGGTGAAAGCCAGCTATGCCGGTCACGACTGGAACAGCGAAGGGTTTGCCAGACGCTTCCAGCAGGCCCGCGAGCAGTTGGCGTTTCTGGGTCGGCCGTTGCGCACGCTGGCGCCCGGCGAATACCGCGCCTATCTGGCGCCGGCAGCGCTGGAAGAAATCATGGGCATGCTGAGCTGGGGCGGGTTTTCGGCCCAGGCGATTGCCAGCAAGCAGAGCCCGTTGCAGAAGTTCTACGCCAACGAAAACGTCTTCAGCCCCAACGTATGGTTGAGTGAGCAGGTCAGCGGCTCCTTGAGCCCAGCGTTTTCCGACGAAGGTTATCCCCGCGATGATCTGGGGTTGATCGCCAAAGGCATGGCCAATGCCCGACTGATCAATTCCCGCAGCGCCGCCGAATACGGCCTCACGGCCAACGGCGCCAGCAGCCATGAATACCCGACGGCGCTGGTCATGAACGGTGGCAACCTGGAGCAGGCGGACATCCTCAAGCGCCTCGGCACCGGGCTCTACATCAGCAACCTGTGGTACCTGAACTACTCGGACCAACCGGCGGCGCGCCTGACCGGCATGACACGGTTTGCGACCTTCTGGGTCGAGAACGGCGAAATCCAGGCGCCGGTGAGCACCATGCGGTTTGATGACAGTGCTTACAGCTTGCTCGGTTCGCAGCTGGAAGCGTTGACCGAGGAGCGGGAATTACTGCTGTCGGCCAGCACTTACAGTCAGCGGGCGACTGCTTCGGCGTTGTTGCCCGGTGCGCTGATAAACCGACTCACCTTAACCTTGTAAACACTACCCCTGTGGCGAGGGAGCTTGCTCCCGTTGGGCTGCGCAGCGGCCCCAAACCCGGCACATGCGGTTTACCAGTTAAACCGCATTCTCAGGATTTACGACTGCTACGCAGCCGAACGGGAGCAAGCTCCCTCGCCACAGGGTTCAGCGTCAGCCATGAATCTGCATTAACCCACAAGAGGTCCCATGCCCAACCGCCAACCTCTCGACGCTGTCACCGCCCGCTGGGTACCGTGGGTTGTGGCCATTGCCTTCTTCATGCAGTCCCTCGACGGGACGATCCTCAACACCGCCCTCCCCGCCATGGCCCGGGACCTGGCCGAAGACCCGCTGCGCATGCAGGGCGTCATCATCGCCTACATGCTCACTGTCGCCTTACTGATCCCCGCCTCCGGCTGGATCGCCGATCGTTTCGGCACCAGGAAAATCTTCTTCGGCGCGATCTTGCTGTTCAGCTTCGGCTCATTGCTCTGCGCCTTGTCGAGCACCTTGAGCATGCTGATCGGCGCCCGGGTAATCCAGGGCTTGGGCGGCGCCTTGATGTTGCCGGTCGGTCGATTGGTGGTCCTGCGCGCGTATCCGCGCTCAGATCTGGTGCGGATCATGGGGTTCATCACCATTCCTGGCCTGCTCGGCCCACTGATCGGCCCGACCATGGGCGGCTGGATGGTGCAATACCTGACGTGGCACTGGATCTTTCTGATCAACCTGCCGGTGGGTCTCGTCGGTTGTTACGCGGTATGGAAATTCATCCCCGACCTGCGCGGCAGTGAGCGCACCCGCTTCGATAGCCTGGGCTTTTTGCTGTTCGGTGCGGCGATGGTATTGATCACCATCGCCATGGAAGGCCTCGGCGAACTGCACCTGCCGCACTTGCGAGTGATGTTGTTGCTGTTTGGCGGCATGGCGTGTCTGGCGGCGTATTGGTTGCGGGCCGGGCACATCGACAATCCGCTGTTTGCGCCATCGCTGTTCAAGACCCGGACCTTCGCCGTGGGCATCCTCGGCAACCTGTTCGCCCGGCTGGGCAGCGGCGCCCTGCCTTTCCTCGTACCGCTGCTACTGCAAGTGGCGCTGGGTTATTCGCCCTCACAGGCCGGGATGAGCATGCTGCCCCTGGCGGCGGCCGCGATGGTCGCCAAGTCAGTGGCGCGGCCGCTGATCGAACGTTTCGGCTACCGCACAGTGCTGACCGGCAACACGCTGGCGCTGGGGATCATGCTGGCAAGCATGGGCCTGGTCAGCGAGCAGACGCCGTATTGGCTGCTGCTGGCTCAGTTGGCGATTCTGGGAGCGATCAATTCCTTGCAGTTCACCGCGATGAACACCGTCACCCTGATCGATCTCGACGACGCCAGCGCCAGCAGCGGCAACAGTTTGCTGTCGGTGGTCGCGCAATTGTCCCTGAGCCTCGGTGTGGCCTGCGCCGGCGCCCTGCTCGGCGGCTTCACGGCGGAGATCGGCAATGACGGCGTGGACACGGTTCTGGGCGCGTTCCAGCTGACGTTTGTCACGGTCGGAATCATGGCGATGCTGGCTGCAACGATCTTCTCGCAGCTTTCACCCAAGGATGGCCGACGGACGGTCAGCCGCGAGCACGATATAGAACACTGACTTGTAGCAGCTGCCGAGGCACGAGGCTGCGCTGGGCTGCGCAGCGGCCCCTGAGGGCGGTCCTGCGGACACGCAACGCAGCCTCGTGCCTCGGCAGCTGCTACACGCTATTCGTCCAGAACTTGCAGGTGGAGAGCACGGGACTGATACACTGCGCGACATTTTGTTTTGCAGGCCAGTCCCGTGACCACCATCGCCACCGCTTTTAATACTTTGCCGCTGTCCGCCGCCATGCTGGCTAACCTCGACTCCCTCGGTTATGCCCAGATGACGCCGATCCAGGCGCAAAGCTTGCCGGTGATCCTCAAGGGGATGGACCTGATCGCCCAGGCCAAGACCGGCAGCGGCAAGACCGCGGCCTTTGGTATCGGCCTGTTGAACCCGATCAATCCGCGTTTCTTCGGTTGCCAGGCGCTGGTCATTTGCCCGACCCGTGAGCTGGCCGACCAGGTCGCCAAGGAAATCCGTCGTCTGGCCCGTGCCGAAGACAACATCAAGGTGCTGACCCTGTGTGGCGGCGTGTCCTTCGGCCCGCAGATCGGCTCGCTGGAGCACGGCGCGCACATCATCGTCGGCACCCCGGGGCGCATTCAGCAACACCTGCGCAAAGGTTCGCTGGTGCTTCATGGCTTGAACACCCTGATCCTCGACGAAGCCGATCGCATGCTCGACATGGGTTTCTACGACTCCATCGAAGAAATCATCGCCCAGTGCCCGGAGCGTCGCCAGACCTTGCTGTTCTCCGCCACTTATCCGGTGGGCATCAAGCAACTGGCTTCCAAATTCATGCGCAACCCGCAGCAAGTGAAGGCCGAGGCGTTCCACGACGATACGCAGATCGAGCAGCGCTTCTACGAAATTTCCCCGGAAGAGCGCATGGATGCCGTGGTCAAAGTCCTCGCGCATTTCCGCCCGGCGTCCTGCGTAGCGTTCTGCTTCACCAAGCAGCAGGTTCAGGAAACCATCGATCACCTGACCGCCAAAGGCATCTCTGCCGTCGGCCTGCATGGCGATCTGGAACAGCGTGACCGCGACCAGGTGCTGGCGATGTTCGCCAACCGCAGTACTTCGGTACTGGTCGCCACCGACGTCGCTGCGCGTGGTCTGGACATCGATGCATTGGACATGGTGATCAACGTCGAACTGGCCCGTGACTCGGAAATTCACATCCACCGTGTCGGCCGTACCGGTCGTGCCGGTGAGAAAGGCATTGCGATCAGCCTGGTCGCCCCGTCCGAAGCGCACCGCGCCCAGGCCATCGAGCAACTGCAGAAGTCGCCGTTGAGCTGGGATCAACTGGACAGCCTGAAATCCCAGGGCGGCGCGCCGCTGCTGCCGGTGATGAGCACGCTGTGCATTGGTGCGGGCCGTAAAGACAAGGTGCGTCCAGGCGACATTCTTGGCGCACTGACCGGCGATGCCGGCATTCCGGGCGCCCAGGTCGGCAAGATCGCGATTTTCGACTTCCAGGCCTATGTGGCTGTGGAACGCGGGATCGCCAAGCAAGCCTTGCAACGCCTGAACGACGGTAAAATCAAAGGCCGCTCGCTGCGTGTGCGCATCCTGTAAAACCGCCACAGCCCCCTAGTAGGAGCGAGGCTTGCCCGCGAAGAACGATTACACGGTGAATCAGGTAGACCGAGTTATCGTTCTTCGCGGGCAAGCCTCGCTCCTACAGGATTTGGTTAGCCCTGAGATTTGTGTGAGGACACCGTTTTGCGCTCTACCGAAGTCGTGATCATTGGCGCTGGCGCCGCAGGGTTGATGTGTGCGCTGGCCGCAGCCGGGCGCGGACGCAAGGTGATGTTGCTCGACCACGCGAACAAGGCCGGCAAGAAAATCCTGATGTCGGGCGGTGGCCGCTGCAATTTCACCAACATGTACACCGAACCAGGCAATTTCCTGTCGCAGAACGCACACTTCTGCAAATCCGCGTTGGCGCGCTACACCCAATGGGATTTCATCGCCATGGTCGCCAAACACGGCGTGCCGTACCACGAGAAAAAACTCGGTCAGTTGTTCTGCGATAACAAATCCAGCGACATCCTTGAAATGCTGCTCGATGAGTGCGATCAGGTCGGCGTCAGCCTCCACCTGGACACCTCGATCCAACACATCGAGAAAATGGAAAGCGGTTACCTGCTGCAAACCACCCTCGATCAGATCACCTGCGAATCCCTGGTAATCGCCACCGGTGGCCTGTCGATTCCGACCCTGGGCGCCACTGGTTTCGGCTATCAGGTAGCCAGACAATTCGGCCACGATTTGCTGCCGACCCGCGCCGGCCTCGTGCCGTTCACCATCACCGATCAGCTCAAGGAGCTTTGCACCGAACTGTCCGGTACGTCGGTGGATTGCCTGGTGAGCTGCAATGACCAGAGTTTCCGCGAGAACATCCTGTTCACCCACCGCGGCCTCAGCGGCCCGGCGATTTTGCAGATCTCGTCGTTCTGGGAATCCGGCGACACGGTGGAGATCAACCTGATGCCGGATCACGACGTGCCGAACTGGCTGCAACAACAGCAGGCCGAACGCCCGAACAGCGAGTTGAAAACCCTGCTCGGCGAAATCTTCACCAAGAAGATGGCCAACCTGCTGGCGGACAACTGGTTCGTCTCAAAACCGATGAAGCAATACACCCACGCCGAGCTGGCGGACATCGCCGAAAAACTGGCGAGCTGGAAAGTCGTGCCGGCCGGCACCGAAGGCTACCGCACTGCCGAAGTGACCCTGGGCGGTGTCGACACACGTGAAGTGTCGTCCAAGACCATGGAGTCGCTGAAAAGCCCCGGCCTGTATTTCATCGGCGAAGTGCTCGACGTCACCGGGCATCTGGGTGGTTTCAACTTTCAGTGGGCCTGGGCCTCCGGTTACGCCGCCGCGCAGTACGTCTGATCGACCGCGTTATCGTTCTTCGCGGGCAAGCCTCGCTCCTACAGGTTCACAGTATTATTCGCGCATACCGAAAACCTGTAGGAGCTAGGCCTGCCCGCGAAGGCCGTGCTGACAGTCAACATACAATGCGCAAGGAACAGATTTTGCTGTCAGATGTGATCGGCGCCATTGCGCCGGCGTCATTAGTGGCTCAATTTAGCGTCATCGCCTCGGAAGGCCTTCGCACTTCATGTCATCGACCACATTTCGGCAATCTCTGCGCCGCCTCTGGGCGCTGGATAAATTCAGTTACAGCGTTCGGGTATTCATCGCCCTGACCGGCAGCATGGCGCTGTGTTGGTATCAGGATGAAATGGGACTGCTGATCCCGTTGTTCCTGGGGATCATCGCCAGTGCCCTGGCCGAAACCGACGACAGCTGGCAGGGGCGCCTCAACGCGCTGGCCGTGACGCTGGTGTGTTTTATTGTCGCCGCCCTGTCCGTCGAACTGCTCTTCCCTTACCCCATCCTCTTTATCATCGCCTTTGCACTGGCCAGCTTCTGTCTGACCATGCTCGGTGCGCTGGGCGAACGTTATGGCGCGATTGCTTCAGCGACGTTGATTCTGTCGGTCTACACCATGATCGGTGTGGACCAGCGCGGCGGTGCAGTCACCGATTTCTGGCACGAACCGGTGCTGCTGGTGGCCGGTGCAGCCTGGTACGGTTTGCTCTCGGTGCTGTGGCAGGCGCTGTTTTCCAACCAGCCAGTGCAGCAAAGCCTGGCGCGGTTGTTCCGTGAACTGGGTTTTTACCTGAAACTCAAATCGTCGCTGTTCGAACCGATCCGGCAAATGGACGTGGAAGCGCGACGGCTGGAACTGGCCCAGCAGAACGGTCGTGTGGTCGCCGCGCTGAACGCCGCCAAGGAAATCATTCTGCATCGGGTCGGTGACGGTCGGCCGGGCTCGAAGCTCAGCCGTTATCTGAAGCTGTACTTCCTCGCCCAGGACATCCACGAGCGCGCCAGTTCCTCCCACTACCCCTACAACGCGCTGTCCGAAGCGTTCTTCCACAGCGACGTGCTGTTCCGCTGTCAGCGCCTGCTGCGCCAGCAAGGCAAGGCCTGCCGCGCGCTGGCCGAATCGATCCAGATGCGCCAGCCATTCATCTATGACGCAAGCTTCGCCGAAACCCTAAACGACCTGCACGCCTCCCTCGAACACCTGCGCATCCAGAGCAATCCGGCATGGCGCGGTCTGTTGCGTTCATTGCGGGCATTGGCGGCGAACCTCGGCACCCTTGACCGCTTGCTCAGCGACGCCAGCAACCCCGATGCGCTCGCAGATGCTACCGACAGCAGCCTGCTCGACCGTTCGCCCCGCAGCCTCAAGGATGTCTGGGTACGGTTGCGCACACAGCTGACGCCGACCTCGTTGCTGTTCCGTCATGCCCTGCGTCTGCCTCTGGCGTTGAGCATCGGCTACGCGATGGTGCATTTGATCCACCCTTCGCAGGGTTACTGGATCATCCTCACCACGCTGTTTGTCTGTCAGCCGAACTACGGCGCCACCCGCCGTAAACTCGGCCAGCGGATCATCGGCACCGCCATCGGCCTGACCGTGGCCTGGGCGCTGTTCGATCTGTTTCCGAACCCGCTGGTGCAGTCGTGCTTCGCGATCGTTGCCGGGGTAGTGTTCTTTACCAACCGCACCACCCGCTACACCCTGGCGACTGCCGGGATCACGATTATGGTGCTGTTCTGCTTCAACCAGGTGGGCGACGGTTATGGGCTGCTCCTGCCGCGACTGTTCGATACCTTGCTCGGCAGCCTGATCGCCGGGCTGGCGGTGTTCCTGTTCCTGCCGGACTGGCAGGGCCGACGCCTGAACAAAGTGCTGGCCAATACCCTGACCTGTAACAGCATTTACTTGCGCCAGATCATGCAGCAATACGCCGCTGGTAAAAGCGACGACCTGGCTTATCGCCTGGCTCGGCGCAACGCGCACAACGCCGACGCCGCGTTATCGACGACGCTGGCCAACATGCTGATGGAGCCGGGGCACTTCCGTAAAGAAGCGGATGTCGGGTTCCGTTTCCTGGTGCTGTCGCATACCTTGCTCAGCTATTTATCGGGGCTTGGGGCACACCGCGAAACCCAACTACCGTCGGACGTGCGCGAGCATTTGATCGACGGCACCGGCGTGAACCTGGCCGCCAGCCTCGACGAAATCGCCCAAGGCCTGGCGAGCAAACAGCCGATTGCGATTCAGAGTGATGAGGAAGAAGCGCTGGCCAATGAGCTTGAACAGATGCCGGATGAAATCGATGAAGGCCAGCGGTTGGTTCAGACACAACTGGCGTTGATCTGCCGGCAACTGGGGCCGTTGCGGACGTTGGCGGCGCATCTCATCAAGGACACTAGCGAAGCCTGAGATTTGTAGTGACGGGGCCGGCCTCATCGCGGGCAAGCCTCGCTCCTACAGGTTGAGGTGATTCCGTAGGAACGAGGCTTGCCCGCGAAAGCGTCAGCTCAGACACCGCAGTCCTTTCAGATCACATCCCATGCTGCTTGAGCAACTTCTCATAACTCCCATCGGCCTTCATCGCCGCAATCTCGCGGTCGAAGCCGGCGACGATCTGTTCATGCTGCGGATTTTTCAGGCTCACCAGAATATGCAGGCTGTTCTCGCTCAACGGCTTGGGCAAAAACTCCACGGCATTGCGCACTTTGGATGATTCACGAGCGAGGTAATACCGGGCGACAAACTCGTCTTCCAGGGTCAGCTTGACCCGATCGGCCGCAACCATGCGCACGGCCATGGCGAAGCTATGCACCGGGACTTTCTGCAGCGACACATCGTCGTCGAATGCTTGCGAATAGGCATAACCGCGTACCACCGCAATCGGGTAAGTGTGCAGTTGTTGCAGGTTATTGAATTCGATCGGCGCGTCCTTGCGCTTGAGAAAGCGCACGCGGTTGAGCAGGTACTCGCCGGAAAACTGCCCCAGCTTCGTCCGATCGTCGGTGTACCAGGCGTTGACCAGCACGTCGTAACGCCCCTCGCCTACCCCAAACAAGGCTCGCGCCCACGGCACTTGCTCAAAATCACTGGCATACCCTGCCCGGGCCAGCGCGGTGCTGACGATGTCCGTGGCCAATCCGCCATTGATCAGCGTGGCGTCGGTAAAGGGCGGCCAGGCATCGGCTACCAGACGCAGCTTTTCCGCTGCCGCGGCGTGTGTCAGCAACAGCAATCCAATCAAAGCAAACGCTCGATGCAATCGCGGCATGCCAGAAAATCCTTAGCGGGCGGGCTGCCCGACGCGTTTTTCAACCAAAACTCCAGGGTCCTTTACCGGCGAAACCCAGGTCCTAACATTAGCTCATTGAGGCCATTGCACAGCGCTTCATCGCAGATTACACAAAGAAGACAATCTCGCGAGAAATGAATGATGGCATTTTGGGCTTTATCAAAGATTTCTCCGCCATCAAGACATCCCGCGTCAGGGCGCTTAGTATCAGAACAACGTTGTTCAAGGAATGTGAAGATGACAATCGATTGGATCTGTAAACACCACAGCAATCTGGGTAAAGAGCAGCTGTATGCGATTCTGCAGTTACGCGCCGAGGTGTTCGTCGTCGAGCAGAAATGCGTTTATCAGGACGTCGATGGCCAGGACCTGGAAGGTGACACCTGCCATTTGATGGGCTGGGACGGGGATCGGTTGGTGGCCTATCTGCGCTTGCTCGACCCGGAGTTACAGGGCGGCGACGTGGTGATTGGCCGAGTGATCATTGCTCCCGCTGCACGCGGCACCGGACTTGGCCATGAGATGATGAGCCAGGCGTTGAAACAGGCCGGGAAGCACTGGCCTGAAGTGCCGATCTATCTCTCGGCCCAGGCGCATTTGCAGGGGTATTACGGGCGGTACGGGTTTGTGGTGGTGGGTGAGGAATACCTGGAGGATGACATTCCGCATATCGGGATGCGCCGCCCTTAAGGGCCTCTTCGCGGGCAAGCCCGCTCCACGTTCGTCCTGTGACCGCAGTTCCAGTGTGGGAGCGGGCTTGCTCGCGAAAGCGTCAGCCGAATCACAGCAAGCGTTCAGGGGTATTCCAGCACCGCTTTGATCTGCCGCAGATTACGCTCGATCCACCCCCGATCAATCGCCCCCCACTCGCGAATCCGATAGCGCCCCGCATGGTTGCGCGCGCCTTCTTCCTGCTCGAATTCACAAATGATATCCAGATCCGCCAACGCCGCGATGGTGTCCTGAGCCGTGCGCCTAGGCATGCCAGTCACTTCGGTCAGCGCCGGCACGCTGCTCGCCAGCCCGCTGTCGATCAGGTACGCCACGTACAACCGGCGGTAAAAACTGCTTTTAGTCTTGCTTACGTCCATCCGCCTGTTCCTCGCCTCCTAATGACCCCGAAAGATCGCAGGCTTGCAGGACGATAACAAGCCATCACCCTCAATCACCCGAGTGTTTATGACCGCAACCGCTGTGGACTATCTGTTTTGATAGTGTACATTCAGCGAACTCCCGGACTAGATTCCAGTTAACTAACCTATGCGCTCTTCATTGCGCGCCACTGAAGCCTTTTTAAAGCACTGGCGAAGAGCTAAATGCCGTTTTGGGAGAACAACAATATGACTGTATTTGAACCTGGCGCATGCGTTCGCCTACGCTCGGGGGGAAGGAGGATGGTGGTAAAATCCCCATCATCCGATGTCTATTTGCTCACGACGTCCCTGGTACCGTGCGAATACCGTGAAAAACACCGAATTGTCCAAGGATTTTACGCAGCATGTGACCTGATCGCCACACCTGACAACCTCCCATTCAAGCGCCCATAACTACCTGAATTAATAGGTAGAACACCTTTTTATGGGCACTGAACGACAGCATTCAACCCTAAAGCCTTACGAGTAAGGTCGCCAAGATCGATAGTCAATGCAACAGCCTTTTCGACCCCAATTTGCAATGGTGTGCCTAGACGACCGATCTCCAGCCCCGCCTTCAACAACATCCGTTCAATACCTACCGTCGTTACCGTTACATAAGTTTTTATACCATTACGGATACCAAAAGAAATGACTTCCTTGATCGCCTCGAAGGTTAAATTTGAAAACTGCATTGTTGACTGTTGCCCTGCAGCGACAGCGAATCGACTGAGTTCCCACACATCGCTGGCTTCAGGAGCCGCCGCGGCAAGAAGCTCAGGAAATGTATCCTTGAGCATGTAAGGACCGGTCGTAGGTAATAATCTCCAGCATCCTTGGACATCATTCGGCTGAGCCTGGCTATTGATCAGCATGTAAAACGGATTAAGCGCGTCGTATCCATCGATTTCCATACCGGCAATCAGAGTAACGTCCCAACCTTTTTTATACTTGAATACTTGGGCCCGCAAAGTGTGCATGGCTTGAAGTTTTGAGCCATCAAACTCTGTACGTCGGGCGATTTCATACTGCATGAACAGATCCTCAATTGACTGGCTAGCCAGACAAAACTATTCAACTTCAACTTGGTTTTCACCTATCAAATGCAGTAGTTCCTTGAGGAAAAATATTCTGCTACCGTAAAGGCAACCGCCCTGCCTTTCATACGGCTATAAGTCCTAGCGCTATCGCTTTAACGGCAGCGGCACGCCGGGTATTAACTTTGAATTTTGATCTTATGTTTTTAATATGATAATCGATATTCGCCTCAGAGCAATTGCAAATTTTCGAAATCTCCCATGTCGACTTCCCGATCGCACTCCACTTTAGAATTTCCATTTCACGCGGAGAAAGTATGATATCAGGCTCAGCCTTATGGCCCCTTACAAAACCAAGCGCCTTCTGAAACAACGAATCCTTTAAAAAACTGATCTCCATCAATTTACTGTGAATGAATTTTTCGGCATCCGCATTCTCAGCATCGACTTGCAGGCTTAACATCCCAAACTCGGCAGCTGGGCCATGAAGCGGAAATGTCACACCCGATTTCAAATTGAAAGACTTGGCTTCTTCCAGAAAGCACTTCTGCCGGGGTGTCACATACAAATCGTCGTGCCAGATGACATGCCTGACACTACTTCGTGCATGTGCAACCACAGGATCTATATCAGCGTATCCATGGGCGTCGTATCTATCACGCCAAATCGAGGAATAACTGGTCAGAATAATTGCTTCATGCAGCGGAGACTGAGCACTGTCGATAATGCCAAGAAGTGTTTGCTCAAAGCCCATAAAATTGGCTGTTTCGGTGATCAGCCCATGCCAATTTTCAATATTCGTTGCTGATTCTAATTGCACTACTCTCTCGAGAAAATCCATTTCCAATACCTCTCCCTTTGCGCCGCATGCTACCACGCACGTTGTTACATTCTCAATCCACCTAGGCCGGCAAGCAACAGGGCCAATATCTTGAAAATACACCCGTATCGTTTGTAATCGCCTTATTTCAAAAATGAAAAACCATACAAATAAATCACCTTAAACCTTAAGATTCTTTCTTGACATCGCCCTATCAAGCATCGTTGAAGTTTTTCGCGATGCACTTTGGCGACCTCAGTAGCTTTCGAGAATAAAAAGGCCAAAACAGCAAGCAGTTGATGCAAAAACTGTCAACGTTTAAAGCGTCCGCATAGCTATCAAAACAGATAGTGTTCATGCCCTGCTTTGCTTGCTAAGTTCAATCAGTATTTTTATTCATCATCGAGACCCTGTGACCTATGACCACTTCCACTCAGAGCGTCAGTGATTTTTACAGCCGGTTTTCGGCAAGTTATACGCAATACGCCAACGGCACTTCGACGTTTGAAGAGATTATCGACCTCAAGGCCTGCAAAGCCGACCACCCTTTTTCCTGGAGCGACTTACAAACCTGGCAAGCCCTGCAGGAATCTATTGATGCGATTATTCTTGAAAAAGAGAAATCCGGAGAACCCCGGGCTCTTCAACTGCTGGACGTGGGGTGTGGTGATGGAATGTGGGCCATCAGAATTGCGAACTATTGCCTGCAACAAGACATTGCCATTGATGTTGAATGCCTGGACTTGTCTACGGACATGCTGCAGCAAGCCGAAAATATGTTTTCAGCTTATATAGAAGCACGAAAGGGTACTGCTGCACTGTCAGTGACTTACGCACAGTGCGATTTGACAAAGGGACTGGCGCATACGCTTCGACACACAACTTATGATTTGACCCTGTGCCTTCACACCGTCTTGAATCATGTGCCCAGTGAACATCTGGCGTTCTGTATTGCAGAGCTTATCGAATACAGTTCCGGCTTTCTTTACTTCTCGGTCAAGCCGCCCTTCAGCCGCCCAACGTTCTACGCCGCCCCCATGTCCGAGATCCTGCATTATGAAAGGCGCGACGAGCATCTCTATGCTCTGGACCTGAAGGGTCACTTCCATGTCGTACGCTCTAATCCTATTTCACGTAAACAGCTGGATGAACTGTTGAGCCAGCATCCCGTGAGCTATGATTTCGTTGCGCTGGATGTGCTGATATCACGCTTCCTGCCGGATCCTAGATGGCTAGGTGATGAAAAGCACACCAGCTCTCTTCCGATGGATGATCTTCTCGCGCTGGAAGCAAGAACCGGCCTCAATCCAAAATACCTGGACTTTGCCAATCATATTCTTGCGGTGGTTAACACACGTCAGTAGCAGGACGGTACAGAAAAACAGGCCTGCCGCCGCACTTCGTATCAAAGAAGTGCGGGGCGGTCATGGTAGCCATGCCCTGAGCAGATCAAGCGCCTATTGCAATGATGTTAGTAGCCTCATCCTCGAACGATGCGTGTGTGAAAAGGTCCTCGAATCGCTCGCTCGAGAGGTAATGCACCTCATCGTAATCATCAATTAACGCGTCACTATTGAGCATTTTGGCCATGGCACCGCGCGCTTGCGTGATTTCCAAGGGGGAAAAAAATGGCGTCCTCAAGGAACCCAGATAAAAAGTAATAACTTCAGGGTCTTGCGTCAAATCAAACTCCAGATTCTGTTTGTAACGTCTAAAGTCAACGGTGCCGGGTAGCAACGAAAGAATATATATATTGAAATAAACCTGAACCTGCGGATTAAACTCCTTACACAGTGAACGAATCTGCAAGGAGCGAAGATAAGTCAGGCTCAAGCTTTGTTCATCATCCTCGGGCCGACCAATAATCACATTGAACGAAAGCGAATGAATTCCGGTATTAACGATTTCCTCAATAACATCCTTGATAACACCCAGCGGCTTTAGCTTCCTGAATAATTTCGAGCAATCGTCCGTCAAATTTTCCAGTGGCAATGTTGCGCGATAGCAACCAACCAGTTCACCATTGACAAATTCGGAGTCAAACATGACACGAATCAATTCACGATCCACGACACCTTGATATTCAAACTGCCCCAATTCGATACCATTGGTAAATTCCCAGCTAAACCCCATATCCCTTGCAAGGTTAAACATATCAAACAACTCATCCCGCCCCGTTGAGAACACTTGCTTCCCTGAGGTAGAACGATGAATACGGGACAACAAGTTATCCTCTTGAAACAAAAGCGTCCTGATGCCCTTGCTTTTGAAATAATCGAAATGCCGTCTTATTTTTTCAAGTTGCATAAACCTGAACCGACCTTTGGTCGTCGGCGTTGCACAAAACGAACAAGCTTGCGCACATCCGCGTGAAGTTTCCACACTGATAAAAGGACCTTCAATACCGTAGGGTGGTTTACCCTCACCGGTATCGGAGTAACGCTCAAGATCGACAATATCCAGGTTGGGAGGAGGCATATCGTTGACATCATAGGCTCCCGTTTTTGTTAAGAACGATTTGACCGTGTGAACAACTTCACCATCCATGGCACGATAGGCAATATTGGGGACCGCGCTATAATCCTTGCCCTTATCGACACATTCCAGCAAATCGGCAAAACAAAGCTCTCCTTCGCCTTTAACGACCACATCAGCGCCAACGGAAACATGATAGTCCGGCTCTACAGTGGCGTCGGTTCCGCCCAGCACAATAACGGCATCAGGATTTTGCTCTTTACAGTACTGTATGAAGTCAACGACAATTCGACGAGAATGAGTAAAATTAGAATTAATACCAATAACGTCAGATTCCTGGATTTCTTTTATAACGGCATTGAACGGTAAGCCTACCCGGAATTTTTCCAGCACCAGGTCACCAAAAAAAAGTTCTCCGTACTTCTCTTTGAGCCTGTCTTCAACCCGCAGCGCGCCTTGTGTTTGCATGTCACATATTCGCACATCAACAATGACACTCCGCGCCAGCATGGCTTCTTTCAATCCTGCTGCCAGCGCCGTTAAAGGCGCCTTATGCATACTCGTCCTCACCGTGCCAAGAAAACGATCATCGCCTTTGACACATTGTCCCGGCGCGGGAACCGAAAAAAGGGTAACCGTCAACATAGCTCTATATTCCTTGTGTTATTCCACCAAGAAGCCAGCCCCTTGAAATTAACAAGGGGCAGAACAAGATGAGTTGGAGGCCGGCTTTATCAGACTTGACTAACAATCTGATCCAGCGTGTATATCATTCGCGAATAAACAGTGCCTTACGACGCAAGAACGTCAAAAAGGAACGATGATCAATCAGTCCGATGGACACACCGAAGATAACCAACATCATGGACATCATTTGCGTCCAGTCGACGTTCTCGTTGAGGATCAAAATAGAAAACAGCAAAGTGAAAATAGGGATGAGATTAAAATACATGCCCCCCTCGGAAGCGCTCACCTTGGAGATACCTATATTGAAAAAAGTATAGGCACCGGCCGTCACTATGGTTCCAAGATAGAGAACCGCCAATAGAGCATGGACACTTACTTCACGGGGAATGTCCGACTCATAAAGGGCAAAAGGAAGAAAAAATAGAGTACCTATAAAACTTTGCATTGCTGCCAATAAAAATGGAGAGTATTGCCCAGATAATTTCTTCAACATAATGGTGTATACGGCTGCACAGGCCATCGCCAATAATTCCAGAAAGTTACCTTTTACTGGCGCAATAGCTGCCTCGCTCTTCGTACCCGTCAAGCATAATAGGATGACGCCGAGAGTGGCGACAACCCCACCCAGGCATTGCGAGATACTGGGTTTTTCTCGAAGCGCAAAAAAACTGAAGGCAATAATGAATATCGGGAGAAAGGCAAATACCACACCCGCCTGGGACGCTGTTGTATATTGAAGAGCCATTGTTTCAAATATGAAATACAGACACGGCTCGAGCGCGCCCATCATCAGCAAATACACATAGTCCTTCTTTTCTATTTTTGCCTGCCCCTTATATTTCCATAACATCAAGAAAAAAATGCTTCCGAGTGCCAATCGAGAAAAAATAAGCAAAAACGGAGGCACCTCTTCAAGTGCTATTTTCAAGGCGATGAAAGCGCTGGCCCACAACGCCATTGCCAGCGTCAGGCACATCATCGCCTTCATATTTTCAACCATTGACGTCATCCAACTTGCCCCTTGCGTAAATTTGGCGGCAACGCTGAACGCGCTCCGGCAAAAAATGGGAACAGCAGTGATTTACGGTGGGTAGGGCATGGTTGAAAAAGGTATCAGGGAACACCTGGCTTCAGAACTATTGATTTGGGTAGTTGCTTTCACTGCGCAATTCAGTTCAGTTTCCAAGGCTCGTCTGCATGCACTCTGGAATGTTCGAAGCCACCATCACAGGTGATTGATTTTATTGATATTTATTCACTTCTCGATTTTTACTGCATATCCCGCCACGTCAGGTACACCCGCAAATCGAACTCCACCTGGTGATACCCCGGCAACATGTGTTCGCACAGTTTGTAGAACGCCTTGTTGTGATCCGACTCTTTGAAGTGCGCCAATTCATGCACCACAATCATTTTCAGAAACTGCGGCGCGGCGTCCTTGAACAGCGAGGCGATACGAATTTCTTTCTTGGCCTTGAGCTTGCCGCCCTGCACCCGGGAGATCGCGGTGTGCAGGCCGAGCGCGCGGTGGGTCAGGTCCAGGCGGTTGTCGAATAACACTTTGTCGATGGCCGGGGCGTTACGCAGGTATTCCTGCTTGAGGTCCAGGGCATAGGCGTACAACGCCTTGTCGCTCTGCACCCCGTGCTTTTCCGGATACCGTTGGCTCAGGTAGTCGCCCAGCCGACTTTCGGCGATCAGCTGGCGCACCTGGTCTTGCAACGCAACGGGATAGGCCTGGAGGTATTTCAACACAGTCATTGGGGCGGTAACACGAGTCACGAAAAGGTCGCCAGTGTAGCGAATTCAACTCGTCAGCGCGCTCCAGTCGAACGGTTCCACAAAGTGACGGGTATCCTCGGCCATCAACGGCCGCGCTACCAGAAACCCCTGCACGTACTGGCAACCATTGGCTTGCAGCCATTCAAATTGCGCCACCGTTTCAACCCCTTCGGCAATCACCAGCAGACCGAATTGTTTGCACAAATCGATGACACTGCGTGCCAGCGCCGCATCCCGTTCGGAGCCCGGCAACCGGGCGATCAAATGCCGGTCGAGTTTGAGCGTGTCCAGTTCCAGGTCTCGCAAGTGCGCCAGCGAACAAGCCCCGGAGCCAAAGTCATCCAGCGCCACCCGCACCCCCAGATTGCGCAACAAACGCAGTTGCTTGCGGGTTTCATCGGGGTTATGCATCAAGGCCTCTTCCGTGACCTCGACCTCCAGCTGACGTGGCTTTAAACCATGACGCTCCAGTACCTGACGCAGCTCGGTGACCAGGTTGGGCAAACCGAACTGCGTGCTGCTCAAACTGACGCCCAGCACCAGATCTTCGGCAAACAAGGTTTCCCAGGCTTTTCGCTGTTTGGCCCCGCGATGGTAAATCCAGCTGCCCAGACGACTGATCAACCGCGCCTCTTCCAGCAACGGCAAAAACAGTCCCGGCGGCACATCGCCAACACTCGGATGCTGCCAGCGCAGCAACGCCTCGAACCCGCGAATCTGCCCGTCGGCAATGGCCACCTGAGGCTGATAAACCAGGTTGAAATCACGGTTCTCGATAGCCGTGCGCACGCTTTCTTCGAGCATCAGCCGCGAGCGCGCCCGGCCATTCATTTCGTGATCGTAGAAGCGATATTGCTGACGCCCGGCCCGCTTGGCTTCGTACATGGCGATGTCAGACGCCCGCATCAACCCGTCGAGATTAGCTCCGCAATCGGGATAAGTGGCAATGCCGATACTGGCGCCCAAGGCAATGTCCATGCCTTCGATTTGCTGACAGATCGACACCCGCTCGATGAGTTTCTCGGCAATCTTGGCCGCTTGCTCGGGGAGCTCAAGATCCAGCAGCGCGGTGAACTCATCGCCACCCATCCGCGCCAGAATGTCGAAGGGCCGCAGACACGCCTTCAACTGCTCGGACACCCAACGCAGCACCCGGTCGCCGGCATCGTGGCCGAGGGAATCGTTAACCCGCTTGAAGCCATCGAGGTCCAGGTACAACAGCACCCACGTGCTGTCGGAGCGTTCGCCGCGCAGCAGCAGGTTTTCAACGGTCTGGTAGAAACCCCGGCGATTGAGCAGCCCGGTCAACGGATCGGTTACCGCCTGGAACTCCAGTTGCTGATGCAGATGGCGCACCACCGACATGTCCAGCACCGTCACCACCATGGCGTGTTGCTCGGTGGGCAAAGGCGCGCAGGACAACGCCACCGGCACTTGCTGGCCGGGCGCCGTACGCAGCAGCGCATCGTGCAGGCGCAGGGTTTCACCGCGTTTGTAGCCAGCAAACAATTCGGAGTCGGCCCAGATCGGGATGTGCGGTTTTTGCAGGAAATCCAGAAACTCCTTGCCTTGCAGCTCGTGCACCGTGGCATTGAGCAGGCGGGACATCGCCGGGTTGGCAAAGCGAATCAGCCCGTCCTCGCCTACCACCAGAATGCCTTCGGCGGCGTTATCCAACACCGAGGCATTGAAGGCCCGCGCGACTTCCAGGTCATGGCTCAACCGCTGCAAGGCACGGCGATTACGTTGGTGTTCGAGCAACGCCTGGACTTTGGGTTTGAGAATTTGTGGGTCGAACGGTTTGAACAGATAATCCACCGCACCACTGGCATAGCCCTTGATTACAGCGGTCTGGGACTGTTCGTTGGCGGTGAGGAAAATGATCGGCGTGAGGCGGGTTCGCTGGCTGCCGCGCATCAGGTGCGCCACTTCAAAACCGTCCATACCCGGCATCTGCACATCCAGCAGCACCAGGTCGACATCGTGTTCGAGTAACAGACTGAGGGCTTCAAAACCGGAAGCCGCAGTAATGATCTGCCAGTCCTGGCGCTGTAGCAACGCGCGCATGCTGATCAGGTTTTCAGGGTAGTCATCGACAATTAAAAGGATTGAGCTGCCTTCAGCTGGCGTAGGTTGTGCGCATTCCATGCTGCATCTCTTGTGCGGGACCCCAGGCCGGTCTCTTGTGAAAACCGGACACATACTGCGACTTCACTCTAGACCCGGATCCGCGAAAGCAGAAGCGGCCGGTGTGCCATCATTTAAGCAAAGTTTCAGAAGCCGACTAACGGTCAGTCCTACAGCCCCCGGAAACCGGGAAAGATGGCATTTCGACAGGTTGTTGACGTCAACCATCTGCCGGACGGGCGTTAACAAACAACCGTTCTACGCTTATAAAGACGGCTCGAAGGCGCGGGCCAGAGCTTCTGGTACGCGCGTGCAGTAAAAAAATGTGGAAGCTTGAATATGATCGATCTCGCAACCTGGAACCTCAGTGTTCCTGTCGGCAGTCCGCCGTATACCGTCGAAACACCCAAGCTGGTGGACGGCTTCAAGGATCAATACTTCCACTCTGATACCGGTACGTTGTTTTTCTGGTCCCCGGTAACCGGCTCCCGCACTGAGAACGCAATCTACCCTCGCACCGAACTCCGCGAAACCTACAGCAACGGCACGTTGAAAAACTGGTACTACCCTGACGCGGACAATTCCCTGCGTGCGACCCT
The DNA here is from genome assembly GCF_059695645.1 of Pseudomonas sp. LBUM1673. Taxonomy (NCBI): domain Bacteria; kingdom Pseudomonadati; phylum Pseudomonadota; class Gammaproteobacteria; order Pseudomonadales; family Pseudomonadaceae; genus Pseudomonas; species Pseudomonas sp. LBUM1673. The sequence goes on from NZ_CP166780.1 coordinate 6,218,972, forward strand.
GACGGTCAACCAGGTACCCAGCACGGGCAAGATCGTCATTGGCCAGATCCACGCCTACAACAGCCAGAAGCCAATGGTGAAACTCGAGTATCAATATAAAGACTACAGCGCGACCGGAAACATCGTCGCCAAAGTCCGCATGCACCCCGACGACGACACCGCCCGGGTCATCACCCTTGCCACTGGAGTGAAACTCGATCGGGAATTTTCCTACCTCATCCACCTCAGCCCCGGCGGTGCATTGGGTATCAGCGCGGCAGGCTACCAGTGGGACACCGACATCAGCGCGATGTGGCGTGATAAGCCGCTGTACTTCAAGGCCGGCGTCTATGTACAGGACAACAGCGGGTACACCAGCGAAGGCGGGAAAGTAACGTTCAGCAAGCTGGATATCGATCACGATACCTGAGGGGCAACTCGATCCTCTGTAGCAGCTGCCGAGCCCGCGAGGCTGCGTTCGGCTGCGAAGCAGTCGCAGTCCGGCGAATACGTTTTACCTGGAATAACGCGGTGTCTGATTTTACGACTGCTGCGCAGCCTCGCAGGCTCGACAGCTGCTACGCAAACAAGAACGATCCAGGCATCCGAAAACCTCGTAGGAATCCACCCATTGTGGCGAGGGAGCTTGCTCCCGCTGGGCTGCGAAGCAGTCCCTCTTTTTGGGGCCGCTTTGCGCCCCAGCGGGAACAAGCTCCCTCGCCACAGGTTCTTTATTTCCAACTCCATCTCTTCACTGATCGGCTCAGGCCCCACTTAAACGCCCACGTTTAAAGACACTCAGCGTTACTTCATGAGGCCTACAACGGCTTGCGTCGCCGCCTACAGGTACGCCAGAATCCGCTGGCTTGTGCGCTTTGAAGCCCATCGGTAACTTGATTCGCATCACTGATTCCCAGTGATCGGGTTTAGTAGCCCGTGGTGTTTTTTCAGTTAGGTGCAAAGCTCTATCCATCAGATGTTCCTGTCTGAACGTGATGGTGGCTGTGCTCAGGGCGCTTCGGCGCGCCGGTTAATGCTGATAACTCCCCGGTCTACTAACCTGCGCACAGCTGCCACCCTTCTTTTAGTAGAGAAGGTTAAGCAGCTCCATTCAGGAGTTTTCAGCTTATGTTCAAGGTAACGCCTAATCCGCCGGACACAGATCCGGCATCCCCCTACGAATCCCCCGATTCAAAAAAATTCCACGAAGCCGCCGAGCGCGCCCTCGACCACTACCTCAACCCGGCCGCCCAAATCATGGCCAGCACCAACGAACCCGAACCCATGTTCCTCGCCAATCCGAAGTACAACACCGAATCCCTGCTGGCCAACGCCAGCGAAACACTGGGATCGGCCACCACCATGCTCAACAATTTCGCGGCGCTGCTGGAGACCTCACATCGCAAGACCCTGCTTGGCATTGCCCAGGTGGTCATGCTCGGCGAACTGGCGGTGAACCAGGCGCTGGATCACGTCGAACCGAAGGAGTAATCGCAGCCCGGTTGGAGCAAGGCGAGCAAACTTGCTTCCAACAAAAAACCCGCCTCTCGGCGGGTTTTTATCAATGCAGCATAACGCTCAGGCTCAGTTCACCTTGGCGTTCAACTCACCCTTCAAATACCGCTGATACATCCCTTCCAACGAAATCGGCTTGATCTTCGAAGCGTTGCCCGCTGTACCAAATTGGTTATAACGGTCAATACACACGTCACGCATGGCAGTGACGGTAGCGCCGAAGAACTTACGCGGGTCGAACTCGCTCGGGTTGGTAGCCATCAAACGACGCATCGCACCGGTGGAGGCCAGGCGCAGGTCGGTGTCGATGTTGACCTTGCGCACGCCGTGCTTGATGCCTTCGACGATTTCTTCAACCGGTACGCCGTAGGTTTCTTTGATGTCGCCGCCGTACTGGTTGATGATCGCCAGCCACTCTTGCGGAACCGAAGACGAACCGTGCATCACCAGGTGGGTGTTCGGGATGCGTTTGTGGATTTCCTTGATGCGGTCGATGGCCAGCACGTCGCCGGTAGGCGGCTTGGTGAACTTGTAGGCGCCGTGGCTGGTGCCGATGGCGATGGCCAGGGCGTCGACCTGAGTGCGTTTGACGAAGTCCGCGGCTTCTTCCGGGTCGGTCAGCATTTGGCTGTGATCCAGAACGCCTTCTGCGCCGATGCCGTCTTCTTCACCGGCCATGCCGGTTTCCAACGAACCCAGGCAGCCCAGCTCGCCTTCTACCGATACGCCGCAGGCGTGAGCCATGGCTACGGTTTGTTGGGTAACGCGGACGTTGTAGTCGTAGTCGGTCGGGGTCTTGCCGTCTTCGCCGAGGGAGCCGTCCATCATCACTGAGCTGAAGCCCAGTTGGATGGAGCGCTGGCAAACGTCAGGGCTGGTGCCGTGGTCCTGGTGCATGCACACCGGGATGTGCGGGAATTCTTCGATTGCCGCCAGGATCAGGTGACGCAGGAACGGGGCGCCTGCGTATTTGCGAGCACCGGCCGAAGCCTGGACGATCACCGGGGAGTCAGTCTTGTCAGCGGCTTCCATGATGGCGCGCATCTGCTCAAGGTTGTTGACGTTGAAGGCTGGAACGCCGTAGCCAAACTCGGCTGCGTGGTCCAGCATCTGGCGCATGCTGATAAGTGCCATTGTGTGTGTCTCTCCCGGTTGAGGGTCGTTAATCGTGCCAGCCTGCCGTAGCGGCGGCGGCTATTCAAGTTATTGCAGATCGGGGGTTGGCCCGGGCTGCGAATTCGGTGTCACTAGAATCTCAAGAACTACACAGAACCAGTGTGGGAGCGGGCTTGCTCGCGAATGCGGTTTCACATTCAACATTGATGCAAGCTGACCCACCGCTTTCGCGAGCAAGCCCGCTCTCACATTTGGGTCTGCTTCCACATTGGCTCTGTGGTGTATCAACTTCGTGTCTTACTCGGCTTTACAACCGCGGCCGATCAAATCATTGGTGGCGACCCAGTACACCAGGCCTTCCTCACCCTTTACGTGAAACGCCAGCATGTCGTTACTGTACAGCGAACCTTCGGCACCTGGCTCAAGCTTCAAGCTGTAGACCTGATCGGCGCCGCCCAAGCGAACATCGACTTCCTTGCGGCTAGCGTCAGTGTAGCGCCAGAGTACTTTGGCCTGACTGTCGCAGGTCCAGGTGGTCCAGCTGTCCGCAGGCTTGGCAGCGTTGAACAGGTTCAAATTGGAGCAACCTGCCAGCAATGCCAGTGCCGCAACGGCGATAAAGCCTTTCATCCGTGTTCCTCGACTGACGGCGCACGCCGCCAGCCTTGAGTTAAAGAGTCAGACCCATCAAGGGCAGCCACGTTCCTTGGCCGGGGTCTGTGTCTCGTATTTGTCCAGGCCATCCGGCCCGGAACGCTTGTTGATCACCGGGTTGGTTTCCGCTTGCCAGTCGGCCTGGTAGCAGCCTTTTTCCTGTGTTTGCGGCGCGGGTTCCGGCGTGGCTTTCGGGTTACTCCCGCAAGCCGCCAGCATACCCGCGGCGATCAACAGCACTAAGGACCTGACCATGTGAACACTCCTTTGCCTGGTCAAATGGACGGTCTCAGGCCTTGGCCCGGCTTTCCAGGACTTCAACGGCCGGCAGCACTTTGCCTTCGACGAATTCGAGGAACGCGCCGCCGCCGGTAGAAATGTAGGAGATCTGCTCGGCAACGCCATATTTATCGATGGCCGCCAGGGTGTCGCCGCCGCCGGCGATGGAGAACGCCGAGCTTTCGGCGATGGCCTGGGCCAGCACTTTGGTGCCGTTACCGAATTGGTCGAATTCGAACACGCCCACCGGACCGTTCCACAGAATGGTCTTGGACGACTTCAGCAACTCGGCGAAATTCGCCGCGGTCTGTGGGCCGATGTCCAGGATCATGTCGTCTGCGGCCACATCGGCAATCAGCTTGACGGTTGCGGTCGCGCTTTCAGCGAATTCCTTGGCAACCACCACGTCCACCGGCAGTGGCACGCTGACCTTGGCAGCGATTTCACGGGCAGTGTCCAGCAGGTCCGGCTCGTACAGGGACTTGCCAACCGGGTGACCGGCCGCAGCCAGGAAGGTATTGGCGATGCCGCCACCGACGATCAGCTGGTTGCAGATCTGGCTCAGGCTGTTGAGCACATCGAGTTTGGTCGATACCTTGGAGCCGGCAACAATGGCAGCCATTGGCTGGGCCGGGGCACCCAGGGCCTTGCCCAGCGCGTCCAGTTCGGCGGCCAGCAATGGGCCTGCGGCAGCGACTTTGGCGAACTTGGCCACGCCATGGGTCGAACCCTCGGCGCGGTGAGCGGTGCCGAAGGCGTCCATCACGAACACGTCGCACAGGGCGGCGTATTGCTTGGCCAGTTCGTCAGCGTTCTTTTTCTCGCCCTTGTTGAAGCGCACGTTTTCGAACAGCACGATGTCGCCAGCTTTCACGTCGACGCCGCCCAGGTAGTCGGACACCAGTGGCACTTCGCGGCCCAGGGCGCGGCTCAGGTAATCAGCCACTGGCTTGAGGCTGTTTTCGGCCGAGAACTCGCCTTCGGTCGGACGGCCAAGGTGCGAGCAGACCATCACGGCCGCGCCTTTTTCCAGGGCCAGCTTGATGGTCGGCAGCGAAGCCAGGATTCGCGCATCGCTGGTGACAACACCGTCCTTGACTGGGACGTTGAGGTCTTCGCGGATCAGTACGCGCTTACCTTGCAGATCGAGGTCGGTCATCTTCAACACGGTCATGGGTCGCATTTCCTGGATAGCTGTTTTAGAGAGCAGGTTTTAGTTGTGGTGCAGCTGTTTGCAAATAGTGTTCTGCAACGTCCAGCATTCGATTGGCAAAACCCCATTCGTTGTCGAACCAGGCCAGGATGTTCACCAGCCGCGGGCCGGAAACTCGAGTCTGACTGGCATCGACGATGGCCGAATGTGGGTCATGGTTGAAATCACAACTGGCGTGAGGCAACTCGGTATAGGCCAGAAGGCCTTTGAGCGGGCCAGTGGTGGCGGCCTCGCGCAAAATCCGGTTGACCTCGGTGGCGTCGGTGTCGCTCACGGTCTGCATCGTAATATCGAGGCAAGACACATTAACCGTCGGCACCCGCACGGCTTTGGCCTGAATTCGCCCGGCAAGTTCCGGCAACAGACGCTCAATGCCTCGCGCCAGACCAGTGGACACCGGAATCACCGACTGGAACGCCGAACGGGTGCGGCGCAGGTCTTCGTGGTGATAAGCGTCGATCACTGGCTGATCGTTCATCGCCGAGTGGATGGTGGTGATCGACACGTATTCCAGACCAATGGCCTGATCCAGCAAGCGCAACAACGGCACACCGCAATTGGTGGTGCAGGAGGCGTTGGACACCAGCAGCTCAAAGCCGGTCAGGCAATCCTGGTTCACACCGTAGACGATGGTGGCGTCGACATCCGCCTCGCTGGCCATCGGCTGGGAAAACAGCACCCGTGGCGCACCGGCGTCAAGGAAACGCTGGCCATCCTGACGGGTGTGATAAGCGCCGGAGCACTCCAGCACCAGATCGACGCCCAGCGACGCCCAATCGATGCCTTCGGGGGTGGCACTGCGCAGGACCTTCACGCAGTCGCCATTAATATGCAGACAATCGCCCTCGACCTTCACTTCGCCGGGAAACCGCCCGTGAGTGGAGTCGAAGCGTGTCAGGTATTCGATGCTGGCCATGTCGGCCAGATCGTTGATCGCGACAATTTCAAACCCAGCCGTCGAGCCTCGCTCAAACAACGCACGCAAGACGCAACGACCAATCCGGCCGTAGCCGTTGAGTGCAACTTTGTAAGGACGCGGTTGAGGCATGGGGTTCTCGATTACCGTGGTGAATCCGTCATTGCAGCGTTGGCCGGACCACCGTCTTCGCGAGCAAGCCCGCTCCCACAGGAGAATGCGATCTCATGTGGGAGCGGGCTTGCTCGCGAAGGCGGCAGTCCAGATAACGCAACTTCTGGATCAGTCTTCCAGCAGCTCTTCAGCCTGACCCAGGATGTTTTCCAGGGTGAAGCCGAACTCTTCGAACAAGGCAGGCGCAGGCGCCGACTCGCCGTAGGTGGTCATGCCGATCACGCGGCCCTCCAGGCCCACGTACTTGTACCAGTAGTCCGCGTGAGCAGCTTCGATGGCGATACGCGCGCTGACCTGCAACGGCAGAACCGCTTGCTTGTAGCCGGCGTCCTGGGCATCGAACACGCTGGTGCACGGCATCGACACCACACGCACCTTGCGGCCTTGCTCGGTCAGTTTGTCGAAGGCTTGAACCGCCAGGCCGACTTCCGAACCGGTAGCGATCAGGATCAGCTCAGGCTCGCCTGCACAGTCTTTCAGCACGTAGCCGCCGCGATTGATGCACTCGATCTGTACCGCATCACGGGTTTGGTGCTGCAGGTTCTGACGGGAGAAGATCAGTGCCGACGGACCATCGTCACGCTCCAGAGCGCATTTCCAGGCCACCGCCGATTCAACGGCATCGGCTGGGCGCCAGGTGTCGAGGTTCGGCGTGCAGCGCAGGCTGGCCAGTTGCTCGATCGGCTGGTGCGTCGGGCCGTCTTCGCCCAGACCGATGGAATCGTGGGTGAACACATAAATGATGCGTTTTTTCATCAACGCCGACATGCGCACCGCGTTGCGGGCGTATTCCATGAACATCAGGAAGGTCGCGCCGTAAGGCACCAGGCCGCCGTGCAGGGCCACGCCGTTCATGATCGCGCTCATGCCGAACTCGCGAACGCCGTAGTACATGTAGTTGCCGCTGGCGTCTTCGGCGGTGACGCCTTTGCAACCTTTCCACAGGGTCAGGTTGGAACCGGCCAGGTCAGCCGAACCGCCGAGCAGTTCCGGCAGCAGCGGGCCGAATGCGTTCAGGGCGTTCTGGCTGGCTTTACGGCTGGCAATGGTTTCGCCTTTGGCCGCGATTTCAGCGATATACGCCGAGGCTTTTTCAGCGAAGTCCGTCGGCAGGTCACCGCTCAGACGACGAACCAGTTCGTTGGCCAGCTCCGGGAACGCCGAAGAGTAAGCCGCGAAACGCTGGTCCCACTCGGCTTCGGCAGCGCGACCGGTTTCCTTGGCGTCCCACTCGGCGTAGATGTTGGCCGGGATTTCGAACGGGCCATGGTTCCACTTCAGTGCTTCACGGGTCAGAGCGATTTCCGCGTCACCCAACGGGGCGCCGTGGCAATCTTCCTTGCCTTGCTTGTTCGGCGAACCGAAGCCGATGGTGGTCTTGCAGCAGATCAGCGTCGGTTGCGCGCTTTTGCGCGCGGTGTCGATGGCGATCTTGATTTCTTCCGGGTCGTGACCGTCGACGTTGCGGATCACCTGCCAGTTGTAGGCCTCGAAACGCTTCGGCGTGTCGTCGGTAAACCAGCCTTCGACTTCGCCGTCGATGGAGATGCCGTTGTCATCGTAGAAGGCGATCAGTTTGCCTAGGCCCAGTGTACCGGCAAGGGAACTGACTTCGTGGGAAATGCCTTCCATCATGCAGCCATCACCCAGGAACACGTAGGTATGGTGGTCGACAACGTTATGGCCGGGACGGTTGAACTGCGCCGCCAGGACTTTCTCTGCCAGGGCGAAACCCACGGCGTTGGCCAGGCCTTGGCCCAGTGGACCGGTGGTGGTTTCGACACCCGGTGTGTAGCCGTATTCCGGGTGACCCGGAGTGCGGCTGTGCAGCTGGCGGAAGTTTTTCAGGTCATCGATCGACAGGTCGTAGCCGGTCAGGTGCAGCAGCGAGTAGATCAGCATCGAACCGTGACCGTTGGACAGCACGAAGCGGTCACGGTCGGCGAACGATGGATTGCTCGGGTTGTGCTTGAGGTAGTCACGCCAAAGTACTTCGGCGATATCCGCCATACCCATAGGGGCACCGGGATGGCCGCTGTTGGCTTTTTGCACGGCATCCATGCTGAGGGCACGAATGGCGTTGGCACGCTCACGACGGCTGGGCATCGCTGTTCTCCTGCGGATATTGAATCGAGAGTGAATAAAACGAAACGGAAAAAAGGCGAGCATTTTCCCTCACCGACCGCCCTCGGGGCAATGACAGATAATCATCTGAAGGCGTTTTTCCAATGCATAACGACGTATTCGGCTGATGAAACCTTTCCGCTGTTCGTTTGTTGACTGAACCTGACGTCAAGAAGTGCCATCCATCGAGCAATATCAAAACTTTTTGATATTGCTCTTGCGGTGATTTCTGAGCGTCACTAGACTGCTGGCCTTATGAATTTACGCGTGCCTTCCATTCGACATGACGATTGCGATGAGCTGGCGGCCCTGTGCAAGGCCGGCGGCGATCCTCTGCGGCTGAATGTATTGCGCGCGCTGGCCAACGATTCGTTTGGCGTACTGGAACTGGCGCAGATCTTCGGCATCGGTCAGTCCGGCATGAGTCACCACCTCAAGGTACTGGCCCAGGCCGACCTGGTGGCGACCCGCCGTGAAGGCAATGCGATTTTCTACCGTCGTGCCCTGCCCCACACCGACCTGTTGGGCGGCAAACTGCATGCCGCGCTGCTGGAAGAAGTGGACAACCTGACCCTGCCTGCCGATGTGCAGTCGCGGATCGGTCAGGTCCACGGGCAACGGGCGGCGGCCAGCCAGGACTTTTTTTCACGGGTCGCGGAGAAGTTTCGCGCCCAGCAAGACTTGATCGCCGGCCTGCCGCAATACCGCGAAAGCGTGGTGGCGCTGCTCGACAAGCTGAGCTTCGGCCCTGGTGCCACGGCCATCGAAGTGGGCCCCGGCGATGGCGGTTTTCTGCCAGAGCTGGCGCGTCGTTTCACTCAGGTCACGGCACTGGACAACAGCCCGGCGATGCTCGAACTGGCCCGTCAGGTCTGCGAACGCGAAACGCTGGCTAACGTCAGCCTGCAATTGGCCGATGCATTGAACGGTGTGAGCCTTCAGGCCGATTGCGTTGTACTGAACATGGTGCTGCACCATTTCGCTGCACCGGCCGAAGCGCTCAAGCACATGGCCGACTTGCTGCAACCGGGCGGTAGCCTGCTCGTGACAGAGTTATGTAGCCACAACCAGAGTTGGGCCAGGGAGGCCTGCGGTGATCTGTGGTTGGGGTTTGAACAGGACGATCTGGCCCGTTGGGCCACCGCTGCGGGACTCGTTCCCGGGGAAAGCCTCTATGTAGGCTTACGTAATGGTTTCCAGATTCAGGTCCGCCATTTTCAGCGACCTGCTGGCGACACTCACCATCGGTAAATTCAGGAAAAAATCGAGATGAGCGAATACTCCCTCTTCACCTCCGAGTCCGTGTCCGAAGGGCATCCGGACAAAATCGCCGACCAGATTTCCGATGCGGTGCTGGACGCCATCATTGCTGAAGACAAGTTCGCCCGTGTGGCGTGCGAAACTCTGGTGAAAACCGGCGTGGCAATCATCGCAGGTGAAGTCACCACGTCGGCCTGGGTCGATCTGGAAGACATCGTCCGTAACGTGATTCTCGACATCGGCTACAACAGCTCCAATGTCGGTTTCGACGGTGCAACCTGCGGCGTGATGAACATCATCGGCAAGCAGTCCCCCGACATCAACCAAGGCGTTGATCGTGCCAAGCCTGAAGACCAGGGCGCCGGCGACCAGGGCCTGATGTTCGGCTACGCCAGCAACGAAACCGACGTGCTGATGCCAGCACCGATCACCTTCTCGCACCAGTTGGTTCAACGCCAAGCCGAAGCCCGTAAATCCGGCCTGCTGCCTTGGCTGCGCCCGGATGCCAAGTCGCAAGTGACTTGCCGTTACGAAGGCGGCAAGGTTGTGGGTATCGACGCCGTTGTTCTGTCGACCCAGCACAACCCTGAAGTGTCCTACAAAGACCTGCGCGAAGGCGTGATGGAGCTGATCGTCAAGCACGTACTGCCTGCCGAACTGCTGAGCAAAGACACCCAGTTCCACATCAACCCGACCGGCCAATTCATCATCGGTGGCCCGGTGGGCGACTGCGGCCTGACCGGTCGCAAGATCATCGTCGACAGCTACGGCGGCATGGCCCGTCACGGCGGTGGCGCGTTCTCCGGCAAGGATCCATCGAAGGTTGACCGTTCGGCGGCCTATGCCGGTCGTTACGTGGCCAAGAACATCGTCGCCGCCGGCCTGGCCGAGCGTTGCGAGATTCAGGTTTCCTACGCGATCGGTGTTGCCCAGCCTACGTCGATCTCGTTGAACACCTTCGGCACCGGCAAAATCAGCGACGACAAAATCGTCAAACTGGTTCGCGAAGTGTTCGACCTGCGCCCATACGCGATTACCACCATGCTCGACCTGCTGCACCCGATGTACCAGGAAACCGCTGCGTACGGCCACTTCGGTCGCACCCCGGAATCCAAGACTGTGGGCGAAGATACTTTCACCACCTTCACCTGGGAAAAAACCGACCGCGCCGACGACCTCCGTTCGGCTGCCGGCCTGTAAGACTTTCCTGGCGGTACCAAAAGCCCCGCACGGTTCGCCGTGCGGGGCTTTTTATTGTCCGTGCTTTTTGTAGGAGCGGGCTTTTGTGGAGAGGGGGCTTGCCCACGTTCGGCTGCAAAGCAGTCGTAAATCGGACGACGCAGTCTAACTGAAGCATCGCACCCGCTGCCTTCGGGAGCGCTTCGCACTCCAACGGGGGCAAGCCCCCTCGCCACAAAGCCTCGTTCCAGCAGGGTCCATCGACACACACTGAAAAACAGTCAGCCTCGTCATTGTGAAAATCCGTCCTAGCCTTCAAGCATCCCAACGAGCAAGGACGCTCTCGATGCTGCCCAACCTGCGCCTGTTTTTCGGTTTCCTGCTGACCTTCGCCTGCCTGACCGCCAATGCCGCCGAATGCCCCGACTGGCCACCCGTCCGTGCGCAGGAAGAAATCACCACCCTGCAACAGCAAATCGATCGCTGGGACGACAGCTACCACCGTGAAGGCCAATCGCTGATCGCCGACGAACTCTATGATCAGTCCCGTGCGCGACTGAGCGAATGGCGCGAGTGTTTTGATTCCGGCCCCTCCCCCGAACCGTTGCGTACGGCCGGCGGCACGCTTGCTCACCCCATCGCCCACACCGGCCTGGAAAAGCTGCGCGATGGGCTCGCCGTCGAAGCCTGGCTAAAAGATCGGGAGGAGGTCTGGATTCAGCCCAAGGTCGACGGCGTGGCGGTGACGTTGATCTACCGCAACGGCTGGCTGCACCGGGCGATCAGTCGGGGTGACGGGGTAAACGGCCAGGACTGGACTGCCTCGGCGCGCCAGATCGCCGCCATCCCTCAAAAACTTCCGCAGTCGCTGGATCTGCTGCTGCAAGGCGAACTCTATTGGCGCCTGACCGAACACATACAAGCCCAGGCCGGCAGCCTCAATGCTCGCACCACGGTGGCCGGGCTGATGGCGCGCAAGGCGCTGAGCCCTGAGCAAGCCGCCGGTATCGGGCTGTTTGTCTGGGATTGGCCCCAAGGCCCGAAAAGCCTGCCGGCTCGCGTGGCAGCGCTGGATAAACTGGGGTTCCCGAGCATGGCGCCCTACAGCCAGCCGATCAAGGCATTTGCCGATGCTGAACGCTGGCGCGATCACTGGTATCGCTCGCCCCTGTCCTTCGCCAGCGATGGGGTGGTCTTGCGTCAGAGCCAGCGCCCACCGGCCGAGCGCTGGCAGGCGAAAGCGCCTTACTGGAGCGTTGCCTGGAAATACCCCTTTGCCCAGGCACTGGCCGAGGTGCGCAAGGTCCACTTCAAGATTGGACGAACCGGCCGAATCACGCCGGTGCTGGATCTGGTACCGGTGATGCTCGATGACCGGCAGATCAAGCGCGTCAGTGTCAGCTCTCTGCAACGCTGGGAGGCGCTGGACATTCGTCCCGGTGATCAGGTCGCCATCAGCCTGGCGGGGCTGACCATCCCCAGGCTCGATGGTGTCGTATTGCGCAGCACCGAACGGCCTGAATTGAACGTACCGCGGGCAGCAGACTTTCACCCGTTAAGCTGCTGGCAGCCGACACCGGGATGCGAGAGCCAGTTCCTCGCACGCCTTAATTGGCTCAGCGGCAAACAGGGGCTGGCCTTGCCTCATGTCGGGCCGGGCACCTGGGAGAAACTGCTCAAGGCCGAACGCCTCGGCAGTCTGCTCGATTGGATGACCCTCGATGAGCAAGAGCTTGCTAACATTGATGGCTTCGGCGAACGCAGCAGCGCGCGTCTTTTGAACAGCCTCAACAGCGCCAGGCAACGCCCATTCGCTCGCTGGCTCAAAGCCCTGGGCTTGCCTCCAACCGGCCAGGCACGCCTTGCCGATTCATGGCAGGCGCTGGCGCAACGAAACACCGAACAATGGCAGGCCGAAGCCGGCATCGGCCCGGGACGCGCGGCGCAATTGAGCGCTTTTTTCCGCGACCCTCAGGTCCTGGCCTTGAGCGAGACATTACGTGTTGCCGGGATTGACGGTTTTTAGCAGGCGGGGATGCCCGTCAACCCGGGAACCCAAAGGTGCCGATGCGCTCAAACAGCCCATCGCTACATCGATTTTTTCATCTGGAGCTTTTATGAAACTTCTTTCACCGCTCGCCTTGTTGACCCTGTGCAGCGTGATGGCCGCTCCATTAATGGCCGCTGAAGACGCCCCGGGCCTGACCGGCTGCGCCGCAAAGAAACAAGGCTTCATCAACCAGATCGAACTGGCCAAGTCCCGCGGCAATGCCGATCAACAGGCTGGCCTGGAAACCGCCCTGAGCGAAGTCACTGCCCAATGCACCGACGCCTCCTTGAAGAAGGAACGGGAAAACAAGGTGCTCGACGCCAAGCACGAAGTCAGCACGCGTCAGGCCGACCTCGACAAGGCGATGAAAAAAGGCGATGCCGAGAAGATCAACAAGCGAAAGGACAAACTGGCTCAGTCGCGCAAGGAATTGCAGGAAGCGCTCGACGAGCTGGACAAGTAGTCTGGCTTGAACAAGGGGCCTTTGTGGCGAGGGGGCTTGCCCCCGTTCGGCTGCGCAGCAGTCGCAATCCAACCAATGCAATCTGACAGATTGATTGCGGTTGCCATTTGGGGCTGCTTCGCAACCCAACGGGGGCAAGCCCCCTCGCCACAATCAATGATCCCGAAACTCTTTATGGCAGGCACTACAAGCGTCTTCGACTTTCTGCACCGCCGGCCCCAGATTGCTGACCTTGTAAGGCTGAACCTTGCTGGCAATCACCAGTTCACCGGTGGCACCTTCAAGGGTACGGGCCATTTCCTGGAAACGTGCCTGCTTCTGCCAGACATCGTCCTTGGCGCTGGTGTGATCCTCTTCGCGCACTTGCGGGAAATGCTTCCACGGCTCATGGGACAACGCGTCGAGTTTCACAGCGCCGTCGGCGAATTTTGGGCCATCGAACGGAATACGCCCACGCAACATGCCGCCCAGGTCTTCGCCGGTCTTGAGCATCTGTTTGAAGATCGCCTTGCGCTGACCCAATGGCGAGTTGGGGTCGACACCGCCGCAGGCGGACAAGGTCAGGCAGGCCAGCAATACAACAGAAAGTCTTTTAAGAGTCATGGTGGCTTCAGGTCACTGGAAACGGCGGCCAGTATCCTCGCGTCACCCGCAAAGACCAATAGCCCTATTATCAATACGGGTTGCTTGAGCGCATGGAGCACTCAAGCAACCGGCAAAGGAATTACTCCATGAACAGCCGTTTCAAGGCATGGCGTCACAATCTGGCCTGGACCCTTCCGATGGTGGCCGTGCTTGCGGGCTGCACCGGTGGCGACAGCAGCAAACCGAAAACCCACGCACTGGCGACCTACTCCAGCGCCACCTGGGAAGCGCTACCAGCGGTGTCCGACAACGACCTCGTCGCCGGTTTCGGCTCGTGGCGCAGCGCCTGCACCCGACTCAAGGCCGACCCGGTCTGGGGCTCGACCTGTGCGGCTTCCGCCAATGTGTCGCCAACCGCCAGCGACATCCGCGGTTTTCTCAAACAGAACCTCGACGTCTACGGTCTGCGTGCCGCCAATGACAACCCCAACGGGTTGATCACCGGTTACTACGAACCGGTGTATCCCGGCAGCCTGACTCAAACCGAGGAAGCCAACATCCCGGTGTACGGCGTGCCCGAGGACATGATCATCGTCTCCCTGGACAGCATCTACCCGGAACTCAAAGGCAAACGCCTGCGCGGACGACTCGAAGGGCGCGTGCTCAAGCCGTACGACGATGCGGCAACGATTGAAACCAAAGGCGTGAAAGCGCCGGTGATTGCCTGGCTGACCGATCCGATGAACCTGCAGTTTCTGCAAATCCAGGGTTCGGGTCGCATCCAGCTTGATGACGGTCGTCAGTTGCGCATCGGTTACGCCGATCAGAACGGCCACCCCTACCGGCCCATCGGCCGCTGGCTGGTGGATCAGGGCGAGCTGAAGAAAGAAGACGTAACCATGGGCGCCATCAATAACTGGGCCAAGGCCAATCCGACGCGCATTCCCGAACTGCTCGGCAGCAACCCCAGCTACGTGTTCTTCAATCGCAATCCCGACAGCAACGAAGGGCCACGCGGCTCGCTGAATGTGCCATTGACCGCCGGTTATAGCGCGGCGGTGGACCGCAAGGTAATTCCACTCGGCAGCCTGTTGTGGTTATCGACCACGCGACCGGACGGCAGCGCGCTGGTACGTCCGGTGGCCGCTCAAGATACTGGCGGCGCGATTGCCGGCGAGGTCCGCGCGGACCTGTTCTGGGGCACGGGCGACGCGGCCGGGCAATTGGCCGGCGACATGAAACAGCAGGGGCAGATCTGGATGCTCTGGCCTAAAGGGGCGGCGTTGCCTCAGGTGCCACAGGTGCCACAGGTGGCTGATACGGTTAAAGCCAATCCTTAAGCGTTGTATCGACAGCACGACTGCATTCGCGAGCAAGTCGGATCGCCGCACCGCCGCTCCCACATTGAATTATCGGCGGACACATATCTTGTGCTCACTGAAGATCCAATGTGGGGCTTGCTCGCGAAGAGGCCCTGACAGACACCGAAAATTTCAACGGCAAGATTCAGACCGACACAACGAAGAAACTGACGATCAACCCCATCCCCACAAACCACACCAGCGACCGCAGAGTCGCCCAGTCCGCCAGGTAGCAAATGATGAATAGCAACCGGCTGGTGATGAATAACACCGACAGCACATTGATCGTCACCAGTTCAGCATTGCCAGCCAGATGCGCCACGATCACCGCCGCCGCAAACGCCGGGGTCACTTCAAAACTGTTCAGTTGCGCCGCATACGCCCGCTTGCCCAAGCCTTCCAGGGAGTCGAGAAACCCTCGAGGGTCATGATTGTGTCTAAGCCCGTACCCGCCACTGATCTTGGCGATGCCTATGCACAAGTAAGGCAAGCAGATCGCAATCAAAATGCACCACAGAGCAACTGTCATAACACAGTCCCTTCTTCAAGTTATAGAAAATCGAATTCCATCAGGGGCGACTAAAACTTCATCACCAACATGCCGATCAGCACCAGCCCACAGGCTAAGAGCCGCGGTCTGCCGAAAGGTTCTTTCAGGTAACGCATACCGAACAGCACCACCAGAATCACGCTGATCTCGCGCAGCGCCGCCGCTTCGGCAATCGAGCCGAGCTGCATGGCCCACAGCACCAGAGCGTAGCTAAACAATACGCAGAACCCGACTGCCAGCCCCAACCGCCACTGCTCACGCCAGAACAGCATGAACGCCGGCCGCTTGCGCAGCAGCGCCAGCAATGGAAACGGCCAGGCGCTGAACAAGGTAACCCAAACCAGATAATCCAGCGGATGGGACCAGCGCCGCAGGGCCTGGCCATCGATGAAGGTATAGCAACCGATGCACAACCCGATCAGCGCCACCACCGGCAGCATCGACCACGGCAGACGCACCCCGCCACCGCCCTGCCAAAGCAGACACAACATGCCGAACGGGATCAGCAAAATCCCGAAAACCTGCTGGGCCGTCAGCACTTCTGCGGCGAAGATCAGCGTCAGTGCCAGCACCACCCAGCGGCGACAGGCCGCGCATCAACGGATAGACCAGACCGAGATCGCCGACTCGATAGGCCTGGATCAGCAGGTAGCGATAAAGCAGCTCGAATGCCGCCGACGCCAAAATCCACGGCCACATTACCAGAGGCGGAAGCGCCACGAAGGGCAGCATCAGGGCGACAAACAGCAGCGCCACGCTGTCCATGCAGGCCACCACCAACAGCCGCTCCGCGCTGAATTTGATCAGGGTATTCCACGCCGCGTGCAACAGCGCTGCCACCAACACCAGAACCGTCGCAAGCACGGCACACTCCTTTTTGTTGCCCGTCTCTCCCTTGCAGGAGCACGGCTTGCCGGCGATATCGTTGTCAAGATCGCCAGCGCCGGCAAGCCGTGCTCCTGCATAAAGCGGGGCAGAAAATTGATTCGCCATGTCCGCAGCTGTTTATACTGCAAACGACCACGCCGCACTCAGTTGCGCACACACTAATTCCAATAATGCCTGCCTCTGCCCGCTCTCACCGAGAACGGTCTTCGGCCTGCGTATGCCTGATCATCGATCAGGCCCATGAGGCGCCGAATCTCGGGTCGACGTTGAATCAAAGCGCATTCAATCTCGGCAACGCAGCCGGGCCGTGGATTGGCGGGTTGGTTGTGGCCAGTGGTGCGGACCTGGCGGACTTGCCGTGGACCGGCGCACTGGTCAGCGGGTTGACGGCACTGCTCTTCATCTACCTGCAACGTCGCAGTGCTGCCACGGTCAATGTGTCCGGCTAAATGCCAGCCAGTTAATGTGTGGGCTTGCTCGCGAAGGCGGCGGCACAGTCAAGATTCATGTCGCCTGACACACCGCCTTCGCGAGCAAGCCCGCTCCCACATGGAATTGCGCTACCCTTCATTTTCGATCTTCTGCGGTTCGGGTTCCTGACCCCGTTCCGCAGATGTCTTCGACGGCCCGCCTTCACTGCGAATCTGCGCGTGACTGATCAATGCGAAGATAAAACTGCCACCGATGATATTCCCCACCAGCGTGGGACCTGCGAACACCAGCCAGAAATCCTTCCACGGCAACTCGCCGGCAAACACCAGGTACGAGACCTCGACCGATCCGACCACGATGTGGGTGAAATCGCCCAGCGCCATGAAATAGGTGATGAGGATGATGATCCACATCTTGGCGCTTTCCATGGACGGGATCATCCAGACCATGGTGGCGATCATCCAGCCGGAGATGATGCCTTTGGCGAACATTTTGCTGGCGTCGTTCTCCATGACCTTGCGCCCGATGTCGAGGAAGGCCAGATCGGTCTTGGTGTCGAAAATCGGCAGATGCAACATGACATACGCCACCAGCAAGGTGCCGCAGAGGTTGCCCACCAGCACCACCGTCCACAGCCGCAAAAGCCGACCGAAGTTACCCAGCGTAGGTTTGCTCATGATCGGCAGCACGGCGGTCAGGGTGTTTTCGGTAAAGAGTTGCTGACGGGCGAGAATCACCGCGAGAAAACCTGCGCAGTAACCGAAACTGGCGATCACCTTGAAGCCTTCGCCGTCTGGCAGACGCGAGTTGAGCAGCCCCATGCCCATCAGCGACAAGCCCATGGTCAGGCCGGCAGCCAGAGCCGACCACCACAGCGCCGCAACGCTGCGCTCGAGTTCCTGATCACCTTGGGTACGAATGATTTCGTGCAGCACCGCCGCGCGCGGTGGCTGATTCTTGTCGACCTCGCGCTGTTCTTGCGCCGAGAGGTCCGGGGTCTTGCCGTCTTTTGGCGTGTCCATAAAGCACCTGAACCAGTGGCGTGTCGTTTAGATACGACACGCGGGGTTCGGAGCTGTTCACTATCCGGTAGAACGAAGCAAGCCCTGTGGCGAGGGAGCTTGCTCCCGCTCGGCTGCGAAGCAGTCGTAAGCTGACGTGAAGTCTGCCTGAAAGAACCCGATGACAGATTTCAGGGCCGCTTCGCACCCCAACGGGAGCAAGCTCCCTCGCCACAGAAGCGGCAATTACTCGCCGATGTCATCATCCTTGAACTGGTCTTTGACGTACCTGATCTCGGTCCGGCCGTGCGGCGCGGGCAGGCCGTCTTCGCCCAGGTTCACGAAAACCATCTTCTCCACCGTCAGGATGCTCTTGCGGGTGATTTTGTTACGCACTTCACAGGTCAGCGTGATCGAGGTGCGACCGAACTCGGTCGCCGTGATGCCCAGCTCGATGATGTCGCCCTGACGCGAGGCACTGACAAAGTTGATTTCGGAAATGTATTTGGTGACCACGCGCTGATTACCCAGCTGGACGATGGCGTAGATCGCCGCTTCTTCGTCGATCCAGCGCAGCAAACTGCCGCCGAACAGCGTGCCGTTGGGGTTGAGGTCTTCGGGTTTTACCCATTTGCGGGTGTGGAAATTCATACTCACTCCTGACCGTCTTGCCTTTGATGCCCTGCATCATGGCAGAGCACTACCCTTAAGCTCTATTAAGCATCGACTATGGTCTCGATTACCGTTCGGACATTGACCAACAGAAACGCTTTGGAAGTATCGTCTACACGGCTATAATCGCCACCGTTTCAAAACGGTAACTTTCACTTGTTACCGTTTTCCCGCCACCTGTCCGAGGGGCGCTGCAGCAGGTTCGACCTGTCAGGCTCGGATGGGGCGTTGACTGGCCACGGTCGGACACTAAACGCACAACGGCGCCCATTCGCATACATTACGAATGGAGGCTCTTTATGAGCGCTGTTATCACGCCTGTAGATTTTAACGATTACAAAGTCGCCGACATGTCCCTGGCTGCCTGGGGCCGTCGCGAAACCATCATCGCCGAATCCGAAATGCCAGCCCTGATGGGTCTGCGCCGCAAGTACTCCGCCGAGCAACCGCTCAAAGGCGCGAAGATCCTCGGCTGCATCCACATGACCATTCAGACTGCCGTGCTGATCGAAACCCTGGTTGCCCTGGGTGCCGAAGTGCGTTGGTCGTCCTGCAACATTTTCTCGACTCAAGACCAGGCCGCTGCCGCTATCGCCGCTGCTGGTATCCCGGTTTTCGCCTGGAAAGGTGAAACCGAAGAAGAGTACGAGTGGTGCCTGGAGCAAACCATCCTGAAAGATGGCGCGCCTTGGGATGCCAACATGATCCTCGACGACGGCGGCGACCTGACCGAGCTGCTGCACAAGAAATACCCGGCGATCCTGGACCGCGTCCACGGCGTGACCGAAGAAACCACCACTGGCGTTCACCGCCTGCTGGACATGCTGGCCAAGGGCGAGCTGAAAATCCCGGCCATCAACGTCAACGACTCGGTGACCAAGAGCAAGAACGACAACAAGTACGGCTGCCGTCACAGCCTGAACGATGCTATCAAGCGCGGTACCGACCACCTGCTGTCCGGCAAGCAAGCGCTGGTCATCGGTTACGGTGACGTGGGCAAGGGCTCGGCCCAGTCCCTGCGTCAGGAAGGCATGATCGTTAAAGTCTCCGAAGTCGACCCGATCTGCGCCATGCAAGCCTGCATGGACGGTTTCGAACTGGTTTCGCCGTTCATCGACGGTATCAACAACGGTACCGAAGCAAGCATCGACAAAGCGCTGCTGGGCAAGATCGACCTGATCGTGACCACCACCGGTAACGTCAATGTTTGCGACGCGAACATGCTCAAAGCCCTGAAGAAGCGCGCTGTTGTCTGCAACATCGGCCACTTCGACAACGAAATCGACACCGCTTTCATGCGCAAGAACTGGGCGTGGGAAGAAGTGAAGCCACAGGTTCACAAGATCCACCGTACCGGTCCTGGCGCGTTCGACGCCCAGAACGACGACTACCTGATCCTGCTGGCCGAAGGCCGCCTGGTTAACCTGGGTAACGCCACTGGCCACCCAAGCCGCATCATGGACGGTTCGTTCGCCAACCAGGTTCTGGCACAGATCTTCCTGTTCGGCCAGAAGTACGCCGACCTGTCGCCAGCCCAGAAAGCCGAGCGCCTGACCGTTGAAGTACTGCCGAAAAAACTCGACGAAGAAGTGGCCCTGGAAATGGTCCGCGGTTTCGGTGGCGTGGTCACTCAACTGACCAAACAACAGGCTGACTACATCGGCGTGACCGTCGAAGGCCCGTTCAAGCCGCACGCTTACCGCTACTGATTGGTCCTGCTGCCTGCTCTCCCTTGTGGGAGCGGGCTTGCTCGCGAAGGCGGTTTATCATTCAACATTAATGTCGTCTGACCCACCGCTTTCGCGAGCAAGCCGGCTCCCACATTGGGATGTGCACGTCTTCCAGGCTTACGTGTTTCCAAGGATATGACCATGTCCCAAGACCGTCGCTACAGCTTCGAGTTCTTCCCTACGAAGACCGATGCTGGGCATGAAAAACTGATCGCCACTGCCCGTCATCTGGCAACCTACAATCCTGACTTCTTCTCCTGCACCTACGGCGCTGGCGGTTCGACTCGTGATCGCACCCTCAACACCGTGTTGCAACTTGAAAGTGAAGTCAAAATCCCTGCCGCACCGCATCTGTCTTGCGTGGGCGACAGCAAGGACGACCTGCGCGGCCTGCTGGCTCAATACAAGGCAGCCGGTATCAAGCGTATTGTTGCCTTGCGCGGTGACCTGCCGTCTGGCATGGGCATGGCCAGCGGCGAGATGCGCCACGCCAACGACCTGGTTGAATTCATTCGTGAAGAGACCGGCGATCATTTCCACATCGAAGTCGCCGCTTATCCGGAGATGCATCCGCAAGCGCGCAATTTCGAAGAGGATCTGACCAACTTCGTGCGTAAGGCCAACGCTGGCGCCGACAGTGCGATCACCCAGTACTTCTTCAACGCCGACAGCTACTTCTATTTCGTCGAGCGTGTACGGGCAATGGGCGTGAACATTCCGATCGTGCCGGGGATCATGCCGATCACCAACTACAGCAAGCTGGCGCGCTTCTCTGACGCTTGCGGTGCGGAAATCCCGCGCTGGATCCGCAAGCAGCTGGAAGCCTACGGCGACGACACCCAAAGCATCCAAGGCTTTGGTGAGCAAGTCATCACCGAAATGTGCGAACGCCTGCTGCAGGGTGGAGCTCCAGGGCTGCATTTCTACACATTGAACCAGGCCGAAGCGAGTCTGGCGGTGTGGAACAACCTGAAGTTGCCGCGTTAAGAAAAAAGCCACAAGCAAAAGCAAGATCAAAGGATCGCAACCTTCGGCAACTCCTACGCACCGGTGGGCAATGCCGAAGGCTGCGATCTTTTGCTTTTTGGTGCCCTGTTATTGTGCGGCAATGTCTTGAACCAGAGCTTCTGGATCCGCTTTCTGGCTCTTTATGATTTCTCGTCGTAATCTCAAGCCATGCCTCTGATCGCTCAGTTACTGACCGTGCTTCTGTTCACTTGCCTGAGCTTCACCGCTCGGGGCGAGCAGTTGCGTATTGTCACCGAACCCTGGGCACCTTACGTGTACGAGGAAAACGGCAAGTCTCTGGGACTCGACTACGAAACCACCGCCATTGTCTTCAAACGCCTCGGGATCGATGTGGAATGGCAGTTCCTGCCGTGGAAACGCTGCCTGTCAATGCTCGAGCAAGGCCAGGCGGATGGTGCGCTGGATATTTTCCACAGTGATGAACGCGACGCGACCCTGCTCTACCCCAGCGAACCGCTCTCGCAAGTCGAGTTCGTGATGTTCTACGCCAACGACCGGCCGTATCCGTTTCGCATCCTGGACGATCTGAAAGGCCTGAC
Source organism: Pseudomonas sp. LBUM1673 (assembly GCF_059695645.1). Lineage (NCBI taxonomy): Bacteria > Pseudomonadati > Pseudomonadota > Gammaproteobacteria > Pseudomonadales > Pseudomonadaceae > Pseudomonas > Pseudomonas sp. LBUM1673. Next base: position 6,240,681 of record NZ_CP166780.1, read on the forward strand.
CATCGGCACCTCGCCGGGCTACCTGTACAGCAAGGACTTCAGCGAATCGACACTGTTCACCCGGGAACCGGCGCCCACCCATGAAGCCAATTTCGGCAAACTGGTGCGCGGCCGGATCGACTTGATGATCACCGATCGCCGGGTTGGCCAGCATTTGCTCGATCAACTGAACATACGCGACAAGATCACCGAAAACCCGACCGTCATCAGCCAGCAGAGCCAGTTTCTGGCGGTACGCCGCAACGCCGGGATGGATTTGTTGGTGCAGCGTTTCGGTGCCGAGCTCAAACGCTTCAAGCGCGAGCCCGCCTACGCCGAACTGAGCGCCCGCTATGGCGCCGGCCCGACCATCGAAGCACGGGCCGCAAGCGCCACCGCAACCGGCGGAAAAACCGTTGAGCAGCGGGAAAGCGGCACGCAGTGATTGCTCTGTTATACTCCGGCCTTCCCGCCAGGCTCACGCCCGGACGCTCGGACTTGTTCAAGGCATCTCGAACCGCTACAGCGCAGCTTTTCAGCCCGCGCGAGCGCTCCAGATGAGCCTTCGAGACCCAGCAGGACCGGACGGGATTGCGTCCTCTTAAACGCCATTCGCGCCAGGCAAGACTCCCATTGGGCCAAGCCCTAACTAAAACAGGATTACTCATGTCCTTTGCTTCCCTCGGTCTCTCCGAGGCTTTAGTCCGCGCCATCGAGGCAGCGGGCTATACCGAGCCTACTCCGGTGCAACAGCGGGCCATTCCCGCCGTGTTGCAAGGTCGCGACCTGATGGTTGCGGCACAGACAGGTACTGGTAAAACCGGCGGCTTCGCCCTTCCGATTCTGGAGCGGTTGTTTCCCAACGGTCACCCGGACAAATCCCAGCGTCACGGCCCGCGCCAACCGCGCGTACTGGTCCTGACCCCAACCCGCGAACTCGCAGCCCAGGTACACGAGAGCTTCAAGGTCTATGCCCGTGACCTGAAGTTCGTCAGCGCCTGCATCTTCGGCGGCGTTGGCATGAACCCGCAGGTTCAGGCCATGTCCCGCGGCGTCGACGTGTTGGTGGCCTGCCCTGGTCGCCTGCTCGACCTCGCCGGCCAAGGCAGTGTCGATCTGTCCCACGTGGAAATCCTCGTACTGGACGAAGCCGACCGCATGCTCGACATGGGCTTTGTCCATGACGTGAAAAAGGTCCTCGCCCGTCTGCCGAGCAAACGCCAGAACCTGCTGTTCTCGGCGACGTTCTCCAAAGACATCACCGACCTCGCCGGCAAGCTGCTGCACAACCCGGAACGCATTGAAGTCACGCCGCCGAACACCACGGTCGAGCGGATCGAACAACGCGTATTCCGCCTGGCTGCCAGCCACAAGCGTTCGTTGCTGGCGCACCTGATCACCGCCGGTGCCTGGGAACAGGTGCTGGTGTTCACCCGCACCAAGCACGGCGCCAACCGTCTGGCCGAGTACCTGGACAAGCACGGCCTTACCGCCGTCGCCATCCACGGCAACAAGAGCCAGAACGCCCGCACCAAAGCTTTGGCCGACTTCAAGGCCGGTGAAGTGCGCATCCTGGTTGCCACCGACATCGCCGCTCGCGGCCTGGACATCGACCAGTTGCCCCACGTGGTCAACTTCGAACTGCCAAACGTCGACGAAGACTACGTTCACCGCATCGGTCGTACCGGCCGTGCCGGTCGTTCGGGCGAGGCGATCTCGCTGGTGGCTCCGGACGAAGAAAAACTGCTGAAAAGCATCGAGCGCATGACCAAGCAGAAAATCGCCGATGGCGACCTGATGGGCTTCGATTCCAGCGCCGTGGAAGCCGAGAAACCGGAAGTTCGCGAGCGTCCGGATGTGCGTAACCCGCGCAACCCACGTGGCCCGCGCGGCGACGGTCCGAACGGCAGCGGTGGTGGTGGCGGTCGTAAAGACAAGGGCAAGGACAAGGGCGGCAAGGAAAAACCTGCTGCCACTGGCCGAGGCGAGCGCCCTGCACGTGAACACAAGCCGCGCGAAGGCACTCCGGCCCGCGAGCAACAGCGTCCGGCACCACGCGCCGCCGCTGATCGTGCTCCAGACGAGTTCCTGGACGACGATGTCGATAACTTCGGTAACCGCGTCGATTACGTTCCTCAAGCCAAACCGGCTCAGGGCCGTGGCCGCCGTCCCGGCGCACCGGCACAAGGCGCAGGCGCGAGCACTCCGCGTACCGGTCAGCCACAAGGTCGTCAGAACGGTCCGCGCAACAGCAGTGGCGCAACCACTGGTACTCCGCCGGCCAAGCGTAGCGGCCCACGCAACGGTGCTCCACGTGACGGCCAGGCCCGTCGCGAAGAGTCCCGCAACCGCCGCCCGGCCCGTGACGAACAGCCGCGTCCGGAACCGACCGTGCAAAACCCGCGAGGGCCGGCGCCGAAGATCATTCACAAGGAGTCGAAAAGCGATCGTTTCCCGACACCTGAGCAACTGGATCAACTGCCAGGCCGCCCGCGCGGCGAAAAACCAGCGTTGCTGACCCGCAACCGCTGAGTTTTTCAAAGCCATGAAAAATGCCCCGGATCGCAAGATCAGGGGCATTTTTTTATGCTTCAACGTAACCCTGTAGGAGCCAGGCTTGCCGGCGAAGGGGGCGACCCGGTTTCTGCGGCGTAGCTGATGACGCCTTCGCGGGCAAGCCTCGCTCCTACAGGGTTATGTGCCGATCACAGAAATAGCGGTTGGCCCGAACCCATCAGAAAAAAAACGCCCCGGATCGCGAGATCAGGGGCGTTTTTGTTCAAGAGACGAAATTCACTTCGCTTTGACACCTTCAAACGTAACGTACAGCTCAACCGCGTCGGACGCTGGGCCCAGGTCTTTCTGTTTGCCGAAATCGGAACGCTTGATGCTGGTGGTGCCTTCGAAACCGGCACGGTAGCCGCCCCATGGATCCTTGCCTTCACCCAGGAAGGTGGCCTTGACCACGATTGGCTTGGTCACACCCAACAGGGTCAGGTTACCGGTCACGTCGGCGGTGTCTTTGCCTGCGGCGTTTTTGCCGGTGGATTTGACGCTGGTGGAGACGAACTTGGCGTCGGCGAATTTGCCCACGTTCAGGAAATCACCGCTGGCGATGTGCTTGTCACGTTCGGCGTGGTTGGTGAACACGCTGGCGGTGCGCACATTGAACTCGATTTTGCTGTCTTCAGGTTTGGCAGCGTCGAAGCTGAACTTGCCGTCGATATCCTTGAAGGTACCGGTGATGTAGCTGTAGCCCAGGTGGCTGATCTTGAAGTCAACGAAGGCGTGCTGGCCTTCTTTGTCGACCACGTAATCGGCCGCCATCACGTTAGCGGACAGCAGAGCAGAACCGATTGCCAGAGCGGCGAGCGTCTTTTTCAACATGCTTTCTATTCCTTGGGAGTCGAGGTTGAACATCAGGCTTTGCGTCCCAGCATTCGCGTCAGGGTCGCATCACGATCGATAAAGTGGTGTTTCAATGCTGCCAACGCATGGAGACCGGAAAAAATTACCAGCACCCAGGCCAGGTACAAATGGATCACACCCGCGGTGTCTGCCTGGTCCGGTAGTCCGGAAACCAGTGCAGGAACTTCAAACAGACCAAACACCGGAATCCCGACACCGTCTGCGGTGGAAATCAAGTAACCGGCAATCATCACAGCGAACAGACTGAGATAGAGGAAGGAATGACCGAACACGGCACTGAGGCGCGTCATGCGGCTATAGCTTTGCAGAGGTGACGGCGGTGGGCTGATGAAACGCCACAATACCCGCAGTGACATAACGGCGAACAACACCAGACCAATGCTCTTGTGCAGATCCGGCGCGTCTTTGCGCCAAACGCTGTAGTAGTCGAGACCGATCATCCACAACCCCAATGCAAACAGGCCGAAGACCGCGAGCGCCACACCCCAGTGCATGAAGATGCTGACCCAACCGTAGCGGGAAGAAGAGTTACGTAGCTGCATTGCCCAAATCCTGTAAGAACTGCGCCCAAGACTATCGAGTTATCTATTGATTTAAAGCGGAAAATTTCGCTCTGAAATATCGAGAAATACGATCAAGACCTTGGGGGCGAGATGTTAAGAGAGTGTTAACCGGAGGAAAAATTTTCAGACGCCGTCCGCATTTTCACTTCCAAGAGCCTTTGCCACTCGTCAGAACTGTCATATCTGCCAGTAGATGTCACTTCTGGTCATTGATGAACTTGAACTCGGGCGTTTGTCCGAGCGTCCCGAACAGGAGTTCTATCATGAGTCACAATTCGAGTTCATCCCCCGTGACAACGCACAACGATTCGATAGCTGTAGGGGAAGGACCACGAGGAATAGCCATCAGCGATGATGGGGTACGGGTTTTTGTTTGCAATTACATTTCAAGCAATGTGTCAGTCATCGACACCCGGAACAAAAAGGTAATCTGCATTATCGCCGTCGAGCGTTACCCCCAAAGCATCGCCCTCGACCCCGCTGGAAAAAGAGCTTACGTGACCAACTACGGTTCAAGCTCGGTATCGGTTATTGATACCGAAACATACGCGGTGGGTAACGTCACGGTGGGAAGACACCCTTGGGGCGTCGTCGCGAGCCGAGACGGGAAGCATGTTTACGTCACTGTTCGACATGAGAAAGAATGGTTGGCAATTATTGACACCCACACTTATGCGGTGAGCAGAGTGCGAGGGTTACCCTCTCCGTCCATCAGTGTGGATATCAGCCAGGACGATTCGCGTCTTTATATTTCCAGTACCAATTCCCCTACCGGCCCCTATCGGGACGCGCTCACGGTCATCAGCAGCAAGACTTTCGAAGTCATCAACATCATCAAAACCGAACAATATCCGTCAGCGGTTACTGTCAGTCCTGATGGCAGCAGCGTGTATATCGTGGGTCTGGACGCTCGAAAACTTACGGTGCTGGACACTCGATCATCGACCACCCGGCATTTCGATTTTGTGACTTGCGAAGGAAAAATAGTGTTTGGCGAAAACAACGCTTATGCCGTTGATCAAACCAAAAAAGAGGTCGTGGAAGTTAATACCGCCACGCATGAGATTGTTCGCAGGATCCCCATCCCTGGCGCTTTCGAACCGTATGACATGGTGCTTGATCAACACAACCGTGCCTATATCAGCGACTACCAAAGCGACGAAGTCCATATTGTCGATCTGGATTAGCCTCAAAGCACAATCAGCAGCAACACATAAAAAAGCGCGGCAGTGATGCCTGTCAGTTAAGGAACGAAACCTGTGGGAGCGGGCTTGCTCGCGAAGACGGTGTGTCATTCAGCATTGATGTTGGCTGACCCGACGCATTCGCGAGCAAGCCCGCTTGTATGGTAGGACTTGAAGGGAGGAGGAGGGACAAAGCCCGATTCTGACTGTTGACGCAGTACAGATCCGTGGGAGATTTCGCCCCTCCTCCTTTCACCCAAGCGCCGATAAAGAATGCATCTGGCTAGACCGACGATAGGAACAAGCCTGCGCCTCTGGGTGAGCCCTTCAAGTGCTCAAAACCATATCCCGGAGGAAATTTAATGGCAATGCTGGTTTCTGTCTCAAAGCCGATCGTAGGCGTGGATGTTGCCAAGAATGAACTGGTGATCTATCACGCCGAACTTGACCTGCTTGAAACGATTCCCAACAACAAGGCAGCCATCAAGAAGTGGTTGAAGGCCTTGTCGGGGACTGTCGCTATTGCCATTGAATCGACCAATATCTATCACCTGGAGTTCGCCGATCTGGCCTATGAGGCCGGCTGCGTGATTTACATGGTGGGTGGCTACGAACTCAGCCATTACCGCAAAGGGGTGAATGTCCGCGCCAAAACCGACGCGCTGGATGCCAGGCTACTCGCTCGCTATCTGAAGAACGAGGGTGATGATCTTCATCCTTGGACCCCGCCATCACCGCTGTACCGCCAGCTCTTGAGCCTTTTTCGTCGTCGCGCAGCCTTGGTTCAGGCTCGAGTCGGCCTGGTGCAAAGCTGGGCGAATGAGCCGCTGCTGAAGGCGGCTTTTGCCGAGCAAGTGAAATCGATGCAGCAGCTTGAGACGCTGGTCGAGAAGACGATTAACGATCATCTGAAAGAAGCCGGTTTGCTCGGCCAGTTGAAGCGTTGCCTGAAAGTTGAAGGCATCGGATTTCTGACCGGGGCTCGCTTGCTCACGGCGTTTCAGCGGGGCGACTTCAGAAACGCAGATGCCTTTATTGCCTTTCTGGGAATGGATTTACGGGTGTCGAAGTCGGGACAAAAAGACGGTCGCCGGAGCTTGACCAAGCGAGGTGACCCGGAAGCTCGCCGGCTTCTGCACAACGCGGCCATGTCGGCCAGTCGTACGCCAGCCTGGAAAGGCTTTTACGAAGAGCAAAGAGCTCGAGGCTTCAGCACCACTCAGGCGCTGGTGATACTGGCTCGCAAGCTTGCTCGGATCGTATTCGCTCTACTGAAAGGACAGAGCGAATACCAACCCAAAGCCGGTTGAGGGGCTTCCCCTCAACCATAGAATCTCCCACAGGGATTTCGCTTAACTGACTGGCATTTGGCAGAGATGCCGCGCTTTTTTTGATTCCAGGACTTACTGCGTCTTGGTTTCAGTCGCCGCTGGGGTCTTCGCGGCGGTACTGGTCGCTGGTTTCTTCACCGGTTCAGGCTTTTTTACCGTCGCCTTGGCCGGAGCCTTTTTGGTCTCGGTTTTGGCAGCAGGCTTTTTCACGGGTGCTTTGGCCGGGGCCTTCTTGGCAGGCTCGGCTTTCACCGGCACCGCTGGCTTCGGTGCCTCAACCGGTGCGGCCACTGGAGCCGGCGCAGGTACAGGGGCTGGAGCTGGAGCTGGAGCAACCGGTGCCACTGGTTCTGGCGCCTTGGCCGGGGCCTTGTCGGAACCGCCGCCGAACATCCGCGAGAATAAGCCAGGCTTGGACTCTTCAGCTTTCACTTCAGCCTTGGCCGGTTCTGGTTTGTCGGCCGCTTTATCAGACGAGCCACCAAACATGTTGCTGAAGAAGTTGCCTTTCTTCGCCGCTACCGCGCCTGCCGCCGCCGCGGTCGCCGCCGGCACAACCTTCGCCGGTTCAAACGATTTGCCCGCCGCCAGGTCTTCAACCTGACTGGCCGCACGCTGACCGGTGCGCAATGCGCCTTCCAGGGTGCCTGGGTACATCGTGTCGGTGTGTTCGCCGGCAAAGGCTACCCGTTGCAGTGGGCGTTCCCACAGGCGCCAGTACTTGCTGATCTGGCCCGGGCCGAAGGCCAGGTAAGCGCCGCCCATTGACGGGTCGGTGCTGTAGCGACGGATTTCATAACCGGTGAACGAACCGCGTGCCTGTGGATAAAACGCATGCAAACGAATCAGTACCTGATCGACCATCTGCTTGTCGCCGAAGGCCTGCATTACCCGCGCGTTGTCGCCGGACAGGTTGATCACCACGTTGGCGCCGCCCTTCAGGGCCGGCTCAACCCACAACATGCCAAGGCCGGTGTTGCTGTAGATTTCGCCGGACATGCGCGCCTTGCTTTCCCACACCGGCGTCTTGAACTTCAGCATGATCTGATCACGCCAGCCGTAGTTGGTGCCTTTGATGGCGCCCATGTGCTGGGCATCCAGCGCCGGAGTCATCTGGATCTTGCTCAGTGCGCGCAACGGCACGGCCAGTACGACGTAATCGGCCTGATAGCCAACACTGCCGACCTTGACGGTCACGCCGTCCTTGTCCTGAGTAATGGCCGAAACCGGGGAGCTGGTCTTGATGGTTTTCAGTTGTTTGACGAAAGCCTGGGCCAGCACCGGGCTGCCGCCGGGCAGACGCGAAGCGCGCAGGTCACGGTCGGCAATGCCCCGGTAGACGCGGCTCTGTTGTGCAAAGTACAGCAACGACAGGCGCGAAGGTTCGTCATAGCGGGTACGAATCTGCTGATTCACCAACTGACGCGCAGTGGCTGGCAGATTCAAGCGATCGAGCCAGTTGGACACGTTGATCTGGTCCAGGGCAAACAGCGTGCTGTTGGCGGCCGGGTTTTGCGGGTCCTCGATCGAACGCGCCAGATCATCCAGAGTCTTTTCGTAGCGTTTCAGCGCGTCGCTGGTGGCCGGCTGTTTAGTCGCCAGATCGGCAGCGGTGAAGTATTCGCCATCGATCAGATAGCCTGGGGTGCGCACGAATTCAGGGGCTGGCGTGGTGGTCAGCTTGAATGTCGAGACGTACTTGTTCAGCACCGGTTGGGTCTTGTCGTTGCCGATCCACTCACTGGTGGCCATGCCAGAGCGACCGCCCAGGGTCGGTTTGGATTCCAGCAGGGTGACCTGCCAACCCTTGCTTTGCAGTTCGTAAGCAGCAGTGAGGCCCGAGAGCCCGCCGCCGACCACGATCGCCGTTTTATCCTTGGCCAGCGCCGAAACGCTGAACAGCCCCAACATCACCAGCGCACAGGCGCGCAGCCAACCAGCAGACATTCAGCGAACTCCGGAAATACACGAGGAAATAGCGGTTTTACGAGTCAGACGACTCAAAGAGCCGCGAAGAATACGTCAGCCATCAAAACGCCGCCAGCAACGTCTATCTCCTTATACAAAGTAGCTCAATCGACACAATGGGTTGTCCCCATGACGCGCATTGCATAGGCTTGCGCGATTGTTTGCCCGCGCACCAAGCGAGCCGCCTCGAGGAGACTGAAAATGGGCCTGAATAATCAGTGGATGCAACGCGATCTCGCGGTGTTGTGGCATCCCTGCACCCAGATGAAAGACCACGAACAGCTGCCGCTGATCCCGATCAAGCGCGGTGAAGGCGTGTGGCTTGAAGACTTCGAAGGCAAACGCTACCTCGACGCGGTCAGCTCCTGGTGGGTCAATGTGTTCGGTCACGCCAACCCGCGGATCAACCAGCGCATCAAGGATCAGGTCGATCAGCTGGAACACGTGATCCTCGCCGGTTTCAGCCATCAGCCGGTGATTGAATTGTCCGAGCGTCTGGTGAAGATGACGCCCGAAGGCCTGACCCGGTGCTTCTATGCCGATAACGGTTCGTCGTGCATCGAAGTTGCGCTGAAAATGAGCTTTCACTACTGGCTCAACCGCGGCCAGCCGAACAAGAAGTGCTTCGTCACCCTCACCAACGGCTACCACGGCGAGACCATGGCGGCGATGGCGGTGGGCGACGTGCCGCTGTTCACCGAAACCTACAAAGCCCTGCTGATGGACACGATCAAGGTGCCGAGCCCGGATTGCTACCTGCGCCCCGAGGGCATGAGCTGGGAAGAACATTCACGCAATATGTTCGCCGCCATGGAGCAGACGCTGGCCGACAACCACGACTCCGTGGCTGCCGTGATCCTGGAACCGCTGATTCAGGGCGCCGGCGGGATGCGCATGTACCACCCGGTGTACCTGAAGTTGCTACGCGAAGCCTGTGATCGGTATGGCGTACACCTGATCCACGACGAAATCGCCGTCGGCTTCGGCCGCACCGGAACGATGTTCGCCTGCGAACAGGCCGGCATCCGCCCGGATTTCCTCTGCCTGTCCAAGGCCCTGACCGGCGGTTACCTGCCGTTGGCGGCCTGCCTGACCACCGATGAGGTCTACAGCGCCTTCTACGACGACTACCCGACCCTGCGCGCCTTCCTGCACTCCCACAGCTACACCGGCAATCCGCTGGCGTGCGCGGCGGCATTGGCGACCCTGGATATCTTCGAAGAAGACAACGTCATCGAGAACAACAAGGCCCTGGCCCAGCGCATGGCCTCCTCCACCGCGCACCTGGCCGATCACCCGAACGTTGCCGAAGTGCGCCAGACCGGCATGGTGCTGGCCATCGAGATGGTCAAGGACAAGGCCAGCAAGACCGCTTACCCGTGGCAAGAACGTCGCGGTTTGACCGTGTTCCAGCATGCGCTGGAGCGGGGTGCTTTATTGCGGCCGTTGGGCAGCGTGGTGTATTTCCTGCCGCCGTACGTGATTACCCCGGAGCAGATCGATTTTCTGGCCGAGGTGGCCAGCGAAGGCATCGACATCGCCACCCGTGACAGCGTCAGCGTGGCGGTGCCTAAGGACTTTCATCCGGGCTATCGCGATCCGGGCTAGAAGTCACCGAGAAACCCTGTGGCGAGGGAGCTTGCTCCCGCTGGGTCGCGAAGCGGCCCCAAAAGAGGGACTGCTGCGCAGTCCAGCGGGAGCAAGCTCCCTCGCCACAAAAGCTGATTGCGCACGCTGCTACATTCGACTTTTTACAGAGACCCAAGATGAGACTGTCCCGCTTTTTTATCGACGCCCCTTTAAGCACCGGCGAACACGAGCTTCCCGAGGCCCAGGCCCATTACATTAGCCGTGTGCTGCGCATGGCCGAGGGTGATGCGGTGCAATTGTTCGACGGCTCGGGCCATGAGTTTCGCGGCACGCTGGCGGAAGTCGGCAAGAAGCGCGTCGTGGTAAACATCGATGAAAGCTTCGCCGGGCAGGTCGAGTCGTCACTTGCGGTCCATCTCGGCCAGGGTTTGTCCCGTGGCGAGCGGATGGACTGGGCGATTCAGAAAGCCACCGAACTGGGCGTCAGCGAAATCACCCCGATTTTCACTGACCGCTGCGAAGTCCGCCTCAAGGACGAGCGCGCCGACAAACGCCTGATGCACTGGCGTCAGGTGGCGATCAGCGCCTGCGAGCAGTGCGGACGTTCACGGGTACCGGTGATTCATCCACCGCTGTTGTTGGCCGATTGGCTGAAGCAGACAGAGGCAGACTTGAAACTGGTACTGCACCCGGTGGCCGAACCGCTGGTGAGCCATGCGAAACCGGCGACGCTGGCGTTTTTGATCGGCCCGGAAGGCGGATTGTCCGACGCTGAAGTCGAGCAGGCCAAGGCTGGCGGTTTTCACGCCGCCCGCCTCGGCCCTCGCGTGTTGCGTACCGAAACCGCGCCGGTGGTGGCGCTGGCGGTGGCCCAGCAGTTATGGGGCGATTTCTAGAGCCTTGTGGCGAGAGGGCTTGGCCCCGTTGGGCTGCGAAGCGGCCCCGGTCTTGCAACGCGTCTTCTCAGATACAACGCATAAACCGGATTTACGACTGAACGGGGGCAAGCCCCCTCGCCACAAAAGCAGTCACAAGACATAAAACCAAATCGCCACAAAGTGCAGCAAACTGCCGGCAATCACGAACAGATGCCAGATCCCGTGGGCATGGCGCAAACGGCTGTCCAGCGCAAAAAAGACAATCCCCACGGTGTACAACACCCCGCCCGACGCCAGCCAGGCAAAGCCGACAGGGCCCAGTGCCGCCAGTAACGGCTTGACCGCCACCAGCACGATCCAGCCCATCACCGCATAAATCACGATCGACAGAATCCGCGCTTCCGAGCGGGGTTTGATCTCTTGCAGGATACCGATCAGCGCCAGCCCCCAGACAATCCCGAACAGCGTCCAGCCCCACGGCCCGCGCAAGGTCACCAGGCAGAACGGTGTGTAGCTGCCGGCGATCAGCAGATAGATCGAAAAGTGATCGACCTTCTGCATGATTGCTTTCTTGCGCCCGCGAACGCTGTGATACACGGTCGAGGCGCTGTAGAGCACCAGCAAGGTAAACGCGTAAATCGCTACGCTGACGATCTTCCACGGACTGCCGTCCATACTGGCGATCACCAGCAGCCACACACCCCCGACAAACGCCGCCACCGCCCCGACCAAATGCGTCCAGGCGTTCAATCTTTCCCCGTGATACATGTGTTGCTCACCTCAAAATTCATTACCGCCGCGCGCAAGGCTCAGGCCTCAAGGTTAAAAGCGCAATGTTTCAGAACACAGCTCCTGCAAGAACCCACATATGTGCACAATCGAGCCATTCGAATAAGAGCCACGTCCATGCTGATCGATGAAGAGTTGACCCTGAAAAAACTCGAGGTGTTCCTGGCCTTCATGCGCACCGGCAACCTCGCCCGCGCTGCCGCCGAGTTGCAGACCAGCAACGTCAGCGTGCACCGCGCCATCCATTCTCTGGAAAGTGCCCTGCGTTGCCCGCTATTCAAGCACGAAGGCCGCAACCTGACCCCACTCGAAAGCGCTTATGTGCTGGAAGAACGGGCGCAGAAGCTGATTCAGGACGTGCTCGAAAGCGTGCGCCTGACCCGCGAAGCTGCCGGGTTCTCGGCTGAGCGTTTCAAGCTTGGGTCACTGTATTCGCTGACGGTGAAGACCGTACCGCAGCTGATCATGGGCCTGAAAATTCGCCGCAGCGAACTCAATATCGACCTGATCCTGGGCTCGAACATCGACCTGTTGTACAAGCTCAAGAACATGGAAGTCGACGCGATCCTGGTGTCGCTGGACGACAGCGTCAACGACCCGGACTGCGAACAGATCCCGCTGTTTTCCGATGACATCTTCCTCGCCACCCCGGCGGACTCGCCCTTTGCCCAACGGACCGAAGTCGACCTGGCCGAGGTGCGCGACGAGACGTTCATCACCTTGACCCAAGGCTTCGCCACGCACCAGGACGGTATTCGGGTGTTCAAGCAGGCGGGGTTCGAGCCGAAGGTGGCGATGCAGGTCAACGACATCTTCACCCTGCTGAGCATGGTCAGCTCGGGAGTCGGTTATGCGTTGCTGCCGGGAAGGATTGCGGCGGTGTATGAGAATCGGGTGAAGCTGATTCCATTGCAGGAAAAGTATCGGTTGCAGCAGCACATCGGCGTGGTGTTTCTGAAGGCCAAGGAGCGTGATCCAAATTTGCTGGCGTTGTTGGCGGAGTGTCGGATGTATGCCAATCGGCAAGCCTGACAGACCGTGGCGCCTGCATCGCGGGCAAGCCACGCTCCCACAGGAAATGCGCTGTCCTTGTGGGAGCGTGGCTTGCCCGCGATGGCGACAGCCCGGTCAATAAGGATTCAAATCCTAGCCAAGCAATCCGCGCATGATCAGAAACAGCAGCGAAGGCCCGAGCAGGCAGCCCAGTGCGGTATAGAACGCCGCCGTCAGGCAACCATAAGGCACCAGCTTCGGATCAGTCGCCGCCAACCCGCCGGCCACACCGCTGGAGGTACCCATCAACCCACCGAAAATCACCGCACTGCGTGGATTGTTCAAACCGATCATCGGCGCCACGAACGGCGTCATGACCATGACCAGAATCGCCTTGATCAGCCCAGCCGCAATCGATAGCGCCATGACTTCCGAACTGGCCCCGATAGCCGCGCCAGTCACCGGCCCGACGATATAAGTCACCGCGCCCGCGCCGATGGTGGTCAGGCTAACCGCATCGGTATAACCAAACGCCATGGCCACCGCGACACCTGCGATGAACGAAGTCCCAACACCTACGAACAGTGCCAGAACTCCGACGAAGCCGGCTCGTTTGAGCTCATCGACACTCACACCGAATGCCGTGGCGACAATGGCGAAGTCTCGCAGCATGGCTCCGCCGAGCAGACCGATACCCGAGAGCAACGGAATGTCGACCACGCCTTTCTGGCCACCGGTCAACGCGCCACCGATGTAAGACAGCAGCAGGCCCAGCAGAATGGCGATGGCCGAACCGTGCAGGCGGCCTTTGGTAAATGTGTTGGAAATCCAGTAGGACAGCCACATGGTTACGCCGACAATGGCAAACCCACTGATCAGCCCGTAGCTGGTAATCACCTTCATCATCGATTCGTACATGGTGATCACCCTACTGTTTTTGGTGGAGTGACAGGTTCAGGTGCCTTGTTGCCGATACGCACCAGTACCGGTACCAGAGCGAAGGCAATGGCCACTGCCACCGTACCGGCCAGGATCGCCATCGGCCCACCCTTGAGCGCACCGTAGACGTTTTGCTGCGCGGCCATGGCGACCACGATAGGGATGTAGATCGCGCTCCAGAACTCCACGCCCTGCTCGGTCTTGCCTTTGAACCAACCGCTTTTGTTGAGGTAGCTGCCGAGCCCGATCAACAGCAGCATCGCGATACCCACGCCGCCCACGTTGGCCGGCACGCCAATCAATTTGCCAAGCAGTTCGCCGATAAAAATACCCGCCAGGGTACAAAAGGCGAGAAACGCCACACCGTAAATAATCATTGTTGTAGTCCTCAAAGTGCATCGTCGGAATTGTTGTTTTTTTCGTTCGCAGCCTGAGTCGGTGATCTAGGGTTGGCGGCTTCCCTCCTCACGCAACAGCGCCTGCAAGGTATCGAGCCGCGCACCGTCGAAGGCAATCACGGTGCCCTGCTCGAACACCCGGCGCGCCAGCCCGGTCAACACCGCACCGGGCGGCAGTTCGATCTGTAGACGTACGCCACGCTCGTAAGCGCTTTGCACCGTGCCGCGCCAATCCACCACGCGGCACATGTTGAACGCCAGGTCGTCGCGTAGCGCCTCGGGATTGATAACAGGCCGGGCGCGACTGCCGCTCAGGTAACCCAGGGTCGGCGTTTTCAATTGCACCTTGGCGAACGCTTCAACCAGGGTTTTTGCCGGTGTTTCCAGCAGCGGGCAGTGGGACGGCACGCTGACCGCCAGACGCTTGGCCAGTCCGGCGCCACGCCCTTTCGCCAACTCGGCAACTGCTTTCATCGCACCATCGCTGCCGGCGATGACGACTTGGTTATCGGCGTTGATGTTGGCCAGGTAAACCGGCGTGTCGAGGCTATGAACCTGCGCCAGCAAACCTTCCACCGCCGCCAGATCCAGACCGATGATCGCGGTCATGCCGTAGCCCTGAGGATAAGCCTGCTGCATCAGCTCACCGCGCAGGCTGACCAGATGCAGCGCATCGCTGAAGCTCAAGGCACCGGCAACCACCGCCGCCGGATAGGCGCCGATGGACAATCCAGCCACGTAATCCGCGCTCAATAACAACTGACGTGAAGCTGCCACTCCGGCGATCAGCAGGCATAACTGAACCGCCCTCGTCGACTGCAACGCCTCGGCAGAATCCAGCAACAAAACATCTTCACCCAGCACCTCGCTCGCCTCGATCAGCGTTTCCCGAGGCAAGCGATGGAGCATGCCCGGTTGCTGCGCGCCCTGGCCGGGGAACACCAGCAAACTGCTCACGCTGCTTGCTCCTGCGGGTTCCAGGGATCGGTGACCAGGCAGGCGACCTGAGCGTTTTTGAGCAGTACCCGTTGCGACGGGCCGGCCCATTCGCGCAGAGCCACGGCGCCATTCGGCGTCTGCAACTGCATGTCCACCAGACATTCAGCGGTGCCGAGAAGAGTCACCAACTCTTGCGCTTGAAGTCGGCTCAGCGGTTGCGGTGTACGCAGAATCAAATCGAGATCGCTGCGCTCATGCAACGCCGCAAAACCACTGGCCAATTCAAACCCGGCGCTGCCGCTGACACCCCACACCCAACCGCAGGTGTCGAGCATTGGTCGCAATTTCGCCAGCGCTCGCAAAGCCGGGAGATCCCGAGCTGTCTCGACATGACAAAGCTCTTCCGGCCTTACCCGACGTGAAATCGCCGTGATCGCCATCGACGTTGCATAACGCTGCTCGCGCAAGCGTCCGCGCACGCCGACCGCGATCTGATCCGGCGCGGTCATCGCGCGCCGAACCACCACCGGCTGACCCGCGCTGATCGACTCGACCACCCACCCAGGCGCCTCCGCAGGCAACTGCTCCGGGGTCATCCCCCACAGCAGGTCGTGGGCCAGAAGCGAGTTCACCACTGCTCTCTCAGCAGTTGGCGCACCTTGCTCGACGCGGCGCGATTGCTCGCACCCAAGCGGCCGCTCAAATCGCGACGACCTGCCTCGACATCTTCAATCGCCTGAACCAGACACTCGTTCACCCGCGCCAGATCCGCCGTCGTCGGCTGCTCGATCTGATCCACCGACAAGGTTTCCCAAAGCAAACCCAGGCTGGCAAAGCTGTCGATGTCATACGCCATCGGCGGCACGCTGGCGGCCAGCGCTTCAAGCTCTTCGACGCTGCGCAATGTGACTCGCGCCGCCGAAACCTTGCCCATCGCATGCACCATCACCCCCGGATCGCGCAACGCGATCAGCCGGTTGGCCTGATAACCATGAGCGAGAAACGCCCCGGACATCGCCTTGCCCACCAGCAAACCGATCACCCCATGGCCGGCCAAACGGGCGCGGGCATAGCTGTCCGCCGCACCGGCCAGGGCCTGATGAATGCCGAGGGCTTCTTCGCGTCGGCCGTAAGCCTGACTCGGCACATCGACAATGGCGATCAAGGCGCGTTTTTGAGGTTTGTCGGCATCCGCAGTAATGACTTCATCCACCGCTTTGGCCAGGCCCCAACCTTCCAGCAGACCGACCTCGCCATTGCGCGCGCGGACGAAGCGGTTGTCAGGATCGGCCACCACCGCGATAAACCGCACGGGTTGATCGCCCAATAAACCATCGGCGACTTTCAACGACGCCGGCAAACCCTCGACCGGTTTCGCGCTGGCACTCAAGGCGTTGAACCAGTTCAAGCCCCTCAGGGAATACGAACTCATGAGCGCTCTCCTTGATACAGATCGCGAACCGTCGCCGGCTCGATTTGCGGTTCGGCGTCCAGGCTGGCCAGTCGTCGCAGAAACCATTCGGCCTGGCGACTGCGTTGCTGCGCCGACAAACCTTGCTGGAGCAACTCGCTAATCTGCTGCTGAATCTGCGCCACGTCGTCAGCGACATAGCGGTCCACCAAGCGACTGGCAAAACGTTGCTCGCCGCCGGTCAGGCTCCAGATAAACGGGCGGTCGCGGGAGTCGTATTCTTCAAGCCCGGCTTCCTGCTCAATCACTTGTGGACCGTTGAGGCCAAGGCGCGCTTCCTGAGTCACCAGCAAATAGCTGCACAACCCGGCGGCAATCGACATCCCGCCAAAACAGCCAATGCTGCCGGCGACCACGCCAACTACCGGTTGGTACTGGCGCAGATCGACAATCGCGGCATGAATATCGGCAATCGCCGCCAGCCCGAGGTTGGCTTCCTGCAAACGCACGCCACCGGTTTCCAGCAGCAACACGGCGCGAGTGGCAATGCCTTTGCGGTTGTCCTCGGCGGCCAGTTCCAGCGCACCGGCAATCTTCGCCCCGCCGACTTCACCCAGGCTGCCGCCCTGAAACGCACCCTCGATGGCCGCGATCACCACCGGCAAACCGCCGATGCTGCCCTTGGCGATCACCACGCCGTCATCGGCCTGCGGCACCACGCCCTGGCGCGACAGCCATGGCGACATGACCCGCTGAAACGGGTCGAGCAGTTCACGGAAAGTCCCGGCGTCGAGCAGCGCTTTTGCCCGTTGTCGGGCGCCGAGTTCGACGAAGCTGTACTTGTTGAGAAGCGCTGCGCTGTCAGTCATGGCTGATCTCCTCAAAGCCTTGTTCCAGGCGCAAGCGCACCACGCCGGGAGTGGCGCCGAAATCGTGGATATCAATCGCCATCGCAGGCGGTGTCTGGCCGTCGAACATCCGCGCGAACAGATGCTGCCAGCGTTGTTCGCTGCCGTTGACCGAGGTCTGCACCTGAATCGTCAACTTGCCGGCCAGCCCCGGTTCGATCAGCACTTCCAGATCGCCCGAGCCCACGCAGCCCACCAGCGCCCTGCCCCTGGGCGGCTGCCCGGCGGGGAATTCAAAGGATAAGGTTTCCATCAAAATGCTCCCTGGAAGATGCCGTCACACGACTCGATACGGTCGATAAACAGGCAGGCTGCGAGCAAGTCCGCAGCACCGCCGGGCGAGGCATTCAACGTGATTAATTGTTGGTCCAGCTCATGCAAACGGCGGCGACCGGCGAGGCTGGCGCTGCCGCCGGCGTCGAGCACGGCTTGAGCGCCGAGTTGCATCGTCTGCAGGCCGAGTTCGCCCGCGCGGTAGAGCACGCAGGTGTCGGCCAGCGTCGTCATGATCGCCAGCAAAGCATCAAGCCGGGCGTTCTGTTCGCCATGGCCTGCGGCGCGGCTGAGTTTGAGTTGCGGCAATGCGCGTTGAATCACTGCAGGGAAACCAAGCTGCGCCTCTTCACGAGCACCGCGAGCACCATAACGTTGCGCGACTTGAGCGCCGTGACTGAGCACACGCGGCGCGTAACGGTCGTCGAGCAAGGCCAGACGTGCAGCGCGCAAGGTCACGGCGCTTGCTTTGGTATTCGTGCACTCCAGCGCCGCAGCAGCGACCAACAGCCCCAGCGCCCAGATCGCCCCACGATGAGTATTCACACCGTGGGTGGTGGCGAGCATTGTTTGCTCACCGTCGCGACCAATCCGCCCAAGGGCTTCGCGCAGGGGTAAACCGACTTCGCCAAACTCGATGGCCGCTTCTGCCATGGCCTTGAACGCCGGCCACAACGACAGCGCCGATGCGTGCATCAGGCTCAGGTGTAAATCGGTGTGCGCGCCATTGCCGCGACGGTCGACCAGCGCCGGTTTCGGCGACAGATCGGCTTCGTCGATCAGCGCGTCCACCGCCATGTCCGCCAGCCGCTCGGGCAGGGATAACGCTTTCGGTTGCAGGTTGAATGCGTGCATTACCAGCTCCTGAACTTGGCGGGCGGGTTGTAGAGGCCACCGGACCACTCCACCAGATCGGCCACGCTTTTGGCCGCGAGCAGCTCGCGAGTGGCGTCGGTGCGGCGGATGCCGAGGTCTTCGGGCAAGGCAATCAGGCCTTCGCGGCGCATGCGGGCGGTGTCTTTCGGGTTGTGGCGCAGGCCGATGGCGGTCACTCCGGCGACGGCGGCAATCATCGCCTGGCGCTCTTCGAGGGAACGGGCCTTGTACAAATAGGCGATGCCTTCCTCGGTGAGCAGGTGGGTGACGTCGTCGCCGTAGATCATGATCGGCGCCAGCGGCATGCCGCTTTTCTTCGCCACTTCCACCGCGTCGAGGGTTTCGACGAACGTCGGTTTGCCGCCCTCCTGGAAGGTCTCGACCATTTGCACCACGAGTTTTTTACCGCGTTCCAGCAACGCTTCAGGCGCATCGTCGTGACGCATGTCGAGCCAGGCCGGCGTGCCATGGCGGCGACCACGCGGGTCGTGGCCCATGTTCGGCGCACCGCCGAAACCGGCCAGCCGTCCACGAGTCACGGTGGAGGAATGGCCGTCGCCATCGATTTGCAGGGTCGCGCCGATGAACAGGTCCACCGCGTATTGCCCGGCCAGTTGGCAAAACATCCGATTGGAACGCAGCGACCCGTCGCGGCCGGTGAAGAACACATCCGGTCGAGCGGCGATGTAGTTTTCCATGCCCAATTCGGTGCCGAAGCAATGCACGCTTTCAACCCAGCCGCTTTCGATGGCCGGGATCAAGGTTGGATGAGGATTGAGCGTCCAGTTGCGGCAGATCTTGCCCTTGAGGCCGAGGGATTCGCCGTAGGTCGGCAGGATCAGTTCGATGGCGGCGGTGTTGAAACCAATGCCGTGGTTCAGGGACTGGACGTTGTGCTTTTCGTAGATCCCGCGAATCGCCATCATCGCCATCAGCACGTGTACAGGCTTGATGTGCCGTGGGTCGCGGGTGAACAGCGGTTCAATGTAGAACGGCTTGTCCGCCACCACCACGAAGTCGACCCACGACGCGGGGATATCGACACGGGGCAACTCGCTGACGTCGTCCACCAATTGGTTGACCTGAACGATGACAATGCCGTCGCTGAACGCCGCCGGTTCGATCAACGCCGGAGTGTCTTCGGTGCTCGGCCCGGTGTAGATGTTGCCGGCGCGGTCGGCCATGAAACCGGCCGAGAGCACAACGTTGGGAATCAGGTCGACCACCAATCGAGCGTAGAGCTCGATGTAGGTGTGGATCGCGCCGATTTCCAGCAAACCGTCTTCGAGCAACTGGCTGATGCGCAGGCTCTGGGTGCCGGCGAAAGAGAAATCGAGCTTGCGGGCGATGCCGCGCTCGAACAGGTCCAGATGCTCGGAACGCCCGACGCTGGGCATGATCATGTGCAGGTCATGCAGCTTGCCCGGATCAGCCTTGGCCAGGGAGCGAGACAGGAAATCCGCCTGCTTCTGGTTATTACCCTCCAGCACCACACGGTCGCCGGGCAGGATCAACGCCTCCAGCGCCGCAACGATCTTGTCGGTGGGCAGCACCACACCGTCGGTGAAACTCGCTACCTGCGCGAGGCGCCGCTGCTTTTCGCTGCGCCGCCGCGTCCATCGCGAGTCGGGGGATATTGTTGTTGTCATGACCACTCCACGGGTTCGCTGTCGTGGGGGTCACCTTAGGAGTGTTGGTGGGGGGCATCAATCAAGCTGGGCGTTGGATCGTTACGGCCAGGGTAATGGTTGTCCCGACTGACGCCTTCGCGGGCAAGCCTCGCTCCTACGGATTGGTGTGATGCGACATAAACCCGTAGGAGCGAGGCTTGCCCGCGAAGGGGCCAGAACAATCCCCGCCGGTTTCAATGCCGGAGTGCAATGATCGATAAGTCCCAAAATAGGACCAATCGGTCCCTTTTTGGGAATCTTCAACCTAGCGCAGAAACCTTTGTGGCGAGGGGCTTGTCGGAACGCCGCATCGCCCCGTTCGGCTGCGCAGCAGTCGTAAACCATTGTTCTCGACGTACCTGATACACCTCGGTTGCAGGTTTTGGGGCTGCTTCGTAACCCAACGGGGGCAAGCCCCCTCGCCACAGGAAGGTCCGATAGCCTGAGGTTTTGTGTTTAAACATTTGCGAGTGTGATGCTCAGTGATTTCGCCGCGTTGCTGGACGCGCCATATCGCAACACGATGCTCGGGACTCAACAGGTCGTGATGCTCGGTGAGCTGGCGGTGAACCGGGCGCTGGGTAATATCGATCCGCAGGGATAGCGGCTTTAGCGGTCTGTCAGGTGGACCGCGTTATCGTTCTTCGCGAGCAAGCCCGCTCCCACAGTTGACCGAGTTCTTAGCAACTACTCGATCAAACTGTGGGGGCGGGCTTGCTCGCGAAGGGGCCAGTCAGATCAACCCAGCGTTCACAAGTAACTCCTCCAGCGCCAACAAATCCGGCACTTTCGCCACCTGCTCGCCCACCTGCACCGCCGCTTTTTCCAGCGAACACAACGGCACATCGACATAACTCAACTGACTGTCGAGCTTGTAAGACCGCGGAATCCCCTGAACCAATAACGCGATGAACTTGAGCTCAGGCCGCCCACCGAGGGCATTGAGGATGACGATCCGCGCTCGCTCACCAATCACCACTTTGTCGCCACACGCCGACTCGAAACTGAGCAATGGAATCTGCCGTTCCCGCCACGTCACCCGCCCCAGGTACCACGGCGGGGTGTCGAGGTCGAAGGCACCGGGGTGGTAATCGATGAGTTCGGCGACGGCAACGTTAGGCAGGATCAGGTTGCGGTCGGCCAGGGGCAGCAACAGGCCGGTGAGGTTGCTGGAGCGGTGTTCATGCATGGGTTTTGCTCCACAATGCGATGCTGTCGAGCAGCACCGATTCCTGATACGGCTTGCCGAGGTAGTCGTTGACGCCGATGGCCATGGCGCGGTCACGGTGTTTCTGGCCGGTACGGGAGGTGATCATGATGATCGGCAGATGGCGCAGACGCTCGTCGGCGCGTACCTGGGTCGCCACTTCAAAGCCGTCCATGCGCGGCATTTCGATGTCCAGCAGCATCAGGTCGGGCATGTGCTCTTCGAGCAGCAACATCGCGTCGACACCGTCCTTGGCGGTCAGCACGTTCATGCCGTGGCGTTCCAGCAGACGGCTGGTGACCTTGCGCACGGTGACCGAATCGTCGACCACCAGCACCAGCAAGGGTCGTTGCGATTCGGCCTCTACGTCCTGCGTCACAGGCCGTTGCGGCACCCGCGTTTGCATCGCGCGGATCGGCGCCAGCAAGTCGAGAATCAGCACCACCCGGCCATCACCGAGAATCGTCGCGCCGGACAAACCCTGCACCGCGGCGAACTGCGGGCCAAGGCTTTTGACCACGATTTCCCGGGTGCCGGCCATGGCATCCACTTGCACCGCGACGTGCCGCTCGTTGCATTGCACCAGCAACACCGGCAACGGCAGGCTCTGGCCCAATAGTTTCGGACGCGTGCCGGTTTTCAGCAGCTCGCCGAGGTAGCACAACTCATAACGTTGCCCGGCGTATTTGTAGGTCGGCGGATCGAGCCGGTAATGCCCTTCGAGTTCGTTGGGCAACACACGCACGATGCCGTCGATGGTGTTCAGCGGAATCGCATATTGATCCTCCCCGCATTGCACCATCAGCGCGCGGTTGACCGACACGGTGAACGGCAGGCGAATCCGGAAATGCACGCCCTGCCCCGATGTCGAGTCGATGCTCATGCTGCCACCGAGCTGCCGGACCTCTTCGTGAACCACGTCCATGCCGACGCCACGCCCAGATATCTGGGTGATTTTTTCGGCGGTGGAGAACCCCGGTTGCAGGATGAATTGCAGTACGTCGCGATCACTGATGTCGCTGTCCGGGTCGAGTAACCCGCGCTTGATCGCCTTGCGTCGCACGGCGTCCAGCGGCACGCCGGCACCGTCGTCACGGATGTCGAAAATGATGTCGCCGCCCTCTCGCGACAGGTCCAGGGTGATCTTGCCCTGAGCCGGTTTACCGGCCGCGATCCGCACCTCGGCCGATTCCAGCCCATGGTCGACGGCATTGCGCAGCATGTGTTCCAGCGGCGCGGCCATGCGTTCGAGCACGTTACGGTCCATCTCGCCTTCGGCATTGCCGACGACGAATTCCACGTCCTTGCCCAGCTCGCTGGAAACCTGACGGACGATGCGCTTCAAACGTGGCAGCATCCGTTCGAACGGCACCATGCGCGTACGCATCAAGCCTTCCTGCAATTCAGTGTTGATGCGGCCCTGCTGTTGCAACAGGTTTTCTGCGTCCTGGTTTCGCCGCTCGAGGGTTTCCTTGAGGTCGAGCAGGTCGGAGGCAGACTCGAACAGCGCCCGCGACAGCTGTTGCAGCTGCGAGTGGCGGTCCATTTCCAGCGGATCGAATTCTTCGTACCCCAGCCGTTCGGCTTCGACTTGCTGACGGCTGAGAATCCGCCCCTGGGTTTCGGTGTCGAGGCGGCGTAACTGATCGCGCATGCGCTCGATGGTGGTTTCCATCTCGCTCAGGGCCACCCGTGCGTCGTTGACCTGTTGTTCAATGCGGCCACGGAAAATTGAAGTTTCCCCGGCCAGGTTGACCAGATCGTCGAGCAACTCCGCCGAAACCTTGACCGTGTCGGTGCCTTCGGGTTGCGGTGTGGCTGGCTCGGCTTTGGGGGCTGCGGGTATCACCACCGGTGCCGGTGTTTCGGGCACCGCCGGATGGCTGAAATTCTTGATCGCATCGATCAGCCGATCGGCCAGTGGCAATGGCTGACCGGCGCGGGTGGCGTCGAGCATCTGCGCCAGTCGGTCATGGCTGCTTTGCAGCAGCGAGAACAGCGCAGCGGTCGGTTGCAACACGCCAGCCGACAAGCCTTCGTAGAGGAATTCCAGTTCATGGGCCAGGTCGCCAATCGGGGCGATCTCCACCATTCGTGCCCCACCCTTGAGGGTATGCAGGTCACGCAGCAGGGTTTCCACTTCCTGGCGATTCGCAGGCTCGGCCTGCCAGCGCAGCAGTGCCGCGCCGGAATT
This sequence comes from Pseudomonas sp. LBUM1673, assembly GCF_059695645.1. Taxonomy (NCBI): domain Bacteria; kingdom Pseudomonadati; phylum Pseudomonadota; class Gammaproteobacteria; order Pseudomonadales; family Pseudomonadaceae; genus Pseudomonas; species Pseudomonas sp. LBUM1673. Next base: position 6,264,200 of record NZ_CP166780.1, read on the forward strand.
TTCGATGATGTCGAAACCCTCCTCGAGGAAGATCTCCAGAAGCTCGGGATCATGGCCCGCCGAATCGTTGCGGGCCTTCGGTTCGATCAACTCGACGCTGCCAGCATGGCCCTGGCGAAACTCACGAATGGCTTCGATCAACTCACCTGGATCGCCCAACGGTCGGTTGTGCTGCAACTGATCAAGGAACACGGCCAGTCGGTCATGGCTCTGTTGCAGCAACTGCGCCAGGGCTTCGCTGTGGCTGTAACGGCGGTCCACCAGGCCTTCGTAAAGGCTTTCCAGTTCATGGGCCAGATCGCCGACCGGCTCGACCTCGGCCATCCGCGCACCGCCCTTGAGGGTGTGCAAGTCGCGCTGCAAGGACGACAGCGGCGCGGCGTTGTCTGGATCGCCCAGCCAGCGCTGCAAGGCTTGGCCGGCGCTTTCGAGGATGTCCACCGCTTCTTCCAGGAAGATCGAAACGATTTCGTCGTCCAGCTCCACCTGCGTCGCGGCCTGCTCCAGCTCGGCCGTGGCACTGCCCAGCTCCCGAATGCTCGGGGTACGGCTGCCGTCACTGCGGATCAGGCCCATGGAGGATGGGTCGAGACTCTCATCGAGCAAGCCGCGCAAGGCCCGAACGCGCTCTGGCTGCGCAGTGACTTCCTGGCCGGCGGCCAGCTCGTCGAGCATGTTGATCAGCGCTTCATGGGCACTTTGCGCCTCGTGGAAAAACCTGTCGCTGACCGCCAGGCTGCTTTCTTCCACAGCACCATAGAGGTCGAGCAAGGCTTCGCAGAGTTCATCCACCGGATGCAGATCGGCCAGGTGCGCGCCTTCGCCGAGGGTGGTCAATTCGTCCAGCAGCGCGCTGAGTTCCTGGCGCTCGCCGGGATGCTGCTGCCAACGCTGCAACAGGCTTTCGGCGTCCAGCAGGATATCCATGCCCTGGGCGAGGAAGTTATTGATCAGTTGTGGATCGCGCTTGATGCGCAGCTTCGTATTGGGTGCGCTCAAGAGGCTTTGCAAACGTTCGGCCAGCAAGGCCTGGGTTCGCTCGATCAACGAGCGGGCGTCGGGAATTTCGGCCAGCGGGTCGCTCTTGAGCTGTCGCAGCCCAAGACGGAACAGCCCTTCGGCTTCCAGCAGCAATTCGACTTCATCCAGGTCGAGGACAATCCGGTGTGCCTTGTATTCCCGGGCCAGTTGGTCCAGCGACGCCGCCAGCTCGGCGATCGGCAGCACCCCCGCCATCGAGGCGCTGCCCTTGAGGGTGTGCAAGGCCCGCTGTAACTCATCGCTGGCCTGAAGCGGCACATGCTCGGCGGCTTGGTCGAGGAAGCGATTGAGGCTGCTCAAATGGGTTTCGGCTTCGTTGCGGAAAATCTCCAGCAACAGTGGATCGAGCGCCGCGACATCCTGCGCGTCCTCATCGGACACTGGCTCATCGCCCTTGGCGAGGGCATGGGCGCGGGCGGCCAATTGGTCGACATCGTTGCGCTGGCACTGGGCATTGGCAGCGAACTCCGCCACCAGTTCCGGCAGCAGCTTCAGCGTATCGCCCACCAGGTACTGCACCGCAGGCGAAGGCGCAACGCTGTGTTCAAGCACACGGTTGAGCAGGTTTTCCACTGCCCAGGCCAACTCGCCCAACACCAGCGCGCGGACCATCCGGCCACTGCCCTTGAGGGTGTGGAAGGCACGGCGCAATTCACTCAAGGCCGATGGGCTGTCGGGATTGGCCGACCAGCGCGGTAGATACTCCTGGAGGATTTCCAACACTTCGTCGGTCTCTTCGAGGAAGACCTCCCGCAGCTCATCGTCCACCGGCTCTTCACCGGCGGGCGGCGGCAACAGGCTACCCGGCGTCGTCAGCGCCGGCGGGTTTACCGACGACACCGGGCTGGCCAGCACCTCGGCCAGAGACTGAACGATCTCGGGGTCGTTCAGTTCCTGCATGTCCTTCATGACCAGGGCTTCACTGGGGCTGAGCACATCTTCAAGCATCGGCACGTGTTGTTCGCTGGGGAAAAAACCGAGTGAGACCAGGCCTTTTTCCGCGACGTCGAGCAGGTGTTCCCCCGGCGCTTCGGGGTCGTCACTGAGGCGCTCCAGGTAATACTCGATGCTGGTGACGACATCGGCCAGGCTGTCCAGTTGCTGCCAACCGGGCTGGCCCGGGTCCACCAGCAAATGCTCGCGGATGAAGCCGTTGCAGGCCTCGACCAGGCTCGCCGTGCGGGCCAACGGAATCATCGCCAGCGCACCGCGCACTTGGGTCAGCAACGCCGGCAAGGGTTGCAAATACTGACGGTCCCAGTCGGCGTCGATGTAGTCGACGATCATGTCCTTGGCCTGTTGCAGGCAGATGCGCGCTTCCTTGATCACGATCTGATGGATCTGCGTCAGGTCGGTGGTCGGCAGACGGCTGTCTTCCTGGCTTTCCGGTTCCACGGTGCCGACCATCCCGGCCAGGGTCGCTTCGACGTAGAGCAAGGCCCCGGCAACGTCCATGAGGGTCGCGTCGTTGGGCTCGCGCTGGCCCTGGGCGAGGCTCAGCACCACCGCCAATTGATCGATGATGACCTTGCGCGGCTGGCCGAAACCGAGCACCGCCAGGGTGTCGGCGATTTGCCGCAGGGGCGCCAACAGGCTGTCGAGGTCCGAGGTGTGCTGACGGTCGCTGCGCACGAACAGGTCCAGGCGTTCCTTGACCCGCACCAGCTCTTCGCACAGCGCTGCCAATACCGAACGCATGGCGTCGCGGTCAGGGCCGGCCAGCCGTGCCCGTTCTTCATCGACCATCGCGCTGTCGGGTAGCGCGTCGTCAAGTGAGTAGCGATCTTTCATGGTCAGCATCTGCCCGGTGGGGTGTTCGGCCTTGGCAATATAGAACAACAAGCTCTTGAGCAGCTCTGGCGGCGCCGGTTGATTGATTCCGGACATGCCTTGTTCAAGCAAACGCTTGAGCTCTTTGTCGGCGTCCTTGAACAGGCTGCGCAACGCGGGGCTGTTGGCGATCGCGCCGTTGCGCATGCCTTCGACCAGCGCCGAAGCGACTTGCCATAACGGGCTCAGGGGCGCATTACCGCACAGCCCTTCAAGGCGCGCAAAAACCCTGGCCAGATAGCCGAAGTGGGTTTCGTCATCCTGCTCGCGCAGCAAGCCGACCAGCGCCATCTGCAACATCTGCCGCAACTTGCGCAGCACATTCGGCAAGTCGGACGGTTCCAGCAGCACCAGGGCTTCGTCGCTCAGGGGTGGCAGGTCTGGCAGTTGCGGGCTGAACAGACTGGTTTCCGACAACAGACTTTCGCCACGGGCACTGCGCAGGTCGTTGATCAGCGGCAACACCACCAGCGGCAAATCACGACGGGCGCCTTGCACCCTGTCGAGGTATGTCGGCAATTGCCCCAAGGCTTGCAGCAAGAGATGGAGCGCCTCGTCGTGATGGCTGACGCGGTTCTGCTGCAAGGCGATGGTCAGTTGCTCGATCTCTTCGGCGAGCAGGGCTGCGCCGTAGAATTCGACCATCTGCAAACTGCCGTGAACCTGATGGACACAGGCCAGGCACTCACTCAGCGCGTGCGTCGCCTGCGGGTCGTCGATCAGGGTTTCGATCGCCTGATGAGCCTGCTTCAGCGTTTCGGCAATCTCGCCTTTGACCCACTCGAGGGCCACATAGTCGTGCCGATCACCCATAACCACTCCAATCCCCACTCCAATCAAGATGCATCCGCCCGGGGGCGGCTCAAGCGTTGTCCGCAGTCTCGGCAGGCTTGGCCGGCAAGGTGAAACCGGACACCGAACGCCGCAGCTGGCTGGCCATTTTCGCCAGGTTGCCAATGCTCTCGGCGGTGGCTGTGGAGCCGGACGAAGTCTGCGTGGTGATCTGCTGGATCACGTTCATCGTCAGGGAAATCTGGCCGGCCGAAGAGGTCTGCTGCTGCGCGGCGTTGGAAATACTCTGGATCAGCGCCGCGAGGGTCTTCGATACACCTTCAATTTCTTCCAGGGCTACTCCGGCATCCTGCGCCAGACGCGCGCCGCGCACCACTTCGGTGGTGGTCTGCTCCATGGAAATCACCGCTTCGTTGGTGTCGGTCTGAATTGCCCGCACCAGGGTTTCGATCTGCCGGGTCGCCGCCGATGAGCGCTCGGCCAGGCGCTGCACTTCGTCGGCCACCACCGCAAAACCGCGCCCGGCATCACCGGCCATGGACGCCTGAATCGCCGCGTTGAGGGCGAGTATGTTGGTCTGATCGGCAATGTCATCGATCAGGCTGACAATGTCGCCGATTTCCTGAGAAGACTCCCCCAGCCGTTTGATGCGCTTGGCCGTGTCCTGAATCTGCTCGCGAATATTGTCCATGCCATGGATGGTGTTGTGCACCACTTCGTTGCCCTTGTTGGCGATTTCCACCGAGCGCTCGGCCACCGCAGAGGATTCGGCAGCGTTGGCCGAGACTTGATCGATGGACTGGGCCATGTCATTGATGGCCGTGGAGGCTTCGGAAATCTGCTGCGCCTGATGCTCCGAGGCCTGGGCCAGGTGCATCGCAGTGGCCTGGGTTTCCTGCACGGCAGCGGCGACCTGGCCGGCGGTGAGGTTGATGGTCGCCACCAGATCGCGCAGTTGATCGACGGAATAGTTGATCGAGTCCGCAATGGTTCCGGTGAAGTCTTCGGTCACCGAGGCGGTCACGGTCAGGTCGCCGTCGGCCAGGTCTTCGATTTCATCCAGCAGACGCATGATCGCGTTCTGGTTGCGCTCGTTCTTCTCGGCGGTTTCGCGCAGCTGACGGTTGGTTTCGCGCACCATCACCAGGCCGATGAGGATGATCGACATCAATGCAAGCAAACCCAGCACATAGCCGCCAATGGTATCGGTGTCGCGCCCGCCGGCAAGGTTTTCGAAACGGCTGGCCAGGTGCGAGGCTTCATCAAGCAGGGTTTGCGACAGGGTAAAAATGTTGGAGGCCGATTCGCGGACCTTGAACAGCTCCGGCGAGGTTTCGAGGATTTCGTCCACCGAACCCGACACGAATTCGAACAGCTCTGAAATCTCGGTCAACCGGGCGCGCGCATCGCGGTCTTCGACCTGGCTGATTTTCAGTGCCGCATTGCCCTGAAGCATGCCGTTGAGCACCAGGCCAAAACGCGCCGCGTCGCGACCGAAGGCGTCGGCCGCCTGCTGGGAGTTTTCGTCGCCGGACAGCACGGTGTTCACCGCACCGAGAATCCGCTCGGCCAGCAGCGACTGACGCTGGGCCATCGCCACCTGAGCGGCCGGGGCGCCACGTTGAAGGAGGGTTTCGACGACCTTTTCATACTCGACCTGCAACTGCGGCACGGTTTCGGCCAGGGTCGCGGCGACCTGATGCAAGGACAGCACGGTTTGTTCGCTGGAGAGGATGGCGTCGGTGTTTTTCAGCAGACGCTCCCAATCCAGCTGCACCGCGCGCATTTCCGGGCGCACGGTGGACGGTGCCGACGGCAGGCCGGTGGATGGGTCGCCTTTTTTCAGATAGCCCCAACGCTGGGCGAAGTCGTTGCGCGCATCGCTGAGCAACTTGAACGCAGCAGCCTTGCCGGCGGCGGCTTCGGTGGCGTTCTTGGCAATGCGCTGGGACAGCACCCGCAGTTCACCGGCGTGGCCGATGTACTGCTTGTCGTAATTCGCCTGGGTGTTGAGGTACGCGAAGTTGGCGAACAGCAGCATGATGAAGACGATCAGCGCGATGAACAGCACGATGATCTGCGACCGGCTGCGCGACCCTTCTGGCTTGCCTGTTTTTGCTTTTATCATCGGTCCTCGCCTGTCCTGCCCAATTCACTCTATGCCCTTGTAGGAGCGAGGCTTGCCCGCGAAGCAGGCGCTGCGGTCTTTCAGGAACACCGCGTTTTCGTTCTTCGCGGGCAAGCCTCGCTCATACAGGATCGGCGTCGCCGCGTTTACAGCGCCACGTTCATGAATCCTTGCGACTGCGCCAACGCAAACGGGCTGAACACCTGCCACTTCTGCTCACGCTGAAACCGGCCTTTGACGAACGCCGACATCGGCCCTTGCAAGTCATCGGCCGGCACCGGCTCCAGACTGTCCTGGGCAAAGTGCTGCAAACCGAAGACCTCATCGACCATCAACCCTGCAAACACGTCCTTGTGCTCCACCACCAATATCCGCCGTTGCTTGCGCAAGGCAGGCAGTTCATGGCCGAGCTCATAGCCATAAAAAAAGCCATACAAATCCATGATCGGCAGCAGTCGCCCGCGCAGGTTCGACACACCCTTGACCCAGGGTTTGACCCCCGGCAATTGCGTAGCGCGCGGTTCGTGCAGGACTTCGCTGACTTCGCCCATGGGCGCAACGTACCAATGCTCGCCCAAGCGAAAGCCGATGCCGCTCCAGCTGTCCTGTCGGGTCGGCTGGGACGGCAGGTCCGCCGCCAGCAGGCGACAGCGCTGGTCAATCTGCAGCAGCAGTTCGAAGGCCGTCAGCGACTCGGTCATGGCCGGACGATCAACCGGCCAGCACGTTGTTCAGGGTTTTGATCAGGGTCTCTTCGTCGACCGGTTTGGTCAGGTAGTCCTTGGCGCCTTGACGCGTACCCCAGACTTTGTCGGTTTCCTGATCCTTGGTGGTGATGATGATCACCGGGATATGCCCGGTTTCCGGGTCTTTGGTCAGCTGACGGGTCGCCTGGAAACCATTGAGGCCAGGCATGACGATGTCCATCAGCACCGCGTCGGGTTTTTCCTGACGAGCCAGGGCCACGCCGTCGGCGCCGTTTTCGGCTTTCAACACCTCATGACCGTGCTTTTCGAGCATGCCGGTCAGTTTGTACATTTCAGTCGGCGAATCATCGACGATCAGAATACGTGCCATGGTCTTCCCCATTCTTGTCGACACCGGGCCCCATGGCCGAGCGTCACTGTGCGTGTCCTACTGCGGCGAAACGGCGGCGAAGCCCGGTACATGGGCCTGAATCGCGTTCAGCAGTTCTTCCTTGCTGAAAGGCTTGGTCAAAAACTGGTCGGAACCGACGATCCGACCCTTGGCCTTGTCGAACAACCCGTCCTTGGACGACAGCATAATCACTGGCGTGGACTTGAACGCACTGTTGTTCTTGATTAAAGCGCAGGTCTGATAGCCATCCAGACGCGGCATCATGATGTCGACAAAAATGATGCCGGGGTGATTGTCGGCAATCTTGGCCAGGGCATCGAAACCATCGATTGCGGTGATGACTTCACAGCCCACGTTTTTCAACAGCGTTTCGGCGGTGCGACGAATCGTTTTCGAATCGTCGATCACCATGACCTTCAAGGCGCTGGAATGCTGTTCCATAGTGGCTCTACCGTCGCCTTTGTGAATCAAATTGTCCGTTTACGGCTCATCGATGGCTCGAAGCCCTTGATACTCAAGGGCCAGCCTTTTTAGCACAGTCTCCCAATCCAATCTATCGGGCGACCTTTGCGGTGGTTTCTCCTTGACCGGGAACACACTCAGCGCCACTCTGACGCCACTTTTTCACAACACTTTCCACCCCAATTTCGAGGAAAACCCCATGAGCGTTCGCGTCGGGATTGTCATGGATCCTATCGCCAGCATCTCCTATAAAAAGGATAGCTCGCTGGCCATGCTGCTGGCCGCGCAAAAGCGTGGCTGGGAACTGTTCTATATGGAACAGCGCGATTTGTATCAGGCCGAAGGTGAGGCGCGCGCACGGATGCGTCCACTGAGGGTGTTCGCCAACCCGGAAAAATGGTTCGAACTGGGCGCCGAAAGCGACGCACTGCTGAGCGATCTGGACGTGATCCTGATGCGCAAGGATCCACCGTTCGACATGGAGTTCGTCTACTCCACTTACCTGTTGGAGCAGGCCGAGCGCGCAGGCGTGCTGGTGGTCAACAAGCCGCAAAGCCTGCGCGATTGCAACGAGAAGCTGTTCGCCACGCTGTTCCCGCAGTGCACGCCGCCGACCATCGTCAGCCGTCGCCCGGACGTACTGCGTGAATTTGCCGACCATCATGGTGACGTGATCCTCAAGCCGCTGGACGGCATGGGCGGCTCGTCGATCTTCCGTCACACCGCTGGCCACCCGAACCTGTCGGTGATCCTCGAAACCCTGACCTTGCATGGCAAGCAGCAGATCATGATCCAGGGTTACCTGCCGGCGATCGTCGATGGCGACAAACGCATTCTGATGATCGACGGTACACCTGTGGATTACTGCCTGGCACGGATTCCGGCCGCAGGCGAAACCCGTGGCAACCTCGCCGCCGGTGGCCGTGGCGAAGCGCGACCGCTGACCGAGAAAGATCGCTGGATCGCCGCGCAAGTCGGCCCGACCCTGCGCGAGAAAGGCTTGCTCTTCGTGGGTCTGGATGTGATCGGTGAGCACCTGACCGAGATCAACGTCACCAGCCCGACCTGCATTCGCGAGATCGATAATGCGTTCGGTACCGACATTGGTGGCCTGCTGATGGATGCCATCGATCAGAAGCTCAAAGCTCGTTGACATAGAACAGCCAAGAAGGAACCAACATTGCGTTATCATCCCCGGCCTGTAAAAAACGCGATGTTGGTTTTCTTGTCATGACACTCCCGTCCGATCTGCCCGCTGAACTCGCCCATCGTGGCGTGCGCCCGGCCGATCGCCTCGGTTTTACCCTGTTTCTCGCGGCGCTGATTCACCTGGCCTTGCTGTTGGGCGTCGGGTTCACCATGGTCGAACCCCAGCAAATCAGCAAAACCCTGGAAATCACCCTCGCCACCTTCAAAAGCGAAAAAAAACCTGCGAAAGCTGACTTTCTCGCCCAGGAAAATCAGGAAGGCAGCGGCACCCTGGAGAAAAAGGCGATTCCCAAGACCACCGAGGTCGCGCCGTTCCAGGACAACAAGGTGCAGAAAGTCACCCCACCGCCGGCGGCCAAGCCTCAAGTGCAGGAAGCCGCGCCCAAGGCGTCTGTGACCACCGTCGCGCCGAAGCCGAAAAAAGCCGCAACCAAGACCGAAGAACCCAAGCCCCAAGCCAAACCCCAAGTGGCGGCACCGACGTTCGACAGCTCGCAGTTGTCCAGCGACATCGCCAGCCTGGAAGCCGAACTGGCCAACGAACAACAGCTGTACGCCAAGCGCCCGCGCATTCACCGCTTGAGCGCCGCTTCGACCATGCGTGACAAGGGTGCCTGGTACAAGGATGAATGGCGCAAGAAGGTCGAACGCATCGGCAACCTCAACTATCCCGACGAGGCCCGGCGCAAACAGATTTACGGCAATTTGCGACTGATGGTCTCGATCAACCGCGACGGCTCGCTGTATGAAGTGCTGGTGCTGGAATCGTCCGGGCAACCGTTGCTGGACCAGGCGGCGCAGCGCATCGTAAGGCTCGCGGCGCCGTTCGCACCGTTTACCGGGGATCTGTCGGATATCGACCGCCTGGAAATCATCCGCACCTGGAAGTTTGCGCGTGGGGACCGGTTGTCCAGTAACTGACCGATTGATTTGTAGTGATTGAGCCGACGCCTTCGCGGGCAAGCCTCGCTCCTACAGGTTTGGTATGCACCACGAAAATGGCGCATGACCTGTAGGAGCGAGGCTTGCCCGCGAAGAGGCCCTCAAGCAAAACCCCATCAAAAAGACATTCACGCAGACATTTCCTGTGCATCCTCGGCTTGTCAGTTCGCCCCTCCAACGCCACACTAGCGCTCATGAAGAACGTCAGCCCCAGCTACCTCAAGCATCACTTCCTGATCGCCATGCCTCACATGGCCGACCCGAACTTTGCGCACACCTTGACCTACATCGTCGAGCACACGGCCAATGGTGCCATGGGGCTGGTGGTCAACCGTCCGCAGGACCTGAACCTGGCCGATATCCTCGAGCAATTGCGTCCCGATATCGAACCGCCAGTGCTCTGCCAGCATGTGCCGATCTTTATCGGTGGCCCGGTGCAAACCGATCGCGGTTTTGTCCTGCACCCGTCGGGAAAAACCTATCAGGCAACCGTTGATCTGGAAGGTGAGCTGTCGCTGTCGACCTCCCAGGACGTGCTGTTCGCCATCGCCGACGGCGTCGGCCCCGCGAAAAGCGTGATCACCCTCGGCTATGCCGGTTGGGAAGCCGGGCAACTGGAAGCCGAACTGGCCGACAACGCCTGGCTGACCTGCCCGTTCAACGCCGACATCCTGTTCAACACCAGCAGCGAATTGCGCCTTGAAGCGGCGGCCAGGCATCTGGGTGTCAATCTCAGTCTGCTCACCAGCCAGGCGGGGCACGCCTGATGGCCCTGCGGTTGATTTTGGGTTTCGACTACGGCACCAAACAGATCGGCGTTGCGGTCGGCCAGGTGATTACCGGCCAGGCCCGCGAGCTGTGCACCTTGAAGGCGCAAAACGGCATACCTGACTGGAATCAGGTCGAAGCCCTGATCAAAGAGTGGAAACCCGACGCCGTGGTGGTCGGCCTGCCGCTGAACATGGACGGCACACCCAGCGACATGTGCCTGCGGGCCGAAAAGTTCGCCCGACGTCTGAACGGCCGCTATAACCTGCCCTTCTATACTCACGACGAGCGCCTGACCACCTTCGAGGCCAAGGGTGAACGCCTGGTCCGTGGCGGCCAGAAAGGCAGTTACCGCGACAACCCGGTCGATGCCATCGCCGCCGCCCTGCTGCTGCAAGGCTGGCTCGACGAAAACACCGCGCTGTTCGAATCCTGACCGCACCTAATTCTGAAGAGCCGCTGCGGCGTCTCCCTTAGCTACAACCCGAGCCACCACTCAAGCAGCATCCGGCTCGGGACAAAGAAGGAGCAAACCATGAGCCTGCCCAATCCCGCCGAACTGATCAGCCAGATGGCAACCCGTCTTGACACCTATCTGGCCAAACGGGGCATCAGCGAACCGCGCTATATCGGCATTCGGACCGGTGGCGTCTGGGTCGCGCAGGCGTTGCTCGATGAACTGGGCAGCGATTCGCCCCTGGGCACCCTGGACGTTTCGTTCTACCGCGACGACTTCAGCCAGAACGGTCTGCACCCACAAGTACGCCCATCGGCGCTGCCGTTCGAGATCGAAGGCCAGCACCTGGTGCTGATCGATGACGTGCTGATGAGCGGTCGGACCATCCGCGCCGCGATGAACGAACTCTTCGACTACGGCCGTCCGGCCAGCGTGACACTGGTGTGCCTGCTGGACCTGGACGCCGGTGAGCTGCCGATCCGTCCGAACGTGGTCGGCGCGACCCTGACGCTGGCGGCCCATGAACGGGTGAAGCTGTCCGGCCCGGAGCTCAAGCTCGAACTTCAAGACCTCGCCCTTTAATTCGCCCTATTGAGAGTCCCCCTCGCGATGACGCCTCTAGAAACCAAGCGCCCGCTGCAGCTCAATGATCAGGGCCAGCTGCGCCACTTCCTCTCGCTCGACGGCCTGCGCCGCGAGCTGCTGACGGAAATCCTCGACACCGCCGACTCGTTCCTCGAAGTCGGCGCCCGGGCGGTGAAGAAAGTCCCGTTGTTGCGCGGCAAGACCGTGTGCAACGTGTTCTTCGAGAACTCCACCCGCACCCGCACCACCTTTGAACTGGCGGCCCAGCGGCTGTCGGCCGACGTGATCACCCTGAACGTGTCCACGTCGTCGGCGAGCAAGGGCGAAACCCTGCTCGACACCCTGCGCAACCTGGAAGCCATGGCCGCCGACATGTTCGTCGTGCGTCACGGTGACTCCGGCGCGGCGCACTTCATCGCCGAGCATGTCTGCCCGCAAGTGGCGATCATCAACGGCGGCGATGGCCGCCACGCCCACCCGACCCAGGGCATGCTCGACATGCTCACCATTCGTCGGCACAAGGGTGGCTTCGAAAACCTTTCGGTGGCCATCGTCGGCGACATCCTGCACTCGCGGGTGGCGCGTTCGAACATGCTGGCCCTGAAAACCCTCGGCTGCCCGGACATCCGCGTGATCGCGCCGAAAACCCTGCTGCCGATCGGCATCGAGCAGTACGGCGTGAAGGTCTACACCGACATGACCGAAGGCCTGAAAGACGTCGACGTGGTGATCATGCTGCGCCTGCAGCGTGAACGCATGACCGGCGGCCTGCTACCGAGCGAAGGCGAGTTCTACCGCCTGTTCGGCCTGACCACCGCGCGCCTGGCTGGCGCCAAACCGGATTGCATCGTCATGCACCCGGGGCCGATCAACCGTGGGGTGGAGATTGAGTCGGCGGTGGCCGACGGTCCGCACTCGGTGATCCTCAACCAGGTGACCTACGGCATCGCCATTCGTATGGCCGTGCTGTCCATGGCCATGAGCGGGCAGACTGCCCAGCGCCAATTCGAGCAGGAGAACGCCCAGTGAAGCTCAGCATTCTCGGCGCACGCGTTATCGATCCAGCCAGCGGCCTGGATCAAGTGACTGATATCCACGTTGAAGCCTGCAAGATTGTCGCCCTTGGCGCCGCTCCGGCCGGTTTCACTGCAGTAGACACCATCGACGCCAAAGGCCTGGTGGCCGCTCCAGGCCTGGTTGACCTGAACGTCGCCCTGCGCGAGCCGGGCTACAGCCGCAAAGGTTCGATTGCCAGCGAAACCCGCGCCGCTGCCGCCGGTGGCGTCACCAGCTTGTGCTGCCCACCGAAAACCAGACCGGTGCTGGACACCTCGGCCGTGGCTGAATTGATCCTCGACCGCGCTCGCGAAGCCGGCAACACCAAAGTGTTCCCGATCGGCGCCCTGAGCAAAGGCCTGGATGGCGAACAGCTGGCCGAACTGGTCGCCTTGCGCGATGCCGGCTGCGTGGCCTTCGGCAACGGTCTGGAGAGCTTTCGCAACACCCGCACCCTGTGCCGGGCGCTGGAATATGCGTCGACGTTCGACCTGACCGTGATTTTCAACTCGCAGGACCACGACTTGGCCGAAGGTGGTTTGGCCCATGAAGGCGCGACCGCGAGTTTCCTCGGCTTGCCGGGCATTCCGGAAACCGCCGAAACCGTGGCCCTGGCCCGGGATCTGCTGCTGGTCGAGCAAAGCGGCGTGCGGGCGCACTTCAGCCAGCTCACCAGCGCCCGCGGCGTGGCGCTGATTGCTCAGGCCCAGGCCCGTGGCCTGAAGGTCACGGCAGACGTGGCGTTATATCAACTGATCCTCACCGACGAAGCGCTGATCGACTTCAGCAGCCTCTATCACGTCCAGCCGCCGCTGCGCACTCGCGCCGACCGCGACGGCCTGCGGGCAGCGGTGAAGTCGGGGGTGGTGTCAGCCATCTCCAGCCATCACCAGCCCCATGAGCGCGATGCCAAACTGGCGCCGTTCGGCGCGACCGAGCCAGGCATCAGCAGTGTTGAACTGCTACTGCCGCTGGCGATGACGCTGGTGGAAGATGGTTTGCTCGATCTGCCAACCCTACTCGCGCGCTTGAGCGCTGGCCCTGCCGAAGCGTTGCGCTTACCCGCGGGGAAATTGGCGGTCGGTGGGCCGGCAGATATCGTGCTGTTCGACCCTGCGGCTTCGACCGTGGCCGGTGAAACCTGGCTGTCCAAGGGCGAAAACTGCCCGTTCATCGGCCACAGCCTGCCGGGCGTGGTGCATTACACCCTGGTGGATGGGCGGATCAGTCACCAGGCTTAAGACTGTGGCGAGGGAGTTTGCTCCCGCTGGGCTGCGCAGCAGACCTGTTTTGGGGTCGCTTCGCGACCCAGCGGGAGCAAGCTCCCTCGCCACAACTTACTGGAAGGCGCCTCTGTTCTGAGCGTTACGAATCGACACTTGGTCATTCAACGTCCAGAAGTCATACAACACCCCCAGAAAGAACAACCCACCCGTCACCAGATACAGCAACCCGCTGATCCACTTCCCCTGATACATCCGGTGCACACCGAATACCCCAAGAAACGTCAGCAGAATCCACGCAACGTTGTATTCGATAGGCCCGGAGGTAAAACGCAGGTCCGCTTCACGATCCATGGCCGGGATCAGAAACACGTCGATCAACCAGCCGATACCCAACAAACCGAAGGTAAAAAACCAGATCGTCCCGGTCACCGGCTTGCCGTAATAGAAGCGGTGAGCCCCGGTAAAACCGAAAATCCACAACAGGTAACCGATCACTTTGCTATGTGTGTCTTGCTGTGAAACGGTGTGTTGATAGGTGTTCATGGATGACCTCGACTCACACGATAGAGAAATATTCTTGAATTCTTTGTGACTTTTTTACAGGCGGCCGACATACGGCAAATGCTACTTTCCCTCCTGTCAAAGCCTTGTAATGCCTGACTTTTGTCCGACAACTCACGTCAATTTTGCCGCTTTTTAGTTCCGCGGCCCCCAGCCTGAATCGACCAACGGCCTCGGAAGGGAAAAAAAAGCTGTTATAAAGTTGCGCGCTAACCCATATGAGCCTTGCCTAATGCGTCCATTTTTCAAGACATGGCTAACCATTTGCCTATTATTGCCCCTGGCCGCCCACGCCACCAATCGTGAGCAACGTCTTCCTAACGTTAATGGTTACACCCCAAAATCCCATGCTTCTGCTCCTTCGAGCAAAAACAAACAGACTGTAAAACGCGCCCCGCAGCTTGCCAGTAAAAGCAGCCTGGTTCCGCCGATGGCGACCAAGGAAAGCAGCAACGTGTTAAGCCGCGCGGTGAACGTCCTCGGTACACCTTACCGTTGGGGCGGCAGCAGCCCAAGTAAAGGGTTCGATTGCAGTGGTCTGGTGAAATACGCGTTCAACGACGCTACGTTTGACCTGCCGCGCACTTCCAACGCGATGGCCAGCGGTCATGGCGAGAAAGTCGATCGCAAGGATCTGAAGCCGGGCGACCTGATTTTCTTCAACATCAAGAGCCGTCGAGTCAATCATGTTGCCATCTACCTGGGCAACGACCGCTTCATCCACGCACCACGCCGTGGCAAATCGGTGACCATCGACACCCTGAAAAAACCGTACTGGGAAAGCCACTACGTGGTTGCCAAACGGGTTATGCCGAAAGAACAGAACGCGTTGCGGGTTGTGCAGCGCTGATTTGAGAACCCCCACCTTCTGAAGGCGGGAATTTGTGGCGAGGGCGCTTGCTCCCGTTCGAGTGCGCAGCGCTCGCAGTTTTTTGGGGCTGCTTCGCAGCCCAGCGGGAGCAAGCTCCCTCGCCACAGGTCCGCGCTCCAACCCTCAAAAATTATCCGGCGACCGCGCCTTTTCCCGCGCATGCTCGCGACTGATCACGCCTTTGGTCACCAACTCCTTCAGGCACATATCCAGCGTCTGCATCCCCAACGACCCTCCGGTCTGAATCGATGAGTACATCTGCGCCACCTTGTCTTCGCGGATCAGGTTACGGATCGCCGCGGTGCCGAGCATGATTTCGTGGGCGGCAATCCGTCCGCCGCCGATTTTCTTGATCAATGTCTGGGACACCACTGCCAGCAACGACTCGGAGAGCATTGAGCGCACCATCGACTTCTCGTCGCCCGGAAACACGTCCACCACCCGGTCGATGGTTTTTGCCGCCGACGTGGTGTGCAGCGTGCCGAATACCAGGTGACCGGTTTCGGCGGCGGTCAATGCCAGCCGAATAGTCTCCAGATCTCGCATTTCTCCCACCAGTATCACGTCCGGGTCTTCACGCAGGGCCGAGCGCAGGGCGGTGGCGAAACTGCGGGTATCGCGATGGACTTCACGCTGGTTGATCAGGCATTTTCGCGATTCGTGGACGAACTCAATGGGGTCTTCGATAGTGAGGATGTGGTGATGGCGATGACTGTTCAGGTAATCGATCATCGCCGCCAGGGTGGTGGACTTGCCGGAACCGGTCGGGCCAGTCACCAGCACCAGCCCCCGGGGCGCTTCGGTAATCTTGCGAAACACTTCCCCCATGCCCAGATCCTCCATGCTCAGGACCTTGGACGGAATGGTCCGGAATACCGCGCCCGCACCACGATTCTGGTTGAAGGCATTGACCCGAAAACGCGCCACACCGGGCACTTCGAAGGAAAAATCGGTTTCAAGATGCTTTTCGAAGTCCACCCGCTGGACGTCGTTCATGATGTCGTAGATCAGCTCATGCACCTCCTTGTGGTCCAGAGCCGGCAGGTTGATGCGCCGCACATCGCCATCAACCCGAATCATCGGTGGCAGGCCGGCAGACAGGTGCAAGTCGGACGCGCCCTGTTTGGCGCTGAAAGCCAGCAGCTCAGTGATATCCATAGCGCTCCTCAATTCCAGTAGAATGCCGCGAACCTCAGACCCGCTGGCGCCTCAGATCCTCGTCTGAAAAGTTGCCGAGCGATGATCAGGCAAGGCAAAAGTCGGCGAAGAAGCGGAGTTGACGTCAGTCAATGAGCATTCTGAGTCGACTTTTAACGCCGCATGATCGAGTGCAGGCACTTTTCAGGCAGGATTGAATGTCCACGATAGCAGACAACATTGCTCAGGTTAGTTCACGCATCCGCGCTGCAGCGCTTGTCGCCGGGCGCGACGAACACAGCATCCAGCTGCTGGCCGTGAGCAAAACCAAGCCCGCCGAAGCCCTGCGGGAAGCGTATGCCGCCGGCCTGCGCGATTTTGGCGAGAACTACCTGCAGGAAGCGCTGAGCAAACAGCTCGAATTGGCCGACCTGCCCTTGATCTGGCACTTCATCGGCCCCATTCAATCGAACAAGACTCGTGCTATCGCCGAGCACTTCGCTTGGGTGCACTCCGTGGATCGCTTGAAAATCGCACAACGCCTGTCCGAACAACGCCCTGCCGATTTGCCTCCATTGAACATCTGCATCCAGGTCAACGTCAGTGGTGAAGCCAGCAAATCCGGCTGCACCCCCGCCGACCTGCCTGCCCTGGCCAATGCCATCAGCGCTCTGCCCCGCCTGAAATTGCGCGGTTTGATGGCGATTCCCGAGCCGACTGAAGATCGCGCCGCCCAGGACGCTGCTTTTGCTGCCGTGCAGAGCCTGCAAGCCAGCCTGAACCTGCCACTCGACACACTTTCCATGGGCATGAGCCACGACCTCGAGTCGGCCATCGCCATGGGCGCCACTTGGGTCCGCATCGGTACGGCCCTGTTTGGCGCCCGCGACTACAGCCAGCCTCAACGTGGCTGACACACCTCTCTATAAGGACCTGACATGAGCAAGACTCGTATTGCCTTTATCGGAGCCGGCAACATGGCTGCCAGCCTGATCGGCGGCCTGCGCGCCAAAGGTCTGGACGCCGCGCAGATCCGCGCCAGCGATCCGGGTGAAGAAACCCGTGCCCGCGTGCACGCCGAACACAGCATCGACGTGTTTGCCGACAACGCCGAAGCCATTCAGGGCGCGGACGTGGTCGTGGTGGCGGTCAAACCCCAGGCGATGAAAGCCGTTTGCGAAGCCATTCGTCCCAGCCTCAAGCCAAATCAACTGGTGGTCTCGATTGCGGCCGGCATCACCTGCGCCAGCATGAACAACTGGCTTGGGGCCCAGCCCATCGTGCGTTGCATGCCCAACACCCCGGCGCTGCTGCGTCAGGGCGTGAGCGGCTTGTACGCCACAGCCGAAGTAAGCGCCGAGCAACGCCAGCAAGCTGAAGAGCTGCTGTCGGCGGTTGGCATTGCTTTGTGGCTGAACGAAGAACAGCAACTGGACGCGGTCACGGCCGTTTCCGGCTCGGGCCCTGCGTATTTCTTCCTGCTGATCGAAGCCATGACCGCCGCTGGCGTGAAACTCGGTCTTCCAGCGGAAATCGCCGCACAACTGACCGTGCAAACCGCTTTGGGCGCTGCACACATGGCAGTTGCCAGCGATGTCGACGCGGCTGAACTGCGTCGCCGCGTGACGTCGCCTGCGGGCACCACCGAAGCGGCGATCAAGTCGTTCCAGGCCGGCGGCTTCGAAGCCCTGGTAGAAAAAGCACTCGGCGCCGCCGCGCACCGCTCGGCCGAGATGGCTGAGCAACTCGGTCGCTAATCAGCTCTAACAAAGGAATCAATGATGCTCGGACTCAATGACGCTGCCATTTTTGTGATTCAAACCCTGTGCAGCCTGTATCTGCTGATCGTGCTACTACGCTTCATCCTGCAACTGGTACGGGCGAATTTCTACAACCCGCTCTGCCAGTTCGCCGTGAAAGCCACTCAACCGCTGCTCAAGCCATTGCGTCGGGTTGTCCCGAGCATGTTCGGGCTGGACATGTCGTCGCTGGTACTGGCGTTGATCGTGCAAATGGCGCTGTACGCGGTCATCCTGCTGCTCAGTGGCTACGAGGTCGACGTGCTGTTTCTGGCGCCGTGGGCATTGATTGGTATCTTCGCGCTGTTTCTGAAGATCCTGTTCTGGGCGATGATCATCAGTGTGATTCTGTCCTGGGTTGCTCCGGGAAGCCACAACCCCGGCGCAGAACTGGTCCAGCAGATCACTGAACCGGTACTCGCGCCGTTCCGCCGGATCGTGCCGAACCTGGGCGGCCTCGACATCTCGCCGATCTTCGCGTTTATCGTGCTGCAGTTGCTGCAAAGCTGGGTGATTCCACGTCTTGCGGGTTACGCCCTCATGCCGAAGGAATTGTTCGGCCTGATCTGATGAGCTACTTTCGCTGGGACGGCGATGACCTGATTCTGGAATGTCACCTGCAACCTGCGGCCCGTAGCGATGATTTCGCCGGGCTGCATGGTGATCGTCTGAAGATCCGCCTGACCGCACCGCCTGTCGAGGGCAAGGCCAATGCGTATCTGATGGCGTTTCTGGCCAAGGCTTTCGGGGTTTCCAAGAGCCAGGTGAACTTGATCAGCGGGGAGCTGAACCGGCAGAAGCGGGTGCGGATTTGCTCGCCGAAGAATCTGCCGGATTTGCCCGATCTTGCGCGCCCGGCCTGACCTCAATGTGGCGAGGGAGCTTGCTCCCGCTGGGCTGCGAAGCGGCCCCAGACCAGTCGCCGCAAGATCCCTGACAGACCCGGGCATCAGCTTTCAGGGCCGCTTCGCGCCCCAGCGGGAGCAAGCTCCCTCGCCACAGGTACATCGGGGAAAAATCAGGCCCGGCCTTTGCTTGCCGCTAGCCACAGCGGTCTTTAGACTTACGCCTCATTTCAACGAGAGCAGGGTCGATGCCAGCTGCCTTCCCCCCCGATTCTGTTGGTCTGGTGACGCCGCAACTGGCGCACTTCAGTGAACCCCTGGCCTTGGCCTGCGGCCGTTCGCTCCCAGCTTATGACCTGATCTATGAAACCTACGGCACGCTGAACGCTGCGGCGAGCAATGCCGTGCTGATCTGCCACGCCTTGTCCGGTCACCATCACGCCGCCGGCTTCCACAGCCCCGACGACCGCAAACCCGGTTGGTGGGACAGCTGCATCGGCCCCGGCAAACCGATCGACACCAACAAGTTCTTCGTGGTCAGCCTGAACAACCTCGGCGGGTGCAACGGCTCCACCGGCCCCAGCAGCGTCAATCCGGAAAGCGGCAAGCCATTCGGTGCCGACTTCCCGGTACTGACCGTGGAAGACTGGGTGCACAGCCAGGCGCGCCTCGCCGACATGCTCGGCATCGGCCAATGGGCGGCGGTGATCGGCGGCAGTCTCGGTGGCATGCAGGCGATGCAGTGGAGCATCACGTACCCTGATCGCATTCGCCACTGCCTGGCCATCGCCTCGGCACCCAAGCTGTCGGCGCAGAACATCGCGTTCAACGAAGTCGCACGCCAGGCGATCCTCACCGACCCGGAGTTCCACGGCGGCTCGTTCCAGGAAGCGGGCGTGATCCCCAAGCGCGGGCTGATGCTGGCGCGAATGGTCGGGCACATCACGTACCTGTCCGACGACTCCATGGGCGAGAAATTCGGTCGCGGCCTGAAGAGTGAAAAGCTCAACTACGACTTCCACAGCGTCGAGTTCCAGGTTGAAAGCTACCTGCGATATCAGGGCGAGGAGTTCTCCGGGCGTTTCGACGCCAACACCTACCTGCTGATGACCAAGGCGCTGGACTACTTCGACCCGGCAGCGAACTTCGACGATGACCTGGCGAAAACATTCGCCAATGCCCAAGCCAAGTTCTGCGTGATGTCCTTCACCACCGACTGGCGCTTCTCCCCTGCCCGCTCGCGAGAGCTGGTGGACGCGCTGATGGCGGCCAGGAAAGACGTCTGCTACCTGGAGATCGACGCTCCGCAAGGCCACGACGCCTTCCTGATTCCGATCCCGCGTTATTTGCAGGCCTTCAGCAATTACATGAACCGTATAGCGCTTTGAGGAAGACATGAGAGCCGATCTGGAAATCATCCAGGAATGGATCCCCGCCGGCAGCCGCGTGCTCGACCTCGGCTGCGGTGACGGCGAACTGCTGACCTGGCTGCGCGATCACAAGCAAGTCACCGGCTATGGCCTAGAAAACGACCCGGACAACATTGCCGAGTGTGTGGCCAAGGGCATCAACGTCATCGAGCAGGACCTAGACAAGGGCCTGGGCAACTTCGCCAGCAACAGCTTCGACATCGTGGTCATGACCCAGGCCCTGCAAGCCGTGCATTACCCGGACAAGATCCTCGACGAGATGCTGCGGGTCGGTCGCCAGTGCATCATCACCTTCCCCAACTTCGGTCACTGGCGCTGCCGCTGGTACCTGGCGAACAAGGGCCGGATGCCGGTTTCGGAATTTCTGCCGTACACCTGGTACAACACGCCGAACATTCACTTTTGCACCTTCGAAGACTTTGAAGCGCTGTGTCGCGAACGTGAAGCCAAGGTCATTGATCGGCTTGCCGTGGATCAACAGCATCGGCACGGGTGGGCCAGTAAGCTATGGCCTAATCTGTTAGGTGAGATCGGCATCTACCGCGTCAGCAGCCCCGGTCTGCCGGACCACAAGGTCGCGGTCTGAATCACGACACTTCGAGGAGAACCATCATGGGTCGTCTAGCGCTGTTTTTACTTACTGCCTGCCTGAGCGTCACCGCCATGGCCGCCGATGTCATCAAGGGCGAGCGCAAGGAAACCTTTGGCGACGTGACGGTGCATTACAACACCTTCAATTCCACCTTCCTGACACCGGATATCGCCAAAGCGGCCGAGCTGACCCGCAGCAAGAATCAGGGCGTGATCAACGTCTCGGTACTCAAGGAAGGTAAACCACAGACGGCTCAGGTCAGCGGCACGGTCAAAGACCTGACCAGCCAAAGCATCCCGCTGAAGTTCAAACAGATCACTGAAACAGGCGCGGTGTACTACATCGCCCAGTTCCCGGTGGATCAGCAGGAAATCCGCACCTTTGACATCAAGGTGCAGACCGGCGACAAAATCAACACCATCAGTTTCCAACAAGAGCTTTTCCCCGGCCAATGATGAATTTCACGCAACTCGTACTGGCCAGCCATAACGCCGGCAAACTCAAAGAACTCCAGGCCATGCTCGGCGAATCGGTGCACTTGCGCTCGATCGGCGAGTTCAGCAGTGTCGAGCCTGAAGAAACCGGCCTGTCGTTTGTCGAAAACGCCATTCTCAAAGCCCGCAATGCCTCGCGCATTTCCGGTCTGCCGGCCTTGGCCGATGATTCGGGGCTTGCAGTGGATTTCCTCGGCGGCGCACCGGGTATCTATTCGGCCCGTTACGCTGACGGTCAAGGCGATGCGGCGAACAACGCCAAACTGCTCGACGTCTTGAAAGACGTGCCCGAAGCCGAGCGCGGTGCGCAGTTCGTCTGTGTGCTGGCGCTGGCGCGACATGCCGACGATCCGTTGCCGATCCTCTGCGAAGGCCTGTGGCATGGGCGTATCCTGACCCAGGCCAGCGGCTTACACGGTTTTGGCTACGATCCGCTGTTCTGGGTGCCGGAGCGCGAATGCTCCAGCGCCGAGCTGAGCCCGAGCGAAAAGAACCTCATCAGCCACCGCGCCCGTGCAATGGATCTGCTGCGCCAGCGTCTGGGCCTGAAATGACCCATGACTCGTCCGCGTCGCCGCTGATCTTCGGCGGCGCCGCACAATCGCCTCGGGCGGCCCTGCCCGTGCTGCCGCCCCTGGCGTTGTACATCCACATCCCGTGGTGTGTACGCAAATGCCCTTATTGCGACTTCAACTCCCACACCGCCAGCCCCGTGCTGCCGGAAGAAGAGTATGTGGATGCCTTGCTGGCCGACCTCTATCAAGACCTGCATGCAGTCTATGGCCGCGAGCTGAGTTCGATCTTCTTCGGTGGCGGCACGCCGAGCCTGTTCAGTGCCCAAGCGCTGGGCCGCTTGCTCAAGGGCATCGAACAACGAATTGCGTTTGCCAGCGACATCGAAATCACCCTGGAAGCCAACCCCGGTACATTCGAGCAGGAGAAATTCCGCGCCTATCGGGCGTTGGGCATCAATCGCCTGTCGATCGGCATCCAGAGCTTTCAGCAAGAAAAACTCAAGGCCCTGGGGCGGATTCACAACGGCGATGAAGCCGTGCATGCCGCCGGCATGGCCCGCGAGGCCGGCTTCGACAACTTCAATCTGGACCTGATGCACGGTTTGCCCGATCAGTCCCTAGACGACGCCCTGAACGACCTGCGTCAGGCCATCGCACTGAAGCCGACCCACTTGTCCTGGTATCAGCTGACCCTGGAACCGAACACAGTGTTCTGGAACCAGCCGCCAACGCTGCCGGAAGACGATACGCTGTGGGACATTCAGGAGGCCGGTCAGGCGCTTTTGGCCGAACACGGTTACGCGCAATACGAAGTCTCGGCCTATGCCCAGCCCGGCCGTCCGGCACGGCATAACCTCAATTACTGGAGTTTCGGCGACTTCATCGGCATCGGCGCCGGCGCCCATGGCAAACTCAGCCATCCGGACGGGCGCATCGTGCGCACCTGGAAGACCCGCTTGCCGAAGGACTACCTCAACCCGGCCAAAAGCTTCCAGGCCGGCGAGAAAACCCTGACCAACGAAGAGCTGCCGTTCGAGTTCCTGATGAACGCCTTGCGCCTGACCGAGGGCGTCGAAGCGCGGTTGTATCCAGAGCGTACAGGGTTGCCTCTGGAAAGCCTCGCCGAAGGCCGCCGCGAGGCCGAACAAAGTGGCTTGTTGCAGGTCGAACCGTCACGTCTGGCGGCCACGATGCGCGGACAACTCTTTCTCAATGACTTGCTGCAGAATTTTCTGACATAAGGAAATCGAATGGATCTGATACTCGACCTGCTCGCCACTGTGTCCCGCTGGAGCCGTAGCAACCTGTCGGAAATCTCTCTGGCGCTGGTGGGCTGCTTGCTGGTGTTGTTTGGCGCCGATATCAAAGGCTGGGTCGACCAACGCCTGGGCAGCATCGCCGGCGCCTTGCGCGTCCCGCTGATGGCCCTGCTGTGCATGGTCGGCAGCGGCGTGGCGCTGATCTATGCCACGCCATGGATCATCAAAGGCCTGAGCCAGTTCAACAACTACAGCCTGGCGCCGGTGTTGTTGGTGGTGCTGGTGTTGATCGGCGTCGTAGCAGACCGCCGCTAAATTCGAATAGCACACAAAACAATGTGGGAGCGGGCTTGCCCGCGATGAGGCCATAACATTCAACATCTTTGTTGACTGTCAAACCGCCATCGCGGGCAAGCCCGCTCCCACAGGTTTTACGCCTGTTTCTCGAACTTCAGGTCCCACACACCATGCCCAAGACGTTCGCCGCGGCGTTCGAACTTGGTGATTGGGCGTTCGGCCGGGCGTGGGACGCATTTGCCGTCTTCGGCGAGGTTGCGATAGCCCGGCGCGACGTTCATCACTTCCAGCATGTACTCGGCGTACGGTTCCCAGTCGGTGGCCATGTGCAACACACCGCCGACTTTCAACTTGCTGCGCACCAGTTCGGCGAACGATGCCTGCACGATACGACGCTTGTGGTGACGGCTCTTGTGCCACGGGTCCGGGAAAAACAGCATCAGGCGATCGAGGCTGTTGTCGGCGATGCAACGGTTGAGCACTTCGATCGCATCGCAATCGTAGACGCGCAGGTTGGTCAGGCCCTGAGTCAGCACGCCATTGAGCAGCGCGCCAACACCCGGACGGTGCACTTCCACGCCGATGAAATCCTGTTCCGGCGAGGCCGCGGCCATCTCCAGCAGCGAATGGCCCATGCCGAAGCCAATTTCCAGCGAACGCGGTGCCGAGCGACCGAACACCTGGTCGAAGTCCACCGGCGCATCGGCCAAAGGCAGTACGAACAGCGGCGTACCTTGGTCCAGACCGCGTTGCTGGCCTTCGGTCATGCGCCCGGCACGCATCACGAAACTCTTGATGCGGCGGTGTTGGCGCTCTTCGCCTTCTTCCGTCTGGATTGGCGTGTTGTTCGATTCAGTCATCAATGGCTCTTACTTGATCAGACCATCCAGCGGCGAGGAGGCGCTGGCATAGAGTTTTTTCGGCATGCGGCCGGCGAGGTAGGCCAGACGGCCCGCCACGATGGCGTGTTTCATGGCTTCGGCCATCATGATCGGCTGCTGGGCGTTGGCGATGGCCGAGTTCATCAGCACCGCTTCACAGCCCAGTTCCATGGCGATGGTGGCATCGGAGGCGGTACCAACACCGGCGTCCACCAACACAGGGATCTTGGCTTCTTCAAGGATGATCTGCAGGTTGTACGGGTTGCAGATCCCCAGGCCTGTGCCGATCAGACCGGCCAGTGGCATCACCGCAATACAGCCGATTTCCGCCAGTTGACGGGCAATGATCGGGTCATCGCTGGTGTAGACCATCACGTCGAAGCCTTCCTTGACCAGCACTTCGGCGGCCTTGAGGGTTTCGATCACGTTGGGGAACAGGGTTTTCTGGTCTGCCAGCACTTCCAGCTTCACCAGGTTGTGGCCGTCGAGCAGCTCACGGGCCAGGCGGCAGGTGCGCACGGCTTCAATGGCGTCGTAGCAACCGGCAGTGTTCGGCAGGATGGTGTAGCGATCCGGCGGCAGGATATCGAGCAGGTTCGGTTCGCCGGGGTTCTGGCCGATGTTGGTCCGACGCACGGCGACGGTCACGATTTCGGCGCCCGAGGCTTCGATGGCCAGGCGGGTTTCTTCCATGTCGCGGTACTTGCCGGTGCCTACCAGCAAACGCGACTGGTAAGTACGACCGGCCAGGACGAAGGGCTTGTCGCTACGAACGATGCTCATGGGAAATCCTCTGTTGGGGTGAGGTTCTTGCAGAATTCTGTGCCCTTGCGAGCTGCACGGCTAGCCGCCGCCGATGGCGTGAACGACTTCGACAGAATCTCCGTCGTTCAGCGTGGTGTCGGCATGCTGACTGCGCGGGACGATATCCAGATTGAGTTCGACCGCCACCCGGCGTCCAGTCAGTTCCAGACGGGTCAGCAGGGCCGCAACGGTTTCACCGTCGGGCAGTTCAAGGGATTCGCCGTTCAATTGAATGCGCATACCGAATGCCGCCATCATTTTTAGGGGCTGGCATTCTAGCCCGATCAGTCAGGCCGACCCAAGCCATTCGTCACGAAATGGACCGCGTGGTCAGCTCAACCGCCAGGCGGCAAGCCCCAGGCAAACCCAGCCGACCAGGAACGCCAGGCCACCGAAGGGCGTAACGATCCCGAGCTTGCTGATGCCCGTTATCGTCAGCAGGTACAGGCTGCCGGAAAACAACAGAATGCCGATAGCAAATGATGCGCCGGCCCAAGTAATCAGTCGACCGGGAATCTGCGTGGCCAGCAGCGCCACCCCCAGCAACGCCAAGGTGTGCACCAGTTGATAGGTGACGCCCGTATGGAAAATCGCCAGGTACTCGGCACTCAGGCGGCTTTTCAGGCCGTGGGCGGCGAATGCGCCCAAGGCAACACCGGTGAAGCCGAAAAAGGCAGCCAGCATCAGGAAGCCACGCAACATGAAGAACTCCAGTCAGACTCGATCAACAGGGTCTGTATAATGGCCGGCTCAACGGGTTCGGCCAAGCCATCTCTATGCTGCATTTATTTTTCCGTCGTTTCACGAAGGCCCTGCTCTGGTTCGCGGGGGGCAGTGTATTGCTGGTGCTGCTGTTTCGGGTCGTGCCGCCACCGGGAACGGCGCTGATGGTCGAGCGTAAGGTCGAATCCTGGTTCGACGGCGAACCCATCGACCTGCAACGCACCTGGAAACCCTGGGATGAAATCTCCGACGACCTGAAAGTCGCAGTGATTGCCGGTGAAGATCAGAAGTTTCCCGAGCATTGGGGCTTCGATATCGGCGCGATTCAGGCTGCATTTGCGCATAACGAGCGCGGTGGCTCGATTCGCGGCGCCAGCACCTTGAGCCAGCAAGTGTCGAAAAACCTGTTTTTGTGGTCTGGCCGCAGCTGGCTGCGCAAAGGCCTGGAAGCCTGGTTTACCGGGCTGATCGAAGTGTTCTGGCCCAAGCAGCGGATTCTTGAGGTGTACCTCAACAGCGTCGAGTGGGATGAAGGCGTGTTTGGCGCTGAAGCGGCGGCTCGGCATCACTTTGGTGTGGGCGCTCGTTCGCTGTCCCGGCAGCAGGCAAGTTTGTTGGCTGCGGTACTGCCGAACCCTCGGGTGTGGAGCGCCAGCCATCCAACCTCTTACGTTGCAAGACGGGCCGGGTGGATACGCCAGCAGATGAGTCAGTTGGGTGGGGACAGTTATCTGGTCGGCCTAAACGATTCGCGCCGGGCGCCTTGGTCCCAGTAACTTGACGCAAATCCTGTAGGAGCGAGGCTTGCCCGCGAAAGCGGTGTGTCAGTCGACATCATTTCTGAATGACACACCGCTTTCGCGGGCAAGCCTCGCTCCTACAAGGGTTCGGTGTAAGCGGGCATAAACAAAAACGCCCCGATCAATGATCGGGGCGTTTTTTTATGCCTGCGCTGCGGTTATGCAGCGATCGACAACTTGAGCTTGTTCATCGCGCTCTTCTCGAGCTGACGAATACGCTCGGCCGACACGTTGTACTTCTGCGCCAGGTCGTGCAGCGTGGCCTTTTCTTCCGCCAGCCAGCGCTGGTAGAGGATGTCGCGGCTGCGGTCGTCCAGCACTTCAAGCGCTTCGTGCAGGTTGTGGTTGGAGTTGTCGCTCCAGTCGGCATCTTCCAGTTGACGGGCCGGGTCGTACCGGTGGTCTTCCAGATAGTTGGCCGGCGACTGGAATGCACTGTCGTCGTCCGCTTCCGCGGCCGGGTCGAAAGCCATGTCATGGCCGGTCAGGCGACTTTCCATCTCGCGCACTTCCCGCGGCTCTACGCCAAGGCTTTCCGCCACACGATGGACTTCCTCGTTGTTCAGCCAGGCCAGACGTTTCTTCTGGCTGCGCAGGTTGAAGAACAGCTTGCGCTGAGCCTTGGTGGTCGCGACTTTCACGATCCGCCAGTTGCGCAGGATGAACTCGTGGATTTCCGCCTTGATCCAGTGCACCGCAAAGGACACCAGGCGTACGCCCATTTCCGGGTTGAAGCGCTTGACCGCTTTCATCAGGCCGACGTTGCCTTCCTGGATCAGGTCAGCCTGGGCCAGGCCGTAGCCGGAATAGCTACGGGCAATGTGTACGACAAAACGCAGGTGGGCGAGCACCATCTGCCGAGCCGCCCCCAAATCCTGCTCATAATAGAGACTCTCGGCCAGTTCACGCTCCTGCTCCGGTGTCAGCAATGGAATGCTGTTCACCGTGTGCACATAGGCCTCCAGGTTCGCACCCGGGACCAGAGCATATGCAGGCTGCAAAGAATTGGTCATACGAAAAAACCTCCGACTTACATAACTCGTGCAGTTCAGCACTGCGAAAATTGACCGGAAACCAAAAGACAAGTTCCCATAAACGCTGAAAGGTCAATACGAGCAAAATGATATTACTTTGGCGCAAGCTCCCGCAGGTGGCGTGCGACTGCAATCCATGCACCGATATACCCCAACAGCACCGCGCCAAGCAAGAGCGATAGACCGTCGGCAACTGGCACTCCGGCCAGCGCAAAATCACTGCCGTACAAACCGGCCAGTCCAACTACCGCGTCGTTCAGCCAGTTCAGGCCAAACGCCAATACACCCCAGGAAAGAATCCCCGCACCGAAGCCATAAAGCGCGCCCATATACAGAAAGGGCCTGCGCACATAGCTGTCAGTGCCGCCGACGAGTTTAATCACTTCTATCTCTGTGCGGCGGTTTTCAATATGAAGACGAATGGTATTGCCTATCACCAAAAGTAATGCAGAAACCAAAAGCACGGTCAGACCGAAGACAAAACGGTCGCCCAGCTTGAGGATGGCTGCCAGACGCTCGACCCAGACTAGATCAAGTTGCGCCTGTTGTACCTTCGGCAATTCGGAAAGTTTTTGTCTCAATGCTTCAAGCGCGGACTTGTCGACCTCGTTCGGGGTCACCAGGACCACGCCCGGCAGCGGGTTTTCCGGGAGCTCCTTGAGCGCCTCACCCAGTCCGGACTGCTGCTGGAACTCTTCCAGCGCCTGATCGCGGCCCACGTATTCGGCGTCGGCCACACCCGGCATGCCCTTGATCTGCTCGCGCAACGACTCACCCTGTTCAGGGCCGGCATCGAGTTGCAGGTACAGGGAAATCTGCGCCGCACGCTGCCAGGAACCGCCGAGACGCTCGACGTTATTCAGCAAAAGTGACAGGCCCATCGGCAAGCTCAGGGCAACCGCCATCACCATGCAGGTGAAAAAGCTGCCGATCGGGTGTTTACCCAAGCGGCGCAAACTATCCAGCAGGCTGGCGCGGTGGCTTTCGATCCAGGCGCGGAACAGCGTGGCGAAATCCGGGCCGTCGTCATCGTCGCGTTTTTTCTTCTGCGGTTGCGGATCGGCGGCCTTCGGGGCCACGCGCTCGGAAACCTTGGGACTACGTGTCGCACTCATACGCCAGCCTCCCCGTCACCGATCAATCGGCCACGCTGCAGGGTCAGCATGCGGTGACGCATGCGGGCAATCAGCGCCAGGTCGTGACTGGCGATCAGCACGCTGGTGCCCAGACGGTTGATGTCTTCGAAAACGCCCATGATTTCTGCCGCCAGACGCGGGTCGAGGTTACCGGTCGGTTCATCCGCCAGCAGCAAGGCCGGACGGTGAACGATGGCGCGAGCGATGCCGACGCGCTGTTGCTGGCCGGTGGACAGATCGCCGGGGTAGAGATCGGTTTTGTCCGAGAGCGCCACGCGCTCCAGAGCCGAGTCCACGCGCTTGGCGACTTCGGCCTTGGACAGGCCAAGGATCTGCAGCGGCAACGCGACGTTGTTGAACACCGTGCGATCGAACAGCAGCTGGTGATTCTGGAACACCACGCCGATTTGCCGGCGCAGGAACGGAATCTGCGCGTTACTGATGGTGCCCAGGTCTTGCCCTGCCAGCAGCAATTTACCGGTGGTCGGACGCTCCATGGCCAGCAACAGCCGCAACAAGGTGCTTTTGCCGGCGCCGGAATGGCCGGTGACAAACAAGAATTCGCCCCGACGGACTCGAAAGCTCAGCTCATGCAAGCCTACGTGACCGTTCGGGTAGCGTTTACCGACCTGCTCGAAACGAATCATGAACGCTCCCGCTCGGCAAACAATGCCTGGACAAAGGGTTCTGCTTCAAAAGTACGCAAATCATCAATGCCTTCACCGACGCCGATGTAACGAATCGGCAAGCCAAACTGCTTGGCCAGGGCGAAAATCACCCCGCCCTTGGCGGTGCCGTCGAGTTTGGTCAGCGCCAGGCCGGTCAGTTCGACGGTCTGGTTGAATTGCTTGGCCTGGTTGATGGCGTTCTGGCCGGTACCCGCGTCGAGTACCAACAGCACCTCGTGGGGCGCGTCGGCATCAAGCTTGCCGATCACCCGGCGAACCTTTTTCAGTTCTTCCATCAGGTTGTCTTTGGTGTGCAAACGACCGGCGGTGTCGGCGATCAACACGTCGATGCCCCGGGCCTTGGCGGCCTGCACGGCATCGAAGATGACCGAAGCCGAGTCGGCGCCGGTGTGCTGGGCGATGACCGGAATCTTGTTGCGCTCACCCCAGACCTGCAATTGCTCGACCGCTGCGGCGCGAAAGGTATCACCGGCGGCGAGCATGACTTTCTTGCCGTCGAGTTGCAGCTTCTTCGCCAGTTTGCCGATGGTGGTGGTTTTGCCGGCACCGTTGACGCCCACCACCAGAATCACGAACGGCTTGTTCTGCGAGGTGATTTTCAGCGGCTGCTCGACCGGTTTTAGCATGGCGGCCAGTTCGGCTTGCAGGGATTTGTACAGCGCATCGGCATCGGCCAATTCTTTGCGAGCGACTTTCTGAGTCAGGCGCTGAATGATCACCGACGTCGCTTCGACGCCGACATCGGCGGTCAGCAGACGGGTCTCGATGTCTTCGAGCAGCTCGTCGTCGATGATTTTCTTGCCCAGGAACAAGCTGGCCATGCCCTCGCCAATGCTGGCGCTGGTCTTGGACAGACCTTGCTTGAGGCGGGCGAAGAAACCAGCTTTGGACTCTTCGGTACGCACAGGCTCGACCGGCGTTTCGACGGGCGCAACAGGCGTGGCGACAACAGGAGCGATGACCGGTGCAGGTGCAGGTGCAGGTGCAGGCTCTGGCGCTTGAACAGCCGGAGCAACCGGAGCGGGAGCAACAAATACCGGTACTACAGGTTCTGGAACAACCGGTGCAGGCTCGGCCACGAACACCGGTTCAACGACCGGCTCAACCACTGGCGCCTGAACCGGCTCAGGAGCAAACGCAGTCGGGGCAGGGATCGGCGGTGTGATGTGAGCCGCTTGCTCATCTTCGACCAGCGCCACCGGCTCTTCCGCCACCGGCAACGTCAACCAGGGCTCGGCGACTGGCGTCAGCGGCAATGGGGCCACAACGTCAGTTTCCGGTTCAGGCTCAAGTTGCAGCACCGGCTCGGCGATCGGCAGGACAATCGGCGCTGGCTCTTGCTCCATGACCGGCGCAGGTGTTGGCTCAGGAAGTGGTTGTGGCTGTTCGACAACGGGTTCCTGCGGCTTTTTGCGCAGCCATCCGAACAGGCTTTTTTTCTCGCCAGCCGCAGCTGGGGTCTTCTTGTCGTCGTTGGAACCAAACATGGAGGACGGCTATCTCACGGTAGCGACGCGCCAAAGGGCGCCTCGGCAATAAAAAATTCGATGCAGAACAGACTGCGATTCATCCAGCTTGTTCACGCGCAACATTTTGTCGAAGTACCAACGGCACCTCAAAGGTTGATTAATACGAAGGACTGGAACGGCATCGTCGGCGAAAACGCAGAGTTTAGCTGACAAACTCAAAGCCCAAGCCGCAAACCCAAACAACCTACTGACCGATCAAAGGCCTGATAGGCGTGGCCGCCAGTAAAACGGATCAGTATCCTAGCACCCTCTCGCCCGCTGACGCTAAGACCAAGCAGGCAGCCCAACAGGTTTAAAAACGAATGAATGCTCTAGCCCGCCGCGCTGCAGGCCTGCTGCTCAGCACAGTTTGTCTGCCCCTCTCGGCCCTGGCTGCCGATCCACAACCCACCCACGAATTCACCCTCGACAACGGCCTGAAGGTCGTCGTGCGCGAAGACCATCGTGCGCCGGTGGTCGTTTCCCAGGTCTGGTACAAGGTCGGCTCAAGCTACGAGACCCCGGGCCAGACCGGGCTGTCCCACGCCCTGGAACACATGATGTTCAAAGGCAGCGAGAAAGTCGGCCCCGGCGAAGCCTCGCTGATCCTGCGCGACCTCGGTGCCGAAGAGAACGCTTTCACCAGCGACGACTTCACCGCTTATTACCAGGTGCTGGCCCGCGACCGTCTGGGTGTGGCCTTCGAACTGGAAGCCGACCGCATGGCTAACCTGCGTCTGCCGGCTGACGAGTTCACCCGCGAGATCGAGGTGATTAAAGAAGAACGTCGTCTGCGCACCGACGACAAGCCGATGTCCAAGGCCTACGAACGCTTCATGGCCATGGCCTACCCCGCCAGCGGCTATCACACGCCGACCATCGGTTGGATGGCGGACCTCGACCGCATGAAGGTCGAAGAACTGCGCCACTGGTACCAGTCCTGGTATGTGCCGAACAACGCTACCCTGGTGGTGGTCGGCGATGTGACCCCGGACGAAGTCAAAACCCTCGCCCAGCGTTACTTCGGCCCGATCGCCAAGCGCAACGTGCCACCGGCGAAAATCCCGCTGGAACTGGCCGAGCCCGGCGAACGGAAGATTACCCTGCATGTGCAGACCCAATTGCCGAGCCTGATGCTGGCTTTCAACGTGCCGAGTATCGCCACCGCCGAAGACAAGCGTTCGGTGAACGCTCTGCGCCTGATTTCCGCCCTGCTCGATGGCGGCTACAGCGGGCGCATCCCGACGCAACTGGAGCGCGGCGAAGAGTTGGTGTCCGGCGGTTCGTCGAGCTACGACGCCTACACCCGCGGCGACAGTCTGTTCACTTTGTCGGCTACGCCGAACACCCAGAAGAAGAAAACCATGGCCCAGGCTGAAGCCGGGTTGTGGAAACTGCTCGAACAACTGAAAACCACCGCGCCGTCCACCGAAGAGCTGGAGCGGGTGCGAGCACAAGTCATTGCCGGCTTGGTCTACGAGCGTGACTCGATCACCAGCCAGGCCACCGCCATCGGCCAACTGGAAACCGTCGGCCTGTCCTGGAAACTGATGGACACCGAACTCGCCGAGCTGGAAAGCGTGACCCCGCAAGACATCCAGAAGGCCGCCAAGCTGTATTTCACCCGCGAACGTCTCAGCGTCGCCCATGTACTGCCACAGGAGACGACTCATGAGTGAGCGTAAAAAATCGAGTCTGGCCCTGATCGGCCTGATCGCTGTCGCACTGATCGGGTCCGCTGCCTTCTATTTGTCCAGATCCGACGAATCCAAAGCCAGCGAAGCCCTCGACAAAGCCAAGGCCAGCCAAAAACTGCAATCCCTGGCGGAACTCAACGGCAAAGCCCCAAGCCATCGCTCGCTGAACGTGCAGACCTGGAACACCGCCGAAGGCGCCAAGGTGCTGTTCGTCGAAGCCCGTGAACTGCCGATGTTTGACATGCGCCTGATCTTCGCCGCTGGCAGCAGCCAGGACGGCAACGCACCCGGCCTGGCCCTGCTGACCAACGCCATGCTCAACGAAGGTGTGGCCGGCAGAGACGTCAGCGCTATCGCCCAGGGCTTCGAAGGGCTGGGAGCCGACTTCGGCAACGGCGCGTATAAAGACATGGCGATTGCCTCCTTGCGCAGCCTTAGCGCCGTGGACAAACGCGAGCCGGCCTTGAAGCTGTTCGCCGAAGTCGTCGGCAAACCGACCTTCCCCGCCGATTCGCTTGCCCGCATCAAGAACCAGATGCTGGCCGGCTTCGAATACCAGAAACAGAACCCCGGCAAACTCGCCAGCCTGGAGCTGATGAACCGCTTGTATGGCGATCACCCGTATGCGCACTCCAGCGACGGCACGGCGAAAAGCATTCCACCGATTACCCTGGCGCAGTTGCAAGCGTTCCATCAGAAAGCCTACGCCGCTGGCAACGTGGTGATTGCGCTGGTGGGCGACTTGTCCCGCTCCGAGGCCGAGGCGGTTGCCGTACAAGTGTCCGCCGCTCTGCCCAAAGGCCCGGCCGTGGCAAAAGTCGAACAACCGACCGACCCCAAGCCCGGCATCGGCCACATTGAGTTTCCGTCCAAGCAGACCAACCTGATGCTCGCGCAACTGGGCATCGACCGTGACGATCCGGATTACGCGGCGTTGTCCATGGGCAATCAGATTCTTGGCGGCGGTGGTTTCGGCACTCGGCTGATGAGCGAAGTGCGCGAGAAGCGCGGTCTGGCCTACGGCGTGTACTCGGGTTTCAGCCCGATGCAGGTTCGCGGCCCGTTCATGATCAACCTGCAAACCCGCGCCGAGATGAGCGAAGGCACGCTGAAACTGGTGCAGGATGTACTCGCCGACTACCTTAAAACCGGCCCCACCGAGAAAGAACTCGACGACGCCAAGCGCGAACTGGCCGGCAGCTTCCCGTTGTCCACCGCCAGCAACGCCGATATCGTCGGTCAGCTCGGCGCCATGGGTTTCTACAACTTGCCGCTGAGCTACCTGGAGGACTTCATGCAGCAGTCCCAGAGCCTGACCGTCGAGCAAATCAAAACCGCACTGAACAAACACCTGAGCACGGACAAACTGGTCATCGTCAGCGCTGGCCCGACCGTGCCACAAAAGCCGTTGCCGGCCCCTACTGACAAACCTGCCGAGCAACCGCTCGGGGTTCCGGAGCATTAATGGCCAGTCCATCGCGTCCAAAAAAACCTGTTCACAACGTGCATAACGGCGTGAATCAACTGCGCATCATCGGCGGTGAATGGGGCAGCCGAAAGCTGAGCTTCCCCGATGCGCCAGGCTTGCGTCCAACGCCGGACCGAGTCCGTGAAACCCTGTTCAACTGGCTCGCGCCTTATGTCGCCGGGGCCAAGGTGCTCGACCCATTTGCCGGTAGCGGCGCGTTGTTTCTCGAGGCTTTGTCCCGTGGCGCAGCCATGGGCCAGGCGCTGGATGCCAGCAACATCGCGGTAGCGAGCATCAAGGAACATCTGGGCACCCTGCGTTGCACGACTGGTCAGGTACAGACTGCCGACGCCTTGCGCTATCTGGAAACCCAGCCAGCCACGGCGTTCGATCTGGTGTTTCTCGACCCGCCATTCAATCAGAATCTGTTGCCGGTCGTTTGCACTTTGCTCGAAGAGCGTCAGTGGCTGAGCGACGATGCGTGGGTCTACACTGAAAGCGAAACCGCACCGTCGATATTGGGTTTGCCAAAAAATTGGCGCCTGCATCGGGAGCAAAAATCCGGACGAGTGTATTACGCGTTGTGGCAACGTATGGCAGGGATCGCCGGTTAGTCCGGCCTGAAAGAACGGTGCGAAACTCAGTCAGCTAACGCTGCGGGTAAGCACCGCTGCATCGAGAGCAATCGTGTCCCATCTGCCAGAACGCTTCACGCCCGCCTACGGCCTGGGCAATCCGCACTTACAAACCTTGTGGGGACCGCTATGGCGCAAAACCACGCATATCGACCGCGAGCGCGAACGATTGTGGCTCGACGATGGCGACTTCCTTGACCTGGACTGGCACGGCCCCCACAGCGTGAATGCGCCGTTGGTGCTGGTATTGCACGGCCTGACCGGCTCGTCGAATTCGCCTTACGTGGCCGGCGTGCAGAAGGCACTGGGCGCCCAGGGCTGGGCCAGCGTCGCGTTGAATTGGCGAGGCTGCTCCGGCGAGCCCAATCTGTTGGCGCGCAGTTACCATTCCGGGGCCAGTGAAGACCTGGCGGAAACCATTAAACACCTGCGGGCCCAACGCCCTCTCGCGCCGCTGTATGCGGTTGGTTATTCCATGGGCGGTAACGTTTTACTCAAGCATCTGGGCGAAACCGGCTGCAACAGCGGCGTGCTCGGCGCGGTGGCGGTGTCGGTACCGTTTCGCCTCGATCAGTGCGCCGATCGTATCAGCCAGGGTTTTTCCAAGTTCTATCAGGCGCATTTCATGCGGGAGATGGTCGCCTACATCAAGAACAAGCAGCGCAAGTTCCAGCATGACGGGCATGAAGATGGCCTGGCGGCATTGGCGGCGCTGGGTTCGCTGGAGAACATGCGCACCTTTTGGGAGTTCGATGGCCGGGTGACCGCACCGCTGAATGGTTTCGCCGATGCCGCGGATTACTATCGTCGCGCGTCGAGTCGCTACTTTCTCGGGGAGATTCGCACGCCGACCCTGATCATCCAGGCGGCCGATGACCCGTTTGTGTTTCCTCACAGCCTGCCGCAAGCCGACGAATTGTCCAGCAGCACGCAATTCGAGTTGCAGGCCAAGGGCGGACATGTCGGTTTCGTCGAGGGCTCGTTCCGGCAACCGGGTTACTACCTGGAGCGACGCATTCCCCAATGGCTGGCCACCACAGGGCGCAAGTAAACCATGGACGCCGATCAAGGTGAGGACCAGGGGCGTATCGCAGCGCGCGGCGGCTGCCCGGCCATGGATGACGAAGATCCGAATGTGGGAGCGGGCTTTTGTGGCGAGGGGGCTTGCCCCCGTTGGAGTGCGAAGCGCTCCCGAAGCCAGCGGATGCGGTGTTTCAATTAGACCGTGTCGTACGATTTACGACTGCTTCGCAGCCGAACGGGGGCAAGCCCCCTCGCCACAAAAGCTCGCCCTCAAAGGGGATAAGTGTTTACTCGCCCTTGGCGACGCCTCGCGCGGGATCGTTGATCCACTCGCTCCACGACCCGGCATACAACGACCCCAACGGATAACCCGCCAGACACAGCGCGAACAGGTTGTGGCAGGCCGTCACGCCGGAACCGCAATACGCGACCAACTCCGTCGGCGAACGATTACCGAGCTTCGCGGCAAACCGCTGCTTGAGCTGATCGGCCGGCAGGAAACGCCCGTCGCTGCCCAGGTTGTCGGTGAACGCAGCACATTGCGCGCCGGGGATATGCCCGGCAATCGGATCGATCGGCTCCACTTCGCCCTTGAAACGCGGCAAGGCGCGGGCGTCGAGCAAGGTCAACGCTGGCTGGCCGAGACGTTGCTGGAGCTGTTCGGCACTGAGCAACAACGAAGCATCCGGCGTCCCGGTGAAGGCGCCACGGGTAATCGACGGCGCATCAAGACTCAGGGGTAATCCGGCGGCGTGCCAGGCTTTCAGCCCGCCATCGAGAATGAACACACCGTCGCGCTTGCCCAGCCAGGCCAGCAACCACCAGGCCCGCGCCGCGTAGGCGCCAGGACCGTCATCGTACAGAACCACTTCGCTGTCGGCGTTGATGCCCCAAGCTTGCAGACGTTCGATCAGATCGGCGGGTTCAGGCAACGGATGACGCCCGGTAACGCCCTTGACCACTGCCGCGCTCAAGTCACGCTCAAGATCGGCAAAACTCGACCCGGCAACGTGCCCTTCGGCATAGCTGCGCTGGCCGTAATCAGGGTCTTCAAGGGCAAAACGACAATCCAGAATCACCAGCCCTGGTGTCTCCTTTTTCAGGTCCAACGCTTGCGGGCTGATCAGTTGCGCAATGGGCATAACGGGCTCCTGTGATTTTGTCGGTCTTGAATCCTAATGCACTTCTTCCAGCGCCTGGGCCAGCGGCACGTAAAATTCGTCGAACAGCGCATTCACCGCATCGCGCGATTGATCGGTGACAAAACCGGCCTCCAGCACCAACACCTGATACACGCCCCGTTTGATGGCCTGCTCGCTCAGATGGTTGGAGTTTTCCCGCGTGGTGCACAGGAATCGCACCCAGGACGTGAGGATGATCCAGGCATTGAGGGTCAGGGATTCGATCTGGACCTTATCCATATTCAGGATGCCAGCCGTGACGAACCCTTCGTAAATGGCGGTGCCCTGAATCAGGCAGCGCTGGGAAAAGCGCCGGTAACGAGCGGCGAGCTCGGGATCACTGTCGAGCAAGTGCTCGAGGTCGCGATGCAAAAACCGGTAGCGCCACATGGCGGCGAGCAGTTCCTTGAGGTAGAAGCGCTTGTCTTCGACCGTCGCGGCGCGGCCCTGGGGCGGGCGCAGGAAGCTGTCCACCAGGCTTTCGTACTCACTGAACAGCACAGCGATGATCGCCTGCTTGTTGGGGAAGTGGTAGTACAGGTTGCCCGGAGAAATCTCCATGTGGGCAGCAATGTGATTGGTGCTGATGCTGCGCTCGCCCTGCTGATTGAACAGCTCCAGGCTGTTCTGCACGATGCGCTCGCTGGTTTTGATCCGAGGGGCCATGGCTTGAGCTTTAATTCAGAGTGCGGTGACGGGCATCTTACGACCTATCCGCGGATGGATAAAACAATGCTGTCCCAGGATGTCATTTGACTTTATAGAGCACAAACTCTAAAAACCCCCTTCATTACAATAAATCCGGAGCCGACCATGCCTGCTGACATCGCCTATCTGCAGAACCTACAGCAGCCTCTGGACGAGCTCCAAACCCTGTTCGACGCTCAACGCTCCGCGTATGCAGCCCACCCGATGCCACCCGCAGCGCAGCGCCAGCAATGGCTGAAAGCTTTGCGAGACCTGCTGAGCAATGAACGACAGGCCCTGATCGATGCCATCAGCCAGGACTTCAGCCACCGCAGCGCCGATGAAACCCTGCTCGCCGAGCTGATGCCCAGCCTGCACGGCATACATTACGCCAGCCAGCACCTCAAAGGCTGGATGAAAGCCTCGCGGCGCAAAGTCGGCATCGCCTTTCAGCCGGCGTCGGCCAAAGTCATCTACCAACCGTTGGGGGTGGTCGGGGTGATCGTGCCGTGGAACTACCCGTTATATCTGGCCATCGGCCCACTGGTGGGTGCTTTATCGGCGGGCAACCGGGTGATGCTCAAACTCAGCGAATCGACCCCCGCCACTGGTCTGCTACTCAAGGAACTGCTGGGCCGAATATTTCCCCAGGACCTCGTCTGCGTGGTGCTGGGCGAGGCCGATATCGGCGTAGCGTTCTCCCGGCTACGTTTCGATCACTTGCTGTTCACTGGCGCCACCAGCATCGGCAAACACGTGATGCGCGCGGCGGCCGAGAACCTGACCCCGGTGACCCTGGAACTGGGCGGCAAGTCCCCGGCCATCGTCTCCCGCGACGTACCGCTCAAGGACGCCGCCGAACGCATCGCTTTCGGCAAGACCCTCAACGCCGGGCAAACCTGTGTCGCCCCGGACTACGCGATGGTGCCGGAAGACCGCGTCGGCTCTTTCGTTGAAGCCTATCGTCAGGCGGTTCGCCGGTTTTATCCGACCCTGGCGGACAATCCGGACTACACCGCCATCATCAATGACCGACAACTGGCGCGGCTCAACGGCTACCTCAGCGACGCCACCAGCAAGGGCGCGCTGCTGATTCCGCTGTTCGAGCAGGGCCAGGGCCGGCGCATGAGTCATAGCCTGCTGCTCAACGTCAGC
Organism: Pseudomonas sp. LBUM1673; assembly: GCF_059695645.1. Classification (NCBI taxonomy): domain Bacteria; kingdom Pseudomonadati; phylum Pseudomonadota; class Gammaproteobacteria; order Pseudomonadales; family Pseudomonadaceae; genus Pseudomonas; species Pseudomonas sp. LBUM1673. The sequence continues at coordinate 6,303,015 of NZ_CP166780.1, forward strand.
GACGACATGACGGTGATGCAAGACGAAATCTTCGGCCCGTTGCTGCCGATCGTGCCGTACAAGGATCTCGATGAAGCGTTTGCCTACATCAACCAACGACCTCGTCCGCTGGCGCTGTATTACTTCGGCTACGACAAGCGCGAGCAAAACCGCGTCCTTCACGAAACCCACTCCGGGGGCGTTTGCCTCAATGACACCTTGCTGCACGTTGCTCAGGACGACATGCCGTTCGGCGGCATCGGTGCCTCGGGCATGGGTCACTACCACGGCCGCGAGGGCTTCCTGACCTTCAGTAAGGCCAAGGGTGTGCTGATCAAACAGCGCTTCAACGTAGCGAAGCTGATTTATCCACCGTACGGCAAATCCATTCAGAAACTGATCCAGAAGCTGTTTATCCGCTAACAACCATCGCCGCCGGGTAATAACAATAATGAGCCCAAGCCTGTCCGATACACCCGCGCTGTCACGGCGCGGCCTGCTTAAATTCAGCCTCGGCGCCAGCGCCTTTCTGGCCGCTGCCGGATTAGGCGCGAGCCTCAGCGGCTGCTCGTCGAGCACCCCGGCCAGCGGTTTCGCGATTCTGCGCAGCGGCGACCTGCTGTTTCTGCGGGCACTGATCCCGGTGATGCTCGACGGCGCCGTAGCCGTCGAAAAAATGCCGGCCACCGTTGCCGAGACCCTGCACTGCCTGGATAACGGCCTCAATCACCTGTCGCCGGAAATGCTCAAACTGACCCGGCAATTGTTAGATGTGCTGGGGATGAGCATCACCCGCGGCCCACTGACCGGGATCTGGGGCAGTTGGGAAAACGCCAGCAGTGAACAGATCCGGCACTTTCTCGACCGTTGGGAAAACAGCTCGCTGAGCCTGCTGCGCATGGGCCACAGCTCCTTGCTGCAAATGGTGATGATGGCGTGGTACAGCCGGGCGGAGTCGTGGGCGCATTGCGGGTATCCGGGGCCGCCAACCGTTTGAGACCCTGGCGCCCCTATCGCGGGCAAGCCACGCTCCCACAGGGTTTGAGTCGTTCACAAAAAGGTGGTCCACCTCAAAACCTGTGGGAGCGTGGCTTGCCCGCGAAGGCGCCAGCCGCCTCACCATCGCACCCAAAACATAACAACAAGAGAGCCCGAACATGCCGGTACCCGATCCGTTCCGCGAAGGCCTGGCCCGTGGCTGGAAAACCTACAACGGCGCCCAATTGACCCAGGACCTGACCCTCGAAGCGGATGTAGCGATCATCGGCAGCGGTGCCGGCGGCGGGACCACCGCCGAAACCCTCAGCGCCGCCGGCTACAAGGTGTTACTGATTGAAGAAGGCCCGCTCAAGACCAGCAGCGACTTCAAGATGCTCGAAGACCAGGCCTACACCAGCCTCTATCAGGAAGGCATCGGGCGCATGAGCAAGGACGGCGCGATCACCATCCTCCAGGGCCGGGCGGTGGGGGGCACTACGCTGATCAACTGGACCTCAAGCTTTCGTACCCCGGATCCGACCCTCGACCATTGGGCCAAAGAGCACGCCGTCAAAGGCCACACGCCGGCCGAGATGGCGCCCTGGTTCGAGAAAATGGAACAACGCCTGGGCGTCGCCCCGTGGAGGGTGCCGCCCAACGCCAACAACGACGTCATCCGTAAAGGCTGCGAAAAACTCGGCTACGCCTGGCATGTGATCCCGCGAAACGTGCGCGGCTGCTGGAACATCGGCTACTGCGGCATGGGTTGCCCGACCAACGCCAAGCAATCGATGCTGGTCACGACCATTCCGGCGACCCTGGAAAAAGGTGGCGAGCTGCTCTATCTGGCCCGCGCCGAAAAGCTGTCGATCAAGGACAACAAAGTGACCGGCCTGCAATGCGTAGCGATGGATGAACGTTGCGTGTCCCCCACCGGACGCACGATCACGGTCAAGGCCCGGCATTACGTGCTGGCCGGCGGCGGGATCAACAGCCCGGCGCTGCTGTTGCGCTCCGAGGCGCCGGACCCTCACGAGCGGCTGGGTAAACGGACCTTCCTGCACTTGGTGAACATGTCCGCCGGGCTGTTCGATGAAGTGATCAACCCGTTCTACGGCGCACCGCAGTCGATCTATTCCGACCATTTCCAATGGCAGGACGGCACCACCGGCAAAATGTCCTACAAACTGGAGGTGCCACCGCTGCACCCAGCGCTGGCCAGCACCCTGCTCGGCGGCTTCGGCACGGAAAACGCCCGGCACATGGAAAACCTGCCGCACACCCACGCCATGCTGGCATTGCTGCGGGACGGTTTTCACCCGGACAGCCCCGGCGGCAGTGTTGAATTGCGCGGTGACGGCACACCCGTGCTCGACTATCAGGTTTCACCCTACGCCTGGGATGGGTTGCGCCGGGCCTTCCACAGCATGGCCGAGATCCAGTTCGCCGGGGGCGCCAACGCCGTGATGCCGATGCATGCCGACGCTCGTTACGTGAAAACCCTCGCCGAAGCTCGTACATTGATCGACGGATTGAGCCTTGAGTTGTATCGCACGCGTCTGGGCAGCGCTCATGTGATGGGCGGTTGTGCCATGGGCGAAGACCCGAAAAACGCCGTCACCGACAGCCTCGGCCGACATCACCAACTCAGCAATCTGTCGATTCACGACGGCTCGCTGTTCCCCACCAGCATTGGCGCAAACCCACAATTATCGGTCTACGGGCTGACGGCACAATTGGCAACTTCGCTGGCCGAACGTTTGAAAAACCCATGAAAACGCGGAATATTCCCATCGTCTATAGTGCTTTCTTACCCAACAGGCGACTTGGCCGACCGGGAAGGCTGCGATACCATCCGACTCCCCAACGGACTCCCGCCAGGACGACGCGATGAACCGAGTGTTGTACCCAGGTACCTTCGACCCTATAACCAAGGGCCATGGCGATCTGGTCGAACGCGCCTCGCGCCTGTTCGATCATGTGATCATCGCCGTCGCCGCCAGCCCGAAGAAAAACCCGCTGTTTCCCCTGGAACAACGTGTGGAGCTGGCCCGCGAGGTCACCAAGCATTTGCCGAACGTTGAAGTCGTCGGCTTCTCGACGCTGTTGGCGCACTTCGCCAAGGAGAAGAATGCCAACGTGTTTCTGCGTGGTTTGCGCGCGGTGTCGGACTTCGAATACGAATTCCAGCTGGCCAACATGAACCGCCAACTGGCCCCGGATGTGGAAAGCCTGTTTCTTACCCCGTCCGAGCGTTATTCGTACATTTCCTCGACGCTGGTCCGTGAAATCGCAGCCCTGGGCGGCGATATCACCAAGTTCGTCCACCCGGCGGTGGCCGACGCCCTCACCCTGCGCTTCAAGAAGTAACGACCGCTCAAGCGGCGCCCGCGTGCACTGCGGGCGCCAATGCGGCACAATTGTGCGCATTGGTTTTATTGCGCCCGGGCCTGCCGCCCCGGCTGGAGTTAGCATGTCCCTGATCATCACCGACGATTGCATCAACTGCGACGTCTGCGAACCCGAGTGCCCGAACGCCGCCATCTCCCAGGGCGAAGAGATCTACGTGATCGACCCGAACCTGTGCACGCAATGTGTCGGCCACTACGACGAACCGCAGTGCCAGCAGGTCTGCCCGGTGGATTGCATCCCGCTGGACGAGGCCCATCCGGAGACTGAAGAACAGTTGATGGAGAAGTACCGCAAGATTACCGGCAAGGCTTGAGTCATTCGGCGCCTGTCAGGGCGCCTTCGCGGGCAAGCCTCGCTCCTACAGAGTCCCATCGTTCACGGATGTCGGGCACGACTCGAACCTGTAGGAGCGAGGCTTGCCCGCGAAGCTCTTAGAGCTCACTCCCGCTGCTCGAACCCCTCCCCGATACACCCCAGGCACCGCACAAATGCGGCTTTCGCCGGGTCGACCACCAACGCCTGCCCCGCATCGCCAATGCCGCCGCCCAGCGCGGTAAACGGCAGAGATACCACAAACGCCCCGGCACCGATCACCGTCGCCGCCACCAGTAACGGCCGGGCAATCAGTAGATCGCCAAGCATGGCGTAGGCCGGTGGGTTCTGGATGGCGTAACGCGGATCGCCGCTGCCATTGTCAGCCGCCAGCGCGGGCGCACCGACACTGAGCAGCAGCGTGACGACAAGGGTTCGAAACAGATTCATGGCACGGTCCTTCGGCTAGGCAGTGAGAACACTGACTATAGACCGTAGGCGATATCAGCTCTGACAGCGCGGGCAAAAGACGCTGGCGCGCTGGCCAAGCTTGACCTCCCGCAGCCCTGTGCCACAGACCTTGCAGTGCTCACCGCCACGGCCGTACACGAACAGTTCCTGCTGGAAATAGCCCGGCTGACCATCGCCGCCGATAAAGTCCCGCAACGTGGTGCCGCCGCGCTCGATGGCGAGGGCAAGGATGCGCTTGATCTCGATCGCCAGCCTCAAATAGCGCGCCCGGGAAATGCTCTTGGCCTCGCGCCGAGGGTCAATGCCGGCCGCAAACAGTGCCTCGGTCGCGTAGATATTGCCGACGCCGACCACCACCGCGTTGTCCATGATGAACGGCTTGACCGCCATGGAACGCCCGCGGGATTGCTGGAACAGCCGCTCACCGTCAAACAGATCGGTCAACGGCTCCGGCCCAAGGCGAACCAGCAGTTCATGGTTGAGTGGGTCCAGGCTCCAGAGCATCGCCCCAAACCGTCGCGGGTCGGTGTAACGCAGGGCCAGGCCCGATTCCAGCTCGATGTCCACATGCTCATGTTTGGCCGCCGGCATCCCGACTTCCACCAGCCGCAGGTTCCCCGACATCCCCAAATGACTGATCAGCGTGCCGACTTCGGCATTGATCAACAGGTACTTGGCGCGCCGCTCCACCAGGACGATGCGCTGGCCGGACAGCCGCACATCCAGGTCTTCGGGAATCGGCCAGCGCAGACGGCGTTCACGCACGATCACCCGGCTGACGCGCTGGCCTTCCAGGTGCGGTGCAATCCCGCGGCGGGTAGTTTCGACTTCCGGCAGTTCAGGCATGGGGCTCTCGAATCAGGCGAGGCTCGACACTCAACGAGTGGCGAGGTCGCGAATCTCTTGTTTCTGGGTTTCAAAATCGTATTCCGATAGACCGATGTAATCGAGCACAAGGTGCCCGACACAGTTCCATTCATGGTCTTCGGACTGGTTGCCCAGTACCCGGAAGGAAGCGCAAATGTGCTCGGCCATCTTCAGGAGCGCCAGCAGGTTTTTCAGCGGCGTATTGCGGGATGATTCATCGCTGAAAATGGCCAGGGCGTTGTGATGGTTGGCAATGGCCTGGGTGACGTGTTCCGGCAGGCGCCAGGATTTGGCGGTGTAATACCCGACCACGGCGTGGTTGGTGTTGTAGAGCTTGTTCTCGGTATCCACCACGCGGCATTCGGCACTGGCGTTGCCATAGGCCTGTTCCAGCACTTTCATGTAATCGGGGAATTTCTTGAGCATCAGCGGGATGCCACAATCGTGGAACAGCCCCAGCGCATAGGCTTCATCACCGGCCTGGATACCCACTCGCTTGGCCAGGGTCAGGCACGTCATCGCCACGTCCTGCGCCGTGTCCCAGAAACGGTTGAGGGTGACGATGGTGTCGTCGTTCAACTCGCTCTTGATCGACTGGGCATTGATCAGATTGATGATCGAACGGCTGCCCAACAGGTTCACTGCCCGCTGGATCGCGGTGATTTTGTTGCTCAAGCCGTAGTACGGCGAATTGACGACTTTCAGCAAGGCGCCGGAAAGGCCTGGGTCCTGGGAGATCAACTTCGCGATCATTTCCAGGTCCGGGTCGGGCATGTACTGCTCCATTTGCAGATCCACCATGATCTGCGGCTGGGGCGGCACGCTGATGCCTTGCAGGGACTGTTGGATCTGTTCGGTCGTCAGCTCTTGGGACATAAGTACGCACTCCGGGTCAGGCGGGGATTCTAACCCTTAAGAAGATGGATCCGACAGTCAGTCAAGCGCAATCCCCCTGTGGGAGCGGGCTTGCTCGCGAAAGCGGTGTGTCAGGTAACATGAATGTCGACTGACATGCCCTCTTCGCAAGCAAGCTCCCACAGGTTGCGCACCTTACTGACTGCCCTCATCCGCGTTTCATCGACCACCAAACCCACCACTCCCTCAACACGCTATACTCCCGCTCTTTTTTCCGGAGCGACGTCATGTCCCTGCCTAGCCTGCGCCTCAAAGCCAACGCCGACCGTCGCCTGCGAAACGGCCACCTGTGGGTCTACAGCAACGAAATCGATGTAGCCGCCACCCCGCTGCACGGTTTCAAGGCCGGCGATCAGGCGATCCTCGAAGCCGCCGGCGGCAAACCGCTGGGCATCGTTGCCATGAGCCCGAACAACCTGATTTGCGCCCGCCTGCTGTCGCGCGACATCAAGTTGCCGCTGGACAAGTCGCTGCTGGTGCATCGCCTGAACGTTGCCCTGTCCCTGCGCGAGCGCCTGTTCGACAAGCCATTCTATCGCCTGGTCTACGGCGACTCCGACCTGCTGCCAGGCCTGGTGGTCGACCGTTTCGGCGACATTCTGGTGGTTCAGATCGCCTCGGCGACCATGGAAGCTCATAAAGATGACGTGATTGCCGCGCTGACCCAAGTGCTCAAGCCCAGCGGCATTCTGTTCAAGAACGACTCCGCTGCCCGCGATGCCGAAGGCCTCAACCGCTACGTCGAAACTGTGTTCGGCCTGGTGCCGGAATGGGTCGCACTGGAAGAGAACGGCGTGAAGTTTGAAGCACCGGTCATCCAGGGACAGAAAACCGGCTGGTTCTATGACCACCGTATGAACCGCGCGCGCCTGGCACCTTATGCCAAAGGCAAACGCGTGCTGGACCTGTACAGCTACATCGGCGGTTGGGGCGTTCAAGCGGCCGCCTTCGGCGCCAGTGAAGTGTTCTGCGTCGATGCTTCGGCCTTCGCCCTCGACGGCGTCGAGCGCAACGCCGCATTGAACGGCTTCGCCGAAAAAATGACCTGCATCGAAGGCGATGTGTTCGAAGCCCTGAAGGAACTGAAAGCCAGCGAAGAACGCTTCGACGTGATCGTGGCCGACCCACCGGCATTCATCAAACGCAAGAAAGACATGAAGAACGGCGAAGGCGCCTACCGTCGTCTGAATGAGCAAGCCATGCGCCTGCTCAGCAAGGACGGCATCCTGGTCAGCGCTTCGTGCTCGATGCACCTGCCCGAGGACGATCTGCAGAACATCCTGCTGACCAGCGCCCGTCACCTGGACCGCAATATCCAGATGCTCGAACGCGGTGGCCAAGGCCCGGATCACCCGGTACACCCGGCCATCGCCGAAACCCGCTACATCAAGAGCATCACCTGCCGTCTGCTGCCAAACAGCTGAGTACGCCAGTTTGACGGGGAGCCAACAGGCTCTCCGTCAGCCGTTTTACCCCCTCAAAATTCACGACCCACCCCAACTTCTTACTCTTGCTGTCCTACCGACTTGCAGGACGTTTCCCTGCATCTTTTACTTTAAAGAATATAACTTACAAACCTGTTCCAACCGTAAGATCGCTCCGACAAAATTACTGGAACTTTCCTACTTAATATCCCCTTGATAAGAACTCATTACGGCCTATGATTGAGTTGTCACCGCGAAGTGACACTCACTATCAATGACAAGGAGTCAAAACATGAAAGCAATTACTCTGGAAGCTAACAAGATCGCTAATCTGGCTTTTCTGGTTGCGCCAAAAGCCCGCTAAGTAAATGAGACGCTGGGGAGTGCCGGCTACCCAGCGTTTTCCATGGCATCGCCCAGAGATAACCGCCCACCATGCAGATAAACCCACACGTGTTCATACTTCCTCGTACGCCCGGTCAAATCGTCTGGGATTACAAAAACCACAAGCAATTTGAATTGAATCTGGAATATTCAACCCGACTTGCACAACTTATCGCCGACCCCGAACTGTATAACGACAGCAACATACTAGACACTCAACTTCTAAATGCCGGAATACTGACAACTTCAACACAGGACACTATTGAGTGGGGCTGGGATGAACTGTCGAAGATATTCCATATCGGCACCAAGAACATCCCCTGCGAACATGTCCCTCAGGATATTCATGAATGGTCGAGACACTATCTGGACCATTGCACCGAAGTACTGACTGCACCCCCGCCGGACGCCAGGCTCTCGGAGCATCTGATACACGAGCTGATTGCCCTGCCAAAACCTTCCTGCCTGCCGGAAGGTTCTCTTGCCAACGTCCTGACCGGTCGAAAAACCTGCCGCACCTTCACGGATGAAGCGGTTTCACTGGAAGATGTCGGCACACTGCTTTATCTATCCCTGGGCTACTTGCATGAGCGCGAAAACGACGTCGACGAAACCATTGTCGAAGGTCTCGGTGCCCGACGCAGCAGCCCATCCGGTGGTGGGCTGAATGCCTGCGAAGGCTTTGTTCATGTACAAAACGTCAGCGGCCTTAATCCAGGACTCTACGCCTACCATCCCACCGATCATGCACTGAGCTTCGTCAACCCGGCACCTGACTCGCCACTGGGGCAGTTGCTGTGTGGGCAACATTTCATCAATAACCTGCCCATGGGCCTGTTCATCACCGCTCGCTTCGACAAGTTGTGGTGGAAATATGAACACTCGCGAGCCTACCGGATGGCTTACGTCGAAGCTGGCCATATTTCCCAAACCTTTCAACTGGTGGCCACTGCACTGGGGTTGAACACGTGGTTGACCGGAGCACTGACGGACGATCAGGTCGAAACATTGCTGGGACTCGAGAACAACGCAGAACAACCCTTGTTTTTTGTCGGCTGTGGCCACAGCGACGGACAAGTGATGTGCAAGGAGTTGAAAGATCTGCTGAGCAGTCGGGAGCCGCAACAATGACCGCCCCTATCACTGCCCCGTCGAACCGCCCCGTTTCGTGGGCGCTTCGTTTCACCCTCGGCGACTGGAATACCCGGGCGTCGGTGCGAACCAGCGAGCATGACTATCTATTACCGCCAGACCTGGAACAGCAACTGGAGACACGTCACTGGTTTCCCCCGGGCTTTCTGGCTTACTTGACTCACCCGGCGATCGAAGCGGCAGGTCCAACCGTCATCCATCGGTTATCGGCCAATCATCTGGTGTACTTCCTCGACTACACCACCTTGCTCGAACACCGCATCGTCAACCGGTCCGTGGAAACCATCGTCCACGGTGAACTGAAGGTCCACATTCCCCCACAGATGAAGACCGCCGCGCTTCAGCTGTATACCGACGAGGGTTATCACGCCCTGTTCTCCAATAACCTTGCCGAACAGATTGCCAGGGTCTACGGGATCGGCCTGCGTCCGGTCATGCCCCACCGCATTGCGCGATTGAACACCCTGCTCGACCGCGCGCCTGAAAAACACAGGGCGCTGGCCTGGTTTCTCGTCGGGTTCGTGTCGGAGACGATCATTGCCAAGGAACTGCTCGACGTCTGCCGTGACGACCTGGTTTCCAGCGTCCAGGCCATGCTCAGGGATCATCTCGCGGACGAGGCGCGCCATAGTCGCTATTTCTCTGAAGTATTCCATTACCTGTGGCTGACGCTGAACAGCCGTCAACGCACGTTCGCCGCCAGACAGCTGCTGGACATCATCCGGATTTTCTTTGAGGCCGATGAGCAATGGCTGCGGGAAAGCCTGCACAGCGCGGGTCTCGGCGAGACCACCATCACGGAAATTCTCGGCGGGCTTAGCAGCCCTCAAGCCACCCTTCAACGGGCGCGATCCGGCGCTGGCGCGACGCTTCAGGCGTTGAAAAAGGCCGGCTTCTTCGACCTGCCTTACAACCAGCATCTGTTCATGAAGGCAGGACTTGTCGATGGATGAAGCAAACGATGTATCCCGTGTCGAAAAACATCGGGCCACGGTCATTCTGTTGATGACTATGACGCTGCTCGGCGTCTTCCCCCTCGATGTGGTGCTCCCGTCCTTTCCCGGTCTTTCTGACTACTTTCAGACTTCACCGTCCGAGATTGCCCTGTCCGTCAGTGTGTTCGCCATTGGTCTGGCGTTGTCCGTGGTGCTGGTCGGACCGTTGTCAGACTTGTGGGGGCGCAAGAAGCTGTTGTTGGCAGGTATCGCAATCACGGTGGTCGGTGCGACGGGTTGCCTGGCCTCCAGCGAATACAACTGGTTTTTGTTCTTTCGCGTGATCCAGGCGGTTGGTTGCGGATCCTTCGTACTGTCACAGGCACTGGTTCAGGATTTGTTCATCGGCAAGGAGCAGGAGCGAATCAGAATCTGGATGGTGACGGGCGGCGGGGTGTTCATTTCGATTTCTCCCCTGCTGGGAACCTGGTTGCAGTTGCAACTAGGCTGGCAGGGCAGCTTTTATGTGTTTATCACGCTGGCCGTTATTGTCTGGCTTAACGCCTACTTTCTGCTCAAGGAAAACCCGCACCGTCATACGGCGCCGCACGGACGATTGTTCAGTGCCTATTGGCGAGTGTGCTCGGATCTGCGCTTCATGGGTTACTGGCTAATTTCAGCCTTGGCCTTTGCCTGCCATTTTTCCTTCATTGTCATTTCACCCATCATTTTCATGGAGCATCTGGCACTTTCGCCATACGAATTTTCCTGGGTGTTATTGCTGTATGGCATCGCCTATGTGTTTGGCGGGATTGTCGCCAGCGCTCTGCATCGACACCTGCAGGCCAACACGCAGATAATCATCGGTCTGGGTCTGATCGCTCTGTCGGGGTTGGTCATGCTGTGGTTGGCGGATCAGTTCGGGCTCTCTGCGGCGGCGGTGCTGATACCCATGTTGATTTGTACGGCAGGCACCAGCATTGCCAGACCTATCGCCAACTCCCAAGCCATGAGTCTCTACCCGCAGAGTGCCGGAACGTCTACCTCGGTCGGCGGCGTGTTGATTTTCATGTGCGGCGGAGTGATCAGCGTGGTGATCAATCTTGCGTCCGAGGATCTGACCAGGACGCTCGCCTTGTGTTTCTTGACCTTGAGTGCTGCGGGTCTTGGCTTGAATGTACTGATCACACGGCGACATCTGGCGCTGAAGGTGGGTTGATACCTGCCGGTCGTCATCCCGCCCACTCCGTCAGCGCGGGATCAACGCTTTCCGGCATTCCCTCCTGACGCCAGCGGTGTAGAATCGCAAGATTCATCGCCAGTCATCCCCCGGCGGGTTTATGAGCTCAAGCTGAAGCGCGCGGCGATCCCGCAAAGTTATCGGCAACTTCCGGACACACGGCCATTTCTGAGTGTTCCAGACGTCAATAGAAGCTCACTTCCCTTTTGATACCTGATTAGCCGCCCGGAGTGCTTCATGCCTGATTACCGCTCGAAAACATCCACCCACGGCCGCAACATGGCCGGTGCCCGCGCACTGTGGCGCGCCACGGGGATGAAAGATGACGACTTCAAGAAGCCGATCATCGCCATTGCCAACTCCTTTACCCAGTTCGTACCGGGCCATGTGCACCTCAAGGATCTGGGCCAACTGGTCGCTCGCGAAATCGAACGGGCCGGCGGCGTAGCCAAAGAATTCAATACCATCGCCGTGGATGACGGCATCGCCATGGGCCACGACGGTATGCTCTATTCGCTGCCGAGCCGCGAGATCATCGCCGACTCCGTCGAATACATGGTCAATGCCCACTGCGCCGACGCCATCGTCTGCATTTCCAACTGCGACAAGATCACCCCAGGCATGCTGATGGCCGCCTTGCGCCTGAACATCCCGGTGATCTTCGTGTCCGGCGGCCCGATGGAAGCCGGCAAGACCAAACTCGCCAGCCACGGTCTCGACCTGGTTGACGCCATGGTGATCGCCGCCGACTCCAGCGCTTCTGACGAGAAAGTCGCCGAGTACGAGCGTAGCGCCTGCCCGACCTGCGGTTCGTGCTCCGGCATGTTCACCGCCAACTCGATGAACTGCCTGGTCGAAGCCCTGGGCCTGGCATTGCCGGGCAACGGTTCGACCCTGGCCACCCACAGCGACCGCGAACAGCTGTTCCTGCAGGCCGGCCGCACCATCGTCGAGCTGTGCAAGCGTTACTACGGCGACAACGACGAGTCGGTATTGCCGCGCAACATCGCCAACTTCAAGGCGTTCGAAAACGCCATGACCCTGGACATCGCCATGGGCGGTTCCACCAACACCATCCTGCACTTGCTGGCCGCGGCCCAGGAAGCCGAGATCGATTTCGATCTGCGCGACATCGACCGTCTCTCCCGTCACGTGCCGCAACTGTGCAAAGTTGCGCCGAACATCCAGAAGTACCACATGGAAGACGTGCACCGTGCCGGCGGGATCTTCAGCATTCTCGGCTCGCTGGCCCGTGGTGGCCTGCTGCACACCGACCTGCCGACCGTGCACAGCAAGAGCCTGGCCGAAGGCATTGCCAAGTGGGACATCACCCAGACCAATGACGAAGCCGTGCATCACTTCTTCAAGGCTGGTCCTGCGGGCATCCCGACGCAAACCGCGTTCAGCCAGTCGACCCGTTGGGAAACCCTGGACGACGACCGTGAAAACGGCTGTATCCGCAGTGTCGAACACGCTTATTCGAAAGAAGGCGGCCTGGCCGTTCTGTACGGCAACATCGCGCTGGACGGTTGCGTGGTGAAAACCGCTGGCGTCGACGAGTCGATCCACGTGTTCGAAGGCAACGCGAAGATCTTCGAAAGCCAGGACAGCGCTGTACGCGGCATCCTCGCCGACGAAGTGAAGGCCGGCGACATCGTGATCATTCGTTACGAAGGCCCGAAAGGCGGCCCGGGCATGCAGGAAATGCTGTACCCGACGTCTTACCTGAAATCCAAAGGCCTGGGCAAAGCTTGTGCCCTGCTCACCGATGGCCGCTTCTCGGGCGGTACCTCGGGCCTGTCCATCGGCCACGCTTCGCCAGAAGCCGCTGCCGGCGGCGCGATCGGCTTGGTGCAGGATGGCGACAAGGTACTGATCGACATTCCGAACCGCTCGATCAACCTGTTGATCAGCGATGAAGAAATGGCCGCGCGCCGTGCCGAGCAGGACAAGAAAGGCTGGAAACCGGTGGAAGTGCGTCCACGTAAAGTGACCACTGCGCTGAAAGCCTATGCCCTGCTGGCCACCAGCGCCGACAAGGGTGCGGTACGTAACAAGGCGATGCTCGACGGGCTGTAATACTTAATCGTCGAACAAAAAATGCCCCGCCAAGTGCGGGGCATTTTTTTGCGAACAACTCGGGCGACTGCTTGCAGACAACCCGAATCAACTGTGGGAGCGGGCTTGCTCGCGAAGGTGGAGTGTCAGCCGACATCAATGGTGACTGACACACCGCTTTCGCGAGCAAGCCCGCTCCCACATTTGTTCCAGGTTGCCTTTGAGAGTGAGCTTGGCCGCGATTCGGTTTTATTGAATCTCTTCCGGCTTCACAATCACCCAGTTCTTGTCCGCCGTCACCGCCAGCCCTTCTTTCGCCTGGGCCGCAGCGTGCTTGGCCATCATGCCGTTAATCTGGGTCATGTACTTGTCTTTGCGATTAACCCACAAATGGATGCCGCCCTTGGACACATCGACGCTGTGGAACAGCATGTAACCGTCGCTGGTCGGGGTGTCGCCGCCCACGAGGACGGGTTTCTTCCACTCATCGATGTAGGTCAGGATGGCCGCGTGCTTGCCGGCCATCCAGGTGGCCGGGGTCCACAGGTACGGGGTCAGTTCGAGGCCCAGGTTAGCCTTCTCGTCATACTTGCCAGCGGTGACCTGCTTGCGTGCCGTGGTCAACTCGCCGGTCTTGCGGTCCTTGAGCAACAGGCTCACGCCGATCACGTTCTGCGGCTTGACGTTGTAGCCGTACTTCGGATCGGAAGCGACCATGCGCACCAGTTCTTCGGAGGCGGCGGTCATTACGTAGACCTCGATGCCGTTCTCCATCAGTTTGTTGTAGAGCTCTTTCTGACCGGTGAAGATTTTCGGTGGGTTGACGTCGATGGTCTTGACCACGTCGCCGTCGTAATAAGTGCTCGGCACCGGTTTGCCAGACGCCATCAGCTCATCGACGTTGCCTTTGAGCTCCTGAAGCGTGAAACCGGAAAACACTTGGGCGACCCATGGGTAGCAAACCATGTCGTCGATTTCACAAAGGCGATAGTAGTAACTGAACAGGCTTTCCTTGTGGTCGGCGGTGTCCTTGAACGGGATCAGTTTCAGGGAGGGATCGAGGCTCTCGCGGGTGATCAGGCCCTTGTTTTCCATGAACGGCAACAACGACTCTTCGAGGTCGTAGCGGTAACTGGTGTTGTCCATGTCGAACACCGCGAAGTTACCCTTGTTGGCATTGGCCACGATCATCGCGTCCAGCGCCTTGGCCTGATCGGCCGGCCAATGCTTCAAATCGGTGGCGAATACCTGGCCGACAAGGCCCAGGCCCAAACCCAGTGCGACAGCCAGAAATTTCGGTGCAAGCTTCATCGGCGTTCCCCTGATATCAAAGATATCGACGCTAACAAATCTGTATGACAGTCCCCGCCTGCCCGCGACCGCTTGCATCCTGATTCCGTCAGCCGCATACCCCATAGCGTCAGCTGCTTATTCCAAAAACGACAGTAGAGCGCTGTTTTTGATATTAATTCATTACATATCAAGCTGTTAGGCTTACCGGTTCGCAGCTGTCCCGGAATGCAGCTGACACGTTTATTGGAGCCTTTATGAATCTGCCGCTGATCCTCAATCTGCTGGTGTTCCTCGCCTTGCTCTTCGGCCTGGCTCAAACCCGTCACACCACCTGGAGCCTGGCCAAAAAGGTTCTGCTGGCGTTGGCACTGGGCGTGGTCTTTGGTGTAACCCTGCACACGATTTATGGTGCGGGCAACCCGGTACTGAAAGCCTCGATCGGCTGGTTCGATCTGGTGGGCAACGGTTATGTGCAGTTGCTGCAAATGATCGTGATCCCGCTGGTGTTCGCCTCGATCCTCAGCGCCGTGGCGCGACTGCACAATGCTTCGTCGCTGGGCAAAATCAGCTTCCTGACCATCGGCACGCTGCTGTTCACCACAGCCATCGCGGCGTTGATCGGCATCGGCCTGACCAACCTGTTCGGCCTCACCGCCGAAGGCCTGGTCGCCGGCACTCAGGAAATGGCTCGTCTGCAAACCATTCAGACCGATTACGCGGGCAAGGTCGCCGACCTGAATGTGCCGCAACTGCTGCTGTCGTTCATCCCGCAGAACCCGTTCGCCGACCTCGCTCGGGCCAAGCCGACATCGATCATCAGCGTGGTGATTTTCGCCGCATTCCTTGGAGTCGCTGCGCTGCAACTGCTCAAGGATGATGTCGAGAAAGGTCAGAAAGTGATCAACGCCATCGACACCCTGCAAGCCTGGGTGATGCGTTTGGTTCGCCTGGTGATGAAGCTGACTCCATACGGCGTATTGGCGCTGATGACCAAAGTGGTCGCCGGCTCCAACCTGCAAGACATCATCAAACTCGGCAGTTTCGTGGTGGTGTCCTACATCGGCCTGGGTTTGATGTTTGTGGTCCATGGCCTGCTGGTATCGGCCGCCGGGATCAACCCGCTACGGTTTTTCCGCAAGATCTGGCCGGTGCTGACGTTTGCTTTCACCAGCCGCTCCAGCGCCGCCACCATTCCGCTGAGCATCGAAGCCCAGACCAGCCGTTTGGGCATTCCACAGTCCATCGCCAGTTTCGCCGCCTCGTTTGGCGCGACCATTGGCCAGAACGGCTGTGCCGGTCTGTATCCAGCGATGCTGGCGGTGATGGTCGCACCGACCGTGGGCATCAATCCGCTGGACCCGCTGTGGATCGCAACGTTGCTGGCGATTGTGACGCTGAGTTCGGCCGGGGTGGCCGGGGTCGGTGGCGGCGCGACCTTCGCCGCGTTGATCGTGTTGCCGGCCATGGGTTTGCCGGTGTCACTGGTGGCGTTGCTGATTTCGGTTGAGCCGCTGATCGATATGGGCCGCACGGCATTGAACGTCAGTGGCTCGATTACCGCTGGCGCGATCACCAGCCAGGTCATGCAGCAGACCGATAAAGAATTGCTGGATGCCGATGAGCATGGGGCGTTGGCTCAGCCTTAAGACTTTCATCGTCTGAGCGGGCCTCTTCGCGGGCAAGCCTCACTCCTACAGGGTTGTAGTGAACCACATTAGGTGATCGACACAAATCCCTGTAGGAGCGAGGCTTGCCCGCGAAGCTTTCAGGCCTTCTCCCAAACCTCGAAGCTGTACGCCGGTTTGTCACCCTCCGCCGGATTCGGAACATTCGACACCAGTTTCCACTGGTTCAAATCAAACGCCGGAAACCACGCATCCCCTTCCGGGCTCAGCGCCACACGGGTCAGGTATAGCCGATCAGCCTGTGCCAACCCTTGCGCATACAACTGCGCCCCGCCAATCAACATCACCTCATCGACGCCCTGCTCGTTCGCCCATTCCTGCGCGCGAACCACCGCCGCCTCCAGCGACGGATAAACCTCCGCACCTTCCAGTTGCAGATCCGCCTGACGGCTGACCACGAGGTTCAACCGGCCCGGCAGCGGACGACCGAGGGAATCCCAGGTCTTGCGACCCATGATGATCGGCTTGCCGAGGGTGGTGGCCTTGAAGTATTTGAAGTCCCCCGGCAAGTGCCAGGGCATGCTGTTGTCGATGCCGATCACACGGTTTTCACCGAGGGCTGCGATCAAGCTGAGGGGGAGTGATTTAGTCATGCCGGCGAGGATACCAGAGCCTCCCTTACCCCGATAAGCGTCACAGCAGTTATGCTCACCGCTCAATTAAGCGACGGGATGCCGCGTGACTGAACTGACTCCACTGCAAAACCTCTGGCTGAGCGAAACCATACGCCTGCGTGAAGAACACGCAGGCCCCTTGGATGATCTGGAAGCCAACCGAATCGCCCGTAGCGCCGGCGGCAACCTGCCGACGCGCATTCAACGCCGCGCCCTGTGCCTGGCCGAGCGCGACGGACAGACCCGCGCCCTCAAGCATTGGCTGCAAGGCGCGCGACTGGCGCTGATCGTGTTGGCCGTGCTGGCGGTGATCAGTGGCGCCGGCCTGGCGTTTGCTGCACTGGGCGACGGCCAGACCCCGGTCAATGTGTTCTGGGCGTTGGGCAGTCTGCTCGGGCTGAATCTGATTCTATTGCTGAGCTGGGCCCTGAGCCTGGTATTCGCCGGCGAACAAGGCGCCGCCCTCGGACGCTTGTGGCTGTGGCTCAGTGAAAAACTCGCCCGCGATGCCAACGCCGCGCAACTGGCACCCGCCCTGCTGCTGTTGCTGCAACGGCAGAAACTCAATCGTTGGGCACTGGGCGTGCTGGTCAACGGACTGTGGTTGCTGGCGATGCTCAGTGCCTTGGTAATGGTGCTAACGCTGATGGCGACCCGGCGCTACGGCTTCGTCTGGGAGACCACCATTCTCGGCGGCGACACCTTCGTCGCCATGACCCAAGCCCTCGGTGCTCTGCCGGCCTTGCTCGGTTTCAGTGTGCCCAGCGTGGAGATGATCCGGGCCAGCGGCGATGCCGCGCTGAACATCGAAAGCGCTCGCCAGGCCTGGGCGGCGTGGCTGGTGGGCGTGCTGCTGGTGTACGGCGTTTTACCGCGTCTGTTGCTCGCATTGTTCTGCCTGTGGCGCTGGAAAACCGGCCAAGCGGCCTTGCGTCTGGATTTGAACCTGCCCGGCTACGCTCAACTGCGCGAACGGCTGATGCCCACCAGCGAACGCCTGGGCATCAACGATGCCGCTCCCGAACAACTTCATCGGGTTGAACACGCTACCAGCGATCTGCAAAGCGATGGCGCGCTGTTGGTGGCCATCGAGCTGGACGATCAACGCCCCTGGCCGCCGCAGCTGCCGAAAAATGTAAACAACGCCGGCGTCCTCGACAGCCGCGAATCCCGGCACAAACTGCTCGAACAGCTGAGTCGATTTCCCCCGGCCCGTCTGGCCATCGCCTGTGACCCTCGGCGCTCGCCCGACCGTGGCAGCCTGGCGCTGATTGCCGAACTGGCCCGCAGCGCCAGCGCTACCCGCGTGTGGTTGCTGCAAGCGCCGCCCGGCGAAGCGCTGGATGCCGAACGCCTGGGCGACTGGCATGTTGCGCTACAACAACTGGACCTGCCGTTCTCCGATTGCGCGCCGTTGAGCTGGTTGGAGACGGGTCATGACTGATGCCTGGAAACGGCCCTTGAAACTCGCCGTGGTCGGCCACACCAACGTCGGCAAAACCTCGTTGCTGCGAACGCTGACGCGAGATGTCGGCTTCGGCGAAGTGTCCCATCGCCCCAGCACCACTCGTCATGTCGAAGGCGCGCGATTGTCGGTAGACGGCGAGCCGTTGCTCGATCTCTTCGACACGCCGGGCCTGGAAGACGCCATCGCCCTGCTCGACTACCTCGAGCGCCTGGAACGGCCCGGCGAACGCCTCGACGGCCCGGCACGGCTGGCACGATTCCTTGAGGGCAGCGAAGCCCGGCAACGTTTCGAACAGGAAGCCAAGGTGCTGCGACAATTGCTCGCCTCGGACGCCGGCCTCTATGTGATAGACGCCCGGGAGCCGGTGCTGGCCAAGTACCGCGACGAACTGGAAGTGTTGGCCAGTTGCGGCAAACCGCTGCTGCCGGTACTGAATTTTGTCAGCAGCGCCAACCACCGCGAACCGGATTGGCGCGAAGCGTTGGCGCGTCTGGGCTTGCATGCATTGGTCCGTTTCGACAGCGTCGCGCCACCTGAGGATGGCGAACGTCGACTCTATGAAAGCCTCGCGCTGCTACTCGAAAACGCTCGGGAACAGCTTGAGCGTTTGATTGCCGATCAACAGGCCCAGCGGGTGGCCCGCCAGCAGAGCGCGGCGCGGCTGATTGCCGATCTGTTGATCGACTGCGCCGCCTGCCGTCGAAGCGTGGTCAGCGAGGCCGAGCAGGAACAACAAGCAATCAGCGAACTGCGCAAAGCCGTTCGCCAGCGCGAACAACGTTGCGTCGAAGCCCTGCTCAAGCTCTACGCCTTCCGCCCACAGGACGCGGCGGCCAGTGATCTGCCGCTGCTCGATGGCCGCTGGGGCGATGACCTGTTCAACCCGGAAACCCTCAAACAACTGGGCGTGCGAGTTGGCGGTGGTATTGCGGCCGGTGCAGCGGCAGGTGCTGGGGTCGATTTGCTGGTGGGCGGCCTGACCCTCGGCGCGGCGGCACTGGCAGGGGCGATTGCCGGCGGCGCTCTGCAAACCGCCCGCAGTTACGGCAGCCGTCTGCTGGGCAAGATCAAAGGCCAACGGGAACTGACCGTCGACGACAGCGTGCTGCGGCTGTTGGCGCTGCGTCAGCGGCAATTGCTGCAAGCCCTGAACCAGCGCGGGCATGCGGCGATAGACAGCATTCAGGTCGCCACGCCGCAGGACAAAACCTGGCGCGAAGGCAAACTGCCGGAAGCGCTGAATAAGGCGCGGGCGCATCCGCAGTGGTCGTCGCTTAATCCTCATCCGAAGTTGAGTCAGGCGGAGCGGCAGGAGCAGGTTGAGGTGTTGGCGCAGCAGCTGTAGAGCCCGAGTGATGTGCTGTTCAGGCGGGCCTCTTCGCGAGCAAGCCCGCTCCCACATTAGTCCTGCGGTGTACACAGCATTTGTGAACACCCGAGATCCAATGTGGGAGCGGGCTTGCTCGCGAAGGCGCCAGACCAGTCACCGCAATTTCTTAAGCCGAGGCCTCAGTAAATCGTCTATTTGCGCAACAAGCGCAAACCGTTGAACACCACCAACAGGCTCACGCCCATGTCGGCGAACACCGCCATCCACATGGTGGCGATCCCGGCGAAGGTTACCCCAAGAAAGATCGCTTTGATGACCAATGCCAAGGCAATGTTTTGTTTGAGGATATTTGAGGTGTGCCGCGACAGGCGGATGAAGGCCGGGATTTTGCGCAGATCGTCGTCCATCAGGGCGACATCGGCGGTTTCAATGGCGGTGTCGGTACCGGCGGCTGCCATGGCGAAACCGATCTCGGCCCGCGCCAGTGCCGGGGCGTCGTTGATGCCGTCGCCGACCATCCCGACCCGATGGCCCTGGGCATACAGCGTTTCGATGGCTTGCAGCTTATCGGTCGGCAACAGATCGCCTTGCGCCTGATCGATGCCCACGTGGGCGGCGATGGCCTGAGCGGTGTGAACGTTGTCGCCGGTCAGCATCAGGGTTTTGACACCCAGCTCATGCAACTGCCGGATCGCTTCGCGACTGGACGCTTTCACTGTGTCTGCCACGGCGAACAGCGCCAAGGGGCCGGATTTATCGAGCAACAGCACCACGGATTTGCCCTGTTTCTCCAGAGCAAACAGTTTCTCTTCCAGCGCTGGAGAACACAGGCCCAAATCTTCCACCAGGCGATGGTTGCCCAAGTGGTAGACCTCACCGTCGATCTCACCACGCACACCACGACCCGCCAGGGCTTGGAAGTTATCCACAATCAGCGGCGCGCGCTGGTTATCCACAACTGCATCCACAGCCGCATTGGCGATGGCCAGCGACACCGGGTGATCCGAGCGACCGGCCAGTGCCGCCACAATGGCCGGGGCGGTTTCATCAGCGGTCGGGTCGAGGGACAAGTAGTCGGTCTGCACCGGTTTGCCGTGAGTGAGGGTGCCGGTCTTGTCGAGGGCCAGGTAGTCGAGTTTGTGGCCGTGCTCCAGGTAAACGCCGCCCTTGACCAGAATCCCTTTGCGCGCCGCTGCCGCGAGGCCGCTGACGATGGTCACCGGGGTGGAAATCACCAAGGCACACGGGCAGGCGACCACCAGTAACACCAGCGCCCGGTAGATCCAGTCGAACCACAGCGCGTTCATGAACAGTGGCGGAATCACCGCCACAGCCAAGGCCAGGATGAACACGGCCGGCGTGTAGATTTTCGAGAAGCTGTCGACGAAGCGCTGGGTCGGCGCCCGCGCCCCTTGGGCCTGCTCCACGGCATGAATGATGCGCGCTAGCGTCGAGTGGCTGGCCTCGGCAGTCACGGCATATTCCAGCGAACCGGACTGGTTGATGGTGCCGGCAAACACCTTGTCGCCGATGGTTTTCTCTACCGGCAGGCTTTCACCGGTGATCGGCGCCTGATCGATGGTCGAGTTACCGGACAGCACTTCGCCGTCCAGACCGATTCGCTCACCGGGACGCACTCGCACCCGCGCACCCAGTTCGATGTTTTTAACCGGTTGGGCGACCCAACTGCCGTCGGCCTGCTGCACCGTGGCCTGCTCGGGGGTCATCTGCATCAGCCCGCCGATGGCGTTGCGTGCCCGGTCCAGAGACCTGGCTTCGATCAACTCGGCCACGGTGAACAGGAACATCACCATCGCCGCTTCCGGCCACTGACCGATCAGAATCGCGCCGGTCACGGCGATGCTCATCAGCGCGTTGATGTTCAAGTTGAGGTTTTTCAGGGCAATCCAGCCCTTCTTGTAGGTGCTGAGGCCACCGCTGAGGATCGAGATCAGTGCAATAACCGCCACCACCCAGTTCGGCGCCGCATTGGTGAAGTGGATAAGCTCGGCGGCCAGCGCCCCGACGCCGGACAACGCCAGCGGCCACCAAGGCTTTTTCGCAGGTGCAGGGCTCGACGCTGGAGCTTCAGCGCCCTGCTCCATCGGCTCGGCGTGCATGCCGAGGGACTTGATCGCGTCGATGATCGGCGTGGTGCTTGGCAGGTCATGGGTCACGCCCAACACCCGGTTGATCAGGTTGAATTCCAGTTGCTGCACACCCGACAGCTTCCCGAGTTTGTTCTGGATCAACGTCTGCTCGGTCGGGCAGTCCATCGCCTCAATGCGGAAACTGCTCAGCCGCGCACTGGCGGTCGGCGTCTCGCTCAACACAATCCGCGAAGGTGCCGCGGCTTTGGACGAACAGCAGGAATCCCCGTGGCTTCCATGGCCATGCTGGGGCACAGGCTGCAGCTTGTGGCTGTGATCGTGCCCGGTCTCGGGTTTGTGGGTGTGAAGAGAATCGCTCATTGGTCGCGTCCATGAAGGTGCCTGTTGCCAAGTAAAGACCCTGTAGCCACTATAGGGTCAAGCACCCTTTTGGAGATTGTCGCGATGAAAATCGGAGAACTGGCGAAACTCACCGACTGCGCCGTGGAAACCATTCGCTACTACGAGCGCGAAAACCTGCTGCCGGAGCCAGCCCGCAGCGACGGCAATTACCGCGTCTACACCCAGGCCCACGCCGAGCGCCTGACCTTCATCCGCAACTGCCGCACGCTGGACATGACCCTCGAGGAAATCCGCAGCCTGCTGGCCCTGCGCGACAGCCCGCAGGATCAATGCGAAAACGTCAACGCGTTGATCGACGAACACATCCACCATGTGAAGGCTCGAATCGACGGTTTGCTGGCCTTGCAGACACAGCTGCTCGACCTGCGCCAACGCTGCAGCGAAGGGCCGGATATCGATCAGTGCGGGATTTTGCAGCGGTTGGAAGTGAGCGGAGGGGTTGTGGCGACGGAGGTTGAGCATTCCCATGTCGGGAGAAGTCACGGCCACTAAGAACACCACAAAAACCTGTGGGGGCGGGCTTGCCCGCGATAGCGGTTTGTCAGTCACATCAATGTTGGATGTGACGCCGTCATCGCGGGCAAGCCCGCTCCCACAGGCTCAGTAGTTGATCTTCAGACCGCCATCGGCGCGGTCATCGGCGCGTGGTGCTCATAGCCTTCGAGCGAGAAATCACTCGGCTCGATCAATTCCAGCCACTCCGGCTGATAAACACCGGTCTTGGCAAACTCCGGCACACGGTCGGAAATCACCAGTTTTGGCATCGGGAACGGCTCGCGCTTGAGCTGTTCGTTGAGCATGTCCAGGTGGTTTTCGTAGACGTGGGCGTCGCCGATGAAATAGGTGAACCAGCGCGGTGTGTAACCGGTCAGGCGACCGATCAGGCTCAGCAGCGCGGCGCCTTCGGTGAGGTTGAACGGCGTGCCCAGGCCCCTCATCCCCCCATATTACTGCACATTACGTTGACTTGTAATGCCTTCCAAGCAACTTTGTATATGTGCATTGTAGCTTTTGCACATTACATACTCAAGCCCTAATACTGGATGAACCACCAGTTTTTTTAAGTCTCGCCCAAAGCTCATCTTCTTCTGAAGAGGCCTAAATACGGGCCTCATAGCCAAAAATTGATTCATCCTGGCAATGTGCTATCCATGAGGTCGGGGGAATCTATCTCCCCAGGATCAGCTCCAGCGCTTCCGCAGGCACTAAGACGCAAACAGCAGGGAGAATCGATGCGCCTAGATCAGATGCCATACCACTCAATGCCCACCTTGGCCATCCTTCCATTCCGGCAATTCCGCACCGGATGGACGTGGCAGCTGGGGGCACTCAAGCTCTTCCCCGACTCCCAGCTGTCCTGGAAGCGTTACTTCTACGATAACGGCAGCGGACATGCGAGGGCAGCTGTTTTCACCTCCTACGAGGAGGCCATGGAAGCTGCAGACGAGTTCAACAGCCGCACCAGTGATCTGGTAGTTCAGGCGGTATCGGATCCTGTGCTTCAGAGCTCGACCACCCTGAAAGTCGAGAAAGCACTGACGGCGGCGCGCCGTATCCAGGGAGAAGAGGAGCTCATGGAGCGCGAGGCTATCAAGAGGAACGCCCATCTGCCCAGGCTCTCGGTGCAAGAGCTGAAACTGCACAATACGATGGAGAGCTTGCGCCAACCTCTTTATGAGGAGCTCGAACGAGCCCCCTATGTGGATGTGGTGGCCCTGCCGAGATTCAACATGTGCCTTCGCCGTGTCGATGACCAGACATGGGAACAGATCGGAGCCCTGTCTCCCAAACGCTCGCAGATCTGTCTGCGCGAAGTGACAGCCAAAGGGTTTGGTCTTTCGGGAGCTGAACACTGGGGAAGAACTAAAGCGCAGATACGCGCACTCTTGCTACCCCGAGCCAATCAGCTGCTGCAACTAGCGAGCGTCAAGCAAATGCTCGCTGAGGCAAGGATGCGCGGCCAGAGGGTACTGGTCTGCGCTGGCTTTGTATTCTGGTATGAGGACGACGGGGGGCCACGGTGGGTGGTGAAAAACACGGGTGGCGAGTCCAGCAGTGAAGAAGGAAACACCTTATGGCACGAGGGAACGATCCTATCCAAGAACCATGGCCGGATCGTCGTGCTTCCCTATATCAAGGAGAACGGGGAAAAGGTTCAAGGGCACACGAAGAATGCACCGCACGACGGAAAGGCGCTGCCTCGGCATCCTGACCAGTACGTCACCCTCCCTTTTGAGATCCTGGATGGTGACCTCATGATCGGACTGTTTGGTGAACTCCACTACGAGTAACGCACCGACTTATCGGACATAGGCGCACCCCATATCCCAAAACAGCGCATTAAAGCTTTTATTGAGTGGCCAAGTGCTATCTTACCAATCTCCACCTGCCGTCCCGCTGGAAGCATGACGTCGGCCAGTGGCAGTGAGCAAAACCGATATGTTTCGCATGTCGACGCTCGCTGATCGCCGGGGCCCTTTACTCGCTATGCAATCAGCGTCACGGCGAAGCCGTTTTTCACAGCATGCAAGGAGTGCAAGATGCAGTACGTGGCTTGTTTACGAGTTGGTCAGAATGACGTTAAGGCGCTGATAAATCTGGAAGACCACAGGCGGGACGTCGTAGCTCCGCTGTTGGACATGCGAGGTGACGACGACAGACACCTACAAACATTCCTAGCGAATTGGACTGAACATCCTTTTTTCCTAGACGTTTCAAGAATAACGAAGGACGTTGGTGAAGAATTCATTACTACTAATGACCTGCACAATCCTCATGGTGCGTTTGAGAACAAACGTCGATTCTTCTCAGATGTGGCAGGCATCAACCAGAACGCAATACCAGTGGTTTCCTGGGTTGATGACGACCCCCAACGAGCAGTCATCCAAAGTGCTCTCGCTCTTCAGAGCGATTTCCCCCATATAGCCATCAGGGTTACCTGCCCAGAGAACCCCACTGCGACTTCATGGAGCAGATTGCTATCGATCCTGGATGCTCTTGAAAGCCCGGACACCGCGACGGTGATTTTGGACTTCGGTGCCACAGCTCCGGCCAATACTGCCTCAGGGTCGGATTTCAATGTATCCCTGCGTCAACTCAACAGCTATCAGATACGGAATTTGGTTCTAATGAGCACCTCCTTCCCTATCGATAAGCCCGCCTCAAATACCTCCCGTTCCTCCGCCTGTTACGACGTTGCGTGGCAAGCAAGGGTCGATACCAGTGGCATAGCTTCGGATATTGTCTACGGGGATTACGCCGCCACCAATCCAACCGCCTCGATGGAATACATACGAGGCATGCCTGTGCTTCCTTTCGCCTGCTATTACACACCAACAGAATGGTGGCAACGACGCAAAGGTTCGGACAAGGAATTTGTACGGTACATTGAAATCGCCCAAGAAATCAGAGGGCTGCCGGGTTACCACGGTGATGATTTTTGCTGGGCTACTCGTGAGTACAGCAGAATTGTCGCCACATCTACCGGCTACGGGAACAACGGTACGTGGAATGGATACAGGATCAATCAGCATATCTGCGCCATGATCGAGTCCATCGTAGCTACGGATAACAGTTTCGATGATCTCGATGCTGACGACTTACTCTAGCGAGCGATAGCGTTGTTTCAAGCTTGCTAGGACATGTGATCTGATCAAGCTCATGGGGAGGGTGTCGCATAGCTGGCGACGCACTTCTTTTATGAGGTGACGACTTTTCGTTGGCACGCCATTCTGGTTCGCGAGTGCGTCCAACTCGCTACGCCACAAGAATCCCGTAAGGTGGAATTTATCCTGGAGCTTGTTGGGCTTCGCCTTTCGAATCATCGCCATGCCGGAATAGTCATCGACGACGAGTACGCCAACATGCGGTAGACATGACTCAAGAGCCTTCACCAAGTGCTTTGAATGGCAGCATAGCCAGACTTCGTCAAAGCACGCCATATAGGCCTGCTGCTGGCCCTCCCAGCGTGTCAAGGTGTCAGCATGGGACTTGATCTCGAAAGCGGTTAGCTTCCCATTGGCATGAACGAGGTCGGCGCGTCTGGCCTTATCGATGAAGCACAGCTCCTCGATGAAGACGTCACTCTCTTCATGGGGCATCGCTTTCGCGACCCACTGCTTGAGGATTGGACGGATTTCGGTTGGATTCAACATGCGCGGATTATAGACAGACAGTTGAGGCTTCTCACGCTAAAAAAGCATCCGGTCGTCGAGCACTCCAGTGCTGGCACCTGCTGCTACCCCTCTTGCACAAGATGAGAGGTATGCGGCAGATGTTAGCTTGGGCCAGGGCTTCCTAGCTTTACTAGCTCCCCCCTGACTGACCTCAGTCCGTGATGACCACATCGGCAAGTTCATCAGCAAAGGGGAGTATCTGCCCTTATCCTCAGCCGATTTCTATGTGGCGGTCACAAGGGCGAGCAAAGCGTAACGATTGTCTTGAATAAGCCAGGGGCCTCACAGATCCCCTATTGGCATCCACCTGTAGACGCTTCACCGCCAGATTGATGCCTTGATGTGTGAGCAACTGAACTTAGGTGGAGCCGGCGCCCATCTGGAACGAGAACGGATCACTGGACTCTCTCCGATACAAGTTGGTGACTCCCCGCCCCAGCACACGGCCTCATCAGCGACGGCTCCCTGGCTCCTGGCACGTGCATCACTCAAGAAGAGATCGCCGAGCAGATGCGCATCTCTCGCTCGCTGATTTTTCAGGCATTGCACCTGCTGAAGAAGTACGGACTGATCCAGGACGCGCCCGCCAGAGGTGTATCGGTCACCCCACTGACCACCGATGACATCAGCAACCTCTATCTGATCCGTTGCGCGCTGGACAACCTCTCTGCGAAGATGGCTGCCGAGCGTAAATTCCAGCTCGATCCTGCGGTGATCAAACCGGGCTACGAGGCTTCACAGGGCAAGAACATCAAGGAGATGGTCGACGCGGACGTGGCGTTCCATGCCGCAATCTACGATCCTCTGGCAACCCGCTGATTGCCCAGAGCGCTCAGGTCTACTGGGTACACCTGCGCCGCGCGATGGGTGCCGTTCTGCAGTCGTCCGAGTAGTGCGAGGCGATCTGGAACGAGCATGAAGCCGTTGCTGAAGCGATCGCGAGCTGACGGACGTGCACACGACTCATGCCAGGTAAAATCTGCTTGAGCGTCTCAGCAATCGCCTGATGGCTTGAGAGTAAGGGTGCCCGGTTTCGGGCACCTGAATGCCTTACTAGCGCTTAGCCATCGCTGGCCGATTCGGCTTATGGTAACGTCCACAAGCCTTCTGCTGCAGTAACCGGGACATGCTGCGGCCCAGAGGTAAATGCCGGCTTGTCAGACGACCACGTGACCTCACGGCTCATTGGCACTGCAGTTGAGCAGCCACAAGGATTGAGCTCAGAGGTTCACATGGATCAGCAGGTAGCGCTGCGAATGATTGCGGAAAAGGCATACGACGTTGGGTATGCCGCCAAGCTTCACTTTTCGACTTTCGACATCGTTGAAAAAGCGCCTGGGTGGATCGGTATGGTCTCACTCATCATAGGTGTCCTCTCCCTCTACATCGATGTTTTGGCCGCCAAAAACATATCAGCCCTCATCACAGTGATTGGCATCTGCAGCCTTTACATCGCGCTCTACTCAGAGACGAAGGGACAGTATTACCAGGCGGGTAGCGCGCTGACCGCGCTGTTTGATCGGTTGAAGGTGCTACATGCCCAATGCAAAGCAGCCACTGGGTTCACGCCTGCTCACCAGCTGGAGTATGACCTCATTACCGAGGCGTTCCGGAGTGCGTGCCTGAACAAGCACATCCTGTTTTCTGGGTGGCTCGCCCACAAGAAATTCTTCTGGGAACAGCAGATCGACTGGATCACCGATTCCAGGAAGTTTTCCCTGTGGAGGGACAAAGTCCCGTTCTCTTTCTATGTCTCTATTCTCGCGGTTTTGGCTGCCATGGGCGCGGTTTCGTATCTCGGCTCCCACCCTGAAATAGTGAATGCCCTGCAAAGGATTTGCACCCATGAGTAAAGAGCTGTTTGAACTATTTCGGAAGAATCTGGCGGTCAGGAACGCTGATGCGATCTCCAAGAGCTATCGCCAGATCACGGAGAAGCTCAACGGGAAATATTACGACAGCGACTCTACTAGCCTGCACTGTCGCCAGGTCGGGTCGTACGGGCGCCATACGGCAGTCCATGGCATCAGCGACTTGGACATGGCTTTTGTTCTGCCGTGGTCAGTGTATGACCGGTTTCAAAAGTACGTGAATAATAAGCAGTCCTCGCTGCTTGGCGAGATCCGCCTGGCCCTCAAAGACCGGTTTCCCAACCATACCGTCCGCGCTCAGCAGCAGGTGGTGTCGGTCGACTTCACGGACTACATCGTCGAAGTCTTACCAGTGTTCGAGCACGATGATGGCAGCTACACCTATCCAGATGCCAACGATGGCGGCAGTTGGAATACCTGCAATCCGGTCGCAGAGATCGATGAGATCAACAGCCTTAACCAAGACAAGAACCACAACCTCAAGCGCCTCTGCAAAATGGTTCGCGCCTGGAAGAATGACCACGGCGTCCCGCTGAAAGGGATGCTCATCGACACCCTGTGCTACCAGTTCCTCAAAGGCACGGCAGACTACGACGATGAGTCGTACTCCGTGTACGGTGAGATGTCACGGGACTTCTTTGCGTATCTGGTGGATATCAATGAGGACAAAGAACAGTGGCGAGCGCCGGGGAGCGGTTCGATCGTCACAAAGTCGGGGCACTTTCATCCAAAAGCCAAGAAAGCTCTGCGTCGACTGCAGGAGGCTCTGGACGATGCTGACGTTGCCCACGAACGTTGGAGCACTGTTTTTGGTGAGCATTTCCCTGAGTACGTGGAAGAAGAGAAACAGCAAGCCATCAACGAAGGCCGGGTCAAGAACATGGAGCAGTTCATTGGCCAGAAATTCAGCCTGGATATCCAGTACAACCTGCGCATCGACTGCAGCGTCAAAAACGAAGGGGATCAACTGCGCAATCTGATGTCGAGGGTCATCCGCTACAAAATTCCGAAGGAACGCGAGCTAACATTCTGGGTAGCCGAAATTGACGTGCCGCCGCCCTATAAGATTTATTGGAAGGTAAAGAACGTAGGCCCTCAAGCAATTGAGCGAAACATGATTCGTGGAGACATTCGGATGGACAGCGGGCCGCATCAGATCACCGAGCGATCAAGCTTCCAGGGGGATCACTACGTAGAGTGTTTTGCCGTCAAAGAAAACGTCTGCGTGGCCCGCAGTCGAATCGTTGTCCCGATCTAAGCTCACTCTCCCGCTGCGCACCAGACGATCAAGGGCACCCGAGCAATCGGGCACCCTTCGAGCCATCAGCGGTTGACCACCGACTTCGGCATTGCCAAGCAAATGCACGCAGCGAAGACCAACGAACCTGCGATGCAGTACAGCGCGATGTCCGTGGAAGACGTCACATCCTTGAGAAAGGTACATCAGCTCAAGGCGGAAGGCCTTAACCAGAAGCAGATCGCCGAAAAAATGGGGATTTCTAAACAGACAGTGCACGACCTGTGGCACCGCAAACTGGACGTGTGACGCTCCTCACCGGGCGAGCAAGGAGTTTCTGCATCGTGAGTAAAGCGGTATGAAATTGAGTAAGTTCCGTGTCGGCTGGTGGGCAAGTATCGTGGCGGGAATCGTTTTCCTGATTCCGCATCTCAGAGACGTGTCAACCATACTAGGGCCGCTGGCACCCTACATGGTTCAGCCGAGCACATCCGATGGTCTGAACCCAAAACTGCTGGGCTTGTGGTATGAAGAATACCAATACCCTCAACGCAATGGCGTTGTTGGCTTTGAGGGCACTACAGAGTTCTTTCGTAACAGGACATACCGAATCAATGGCCTCCTTAAGAGCACTACCTTTTTGCCTGTCCCGCTCTCTCCCTACACCACGATCTATAACTTCGATGGCAATGGAGAGTGGCAAGCCTCCGACGATGAGTTGGTCATCAAACTGCTCAGCGTAAGAATGCGTGTAGCCGCCAGATTGCTGGCTGGAATGACCCTCAAGATACGTGATACCTCGCGCCCACCGAGCACTGAAGAAACCGAGTTGGAGCATGGTCTCCTCATGGCCCAGTCACAGCGTTACGACATCCGCAGCACGAATAAGAGCGAAGTCGTACTGGAGACAAACGGCCTGTTCGCTGACAGCTACCGAATCAACATGACTCGCACCAAACAGGTGTACATGAGATAGCTCAGGCGCCACGCATGAGACGCCTGGAGCAAGCAACCTCTGGTGTCTATGGCTACCGGCCTTACGATGAACGAATCCGCGCCAAAGCACGGCTGATCGGAGGGTTGTCTAC
The DNA here is from genome assembly GCF_059695645.1 of Pseudomonas sp. LBUM1673. Lineage (NCBI taxonomy): Bacteria > Pseudomonadati > Pseudomonadota > Gammaproteobacteria > Pseudomonadales > Pseudomonadaceae > Pseudomonas > Pseudomonas sp. LBUM1673. The sequence continues at coordinate 6,333,416 of NZ_CP166780.1, forward strand.
CCCCTCCGGGATTAACACATCGTCATCAGGTTGAAGCGCTGTAATCTCTAGGTGGTTATCATCAATTTCCCAAGCATTTATAACCACAAGCCCTGAAGTTGATAAATGATGTGTGGGTCTCCCTTTTGCGTCCACCGTGACGACATAGCACCTTTTGTAGTTTTCATAATCGCTCAGGAACCTATCAAGATTCTCAGAGGAATCCGGCGTAACCGTAAGAATTCTGGACGAGGCCGAATGAATACTCGAAGAATCGTCATCATTCTGCTCAAGATTACTCGTAACCACCACTCTATAGTGCGCAGGGTTCTGCTTGCTAATTCCGCGCATGAGTGCGATACGCAACTTTTTGCCAGGATCTTTATCACCGACAGTTTTAGCGATATTTGAAAAAATCTTTTCCCCAACCACCGGGTTTTCAAAAAGGAATACAACAGCAGGAATCTGGCCTCCCCCCCCTTGAAAACCGACTCCCCTCCATCCAGCTTGATCCCACAGACTGACCTGAATGAGAGATGAAATCTTCAAGTCTCTATGTTTAAGGGTTGAAAATTGGAACGGATGTTTTGGTCGCTCCTCGGAAACGTCAGCTTTAGGTCGCCAGTCCATGGGTTCAATGTTGTGATGCTCAAACCAAGTCACGCGACGAGTCGGCTGGTACAATTCTAAGGACGCGTCCTGATGAGACGCAATTCCTGGGACAGCCTCACGCCCCATGAAATAGCTGTCCAATCCAATATTACAATTGAAGACAACGGCTCGCTCCAAGGCTTTATCGCCTCGAAGCATTTCTTCCAATCTCGTCCAGCCAATCTGAGGGCAGATGATGGTGACAAAACGGAGGCAGAATTCACTGTAGAAATCCTTGATTGTATCTCGTTGCTCATCGGTCAAATTGGCGATACTGAAGGGCGAGCAGAGTATTTCAGCAGAAGTTACCTGTGCAGCAGTATCGAAACTGTGCTGAAGTATGAATTCGTCCTCATCTTCCAGCGAGATATCAATATTTACGGCGGGCAATGTAGACGCTAGATGGTCTGCCATCATCGGGGCGCAGAAGCTTTCCAGCACAGCCAATAATTGCTGCGCTAGCTCCATGCAAGGGGACTTCACGGGGAAGGATACGGACACCTTACAACCCAGGATGTAGGAGCTTATGGTCGTCCAGCGGTCTATATAAAGGTCGAGCGGGGCCACCGGGGCGCCCATATCAATGCCGCGCCACATATTTATAAATTGAAGATCAATAGGCTCACCTTCGGGCCCTGCTTTATCTTCATGACCTAAGCAAATCAATAGCGCATCGGCACTGAGCCATAAACCTAACTGATTTAGTTTATCCGGCAGCCAAGCTAGTCTTTCAATATCTGAGAAATTGGCGTTGAAAAATAGCTTACCAATGAGAGCCTCGTAACTCATTTTCTGACTTTCTGTCCACAGCTCTTCATCCAGTGTTTGAGAGATCAGTTGAGCCAGGTGGTACCAAGTTAATGACTGACCCAAACGACCAAGCTGACCTTCAATCCACATGAGTTGCTGGTAAATAGCAGCTTGCTTAGCACTGCTCCGCTGCTCCTTCAGTGCCTCAGAGGTGACGAGGTAAGCTGCCATCAGCGCAGAACCTCTGGCAGCCCAGAGTAGGCCCTGCTTCTCGTATGCATGGGACAACATATAAAGGGCAGCGAACATTTCCGTCTTGCTTTCGCTGCTATACAACCCATACAGAGACAACCCAAAGCACTTGATTGCCCTGTAGTAATCCTTTTTATCGCTGCTCAGCGCTCCTCGCCTCAGGTATTTGTCTGCCTTAATCCGGCTATTTTCCCGTTCACCCGCATCATCAATGAGCTTATCCATGAGATCTTCGTAGGCCTTGAGATCTCCAAAGGCCACGTCGAGTTCTTCGAGCAAGTTGACGAGACGAGCCATAGGGTAGCCAATCAGCTTATGAGCACTATCAGCGATGGTGCCCAAAGACCTGAAGGTGTTGTTGACCTGCTCCTCGCTTTTAGCAGCCAAAAGATCCAGGAGCGCCAGTGATGTCTTGGCTTGCAATGCGCCGCTGATCATATCCGCGTCGCCGGCTATCGAGTTCAATTTCTCTCGAATGGTGGCTTCGATGCAGGCCACATCAAGGGTGCACTTGCCGTCTCGATGAGTGGTGACAACCAGATTGAACAACGTTACGACGTTCTCCCAGACCTCAACGTTGTCGGTCTCTTGTGCCACGCCAAGCGCTTTCTCAAAGGTGTCCTCGAAGAGCTCGGCATTTTCCAGCCACCAATACGCGGCCCATGTCAGCTGATAAAGGGACTCGAAATGCTGCCTCTGGGTGCCAAACTTTTTCGCTGTCCGCACAGCGAGATTGAACTGGTGCTCAACAGCGACGGCATCCCGTTCCAGCTCTTTGTAGATGATGGCACGCTTGGTATAGAGGTCGACCTGGGAGAGCGTTAAACGGCTTGGATCTTCAATCTGTTCGATCTGACGCTCAATGTCTGCTAGCTGGATCTGCTTGTCAGCGTCGAATGGGCCGATCTGAATTTTGCTCTCAATGCTGCCTGTAAGACCTAGGTAGTCGATGGCAAGCTGCTGATTCTTGGGCTGCAGTGTTTTATCAAGCAGCCAGGTTCGATCAAGGATTGTGACCGTGACGCCATGCTTTTCCGAAAGGTCATCCTGAAGCTGCGCCCTCAGGCTGTTCTTGATGAATCGACTGGAGACACAAAAGATGCGTGAGTACCCACGCCCGGTGGACATGATGCTCTCGACATCCTTCGTGCATTTTGTCTTCCAGTCTTTCTGGGTACTGACACCGAATGCCCATCGCTCAGACTCCGGAGCCTCGTTTAATCCCCAGAAAAAGGCGATTTGGCTGGCTACAGGGTACGTTTCGGTATCGGTTTTACCGTCTCCACCCGCAGTCGGGCCGGTCTGGGCAACCAGGTTGGGACAGATTTCTCGCTCACAAAGCTTGCGTACGAATATCTCGAACTCAAGCTCTTGGCTTCGGTTGTTCAGGGTCTCGAAGTGGTACTCCAGCATCAAGCGGTCGATGGTAGCTTCTTGAAGCTTTACAGAGTCCGAGAACTGCTCTGGACGTCTCGCTCGCAGGAAGTCTTGCGGTTTAGGGCCATTGATCTTGGTAGCCGATTGTTCCTTGCCCATCATCCACTCCTGGAATGACCAATGGCATCGCCCTGCTACGATTAACGCTCTAGCCCTAGGTCAACGCAGGGCTCGACGTCATCGTGTGGTGTGCGGGTCACGATACCTGGTAACGTCCGAGCAGACATGGTGAGCGGACGTTCATTAATACCAGCCACCGGCACCGAACCTGATGGCTTGCCAAATTTATAATGCCGGCCTCTCGGCCTGCCAAAAATTGCAGCTGAAGTTATTCAACCCCCCACCGTGGGGACTAGGTCTCACCGCGAACACCTCAGGCACAGCATCACCGTCGCCACCATCGCGGAAGAACTCCCTCATAGAGAAAAGGGCCTGAGCCTTCAAGCGTTCCCATTCTCGGTACAGACTGTCTTCGAGATCCCTCGCTGCCTGCGCCGCGCTGGGTTTGCGCTTGGGAAGCGGCAGGGTGTAGCTGGGCTGAGGGGAGAAATCGTAGACGAACGTCAGGTGCCCGTACTTCCAGTCCGCAGACGGCGACGCTCGCCAGCGGAACGACACTTGCACTGATAGTCGCTTGCTGAGGTGGAAAGGCGGCCTGATCTGATCATCAATGAAGAACAGTTCCCCCTCTTTGCGCTCAGTTTCGAGCTGCCCTTTCATTTGCTGCAAGGCGTGAACGAGGTCATTGCCGGCATACAGCGCATCTTGCCGAGTCCGTTCGCGCTTGGCATGGGCCTTGGCCTTGCTGTACTCAGCGATCGCTTGTTGGAACCCATAAAGCCTAGTAGCCACGTAAGGCCCGCAGTCACTGAGCCCAAGGCCATGAATCGGCCCTATGCGCTCTTCATCCAGGCACTTGCTCACTGCTGCCCGAAGCGCCGTTTCGTCCACGTCGCTGATTGCAGCTTGCTGATCACTCGGCAGGTTAATGTACGTCATAACCACAACTTTCCTTGTGTAAGAGGTCTAGCCACCGCCTCATCTTGGGCTAAAGCCACTGGCAACTTTCCGCCTATCCCTCACCCCAGAAGGTGGCCGTTTAAGATGCCACCACACGGTGAGGTTATTTAGGTTTACCTGCTCAAAACTTCAGAATGGCCAGCGAAGCCAATCCTCATTGCGCACACCAAACTTAATATTTGACCACTCATCCGTCATTTCACAAACCTTCTTGTAGTGCTCGTGATTCGCTGGGAGATTAGCCGCCATACGCCAAGAAACAAAGCCCTCATCTCCAGCAGCACAAATTAATTTTTGGGTGTAAGTTTGTATTCCGAGCGCCATACCGTCATAAGTTTCTTTATTACCACCAGCCAATTGATGCTCAAGAGAGGTAGCCTCAATGCTTTGCAGTCTGAAAAGATGAGAGGGGTAATCATCTTCTTGGGTATCATTCCGCATTGGCCGCTGGAAGCTGAACGCCCAGAACAAGGAAGCTACCATGTAAATACATACGCCAAAATGCACTGAGCGGAGCGCTCCTTCGTCATAGCCAATATACTCCGACTCCGGAAGCAAGCTTTCTCTAAGCTCGACAAGCATGAACTGAAATGCATAAGTATCTGCGATGATTTCACGAGTGTGTGCAGCCAGCCTATCGGCCTCACTCATAGCCTCACCTCCACTCAGCGCCTCATGCACAAAGACTTCATCAGTGCTTGATGATGAGGAAGGGGGTGCAGATTTTGAATTTCCGGCTCGTCTGTCCCCGTGCAAATTATGGAGATGTCCTATTTCATGCAACACAAGAAATACAAACAAGCCTTCGGCAAGCATTTCGAAAGCTTTCCTATAATCGTCCTGATGAAGCCACCAATACCTTTCATCCGACCAATCGAATTCAGCGCTCTTAAACCAGTAACTTAAACTGTTTACCCAGGGCTCGTAGAATTCATCCTCTGGGGATTTCTGACGCCGCTCTGCCCCCACCATCATAGCTGAGGTACGAAATATAAGATCAAGCATGCCCTTACAAACTAAAACCGCTTGATGACCATGAACAGCTGCGGCTTGGACTTGCACGCTGTCTAATAGATAGAAGCTCGAATCACCCTCTATATATTTCTGACACAGCATTCGACCGAGAAAATCAAACTCAGAATAGATTACATCCTCTTGGATCGAAAGATCGAGAAACGCTTCGCCAGTTTCCGAGAAAATCTGCCGCTTGATGTAATCTTCAACAACATCTTTATAACTTTGCATCACAATCCTTTGCGCAAGTGATATTTCGGGTTTGTGTATTGGAAAAATCAGATCCTACTTATAAGCCTGGTCATTTAGGAACACCATGGCGGATGCTGTCACGTTGAGCGCGTACTTTGCCACATGCTCGGGCACTACCTTCGCCTTTTCTCCTGCTCCGTGGGCAGAGCCAAGCTTATTACGAAGAGTGCCCACGATCAGCAGTGGCGACTCCCAAAAGCTGTCCATTTGAGTCTGCCCCATGATCGTTCTCAAGAGCTTCGAGGTGGTATCGCCCTGGGTATACCCGAAGCCCTTCTGGCCACAAATCACCTTCATCACGCTTTCGTAACTGGAGTTGCACTTAGTGACACAGTCTCCGAATTTCTGGTGCCTGTAGTCCTCTAGCGCAGCCATGAATTCAGCATTGGCATGGCGGAAGGCGGGCTGCCGAAGCAGCTCAAGAGCTGGCTCGATCGCTGTCTCATGAATCACCTGGCTGTCTTTCGGAATCACCTTGGACTCTTCGAGCAACCGAATGGATTGGCCGCGAAAGTCGTCACTCTGCCACGACTCCCAAATCTGCTTGGTGATGAAATAAGGCAGATCGTCAACACTCAAAAACTCATTGAGCCTTTCCACGACCTTCTCTTGCTGGCCGCCCAAGCAACGGTGTGCGTCTGAGTGGACAATGTATTCCACAGCATCGAGAAAGTGAGCGTCACTGCACGTTCGGAGGAACTGCATGGCGTCCTCCACAATTGAGTCAACCTTGGTCTGAGTGAGCGGGACTCGTCCAACTAAATAGGTCAGCTTTCCGTGAAGAAACTCAAGGGTTTCATACAAGCTTCCACCATTTGCGTCGCGCAGCAACATGAGCGTCCGACGCCTGAATCCGTCTGTCAGTGGTTTTCTAGCCACCGACTTGTTTTCCTTCCTTCGAGAAAAAACGTTGAAAATGTTGCCTATCACATAGTCATCCTATTGCTAGGTAAACAGGAGAACAGCCTATTCAAGCCAGCCACTCAAAATCGGGGCCACGGAGGTCAATCAGGGGATATTGGCACAGATGCTCAGATACGCGCAGCGCCCACAATGCCGGCCCCTGGAAGCAGATCGATCACCTGCAGCAAAACGTTGAGCCATCTTGTAAACGGACGTGCTTGCGATCTGCCTGGAAGGGCCATCCATCACGTGCTGTTCAGTGATAATGGAGTAGATCTTCGCACTCGGCCTTCGAGATCCATTGATATCAAGCATCATGGGCCGTAGGTGACTAAGGGTGTACTGGATCCCCGTCTGAGCTCGAATCCAGTGCAGCTGCCCTTTATCGGCGATCATCCAAGGGAGCTCAATGCGCACCCCGTTGACTTCGGAAACCATCCCTTCTTCGACGGCGCCGCCGACGCTGTTAACCACTACCAGCCCGCGCTTGGCGGCGGCAATCGCATCATCCATCAAGCCAGGATCTTCTGTCCTATCTGGTAGACCGTGTAACGCCCATGCGGCTTGAAATGCCGTGTTGGGGTCAGCGCCGTCCCTCGCCACTGCCAACAGCATGTCCATAATCGCCCAGCGAGCACGGATCGAGACATCGATTTCCTGCTCGGCAGTGAGCGCTAGCTCGTAACGATAGTGGTACTGCAGGGGACAGCTCATGTAGGCCTGAAACGCCTCATAGCTCACAGTGGGTACCACGGTACTGCTAGCCAACGGCACCGGTATGATGGGTGCGGGCGGTACCTTCACCCCCGAGCGCTTAACCAGACTCGTGGCAGCAGCGCGATTGAGCGGAACTGGACGTGGCCACCCGCTGATCTCATAGAGATACAGGTAATCACGGGCCCGAGACAGAGCGACGTAGAGCAGGTTATTGCGCTCCACCCGCTCTTCGAACATGAACTCTTTTCCGGTGCTATTCAGCACTTCCGGGGGGATGAGATCCAACCCCCGCACATCGTATGCGAAGGGCCGATTGGCGCCGTATGACGCGTCGTCAACGTCGGTGACGTGAACTGCAGGGTATTCAAGCCCCTTGCTGGAATGCACAGTCATGACGCTCACCGCATCCAGGACTCGCGCCTCAGGCGGTAAGCCACGATCCCCCAGCTTTTCTCCGATCCTGCGGCGTAGCTCCTCACGAAGCAGGAACTGGGAAAGCCGTGCCTGGCGGATATCTCCGTCACCATTGCGTACGGCGTAGACGAATAGCCATGTCGCCAAGCGCTGAGTATGGGCCTGTATGGTCTGATCAGCGGGGTTTGGAAGACCGTAGCGCTGATCGAGCAGTACTTTGGAGACAAAATCCCAGGGCCTTGAATTACGCTTGAGCCCCTTCAACAGCAACGCCAAATTTGACTTGGCTTGCTGGCCAGCGGGCGATAGACCTGGCGTAGGCAGCCACAGCCAACGGCCTCGCTGCATGCTCAATCCCGCGCCTTTGCGGGTCAGGAATATGAGGTGCTCGATGTCTTGGGGTGGCATTCGAAACGCTGGCTCAGAGATCAGCCCGACCAGTGAGCGCGGCTGTCGCATGCACAGCAGTTCCATCAGGCACAGCAGTTTCTTTATCTCGGGGCGCTGGCAGACATCGCCAATGTGCAGCACTGGCACATTCAGGTTTTCAAGCGCTTCAACAATTTGCTCAACGTTTGCCGATTTACGGCTGATCACGACTTGATCCCTGTACGGGACACCCCTCTGCACTAGTCCATCAATGCGCTGAGCGATCGTGACGGCTTGGGAGGGTTTGGAGTCGCATTCATACAGGGTAGGTATAACCCCGATTGAGGGACGATACGCCGTGACTGGCTCCAGAGGCATCCGGTCATTCAGTGCATGATGGATGCCTGCGCAGGAAAATAACTCCAAGATCTCAGGCGTGCTTCGCCGGTTCAGATCGAGAGCGTAACGGCGCACTGTTGCTCCTGGAATGGTGCTCAGAAACGTGGCGTCGAAGTGCATCAAGCTACGGATCGATGCGCCTCGCCAATGGTGAATGGCTTGGCGCACGTCACCAACGACCCAGAATGATTGAGCATTGAGAGCCAATTGGCGAAGGAGGTCGACCATCACCTCGGTGACATCCTGATACTCGTCCACTAGCACGTGCGAGAAATGGTCGATGTACTGAGCAACGGTTGTTCGATCCCGCTTGGCCTGGGATGCAGGGAGGGCAATAAGGTCAACGTAGTCGACCAAATGCTCAGCCCGCATTGCCGTTTCGTAGGCTTCAAACAGAGTGGCGATGTCTTCGCGCTCATTGGCTACATCCGGCTCACAGGGCGGCAGTGCAGCCAAGCGTGCTCGGTAGTCGGCAACGGTGAGGCATTCTTCCTTGAGTCGTTTGATATGGCCCAAGACGCCAGGTAGCCAATCGTAGGGGTTTTGCAGTCTCAGATAGTACTTGAGCCGCACCTTGGGCAGCGTGCTCACCATCAGGCGAACTTGCATCAGCGGATCTGCGAGCCGAACGTCGGACTGCAGGCCGAAAATCTGATGATATTTGCGAAGGAATTCGAGCCCGAATGCATGGAAAGTCCCGGCCCACACGTCGGAGGCCCCGGCGATGCCAGATACCTTCAGGCGCTCCACCAATTCATGAGCTGCCTTGTTCGTGAAAGTAAGCACCAAGATTTGACTAGGAGGAATACCGCGCTCTACCAAGTGTTTTATGCGATGGATCAGTGTTGTCGTTTTACCAGTACCCGGCCCCGCAACAACGTTGACGAAGGTTTCGGACGCGGTAGCGGCATCGTGCTGCCCCTGCGTCATAAGCGGCAGAGGCGGAGGTGGAGCGGGAGGCAATATTGGGAGCAAAATGCCGTCGAACAGCTGAAGACGAACGATCTCCAGCGGTACCTCCAGAGTGACCGCGATGGCCGTAGCACCATTACCATTATGGAACAGGTGGCTTGCGACGCCACGTGGTAGCAGTAGCTCACGGGCAAATACGTTGGCCTGAAGCTCCAAGCGCTCACGAGCACCGTATGCTTCCACCGCCACTGTAGCCTGACTCCCGTAGGAATCCGTCATGCTAGTCAGATGAGCAACAGTCTGTGCAGGGCGATCGCCGTCGAGGTACCAATGGCCCAACTCATGGGCGATGAGATAGGCGGTTTCTCCTGGAGAAACGTCGTTGCGGATGTAGATGGTTTGAATTTCTCGCTTGAGCACCCCGCTGCCGCCACCCAGCTCTGGGTGCCCGAAAGGCAACCGCTCGATTGCGATTTCGAGTGCGTCCTCAACATGAGCCAGTAGCTCAGAGGAGCTGACCCCACCTAGAGAGTCGGCCAATCCGACTAGGGCTTCTCGGGTTTCGAATGCTTGCCGACGTGCCCGGTCGAATGGATTCACACTTAGCCCTCTAGATTCAGGAGACGCTGTTGCTCCTCAGCTGGTAGCTGAAGCTCTTTGACTGCAACACTCCAAGCCTTGCGTTCCGCTTGCACGGTTGGTTTTCCATCAGTCGCTTTAAAAGCTGGAACGCATTGGGTGGCGAACCGACGCTCTAAGGCTACCGACAAAACGTCCAGAGGCATCTTCAAAGCGGCGGCCAGCTTCGCCAGGACTCGCGCAGGTGCCAGTACCGAACCACCAAGGATCATGTTGGTCAGGCCGCGTTGCTCACCTAGATCGATCTGAGGAGCGAGAGCACGAGCTTTGACCCCACTGGTCTGCTCGATCTCCCTGATAGCCTCTACGACAGCCTCATCACTGGTATTCGAACTAGTCGTCGCCTCACGCACAGCGGCAGCGTGAGGGCAATGGATCAACGCGTCGGCGAGAAGGAAGTTGGTAAAGGAAGACAACGAGCGCTCATACTCGCCTGCGCGTAAACGCGCTCTCATCACCAGCCGTCTGTCAGCCCGGATAATCCAACTTTCCGAATCCGCGCCTTCGTAATCACTGGCTGTGCGCTCGTAATCAGTCAGCAGCTCCGACGGGTCTACTGTCCTTGATTCCTTGTCGAATCGAGTCAACCCATCCTGCAACAGATCACGCGCAGCGATCGATAGCGATACCCCACGGCGTTTTGCTACTCCCCTTACCAACTGGTGAAGCGAGACCTTAGTAGTTAAACCAATTTGCAAGCGGGCAGCTTGGGTTCGTTCATCGGTGTTTTTGGTACTAGTGGCAGGTTGCATGGTCGTCTCCAAAGTCTGCTTATCAGCAGGCGCTGTGCGTGAGACAGGTGCCATCGCTGACCGTTCGTCAGTGGGAACTTGAGGAATCAGTTCGACGAGTACGGACATCAAGCTAAGCAGCAGATGCGGCTCGTCCTTGCCAGTGACCACCACAGACTGGCCATTAGCCAGAGTCATCTCGCACTCAATGCCCTGAGAGTTCTCCCGCAGGTGCATGAATGGCTTAAGGCAGGCTAGGAAACTAGCGCACCCTTGGAGATAATCGGCAGGCTGAAGCTTAGGCAATTTCATAGACGGATTTGGTCGCTGGTAGGATCGTGCGTGAGAATCACGCTGACGTACATCACTTTTATATCACTCGCGAGTGTAGGGATACAATTGATCCAGACAATCTTTTCAGAAGCAGTGCGTGTCGCTGTCAGCGAATGGCGAGCGAACGTGACCTTTGAGCAAGTGCTTGAGTACTTGGCGCGCCCTGGCGATCTGGGGCGTGAGCTGCAGCCAGCGATCGAACGTGAGCTGATTAGCCGGGGCAGCAGCTGTGCAGACGTGCAAGCCTTTGCATGGGCACAGCCATGCCTGAAGCTGGAGGCTATTTTCCAGCCAGGTGACCTACCCGACACCCCCATTGATTTTTGCCCGGTACCCGAAGCAGAAGGAACTGTCCTGGCCCGAGTAACTGCGATCGCGTGCCTTGCGGCTATCAATTCAGCCACGGTTTCCTACGGATCCGAGAACGAAGGCGACCTGTTCGTGAACTTGGTGGTGTTCCCGCCTGGCCGAGGTAAATTCACAGTCAAATCGGCGGACAAGATGAGCGGGCACACGGATGGTGTGACCTTCCCGTTGCGGGGGTACCGCGACCCTCTGAATGACCGCATTGCACCGTCTCCAGACTTCGTGTGCTTGTCGGCACTGCGTAACCCGAAGCAAGTTCCGACTACGGTGATGCCCCTCGACCACCTCATGGCGCGATTGAGCCAAGAGCATATCGAAGAGCTCCAGAAGCCCCAGTACATCATTGGTTCGCAACTGACCTTCCGTGATGGAATGGTGGACATTCTGGGCGACGAACTTGATGTCGATGATGCGCAGCTTCTCTTCCAAATGAATGGGAGCTGGTGGATCCGGTTCAGCCACAGCACTACGCAGATTGCTGACATTGGCCACAAATCCGCGCAGGAAGCAATGGACGCTTTGAAGCACGCATGTGCTGACTGTGCGATCGCTGTAGCTCTGCAACCAGGTGATATCGCCCTCGTAAACAATCGGATCGCGCTTCACGGTCGCAGTGAACCTGGAAGTGACCACGGCCAGCAAACACGCTGGCTGCTACGTACCTACGGGCTAGACATCACGGATATCGATCCTAGCCAGTGGCATGATGGCAGCGCTTTCATGCTGTATCCGTAGGTATTGGAAAGAGGGCGTCTCCGCAGGGTTGCTCGGTTTCGTGGGGGATTTACCTCTCTAGCACCTCAGGTCATGATGGGCTTCCCTTGCCCAAAAATGAGGGGCCCTGCCAGCCTTCTCGCAACCGCCCCGCTTGCCGATATCCGCTGCATGGGCGCGAAGGCGGTGATCATCGAGTGCCGATGTCGATGTCGATCTTGGCAGACCTCCAGCGCGCCCCGTATTCGATCATGCTTACATCGTTGCGTTTATTTAACGCTGTAAAGATAGTCCGGTAGCGCCTCAAATAATTCAATCATTTTTGCCAGTAGCGATGCACTGTTGATTTCGATAATCCAAGAATCCGGCAGGTTTCTGCTTGGCTTAACCCTTCAGATTTTAATTTTTTGACCGCGTCAGCATTTTCGTTATTGGTCGGTTTCCCAGAGCGGCGCTTGACCAGTTCGCTTCCGGCATATTCGCTCTCCAGCTGCTTGATACCTCCCAAGTGTATGAAGTCACTCAGTTGGGCATGGGCGCGTTCGAGTGCTTGATCAGGAGTATTGCCATCTCGCAAGGCAACGCATATCGCCAATAGAGCCACGGGATCAAAGTCTAATGCGGCGGCAAGACTCATCAGCTTGCCAAGGCTGGGGTTGGCATTGCCCTGCTCCAACGCACTGATATGGCGTTGCACGCTGACGTCGGCCAGATCCTCATACCCGAGTCCACGTTGCCTGCGAATCACTCTGATTGCTGCGGCAAGCTGTTTAGTGAGCGACATGTTCGTCCCAAAAGACAAGGATGGGGCCACATCGCAGCTGTTCCGATAAATGCAATTTAGTGCTAGTATCGGAACTTCTGGCTTTTCAACCCTGCGCATCTGCTCCGTTAGGAAGGCAGGTCGCACTCACCACGCGTGAAGCTGTGCCTAGGGTCTAGTCAATATAGGTTTAAATCGAGATCGAGCGAGCCCATGAGGATTCGAGTTTACTCAGACCTGCACAACGAGTTCGCCCCATTTGAACCGCCCTCGACTGACGCCGACCTGGTCATTTTGGCCGGCGACATCGACACCCAGGCGAGAGGCGTTAGCTGGGCAAACGAGGTGTTCAGCCAGCCCGTCATTTATTGCGCCGGCAACCACGAGTTTTACAAAGGCCACATCGACCACACGCTACGCAAAATGCGAGAGGCCGCTTCACCGCATATTCACGTCCTGGAAAACCAGGTTTTTGTTTGCAACCAAACGCGCTTCCTGGCCACAACGGGGTGGACGGATTTCTCATCCACCGGAGATGTTGTGGCAGCGACGAAGACGTGTGGCCAATGGATGAATGACTTCCAGGTGATCAGAGCGGAGGAGAGCTTTCGCCGACTACGCCCTAATGACGTGATTGAGCGAAACCGGGTTGCGTATGACTTCCTGAGCGATGAACTCGCTAAGCCGTTTGAAGGTTCAACGGTCGTTGTTACGCACCATTGTCCCATCCCGGAAGTTGAGGGAGACAAGCATGACGGGGATCTCAGCGCGGCTTACACAAATCGATGGCACTCGCTTTTGCCACAGGTGGACGCTTGGATCTTTGGGCATACGCATCGCGCTGTTGATGTCGAGCTGGATGGGTGCCGGTTTATCTCAAATCCAAGAGGTTATCCACGGGAAGACACAGGATTCATTCCGGATTTCACGATTGAAATCTGACCCATTTAAGGAAGGTAGCCAGGATGTACTGGATAAAGACTTATGGTGCCGGACTTTCGGATCTCCGCTTTCACAGATATCCAAGAGTCATTGAGAGAGCACGTGAAGCCATTACTGATCCGGATGTTGCCGGGTACTTGCTCTGCGCCTTGGAGCGACCTCCAAAAATCACAGGTCTGTTGTTTTTCGACCCGGCAAAAAAGTACCCGGAAGGTCTGCCCTTCCATGCTCTGCCGGTCATCAACCGGTGTCGGCGTGCAGGCTACGACCTTTTCACGATAATCGATGGCGGGATTTTCGTCGTTGCTCATTGGCTGCATGAAAATGGCGCTTTAGACCGTTTTGACCGAGTTCACTGATGTCGCCTTCGGTGGCGTTTGCAGGCAAAAAGGTAGGGGAATGGGGCTTCCACAATGTGTGCGGGACGCAAAGAAAATCGATTTCGGTGTACCGATTAGTGGGTATCTATGTTGCGCCGAGTTTCAACCTCCCTGCGTGATTGGAGTGTTTTTTTCAGAAACGCCAGGGCGGTTTGCGGATGGTAAAACGATCCGTAGTTCCAAGCTCGAAAGAGTGTTCCAGGTTAAGGGGTATCAGCTCTGTGAGACGTTGAGCGGGAGCCGATACTTGATTTGTCACTGGTGGTATGAAAATGGTGCCTTGCCCGCGTTCAACATAATTCATTGACGAAGCTTAGGTTTCCAATCTTCAGGCGAAGCTAAAACAATACTCACGACCCAAGGGCAGCAGATGTCTGGAAGGCTTTCGTGCAGCATTAAAATTTTCAAAGAACTAGGCAGCAATGTGCAAACCGAATTGATTGAAGATGTGTTGTATGGCCCGGCAAGGATGATAGGGGGATCGCGATTAGAGGATGACGAGCTGATCAGACTGGCACGCGAGGAGTTCGATGGCCAACCATTTTGCATCGTTCGAAACTGGATGCTCCTAGACATCTTGCTCCCTGAAACTGAAGAGAGGGACGTCAGAAAACGAGGCCTGCAACCTTCAGTTCTGCTCGTCCACGAAGCAGTATTCGACAGCGAAGGGCGAATTGCAGCACGCGACAGGTTCATCACTGGATTTCAAAAAGACCTCCACGGATGTTTTTTTGAAAGCGAAGACGCCCTTTACATCTTGTCCGGCAGAGGCTTTCGCAAGCATGTGAGCTTGCCGGCTTTTCAAGCGTTAAATGCATACAGTAAGGCACGCTGATCGTAACTGCATTCCTGGCTCGCGAACACTCTCCAGAGTCTTCCCCATTACTCACTTCGGATAATGTGAATGTTTGATCCACGCAGCGAGCTCCCCTTGTGTGCCAGCTACTACATACAAGCGGTTGAGGCTGTTTGGGGACGGGGGCCGCTCTACAACTTCTGAAGGAGTTTTTATGCCTGAGCGCTCGCGCCGAAATGGTTTATGCGCCAGGTATCAACGCCTACTTTCTTCGCTTGGACGACGTCGATCGGTGGAGCAACAAACGCGTCGGAATGCTCGATGCCACGGCCACCATGCCTTTTAAATCTATGGAGGTGTTCCGGGCGGAAATTGCGACTTGGACGCCACAGCATTACGCACACATCCATGACACCACGGGGATGGATGCCTTGATTAAATTAGGATTGCCTCTGGGCAACTGATCTCGGTTTCAGATCAAGTTCGAATCATCGATCAACCCAGCCCTATGCGAAGCGACATATTCCAACACTGCGAGATATTCCTATGCTCGATCCCAAGCTGTTACTACGCGGTCATACTCAGGAAGTGGCGGATCGCTTGACCTCCCGTGATTTCATCCTAGATGTTGCGCGCATCGAAGCGCTGGAGGAACAGCGCAAGACCTTCCAGACCCGCACCGAAGCACTGCAGGCTGAGCGTAACGCGATTTCCAAGAGTATTGGTCAGGCCAAGCAACGCGGCGAAGACATCGCACCGCTGATGGCCAGTGTCGAGAACACGGGCAGCCAGCTGAACGAGAACAAGGCTGTGTTGGACAAGATCCAAGCCGAGCTGGAGGCGATCCTACTGAGTATTCCCAACCTGCCGCACGAGTCCGTGCCGTTCGGCAAAGACGAAGACGATAACGTCGAAGTACGCCGCTGGGGTGCTCCACGAATCTTTGATTTTGAGATCAAGGGCCAAGTCGCACTTGGCGAGAAGTTCGGTTGGGTGGACTTCGAAACCGCCGCCAAGCTATCCGGTGCGCGCTTCACTCTGCTGCGCGGCCCGATTGCCCGTTTGCACCGCGCCCTGGCGCAGTTCATGATCAACCTACACACCAGCGAGCACGGCTACGAAGAGACCTACACCCCGTACCTGGTGCGGGCATCGGCGCTGCAAGGTACCGGTCAACTGCCGAAGTTCGAGGAAGACCTGTTCAAGATCGGGCGCGACGGCGAAGCCGATCTGTACCTGATCCCTACCTCCGAAGTCCCATTGACCAACCTGGCGGCGGGGCAGATTCTCGATGCAGAACAACTGCCCCTCAAGTTTGTTGCCCATACCCCGTGTTTCCGCAGCGAAGCCGGCGCGTCGGGTCGCGACACCCGTGGCATGCTCCGCCTGCACCAGTTCGACAAGGTCGAGATGGTACAGATCGTCGAGCCGTCGACGTCGATGGAAGCGCTGGAAAGCCTAACTGCCAACGCCGAGAGAGTCCTGCAGCTGCTGGGCCTGCCTTACCGCATCCTGGCGCTGTGCACCGGCGACCTGGGCTTCAGCGCGTTCAAGAGTTATGACCTGGAAGTATGGATTCCGAGCCAGGACAAATACCGCAAAATCTCCTCGTGCTCCAACTGTGGCGACTTCCAGGCCCGCCGCATGCAAACGCGTTGGCGCAACCCGGAAACCGGCAAGCCGGAACTGGTGCACACCTTGAACGGTTCCGGGTTGGCAGTCGGTCGTACGCTGGTGGCGGTACTGGAGAACTATCAGCAGGCTGACGGTTCGATCCGCGTGCCGGCTGTTCTTAAGCAGTTCATGGGCGGCGTCGACATCATACGTTGAAGACCTTAAATCTAGCTTTGGCAGATACAGTGGATCACGGCTTCGTGGACTACTGCCTACCGGTCAGCTTGTTTGAGCAAGTGGCTGAGGTGCTGTCGTTGGGCGGAGCAGTGTTAGGCAAGTACCTCTAGATGCCTACTTGCACGCTATCGAGGACGGCAGGTGCAGGACACTTGTCTGTGAGCGAAAGCGGGAGGCTAGCGGCTCTGATCCGCGTTATACGATTGGCCAGGGTGTACCTGATCATCCATCCAGGGGGCTAGACTCGAAGTTTCTTGTTTTCTGCCTTTTGTTTTTGGGCAAATTGCGCAGCTTCACCGCTATCAATAAAAGTGAAGGCAAAATTTTGCGCGTCCAGCATGCTCGCGAATCTCTTTCGCCCTGGCGCCTGATTGATGATCAACTGGAAGCTTTGCTGGTCAGGGATAACTGCGACAGTGAGGGCACCATGTTTGGTTTTCAGACAGTTGTTGTCTCCAGTCCATTTCGTCGCGGACATGAATCGCCTGTATCGCCCTAGGCGTCGCCTTCCTTCTGTAGCCTCTTTCGTTCCGGTGAGGTTGTCGCAGCAATGTGTGCCGACGCCCATCTGCTCCCAGTGCTCATGTATTACGTAGTGAACATAGCGGATGGCGTTGTCGCACAGTTCACAGTTTCCACTCAAGTCTCCCAGATCTTCCTCGCCGATATACTCCCACCCGCTGTCTGGCTGGATTTCTCCGTGCTCTCTGGCGTGACAGCCCCTGCAGAGCGTTTCGCAATCGAGTGTTTCGTACTCCCAAGGCTTGCGGCCCTTGATGTAGTGCTTATGGTGAACCTGCAGAACGACCTCATCCTTGCCTCTTCCGCAGTCAACACATAGCCCGCCATCAAGAGCAATGATCTGCTCTCTGAATATTGACCAGAGTTTGTGTGCGTAGAGATTGATCATGATGCAGTTCCAGTCCTTGGATTGTTCGTCAGAAGAGTGCGTCGTTAACCGTTATTTTTCACTCCCTGGGGGAGCGAACCCGTGGAAGGGTGCTTGAGCTCATGCCGATGCCCCCTTGGCCGATACCGTGACGGGACTAATTGGTAGGGCGTTCAGGTGGACATTTTGTGGAATCTGCAGCTGCTGTGGGAAGGGATTCTTGATTCTTTTCGGGCCGTATGGCGTCTTGCTTGCAAAGTGGGCGTTCTGGGAGGGTTCACGTTCATTGCCACGGTGGCTTCGGCGGTAGCGGCCTGGTTCACGTGGGAAGCGGCGGAGAGCGCGAACAGTGTTGCAAAGGCTTCTCAGGCCTTCGCCCAGAAAGTCTATATCGATCAAATCGCGCTTGGTCGCCCCTCGATTTCTGTACTTTCAGGGGAGACGTCTCTGAGTTCGCAAAGGCCAGATACCTTCTATTCAGATCAGACGGTGAAGGAGTACGCAGTCACCATCACGTTAAGAAACAGTGGTCTTCGTGACGCACGAAGAGTTTGGGTTGTGCTTTCCCAGGAAACAAATTTCGGTTACATGGACTCAAACACTCCGGAGCTCGTTCAACTACCGAAGGACACGGACATACCCATCCGATTCGAGCTGCATTCAGCGCCGAGCGACGCTTCGCATCGAAGTCCTTGGTACGTCGCATTCGTATACGAAGACGAGGTTCCTTTCAATGGTTTCGATCCAGTGAATCCGCTATCGCCTGAGGTCGCACCTCTTCGTATGGTCTGTTCGGAGGCGAAGATCTTCAAGATGTCATCCTGGCCGAAAGATGTTGATAAGGATCCTTTGCTTAGAGTTCTTTCACCAGGATCCCCCCTCGCCATCGGGCCGATCGAGTTCGACAAGATTGGTCGCCCTAAGGCAGGCACGACAGCTGAAGCCCTAAGGAATGCTGTGGTCGGGGCTGCTCAACAGAAAGGTGCATGCACGAACATAGGCTACTGAGTTGCATGCTTGTCTCAATACGAAAAGGGCGTTCACCAGCCGGGTGAAAGCATCGTGAAGCAGATCGCTGCTGTCCTGAACCTGCCAGTGCCCTATTTCTATTGCGAGGATGACGAGACGGCGCATCTGCTGCTGTGCTTTCACAGCTTGAACAAATACGCTCGAAAACAGGTGATTGATTTGGCTGAAAAGCTCGCTTTCAGCGACTGACGCATGCCTGCGGAGTTGGCCATCAGCTCGCGTGCTGTTGCGATCTGATGTTCTTCCCATCACTTGACCCTGTTAGCCGGTGTATCCATGGTCGATTCGCTCAAGCGCATCCTTGGCCAATAGATACCCAGCTTCTTTGCGGGCGAGCTCAATCGGTGATTGACCACCCAGAGCGACTTTGGGCTGAGTCAGCCAGTCATTTGCTTTCGTTTTGTTGCCAAAAACCAACTCAGCTTTTTGTTGGATCAGCTCAACGTTATTCATGGAGGGCTCTCATGATGTTTGTCGGTGGGCGCAACTGACACAAGGATCTGCCTGACTGATCCGCTGCAGCCCTAGGGAGAGGTGCACAGGCTATGCGGAGAATCGTGAGTGGCCAGCTACAGCAGACTGCCCTGCGAGAAACGAGTCATCAGATCCTCTGGCACGCGTGCATCCGCTGGTATCAGAACGATAACTTCGACCCCTGGCAAGGCAGAAGGAAGTCGTAACTGCCTCATATCACCACTTAGACCCAAAATGATCAGACCTTTGGTGAGGGCACCTCTGTGGGCCCTCAGAAGCTCGTGCAACTGCGTTAACGACCAACTAAAGGTTTCTGAACTGTATCGGCCTTTGGTTTCAACCATGACCTGCTCATCCTCATGAGCAACTATAAAATCTGCACTCATGCGTCCTAAGGGAACGTTTGTCTGGACAACAAGCTCAGGGGCAACGGTAGCCATATACCCAGATAGACCGCCGATGAACTGTGCTTGCCGACGCGCTGGGCCTGACTTCATATCCACTTCAGAATGGGACAAAAAACGCAAAAACAATTCCGCCACCCATTCCAGAAGACCAGCTTCCTTCGCAGCATTGATACTCTCAATAGCAGCTTGTATTTCACGCTTTGCTTCCGCCTGAGCCGCATTGTAAGCAACGCGCTCAGTGATCTGATCCAACAAGAGACATGAGAATGCGGAGACGGACACGATGGCCAAGAAGGCCTCGCTCTCGTCAAAATTCAGTTTGTAATCGTGAGAGGATGGATTCCGCCACTCTGTGCGGT
The DNA here is from genome assembly GCF_059695645.1 of Pseudomonas sp. LBUM1673. Lineage (NCBI taxonomy): Bacteria > Pseudomonadati > Pseudomonadota > Gammaproteobacteria > Pseudomonadales > Pseudomonadaceae > Pseudomonas > Pseudomonas sp. LBUM1673. The sequence continues at coordinate 6,353,158 of NZ_CP166780.1, forward strand.
AGGTCGTTAGCTGGGACAGAACCCGAGGTTTGAACACACCGTTTTTTTCAAGGTAGCTCTCAATCTCGTACGGTTTTTTTCGGCCAGGATCCTTGTTGGCCAGAACTCGGTACGCTTCCTTGATGCTGCCTTCGAATGCTTGGTTAGTACGATAGATTGAATCTGTGAAGGCGGTATCCTCACCATCCTCCTGCCCCCTCGACAGATGACCAAATGCGGTCTCTATGTGGAGGAGCACGGCCTTGAGCCCTGGAACACATTCCTCATCGCCCAGTGCCGAAATTTTGTTACGCAGAGTATCGACCAGATCCATCTCGTGGAAATCCTAATGGGTGTGCTCAAGCTTACGCCCGAGAAGCTGGCGTTTGAGGAAGGAGGGAAAGAGCCCGGTAGCTGGTCTCAAGCGCTTGAAGCGCTGGTAACGGCGGACTCGATCCCCCTACAGATCAGATCGATACAGGAGCAGGAATATGAGGATGTGGGTCGTAGCCTACGATCTCAAAGTCCTCGAATTTGTAGTCGTAGATACTCTCTGGCTTACGCTTGAATACCAACTTCGGGAGAGGACGAGGCTCACGAGTCAGCTGCAGTTTTACTTGCTCAATATGATTCAAGTAAATATGCGCATCACCCATAGTAACTACAACTTCCCCAACCCCTAAATCACACTGCTGCGCAAGCATATGTGTTAAAAAACTTACACCAGCTAGATTGTACGGATTGCCCAACAGTAGGTCGGAAGACCGAATATATAGATGCGCAGACAACTTATTATTTGCCACATAAAACTGGTACAACAGGTGGCAAGGCGGCAAAGCCATTTTCCCGTTACTTGCATTCTCTTGTGGGCTCACCGACTCATCGGGAAGGTACTCGACGTTCCATCCGTGGAAGAGGATGCGACGACTGTTCGGGTTCGTTTTGAGCGTATTAACGACGTAGTCGATCTGATTGATGGTCTTGCCATCCTGGGTAGGCCAGGCCGTCCACTGCTTGCCGTAGATCGGGCCGAGGTCACCGTCTTCAGTCGCCCACTCATTCCAGATACTTACACCATGCTCCTTTAGCCATTTGGTGTTCGTGTCACCGTTCAGGAACCAAATCATCTCGTTGATGATGCTCTTGAAATGCAGCTTCTTGGTGGTGAGGAGCGGGAAGCCATCTTCAAGGTTGTGGCGGAATTGGCGACCAAAGACACTCAGCGTGCCTGTGCCGGTGCGATCGCCTTTCTCGACGCCATTCTCCAGCACGTCGGCCAGCAAATCGTGGTACATCTTCATTTCGGTTCCTCAAGGTTCGCGCTGACCAAATCCAGCGCGTCACGCAATTTCAAAATTTCAGTATCTTGCTGTTTGATCTTCTGACGCAGCTCATCTGCGACCTGGACGTAGTAATCCCTAGACTCGCGGACGGTGACTAACCGCTTGTCGAGCGTGGCGCAAGAGTTCTCAGATTCCTGATACCTATTGAACCAATAAAGCACTTCCAATCGACTCTTTTCAAGGCGTTGCAGCAGAATCGTCTTGGGATCCTGTTTCTTCTCTGCCTTCACCCTCTGAGCAAGCACTGCAACGCGGCGGCTCTCCTTGATCGCCTCAAGGCGCTCCGCCGGAAAATCTCGCTGGCGGATGGTGTTGCGATGAATGCCAGTAATGCGGCTGAGCTCAGCCATCGTTGGCTTCAAATTTGGGTCGGAGGAGATTTGTAGGATCCCTTGAGCCAGCAGCTCAGTGTTTTTTTCGTAGTCGAGCTTATTTTTGACATCAAACGCCTGGCCCGTCATACCTCGACCTCCTCGCCCAGATGCTCCAGCACGCCTTTGGCTTCCTCCATCGCCGCTCTCAACTCCTCCTCAACACCTGCAGAGTTAGGAGAGCCCAATGCCAAGTTGTTCTGCACATAGATCTCCCGCCATTTAGGGGCATGAACCTTGGTGACCACGGCGTTTTTGCAGCGATTCGGATTGCAACGCAGGGATCCGATGCAAGGTAGGGACTCATCAAATGCCTCGCGCTGACTGCCGTAGCAGAAGCCTTGTCCCACGTTGATGATCGCCATGCGCTTCTTGGCCATCTGAGCGATGATCTGCTCCTTGGTATAGCCAGCAGCCATGTACCCGCTGAACACCTTCTTCATCCGCGCCTTGTGGCTCTCCGCGTTGGGGCCGGCGTAGTTACCGTCAGGATCGCAGTAGCTCTGGATGTACTCCTCCTCTGCCATTTGCGTCGGCGTTTTGCCAGAGGAGCGCCCACCCTTGGACAAGATCTCAGCGATCGCACCGTACCCAAGCGTCACCGCACTGAACGCCTTGTTCTGACCCGCCCCACCGATGAGGTCGCCAAAGTGCTTCAGTTGGTGAGAGATGAATGGGAGCCCAAGCTCAGCCCTGGCCATCTGGTACGCCAGGGTGTGCCGCAACGTGTAGGGCGAGAACTGGAGGACTTCAAACTGTTCGTCGGTGAGGATCTCTTCGAAGAATGCACTGAATTGATAGGCGATTCCTAATGACTTCATAGAAGCTGGTTCCGCCCCTTGTGCAACCGTATCCACGTTGGAAAACAGGTAAGGGTTTTGCTTAACCTTGGCGATGAGACGGGCCGCTCGAATAGCATCACGGACGACGGGAATGGCGATCCATTTGTCATCGAACAGCTTGGCCAAGCCCTGCCGGTGTTTGATCACATTGCTGATGAGCAACCAGTAGTCGCTCTCTCGCTCCATGCACGACTCAACCAGGATCTCAGAGAGCTCGGAGGGACGCATGCCGGTGTACTGCGCCACGAGATAGCACGCGCTGTATGATACAAAGTTGATGTACCGACGGAAATCATCGTCCAGCTTAGAATCCGAGAGTTTGAGCAACGTTTCGGTCGCCTTGAAATCATGTTGACCAGAGCCGGACTGGAAGGCTGGTGGAACGTGACCAAACGCTGCGGACAGAGCATCCGCCATCGCATCGGAATCATAGCCTTTTCTCCGCAGCCTCAGCGCGACGTACAACTCGAAATTGTAACGCGACAGCTCTTGAGCGTTGGCCAGCGAGTAGCCACTGTTGTTTTGGCGGGTCAGGGCTACCAGGTCATCTACGGGCTCCCTGAGGGTGCTTAGGAAATCGACAACTGCGAACGAAGCCTCGCGAGAAGCCTTTTCGAAGACGTCGTTCGGGAGAATCCGGTACGTTCGCTCGGAATCCTGGACGTGCTTGAGCACCTTAGCCCAAGCCAGTGACTCCAGCTCAACGTAAGGCAATGGCTCGTCGAAAATCTGCTCTTGAAAAAATGGCGATCTAAGCAGGGTGAAGAACTTCTTGAGATCAGGGCCAAAAGCATAGGGATGAATGAGTGCTGCCTCGCGATACATACCCGCGTCGAAGTACGTCAGACTATGATACCCAACCTCAAAGAATTCATCCGTCATGAGCTGCCGCGCCTGCCCAGACATCGTATCCAGGAAGCTCAAGCCCGCCTTCATGCATGAAATGGCAGTATTGGCTTTGATGTTTCTTGGCGAGGCAAACGTGCGCAGTGCCGACGGCATCTTAAGCCAGCAATACAGAGCCACCTTGACCTCTAAGACCGCCGACTGATTGAGTAATGGATACGATTCAAAATTGAGCCGCAGCTTGGCTCCTTTGACGTTCCTAGCTGCATTCGGATGATCGTCATTGAAGTCCCAGACTGGGTCACCCAGGACAGATGTCTTACTGACAGGCAGCGCCATCAGCGCCTGGTACCAAGAGAGCGCTTCCAACGACACAGGTGCCGGATCGGCGACGTTTTTTTGCAACTCCACCATGAGGGTATGAGCGGCTGTCCGCCACTTTTTGTAAGCTGCAAGTACAGGGATCAGAGCGTGGCTCATAGCGTTACTACCTCGGTCATAATACTGACCTGCAGGTTTTCAGAGAGACGCTCAGCCTTGATCAGCTCTTCCACGGAAAAGTCAGATGTCTCCGCGTGAAGGATGTTGTTGAGCACATCAAGGTTGTCCAGGATAACGGCTCCGTAGGGCGTATCGAGCACCCGGTTGACCTCAATCATCCGCTGGTAATCGCGCCGCATGGCAAAGAGCTCTGGCAGGTGCGACACGGTGATAATGCTGTTGCTGCATGAAAGGCATTTGTTGAACAACGTGCAGGGCTTGCTAGGGTCGTAGCTTGCCAAAGCTTTGATGAAAGCTGGTGGGTCAAACACGTTCATGCAGGTCGCCAAGCCAGACCGCAGCGGCATCGCCTCTGGCGTGGACTCAATCGTTTTGGTTGGGATGAGCTTTGGCATTTCATCCAAAGTGTCTTGCTGCATTTCATGGAGAACCTTGTTCAGCATCCGGCGCGCCATGGGGTTGAAGTCCATCTGATCCAGATAGGCCATGGTGGTGCTGAGGCTCTTATGGCCCAGAAGCACCTGGATCTCGCGTGGTGAGACACCGCGCTCGATCAGCTCACTCACGAAGCTTGGCCGGAAACGTGACGGTGAGAGCTTGAGAGGATTGCCATCTTCGTCAAGCAGCCCGTGATCCTGAGAGAACTTATCCAGGGTCTTATTGAGCTGGTTGCCGCCAGAGTTCTCAAAGGAATCCACGACACCGTATTTCCTGCGAGAACTCGACCGGTAGATGAAGAGCTTATTCTGAGCGTCGACGGGAGCATTTAGGCGAATATCACGGGTCAAGAGTTTCACATCATCAAAAATCTGCTTGACCGCACGACCTTGAGAAGTGGTCAGCCAAGAGATCTCCGCATGGAAAATATCAAGATGAAGCATCTTCGCGCCCTCAGAACGCTCTTTCCAATACTGCAAGCAGGGGCGATCGGTTAAATCATGACGCTCGATGAAATCATCCAGTTCAAGCCCAAACAAAGAATCCGCGTTCATGCCAGTAACCTGGGCAAGCCGAGCGATGTACGGCGCAATTACTCGACCATCAACCTGATACTGCACACCCCAACTTTTATAAATCTCGAAGATCGAAATTGACGAAGTCGAAATAATCGACATAAACGCCCGTTGGTAAGGGTCATTTCGATCTACAGATTCGAAACTCAAAGGCTTGCAGTCAAGTTTGTTTTCAAAAACCCACCGAGCATTATCAAGGTTGTTAAAGCCTCGACGCACTCTTCCGTCAGGGTTTAGCGGGTCTTCCCCTACATGGCTTAGGACGTAAGGATGAGCCAGGCGATTGGTTTCCTCAATCTCTTGCTCAATGACCTGCGAAATGCGGTTTCGCACAGCTTGGGGATAGGGCTTGTATTGGTCAGTTTCACGTTCAGCATCGAACCCCGCAGCTCCGACATAACTAGTCAGCCCGAGGCCCTCGATCTGGACTGCACGAGCCATCATCTTCCGAGCCGAGCTCATCATCGAACTGCAGTGACTGGTAGATAGCAAGCGCTCAAGAATCTTGTTTTGAAGATAGCTTCTGAACTTTGGCAGAGAGTAGGCAGTTACGAGCTCCCGGATGTCTTCCAAGCCCGTGTAACTCGATTCCTTGAGATAGGCTCGGTAATTTTTGAAAGCTTCGATGAAATTCGACTGACCTGACGCACTACTGCTCTTCATTGATGAAGCGCTGAACAGGTGCAGCAGGTGCAGGAAGGGACGCTCCGGCTCCGGGCTTGCGAGGTCGGACAGACGATGGATGTGGACTGAGCGCAAAGCTCTGAAGGCATCTCGCACTGACTCAGTCTTTTCGACTACCTTCTTCGAGGCGATACGCTGCTCGACGGTTTGGTAGTTCGGATTAAGAACACCGAGCTTGCGAAGATCATCGAGAATTTCCTCGAACGTGATCCGCACCAATTCGAATTTCCCCCTCGCCATCTTGAAGCCTGCCAGCTCAGGGATTTCGCTCATGAAGCCACGATCCCTGACGGTATTGGCATTCACTGGAATGGCCAACTTCTCCTCCATAGGCATCCCTTCATACCAAGCAAGCAGCCTACGGCGCCAATCGCAGGCGCTCGACGAATGACCTGGGATAATGATTCCTTCGGCACGCATAGCATCGAAGATAGGCTCGAAGTATGAGGTGCGCTTTGAGATAGCCTTTGGGCTTAGATTGGTCTGTTCTACGACGTATCTAGAAGCCACCGCCAAGTCCTCACCCCCGCTGAGACAGACCTTCAGCAACGACTCACGATCATCAGTAACGCGTGCCACAAACGACTCGATAGCGGCGTCTACCTCAGCACTATTAAGCCGACTCATTTCATATCTCCCGCATCAATTTTCAGGCGCGTCCGCTGGGAAAGCTCAGCCATCTCACCTGCTTTCGTATTGGTTTCAGTTCCGGGACGTACGAGCTTCTGGTAGAGGTCGTAGGGGATCTGGGTATAAGTTTCCGACGTATTGAGGTGCGAGTGACCCAAGGTCTTTTGCACGGCCACCAGTCGATCAAGGTAATCACTACCGATGTCTGGCGTCCTCAGCAGGGCATAGGCGTTCCCGTGCCTCAACTTATGCGAGGAGATCTTTCTTTCGATTTTCAGAAGGTTCAGAGCACGCGTAGACGTGCGCTCCAAGAGCTTGGAAATCGAGCGTCGGGTGTATTCACCCCCTTCCGCATTCAGGAAGGCAGGGGTGTTCTCAGCTCCGGAGAATTGACGCTTGTACATCTTGTACAGCGGGGATGCGTGGTACTTCTTCACACGCAGCAAAGTGGCGCGACTGACCAATGTCTGACGGGGTTTAACGGAGTCCGCAGGGCCTTTGCTACCGTCGATATGCATGGGGCAGTAGTCGGCATTGATTGGCTCAAACACACCTGGCGAGATGAACAACGTGTCCTGGAATCGAAGGGCGTCATCAATGGCCTTGAGGGTCACTCGCGGGACTTCTGAGCGTCGCAGGCCTGCGTCGTACATGAACTGGAGCAAGCAACGTTCACGCTCACTCTGCGTAGCCAGGATGAGCTCTCTCAGATCATTCAGGGAACAGGCCACCACAAGGCTCTTGTTGGGACGGGGGGACAGGTAGCCGACAGTGTAGGGGTTAGGCGCGGTACGAGGTGCAGGTACGTCATCCACTCCTTTGCACAGAGAATCATTGAAAAACGCCATCAAGGACGAATCCCGATTGCGCACCGTCTTCTTGCAAAGCCCCCCTGTCTCGCGGAGGTGAGCGAAGTACTCCTCGATGACATGGGTTCGGATTTCCAAGAACGCAGAGTCACGCTCGCAATCCAGAAACTCACGGCGGTTCATCAGGTACTCGCAGGTGTACCCAAGGTTGCGACCGTAGGTGATAGCCGTCAGCTGGGAAATCTGGGCGTTCTGGAGCGCGTGGGAAAGGTAACCCGACATCAAAGGCATTAGGCGCTCATCGTCATCAAAGACGGCTGCCCCTGTGACCTTCACGGCTTCCTGGATTTGGGTTTCTTCGGATGGGTCGTCCCGCCTGGTTGGGGACTCTCTGAAATCTAGGGGTTTGCCCCTAACTGCGATGACCTTCACTGCTTCCATTCTCCTCAAAGCGGCCCGTACTATACACAATGTGCAATTCGTACAGGGGCACAATAAATGAGCTTGGAAGGTGGAGCCTTACTACGCAGCCATTGCGTAATGTGCGGATTCTTTGAGGGGGTATAAAAACCCCAGATCGTTGGAGCGGATGTAGAGGGTCAGGGAGATCTCTTGGGTCTCGACATTCGGGTGGAACTGATACAGCAAGTGGCACGGCGGCAGGGCCATTTCGTCGAGCTGGGCGACGTTCCAGCCGTGGAACAGAATGCGACGACTGCCCGGGTCCTTGATGATGGTGTCGACACACTGGCGGATCTGGTCGATCGCCTTGTACAGCACCACATAGGCCTGGCCGGCCTCGAAGCCTTCGGCGATCTGACGATAGCCCTGGCTCAGGGTCTGCTCGATGGCGGCCTGGTTGCTGACCGGGATCTGTTTGTACGCCGGCCATTTGCGCCATTGCACGCCGTAGATCTCGCCGAGGTTGTCTTCGCCCTGACGGAACGGGTTGGCCAGCCATTGGGCGTTTTCGTTGGCGTTCTGGTCCCAGACCTTGCAGCCCAGCGCACGGAATTCAGCGGCGTTGTTCACCCCGCGCAGAAAACCACACATCTCGCCGATGGCGGATTTGAAGGCCATCTTGCGCGTGGTAATCGCCGGGAAACCTTCCTGCAAATCGAAGCACAGCATCGCGCCCGGAAAGCTGATGGTGTTCACCCCGGTGCGGTTGGCTTGTTTGGTGCCATTCTTGATGACGTGGGCGACCAGTTCGAGATATTGCTTCATGAATTACCTGTGTCCTTGAACCCGGGACCGTCGCCCCGGGGTTCGAATTTTTAGCGCCTGCTTCTTATACAACAGCCGCGGGAGCCGCCGGGGCGCGTCGATAGGCCAGCCAGATCAGGAACAGCCCGCCGACGATCATCGGTACGCACAGCACCTGGCCCATGGTCAGCCAGTTCCAGGCCAGATAGCCCAGTTGCGCGTCCGGTACGCGGACGAATTCGACGATGAAGCGGAAGATGCCATAGAACAGCGCGAACATCCCGGACACCGCCATGGTCGGCCGCGGCTTGCGCGAGAACAGCCAGAGGATCGCGAACAGCGCCACGCCTTCCAGCGCGAACTGGTACAGCTGCGACGGATGACGCGCCAGTTGCGCCGGATCGGTCGGGAAGACCATCGCCCACGGCACGTCGGTCGCCTTGCCCCACAACTCGGCGTTGATGAAGTTACCAATGCGCCCGGCACCCAGGCCAATCGGCACCATCGGCGCGACGAAGTCCATCAGCTGGAAGAACGACTTGCCGTTCTTTTTACCGAACCACAGCGCCGCCAGCATCACACCGATAAACCCGCCGTGGAACGACATGCCGCCCTTCCACACTTCGAAAATCAGGGTCGGGTTGGCCAGATAGGCGTTCAGATCGTAAAACAGCACATAACCCAAACGGCCACCGACGATGACACCCATCGACATCCAGAACACCATGTCGGAGAGCTTCTCCTTGGTCCAGGTCGGGTCGAAGCGGTTCAGCCGACGGGACGCCAGCCACCATGCACCGCCGATGCCGATCAGGTACATCAGGCCGTACCAGTGGATTTTCAGCGGACCGATGGCCAGGGCCACCGGGTCGATCTGCGGGTAAGGCAGCATTGCGACTCCTCGTTAGAGTTGAAACCTTCAAATTCCCGGGCGACGCTGTCACGCCAGGATTAAGCCAGGATTGCGTTATGCGTCAGAGCAAGAAGCTCAAGCCGACGCAAAACAGCAAAGCGGCAAACAGTCTTTTCAGCAAGCGCGGTGAAAGCGTGTGGGCCAGTCGCGCACCGAGGCGGGCGAAGACCATGCTGGTCAGGGCGATCCCCAACAGCGCCGGCAAATAAACAAAACCGAGACTATGGGCCGGCAGCAATGGATCGTGCCAGCCCAGAATCATGAAACTTAATGCACTGGCCAAGGCGATCGGCAGGCCACAGGCCGACGAAGTGGCCACCGCTTGCTGCATCGGCACGCTGCGCCAGGTCAGGAACGGCACGGTCAACGAGCCGCCGCCAATCCCGAAAATCGCCGAGGCCCAGCCAATGACACTGCCAGCCACGGTCAGACCGACTTTGCCCGGCACCGTTCGGCTGGCCTTGGGTTTGAAGTCCAAAGCGAGTTGAACGGCGATGATCAGCGCAAATACACCAATGATCTTCTGCAAATTCGGCCCGGAAATCGCTTCGGCAGTCAGCGCGCCGAAACCGGCACCGATCAGAATGCCGAGGGTCATCCAGGCAAAAATCGGCCAACGCACAGCGCCGCGGCGATGGTGCTCGCGAATCGCATTGACCGACGTAAAGATGATCGTCGCCAGCGAGGTACCGACTGCCAGATGCGTCAGGATCGAGGCATCAAATCCCTGCAAGGTGAAACTGAACACCAGCACCGGAACAATGATGATCCCGCCGCCTACTCCAAACAGCCCGGCCAGCACGCCCGCACAGGCGCCCAGCGCCAGATAGAGCAGAAATTCCATGGCCGCATCCCCAAGCATCCCGAATCAGGAGCGGCATGGTAACGGATGCATGGCCTCGGGCTCCACTGTGGATGGCGATGGATCGATGAGCGATGTCTGCGTAGAGTGAGCAAAAAACACACAAGGACCACCTTATGTGCCTGATTGTTTTTGCCTGGCGGCCGGGTCATGCCCAGCCGCTGATCGTAGCGGCCAACCGCGACGAATTCTATGCCCGACCCAGCCTGCCCCTGGCGCAATGGCCGCAAGCCCCGCACGTGTATGCCGGTCGCGACCTTGAGGCTGGCGGTACGTGGCTCGGTGTCGGCGCCAACGGGCGCTTTGCCGCGCTGACCAACATCCGTGATCCCCTTCAGCCGCCGGCACCCAAGTCGCGGGGAGAACTGGTGGCACGGTTTCTCAGCACAGATATGCCAATTGAAGACTATTTAGAGGACGTTGTCGGACGTTCGCCTGAATACGCCGGGTTTAATCTGTTGATCGGCAATAGCAACGAGCTATGGCACTTCAATGCCCGGGAGACGGAGGCCGCCATGCTCAAACCTGGCATTTACGGGTTATCGAACGCGGGGCTGGATACGCCGTGGCCAAAAGTGCTCAAAGCCAAGGCAGCATTGAGCGAGGTGTTGGACGATCCGCAGCCGCAGGCGCTATTGGCCTTGCTCAGCGATCCGCAGACGGCGCCGCTTGCCGAGCTGCCGGACACCGGCGTGGGGCAGGCTACCGAGACGTTGTTGTCGAGTGTGTTTATCAAGAGCCCCACTTACGGGACACGGGCAAGCACGGCGTTGATCGTTCAGGCGGATGGAGGGCGGGTGATGGTAGAACGGAGTTTCGGGCCGTATGGGGGGCATTTGGGGGAAGTGGAGATCAGGATCTGAAGGTCGGACGATAAACTGTGGCGAGGGAGCTTGCTCCCGTTGGAGTGCGAAGCACTCCCGACCCGGCCAATACGTTCTTCCAGAAAGATCGCATCGGCCGGATTACGACTGCTTCGCAGCCGAACGGGAGCAAGCTCCCTCGCCACAGGCCCTCAGCGTTTTAGAGGGTTTTGACCGAAGCCGGATTAATCATCCGCGCCAACCCAAGGTTTTTCAGCGCCAACTGCAACGAGCTGTGGATAACTTGCGGGTTGTCGATGGTCATCAGCTCCGCCAGCAACTCCTTGGCCTTGCTCAGATTGATCTGACGCAGCATCCACTTCACTTTCGGCAAGTTGGTGGCGTTCATCGACAAGCTGTCGAAACCCATCGCCATCAACAACACCGCCGCCGCCGGGTCACCGGCCATTTCACCGCAGATACTCACAGGCTTGCCTTCGGCATGGGCATCGCGCACCACGCTCTGCAAGGCCTGCAACACTGCCGGGTGCAGGTAGTCGTAGAGGTCGGCCACCCGCGGGTTGTTACGGTCCACGGCCAGCAGGTACTGGGTCAGGTCGTTGGAACCGACCGACAGGAAGTCCACTTGCCGAGCCAGTTCCTTGGTCTGATACACCGCCGCCGGAATCTCGATCATCACGCCAATCGGCGGCATAGGCACGTCGCAGCCTTCGTCGCGGACTTCGCCCCAGGCCCGGTGAATCAGGTGCAGGGCTTCTTCCAGCTCGTGGGTGCCGGAGATCATCGGCAGCAGAATCCGCAGGTTGTTCAAGCCTTCGCTGGCCTTGAGCATGGCGCGGGTCTGCACCAGGAAAATTTCCGGATGATCGAGCGTGACGCGAATACCGCGCCAGCCGAGGAACGGGTTGTCTTCCTTGATCGGGAAGTACGACAGCGACTTGTCGCCGCCGATGTCCAGACTGCGCATGGTCACTGGCTGCGGGTGGAACGCGGCGAGTTGCTCGCGATAGATCGCCAGTTGCTCCTTTTCGCTCGGGAAACGCTGGTTGATCATGAACGGCACTTCGGTGCGGTACAGACCCACGCCTTCGGCACCGCGCTTCTGCGCCCGCGCCACGTCCGCCAGCAAGCCGGTGTTGACCCACAGCGGCATGCGGTGACCATCAACCGTTACGCACGGCAGGTCCCGCAATGCGTCCAGCCCCAGGGCCAGTTGTTTCTCTTCCTCGACCACATCGGCGAACTGCTTGCGCAGCACGTCGCTCGGATTGGTATAGACCTCGCCGTGGTAGCCGTCGACGATCATCTGGATGCCGTCGACCTTGGAGTACGGCAGGTCAACCAGGCCCATCACCGTCGGAATACCCATGGCACGCGCCAGGATCGCCACGTGGGAGTTACCGGAACCGAGTACCGACACCAGCCCCACCAGCTTGCCTTCCGGCACCTCGCCGAGCATCGCCGGCGTCAGTTCTTCGCTGACCAGAATGGTGTTGTCGGGGTAGACCAGCGTCTGCTGCCGCTCTTCCTGCAGATAAGCCAGCAAGCGCCGACCGAGGTCTTTGACGTCCGAGGCGCGCTCACGCAGATAGGCGTCGTCCATCAATTCGAATCGGTTGACGTGTTCGGTGACCACTTGACGCAACGCGCCCTGAGCCCACTGACCGGTCTTGATCACCGTGGTGATTTCGCTGCCGAGCGAGGCATCGTCGAGCATCATCAGATAAACGTCGAACAGCGCCCGTTCTTCAGGCCGTAACTGCGTTGCCAGCTTGGCCGACAAGGCACGCATGTCGGCGCGCACGCCCTCGATGGCAGTCTTGAACAACCCAAGTTCTGCGCCGATATCGGTGATGGTCTTGTCCGGCACCACATCCAGATCGGCCGGTGGCAGCATGACAACCGCTGTACCGACCGCCGCGCCCGGCGAACCCGGTACGCCGACGAACTTTGCTTCCTGGATACCTTTGCCCTGACGGCCCAGGCCACGGATGGAGCCCGTGGCCTCGGCATGGGCGATAACACCAGCAAGCTGCGCGCTCATGGTCACGAGGAAGGCTTCTTCACCTTCATCGAACTGGCGGCGTTCTTTTTGCTGAATGACCAACACGCCGACGACGCGACGGTGGTGAATGATCGGCGCGCCGAGGAACGAGGCGTAGCGTTCTTCACCGGTCTCGGCGAAGTAACGGTAGCGCGGGTGATCCGCGGCGTTTTCGAGGTTCAGGGGTTCTTCACGCGTGCCGACCAGGCCGACCAGACCTTCGTTGGGTGCCATGCTGACTTTACCGATCGAGCGCTTGTTCAAGCCCTCGGTGGCCATCAGCACGAAGCGGTTGGTCTCTGGATCAAGCAGGTAGACCGAGCAGACCTGGCTGCCCATGGCCTCTTTGACGCGCAACACAATAATCCCCAACGCCGCCTTGAGATCCTTAGCGGAGTTAACTTCCTGGACGATCTTGCGCAGCGTATTGAGCATGGCTCGGGGTCGAACTCCGTCGTCAGTCGCGCGCTAAAAGGCGCGGGGCAAGCTCTTTGAGAGCGCGTCGATACACCTCGCGCTTGAATGTCACCACCTGGCCCAACGGATACCAATAACTGACCCAGCGCCAGCCATCGAATTCCGGTTTACCGGTCAAATCCATCCGCACCCGCTGCTCGTTGGAGATCAGGCGCAGGAGAAACCATTTCTGTTTCTGGCCGATGCACAGCGGTTGGCTGTGCGTCCTGACCAAACGTTGCGGCAAACGATAGCGCAACCAGCCCCGGGTGCAGGCGAGAATTTCAACATCTTCGCGCTCCAGGCCCACTTCTTCGTTCAACTCGCGGTACAAGGCGTCTTCCGGTGTCTCCTGGGGGTTGATTCCTCCCTGTGGAAACTGCCAGGCATCTTGATTGATACGGCGAGCCCATAGCACCTGGCCAGCATCATTCGTCAGAATGATCCCGACATTGGGGCGGAAACCATCGGGGTCGATCACGGCAACAACCTCGCAAACGCATGTCGCCGCATTGTTCCACAAAGGTTGTGAAAGCAGCAACGAGCCGACCTACCTTATGTGCACTCTTGTGAAAAGTCCGTATTCTGGACGCCTTTCTACAGACTTTTCAGCGAGTAACTGCAATGCGGCTGGCTTTATTCGACTTGGACAACACGCTACTGGGCGGTGACAGTGATCACGCTTGGGGCGATTACCTGTGCGAACGCGGCTTCCTTGACGCCGTCGCCTACAAAGCACGCAACGACGAGTTCTATCAGGATTACCTGGCCGGCAAGCTGGATAACGACGCGTACCTGAACTTCTGCCTGGAAGTCCTCGGCCGCACCGAAATGGCCACCCTGGATCAATGGCACCTGGACTACATGCGCGACTGCATCGAACCGATCGTACTGCCCAAGGGTATCGAACTGTTGGCTCAACACCGTGAGGCTGGCGACAAGCTGGTGATCATCACCGCCACCAACCGCTTTGTAACCGGGCCAATTGCAGCACGTCTAGGCGTTGAAACCCTGATCGCCACCGAATGCGAAATGATCGACGGCCGATACAGTGGGCGCAGCACCGACATCCCGTGCTTCCGTGAGGGCAAGGTGGCACGGTTGAATCGCTGGCTGGAAGAAACCGGGCACAATCTGGAAGACAGCTACTTCTACAGCGATTCGATGAATGATTTGCCGTTGCTGGAGCAGGTGGCGAATCCGATCGCTGTCGATCCGGATCCTAACCTGCGGGCCGAGGCTGAGAAGCGGGGTTGGCCGGTGATTTCGTTGCGCGATTGAAATCGCCTTCGCGGGCAAGCCTCGCTCCTACAGGATTTGTGTTGGTCGCCGGAAATGGACACGACGCATAATCTGTAGGAGCGAGGCTTGCCCGCGAAGAGCTCGACTCGGTCTGAAGCCTTACACCGGCTTGGCACCCATCAACCCCGCAATGGCGACAAAACAGACAAAGCTGAACAACGCCAACGCAACTGTAAACTTCCCACTTCCCCCAGCGGGCGCCGTGCGCAGCCGATTGAGCCGCACCAGCAACCAGAACCAGCCCAACGCCGCCACGGTGTAAAGCGCACTGGAAGCCAACAGCCAAGTCTGCCCCAACGGCCAGCCCACCAGATGCACCATCCACCAGCCGGTGAACGGCATGCTCAGCAGTGCCAGCCCCATCACTACCCAGACAAATATCTGCGGTCGCTGCAAGGTGCGAGCATGGGCCGTCGCATCACCGTTACGGCGTGTACGCCAGACCCAGATCGCCAGCCCCAATGCGCTGATCAACAGCAGCACCGTCGCCACCATGTGCGCCACTTTCAGGGCGGTTAACGTTTCCATTGTTTGATTTCCTTATGGCCTGCTCGTCAGCGTAGCCGCTCAGCCGAGAAACAGCTTATAGGCTGGATTGTCGCTTTCGTCCCAGTACGGGTAGCCGATTTCTTCCAGCGCGGCCGGTACCAGATGACGCTCGTCGTGCGGCACTTGCAGGCCCGCGACCACACGACCATCGGCCGCGCCGTGGTTGCGGTAGTGGAACATCGAAATGTTCCAGCGCCCGCCGAGCTTGTTGAGGAAGTTGAACAACGCACCCGGACGCTCCGGGAACTCGAAGCGCAGCACCACTTCATCGACAACCTGGGCGGCACGCCCGCCAACCATATGGCGAATGTGCAACTTGGCCAGTTCGTTGTCGGTGAGGTCGAGCACCGGGAAACCCTGTTCGGTGAGACTGGCGAGCAGCGCACTGCGCGGGTCGTTTTCCGGGTGCGTCTGCACGCCGACAAAGATGTGCGCTTCGCTGCCGGTGTTGTAGCGGTAATTGAATTCGGTGATCTGGCGCTTGCCAATGGCTTCGCAGAACGCCTTGAAGCTGCCCGGCTTCTCGGGAATGGTCACGGCGATGATGGCTTCGCGGCCCTCACCCAGTTCGGCGCGCTCGGCGACGTGACGCAGGCGGTCGAAGTTGACGTTGGCACCAGAGTCGATGGCCACGAAGGTGTGACCGGTGACGCCACGTTGCTCGACGTACTTTTTGATTCCGGCCACGCCCAAGGCACCGGCAGGTTCAGTGATCGAGCGGGTATCGTCGTAGATATCCTTGATTGCGGCGCAAATCTCGTCGGTGCTGACGGTGATCACTTCATCAACGTAGTCTTTACAGATAGCGAAGGTGTGCTGGCCGATCTGCGCCACCGCAACGCCGTCGGCAAAGAGACCCACGGTTGGCAGCACCACGCGCTCGCCGGCCGCCATGGCGGCTTGCAGGCAGTTGGAGTCATCCGGTTCGACGCCGATGATTTTGATGTCCGGGCGCAGGTATTTCACGTATGCCGCGATCCCGGCGATCAGCCCGCCGCCACCCACCGGAACGAAAATCGCATCCAGACGCCCCGGATGCTGGCGCAGAATCTCCATGGCCACCGTGCCCTGCCCGGCAATGGTGTGGGGATCATCGTAAGGGTGAATGTAGACGTAGCCTTTCTCATCGACCAGTTTCAGCGAGTAGGCCAGGGCTTCCGGGAACGAATCCCCGTGCAGCACCACTTTGCCGCCGCGCGAACGTACGCCTTCGACCTTGATCTCCGGGGTGGTCTTAGGCATCACGATAATCGCTTTCACGCCCAATACCTTGGCCGCCAGGGCCAGGCCTTGCGCATGGTTGCCCGCCGACGCGGTGACCACACCGCGAGCGCGCTCTTCATCGCTGAGCTGAGTCAGCTTGTTGTACGCGCCGCGAATCTTGAACGAGAACACCGGCTGCAAGTCTTCACGCTTGAGCCAGATATCGTTGCCCAGCCGCTCGGAGAGCTGGCGGGCAGTCTGCAATGGGGTTTCTACGGCAACGTCATAAACGCGCGAGGTGAGGATCTTTTTGACGTACTGTTCGAGCATCGGAAAGCATCACTGAGCGGGTTGGGCAGGGCCAAGGAGTCTAACCCGGCTTTTGGGTGGGCGACCACACTAAACAGATGGTTTTAGACACTCGCAAACGCTGGAGACTCGTTGTGGCGAGGGAGCTTGCTCCCGCTGGAGTGCGAAGCGCTCCCCAAAACAGGCAACCCGTTCTTTCAGGCACACTGTATCAGCAGGTTTTACGACTGCTGCGCAGCCGAGCGGGAGCAAGCTCCCTCGCCACAAAAGCAACCCGCCAATCGGGCAATGACCTTCCCCATCGCGAGGCCTATAATGCCGGCCTTTCGTCCCCCTTTCGGCACCTCGGAGCCCGTATGACCCAGGATCAACTCAAACAGGCAGTGGCCCAGGCCGCCGTCGACTTCATCCTTGCGAAACTCGACGACAAGAGCATCGTCGGGGTCGGCACCGGCTCCACCGCCAACTGCTTCATCGATGCCCTGGCCAAGCACAAAGGCGCGTTCGATGGCGCGGTCGCCAGTTCCGAAGCGACCGCTGCGCGCCTCAAGGGCCACGGCATTCCGGTGTATGAACTCAATACCGTCAGCGACCTGGAGTTCTACGTCGACGGCGCCGACGAAAGCGACGAGCACCTGCACCTGATCAAGGGCGGCGGCGCGGCCCTGACCCGCGAGAAGATCGTGGCGGCCGTGGCCAAGACCTTCATCTGTATCGCCGACGCCAGCAAACTGGTGCCGGTGCTCGGTGCGTTCCCGCTGCCGGTGGAAGTGATCCCGATGGCCCGTAGCCATGTGGCCCGCGAACTGGTGAAGCTCGGCGGCGACCCGGTTTACCGCGAAGGCGTACTGACCGACAACGGCAACATCATCCTCGATGTGTTCAACATGCAGATCACCAACCCGGTGGAGCTTGAAACACAAATCAACGCCATCGTCGGCGTGGTCACCAACGGTTTGTTCGCCGCCCGGCCGGCCGACGTTCTGCTGCTGGGCACGAGCGAAGGCGTGAAAACCCTGCGCGCCGAGTAAGCCGAATACAAAATTTGTGATCGACACTCATCCCCCTGTGGGAGCGGGCTTGCTCGCGAAGAGGCCGTGTCAGTCGATAGAGATGTCGGCTGACAGTGCGCTTTCGCGAGCAAGCCCGCTCCCACATTTGTTTTGGGGTGCTTGTTAGTTTTGTGTTGGTTTCTTGAATACGTAGAAAAGGTTCGGTTCGCTGACGAGGTACATCGTGCCGTCGTCGTCCATCGCGATACCTTCCGCTTGCGGCACAGTCTTGTGCAATCCCTGACGCCCCTTGCTCAGTGACATGGTGCTCAGCGGCCGTCCGTCGACATCCAGCTCCAGAATCAATCGCGACTCATCAGACAGCGCCAGCAGATGACCGCTGCGCTCGTCGTATTGCAGGCTCGACAGGTCTCGCACGAACATCCCGGCATCGCGCTTGGGGTTGTTCACCACATGCACCGCGTAGGATTTTTCCGGGTTGTAGTGTGGAAAGCCCTGCACCTCGTAAATCAGCATCGGATCGCGCTCCTTGGCGACAAACAAGCGCTTGCCCACCGAGTCATAGGCCAACCCTTCGAAACCCTTGTTGCCACTCATGTGCACGCCGAGGGTCATCTGCTCGGCGTCCGCGGCATCGAGGAACGTCGTGTCCTTCTCCAGATGAATCTTAATCAGCCGTTGCTCGCGCTCGTCGGTGATCACGTAAGTGTCAGCGCTGATGAACTCCACCGCCTCCGGGTCGCCAAACCCGACCAGCGCCACACGCCGCAGGATTTTGCCCTCCAGGGACAACTCGATCAATTCGGCGTTTTTATTGGTGACGGTGAACAGGCTTTTGCGCACGGGATCGAAGGTCAGCGCGGAAACATCATCGTCCAGACCGTCAATGACTCGCGCCTCGATCGCTACCTGATACTGATCCAGACCGATGGACTGGGTATTCATCGGCTGCCATAGCGCCTGCACATTGAACCAGGTGCGCTCGAACAGGCGCAGGTGCTGACCGACGGCAACCAGCACGATCAGCGCGATTACCGACAGGATCAACATCAAGGGTTTGGGACGGGCAAGTCGGCGCATTCAGGCAAGCTCGAAAACAGGGCGGGCTGATGAAATACCACGGCAGTATGAATTCAAGCTTAATGGCCAGTGGCCTGCGACCACAACTATCGAACGCCTACTGTTGTTTTTCGAAGCGGTAGAACAGGTTCGGTTCGCTCACCATATACAACGTGCCTGCTTCGTCCATGGTCACGCCTTCGGCACGGGGAATGGTTTTCTTCAGACCATTGAAACCACCGAGCAAGGTCATGAAACTGACTTGCTCACCGTTCTCGTCCAACTCCAGCAACAAGTGAGAATCGGCGGACAGCACCAGGGTGTGGCCGGTGCGCGGGTCGATGGCCAGGGCCGACAGGTTGCGGATGTCCAGCTCATCGCTGGACAGCTTTTGCTTGTCGCCCTTGAGGATTTGGCTGCCGTCGCTTTTCCAGTTGAACAGCGCCGGCGGACGCTCTTCACCCAGCAGCAATTGCTGCTTGTGCGCATCCCAGGCGATCGCCTCGAAGGCTTTGTTCTGGTCGTTCGACGAGCCGAGATCGTATTTCGGGAAATTGGCGATGTTCAGCTCGCGAGTATCGGCATCGACCTTGACGATGGAGAGCAGGTGCGCACGCTCATCGACAATCGCCAGCAAACCATTGCCCATGGCCGTCACCCCTTCCGGGTTGCTCCAACCCACCAGCGGCATCTTGCGCAACACATCGCCCTGCAACGTCAGCTCGACCAGGAACGGCTTTTTGCCCATCACTGCAAACAGGGTTTTGGTTTGAGGGTCGTAAGACACGTCCGATGCTTCGTCCTTCTCCATGCCCGGCAGCAGTTTGGCGTCGATCACCGCCCGGTAATCCGGCAGCCAGATACTCTCTTTGCGCTCGGCCGGGCTTTCGAAACGCTCCAGCACCCAAAGCACACCGCGGTCATCCCAGTGCATCGCAAACACGAGGCTATACACCGCAGCCGCCACCAGCAAAAGCCAGGAATACCAACGCACAACGAAGCGCGAGCGGCGGGCAGTTTTCAGCTTGGGCAACGGTTGGGTGGCCATGCAGGGATGTGTTCCAGAAATTCAGGCTATGGGTAATAACACATTGGGACTGGCTCAGACGCCAGACGCCCCGGAATTATCCAGACACGATGTGAAAAAAACGGGAAATGGCGGGAAAGCCCTATGCGGGCAGATGCGATATGCAGGGAGGATCACAAAACCAATGTGGGGTTTTGCGTTGGGTCAGCGGACGCTGCTGGTGAAGCTGCTGGCGCCTGGCAATTCAATCACCAGCTCATCGCCGACATTCAGCGGGCCAACGCCCACCGGTGTGCCGGTGAGGATCACGTCACCTGCCTGCAGCGAGAAGCAGCCGGCCATGTACTGGATCATCGGCACGATCGGGTTCAGCATGTCCTCGCTGTTGCCATCCTGGCGGACTTCGCCGTTGATGGTCAGACGGATGCCGATGTCGGTCAGGTCGGCAAAAGTACTGCCGGCCACGAACGGCGCAATCACTGCCGCGCCATCGAAAGACTTGGCGATTTCCCATGGCAGGCCTTTGGATTTCAGCTCGGCCTGCTTGTCGCGCAGGGTCAAGTCCAGGGCCGGAGCAAAACCGGAGATGGCATCCAGCACTTCTTCACGGCTCGGTTTGGTCGACAACGGCTTGCCGATCAACACGGCGATTTCCGCTTCGTAATGCACTGAGCCACGTTCGGTTGGAATGCTGAAACTGCCTTCCAGTGGCACCACACAACTGCCCGGCTTGATGAACAGCAGTGGTTCGGTAGGCACCGGGTTGTCCAGTTCCTTGGCGTGTTCGGCGTAGTTGCGGCCGATGCACACCACTTTCCCCAGCGGGAAGTGAATACGCGTACCGTCGACATACTGGTGCTGATAGCTCATTACCGACTCCTGCTTCGTGCTCTTAAATTCGAAGAATCAAACAGCGAAAATCTTGCCCGGGTTCATGATGCCGTTCGGATCAAACACCGCTTTGACGGCTTTCATGTACTCGATCTCAACCGGCGAGCGACTGTAGGTCAAGTAGTCACGCTTGGTCATGCCCACACCGTGTTCGGCGGAAATCGAACCGTTGTATTTCTCGACGGTTTCGAACACCCACTTGTTGACGGTGGCGCACTTGGCGAAGAACTCGTCCTTGCTCAGGTTATCCGGCTTGAGGATGTTCAAGTGCAGGTTGCCGTCGCCGATGTGACCGAACCAGACGATTTCGAAATCCGGGTAATGTTCGCCGACGATCGCGTCGATTTCCTTCAGGAATCCCGGGACTTTCGACACAGTGACCGAAATGTCGTTTTTGTACGGCGTCCAGTGGGAAATGGTTTCGGAGATGTATTCGCGCAGCTTCCAGAGGTTCTGCAACTGGGTTTCACTCTGGCTCATTACGCCGTCCAGCACCCAGCCTTGCTCGACGCAGTGCTCGAAGGTTTCCAGGGCGTGGTTGGCCACTTCTTCAGTGGTCGCTTCGAATTCCAGCAGCGCGTAGAACGGGCAATCGGATTCGAACGGCGCCGGCACATCGCCACGTGCCATGACCTTGGCCAACGCTTTATCGGAGAAAAATTCGAATGCAGTCAGGTCCAGTTTGCTCTGGAACGCGTGCAATACCGGCATGATCGAATCGAAATCAGCAGTACCGAGGACCATCGCTGTGAGGTTTTTCGGTGCACGGTCCAGACGCATGGTGGCCTCGACCACAAAGCCCAGGGTGCCTTCGGCGCCGATGAACAGCTGACGCAGGTCGTAACCGGTGGCGTTCTTGATCAGGTCTTTGTTCAGCTCCAGCAGATCGCCCTTGCCGGTGACGACCTTCATGCCGGCCACCCAGTTGCGGGTCATGCCGTAGCGAATCACCTTGATCCCGCCAGCATTGGTGCCGATATTGCCGCCAATCTGGCTGGAACCGGCCGACGCGAAGTCCACCGGGTAGTACAGGCCGTGTTCTTCGGCCTTGTTCTGCAATTGCTCGGTGACCACCCCCGGCTGACAAACAGCCGTGCGGTCAGTGAGGTTCACGTCGAGGATCTGGTTCATGTAGTCGAAGGACACGACCACTTCGCCATTGGCCGCCACCGCAGCAGCGGAAAGCCCGGTACGACCGCCGGAAGGCACCAGCGCAACCTTGTGCTCATTGGCCCAACGGACAATGGCCTGGACTTGCTCAGTGGTCTTGGGGAACACAATGGCCGTCGGGGCCGGGGCGAAATGCTTGGTCCAATCCTTGCCATAAGCATTCAGGGAGTCGGCGTCGGTCAGCACCTTACCAGGCTCAACCAGGGTCTTCAGCTCATCAATCAGGGCAGGATTGGTCATCGACAGAACTCTCGAACAATTCATGGTCATCCTGAGGACGCTTCACGTCGCAGGAATGAGTGTTTAGCGGGGTGCATATGCTAGCATACCGACCCCGCAGGATAGTGCCCAAAGGCTGTTCTGCGGCGACGGCTTTCTTGCCGTCCGGGTCAGCATCTGCTGACTTCCTGCCAATTTTTCTCCGGGACACAGGTTTACGCAGATGAGCAAGACTTCTCTCGATAAGAGCAAGATCAAGTTCCTTCTTCTCGAAGGCGTCCACCAATCGGCTGTCGACGTCCTCAAGGCGGCGGGCTACACCAGCATCGAGTACCTCACAGGTTCTCTGCCGGAAGCCCAGCTGAAGGAAAAGATCGCTGATGCTCACTTCATCGGCATTCGCTCCCGCACTCAACTGACCGAAGAGATCTTCGATCACGCGAAGAAGCTGGTGGCTGTCGGCTGTTTCTGCATCGGCACCAACCAGGTCAACCTCAACGCGGCTCGCGAACGCGGCATCGCGGTATTCAACGCGCCGTACTCCAACACTCGCTCCGTAGCCGAGCTGGTATTGGCCGAAGCGATCCTGTTGCTGCGCGGCATCCCTGAGAAGAACGCTTCCTGCCACCGTGGCGGCTGGATCAAAAGCGCAGCCAACTCCTTCGAAATCCGGGGCAAGAAGCTGGGTATCGTCGGTTACGGCTCGATCGGTACCCAATTGTCTGTTCTGGCAGAAGGCTTAGGGATGCAAGTGTACTTCTACGACACCGTGACCAAGCTGCCACTGGGCAACGCCACTCAGGTCGGCAATCTGAACGAGCTGTTGGGCATGTCCGACATCGTCACCCTGCACGTTCCGGAAACCGCTGCCACTCAGTGGATGATCGGCGAGAAGGAAATCCGCGCCATCAAGAAGGGCGGCATCCTGATCAACGCTGCTCGCGGCACCGTGGTCGAACTGGACGCCCTGGCGGACGCGATCAAGGACAAGCACCTGATCGGCGCGGCCATCGACGTATTCCCGGTAGAGCCGCGCTCTAACGAAGAAGAGTTCGAAAGCCCGCTGCGAGGCCTGGACAACGTGATCCTGACCCCGCACATCGGTGGTTCCACCGCTGAAGCGCAGGCCAACATCGGTCTGGAAGTGGCGGAAAAACTGGTCAAGTACAGCGACAACGGTACTTCGGTATCGTCCGTGAACTTCCCGGAAGTGGCCCTGCCGGCTCACCCTGGCAAGCACCGCCTGCTGCACATCCACGAGAACATTCCGGGTGTGATGAGCGAGATCAACAAGGTGTTCGCTGAAAACGGCATCAACATTTCCGGTCAGTTCCTGCAGACCAACGAGAAAGTCGGCTACGTCGTGATCGACGTCGATGCCGAGTACTCGGACCTGGCGCAAGAGAAGCTGCAGCACATCAACGGCACCATTCGTTGCCGCGTGTTGTTCTGATCGCTACTTGAGCGACAAAAAAGGGAGCTCCTCGGAGCTCCCTTTTTTACGGCTGCTTTTTCATGGCTGTGGAAAAGTTACTTCACAGTCACGGTGATTTTCTTCGAAACGATTGGCGGATCGAACGGCAGGTGACCGCTGTCGCCCAGCTCAAGCTGCAAGGTGTGCTTGCCCGGTGCCAGTTTGATTTCAGCCTGGGTCTGCGCCTTGCCGAAGTGCATATGGTTGGCATCCGCTGGAATCGGAGCACCGGCGGCCGGTAGTTTGTCGACATCGATCAGCAAATGGTGATGGCCGGTGTTTTTGGTGACGTCACCCGCTGGCGCCAACGCAATGTTCTCGACGGCGAACTTGACGATGAAGGTTTGCGCAACCGTGGCACCGTCCGCAGGAGAAACGATGGACACTTCTGCACCTTTGGGCGCCGGTGTAGCAGCAGCTGCCAGCATCGAAGCCCCCATCAGCAGGCCAGCCAATGCTGCTCGTGACATAAAGCTTTTCATTCTCTTCTCCAGTTTTTCCGTAAAATTCGCTCGACCGTGACAACTTCACGGCCATTCGTTGTCGAAGGCACACGACAACCATAGCAAAGCGAGCCTGAACAGCGCGTCGCGATAAATGAATTCAAAGGAGTGACCATGCGCTTTTTGCCTGGCCTGATCTGCCTGCTGCCCCTTTTGAGCCCTTTGGCTCATGCCGAACTGATGGATGATGTAAACGACCGCGGCGAATTGCGCATTGCCCTTGAGGCTAATACACCGCCCTTCAATTTCAAGGATGACGACAAACTGACCGGCTTCGAGGTCGAGTTGGGTCAACTGCTGGCCGGTGAGCTGGATGTACGGGCCGACTTCGTCGTCACCGATTCCGGCGACCTGTTGACCGGCGTCGAAAGCGGCAAGTACGACGTGGCCATCAATCACATAGCACAGACCCCGGACCTGAAGGATCGTTTCGACTTCAGCGAACCTTACAGCTACGCCGATGCGCAATTGCTCGCGCAGAAAGAAGAGCAGCCACGCCCGTTGGTGCTGGTGCAATCGCTGAAGGAAGAAGAACCGAAGGCCGGCCCGCCGGTGAGCCTGGCGATTCCGTTTCAGAAGGGTAACCCGGCGTTTCATGCCAGCCTCGAAAACGCCTTGCAGCGGATCAAGGGGGATGGCCGATTGGAAGGGTTGTCGCAAAAGTGGTTCGGGGCGGATACGAGTGTGGCGCCGAAACCATAAGGCACTGAAGATTTAATGTGGGAGCGGGCTTGCTCGCGAATACGGTGTGTCAGGCAACATTGATGTCGACTGACACTCCCTCTTCGCGAGCAAGCCCGCTCCCACATGGGTTTTGGGCAGGCCGCTAGTTCAGGGCTGCCAGAGCCTGTGCCGCTTCGACCAACTCCAGCTCGCTGAAAACCTGGACGCCATTGCGCTTGAGCAATGCCGCGGTGACACCCTCACCGCTGACCTTCACGCCGCTGAACGTCCCGTCATAGGTCAGCAGATTCCCGCAGGAGGGGCTGTTGGCCTTGAGCACGGCAATACGGATGCCATGCTGTTGCACCAGTTCCAGCGCCTGATAGGCCCCCGAAAGAAACTCGGCACTGACGTCCTTGCCCTCGGTGCTGATGACCGATGCAAGGCCATCAAGCACTTCACCGCCCTGCCCACCGGGAATCTCCGCCGCGGCCCTTGGCGTCGGCAACCCGCCAGCGACTTCCGGGCACAACGGCACCACCCGGCCTTCGGCAATCCACTGCTCCAATAGATAGAACAGCCCACTGGCCCCGCCGTCATAACGGACGCGGTGACCGAGCAAACAGCGACTTACCAGAATCTTTTGCATGATCAGAACGGCTCGTTGCCACGACGGCGGAACCAACCCGTCAACGACAGGCGTTCTCGGGTCGCGGGCAGGACTTCGTGGGGCACCTCGCCCGACAGGAACACTACCAGGCATCCGCCGGTGGGCACCACATCATGTTCGACGCCTTCGTCCAGGTACATGCGCAACTGACCGCCATGCTCGGGTAGCCAAGCGTCATTGAGGTAGATCACCGCCGAGACCATGCGCCGGTCGTCGTCGCGGAAACGGTCGACATGCTTGAGATAGAAAGCACCGGGCGGATACAGGGCGAAATGGCTTTCGAAATCTTCCAGGCCCAGAAACAAACCGCGATTCATCGCCTCGCGCAGGCTGTCCATCAACCCCAGATAGCGGTCGCAAGCCTCGGCCTGACCGGGCTCGAGCCACTGGATATGGTCACCGCGAATGCCCTCACGAATCTCCGAAAACGGCCCGCGCCCCACGGCGGCCGGTGCGAGCTCGCCCTCGGTGGCACGTTTGCGGCACTCGGCCGCCAGTGCCCGGGTCAGATCCAGAGGCAGGAAAATATTCTGCCGCGACCAGCCGCGTGTAGCCAGGTCATCGACGATACGTAACAGCAGCGGGTGATCAGAGGGTATGTGCATGGCGCGCATAATATTCCTGTGCCCGCAAATCCGACAGAGCCGCGCAGCGGAGGATTGGTCGGATAAGGCACTCAACCTGATACGAATTCTCGACAAGTACGAATGCCGCACGGAGAATAGTCGGCTGCTGACAGGAGTCCCTATGCGTCGCTTGCTTTTCTCACTGCTGATGTTCTGCGTTTTGCCCGCCTGGGCAGACGGCCACGACCAGTTGTACAAGGTCGCCGGTTGGCCAGAACAACGCGCGCATTTCAACGATGCGCTCTCGGCCGCTCAGCAGCGTTATCAGAACAGCCTGCCGCCAGCGGTGTTTCAGGCCCTGGTCAACAACAGCAATCAGCGTTTCGCCCCCAAATCCATGGATCAGCGTGCCGAAGCGCAACTGCGCAAGAAGCTCACCGACCCGAAACCTGCGCTGACCTTCTTTCAATCGCCCCTGGGCAAGAAAATCGTCGCCGCCGAGCTGCTGGCAACCCGTCGCGATCAATTGGCGAAAAACGCCAAGGGCTTGCCGAAAATGCAGGCCAGCGATACCCGCCAGCTGATCATCGGCCACCTCGCCCAGGCCCTCCCCGCCCGCGAGGCCGGCGCTGAAGTCAGCCTGGCGATCGCTGGCGTGGCGGCCGACAGCCTGAGCTCGATGATCCCCGGCCTGCTCGGCGGCGGACAGGCTCAAGGCATGTTGAACGGTCAGCGCCAGCGCCTGATGGAGCAGATCGGCGCCGACCTGAACAACACGCTGCTGTATGTCTACCGCGACCTGTCGGATGACGAACTGGAAGAGTTCGCGACCTTTGCCGAGTCCATTGAAGGCAAGGCTTACTATCAGGCCGCACTGGCGGCGATTCGGGCGGGGTTGGCGGTGGGGCAGAGTACGTCGAGCCTTACCCAATAATCTGCAACGACCGGTAGATCGCTATCGCGAGCAGGCTCGCTCCCACAGTTGACCGGGTTGCCCAGCCAGACACGGTCTAATGTGGGAGCGAGCCTGCTCGCGATAGGGTCGCAATGGCCACTAAAGATTCCGCCCCTTCATCCGCCTGGTCAAAAACCCGAAATACTCCTGCCGCAAACCCGGCGTCTCATTCGCCAGATGATGCCGTGCCTCAGGCAGCATCAGCACCTGAGGCCGATCGAACTTGCCTCGCAATACGTCAAGGTTGTGCTCCCAATCCACGGTCATGTCCGCCTGCCCCTGCACAATCAGCGGTCGCCGTGGGCTGCTCGGTGCCGCTTCGATACGCTTGATCCACCGCCCCAGCGCGCCGACCCAGGCCGTTGACAGACGCAGCGGTTGCAGCGGATCGGCTTGCAGGAACGCCAGGAAGTCAGGGTCGTTGGAGTTCTCGCTGAAACGCCGGGCGATGCCTTTGACGAACGGCTTGAGCAGGTAATAACTGAGCTGCGACCAGCCCCAGGCTCGCGGCCGCACCAATGGCGACAGCAAAATCACTTGTCCCTGGGCGGGACTGTTCGCGCCCTGATTGAGCACATGATCGATCACGATCGCCCCGCCAGTGCTTTGCCCACACAGGTGCCAGGGCTGCGGAAGGCCCAGCGATTGCGCCTCGGCCAACAGCCCTTGCAGCGTGCTCTGATACTCGGCGAAGTCCTTGATGCTCGCCCGTTCGCCACTGGACAGGCCATGCCCTGGCAGGTCACAGGCGATCACCGCAAAACCCTGGTCCAGCGCCCACTCGATCACATGCCGATAGAGCCCGGTGTGATCGTAGAAGCCGTGAAACAGAAACAGCGTCGCCTTCGCCCGCTCGGGCCACCAGAGCTGGCTGACCACTTCATAGCCATCGACCTCGAAACGCCCCAGGCCACTGCGCAAGGTTCGCTGCGGGAAATCCAGCCCATAAAAATTCTGATAGGCCATGGCCTCGCTCGACAGCGGCTGCCACTCGGCCAATGGCCGTAGGCTGGCACGCAAATGATCGGGATCGAAAGTGGCGGACATGGGCTATTCCAGAGCGCGAAACGGACTTTATGGGCCTGCGATATTCATCTGTCGCGGCAAGCATGGCAAGCTAGCCGACCTTCGAGGATTGAAACCCATGCGTCCGGCCTACCGCACCACACTGCTTGCCAGCCTGCTCGCCCTTGTGTGTGCCGGCGTGCTGTGGGCCGCCTATGACTGGTTTCAGGGGCGCTACTTGCGCGCCTTCAGTTCGCACACTGCGGTGTTCTCCGGCGATCCATTGCGCCTGCCGGACGAACTGGCCGGCCCCGGCGCCATTCGCCTGGTGCACTTCTGGGACCCGGCCTGCCCGTGCAATGTCGGCAACCAACAACACCTGACCGAATTGGTTGAGCAGTATGGGCCGCAGGGCGTCGAGTTCTATGCGGTACAAAAGCCCGGCAGTCACGGTCAGTTGCCCAGCACCTTGAGCCGCCTTAAAACCCTCACCGTCCTGCCAGGTTCCGAACAGATTCCTGCCAGCCCGGCGGTGGCGATCTGGGACCGCAGCGGCCAGCTGGCGTATTTCGGTCCGTACAGCGAAGGCCTGACCTGCAATTCAAGCAACAGTTTTATCGAGCCCATCCTGCAAGCGCTGAACGAAGGCCGGACGGTGAACGCCACCCACACACTGGCGGTGGGTTGCTACTGCCCGTGGCCTGCGCAGGTGAAGTAAGGCATTCCTGACTTTTCCAGGACCGCGATGCCCGGCACAGGTGGTCTGTGCTACACGTTTGCAGCCCACACGGGCGGCATTCCCGAAAGAACAAGGAGTCACCATGAAGCGCATCCTGACCGTACTTGCCTTGCTGATCGTCGTGCTCGTCGCCGGGGGCGGCTGGTATGTGTACAGCAAGCAACCGACGCGCCAGGGCCTGGTGAAGTTGCAGCACCTGCAAGGTTCGGTGACCGTGCGTTACGACGAGCGCGGCGTGCCGCATATCCGTGCCGAAAACGAAACCGACCTCTACCGCGCTCTCGGCTACGTGCACGCCCAGGACCGACTGTTCCAGATGGAAGCCATGCGGCGCCTGGCCCGTGGCGAACTGGCCGAAGTCCTCGGCCCGAAACTGATCGACACCGACAAACTGTTTCGCAGCCTGCGCATTCGCGAACGGGCTGAAAGCTATGTGGCCGCGCTGGATCGTCAGTCGCCGGCATGGAAGGCTCTGCAAGCCTATCTGGACGGCATCAATCAATATCAGGACAGCCACGCTGCGCCGGTAGAGTTCGACGTGCTGGGGATCCCCAAGCGCCCTTTCACCGCCGAAGACAGCATCAGCATCGCCGGCTACATGGCCTACAGCTTTGCCGCGGCGTTTCGCACCGAACCCTTGCTGACTTACGTGCGTGACCAACTGGGCGCCGAGTACCTGAGCATCTTCGATCTCGACTGGCAGCCCAAGGGCGTGCTGGCCAAAGGGAACGCCAACCCTGCACCAGCCCTCACCGCCAATGACTGGAAGGGCCTGAACGCCCTCGCCCGTTTGAGTGAGCAAGCCCTGGCCGACCACGGCCTGCCGCAATTCGAAGGCAGCAATGCCTGGGTGATTTCCGGTAACCGCAGCAAAAGCGGTAAACCACTGCTGGCCGGTGACCCGCACATTCGCTTCTCGGTGCCGTCGGTGTGGTACGAAGCGCACCTGTCGGCGCCGGGCTTCGAGCTTTATGGCTACCATCAGGCGCTGGTGCCGTTTGCGTTTCTCGGTCACAACCTGGACTTCGGCTGGAGCCTGACCATGTTCCAGAACGACGATCTGGACCTGATCGCCGAGAAGGTCAATCCGGACAACCCGAACCAGGTCTGGTATCGCGGCCAGTGGGTCGACATGGTCAACACCGAACAACAGATCGCGGTGAAAGGCCAGTCACCGGTCACGCTGCCCCTGCGCCGGTCACCCCACGGCCCGATCGTCAACGATGCCCTCGGTACTGCCGCCGGCAAGACGCCGGTCGCCATGTGGTGGGCCTTCCTCGAGACCCCGAATCCGATCCTCGAGGGCTTCTACCAGCTCAACCGCGCCGACACCCTGGCCAAGGCCCGCGCCGCGTCGTCCAAGGTTCAGGCACCGGGGCTGAACATCGTCTACGCCAACGCCAAGGGCGACATCGGCTGGTGGGCCTCGGCGCTGCTGCCCAAGCGCCCGGTCGGGGTAAAGCCCGGTTTCATCCTCGACGGCAGCACCCCTCAGGCGGACAAGGAAGGTTTTTACCCGTTCAGCGCCAACCCACAGGAAGAAAACCCGGCGCGGGGCTACATTGTCTCGGCCAACTTTCAACCGGTGTCGCCGACCGGCATGGAGATTCCCGGTTACTACAACCTCGCCGATCGTGGGCAGCAGCTCAATCGTCAGCTCAGCGACAAAAACGTGAAGTGGGACAACGAGGCCAACCAGAAGCTGCAACTGGGCACCACCACCGACTACGGTCCGCGTTTGCTGGCGCCATTATTGCCGGTACTGCGTGAAGTGGTGAGCGATCCCGCCGAGCTCAAACGGGTGGAGCAACTGGCGCAGTGGAGCGGCGATTACCCGCTGGACTCCATCAGCGCCACACTGTTCAACCAGTTTCTGTTCAACCTCGCCGACGCGGCGCTGCGTGATGAACTGGGCAATGACTTCTTCGAAACGCTGCTCCCGACCCGGGTGATCGATGCCGCGCTGCCGCGCCTGGCGGCCTCCGCCGATTCACCGTGGTGGGACAACCGCAACACCCCCGGCAAGGAAACCCGCGCCGATACGGTCAAGGTGGCGTGGCAAGCAAGCATGGCTCACCTCAAGACCACCCTTGGCGCCGACTCCGCGCAATGGCAATGGGGCAAGGCGCACACCCTGACCCACGGCCATCCGCTGGGTATGCAGAAACCGCTGGAGCGGATCTTCAACGTCGGCCCGTTCGCGGCGCCCGGCACCCACGAAGTGCCGAACAACCTCTCGGCCAAAATCGGCCCGGCGCCGTGGCCTGTGACCTATGGCCCATCGACCCGGCGGCTGATCGACTTCGCCGACCCGGCCCACAGCCTGACCATCAACCCGGTCGGCCAGAGCGGTGTGCCGTTCGACAGCCACTATGCCGACCAGGCTGACGCGTATATCGAAGGGGTTTATTACCAGGCGAATTTCAATGATGAAGAAGTGACGGCCAATACCCGCAGTACCTTGAAGCTGTTGCCGGCGCGTTCAGGGCAATAGATTTCTGTTGGTTGAACTGACGTCATCGCGGGCAAGCCCGCTCCCACATTAGATTTGGGTTGACCACGCAACGGTGGTCAACCCGGCATCAGGCTCAAGCCGCTTCCGGCGCCTGCGCCCGGCGCACGTCCGGTTGTTTCCAGGAATCGGCAGCGCCTTCCTCGATAGCCTGCTGGATCGCCCGCTTGCGAATTTCTTCGGCGCGGCGGCTGAAGAACCAGACCAGGAACGTCACCAGTGACACCGACAACAGAATCAGGCTGGCCACGGCGTTGATCTCGGGCTTCACGCCCAGGCGCACCGCCGAGAACACTTCCATCGGCAAAGTCGTGGAACCCGGACCGGAAACGAAGCTCGCCAGCACCAGGTCATCCAGCGACAAGGCAAAGGACATCATCCCGCCCGCCGCCAGCGACGGCGCGATCATTGGAATCGTGATCAGGAAGAACACCTTCCACGGCCTCGCCCCCAGGTCCATGGCTGCCTCTTCGATGGACAGGTCCAGCTCACGCAAGCGCGCCGATACCACCACCGCCACATACGCCGCACAGAACGTGGTGTGGGCGATCCAGATGGTGACGATGCCGCGTTCCTGTGGCCAGCCGATCATCTGCGCCATGGCCACGAACAGCAGCAACAGCGACAGACCGGTGATGACTTCAGGCATCACCAGCGGCGCGGTGACCAAACCACCAAACAACGTACGGCCCTTGAAGTGGGTGATACGGGTCAACACGAAGGCCGCCAGCGTTCCCAGTGCCACCGCTGCAATCGCCGTGTAGCAGGCGATCTCCAGCGAGCGCACCACCGAGCCCATCAGCTGGGTATTGTCCATCAATCCCACGTACCACTTGATCGACCAGCCGCCCCACACCGTCACCAGTTTCGAGGCGTTGAACGAGTAGATCACCAGGATCAGCATCGGCGCGTAGATGAACAGCAAACCCGCAACCAGCATGAAACTTGAGAAACGGAAGCGCTTCATTCCTTACCCTCCATTTCCTTGGCCTGACTACGGTTGAACAGGATGATTGGCACAATCAGGATCGCCAGCATCACCACCGCAAGCGCTGACGCCACCGGCCAGTCACGGTTGTTGAAGAACTCTTGCCAGAGCACTTTACCGATCATCAGGGTTTCCGGACCGCCGAGCAGCTCCGGGATTACGAACTCACCCACCACCGGGATGAACACCAGCATTGCGCCTGCGATGATGCCGTTTTTCGACAGCGGCACGGTGATCTTCCAGAAACTGTTGAAGGTGCTCGAACCGAGGTCCGACGCGGCTTCCAGCAGACTGGTGTCGTGTTTCACCAGGTTGGCGTAAAGCGGCAGGATCATGAACGGCAGGTACGAATACACCACGCCGATATAGACCGCCATGTTGGTATTGAGGATCTGCAGCGGCTCGTCGATCCAGCCCATGCTCATCAGAAAACCATTGAGCAGACCGTTGTTGCTGAGGATGCCCATCCACGCATACACGCGGATCAGGATCGCGGTCCAGGTCGGCATCATGATCAGCAACACCAGCACCGTTTGCATTTCTTTGCGGGCGCTGGCGATGGCATAGGCCATCGGATAACCGATCAGCAGGCAAAGGATGGTGCTGATCAGCGCCATTTTCAACGAGCCGAGGTAAGCGGCGATGTACAACTCATCGTCGCCGAGCATCGCGTAGTTGGCCAGGTTGAGCAGCACCTGCAGTTTCTGGTCAACGAAGGTGTAGATCTCGGTATACGGCGGAATGGCCACGTCGGCTTCGGCGAAGCTGATCTTCAACACGATGAAGAACGGCAACATGAAGAACAGGAACAGCCAGATGAACGGAACCCCGATGACCAGCTGACGGCCACCGGGAATTATTCGGTTGAGCCGGCGTTTGAGTTTGCGCATGTTCATGAGCGAAGTACCACGCCGCTGTCGTCTTCCCACCACACGTAAACCTGATCACCCCAGGTCGGGCGCTGGCCACGGCGCTCGGCGTTGGCGACGAAGGACTGCACCAGCTTGCCGCTCGGCAGTTCGACGTAGAACACCGAATGGCCACCCAGGTAGGCAATGTCATGCACCTTGCCGCTGGACCAGTTGTGTTCGCAGGTCGGCATGTCGGCCGTCACCAGCAGTTTTTCCGGACGGATCGCGTAGGTGACGGATTTGTCCTGCACCGAAGTGCTGATGCCGTGGCCCACATAGATACTGCGGTCCAGATCCTTGCAGGTGATCAGCGCATGACCCTCGGCGTCATCCACCACTTCGCCTTCGAAGATGTTGACGTTGCCGATGAACTCGCAGACCAGACGGCTGGTCGGGGTTTCGTAAATGTCGATCGGGCTGCCGATCTGGGCTATCCAGCCCAGGTGCATGATCGCGATGCGCTCGGCCATGGTCATGGCCTCTTCCTGGTCGTGGGTCACCATGACGCAGGTCACGCCGACCCGCTCGATGATCTCGACCAGCTCCAGCTGCATTTGCGAGCGTAGTTTTTTGTCCAGTGCGCCCATCGGTTCGTCGAGCAGCAACAGCTTCGGCCGCTTGGCCAAGGAGCGCGCCAGTGCCACACGCTGACGCTGACCACCAGACAACTGATGGGGTTTGCGCTTGGCGTACTGGCTCATCTGCACCAGCTTGAGCATCTCAGCCACGCGAGCGTCGACTTCAGCCGACGGAATCTTGTCCTGCTTGAGGCCGAAGGCGATGTTCTGCGCCACCGTCATATGCGGGAACAAGGCGTAGGACTGGAACATCATGTTGATCGGACGCTCGTACGGCGGCATGTCAGTGATGTCTACGCCATCGAGAAAAATGCGCCCCTCCGTGGGCCGTTCGAAACCTGCCAGCATCCGCAGCAAGGTGGATTTGCCCGAACCCGAGCCGCCGAGCAAGGCGAAGATTTCGCCTTTCTTGATTTCCAGGGACACGTCGTCCACGGCAATCGTCTCGTCGAACTTTTTGGTGACCCGGTCGATTTTGACCAGCACCTGCTTAGGTGTCTGGCCGCCCTCGAGGGCTTTCTTATAGGCGCCGGAGGCAACTGCCATTTACGAAACTCCCAACAGAATTTGCAGTTCGCTCGACGTGGCGAACCTGGATAGGTTGAAGCTATTTGCCCGACTTGACCTTGGTCCAGCTGCGCGTCATCAAACGTTGAATATTCGGTGGCAACTCGATGGACACGTATGTCTTGTCGAGGACCGCTTGCGGTGGATAAACCGAAGCGTCGGTGCGTATGGACTGCTCCATCAGTTTGTCCGACCCCGGGTTAGGGTTGGCGTAGCCTACCGAGTTACTGACCTGGGCAATCACCTCAGGTTTGAGCAAATAGTTGATGAAGGCATGGGCTTCCTTGACGTTGGCCGCATCCTTGGGGATCGCCAGCATGTCGAACCAGAGCGCGCCACCCTCTTTCGGAATCGAGTAAGCGATGTTCATGCCTTTGCCAGCTTCAGCCGCACGGGCCTTGGCCTGGAACATATCGCCGGAGAAACCGATTGCCACACAGATGTCACCGTTGGCGAGGTCTGCGATGTATTTGGACGAGTGGAAATACGTCACGTAAGGCCGCACTGCCAGCAACTTGGCTTCAGCCTTTTTGTAGTCTTCAGGGTTGGTGCTGTTGGCGTTCAGGCCCATGTAGTTGAGGACCGTGGGCATCATTTCATCGGCGGAGTCGAGGAACGCCACGCCACAGCTGTGCAGCTTCTTGATGTTCTGCGGCTCGAACACCACATCCCAGGAATCGATCTTGTCGAGGCCCAGCACTGCCTTGACCTTGTCGACGTTGTAACCGATGCCGTTGGTGCCCCACAGATACGGTACGGCGTACTGGTTGCCCGGATCGTTCTGCTCCAGGCGCTTGAGCAGTACCGGGTCGAGGTTGGAATAGTTGGTCAGCTTCGATTTGTCGAGCTTCTGGAAAGCCCCGGCCTTGATCTGTTTGCCAAGGAAGTGGTTGGACGGCACGACTACGTCATAACCGGTACGCCCGGCCAGCAACTTGCCTTCCAGGGTTTCGTTGGAATCGAATACGTCATACACCGGCTTGATGCCGGTTTCTTTCTGGAAGTCGGCCAGGGTGGTCTCACCGATATAGTCAGACCAGTTATAAATATGCACTGTGCCAGCGGCCTGAACACTGACAGCAAGTGTCAGTCCGGCGCCGACCAGCAGGGCATTGCGCAACAAAGAAAAAATAGGCACGTGGAGGTCCTCTAAAATTAGTTGGGCCCAAGTTGCCCCGCGTTACATGACAGCCATGGCTGCCTGGCAACAAAACCGGCGCGCAACTTACCCTCGAAAAACCGTTCCAGCAAACTTTATGAAGATCCCTGTAGCAGCTGCCGCAGGCTGCGTTCAACTGCGAAGCCGTTGTGCTGTCGAAAAGCGGAGGTCCTTCGGACCTCAACGCAGCCTTCGGCAACTGCTACAGGGTTTATTACTTATTTACCGGATTTGATCTTGGTCCAGCTGCGAGTCAGGATCCGCTGGGTCGCGGCCGGCAAGTCGGCAATCGCGTACAGCTTGGCCAACACTTCCGCTGGCGGGTAGATGCCAGGATCGCTGGTGATTTCTTTATCAACCAGTGCGGTAGACGCCGCGTTACCGTTCGGGAAACGCACGGCGTTGGTGATCTCGGCCATGATTTCCGGCTTCTGCAGGAAGGTCATGAACTTGTAGGCGCCTTCGACGTTTTCGGCATCTTTAGGGATGGCGACCATGTCGTAGAAGCTGCCGGCACCTTCTTTCGGAATGTTGTAGCTGACTTTCACCTTGTCACCGGCTTCAGCGGCGCGAGCCTTGGCCTGGTAGATGTCACCCGAGTAACCCACGGCGACGCAGATGTTGCCATTGGCCAGGTCGGAGATGTACTTGGACGAGTGGAAGTAGCCCACCGAAGGACGAATCTTCAGGAACAGCGCTTCGGCTTCAGCCAGTTGTTTCTTGTCCTGGCTGTCGGTTGGATAGCCCAGGTAATGCAACGCCACCGGAATCATCTCGGTTGGCGAATCGAGGAAGCTGATACCGCACGACTTCAACTTGGCAGCGTTTTCAGGTTTGAACAGCAAGTCCCAGGAGTTGGTTGGCGCATCGGCACCCAGTGCAGCCTTGACCTTCTCGGCGTTGAAACCGATACCGATCGAACCCCACATGTAAGGGAACGCGTGTTCGTTACCCGGGTCGCTCACCGATACCGCTTTGAGCAGGTCCGGGTTCAGGTTTTTCCAGTTAGGCAGCTTGGACTTGTCCAGCTTCTGGTAAACGCCGGCCTTGATCTGCTTGGCCAGGAAGTTGTTCGACGGCACGACGATGTCGTAGCCGGACTTGCCTGCCAACAACTTGGCTTCAAGGGTTTCGTTACTGTCGAACACGTCGTAGACGACTTTGATACCCGACTCGGCTTCGAACTTCTTGACGGTATCCGGTGCGATGTAATCGGACCAGTTGTATACGTGCAGCACCTTGTCGTCTGCCTGAACGGCACCCGCCATCACGCCCATCAGGGACATGGCGAGGAGGGTCTTGCCAGCTATCTTCATACCTAATGCCTTCATGGGTAATGCTCCAATTTTTCTTTTTAACCACGTGCTCAGCGGCCTGTTACTGGGCATCCGAACAACCGGTAGTCTGGCAAGATCCAAGGCAGGCTTTCAAGGAAAGACCCATCCTTTGTTTGCACTGAGCGAAATGCAAGCTTCGCACCTCGCTCAGAGCCTAGCACTTAGCCCTGCAACGCACTCAGGGTCAGGTCCAGGCACTTGCGTGCCTTGGTCACCAACTCGTCGATTTCAGCCGGTGTAATCACCAGTGGCGGAGCAATGATCATGGTGTCGCCGACGGCACGCATGATCAGGCCGTTATCGAAGCAAAACTGCCGGCAGATCATGCCGACACCCTTGCCTTCGTAACGTTTGCGGGTGGCCTTGTCCTGAACCAGCTCAATGGCCCCCAACAGACCGACCCCACGCACTTCCCCCACCAACGGGTGATCGTTCAGCTCCCGTAGACGCTTTTGCAAATAGGGTGCCGTTTCTGCACGCACGTGCTCGACAATTTTCTCGTCGCGCAGGATGCGGATGTTTTCCAGCGCCACCGCAGCGGCCACCGGGTGCCCGGAATAAGTGAAACCGTGGTTGAAATCACCGCCCTCGTTGAGCACCTCGACCACGTCGTCATGCACGATCAGGCCACCCATCGGGATGTAGCCGGACGTCAGGCCTTTGGCGATGGTCATCATATGGGGCTTGAGGTCGTAGAAATCGCTGCCGAACCACTCACCGGTACGGCCGAAACCGCAGATCACTTCGTCGGCCACGAACAGAATGTCGTACTTGGCGAGGATTTCCTTGATGCGCGGCCAGTAGCTGTCTGGCGGGATGATCACGCCGCCGGCGCCCTGGATCGGCTCGGCAATAAAGGCACCGACGTTGTCGACGCCGACTTCCAGAATCTTCTCTTCCAGCTGATTGGCCGCCCAGATACCGAACGCTTGCGGCGTCATGTCACCGCCTTCGCCAAACCAGTACGGCTGGGCGATGTGGACGATGCCCGGGATCGGCAAGTCGCCCTGTTCGTGCATGTACGTCATGCCGCCCAGGCTCGCGCCGGCCACGGTGGAACCGTGATAGCCGTTCTTGCGACTGATGATGACTTTCTTCTTCGGCTGGCCCTTGATCGCCCAGTAGTGGCGAACCATCCGCAGCATGGTGTCGTTGCCTTCGGAACCGGAACCGGTGAAGAACACATGATTCATGCCTTCAGGCGCGATGTCGGCGATGACTTTGGCCAGCTCCAGCACCGGCGGGTGAGCCGTCTGGAAGAACAGGTTGTAATAAGGCAGTTCACGCATCTGTTTGCTGGCAGCATCGGCCAGTTCATCACGACCGTAACCGATCGCGACACACCACAGGCCGGCCATGCCGTCGAGGATCTTGTTGCCTTCGCTGTCCCAGAGGTAAACACCCTTGGCATGCGTGATGATCCGCGGGCCTTTCTCTTTCAGCTGCTTGAAGTCGCTGAACGGGGCCAGGTGATGATCGCTGCTCAGGGTCTGCCACTCACGGGTTTGCGGGTTGTTGCTGGTCATGCGAATTCTCCTAGGATTCCGGTGAAGGGCGCCGCCATGAACAGCGGCGCCCGGCGCATCAGACGGCGAAGAGCAGGAACTCGCGCTCCCACGAACTGATCACGCGCTTGAAGTTTTCATGCTCGGCCCGCTTGACCGCGACGTAGCCCGTGATGAACTTCTTGCCCAGGTACTTTTCGATGGTCTTGCTGTTTTCCATGCGATCCAGGGCGTCTTCGATGGTCAATGGCAGGCGCAAGTTGCGCCGTTCGTAGCCACGACCCACGACCGGGGGACTCGGGTTATGCCCTTCGACCATGCCGATAAGGCCGCACAACAGGCTGGCGGCGATGGCCAGGTAAGGGTTGGCATCGGCACCCGGCAGACGGTTTTCCACCCGACGGTTCTGCGGCCCGGCATCCGGAACCCGCAGGC
Organism: Pseudomonas sp. LBUM1673; assembly: GCF_059695645.1. Taxonomy (NCBI): domain Bacteria; kingdom Pseudomonadati; phylum Pseudomonadota; class Gammaproteobacteria; order Pseudomonadales; family Pseudomonadaceae; genus Pseudomonas; species Pseudomonas sp. LBUM1673. The sequence goes on from NZ_CP166780.1 coordinate 6,391,790, forward strand.
CCACGGTGCGGTTCTCTTCGCCCCACTCCACGTTCACCGGTGCCGAGGTATCTGGCAGGAAGCGGCGGAACGAGTTGACGTTGGGTGCGAACAACGGCAGCAGCTCAGGAATGAATTTCTGCAAACCGCCGATGTGATTGAGGAACAGCTGGCTCATGGTCCCGTCTTCATTGGAGAAGACGTTTTTGCCGGTCTCGATGTCGATGATGCTCTGGTGCAAGTGCATGGCACTGCCCGGCTCGCCGGTCATGGGCTTGGCCATGAAGGTCGCGGCTACGTTGTGCTTGAGCGCGGCTTCGCGCATGGTGCGCTTGAACACCAGAATCTGGTCGGCCAGGGACAGGGCATCGCCATGACGGAAGTTGATTTCCATCTGCGCCGTGCCGTCCTCGTGGATCAGCGTGTCGAGGTCCAGCTCTTGCAGTTCGCACCAGTCGTAAACGTCTTCGAACAACGGGTCGAATTCGTTCGCCGCTTCAATCGAGAAGGACTGGCGACCGGTTTCCGGACGGCCGGAGCGGCCAATCGGCGGTTGCAGCGGGTAGTCCGGGTCATCACTGCGCTTGGTGAGGTAGAACTCCATTTCCGGCGCCACGATCGGCTGCCAGCCGTGGTCGGCGTAGAGTTTCAGCACCTTCTTGAGCACGTTGCGCGGCGACAGCTCGATCGGGTTGCCCTGCTTGTCGTAGGTGTCGTGGATGACCTGGGCGGTGGGCTCAATGGCCCAGGGCACCAGGAACACCGCGTTCTGGTCGGGGCGGCAGATCATGTCGATGTCGGCCGGGTCGAGCAGTTCGTAATAGATGTCGTCTTCGACATAGTCGCCGGTCACGGTCTGCAACAGAACGCTTTCGGGCAGGCGCATGCCTTTTTCGGCGATGAACTTGTTGGTCGGCGAAATCTTGCCCCGGGTGATGCCGGTCAGGTCGCCAATCATGCATTCGACTTCTGTGATCTTGTGGTCTTTCAACCAATCGGTGAGCTGGTCGAGGTTGTGACTCATAAATGCCTCTTAGGCTGAGTTTCCTGACTCTTATAAGTCAGGCGTTGTTTGACGCATCGGCGTCGCGTTGTAGTGCGCGCTTGCGGCAGGCATCGCCAAATGCCTGGAAAATCGCAAGGTAGTCAGGGTTTAAGCTTATCTGCCATTCGGGATGCCATTGCACGCCTAAAGCAAAAGTCTTGCCTTCGATAACAGAGACGGCTTCGATCAACCCGTCGGGCGCCACCGCTTCCACACGAAGGCCCGGCGCCAGACGTTCAACGCCCTGACCATGAATCGAATTGACTTGAATCTCATCCGCCAGGCCCAGCCCGGCCAATACACCGCCCGGTTGAACGTGAACCGGGTGACTTGGCGCGTACTGCCCTTCCAGCGGGAGGCTGTCGTCTTCACGGTGATCCATGAAGGGACCGGCCTCATGAACCTTCTGATGCAGGCTGCCGCCGAACGCCACGTTCATTTCCTGAAAGCCGCGGCAGATGCCGAGCACGGGAATGCCGGCCTCGACAGCGGCGCGGATCAGCGGGAGAGTGGTGGCATCGCGTGCAGAATCATGAGCAGTACCCGGCGCACTGGCCGGGCCGTTATAGTGAAACGGTTCTATATTAGAAGGGGAGCCTGTAAAGAGAATGCCGTCCAGAACGTCCAGAATTTCGGACGGCGCCAGTTGATCCGCCAGGGATGGAAGAATCAACGGCAGGCCCTTGGCAGCTGAAGCCACGGCGCGTACGTATTTGTCGCCACTGATGTGATAAGCATGCAGACCGATCTGCTTTGAGCAGGCGGTGACGCCAATTAACGGCAGGCGAGACATGAAGCACCCCGGTATTATTGCTGTTATGGGTTTGAATCGAGCTTAGCCTTGTTCATTTTTTTACACAACACCCCCGTAAAAAATACAACACGGCCTGCTCAAGCTCGCGGGCGCCAAGACGACTGAAGGCAGAAAAACGCCCCAAAGTGCCGCAAAAAAGCCTTGCTAGCGCTTTTTCAGGGCAAAAAAGGCCTTGCTTGACTTCGGCATGCCGTTCGGGTTGACTGGAATCCGAAGAGATCAATGATTGATATTTTTAACAACAAAGGTGTTGCATCATGTCGGTACCCCCGCGTGCCGTTCAGCTTAACGAAGCGAACGCGTTCCTTAAGGAACATCCTGAGGTTCTGTACGTTGACCTTCTGATTGCGGATATGAATGGTGTGGTGCGCGGCAAGCGCATCGAACGCACCAGCCTCCACAAGGTTTACGAGAAAGGCATCAACCTGCCGGCCTCTCTATTTGCCCTGGATATCAATGGCTCGACGGTGGAAAGCACCGGCCTTGGCCTGGACATCGGCGATGCTGACCGAATCTGCTATCCAATCCCCGACACCCTGTGCAATGAGCCCTGGCAGAAGCGCCCGACCGCGCAACTGTTAATGACCATGCACGAACTCGAAGGTGATCCTTTCTTCGCCGACCCGCGCGAAGTCCTGCGACAAGTCGTAGCCAAGTTTGACGAGATGGGTCTGACCATCTGCGCTGCGTTCGAACTGGAGTTCTACCTGATCGACCAGGAGAACGTGAACGGTCGCCCACAACCGCCGCGCTCGCCGATCTCCGGCAAACGCCCGCATTCGACCCAGGTTTACCTGATCGACGACCTCGACGAATACGTCGACTGCCTCCAGGACATTCTGGAAGGTGCGAAAGAGCAAGGCATTCCTGCCGACGCGATCGTCAAGGAAAGTGCCCCGGCGCAGTTCGAAGTGAACCTGCACCACGTGGCCGACCCGATCAAGGCCTGCGATTACGCGGTCCTGCTCAAGCGTCTGATCAAAAACATCGCCTACGACCATGAGATGGATACCACCTTCATGGCCAAACCTTACCCAGGCCAGGCGGGTAACGGTCTGCACGTCCACATCTCGATTCTGGATAAAGACGGCAAAAACATTTTTGCCAGTGAGGATCCCGAGCAGAACGCCGCACTGCGTCACGCGATCGGCGGTGTGCTCGAGACCCTACCGGCGCAGATGGCCTTCCTCTGCCCGAACGTCAACTCCTACCGTCGTTTCGGCGCACAGTTCTACGTGCCGAACTCGCCATGCTGGGGTCTGGACAACCGCACCGTGGCCATCCGCGTACCGACCGGTTCCTCCGATGCCGTGCGCATCGAGCATCGCGTTGCCGGTGCCGACGCCAACCCGTATCTGTTGATGGCTTCGGTTTTGGCGGGCGTGCACCACGGCCTGACCAACAAGATCGAGCCGGGCGCGCCCGTAGAAGGCAACTCCTACGAGCAGAACGAGCAAAGCCTGCCAAACAACCTGCGCGATGCACTGCGTGAGCTGGATGACAGCGAAGTCATGGCCAAGTACATCGATCCGAAATACATCGATATCTTCGTCGCGTGTAAAGAGAGCGAGCTGGAGGAGTTCGAACACTCCATCTCCGACCTCGAGTACAACTGGTACCTGCATACCGTATAAGCGGTTGCAGAAAAAAAACGCCGTTGGCTATTGAAGCCTGCGGCGTTTTTTTATGGCCAACATTAAACCTGTGGCGAGGGAGCTTGCTCCCGCTGGGTCGCGAAGCGGCCCCAAAACAGTCAATAAGGTGTGTCTGACAGAACCGTATCGCTGTTACAGGGAGTCCTTCGGCCTCCAACGGGAGCAAGCTCCCTCGCCACAGGGGATATGGAACATCTGCCCGCTCTGCGTACAATGCCCGCTGCCCCGCAGGAGACTTCAATGACCCGACTCGCCACCCCACGCAAGCCCCGCGCCCGCAGCCAGGCCCGGATCGATTCGATACTCGATGCCGCCCGCACGCTGCTGGCCGCCGAAGGCGTGGGCAGTCTGTCGATCTATAGCGTCGCCGAACGCGCGGAGATCCCGCCCTCCTCCGTCTACCACTTTTTCGCCAGCGTCCCGGCCCTGCTCGAAGGCCTCACCGCCGACGTCCACGCTGCGTTCCGCGCCTGCCTGCAAGCGCCCATCGACCACAACGCGCTCAACGGCTGGCGCGACCTGTCGCGACTGGTGGAACAGCGCATGCTCGCCATCTACGACGAAGACGCCGCCGCCCGGCAATTGATCCTCGCCCAGCACGGCCTGACCGAAGTCACCCAGGCCGACCGCCAGCACGACATCGAACTCGGCGACCTGATGCACAAACTGTTCGACCACCACTTCGAGCTGCCGACGCTGCCCAGTGAGGTCGATGTGTTTGCCCTGGCCATGGAGCTGGGGGATCGAGTGTATGCACGCTCGGTGCAACAACATGAGCAGATCACGCCGCGCATGGCTGAAGAAGGGATGCGGGTGTTTGATGCTTATCTTGGGTTGTATTTGCCACCCTATCTGCCCAAGCGCATTCACTCAATCTGACTGCGGCGGCGGTCACGCTGGCCTCATCGCGGGCAAGCCCGCTCCCACAAAGATCTCCAGCGAACACAGATTTTGTGAGTGACAAATAAACCTGTGGGAGCGGGCTTGCCCGCGATGGCTACACCACTGAGTTCAAGACATGCGCAAAAACCCCGAAGGGCTCACACCCTCCGGGGTTGTTGTTTGCGCACGCGCTTACAACTTGGCGATCGACACCTCGGTGGATTTCACAAACGCGATCACTTCACTGCCAACCACCAGCTCCAACTCTTTCACCGAACGGGTGGTAATCACCGAAGTGACGATACCGGAGGCAGTCTGCACGTCGATTTCCGACAACACATCACCCAGTACGATTTCCTTGATCGAGCCTTTGAACTGGTTACGAACGTTGATGGCTTTGATAGTCATGATGTTGATTCCTGTCGTTGGATGAATCTTTAAGTTATTGAGCCCAGCGCAATTGCGTAGGCAGTGGTGAAACAGGTTCCGGCTCCGGCGGTTGGCCGGGCAGGGACAGCACGCGGTTGAGCACTTCGGTTTCCAGCGCCGCCAGCCGATGGGAGCCGCGGACCCGAGGGCGCGGCAGTTCCACGTGCAGGTCGAGGCCGACTTCGCCCTCTTCAATCAGGATCACCCGATCGGCAATCGCCACCGCTTCGCTGACGTCGTGGGTCACCAGCAACACGGTGAAGCCATGCTGTTGCCAGAGCCGTTCGATCAGTTGCTGCATCTCGATCCGGGTCAAGGCATCCAGTGCGCCCAGGGGCTCGTCGAGCAGCAGCAAGCGCGGTTGATGAATCAGCGCGCGGGCCAGGGCCACACGCTGCTTCTGCCCGCCGGACAAGGCTGCCGGCCACTCATTAGCGCGATCCGCCAAGCCGACCGCTTCCAGCGCTTGCAGCGCCTGCGGCCGCCAGTTGCCGTTGAGCCCGAGACCGACGTTGTCGATGACCTTTTTCCACGGCAGCAAACGCGCTTCCTGGAACATCAGTCGGGTGTCTTCCCGTGCGTCACTCAGTGGCGCTGCGCCGGCGAGCAACTCGCCAGCCGTGGGTTTGTCCAGACCGGCGAGCAAGCGCAGCAAGGTACTTTTGCCGCAACCGCTACGCCCGACCACCGCCACAAACTGCCCGGCCGGAATATGCAGGTCGATTGCACGCAGTACTCGCCGCGAACCGAACGTTTTTTGCAGCTGGCGTACCGCCAACGGAATACCGCGCAGCAGGCGTGGAGGTTGTTGAGCCGTCATGCGGCACCTCCCTTGGCAACCTGATAGGCCGGATGCCAGCGCAGCCACACGCGTTCAAGTCCGCGCGCCGCAAGGTCGGCCAGCTTGCCGAGCACCGCGTACATCAGGATCGCCAGCACCACCACGTCGGTCTGCAAGAACTCCCGGGCATTCATCGCCAGGTAGCCGATGCCGGAGCTGGCTGAGATGGTTTCGGCGACGATCAGGGTCAGCCACATAAAGCCCAGGGCAAAACGCACACCGACCAGAATCGACGGCAGCGCCCCCGGCAGGATCACCTGACGGAACAGGCTGAAACCGGACAAGCCATAACTGCGGGCCATCTCCACCAGCGCCGGATCGACGTTGCGGATGCCGTGATAGGTGTTGAGGTAGATCGGGAACAACGTGCCCAACGCCACCAGGAAAATCTTCGCCGACTCGTCGATGCCGAACCACAGGATCACCAGCGGAATCAGCGCCAAATGTGGCACGTTGCGGATCATCTGCACCGAACTGTCGAGCAGGCGCTCGCCCCATTTCGACAATCCTGTGATGAAGCCCAACGTCAGACCAATGCCGCCGCCAATGGCGAAACCGAGCGCCGCACGCCAGCCGCTGATGGCCAGGTGAGTCCAGATTTCACCGCTGCTGACCAGGCTCACACCGGCCTCGATCACCGCGATCGGCGCCGGCAGAATCCGCGTCGATAACCAGCCCGCCGACACCGACAACTGCCATACCGCCAGCAACAAGACCGGCAACGCCCAGGGCGCGAGGTTGTGGATAATTTTCTTCATGGCGGCGCCTCAGCTCTGGGACGCGGCTTTGGGAAGAATGTCGTTGGCCACCATCTCGCCGAACGGGCTGACGTAGTTGGCGCCTTTGGGCAGCTCCGGGCGCTCGATATCCAGATGCGGGAACAGCAACTCGGCTACCCGGTAGGATTCTTCCAGGTGTGGATAACCGGAGAAGATGAACGTATCGATGCCCAGGTCCGCGTATTCCTTCACCCGAGCGGCCACGGTCGGACCGTCGCCGACCAGCGCCGTACCGGCACCGCCGCGCACCAGACCGACACCGGCCCAGAGGTTGGGGCTGACTTCCAGATTGTCGCGGCGGCCACCATGCAAGGCGGCCATGCGTTGTTGACCGACCGAATCGAAACGCGCCAGAGACGCCTGGGCACGGGCGATGGTGTCGTCGTCCAGATGCGAGATCAGTCGATCCGCCGCTTGCCACGCCTCGGCGTTGGTTTCGCGAACGATCACATGCAAGCGAATACCGAAGCGCACGGTGCGGCCGAGCTTCGCGGCTTTGGCGCGAACCTGCTCGATTTTTTCGGCAACAGCGGCCGGTGGCTCGCCCCAGGTCAGGACCATTTCGACCTGCTCTGCCGCGAGGTCTTGTGCGGCTTCCGACGAGCCGCCGAAATACAGCGGCGGACGCGGTTGCTGGATCGGCGGGTAGAGCAATTTCGCGCCCTTCACGCTGATGTGCTGACCGTCGTAATCGACGGTTTCACCTTCCAGTACCCGACGCCAGATGCGAGTGAATTCCACTGAGGCCTGATAGCGTTCTTCATGGCTGAGGAACAAACCGTCGCCGGCCAATTCTTCCGGGTCGCCACCGGTCACCAGGTTGAACAGCGCACGACCGCCAGACAGACGATCCAGTGTCGCGGCCTGACGCGCCGCCACCGTCGGGGAAATGATCCCGGGGCGCAGGGCAACAAGGAATTTCAAACGCTGGGTCACCGGGATCAGCGATGCGGCCACCAGCCAGGAGTCTTCGCAGGAACGACCGGTGGGAATCAGCACCCCGCCAAAACCCAGACGATCCGCCGCTTGCGCGACCTGTTGCAGATAACCGTGGTCGACGGCGCGAGCGCCTTCGGCGGTGCCAAGGTAATGGCCGTCGCCGTGGGTAGGCAGGAACCAGAAGATATTGAGGCTCATGGAGTGGTCTCCTTGGGGAATCGAATTACTGCGCTGTGGCCACGGCCGCCGGGGGCGTCCAGATCACGTCTTTGATGCTCAGCTGTTTCGGAATCAGCTTCAGTTGGTAGAAGCTGTCGGCGATCTTCTGCTGGGCCGCGACTACTTCAGGCGTGAGGAACAATGCGCCGTAGCCCTGGCGTTTCACCGAAGTCAGGGTAATGTCCGCTGGCAGGCCGAGCAGTGGTGAGACTTGTTTAGTCACGTCTTCGGGATTGGCCTTGGACCATTCGCCGACCGCGCGCACTTCTTCCACCAGAGTCTTGATCACTTCAGGATTTTTCTGCGCGTAAGGCTTGGTCGCCAGGTAGAACTGATGGTTGTCGACGATGCCTTTGCCATCGCGCAGGGTGCGCGCTTGCAGTTGCTGTTCGGCGGCAGCCTGGTACGGGTCCCAGATCACCCAGGCATCGACACTGCCACGCTCGAACGCGGCGCGGGCATCGGCCGGCGGCAGGAATACAGTCTGGATGTCGGTGTATTTGAGGCCGGCGTCTTCCAGAGCACGCACCAACAGGTAGTGAACGTTGGAGCCTTTGTTCAGGACGACTTTCTTGCCCTTGAGCTCCTGCACCGATTTGATCGGCGAGTCCTTCGGCACCAGGATCGCTTCGCTGTGGGGCGCTGGTGGTTCGTAGGCGACGTAGAGCAGATCGGCACCGGCCGCCTGGGCGAACACGGGGGGCGTTTCACCGGTGACACCAAAGTCGATGGAGCCGACGTTCAGGCCTTCGAGCAGTTGCGGGCCACCGGGGAATTCAGTCCATTGCACGTCCACACCTTGGGCGGCGAGGCGTTTTTCCAGGGTGCCTTTGGCTTTGAGCAGCACCAGGGTGCCGTATTTCTGATAGCCGATTCGTAATGTCTCGGCCTGAGCTTGAGTAATGGCGCCGAAGGACACAGCCGCAGCAAACAGAGCGACCAGACCACGACGCAAAATGACAGTGCGCATAGCGCTCTCCTTTTTGCAGTTGGGTTTTGGCTGCACCTGCTTGGCCGTTAGCGGCTGAGTAAGGTGAGTACTTCAAATTCAGGTGTGGCTTGAGTGCTGGCTTAAATGCTCCAGCGAGCACTCAACAAACGTTCGTTCAACAGGTTCGGATCGAGCGGCTTGGGCCGTCGGGCCATGGCGCTGAAAAACAGCTCCAGTGATTCATTCAGTCTTTGCGCAAGCTCCGGCGCCAACTGCGCCTGGGCACTGCCTTCGCCGTAAGCGATCTGGCTGTCTACGGCGAAAATCCCGTGGAGCATTTCCTGGGCTTTCAATGCCGACAGCACCGGCTTGAGCGCGTAATCCACCGCCAGCATGTGGGCCATGCTGCCGCCGGTAGCCATCGGTAAAACCACCTTGTGGCTCAGGGCGCGTTCGGGCAACAAATCGAGTACGGCTTTCAGCGCGCCAGAGGACGACGCTTTGTAAACCGGCGTGGCGATCAGCAAGCCATCGGCGCTTTCAATTTGTTGCAACAGGTCGATCACCTTCGGGCTGTCGAACCGGGCATGCAGCAAGTCTTCGGCCGGGAAGTCCCGTACCTGGTAACTCACCACTTCCACACCTTGCTCTTGCAACCAGCGTTGGGAGCGCTCCAGCAACACCCCGGAACGGGAGCGTGGGCTGGGGCTGCCACCGAGTGAGACGACCAGCATTCAGACAATTCCTTGAACGGTGTTGGCGATTCGCGGCGTGCGATCTCGCGTCGATGGAATGACCTTAACAGGTGATTTATATATCCATAAATCATATTTATTCATTTGGTTATGCATTGTAGATCTATGCGAAACTGCTTTTTCCAGGCAAAAAAACAGGCCGTCGTAACGGCCTGAAATCCCCTGCTTTATGGATGACATGAAATTTTCACTGGCCGGCCTGCCGCCTTCGCGGGCAAGCCCACTCCCACAGGGTTTTAGGTCCACACATCTCTGACCCTCCCCAATCCACTGTGGGAGCGGGCTTGCTCGCGATAGCGATTTCAGCCACACCGCAAAATTCGGATGATTACCTGTTCGGCTGCGGCGTCAGGCGCAGATACGGCTTCACCGCACGATAGCCCTTGGGAAAGCGTTGCTTGATTTCGTCTTCGTCCTTGAGCGACGGCACGATCACGACTTCATCACCGTCTTGCCAGTTGGCCGGGGTGGCCACCTTGTAGTTGTCGGTGAGCTGCAGCGAATCGATTACCCGCAGAATTTCATGGAAGTTACGGCCGGTACTCGCCGGGTAAGTGATGGTCAGCCGAATCTTCTTGTTCGGATCAATCACGAACAGCGAGCGCACGGTAAGGGTGTCGTTGGCATTCGGGTGGATCAGATCGTACAGGTCGGACACTTTACGGTCCGCATCGGCGAGGATCGGGAAGTTAACAATGGCGTTCTGGGTTTCGTTGATGTCCTCGATCCATTTGTGATGCGAGTCCACCGGGTCTACCGACAGCGCAATGGCTTTGACGCCGCGCTGGGCGAATTCATCTTTGAGCCTGGCGGTGAAGCCCAGCTCCGTGGTGCACACCGGTGTAAAGTCCGCCGGGTGGGAAAACAACACGCCCCAGCTATCGCTCAGCCACTCGTGGAAACGGATGGTGCCGGCGCTGGAATCCTGTTCGAAATCGGGGGCGATATCGCCAAGTCTGAGGCTCATGGTGCTGCTCCTGGTGAGTGCGTGTTGAGCTCAACTGTGCCTGCGTTCGACATTAATTAAAAAGAATAAATATTGATTTATTTAGATCCAAAAAGAATATTAAAGATCTGTTCACTGGACCTGAACGGCCATCGGGACGAACATCGACCACAAGGTTCGAGAAGGCCTTGAGTTGCTGCAAAAGAAGGGAACTTCAAGGAGGGTTTACGGGGGTGAGCCCGCCTTGAAAACGCAAAAAGCCCCGCCCGGCGTGATGCCGGGCGGGGCTTTTTTTACGTCGGTTACGCGAGCGCTATTACAACAGCGGGATCGAGTAGCTGACGATCAGACGGTTTTCGTCCTGGTCGCGTTGACCTGGAATGTCGTTGCGCCACATGGCGTTTTTCCAGGTGAAGCCCAGGTTTTTCAGCGGACCTTCTGGCACTACGTAAGCCAGGGTCAGGTCGCGTTCCCACTCGGAACGGCCGGAACCGGCCACGGCAGTGCTGGTGCTGCTGATGGTGTCGATGTTGTCGCCACGCAGGTAGACAATACCGGCGGTCGCGCCTGGCAGGCCAACCTTGGCGAAGTCATACGAGTAGCGAGCTTGCCAGGTACGTTCGCCGGCACGGGCGAACTTCTGGATCTGCATGTCGGTAGTGAGGTAAGCCGACGAGCCGTCACCCTGGTTCAGCCAAGGGAAGTCGCTGCTGCCGTTGCTGACCTGATAACCGCCGCCAAAGGTGTGACCGGCAACGGTATACAGGAACAGGCCGCTGTACAGGTTGTTGTCGACTTTACCGCGACCGGCACGGAAGCCCTGATAGTTACCGGAGCTGAAATAAGCCGAGTCGTGGCCGTTGGCACCGTCATCAGAGCTGTTGAAGTAGCGCAGGTCAGACTTCAACACACCAGGGCCGATCGACCAGTTGTGAACCAGACCCAGGAAGTGTTGCTTGTAGAAGTCTTCCAGGTTGCCGTAGTAGTACTGGGCAGTCAGGTCTTTGGTGATTTTGTAGTCACCGCCACCGTAGATGAACTTGTTGCTGTCACGACCAGCAGCGGTGTGAGCGTTCGCACCAGCGATCGACAACTCTTCGTTGTTGCTGGAGTTACGGCCCTTGGCGTGCTCGATCTGACCGCCGACCAGTGTCAGGTCTTTGATTTCGTTCGAGGTGATCTGACCGCCCTGGAAGGTTTGCGGCAGCATACGACCATCGTTGGTCACGATCACTGGCAGTTTTGGCTGCAGGGTGCCCAACTTCAGTTCGGTCTGGGAGACCTTGGCTTTCGCAGTCAGGCCCAGGCTGGAGAAGTTATCAACCGCTTCGCCGTTGGATTTGCTTGGGAAAACAGTGCCGCCATAAGAGGTAGCAGTGGCGCCGTTGGTGCCGCCGCCCGAATCCAGACGCACGCCCAGCAGACCGATAGCATCAATACCGAAGCCAACGGTACCTTGGGTGTAGCCCGAGGTGAAACGCAGATCGAAGCCTTGGCCCCATTCTTCGTTTTTGCTCTGAACGCCTGCAGCGGTGCTGGCAGCCGAATCGCGGTTATCGTTGTTGATGTAGAAGTTACGCAGCCCCAATGTGGCCTTGCTGTCTTCGATGAAACCGGCGGCGCCTGCCTGCTGCGCCAAAACCCCTACGGCCACAGCCATGGCCAAGGTGGACTTCTTCATATATCGCTCCTCGTTCTAATTTTTGTGTTCTTTGGTCTTGGGTCTAATGCCCCAGATCCACAGATGCGCGATTAGCGCCAGACCGTGACTGACCAGTCAATTGCAACCAAGTGAGCCTACGACCAAGGCCTAACCGCAGTGATTTGGTCCCTGCAGGGTAATGATTTCCTCATAAACCCAAAAAGAATTATTTCATTCTTTTTAATACCCTTTAGGAATATAGCTCGCTACGATGATCCGAACCGGGATCACAAGGTATCGGCTCATAAGCTAATTCCTAAATGGTATTTATTGGCATTTTTTTAGATCGATTAGCGTTGGCGTATCCCCTATACGTCAATCACTTTCGAAAAGGCGACGCCATCATGGCCAAATGCGCACTATCTAGTCAATTTGTTACAGTTTGTATATCGCTAGTATTTTCTTTTTCCGCCCAGGCGGCGACTCTCACGGTCGGTTATCAAACCGGTATCGACCCCAGCAAAGTCCCTCAGGCTGATGGTGTTTACGAGAAAACCATTGGCCAGAAAATCGATTGGCGTCGTTTCAACAGTGGCCCGGAAGTGGTCACCGCCATAGCCTCCGGCGATGTGCAGATTGGCAACCTCGGCTCAAGCCCGCTGGCCGCTGCCGCTTCGCGTAATCTGCCGATTGTCGCGTTCATTGTTTCGGCTCAAATCAACGCTGCCGAAGCACTCGTGGTGCGCAACGGCAGCGGCATCGATAAACCGGAAGATTTGATCGGCAAGACCATCGCCACGCCCTTCGTTTCAACGTCCCACTACAGCCTGCTCGGTGCACTGAAGCACTGGGGCCTGGACGCCTCGAAAGTCAAAGTGGTGAACCTGCAACCAGCCGAAATCGCCGCGGCCTGGAAGCGTGGCGACATCGATGGCGCGTTTGTCTGGTCGCCGGCGCTAGGGGAAATTCGCAAGACTGGCAAAACGTTGACCGATGCCGCGCAGGTCGGCCAATGGGGAGCGCCGACCTTCGAGGTGTGGGTCGCTCGCAAGGATTACGCCCAGAAGCATCCTGAAGTCGTGGCCCAATTTGCCAAGGTCACCCTGGACTCCTTCGCCGACTATGCCGCTCATAAAGACAGCTGGACCGTCGATTCGGTACCGGTGCAGAAAATCGCCAAATTGACCGGTGCCAATGCCGTCGATGTGCCGGAACTGCTGGCCGGTTCCGCATTCCCGGATGCCAAGGCACAACGGACCACCGCGCTGTTGGACGGTGGCACGGCCAAGGCGATTGGTGAGACGGCGAAGTTCTTGAAGGAGCAAGGAAAGGTAGAAACGGTGCTGCCGGATTATTCGCCGTATGTCAGCGCGAAGTTTGTCACCGAGTAACCCCGTGGCGAGGGAGCTTGCTCCCGCTGGAGGCCGGAGGACTCCCAAACCCAACAACGCGGTGAATCAGTCATAACGCGTTCAATGGTTTTGGGGCCGCTTCGCAGCCCAGCGGGAGCAAGCTCCCTCGCCACAAAAGCCAACACAGACAGCCATTCAGTCAGAGCGCTTTTTCGAAGATCTTCGAATTACGCTGATAGTTGTACAGCGATGCCCGCGCCGATGGCAGGCGCTCGACGCTGCTTGGCACAAAACCCCGCTCACGGAACCAGTGGGCAGTCCGGGTAGTCAGCACGAACAAGGTTTTCAGTCCCTGTGCCCGGGCACGGGTTTCGATGCGCTCCAGCAATTCATCGCCGCGACCGCCATGGCGGTACTCCGGGTTCACCGCCAGACACGCCAACTCCCCTGCATCCGAATCGGCAATCTGATACAGCGCGGCGCAGGCGATGATCATGCCTTCGCGTTCGACCACGCTGAACTGCTCGATCTCACGCTCCAGCACCTCGCGGGAACGGCGCACCAGAATCCCCTGTTCTTCCAGCGGGCTGATCAAGTCCAGCAAACCGCCGACGTCCTCGATAGCTGCCTCGCGCACAACTTCGAATTGCTCCTGAGCCACCAGCGTACCGCCACCGTCACGGGTGAACAGTTCGGTCAGCAGCGCACCATCTTCGGCGTAGCTGACGATGTGACTGCGCGCCACCCCGCCCCGGCACGCCTCGGCGGCGGCGTCCAGCAGCTCAGCCTGATAGTTGCTGCCCAGACGCTGCAAATGCGCCGGCACTTGTTGCGGACGCAGTTCGCGAACCAGACGACCGTTTTCGTCGATCAAGCCCAGATCAGCGCCGAACAGCAGCAACTTGTCCGCCCCCAGATCGATGGCCGCGCGGGTAGCGACGTCTTCGCAAGCGAGGTTGAAGATCTCACCGGTCGGCGAGTAACCCAACGGCGACAACAGCACGATGGAGCGTTCGTCCAACAGGCGATTAATACCCTTGCGGTCGACCCGGCGCACTTCACCAGTGTGGTGATAGTCGACACCTTCGAGCACGCCGATCGGCCGTGCAGTGACCAGATTGCCGCTGGCCACTCGCAGGCGCGAGCCCTGCATTGGCGACGAGGCCATGTCCATGGACAGCCGCGCTTCGATGGCGATGCGCAGTTGACCGACCGCATCGATCACGCACTCAAGCGTCGCCGCATCGGTGATGCGCATGCCGTGGTGGTAATGCGGGGTCAGGCCGCGAGCCGCGAGGCGGGTTTCAATTTGCGGACGTGAACCGTGAACCAGCACCAGTCGCACGCCCAGGCTGTGCAGCAGCACCAGGTCGTGGACGATGTTGCCGAAGTTCGGGTGCTCCACACCGTCGCCGGGCAGCATGACGACGAAGGTGCAGTCGCGGTGAGCATTGATGTAAGGCGAAGCGTGACGAAGCCAATTGACGTATTCGGGCATGAACCTGGGCCTGTAATAAATAGCAGCCGAAAAAAGAGTAAAGCAGTAAACGCACAGCGGGCTGATGGTTATCGTCGGAACAGGCTTGGCGACACGCGCGCTCTCCTCATGAATACGGGTTGGGACATCGGCAATTTATACGCGCTCCCTGTAGGAGCTGCCGAAGGCTGCGATCTTTTGATCTTCGAATTTTAAAAACAAGATCAAAAGATCGCAGCCTTCGGCAGCTCCTACACTGGCATCGCCGTTTTGGCCGGTGCCAGGCAGTAATGTTCAATCAGTTGACGTAATAGATGCACGGTAGGCTGCAAACGTGACATTTCAAGGTATTCCCCCGGCTGGTGAGCACAGGCGATGTCGCCGGGGCCCAATACCAGTGTTTCGCAGCCAAGACGCTGAAGATAAGGTGCTTCTGTGCCAAACGCCACTGCTTCGGCGCGATGACCGGTGAGCCTTTCGGCGACTCTCACCAATTCCGAGTCCTCGGCCTGCTCGAATGGCGGCACTTCGGGGAACAGCGGCGCGTAATCGATCTTCACCTGGTGCCGCTCGGCAATGGGGTTGAGCTTCTGCAAAATCGCCGCGCGCAGGGCGTTGGGATCCATGCCCGGCAGCGGACGCAGGTCAAACTCCAGGGAGCACTGACCGCAGATACGGTTGGGGTTATCGCCACCGTGAATGCAGCCGAAATTCATCGTCGGCTGCGGCACGCTGAACTGCGGATTACGGAACTCGCGCTGCCAGAGCAGACGCAAACCGCGCAGTTCGCCGATGGCGTCATGCATGGCTTCGAGGGCGCTGTGGCCCAGGCTAGGGTCCGAGGAGTGACCGCTCTGACCGAGAATGTCGATGCGCTCCATCATCACGCCTTTGTGCAGGCGGATCGGCTTCAGCCCGGTCGGCTCACCAATCACCGCGGCCCGCCCCAGCGGACGCCCTGCTTCAGCCAGAGCGCGAGCGCCGGACATCGAGCTTTCTTCATCGCAGGTGGCGAGGATCAGCAAGGGTTGCTTGAACGGTTGGTCGAGCAAGGGTTTGACGGCTTCGATGGCCAGGGCGAAAAAGCCCTTCATGTCGCAACTGCCCAGGCCGACCCAACGACCGTCCACTTCGGTCAGTTTCAGCGGGTCGGTCTGCCACAGCGCCGCGTCGTACGGCACCGTATCGCTGTGACCGGCCAGCACCAGACCGCCGGGGCCAGAACCGAAACTGGCCAGCAGGTTGAATTTGCCGGGGCTGACCTGCTGGATATCGCAGGCAAAACCCAAGTCCCCGAGCCATGCGGCAAGCAGGTCGATCACCGGACGATTGGATTGATCGAGGCTCGCTTGGGTGCAGCTGACGGACGGTGCGGCAATCAGCGCAGCGAACTGATCTTTCATGGACGGCAAAGGCATCGCTGACTCCCAACTCCCGAATTGAAGTCCATCATAGAACCATCCGGCGACAGGAATAAACCGCCACGGCACGTAGGACGGGCGAGTCCTGTACACTGCACGACCTTGGCAGCCACACATTCCCCCGGCTGCGCTCCCGATCCTGGATTTTCCGGCCATGCAGAAAGAAACCGAAATCAAACTCCGCGTCAGCCGCGAAACCCTCGCCGCCCTGCGCGAGCACCCGTTACTGAAAAAACGCAACAAAAGTGGCTGGGAACGCCGTGAACTGATGAACCAGTACTTCGACACGCCTGAGCGCGACCTGGCCCGCGCCAAGGTTGCCCTGCGCCTGCGCCGCGATGGCGAAGAAGTGATTCAGACCCTCAAGACCCGTGGCCAGAGCGTTGCCGGTCTGTCGGAACGTCACGAATACGACTGGAATCTGCCCAAAGCCAAGCTCGACGTGAAGAAACTCGACGGTGAATGCTGGCCCGAAGAGCTGGCCGAGCTGGACAAGAAAACCCTGAAAGCCATCTTCACCACCGATTTCGTTCGCGAACGCGCGGAAATCGCGTGGGGCCGTGGCAAGACCAAAGTGGTCATCGAAGCCGCGCTGGACTTGGGCCATGTGGTGGTCGGCAAGCAGAAAGAAGAAATCTGCGAACTGGAACTGGAACTGCGCGAAGGCGAACCCGCCGCGCTGCTGGAACTGGCCGCCGAACTGGCTGCGACCCTGGCGCTGATGCCGTGTGACATCAGCAAGGCCGAACGCGGTTATCGCCTGTTCGACGCCAACAGCTACTCGCTGAGCTTGCCAGCGCCGCCGATCACCGCCGAAATGCCGCTGGACGATGCGTTCGCCGCCCTGAGCTGGCATTTGCTGAGCAGCAGCCAGCGTCTGGCCGAGCAATATCGCTTCAATGGCCACTGGCGCCTGTTGCAGGACTGGGTCGAGAACCTTGCTGAAATGCGCGCGCTGATCAGCAGCCTCGGTCAGGCCGCACCGCGTCAGTCGACTCACGATCTGCGGGTCGCGCTGGATGCCTTGCTGGAAGACTGGCGCCCGCTGGTACAAGCCGGCCTGGATGACGAAGACGTGCGCAAAGCCGCGCCGGAGCAGTTCCTCGAAGAACTGGAAGACGTGCGCTGGGGCCTGTTCTCCCTGAACACCTCGCGCTGGTTGCTGGCCCGCACCTGGGCCGCCGATCGCAACACCCGCGGCAATCGCCAGGGCGCTGCACAACTGGGCAGCTGGCTGCCACGCCTGCTGGGCGAAGAAGCCAATTCACTGCAATTGCAGCGTTACCAGCAACAGCCCGAAGACTTGGCCGAGCAACTGCCGCGCATCGAGCGCATCCAGGCCTGGATGCACCATGCCCGCAACGTGCTGGACATCCCGGAAATGGATCGCCTGTACGGTGAGCTGAACAAACTCGCGCAATTGGCCAACGAGCCGATTACCGATGAGTCGCTGGACGCGCGTAAGCAGCAGGCGATTGCGGTGTATCAGAATCGTGCCTGGAAGACTTTGCTGCGCCTGTAAGTACCCTGTGGCGAGGGGGCTTGCCCCCGTTGGAGGCCGAAGGACTCCCAAAACCAGCCAACACGGTGTATCAGGCATAACGGGTTGACTGGGTTTACGACTGCTTCGCAGCCGAACGGGGGCAAGCCCCCTCGCCACAAAGGCCCTCGAACATCATCAGCGCAACACAGGCAAACTCGTCGTGGACTTGATTTCGGACAAGGCCACGATCGAGTTGACCTCCTGAATCCCCGGCACCATCGACAGCTTCTCGAAGAAGAAGCGCTCATAAGCCTCGATGTCTGCCGTGACGATCCGCAGCAAGAAATCCACCGACCCCATCAGCACATAACATTCCAACACTTCGGGAAAACCGCGAATCGCCTCGGTGAATTCGGTGAAGTTCGAACGTCCGTGGGCGTTGAGTTTTATTTCGGCGAAGATCTGCGTGTTAAGACCGATTTTCTTCCGGTCAAGCAACGTCACCTGACCGCGAATGATCCCCTCCTCCTTCATCCGCTGAATCCGCCGCCAGCATGGCGACTGCGAAAGCCCCACTTGTTCGGCGATCTGCGCGCTGGAGAGCGAAGCGTCCTCTTGCAGCAACGCGAGAATCTTGCGGTCGTAGCCATCCAGCTCGCTGTGCATAGAAAAACCTTTGTTTTATAGGAAGTCGAATTGAACGATTCGATAAACCGCCAATATTCCCAATCATAGATAAGAAATACCCGGCACCGAATGTAAAAATTCCTCCAGTGATTTTGGAGCCCGACCATGCCGCATTTAGAAGCCGTAAACACCTCGCCCGCCCGCGCCGATGTCTGGAACGTCAGCAACGCCCACTGCCGCGTTCACTATCAATTGCTGGCCGAAGCCGAGCCGGATCTGCTGTGCCGGGCGCTCAACCTGTTCGCCTTGCAGTTTCTGACGCCGCAGCAGGTCAACGTGCAGCGCAGGGATGATCTGCTGTCGATCGACATCGTCATGGACGGCCTGAGCTGGCACCGTGCTCAGGTGATTGCGGAAAAATTACGTAACCTGGTCAGCGTCTGCTCGGTGAATCTGCAAGCGGCTGATTCTGCGTGGGAAGCGCCGGCTCAGGCAGCTGGTTAAAAAAAACCTGAAAAAACCCGACACGTCTTGGTCGGGTAGTGGCCCAACGGTCTGCGGGTCCGCGACTATCCTTTGCGAACGGTTGTTCATAAGGAGCCCGCATGTCCGTTCAACTTGCCACTCAGGACCGCTGGCTGGACCTCAATGATTTGCTGCGTGAACTGGTCGCCCAAGGCTTTATCAGCCAGGATTCGGCCGAACACGCACTCAACGCCCGCCGCCGTCACGCCACAAATGGTCAGCAGCATCCGCTGGAGTTCATCGCTAGCCAACACCTGGACGACCTCAGCCGTCCGGGCAAACACCTGGATCTGGAAAGCCTGACGCTGTGGCTGTCCCAGCAGGCCGGCCAGCCTTACTTGCGCATCGACCCACTGAAAATCAACGTTGCGGCCATTACGCCGCTGATGTCCTATGCCTTCGCCCAACGCCACAAGATTCTGGCGGTGTCCATCGACCGAGATGCCGTTACCGTGGCCAGTGCCCAGCCCTTCGTCAGCGGCTGGGAAACCGACCTGACCCATGTGTTGAAGCTGCCGATCAAGCGCGTAGTGGCTAATCCGGTAGACATCCAGCGCTTCAGCGTGGAGTTTTTCCGCTTGGCCAAATCGGTCAGCGGCGCCACCAACGCTGATCAGCAGACCAGCACCCTGGGCAACTTCGAACAGTTGCTCAACCTTGGCGCCAGCGACCAGGAGCCGGACGCCAACGATGCGCACATCGTCAACATCGTCGATTGGCTGTTCCAGTACGCGTTCCAGCAGCGGGCCAGCGATATCCACATCGAACCCCGGCGCGAGCAAGGCACGGTGCGCTTTCGCATCGACGGCGTGCTGCACAACGTCTACCAATTCCCGCCGCAAGTGACCATGGCCATCGTCAGCCGCCTGAAAAGCCTGGGGCGGATGAACGTCGCGGAAAAACGCAAACCCCAGGACGGTCGGGTCAAGACCAAAACCCCGGATGGCGGCGAAGTCGAGCTGCGGCTGTCGACATTGCCCACCGCGTTCGGCGAAAAAATGGTCATGCGGATCTTCGACCCCGAAGTGCTGCTCAAGGACTTCGATCAGCTGGGTTTTTCCGCCGATGACCTGCGTCGCTGGCAAGACATGACCCGCCAGCCCAATGGCATCATTCTGGTGACCGGGCCGACCGGTTCAGGCAAGACCACCACGCTGTACACCACCCTGAAAAAACTGGCGACGCCGGAGGTCAACCTCTGCACCATCGAAGACCCGATCGAAATGGTCGAACCGGCGTTCAATCAGATGCAGGTCCAGCACAACATCGACCTGACCTTCGCCGCCGGTGTGCGCGCACTGATGCGGCAAGACCCGGACATCATCATGATCGGCGAGATCCGCGACCTCGAAACCGCCGAAATGGCAATCCAGGCCGCACTCACCGGCCACTTGGTGTTGTCGACGTTGCACACCAACGACGCTCCGAGTGCCATCAGCCGACTGCTGGAACTCGGCGTGCCGCATTACCTGATCAAGGCCACGGTGCTCGGTGTCATGGCTCAGCGTCTGGTCCGAACCCTCTGCCCGCACTGCAAGGCACCATTAACTTTGGGCGAGGACGACTGGCAAACCCTGACCAGACCCTGGCAAGCGCCACTGCCAGGTAACGCACAACGGGCCATCGGTTGCCTGGAATGCCGCGAAACCGGCTATCGCGGCCGCGCCGGGGTTTACGAAATCATGCAACTGACTGACGGCATCAGAGCGCTGATCAACCCTGACACCGATTTACTGGCGGTCCGGCGTCAGGCATTCAAGGAAGGCATGCGCAGTTTGCGGTTGTCGGGGGCGCAGAAAGTGGCGGCGGGTTTAACCACGATCGAAGAGGTGTTGCGAGTAACGCCGCAGAGTGAGCAGAAATAGACAGCCCCTAATGCCTGATACCAGTCAGTCAGGAATAAAACGCCGAACGCAGAACCTGTGGCGAGGGGGCTTGCCCCCGCTCGGCTGCGAAGCAGTCGTAAAACCGGCAAATGCGTTCTTCCTGACACAATGCAATTGGCGATTTTAGGGCCGCTGCGCGCCCCAACGGGGGCAAGCCCCCTCGCCACACTGACTGGCATTAGCCATAGTCCCTGGCCCCCTCCAAGTCGCATACGAGCCTTTTGCCCTACACTCTGGTCATCGCAACTCCACCAGACTGGACAGGGACCGTTATGGGTATTGCACTGATTCTTTTCGTCGCGCTGACCGTGGCCATTCTTTTCATGGGCTTCAAGGTGGTGCCTCAGGGTTTTGAATGGACGGTCGAACGTTTCGGCCGTTACACCAACACCCTCAAACCAGGCCTGAACATCATCATTCCGGTGATGGACCGCATCGGCCGCAAGATCAACGTGATGGAAAGCGTGCTGGACATTCCACCCCAGGAAGTCATCACCGCCGACAACGCCACTGTGCAGATCGACGCCGTCTGCTTCTTCCAGGTGGTCAACACCGCACAGGCCGCCTACGAGGTGAACAACCTCGAACACGCCATCCGCAACCTGCTGCAAACCAACATCCGTACCGTGCTCGGCTCCATGGAACTGGACGCGATGCTCAGCCAGCGTGACAACATCAACGAAAAACTGCTGCGCACTGTCGACGAAGCCACGGCACCGTGGGGTATCAAGATCACCCGGATCGAGATCAAGGACATCAGCCCTCCCGCCGACCTGATGGCCGCCATGTCCGGCCAGATGAAAGCCGAGCGGATCAAACGCGCACAGATTCTTGAAGCCGAAGGCCTGCGTGCCTCGGCGATCCTCACCGCCGAAGGCAAGAAGCAGGCGCAGATTCTGGAAGCCGAGGGTAGCCGGCAGGCTGCATTCCTCGAAGCCGAAGCCCGGGAACGTCAAGCCCAGGCTGAAGCCCAAGCCACCAAAGTGGTGTCCGAAGCCATCGCCGGCGGTAACGTGCAGGCGGTCAACTACTTCGTCGCACAAAAATACATCGATGCCCTGGGAAAACTGGCCTCGGCCAACAACAGCAAAGTGATCCTGATGCCGCTTGAGGCCAGTTCGATGATCGGCGCGGTCGGCGGTATTGGCGAAATCGTCAAAGCCACGTTCGACGGCAAGAAAGGCTGAGGTCAGTGCCCATGGAGCTTTTTTCGTTCTGGAGCTGGCTGGCCCTGGGCACGCTGTTGCTGATCCTCGAGGTGTTCGGTGCCGGTGGTTATCTGTTGTGGATCGGTATGGCAGCAGCCGCCATCGGCGTGTTGACCTTCGTGATACCGGGCTTGCCCTGGGAACTGCAGGTGCTGCTTTTTGCCGTCTTTTCAATCCTCACCGCCCTGTACTGGTGGAGACGTCAACGCAGCGTGGTGCGGGCCAGCGACCAGCCGAATCTGAATCTGCGAGGGCAAGAGTTGATCGGCAAGGTGTTCGTGGTCAGCGAAGGTATCGTCAACGGCCGCGGTAAGATCAAGGTCGCCGATGGCGTGTGGATGGCTCGAGGACCTGACACTGCATCCGGCAGCCGTGTTCGGGTGGTCGGCCAGCAAGGGGCGATTTTACTGGTGGAGCGGGCCGACTAACGTCACGGAACTCGATTGGGTAAATGGCAATCCAAGCCGGTAGTTAAAACCCAGTGGAGTCACCTTTTATGCGTCTCAAACTTGCTGTCGCTACCTTCGCCGTGTTGTCCCTTCCAGTCGGTTCGGCGATGGCTGACAGCTTTTGGCGTAACGTCCTTACGTCCGGTGCCACCACCGGTTCGACCTACCTGACCTCAAGGGATCACAAGCTGATCGTCGCCGCCCAGGACGACGCCGGCAGCTTTGTCGCCAGTGACGGCGCAATTCGCGGTCCCTACCTGGAAGCTGCGATGCAGAAAGTTCGCGCCGACAACCCAGGCCTGCAAGCCACGGACATGGAACTGGCGAACGCAATCCTGGCGAAGAATGCCATCGCCTCGAAATAAGGTTTGTTGCTCAACAAAATGCCGCTCTCATGAGCGGCATTTTTTTGCCTGAAATGCGATCCATTGTGGGAGCGGGCTTGCTCGCTCCTACATTAGATCTTCATTTCTCGTGATTTCAGCGGTATTCATCCACCGGCACACACGCGCAAAACAAATTGCGGTCACCGTAGACATTGTCCACTCGGTTCACCACCGGCCAGTACTTATGGGCCTTGGTGTGAGCATCCGGCGTCACCGCTTGCTCAATGCTGTACGGCCGCTCCCACACCCCGGTGATGTCGGCCAATGTATGCGGTGAACGCTTCAGCGGGTTGTCCTCTGCCGGCCAGTTGCCGTTCTGCACCTCGGTGATTTCCGCGCGGGATACTCAGCATCGCGCCAATAAAACGGTCCAGCTCCGCCTTCGACTCACTCTCGGTCGGTTCGACCATCAACGTCCCCGGCACCGGGAACGACATGGTCGGCGCATGGAAGCCGTAGTCCATCAGCCGCTTGGCAACGTCCTCTTCACTGATCCCGGTCTGCGCCTTGAGCGGCCGCAAGTCGAGGATGCATTCGTGGGCCACTCGCTCGTTGCGCCCGGTGTAGAGTACCGGGAACGCCCCGGACAAATGCTGAGCCAGGTAATTCGCGGCGAGGATCGCCACCTCACTCGCATCCGCCAGTTGCGGCCCCATCATGGCGATGTACATCCAGCTGATGGGCAAAATGCTTGCACTGCCCCAAGGTGCCGCGCTCACCGCGCCGTTCTCCGGCAGCGGGCCTTCGATCGGCACCACCGGATGATTGGCGACGAACGGCGCCAGGTGCGCGCGGACACCAATCGGTCCCATCCCCGGACCACCGCCACCGTGGGGAATGCAGAAGGTTTTGTGCAGGTTCATGTGCGACACGTCGGCACCGATGTCTGCCGGCCGCGCCAATCCGACCTGCGCGTTAAGGTTGGCGCCATCCATATACACCTGTCCGCCATGGTGGTGGATCACTTCACAGATCTCGCTGATGCCTTCCTCGTAAACCCCGTGGGTCGAAGGATAAGTCGCCATCAGGCAGGCGAGTTTGTCCCCCGCTTGCGTGGCCTTTTCTTTCAGGTTATCCAGATCGACATTACCCGCCTCGTCACATTCGACGATCACCACCCGCATCCCGGCCATTTGCGCCGAAGCCGGGTTGGTACCGTGGGCCGAGGACGGGATCAGGCAAATATCCCGCGCGCCCTGATGACGGCTCTCGTGATATTTGCGGATCGCCAGCAACCCGGCGTACTCACCCTGAGCGCCCGAGTTGGGTTGCATGCAGATCGCATCGAAACCAGTGATCGCGCAGAGCCAACGTTCCAGTTCCTCGATCATCAACGAATAACCCACCACCTGCTCTTTCGGCACGAACGGGTGCAGGTTGGCGAACTGCGGCCAGGTGATGGGGATCATCTCGCTGGTGGCGTTGAGCTTCATGGTGCAGGAGCCCAGCGGGATCATCGATTGATTGAGCGCCAGATCTTTGTTTTCCAGTTGCTTGAGGTAACGCAGCATCTCGGTTTCGCTGTGATGAGCGTTGAATACCGGATGACGCAGATAAGGCGTACTGCGTTGCAATGTTGCAGGAATGCCGGACATCAAGGCTTCAGCATCCAGTTCGTCGACGTTGAGCCCATGATCGGCCCCGAGAAACACATCGAACAGCTTCGCCACGGTGGTTTCGTCACAGGTTTCGTCGAGGCTCAGGCCCAGTTGCCCACGGCCGAGAATGCGCAGATTGATCTGCGCCGCTTGGGCACTTTCGATGATCGCGGTCTGAGTGCCACCAACCTCCAGGGTCAGGGTGTCAAAGAAATGCTGGTTGAGACGTGTAATGCCGTGACGCTCCAGGCCGGCGGCGAGGATGCAGGTCAGCCGATGGACACGCTGGGCAATCCGTTTGAGGCCTTCCGGGCCATGGTAGATCGCGTAGAAACTGGCGATATTGGCCAGCAGCACCTGGGCGGTGCAGATGTTCGAGTTGGCCTTCTCCCGGCGGATATGTTGCTCGCGGGTTTGCAGGGCCATGCGCAGGGCGACGTTGCCACGAGCATCTTTCGACACGCCGATGATCCGCCCGGGAATCGCCCGTTTGTACTCATCGCGACTGGCAAAAAACGCCGCATGCGGCCCGCCGTACCCCATGGGCACGCCGAATCGCTGGGACGAACCGAACACCACGTCGGCGCCCAACTCCCCCGGCGGGGTCAGCAATAGCAGGCTTAGCAGATCCGTCGCCACACAGGCCAGGGCCTGCTGGGCATGCAGATGATCGATCAATGGGCGCAGATCACGCACTTCGCCATGGGTATCGGGATATTGCAGCAGCGCGCCGAACACCTGGTGCTGTTTCAAGTTATCCACAGCGTCGATGATCAGCTCGAAACCGAACCCTTCGGCTCGGGTCTGTACCACGGAAATGGTCTGGGGGTGGCAATTCTCATCGACGAAAAACAGGTTGCTTCTGGATTTAGCGACCCGCTTGGCCAAAGCCATCGCTTCGGCTGCTGCGGTGGCTTCATCCAGCAGCGAGGCATTGGCCAGTTCCAGGCCGGTCAGGTCGATGGTCAGCTGCTGGAAATTCAGCAACGCTTCGAGCCGGCCCTGGGCAATCTCTGGTTGATAAGGCGTGTAAGCGGTGTACCAACCGGGATTTTCCAGCACGTTACGCAGAATGACGGCCGGCGTGAGAGTGCCGTGGTACCCCATGCCGATCAGGCTGGTCCAGACCTGGTTCTGATCGGCGTAGCCTCGAAGTTTCGCCAGCGCGGCTTCTTCGTCGAGGGCGGGCGGCAGGTTCAGCGGTCGGTTGAGACGGATTCCCGGCGGCACCGTCTGCTCGATCAGCTCGACCCGGCTGCCAAGGCCCAGGCTGTCGAGCATCGCCTGCTGCTCGGCGGCATCGGGGCCCAGGTGGCGGCGCAGGAAGGTATTGGGGTCGCGTAACTGGCTCAAGGACGGCAACTGGGACATGACGGGCTCTCTCTTGGCTGGCGCTCTGCGTCTATGCAATACGGTCAAACCAGCATAGCTCCCCTGCGCGCGCGGCATGGCGTCATTGCAGCCTCAGGCTCATCATGTGCGGCGCCTGTAACCCCCTGACCTCAGCTGCATTGATTGTCATGCTCTAACGGCCGTTTGTTATCTGCCGTTTACAGAACGCTTTTTTATTTCAGCGATATATATATAGTTTCCAATCGCTATAGATAGCCCCATCACGCTTTATTTTTTTGCGCCAGAAACAAAACCCGCCCTGAACCCCATTAAAAAACAGCGCCTGCAAATACGTGATAAATCAGCATTCGCCCATACGCTCTCTTTTTGGAAAAACCAATCGCGATAGATAAAGCGCAACAATAGCCAATCAATCTATAGGTCAAAATTCCGCATGCTATGTTTGTTGATGACTGGGCAGCGGAGACAAAAGGCCACTACCAGCGACGAAAAACTTCTGCTTAAACTTATTCGAAATGGAGTTCAAAAAATGAGCCAGCAAATAATTGCATACATTGAAGAAGAGCAGTTGAAGGCACAAAAAAACAACAATTACAGCTTCTATCTGGCAAAAAAAGTAAACAACGCCTTCACCGTTATTTGGCAATCAAAAGGGCCTGTAGCCACCGTCAACAACCCTAGCTATCAATACAAAAATACGTTTGACATCACGACACCCTCCTTCATGGTCAACTATACAAACGACCCCGTAACAACGGGTAATGTCACCTTTACCTCCGGCGGGAAAAACCGGCCAATCAGTTTAGGCCAATCAACTATCCTGGATGCAAACGGCACATTTTCACAGCCGAAAAATGATGCCAAACCATCAGATGTTTTAATCAGAAACGAGTTACAAGCCAATCCACATGAAATATTGCTGGATGCCAAAGGGCAAAACATCTGGGTAAACCGTGAGAGCGGGATGAATCTTGGTACCGCAACGTTGACACCAAAGGATGAGTACCAACTATGGTTCGGCAATCGTCAAGAAACCGGCTCATTAATTGCCGAAAATCTTTCTTACTCGACTGTCGTGTCCTTGGTCAATGGACAAAGCGTGACCATCACCTACACCAACGCCGGTGTCTGGGTACCTGGTGAACCCAACGACCTCCTGAGTGCCATAGAAATCTCGGCACTTCACGCCAGGCTCGGGATTGTAGAAAAAGTTGCATAGCCACCACCCGGCTGATCAAGCATCGTCTACGAGAGGGATTGTGAACACTATGCATGCCCAGATCGCAGGCTTTTCTTAGGCCAATAAAAACCCTGTACATCATGGATCTACAGGGTTTTTTATATAGGGAAGCCAGGGCGTAGTCGAATCGGGTCAGGTGGATCTGGAACTCCGCCATGAAGTCACCCACAGGATGAATGGGAGATCCGCCATGAGCAAGCAAACCATTATCGTTTATATTGAAGAGGCTCAACTAGTCGCACAAAAGTCCAACAACTACAGCCTCTATCTGGCAAAGAAAGTAAACGACACCTTCACGGTCATCTGGTTTTTGAGAAGCCCATTTGCCACGCCAGATCAATCTGCCTATCAATATCGAAACCAATTCGACGTTGTGAATGATACCTACATGGTGAACTTTACAACTACGCCACTGCAAGAAGGAGACATCACGTTCACCTCAGGAGGAAAAAACCTGCCTATTAACACCGGTCAAACTACGACATTAGATACGTATGGTGTGTTCAGCGCTGCCAAGAATAATGGCACTCAGGGAAACGTTACAATCAACAACAATCTGCCGGCCAACCCTCGTGAAATACTACTGGGCTCCAAAGGTCATAGTATTTGGGTTAACTGTTCAGGTGGCATGAGTATCGGTACAGCCATCATGACACCAAAGAACGAGTTTAAGTTATGGTTCGGTCCAGCCCAGGTGACGGGCTCGTTAATCCCCGGCAATCTATCCAATCCTTATGTCCTGACCGTAAACGACGGAGAAACCAAAACGATCACTTATAACAACAATGGCAGCTGGGTTTCTGGTGAACCGGCAATGCGCCTGACAACAATAGAAGTAACGGCACTTCAAGCCAGGGTAAACAAAGCGGTGATGCTCGCCACATCAACCACCCGTCGAGCTAACAACTAAGCTAGTTATAGCTGACCCACTACATTAAACGAAAAACGCCGCGCCCCCGATAAGGGAAACGCGGCGCTCTTGCAGCGGATTCGCTTCTGGCGGTGATTACTCGCCGATAGCAGCCTTGTAGGCCACCGGGTCGAGCAGGTTGTCCAGCTCCGAGGTATCGCTTGGCTCGAGTTTGAAGAACCAGCTGTCATAGGGCGCGCTGTTGACCAGTTCCGGGCTGTTGGCCAATTCTTCGTTAACGGCAATGACTGTGCCGGAGACTGGCGAGTAGATATCCGACGCGGCCTTGACCGACTCGACTACACCTGCAGCTTCACCAGCAGCGAACACTTTACCGATTTCCGGCAGCTCGACGAACACTACGTCACCCAAGGCTTCCTGAGCATGGTCTGAAATACCCACTTTCACGCCGCCATCATGGTCTAGACGGGCCCATTCGTGACTTTCGGCAAAACGCAGGTCGACAGGGATTTCGCTCATGTTCTGTGTCCTCAAGAAAAATGTCAGCGGTCATTGCCCGCCAAAAAAAGTTAGATCAAGGTTTTGCCGTGGCGTACGAAGGTCGGTTTGACCACTCGAACCGGATACCACTTGCCACGGATTTCCACTTCAGCGCGGTCGGCGGTGGCCACCGGCACGCGCGCCAGTGCAATCGACTTGCTAAGCGTAGGAGAGAAACTACCACTGGTGATCTCCCCTTCGCCAACATCGGCGATGCGAACCACCTGATGAGCACGCAAAACCCCACGTTCTTCAAGGACCAGACCGACCAGTTTGTGCTGCACGCCACTGGCCTGCTCAGTTTCCAGGGCAGTGCGGCCGATGAACTGGCGCGTGGCCGGTTCCCAGGCAATGCTCCAGGCCATGTTGGAAGCCAATGGCGAAACTTCTTGATGAATGTCCTGACCGTAGAGGTTCATGCCGGCTTCGACACGCAAGGTATCGCGAGCACCAAGGCCGATCGGAGAAATACCCGCGCCCACCAGATCGTTGAAGAACCCTGGCGCCTGGTCGGCCGGCAGCACGATTTCCAGGCCATCCTCCCCGGTATAACCGGTGCGCGCGATGAACCAGTCACCGTCAGTCTGACCTTCGAAATGTTTGAGATGCTGGATCAGCGTGCCGCGGGACTGAGTCACCAGTTCGGCAATTTTGTGTCGGGCGTGAGGCCCTTGAATGGCCAGCATCGCCAACTCGGAGCGCTCGTTGAGCTGCACATCGAAGTCGCCGAGATGAGCCTGCATCCAGGCCAGGTCCTGATTGCGAGTGGAGGCGTTGACCACCAGGCGATAACCGTCCTCGAGGCGGTAGACGATCATGTCGTCGACGATGCCGCCGTGCTCGTTGAGCATGGCGCTGTACAAGGCACGGCCGGGGTTGTGCAGACGTTCGACGTCATTGGCCAGTAAATACTGAAGCCAGGCCTTGGCCTGGGGGCCGCCAACATCGATCACGGTCATGTGGGATACATCGAAAACCCCGCAATCGCGGCGCACCTGATGGTGTTCCTCGACCTGCGAGCCGTAATGCAGAGGCATATCCCAACCGCCAAAATCGACCATCTTCGCGCCGAGGGCGAGATGAAGGTCATACAGAGGCGTACGCTGTCCCATGGGTTTCTCCTTCCGGGCGTGGCGAAGGTGCGGGCAGGCGCTGTACGGGGTGAAATGCCTTGAAATAAAAGGCCTTCAGCCGTTTCAGCCACCCGGTCTGAAAGACGGACCGCACCGAATGCCGCGCATTGTAGCCGCAAGGTGTAGGACTGGCACAGCGTCCTGTCTCACGAATCCGTCCCGCGTTTGACGAGTGACTGTTATTGTCAGGCAAGGCGCCGCGACGAGTCATAGCTCGCTATGGCGAGGAGCGGCAACGCAGCATGCCAATAACAGGCGCCGTCAAAACGGGACAGTGATTCGTGAGACAGGACGCCTAAGTGTTTCGATGCGCCGAGCGTCGGATCAATCCGATGACCGGCAACAGCCCAACCAAAACCAGGGTCAGTGCCGGCAACGAGGCCCGCGCCCACTCGCCTTCGCTGGTCATTTCAAAAATCCGTACCGCCAGCGTGTCCCAGCCGAACGGGCGCATCAGCAGGGTCGCGGGCATTTCCTTGAGCACGTCGACGAACACCAGCAACGCAGCGCTCAACGTGCCCGGCAGCAGCAGCGGCAGATACACTTTGAAAAACAGTCGTGGCCCACTGACGCCAAGGCTACGTGCTGCTTCGGGCAAAGATGGCCGTATTCGCGCCAGGCTGCTTTCCAGCGGTCCGTAAGCCACGGCGATGAATCGCACCAGATAGGCCAGCAACAACGCCGACAGACTGCCCAGCAGTAACGGTTTGCCCGCGCCGTCAAGCCAGCCCGACAGCGGAACCACCAGTTCACGATCCAGGTAACTGAACGCCAGCATGATCGACACCGCCAGCACCGAGCCCGGCAAGGCGTAGCCAAGGTTGGCCAGACTGATGCCGGAACGGATCGCCCGGGTCGGAGCCAATCGACGGGCAAAGGCCAGCACCAGAGCAACACTGACGGTGATCAGCGCCGCCATGCCGCCCAGGTACAAGGTATGGACGATTAATCCGGCATAGCGCTCATCCAGATCGAAGCGCCCACGCTGCCAGAACCACACCACCAGTTGCAGCACGGGAATGACGAAGGCGCAGGCGAACACCAGACCACACCAGCTCATCGCCGCCAGCGCCTTGACCCCACGCAGGTGATACAGCGCCTTGACCCGTGGCCGCTCGTTGCTCGCCCGGTTGGCCCCCCGGGCACGGCGCTCGCCGTACAGCACGACCATCACCACCAACAACAACAGACTGGCCAGTTGCGTGGCAGTGGAGAGACTGAAAAAGCCGTACCAGGTTTTGTAGATCGCGGTGGTGAACGTATCGAAGTTGAACACTGATACCGCACCGAAATCCGCCAGGGTCTCCATCAGCGCCAACGCCACCCCCGCGCCGATGGCCGGACGAGCCATGGGCAACGCAACTCGCCAGAACGCCTGCCACGGAGATTGCCCAAGGACTCGCGCCGCTTCCATCAGGCCTTTGCCCTGAGCCAGGAATGCAGTACGTGCCAACAGGTAAACGTAGGGATAGAAGACCAGCACCAACACCAGAATCACGCCGCCAGTGGAGCGCACTCGCGGCAGCCTCAAACCGCTGCCGAACCATTCGCGCAGCAGGGTTTGCACGGGGCCGGCGAAATCCAGCAGGCCGACGAAGACGAATGCCAGCACGTAGGCAGGAATCGCGAACGGCAGCATCAACGCCCAATCCAGCCAACGCCGCCCGGGGAATTCGCAAAGGCTGGTGAGCCAGGCCAGGCTTACGCCCAGAAACGTTACGCCGATGCCGACGCCGAGCACCAAAGTCAGGGTATTACCCAGTAGTCGCGGCATCTGGGTATCCCACAGGTGGGACCAGATCTGCTGATCGATGGTGTGCCAGGAGAGAAGCAGGACGCTCAGGGGCAGCAGGACCAGCGCAGCAATGGCGAAGACCAGGGGGTACCAGCGGCGTTGGGCGGGGTGGGCCAAGGAAAGCTCTCGTTTAAATGATTGCGCCCACGCTCTGCGTGGGCACACATCTTGTGACGCTCTGCGTCACGCCTCGACGCGGAGCGTCGGTGGATGCATTCCCACGCAGAGCGCGGGAATGATCAGGCCGGCAGGGACGCCGCCGACTTCATTCTGTGGCGCAGTATATCGACAGACTCAGTTCCAGCCAGCCCGATCCATCATCCGGATCGCTTCAGCCTGACGCTTGCCGGCGATTTCCACCGGCAAGGTATCGGCCACAAACTTGCCCCAGCTCGCGACTTCAGCTGAAGGCTGAACGGCAGGGTTGGCCGGGAATTCCTGGTTCACATCAGCGAAGATCTTCTGCGCTTCAGGCGTGGTCATCCACTCCACCAGCGCCTTGGCGGCTTCCGGGTGCCGCGCATGTTTGGTCAGGCCAATGCCCGACAGGTTGACGTGCACGCCGCGATCACCCTGATTCGGCCAGAACAGCTTCACCGGCAGGTCCGGCTTCTGTTTGTGCAGACGGCCGTAGTAGTAAGTGTTGACGATGCCGACGTCGCACTGGCCGGCGTTGATCGCCTCCAGCACGGCAATGTCGTCGGAGAACACGTCAGTGGACAGGTTATTGACCCAGCCCTTGAGGATTTTCTCGGTTTTCTCGGCGCCATGGACTTCGATCATGGTGGCGGTCAGGGACTGGTTGTAGACCTTCTTCGCCGTGCGCAGGCACAGACGGCCTTCCCACTGTTTGTCGGCCAGCGCTTCGTAGGTGGTCAACTCACCGGGTTTTACCCGGTCGGTGGAGTAGGCGATGGTCCGCGCCCGCAGGCTCAGGCCGGTCCAGGCATGGGAGGAAGCGCGGTACTGCAGCGGAATGTTGGCGTCGATCACCTTGGAAGTGAACGGCTGGAGGATGCCCATCTGCTCGGCCTGCCAGAGGTTGCCGGCATCGACGGTCAGCAGCAGGTCGGCGGTGGCGTTTTCGCCCTCGGCCTTGATCCGCTGCATCAGCGGCGCTTCCTTGTCGGTGATGAACTTCACCTGCACCCCGGTTTTCTGGGTGTAGGCATCGAAGACTGGCTTGATCAGTTCATCGATACGCGAGGAGTAAACCACCACCTCGTCGGCGGCCTGGGCGGCAGTGCAGCCAATCAGGGCCAGGGCCAGGGCGGTCAGTAGACGCTTGGGTGCCAACATGGAAGCGGTCTCTCGAGTGGGGAAGTGATGCCAAATGATAAGGACTCACATTTCGTTTCTCAATCGAACAGTGGGCGGAGGAGTTACCAGATGTTGCACGATGGGATTGCGTGGTGAATGTACGGCCGCCTTCGCGAGCAAGCCCGCTCCCACATAGGATCTGCGGCGTTCACATAACCCTGTGGGAGCGGGCTTGCTCGCGAAGAGGCCTTGGGCCTCACCGAAGATCTCAAGCCTTGGCCAACGCCGGCAGATCCCCGATCAACCCAAGCGCTTCGCGCACGAACAACGCCTTGGCCTCGGGCATCTGATCGACCATCTTCAACCCGGTATTGCGCAACCAACGCACCGGCAACGGATCGGCCTGGAACAGCCGCTCGAACCCTTCCATCGCCGCCATCAATGCCAGGTTGTGGGGCATGCGCCGACGCTCATAGCGACTGAGCACTTTCACATCCGCCAACCGCTCGCCGCGCGCGGCCGCTTGCAGCAGCACTTCGGCCAGCACCGCGGCATCGAGGAAACCGAGGTTCACGCCCTGCCCTGCCAACGGATGGATGGTGTGGGCCGCGTCGCCGATCAGCGCCAGACCTTCAGCCACATACCGCTTGGCATGACGCTGACGCAGCGGCACGCACAAACGCGGGTCGACGCTGAGCACTGTGCCGAGGCAACCTTCGAAGGCCCGCTCCAGCTCCTTGCAGAAGCCTTCGTCGTCCAGCGCCATCAGGCGTTCGGCTTCGCTCGGCGTGGTCGACCAGACAATCGAGCACCAATCCTGTTGACCGTCCCGTTCCAGCGGCAGAAACGCCAGCGGGCCGTTGTCGGTGAATCGTTGCCACGCGGTCATTCGATGAGGTTTTGCGCAGCGCACACTGGTTACGATCGCGTGGTGCATGTAATCCCACTCGCGAGTCGCAACGCCGGTCAGGCGCCGAACGGCCGAGTTGGCGCCATCCGCCGCGATCACCAAAGGTGCCCGCAAGGTGCGGCCATCGGCCAGGGTCAGCAACCAGTCGTCACCGGAGCGGCGCATTTGCTCCAAACGCGCATTGGCCAGCATCCCGAGATCGCAGTCGTGCAGTCGATCGAGCAAGGCATCCTGAACCACGCGGTTCTCGACGATATGCCCGAGCACTTCGGCATGCACGCTGGTCGCCGAGAAATGGATCTGCCCGGTACCGCTGCCGTCCCAGACGTGCATGTCGGTGTAGGGACTACTGCGTCGATTGGAGATGCCTTCCCAAACGCCCAGACGTTCAAGTATTCGCTGGCTGGCCGCCGACAAGGCACTCACCCGCGGCTCGAAAGGAGCCCGCCCATCGAAGGGTTTGACGCTCAGGGGGCTACCGTCCAGCAGCAGGACTTCGAGCCCGCTGTTTTGTAACGCCAGCGCCAGGGCACTGCCGACCATTCCGGCCCCGACAATCAGCAGATCTGCGCGCATTTCCATGCTTTAAGCCTGTCTCGCTTGCGGCTTGAGCCGCACATAAAGGTTTTTCTCGACCCGCGTCACCCAAGTGCGCGCGCCGCCATGAATATCGACTTGCAGGTGCACCCTGCCCGGTTTTCGCTTACTCATCGGGACGCGTACCCAAGCCCATGGCCTGCCGGGCAAACCAGCGCTTGGCGGGCGGCAGCAGATCGAGGCCGAGCAGCCCAATGTTGCGGCCCAGGGAAACCAGGGGCTGGGTGCTGCCGAACAAGCGGGTGACCTGATCGGAAAAACCCACGGTCAGGCTCTGGTCCAGACGCTGACGCTCGCGGTAGGCCCGCAAGGTGGCGAAATCGCCGGGCCCGGTCTCGCTGCCCAATAAGGTATCGGCCAGGGCTTGGGCATCGCGCAGGGACAGGTTGAACCCTTGCCCGGCAATCGGATGCAGGCTGTGGGCGGCGTTGCCGAGAATCGCCAGATGCGGGCGCACTTGTTCCTCGGCTTCGATCAGCGACAACGGATACAAATGCCGTACGCCGACCTGTTTCAGCGTGCCGAGGCGGTAACCGAACACGCCCTGCAACTCGCTGAGAAAGCTGCGCTCATCAAGGGCCGCCAGCCGTTGCGCGTCCATGCCCAGACGGGTCCAGACCAGAGCGCAGCGATTGTCCGGCAACGGCAGCAAAGCCATCGGGCCATCGTCGGTGAAGCGTTCGAAGGCCATGCCATTGTGCGTTTCGCTGGGGGTGATGTTGGCGATCAGCGCACTCTGGTTGTACGGGCGTGTTTTGATGCCGATCCCCAGCTGTTCGCGCAGCCCCGAACGGCCACCATCGGCCAGCACCGCAAGGTCGCATTCCAGCAGGGTTTCATCGTTGAGCGTCAGGCGATAGCCGTCGGTCAGCGGTTCCATGCCGGTGACTTCCGCCGGGCAGCGCCAACTGATCACGTCCTTGTCCAGACCTTGCCAAAGGCATTGGCCGAGCCAGGCGTTTTCCACCACATAACCCAGCGCCGGAACGCCCTCTTCCATCGCCGACAGCCGCGCGGTGGAGAAACGCCCACGGTCGGAGACATGAATCTTCTTGATCGGCTCGGCGCGGCGGGAGATTTCCTGCCACACGCCCAACCGTTGATAAATCTGCCGGGCGCCGAACGACAGCGCCGAAGAGCGGGCGTCATAGCTCGGTTGATACGTGTCACCGGGGGCAAACGGCTCGATCAGCACGATCTTCCAGCCACGGGCCTTGGCCCCGGCTTGCAAAGCCAACGCCAGACTGGCGCCGACCAGGCCACCGCCGATGATTGCCAGATTGACTCGACTCATGCCGCTTGCGTCCGTGCCGCAGCCATCAAGGCTTCGATCTCGGCGACCGTTTTCGGCACGCCGTTAGTCAGGATTTCACAACCGGTTTTCGTGACCACCACGTCGTCCTCGATGCGCACGCCAATGCCGCGCCATTTCTTCGCCACGTTCTGGTTGTCCGGAGCAATGTAAATGCCCGGCTCAACCGTCAGCGCCATGCCGACTTCCAGCACGCGCCATTCGCCGCCGACCTTGTACTCGCCGACGTCGTGCACATCCATGCCCAGCCAGTGGCCGGCGCGGTGCATGTAAAACGCCTTGTAGGCTTCGTTGGCGATCAGTTCGTCGACGTCGCCCTGCAACAGGCCCAACTTCACCAAACCGGTGGTAATCACCCGGACTGTGGCTTCGTGGGCCTGATTCCAGTGTTTGTTCGGTGCAATTTCGGCAAACGCCGCTTCCTGGGAAGCCAGCACCAACTCGTAAATCGCCTTCTGCTCCGGTGAATACTTGCCGTTGACTGGCCAGGTGCGGGTGATGTCGCTGGCGTAGCAGTCGATCTCGCAACCAGCATCGATCAGCACCAGATCGCCGTCCTTGAGTACCGCGTCGTTCTGTTGGTAGTGCAGGATGCAACTGTTGCGCCCGGCCGCGACGATTGAACCGTAGGCCGGCATCTTCGCCCCGCCCTTGCGGAATTCGTAATCGAGCTCGGCTTCGAGGCTGAACTCATGCAAACCGGCACGGCTGGCCTGCATCGCACGGATATGGGCTTGGGCGGAAATCCGCGCGGCTTCGCGCATCACCTTCACTTCTGCCGCCGATTTATACAGGCGCATGTCGTGAAGCAGATGATCCAGGGCAACGAATTCGTTCGGCGGCTGGGCGCCGAGGTGCGCTTTGGAGCGGATCACGTTGATCCAGTCCATCAGGTGCCGATCGAATTCCGGGTTGCTGCCCATGGCCGAATACACTCGGTCGCGGCCTTCGATCAGGCCCGGCAGGATGTCGTCGATATCAGTGATAGGGAAAGCGTCATCGGCGCCGAAATCGCGGATCGCGCCTTCCTGGCCGGCACGCAGACCATCCCACAATTCGCGCTCAGCATTGCGCTCACGACAAAACAGCACGTATTCGCCATGTTCGCGACCGGGCATCAACACGATAACCGCCTGCGGTTCAGGGAAGCCGCTGAGGTACTGGAAGTCGCTGTCCTGACGGTAGACGTGCTCGACGTCGCGGTTGCGGATGGCCACCGCGGCAGCGGGCAGGATGGCGATGCTGTTGGGTTCCATCTGCGCCATCAGGGCCTTGCGGCGACGGCTGTATTCCGATTTCGGGATATGAATCATGGGCAGATGGCTTTCCCTGGCACGCGATTAATGCAACGACGGTTTGGCAGCCGCTTCGTCGGTTTTCTTGGTTTCGGTGAACAGCAGCAACGGAGCGACGCGCAGGTACTCCATGACTTCCATGTAATCGCTTTCGCCGTCGTCGGATTCTTCCAGGGCGTCTTGCACCTGGGAGATGGCGGCGAGATCCTGCAGCACTTCGGTGGCTTCAGCGCTCAGGGCGTATTCGCGGCGAGTCAGACCGAAGCCGGTGAGGAAGCCCTGGCACCACTGGCCCAGCGCGGCTGCACGCTCGGTGAGCGGCGCGTCGTCGGTCGGCAGCAGCAGAACGACGGTCATGTCGTCGCTGGTGAGCTCGCCCTTGACCATCTCTTGCAGGCCGATCAAGGCGTTGCGAACGTTGTCTTGCGGCTCACCTTCGAGCAGCTCGGCGGCGTCTGCCAGCCAGCTGTCGGCATCGAAACCGGCACCGGCGCAACTGCGACCGAGCAACAGGCCGTGCAGTTCGGCAGGCGAGACGGGATGGCCGCTGGTGCTCAGCAGGGTGGCAAAGGCTTGGTACGGAGAATTCTGAATGGGCATGGGCAGCTAGGCGCCAGACGGCGCTATGTCTAGAATGAAGGCCTTGTATCCTACATCGACAGACTCGCCAAGACTATTAAAGGCTGTCCGCCAGCCAGGCCTGTACGAAAACTCGCCGAGCGGTGATCAGGCGAGCCTGTTTTTAACGCAGCATGATCGACGCGTAGGCAGTTTTGTACAGAGCCTGCCACCCATCAGACACAACCAGTGGACAAAATGGAAGACACCGACCTGCAAGCGCTGATGGCCAGACTCGAACTGCTAATTACTCGAGTCGAGCAACTAAAGAGTCAGAATGGACTCCTATTAGCTCAGGAAAAGACCTGGCGCGAGGAACGCGCGCACCTCATTGAAAAAAATGAAATCGCCCGGCGTAAGGTCGAATCGATGATTTCGCGCCTCAAGGCCCTGGAGCAAGACTCATGAGTTCAAGCAATAGCGTTACCGTGCAGATCCTCGACAAAGAGTATTCGATCATCTGCCCCCAGGAAGAGCGCAGCAACCTGATCAGCGCTGCCCGTTACCTGGACGGCAAGATGCGCGAAATCCGCAGCAGCGGCAAAGTCATCGGCGCCGATCGCATCGCCGTGATGGCCGCGCTGAACATCACGCACGATCTTCTGCACAAGGAAGAACGCCCGGATGTGCAGGCCAGCGGCTCGACCCGAGAGCAGGTTCGCGACCTGCTGGACCGCGTCGATCTGGTGCTGTCGACCGACCCGGATGTCACCAAGGGCTGATTCGCGTGACCGCTTGGGGTATACTCGCCTCACTCCCTGGGGTGCTTGCCAGTTGACGACGTCCCTGAGCCGATTCGCACTACCCTGGAGGTTGCACGTTGGGCTGGTGTGCATGTCCGCTAGACGGAAAGCCTTAAAGCCTACTGCATCTTCCACCTTGAACTTTCGGGTTCAAGGGCTAAGTCGACAGCGGTTCATCCGGGGAGCCTGATTCCAGTCCGATGCCGGTTTTCATACCGGCATCGGCTTTTTTACGGGTACGCTTCAGTACTCGCACTTCCGAAGCCTGAATCCATGACCGAACCTGCGCTGCTGCCCCGCCCGCAACTTCGACGCATGCTGCGCAAGGCCCGCCGCGCACTGACCCCCAGTCAGCAGCGCGAGGCCGCTCGCGGGCTGTATAAACAATTGGCCCGGCACCCGCTGTTCCGCCGCGCAAAACACATCTCCCTGTACCTGCCCACCGACGGCGAAATCGATCCGCGCCTGCTGATGCGTGCTGCGCAACGGCGGGGCAAGGCGACGTATCTGCCGGTGCTCAGTGCCTGGCCGCGAACCAAAATGGTGTTTCAGCGGATTCGTCCCGGCGAAAAGCTCAAACCCAACCGTTTCCGTATCCCCGAACCACGACACAACATCGCCCGACAACGCAAGGTCTGGGCGCTGGATCTGGTGCTGTTGCCATTGGTGGGGTTTGACGATGTCGGCGGGCGCCTGGGGATGGGCGGTGGCTTCTATGACCGGAGCCTGGCGTACCTGGCGCGCCGCAAAAACTGGCGCAAGCCGACACTGCTGGGCCTGGCCCATGAATGTCAGAAAGTTCAACGATTGGCTCAGGCGAGCTGGGATGTGCCGCTGCAGGGAACGGTCACGGACAAGGCGTGGTATTTCGCGCACTAGACGCCACTGATTTCAGCGGCGTCGAAAAGACAGGTTCAGCGTTTGAAGGCCGACGGCTGTTGCTGCGCGATCTCGACGGGAGCATTGGTCTTGTTGCTCCACAGGCTTTGGGCATAGCCGGTGGTCACGACGCCAAGGCCGAATAAAATAACCAAAATCCATAGTAAATCCGGTTTGCGTTTCATCGATTGCCCCCCAAAGGCACATCAACACGATGACAGCAGCGGTTTCCGTTGTAGGTGTAGGCCGTGCAGCAGCGTCAAGCTTAGAAGGCCGGCATTTTGCGACAACGTGAACTGACACGCAAACGCTGGCGTCAACCGACCGTCGGTTTGTCATAAAATTGCCGACAACCCGCCCACTCACCTCGCAAGGAGCAAAAACCATGGCCTATTGGCTGATGAAATCCGAGCCCGACGAACTCTCGATCAAAGACCTGGAGAAACTTGGCCGAGCGCGTTGGGATGGGGTTCGCAACTACCAGGCGCGTAACTTTCTACGGGCCATGGCGGTGGGTGACGAGTTCTTTTTCTACCATTCCAGCTGCCCGGAGCCCGGGATTGCCGGGATCGGAAAGATTGTCGAGGCCGCGTATCCGGACCCGACGGCGCTGGAGCCTGAAAGTCATTACTTCGATCCGAAGGCCACTGCAGAGAAAAACGCCTGGAGCGCGATCGATGTTGCTCACGTTGAGACGTTCCCCAAAGTGTTGAAGCTGGATTATCTGAAACAGCAAACGCCGCTGGCCGAGATGCCACTGGTGCAGAAAGGCTCGCGACTGTCGGTGATGCCGGTGACGGCCGAGCAGTGGGCGGCGGTGATTGCGCTCACGCCGTAAATCTCCAGCGCTACTCCGAATGTCATCGCGGGCAAGCCCGCTCCCACAGGTATCTGGGGTGGATGCAAAAGCTGCATTCACTGGAGATCATTGTGGGAGCGGGCTTGCCCGCGATGAGGCCCGTCCGGACAGCGAAAAATTACTGAATGATCAGGTTGTTGAACAACAAATCCTCAACCACCGGCTTGCCGGTTTCGTCATTCATCACTTGCTGGGTCTGCTTCAAGGCTTCCTGACGCAGTTTTTCCTTGGCTTCGACGTTGTTCATGGCTTCGGTGGTCTGCTGCGCAAACAACGCCACCAGCTGATTACGGATCAATGGCTCATTGGCCTTCACCGCTTTGGTCGCCTCTTCGCCGGTCACCCGCAACGCCACATCGGCCTTGTAGACCTTGAGCTTCGGTGTACCGTCCAGCCCATAGTTACCCACGAATGGCGGGCTGAGGGTGATGTAGTTGACCTTCGGGGCTTCACCTTCTTTGGCTGCTTCGGCCATCGCTGCCACAGGCAGAGACAGGGCCAGCATCAACATGATCCACGCTTTCACAATTCGCTCCTTATCCGGTTTGCGGCCTAGCATAACGACCCGCCGCCCAAGCACAAGCTTATGGCTGACTATCAGGGTCGGGCATGCTCGTTGACCCATCGACTCACACACCTACACTTATCGGCCATCACTCCCAAAGGAATAGCCCTGATGAAAGCCGTGCTGTGCAAAGCCTTCGGCCCTGCCGAATCGCTGGTGCTGGAAGACGTCGCCAGTCCTGTTGCGAAGAAGAACGAAATCCTGCTGGACGTGCACGCCGCCGGGGTGAACTTCCCGGACACGCTGATCATCGAGGGCAAATACCAGTTCAAACCACCCTTCCCGTTTTCACCGGGCGGCGAAGCGGCAGGCGTGGTCAGCGCGGTGGGCGAAAAGGTCAGCCACCTCAAGGTCGGTGACCGGGTCATGGCCCTGACTGGCTGGGGCAGCTTCGCCGAGCAGGTCGCGGTGCCGGGCTACAACGTGCTGCCAATTCCGCCATCGATGGACTTCAACACCGCCGCCGCGTTCAGCATGACCTACGGCACGTCGATGCACGCCCTCAAGCAACGGGGCAACCTGCAACCCGGCGAAACGTTGCTGGTGCTCGGCGCTTCCGGCGGCGTCGGCCTCGCTGCCGTGGAAATCGGCAAAGCCATGGGCGCCCGGGTGATCGCTGCCGCCAGCAGTGCGGAAAAACTCGCGGTGGCCAAGGCCGCCGGCGCCGACGAGTTGATCAACTACAGCGAAACCAGCCTCAAAGAAGAAATCAAACGCCTGACCGACGGCCAGGGCGCCGATGTGATTTACGATCCGGTGGGCGGCGACCTGTTCGACCAGGCCATCCGCGCCATCGCCTGGAACGGCCGTCTTTTGGTAGTCGGCTTCGCCAGCGGACGAATCCCTGAGCTGCCCGTGAACCTGGCACTGCTTAAAGGCGCAGCGGTGGTCGGCGTGTTCTGGGGCTCCTTCGCCCAACGCCAGCCGCAGGATAACGCGGCAAACTTCCAGCAACTGTTTGTCTGGTTCGCCGAGGGCAAGTTGAAGCCGTTGGTGTCGCAGGTGTATCCGCTGAGCAATGCGGCGCAGGCGATTAATGATCTTGGCCAGCGTAAGGTGGTCGGGAAGGTGGTGGTGCAGGTTCGCTGAATCAGCGCGAGGCACAAAAAGGGCCAGGACAAGCGACAAGGTTGTTCTGGCCTTTTCATTGGGCAGGTTTGAAAAGCCGGCAGCAACACATTAATTTTCAATTGGTGTGGTGGTAATTATGTAACGCCCTCTCTGCAAGGTCTTGCATTAGTTTGATTCCATACAGACACAGGGAGTAACTGTATGAGCGATCAAAACTGGCAGCCAGGCCAGACCTTACATATAGATGTAACCGAGATTAATCCATACAAACAACAAAGCTATTCACGAGTCTTTGGAGGAGGTGGATACCTAAACAGGATACAAGACGATTTTCGAATGACACCGAGAGTTGCAGAAAGAACGTTAAGCCTTCACAGTGATATAAAAAGCGAATACGAGGCTAAGCTTAATGATCTTCAGCAGCAAATACAGCACGAACTTTCTAGGAATGGCGCAGCAAGTACCACAACAACCATGCCGACCGACTCACCCAGCATCGAGCGCGACCAATTAATCGTAAATCGGTTAATTCAGCTGAAAACAGAACGTTTGCAAAGCAGCTTGAAAGAGGCGAATTCGTTTTATGGCAGCGACCCAAACAACAAATCAAATCAGGAGTATATAAGCACCTTCAATCGCTACATTCACCAAGATTACAGTGCGAGGGAAACACACAAACATTGGGCGCGATCTTACGCCGCCGGATATTCGGTCAAACTCTATACCGAGTCCATCCGCCTTCTTACGCAGCGTTCAAATCAGCTCAATGCCGCTTATGCGGATGCGCGGGCTCGTCAAGAGGCAGCACGGCAAGCAGAGGCTCAGGCTCGTCAGAAGGCAGCGCGGCAAGCAGAGGCTCGGGCCAGGGACATTGCGGAGCAACAAGCCAAAGCAGAGCTTCGGGCCAAGCAAGAAGAAGCAAGGAGAGCGGAACAACGAAGGAAGCAGCAGATCGCGACTGAACTCGCTGATCGGTTCGACGCAATGCTTCACCAACTCACCCAGAACCAACCTGAGGGTATTGACGAAAAACTGCGATGGATGAAGAAAAAATACCAAGAACTGTATGCTGCAAACCTCAAAGCGTCTGAAGCGGAGCGCGAGGTCGGTGGCTTCTACGGCTTTCCAAAGAGCGGCAAACGCTGGGGCTCGCTGGGAAAAGTACAACATAACATCGAGGCATTAGTCCGAGTAAAACATGGGATCGAAAATGTAAACCTAGCTACGGTCAGCG
This sequence comes from Pseudomonas sp. LBUM1673, assembly GCF_059695645.1. NCBI lineage: Bacteria > Pseudomonadati > Pseudomonadota > Gammaproteobacteria > Pseudomonadales > Pseudomonadaceae > Pseudomonas > Pseudomonas sp. LBUM1673. Next base: position 6,434,333 of record NZ_CP166780.1, read on the forward strand.
GCGCGGCAGCATCCGCTCGATCTTTGGTAATCACTCCGGATGGGGTAATCGCTGGGTATGAAGGCGCACCCTTCTCTGTAAGTAGAGCAACTGAGTCCCTGAGCAACCTGCGAGCCTTGGCAATTAGCGGACCGGTGGCCGCACTTTTTGCATCAGTGTTCTACACCCCGACGTTAGGAAACGGTGAACTCCAACGCAATCCTGTCGTGGTCACCATCCCATTGTCGCAATTTGGAGAAGACGAGGTATACACCCCTATCCGACACAAAGGCAAAGCCCAAACGGATTGGTTGCCATACCGTGTCGTAGCGTCAGTACACGGAGAACACACCCAACTCTATTTCACCCCGTCTGGTAACTCACCCTTCGTCCAAGTAAGGCAAGTAAAACTTGATCCTGAGACGAATCTCTACACATTCACAACGGAAGGCCTTCTACCAAGAACGCTGACCTGGACAGCGAATAATGCGCCTGGTGATGATTCCCTAGGCTCAACGGAGTTACCTGCCCATCAATCTGACATCAAGATTTACCCAGGTGCCAGAGTCACGCAAATAGAGGGCCGGACTGACGAACATCCGATGTGTGATCAGGCCGACGTTGATGATTACATTTTGGAGTTTCCAGCAGAGTCGGGAATTGAACCCGTCTATGTCATGGTCAGCCGTTCGGGCCCGCGCTATGAACCGGGTACGGTGACTGGAATGGGTCAAACCGTTGGGGAGAATTGGCTCGGTAGCGCGGGGGAGGTTGGTGGTGCTCCGATTCCTGCTCAGATAGCGGATCAGTTGCGTGGTCAGGACTTCAGGAGCTTTGATAAATTCAGGGAGAAATTCTGGAGTGCTGTGACAAATGATTCAGAATTGAGCAAGCAACTCAGTCCTCTAAACAAAACGATAGCAAAAGGTGGATACTCACCCTATGCCCCTCGAAGCGAACAAGTGGGCGGACGTGAAAAATTCGAAATCCACCATGTGCTTCCTATTGGTAAAGGCGGCGAAGTCTATAATATTGACAACATGGTAATAACAACTCCAAAAACTCATATTGCTGAACACTCAAAGGACAATGGTGAGTCTCTATGAATCCAATAAAACCTTACGATCAATATACCGAATCTGAATTCCTAGAGATGATCAATAGATTGTTTCTCGGCGAATACTCATCCGAAGAAGAGCTGGATACTCTTGTTCACCAAATAGTCGATGCCTCTGAGCACCCGAATGGTACTGATATCCTTTTCTATCCTGAGCAAGATATTGACAATTCCCCCATTGGAATACTGAACAGCATCAAAGAATGGCGTAAAGCAAACGGTAAACCAGGCTTCAAAGCCGAACAACTCAAGTAATGTAAAGGAGCGCGGCCGTACGGCCGCGCTCCACACTTTCCTACAGCAGCTCGCGAATATCCTGTGGCAGAAAACGCACATACCGGCTCGCAGGATGCTCATTACATCGCCGAACAATTGAAGGAACACTTTTATTGAGTTTGGCGATAAGTGCCAGACGCTTCTCCTCCGGAAATTGCGCTGGCGAAATAGAGTGGGTCAGATAACTGCGTGTCCAATTGAAAACCGGCAGATCCACCCACGAGAAATCCGAAAATACTGTGCTACTCGACTGACATCTGAACAACGTAACTTCTTCAATTCTTCGTTAGCGTGAATAGGCGGGGTATCGTCCAGCCTGAAGACCATGGGCGCGACTACCTGAATTTGCGCCGGGCGATCGTCGCTGATTTCCCATGGCTGGAATCGCCACTGGCTGATCGCAAACCGGGAGGCTTCGGCAAGCTCGGGGTGAGCGTCTTCTGGAACGACTAGCTTACTGACCGATCCATCGGCATGGACGGTCAAGTTGACCCGAACCTCACCCGTGATTCCAGCCCGGTAAAGTGCCCTTGGGTAAGTCGGCTTGGGATTGTCCGCCGGTATCAGGAACACCTCCCCTGCGCGAACACCGCTGGAAACCACACACAAAACAATCAACGCAAACCACCGCATAACCCCTCCCCTTTTGCGACTGAAATGCCAGACCTGACACCCGCACAAAGGGTAAGGCTCGAGGGCTTGGAGCTGAATGCACCGGTTTCTCGTTTGAATGAAGGACATTTCCCAAAGAACTGCCCTACTCCGGACAGATGAAGGCATGAAGACCCGCGAGGTAACGTTTCCCACACCGCCCTTCATTTATACCTGAGCGACATGTTCATAAAAGAACATGCGATCTCCAACATTTCCGCTATTTGGCCGATGCGAACCAGTGCTATTTTCGGTAACGAAACTGTAACATTCACATCCGCAGTCAAAACAAGAAATCTGGAGCCCTTGAATGTTTGCTTTCTTTCGTCCTGCTGCACATCAGGCTCCATTGCCTGAAGAAAAAATAGACGACACCTACAAACGACTTCGCTGGCAGATCTTCGCCGGGATTTTCATTGGGTATGCGGGTTACTACCTGCTGCGCAAGAACTTCACCCTGGCGTTCCCGGATCTGATCGCCCAAGGCTATACAAAAGGCCAACTCGGGGTGGCGATGTCGGCGATTGCAATCGCCTACGGCCTTTCCAAGTTTTTGATGGGCATCGTGTCCGACCGCTCCAACCCTCGCTACTTCCTGCCCTTTGGCCTGGTGATGTCCGCCGGGGTGATGTTTATTTTCGGTTTCGCACCCTGGGCGACGTCCAGCGTGACCATGATGTTCATCCTGTTGTTCATCAATGGCTGGGCGCAAGGCATGGGTTGGCCACCGAGCGGGCGAACCATGGTGCACTGGTGGTCGCAGAAAGAACGCGGCGGTGTGGTTTCGGTATGGAACACCGCGCATAACGTCGGCGGTGGTTTGATCGGCCCGCTGGCGATACTCGGCATGGGTTGGTTCAACGACTGGCACAGCAAGTTCTACGTACCGGCAGCGGTGGCGTTGCTGGTCGCTGTATTTGCCTTCATTGTCATGCGCGATACCCCGCAATCGACGGGCTTGCCGCCCATCGAGAAGTACAAGAACGATTACCCGGAAGGCTACGACGCCAGCCACGAAGAAGAATTCAGCGCCAAGGACATCTTCGTCAAATACGTGCTGCGCAACAAAATGCTCTGGTTCATCGCCCTGGCTAACGTCTTCGTCTACTTGCTGCGCTACGGCATCCTGGACTGGGCGCCGACCTACCTCAAAGAGGTCAAACACTTCGATTTCGACAAAACGTCGTGGGCGTATTTCCTGTACGAGTGGGCAGGCATTCCCGGCACGCTGTTGTGCGGCTGGATGTCGGACAAGATCTTCCGTGGCAACCGTGGCCTGACCGGCATGGTGTTCATGGCGCTGGTGACCGTGGCGACTGTGGTGTATTGGCTGAATCCACCGGGCAATCCAATGGTCGATATGATCTCGCTGTTCGCGATCGGCTTCCTGATCTACGGTCCGGTGATGCTGGTCGGCCTGCAAGCGCTGGAGTTGGTGCCCAAGAAGGCCGCAGGTACGGCTGCCGGTTTCACCGGTTTGTTTGGTTATCTGGGTGGTTCAGTCGCGGCCAGTGCCCTGATGGGTTACACGGTGGACTATTTCGGCTGGGATGGCGGCTTCATTCTGTTGGTCGTTGCCTGCCTGCTGGCGATGGCGTTCCTCGCACCCACCCTGGGCCACAAGAACGTCGCCAGTCAGAGCCGCGAAGCGATCGCCTGATCAGCCTTTGATTTGCAGCGCTTGAGCCGCGCCTCCAGATTCCGGTCTGGCATGGCGTGGCTACGCAGGGCGTGGGCAGTCTGCTCGACATACTCGCGAGTGGTGCCGTAACGCCCACAAGCGCTTTCGAACACCTGGCTCAGCACATGATCCGGCAAGTTGCCGGCATAGCTGGGCAGGTGTCGCTCCAATACAAATCCCAATGCCTGAACCTGGCCTCCGTCTTCAAGACGGCAGTTGAGCCAGTGTGGGCGATAGGACGGGAATGGCATCTCACGCTGCCAAAGTGCATAGAGAGACGCTTCGAGTTGCTCTTCGGGCAAGCGATAGGCGAACCCGCTGCAAGAGCCGCCGCGATCCAGACCAAACACCAGCCCGGGCACTTCCGGCGTACCGCGATGTTCGTGGGACCACAGGTACAAACCGCGATGGTAGCCATGCACGCGACCGCGCACTCGCTCAACCGCCGGACATTCAGGGCGCCAGATCAGCGAACCATAAGCGAACAGCCAAACCGGCCCACCCTTGTGGCGCGCCATAGTCGACTGCATCGAGCTGAGCAATTGTTCGTGCGTAAGCTGCGGCCCCAGATCGAGCCGCGGAGGGTAAGCCAGATTCAAAAAAGCAGATTCAATGGCGCTCATGGCGAATAGCGTTCAGCTCCCCGCGGGTAAGAATTACTTAATAGAACGCACCGCTGTAACAATAAGGCACATATGATTTAAGGCAATTTAAGTGCCATGGCACAGCGCTTAACTTATTGCCTGCAAGACATATAACCTACCGGCATTTATATAAATCTATAAATACCGATCGGCTATATATGGAGTTATAACGCTTAAGGTCGCGGAGCGTAGGCAAACACGTCGGCGCGCATCTGATGAGCATCCATCCCGGCTTCAACCAGCGCGTCCAGCGTGCCGTAGACCATGGCCGGAGAGCCGCTGGCGTAGACGTGCAGAGCTTTAAGATCAGGGAAGTCTTCACACACCGCCTCATGCAACATGCCGCAACGTCCCTGCCAGCCGCATTGATCGCTGACGACTTTATGCAGGAACAAATTCGGCAGTTTCAGCCATTCATCCCAATGCTCAATGTCATAAAAGTCTTCGGGACGACGCACGCCCCAATACAGATGCACCGGATGCTTGAACCCCGTGGCCCGGCAATGTTCGATCAGGCTGTGGATCTGGCCCATGCCAGTACCGGCAGCAATCAGTACCAGTGGACCGTCCGGCAGTTCCGCCAGATGGGTATCGCCGAACGGCACCTCGATCCGCACCATCGGGTTGCGCTGAAGTTGTTCGATCAGGCTCAGCGCACTGCTTTCGCGCGCCAGTACATGAATTTCCAGGTCGCGGCCGGAGTGCGGTGCAGAGGCCAGGGAGAAGGCGGATTTCTCGCCACTCTCACGCTCGATCATCAAATACTGGCCGGCGTGATAGCGCGGCGGCTTGCCCGCTGGCGCACGCAGATGCACGCGCCAGGTATCGCCGCCGACGTCCCTGCACTCAATGACCTGACACGACACGCTGCGCACCGGCAGTTCTCCCAGCGCGAGCACGCCATCCCACAGCACGATGCAGTCTTCCAGCGGCTCTGCAATGCAAGTGTAGAACTCGCCATGATCCCGCACATCGCCGGCCTGTTCGACCCGCCCTTCCACCAGCAACGCGCCACACACATGGCAATTGCCGTTGCGACAACTTTGTGGGCATTCATAGCCCAGGCGTCGCGCGCCATCGAGAATCCGCTCGCCGGGCAGAATCTGTAGCACGGCTCCGGAGGGCTGCAAAGTTACACGCATCAATCTATTCCTAACTGATTCCAGATGGCATCGATCCGTTGGGTAACGGCTTCATCCTTGACAATAACCCGACCCCACTCGCGAGTGGTTTCGCCCGGCCATTTATGCGTGGCATCGAGCCCCATCTTCGAACCCAGGCCGGAGACCGGCGAAGCGAAGTCCAGGTAGTCGATCGGCGTGTTGTCGATCATTACCGTGTCGCGCTTGGGGTCCATGCGCGTGGTGATGGCCCAGACCACGTCGTTCCAGTCCCGCGCGTTGATATCGTCGTCAGTGACAATAACGAACTTGGTGTACATGAATTGTCGCAAAAACGACCAGACACCGAGCATTACCCGCTTGGCATGGCCGGGATACGACTTCTTCATGGTCACGATGGCCATGCGGTACGAGCAGCCTTCGGGCGGCAGGTAGAAGTCGGTGATCTCCGGGAACTGCTTTTGCAGGATCGGCACGAACACTTCGTTCAGCGCCACACCGAGAATCGCCGGCTCATCCGGCGGACGGCCGGTGTAGGTGCTGTGGTAGATCGGTTTGATCCGATGGGTGATGCGCTCGACGGTGAACACCGGGAAGCTGTCGACTTCGTTGTAGTAGCCGGTGTGGTCGCCATACGGGCCTTCGTCGGCCATTTCTCCCGGATGGATCACCCCTTCGAGGATGATCTCGGCGGTGGCCGGCACTTGCAGGTCGTTGCCTCGGCACTTCACCAGTTCAGTGCGGTTGCCTCGCAATAGACCGGCGAAAGCATATTCGGAGAGGCTGTCCGGCACCGGCGTCACAGCGCCGAGAATCGTCGCCGGGTCAGCGCCCAGCGCCACGGACACCGGGAACGGCTGACCCGGATGCTTCTCGCACCACTCGCGGTAATCCAGCGCGCCACCACGGTGGCTCAGCCAGCGCATGATCACCTTGTTGCGGCCGATCACTTGCTGACGGTAGATACCGAGGTTCTGGCGATCCTTGTTCGGACCTTTGGTGACGGTCAGGCCCCAGGTGATCAGCGGGCCAACATCACCCGGCCAGCAGGTCTGCACGGGCAACATCGCCAGATCGACATCGTCGCCTTCGATGACCACTTCCTGGCAGACCGCGTCTTTGACGACTTTCGGCGCCATGGCAATGATCTTGCGGAAGATCGGCAGCTTGGACCAGGCGTCCTTCAGGCCCTTCGGCGGCTCGGGCTCCTTGAGGAACGCCAACAGCTTGCCGATTTCGCGCAATTCGCTGACCGCTTCTGCACCCATGCCCAGCGCCACGCGCTCGGGGGTGCCGAACAGATTGCCGAGTACTGGAATGTCATAACCGGTAGGGTTTTCGAAAAGCAGCGCCGGGCCCTTGGCTCGCAACGTGCGATCGCAGACCTCGGTCATTTCGAGCACTGGGGACACTGGAACCTGGATGCGCTTGAGTTCGCCGCGCTTTTCCAGGCCGCTGATAAAGTCGCGCAAGTCGCGATACTGCATGCGTGAGCCTCGTGTTGGCCGTGGCGTTCGGGGCAGGCAGTTTAGCGCCGAACCCCTCTATTCAGAACCACGAACTGCCGGTTCATCAAAAATCAGATAGCAAAAAGCCGGGTTTCCCCGGCTTTTGCTGACTTTCTGCGATTTACTTGCGTTTCATCGACAGGAAGAACTCGTCGTTGGTCTTGGTCTGTTTCAGTTTGTCGACCAGGAACTCGATGGCAGAAACTTCGTCCATCGGGTGCAACAGCTTGCGCAGGATCCACATACGCTGCAGTTCGTCGTCGGCCGTCAGCAACTCTTCGCGGCGGGTACCGGAGCGGTTGATGTTGATGGCGGGGAACACTCGTTTTTCCGCGATCTTGCGATCCAGAGGCAGTTCCATGTTGCCAGTGCCTTTGAATTCTTCGTAGATCACTTCGTCCATCTTCGAGCCGGTTTCAACCAGCGCGGTAGCGATGATGGTCAATGAGCCGCCTTCTTCGATGTTCCGTGCAGCGCCGAAGAAACGTTTCGGTTTCTCCAGGGCGTGGGCATCGACACCACCGGTCAGCACCTTGCCGGAGCTTGGGATCACGGTGTTGTAGGCACGCGCCAGACGAGTGATGGAGTCGAGCAGGATCACCACGTCCTTTTTGTGCTCGACCAGACGCTTGGCCTTCTCGATCACCATTTCGGCAACCTGCACGTGGCGGGTTGGCGGCTCGTCGAACGTCGAGGCAACCACTTCGCCGCGCACGGTGCGCTGCATTTCGGTTACTTCTTCCGGACGTTCGTCGATCAGCAGCACGATCAGATGAACTTCAGGATTGTTACGTGCGATGTTCGCCGCGATGTTTTGCAACATGATCGTTTTACCGGCTTTCGGCGGTGCAACGATCAGGCCGCGCTGGCCTTTGCCGATCGGGGCGCACAGGTCGATGACACGACCGGTCAAGTCTTCGGTGGAACCGTTGCCGGCTTCCATCTTCATGCGCACGGTCGGGAACAGCGGGGTCAGGTTCTCGAAGAGAATCTTGTTTTTCGCGTTCTCGGGACGATCGTAATTGATCGTGTCGACCTTGAGCAGCGCGAAATACCGCTCGCCTTCCTTTGGAGGGCGGATCTTGCCAACGATGGTGTCACCGGTGCGCAAGTTGAAGCGGCGGATCTGGCTCGGCGAGACGTAGATATCGTCTGGGCCGGCGAGATAGGAAGCGTCAGCGGAGCGCAGGAAGCCGAAGCCGTCCTGGAGAATCTCCAGCACGCCATCACCGGAGATTTCCTCGCCGCTTTTAGCGTGCTTTTTGAGCAGGGAGAAAATCACGTCCTGCTTGCGCGAACGGGCCATATTTTCTATGCCCATCTGTTCGGCCAATTCGAGCAGTTCGGTAATCGGCTTTTGCTTGAGTTCAGTCAGATTCATATAGGAATGACGTAATCATTTATGGAGGGGGGAAATTAAGCTTTTGGCTTAATGAGGCCGCGCCGCAGAGAAGGCGACAGGATCGCGTACTTATTCGAAAAGGAGTGCGTCGGCGACGGCTAGCAGGGGGCAGTGGAGAAACCAGTGCGGGGCCGAATGTACCACCTGAGTTTCGGAGCGTCTAGCCCTCAATAACGAAAAGGCCCCGCAATAAGCGGGGCCTTTTCATGACACTTTATAACAACGCTTAGATATTGGCGTCGAGGAAAGCAGCCAGTTGCGACTTCGACAGCGCGCCAACCTTGGTGGCTTCGACGTTGCCGTTCTTGAACAGCATCAGCGTCGGGATACCGCGCACGCCGTGCTTGGCCGGAGTTTCCTGGTTTTCGTCGATGTTCAGCTTGGCAACGGTCAGCTTGCCTTTGTAGGTCTCGGCGATTTCGTCCAGAACAGGAGCGATCATTTTGCAAGGGCCGCACCATTCAGCCCAGTAGTCGACCAGTACAGCGCCTTCGGCCTTGAGTACGTCGGCCTCGAAGCTAGCGTCGCTAACGTGTTTGATAAGATCGCTGCTCATGGAAGTCTCCAGGTTGTAAGCAAAAAAACGTGGCCCATCATAGCTGCCCTTCCCTCGTTCAGGAAGGTGCAGATGATTGAGTCTCGCTATGGTGGCCCATGAGTTTGGGTATAGCTCAAGTCACGAGGTGGCGGGAGCAACGAACGCGATTCCAGTGCGCAGTGCGGCGTTGCGCACATGCTCCTGCATCGCCTTCTGCGCGGCGCCAGAAGCCCGACGAGCCAGCGCGCGGAGGATTTTACGGTGTTCCTGCCAGGTTTCCATGGCCCGTTCGGCCCGGATGAACGGTAGCTTCTGGCTCTCCAGGAAGATGTCGGCGCTGGCCGTCAGGATGCTCAGCATCGCCTGATTGCCACTGGCCAGAAGGATGCGCCGATGAAACTCGAAATCCAGTCGCGCCGCCGCCTCGAAGTCGGCGGCACGCAGTTCATTGCGCATGGCAGCGACATTGTCTTCCAGGGCATCGAGTTCATCGGTGCTCAGGGTCACGGCCGCCAGCCCGGCGGCAAACCCCTCTAGCGCGTAGCGCAACTGGAAGATGTCCAGCGGCGATGCCTGGGCCGCGAACGGCCAGCTTGGCGCTGCATCACCCCGGGGCAAATCGACCGGCGATTGCACGAATACGCCCTTGCCCGGCTGGATAGTGATCACGCCCAGCGCACTCAGGGACGACAACGCCTCGCGTAGTGACGCCCGACTGACCCCCAATTGCACCGCCAGGTCCCGCTGCGAGGGCAAGGCATCCCCCGCCCCGAAACCTTGCTCGGTGATCAGTTTGCGGATGGCTTGCAGCGCCACTTCGGGTACGGCGCGGGAGATCGAGTTCATGGTTTTTCAGACGAGCCAGGCCAATGAGCGGCTAGTTGTAAAGCTATTCGCGACGTCCGGCAAGTCGTGCCCCATGGGGGTTCGGGAATTTTCACGGGTGCGCCATCAGGGTGCGAAATGCCACCCAACTGTTCAGACCAGTAAGACCGAACGACACCAGCAAAACCGTGGCCTGTGCCCCCCAAACGCCAATCTTGGCATGACCCGTGCTCTGTCGATCCGCAGAAATCACTTCCCGCCGATCCGGAGATTTGCCATGACCCAGCGTTACAGCGTCCTCCTCGCAGCCCTGTTTGCCAGCCTGATGCTGAGCCAGGCACCCGCCCACGCCGACGGTCTGGAGGATGTGGTCAAACGCGGCACCCTCAAAGTCGCCGTGCCCCAAGACTTCCCGCCGTTCGGTTCGGTCGGCCCGGACATGAAACCTCGGGGCCTGGACATCGACACCGCCAAACTGCTGGCCGACCAACTCAAGGTCAAACTCGAACTGACCCCGGTCAACAGCACCAATCGCATCCCGTTCCTGACCACCGGCAAGGTCGACCTGGTGATTTCCAGCCTCGGCAAAAACCCTGAGCGCGAGAAAGTCATCGATTTTTCCCGTGCCTACGCGCCGTTCTACCTCGCCGTATTCGGCCCGCCAGACGCCGCCATCAAGGGCCTGGACGATCTCAAGGGCAAAACCATCAGCGTCACCCGTGGCGCCATCGAAGACATCGAGTTGACCAAAGTCGCCCCCGAAGGCGCGACCATCAAACGCTTCGAAGACAACAACTCGACCATCGCCGCCTACCTCGCGGGGCAAGTCGACCTGATCGCCAGCGGCAACGTGGTGATGGTGGCAATCAGTGAGAAAAACCCGAAACGCGTGCCGGCCCTGAAAGTGAAGCTCAAGGATTCGCCCGTGTACGTCGGCGTGAACAAGAACGAGCCGGCGCTGCTGGGCAAGGTCAACGACATCCTCGCCACGGCCAAGGCTGACGGTGCGCTGGAAAAGAATTCGCAAACCTGGCTGAAAGAACCGCTGCCGGCCGATCTCTGATCGTTCGCGCGGGAGACGACTTATGGCTTATCAGTTCGATTTCTTGCCAGTGGTGGAAAACACCGATCTGCTGCTGCGCGGTGCGCTGTTCACCCTTGAGCTGACGGCCATTGGCGCGGTGCTCGGGGTCGGTCTGGGCATCGTCGGGGCGCTGGTGCGGGCGTGGAACATCCGCCCGTTCGCCGGCATTTTCGGGGTTTACGTCGAGTTGATTCGCAACACGCCTTTCCTGGTGCAGTTGTTTTTCATCTTCTTCGGCTTGCCGTCGCTGGGCCTGCAGATTTCCGAATGGCAGGCGGCGGTGCTGGCGATGGTGATCAACCTTGGCGCCTATTCGACCGAGATCATCCGCGCCGGCATCCAAGCCATCCCGCGAGGGCAGCTGGAAGCTGCGGCCGCCCTGGCGATGTCCCGTTTCGAAGCCTTCCGCCACGTGGTTCTGCTGCCGGCGCTGGGCAAGGTCTGGCCAGCCCTGAGCAGCCAGATCATCATCGTCATGCTTGGTTCGGCGGTCTGTTCGCAGATTGCCACCGAAGAGTTGAGCTTTGCCGCCAACTTCATTCAATCGCGCAACTTTCGCGCCTTTGAAACCTATGTCCTGACCACACTGATCTACCTGTGCATGGCGCTGCTGATCCGCCAATTGCTGAACTGGATCGGCCGCCGCTACATAGCAAGGAACAGCCAATGAGCGATTTTACCTTCTGGGACATCCTGCGCAACCTGCTCACGGGCCTGCAATGGACCCTGGCATTGTCGCTGGTGGCGTTTATCGGTGGTGGGCTGATCGGTTTGCTGATCATGGTGATGCGGATTTCAAAAAAATCCCTGCCCAGCAACTTCGCCCGCACCTACATCGAACTGTTCCAGGGCACGCCGCTGTTGATGCAGCTGTTTCTGGTGTTCTTCGGCGTGGCGTTGGCCGGGGTGGAAATTTCACCATGGATGGCGGCGGCGATTGCCCTGACGCTGTTCACCAGCGCCTACCTGGCGGAGATCTGGCGCGGTTGTGTCGACTCGATCCCCAACGGCCAGTGGGAAGCCTCGTCGAGCCTGGCGCTCAACCCGCTGGAGCAATTGCGTTACGTGATCCTGCCGCAAGCCCTGCGCATCGCCGTGGCGCCGACCGTGGGCTTCTCGGTGCAGGTGGTCAAAGGCACCGCTGTCACCTCGATCATCGGCTTCACCGAACTGACCAAAACCGGCGGCATGCTCGCCAACGCGACCTTCGAGCCCTTCATGGTCTACGGCTTGGTGGCGCTCGGTTATTTCCTTCTCTGCTACCCCTTGTCCCTCAGTGCGCGCTACCTGGAAAGGAGACTGCATGCCTCTGCTTAGAATTTCCGCCCTGCATAAATATTACGGCGATCACCATGTGCTCAAAGGCATCGACCTGAGCGTCGAGGAAGGCCAGGTGGTGGCGATCATCGGCCGCAGCGGCTCGGGAAAATCCACGTTACTTCGCACCCTCAATGGCCTGGAATCGATCAATGATGGCGTGATCGAAGTCGACGGCGAATACCTCGATGCCGCCCGCGCCGACCTGCGCAGCCTGCGGCAAAAAGTCGGGATGGTGTTTCAGCAGTTCAACCTGTTCCCGCACCTGACCGTGGGCGAAAACGTCATGCTCGCGCCGCAAGTGGTGCAGAAAGTGCCGAAAGCCAAAGCCGCCGAACTGGCGCAGCAGATGCTGGAACGGGTCGGGCTGGGGGAGAAATTCGACGCTTTCCCGGATCGACTCTCCGGCGGCCAGCAACAGCGCGTGGCGATCGCCCGGGCGCTGGCCATGTCGCCGAAAGTGCTGCTGTGCGACGAAATCACCTCGGCCCTGGACCCGGAGCTGGTCAATGAGGTGCTCAGCGTGGTCCGGCAACTGGCCAAGGAAGGCATGACGCTGATTATGGTCACCCACGAAATGCGCTTTGCCCGCGAGGTGGGGGACAAGTTGGTGTTCATGCACCATGGCAAGGTGCATGAAGTGGGGGATCCGAAGGTGTTGTTTGCCAATCCGCAGACGGCGGAGCTGGCGAATTTCATTGGGACGGTGGAAGCGGCGGGCTGATAGATCTTCAGCGCCTGTTCGGACGTCTTCGCGGGCAAGCCTCGCTCCTACAGGGTTTTGTGCTGTCCGCGAGATTGTGGACAACACAGATTCCTTGTAGGAGCGAGGCTTGCCCGCGAAGAGGCCGCCTGCAACGCCACGAATGCCACCCGTGGTAAAAGATCGCAGCCTTCGACAGCTCCTGCGCGTTGGCGGCAGCGTTTGATCGTGGCACGATGTCGAGGTTATCGACCGAGACCCCTGACCATGCCGCTATCCCAAGCCAAGAATCTGTCCCTGATCGCCGCAATCGACCTCGGCTCCAACAGCTTTCACATGGTCGTGGCCAAGGCCCAGAATGGCGAAATCCGTATCCTCGAACGTCTCGGGGAGAAGGTTCAGCTGGCGGCCGGCATCGACGAAGAGCGTCAACTCAGCGAAGAATCCATGCAGCGCGGGCTCGATTGCCTGAAACGTTTTGCCCAACTGATCAACGGTATGCCGCCCGGCACCGTGCGGATCGTCGGCACCAACGCCCTGCGCGAAGCCCGTAACCGCGGCGAATTCATCCGCCGCGCCGAAGAAATTCTTGGCCATCCGGTAGAAGTCATCTCCGGCCGTGAAGAAGCGCGTCTGATTTACCTCGGCGTCTCCCACACCCTCGCCGACACCCCGGGCAAACGCCTGGTGGCCGACATCGGCGGCGGCAGTACCGAATTCATCATTGGCCAGCGCTTCGAACCGCTGCTGCGCGAAAGCCTGCAAATGGGCTGCGTCAGCTTCACCCAGCGCTATTTCAAAGATGGCAAGATCACCCCGGCCCGCTACGCCCAGGCGTACACCGCGGCGCGGCTGGAGATCATGAGCATCGAACACGCCCTGCACCGCCTGACCTGGGATGAAGCCATCGGCTCCTCGGGCACCATTCGCGCCATTGGCCTGGCGCTGAAGGCCGGCGGGCATGGTACCGGCGAAGTGAATGCCGAAGGCCTGGCCTGGCTCAAGCGCAAGCTGTTCAAACTCGGCGATGTCGAGAAAATCGACTTCGAAGGCATCAAGCCCGACCGCCGGGCGATCTTCCCTGCTGGCCTGGCGATTCTCGAAGCGATCTTCGATGCCCTCGAACTGCAACGCATGGACCACTGTGAAGGCGCCCTGCGCGAAGGCGTGCTCTATGACCTGTTGGGCCGTCATCATCATGAAGATGTCCGTGAGCGCACGCTCAGCTCGCTGATGGAGCGTTACCACGTCGACCTGGAACAAGCCGCGCGGGTCGAACGCAAGGCGCTGCATGCCTTCGATCAAGTGGCCGAGGATTGGCAGCTGGATGACGGCGTCTGGCGCGAACTGCTGGGGTGGGCGGCCAAGGTTCATGAAGTAGGCCTGGACATCGCCCACTATCAGTACCACAAGCACGGTGCCTACCTGATCGAACACTCGGACCTGGCCGGATTCTCCCGCGAAGACCAGCAAATGCTCGCACTGCTGGTGCGTGGCCACCGACGCAACATTCCCAAGGACAAGTTCGCCGATTTCGGCGACGACGGCATCAAACTGATTCGCCTGTGCGTACTGCTGCGCTTTGCGATTCTGTTCCATCACATTCGCGGCACCCAGGAAATGCCACAAGTCGTGTTGCACGCCAACGGCCACAGCCTGGATGTGTTGTTCCCGGAACACTGGCTGGACGATAACCAGCTGACCCAGGCCGACTTCGCCCTGGAAGCGGAATGGCTGACTCGCGTCAGCTTCGTGCTTAACGTTCGCTGAAACCCCGGAAAGGACGAACACTTCCCTGTGGCGAGGGAGCTTGCTCCCGCTGGGGTGCGAAGCGCCCCCATCTGACTTTGCGGTTTATCAGAAAGTATACGGTGACCGATTTTGGGGCTGCTGCGCAGCCCAGCGGGAGCAAGCTCCCTCGCCACAGGGATGTCACTAAAACCAAAAAGGGCGATCCACATGGGTCGCCCTTTTTTGTCCGCCTGATCCGCGTTAACGAACGGTAAGAATCGGACTGCCCAAGCGTTCCAGCAGCGTGGCCTGGGCACTGCGCGGGTTCTGGTTGCCGGTCGGCGTGTTGCGGATGTAGCGACCGTCCGCCTGCAAACTCCAGCTGTGGGTGTTATCGGTGAGATAAAGCTCCAGCTCTTTCTTGACCCGCAAAATCAGCTTCTTGCCCTCGACCGGGAAGCAAGTCTCGACGCGCTTGTCGAGGTTGCGCTCCATCCAGTCAGCGCTGGACAGGAACATCTGTTCTTCGCCGCCGTTGAGGAAGTAGAAGACCCGTGTGTGTTCCAGGAAGCGACCGATGATCGAACGCACGTGGATGTTGTGGGAGACCCCGGCGATGCCCGGCCGCAGACAGCACATGCCGCGCACCACCAGATCGATACGCACCCCGGACTGACTGGCCTTGTACAACGCGCGGATGACCTTCGGATCCGTCAGCGAGTTGAACTTGGCGATGATGTGCGCCGGTTTGCCATCGAGGGCGAACTGCGTCTCCCGGGCAATCATGTCGAGCATGCCCTTTTTCAACGTGAACGGCGCATGCAGCAGTTTCTTCATGCGCAGGGTTTTACCCATGCCGATCAACTGGCTGAACAGTTTGCCGACGTCTTCGCACAAGGCATCGTCGGAGGTCAGCAGGCTGTAGTCGGTGTATAGACGGGCGTTGGCCGCGTGGTAGTTGCCGGTACCCAAGTGGGCGTAGCGGACAATCTCGCCAGCCTCGCGGCGCAAAATCAGCATCATCTTGGCGTGGGTCTTGAAGCCGACCACGCCGTAAATCACCACCGCACCGGCCGCTTGCAGACGACTGGCCAGTTGCAGGTTGGATTCTTCGTCGAACCGCGCGCGCAATTCGATCACCGCCGTCACTTCCTTGCCGTTGCGCGCAGCATCCACCAGCGCATCGACGATTTCGGAGTTGGCGCCGCTGCGATACAACGTCTGCCGAACCGCCAATACGTGCGGATCCTTGGCCGCTTGGCGCAGCAAGTCGACCACCGGGGTGAACGACTCGAACGGGTGCAGCAGCAGGATGTCCTGCTTGCTGATCACACTGAAAATGTTCTCGCTGTTCTGCAGCAGTTTCGGGATCTGCGGAGTGAACGGCGTGTATTGCAGCTCCGGATGACTGTCCAGGCCAGTGATGCTGAACAGCCGGGTCAGGTTGACCGGACCGTTGACCTGATACAGCTCGGTCTCGTGCAGGTTGAACTGCTTGAGCAGGTAATCGGACAGGTGTTTCGGGCAGGTATCGGCCACTTCCAGTCGCACCGCGTCACCGTAGCGACGGGAGAACAACTCGCCGCGCAAGGCGCGGGCCAGGTCTTCTACGTCTTCGGTATCGACCGCGAGGTCGGCGTTTCGGGTCAGGCGGAACTGGTAGCAGCCCTTGACCTTCATGCCCTGGAACAGGTCATCGGCGTGGGCGTGGATCATCGACGACAAGAACACGTAGTTGTCGCCTGGGCCACCGACTTCTTCCGGCACTTTGATGATCCGCGGCAACAGACGCGGCGCCGGAATAATCGCCAGACCGGAGTCGCGACCGAAGGCGTCGATGCCTTCGAGCTCGACGATGAAGTTCAGGCTCTTGTTCACCAGCAACGGAAACGGGTGCGTCGGGTCGAGACCGATCGGGGTGATGATCGGCGCAATCTCGTCGCGAAAATAACGACGTACCCAGGTCTTGAGCTTGGTGGTCCAGTAGCGGCGACGGATGAAGCGGACCTGATGTTTTTCCAGTTCCGGCAACAGAATATCGTTGAGGATCGCGTATTGGCGATCGACATGACCGTGCACCAATTCGCTGATGCGGGCCAGGGCCTGGTGCGGTTGCAAGCCATCGGCACCGGCCTGTTCACGGGCGAAAGTGATCTGCTTCTTCAGGCCGGCCACACGAATCTCGAAGAACTCGTCCAGGTTGCTGGAGAAGATCAGCAGAAACTTCAGCCGCTCCAGCAATGGGTAGGACTCGTCCAGCGCCTGTTCCAGCACGCGGATATTGAACTGCAGTTGCGAGAGCTCACGATGGATGTACAGGCTGCTGTCATCCAGCCCGGGAATGGCAATCGCTGGCGCCGCCACAGCAGGCTCGGCCACCACCGCGGGTGGAGCAGGCTCCAGCTCCGGCGGGGTTTCGGCGATTTGCTCCACCACAGGTTGAGCGTCTTTTACAGCAACTTCAGTGAGTCCTTCGGTATTCATCGAATGTTCCTGGGAGGGCTATTTTTGCTCTCGTAACAATTGAGCAGCGCGGACGGCAAAGTAAGTCAGGATGCCATCAGCGCCTGCACGTTTAAAAGCGGTCAGGGATTCGAGGATAACCCCTTCGCTCAACCAGCCATTCTGGATCGCCGCCATGTGCATGGCGTATTCGCCGCTGACCTGATAAACAAAGGTCGGCACTTTGAATTCTTCTTTGACCCGGTAAAGGATGTCCAGATACGGCATGCCTGGCTTGACCATGACCATGTCCGCGCCTTCCGACAAGTCCGCCGCCACTTCGTGCAGGGCTTCGTTGCTGTTGGCCGGGTCCATCTGATAGGAGGCCTTGTTGGCCTTGCCCAGGTTCAGCGCCGAACCCACCGCATCGCGGAACGGGCCGTAATAAGCGCTGGCGTACTTGGCCGAGTAGGCCATGATTCGCACATTGACGTGATCGGCTAGCTCCAGCGCTTCGCGGATCGCCTGAATGCGACCGTCCATCATGTCCGACGGGGCCACCACCTGAGCGCCGGCTTCGGCGTGGGACAGGGCCTGTTTAACCAGTGCGTCGACGGTAATGTCGTTCTGCACGTAGCCTTCTTCGTCGAGGATGCCGTCCTGACCGTGGGTGGTGAACGGGTCTAGGGCAACGTCGGTGATCACACCCAATTCAGGGAACTGCGCGCGCAAGGCACGAGTAGCACGCTGGGCGATGCCGTTGGGGTTCCAGGCTTCAGCGGCGTCCAGGGATTTGAGCTCCGGTGGCGTCACCGGGAACAGTGCCAATGCCGGAATCCCCAGCTCGACCCACTTGGCGGCCTCTTCGAGCAACAGATCGATGGTCAGGCGTTCGACGCCCGGCATCGAGGCCACCGCTTCGCGACGGTTTTCACCGTCCAGCACGAACACCGGCAGGATCAGATCGTCGACGGTCAAAACGTTTTCACGGACCAGTCGGCGCGAAAAATCATCACGGCGATTGCGACGCAGGCGGGTTGCAGGAAACAAACGGTTGGCGGGGGTAAAGCTCACGGCAGACTCCTGAGCCCGCGCTGGCGGGCGAGCGTGACAGTTATAAGCGGCCATTATGACCAACGCATGACAGTTATGTGCACCCCTGTGACCGGAAGCCGCATCCATTGTCCTTGTAGGAAATGTTCACGTCGAGACACATTTGGACACTTTCATGAATGTGCACGAAGGGTTAGGCTGCGCGTTCATTTCGCCAGCACCCAGACAATGCTCCAACAATTTCTGCATGACTTCGGCTATTTTGCCCTTTTTCTCGGCACGTTTTTCGAAGGCGAAACCATTCTGGTGCTCGCAGGCTTCCTCGCGTTCCGCGGATACATGGACATCAATCTGGTGGTGGTCGTGGCGTTCTTCGGCAGTTATGCCGGCGATCAGCTGTGGTACTTCCTGGGGCGCAAGCACGGGCGCAAATTGCTGGCGCGCAAACCGCGCTGGCAACTGATGGGTGATCGGGCGCTGGAACATATTCGCAAGCACCCGGACATCTGGGTGCTGAGCTTCCGCTTTGTCTACGGGTTGCGCACCGTAATGCCGGTGGCAATCGGTCTGTCGGGCTATCCGCCGGGACGTTATCTGCTGCTCAACGGGATTGGCGCAGCGATCTGGGCCACTGCGCTGGCCGCTGCCTCTTATCACTTCGGCGCGGTACTCGAAGGCATGCTTGGCAGTATCAAGAAGTACGAGCTGTGGGTGCTGGGCGCCCTGCTGGTACTGGGCTTTGGCCTGTGGCTGCGGCGGCGCTTCAAGAATGCCCGCCTGGCGAAGAAGGTCTACGCCGACGAGCAGGCGCTGAAAGCCGAACAGGCCAAGCCCAGCGAACCTACGACGCCCATCGAGTGAAGCGGTCTCTACAACAGTAGAGACCGATGCCGCTGAGCAGGCTGTAACTGAGCAACCCCACCCAGCCCACCGCGCTGCCCGGCCATAGCCCGACCATCGGCGCCAGCCACACCAGAGGCAGGTTCGACGCCAGCCGCAACAGCTCCAGTTTCAACGCCCGCGGGCGATTTTCCAGGGCCACACCCAACACAAACAGCCCCCATGCCACGGCCCCCCAGCCCAACACCAGAGCCGAAGTCGGCAGGCTCTGCTCCAGGTTCATCAAGTAACTGCCCAAGGCGATGTAGACACAGAACTGCAGCGCCACATACCACTGCTGGCGCCCGTCCAGCGGCACCTCGAATTTGCGGAACTGGCTCAGGTCCGGTTTGTTCATCGGGTGTTTGGCCGCCACATCCGCTGGTCGCCAGCCGGTACGCATGAACCAGATCCGCAGCTTGTCCCACCCGTTTTCGGCACGCCGGGCGTCATCCCACAGCTGCGCATAGAACTGCACGTTCGCCCACAACGGATTCCAGCTCGCCAACGGAGTGGTCACACCGAAAATCACCGGTTCGTTGTCGTCCTCTTCCTGGAACGAGCCGAACAGACGGTCCCAAATAATGAACACCCCGCCGTAGTTACGATCCATGTAGAGAGCGTTCTGTGCATGGTGAGCCCGATGACTGGACGGCGTGACGAAGAACCACTCGAACCAGCCGAGCTTGGGAATGTGTTTGGTGTGAACCCAGAATTGATACAGCAAGTTCAGCGCCGCGACGCTGACGAACACCAACAGCGGCACGCCGAGCACGGCCATGGGCAGGTAGAAGATCCAGCTCAACAGAAACCCGGTGCTGGTCTGGCGCAAGGCCGTGGAGAGGTTGTAATCCTCGCTTTGATGATGCACCGAGTGGGCGGCCCAGAGGATGTTGCGCTCGTGACCCATCCGATGCAGCCAGTAGTAGCAGAAGTCATAGAATACGAAGGCAAACACCCAGACCCAGGCGCTGCCTGCAGACAGCTCGATCACGGCCAGGTGTTCCAGGGCGAAGGCATAAGTGACCAGGCCGACGCCTTTGGTCAACAGGCCCGTAGTGGTCGACAGCACGCCGGTGCTGAGACTGTTGATCGCATCTGCCACGCGATAACTGCTTACCCCGCGCCAACGGTCGGCCAGCAACTCGACCGCAATCAGCACAAAGAAAAACGGCACCGCATACAGAATGAAGTCCATGACGCGCCCTGATCGGAATCTTGAGGACAGATCCTATGTGCAGCCGTGAATTAACCCTATGGCAACGAGTGACAAATTAGTGGACATTTAACGCCATGAATCTGGAGAAAAGCCCATGAGCAAAAAAATTGCAGTGATCCTTTCCGGCTGTGGCGTGTACGACGGCGCCGAGATCCACGAAAGCGTGATCACTCTGCTGCGGCTAGACCAGCGTGGCGCCCAGGTGCAGTGTTTCGCACCCGATATCGCGCAATTGCATGTGATCAACCACGTAACCTGCGAAGAAATGCCCGAGTCGCGCAACGTGCTGGTGGAATCGGCGCGCATCGCCCGGGGCAACATCAAGGATATCCGTGAAGCCAGCGTCGAAGACTTCGATGCGCTGATCGTTCCTGGCGGGTTCGGATCGGCCAAAAACCTGTCGAATTTTGCCGTCGAAGGCGCCGGTTGCAGCATTCAACCTGACGTCCTGGCGTTGACCGAAGCATTCGCCGAGGCCGGCAAACCGGTGGGGCTGATCTGCATCTCGCCAGCGTTGGCGGCAAAGATCTACGGCCCGGGTGTGACCTGCACCATTGGCAACGATGCCGATACCGCCGCCACGATGAACAAGATGGGCGCCACCCATGCAGAGTGCGCGGCGACCGACATCGTCGAAGACAAGGCGCGCAAGCTGGTGAGCACCCCGGCGTACATGCTGGCGCAATCGATCAGCGAAGCCGCTTCCGGCATCAACAAACTGGTCGACCGCGTCCTGGAACTGACCCACGAAAACGACGAGTAACCCGCTCCCACAGGGTTCAATGCATGGCTCAAGATTTGCGAGATAGCCGGGTAAGTATCCGGTCCAGCGCATTGGCGAACGCCTGCTTCTCGCGGTCGCCAAACGGTGCCGGTCCGCCGCTCATCTGCCCCTGCTCGCGCAGGTCGGTGAACAGGTTACGCACCGCCAGTCGATCGCCCATGTTCTGCGCATCGAACTCCTTGCCCCGTGGGTCCAGCGCCGCAACGCCTTTCTTCACCAGCCGGTCCGCCAGGGGCACATCGCTGCAAATTACCAGTTCACCCGGCACCGCGTGTT
This sequence comes from Pseudomonas sp. LBUM1673, assembly GCF_059695645.1. NCBI lineage: Bacteria > Pseudomonadati > Pseudomonadota > Gammaproteobacteria > Pseudomonadales > Pseudomonadaceae > Pseudomonas > Pseudomonas sp. LBUM1673. The sequence goes on from NZ_CP166780.1 coordinate 6,455,563, forward strand.
CCACCAGGTAATCGTCGGCTGCATCCGGGCCGCTGGGCACCACGATCAGTTTCACCAGGGCGAGGCCCGGCTTGATCTGCGGCTGACCGGCCACCAGCACCACTTCGAACTGGCGCTTGAGGGCGAATTTCACCACCAAATCCTTGGCGGCCCGAGGGCAGGCGTCGGCATCGATCCACACGCGCATAGTGTTTTCCTCTTCCAAAAAAAATCGCGAGCAGGCTCGCTCCCACAGGTTATACGCAATCCTGTGGGAGCGAGCCTGCTCGCGATTGTGAGCGCAGCGAATGCTTTTAAGAAGCCGGCAGACGCCGCTTCTCAGCCATCCGACTGCGGCTGTACAGCACGATGATCGCAATGATCGCCACGGCCTGAGCACTCAGCGAATAGGCATCAGCGTGGATCCCCAGCCAGTCGAAGTCAAAGAATGGCACCGGCCGCGTGCCGAAGATCCCGGCTTCCTGCAACGCCTTCACGCCATGGCCGGCAAACACTACCGACAACGCGCACAGCAATCCGGCATTGATGCCGAAGAACAACGCCAGCGGCAGTTTCGCCGAGCCACGCAGAATCACCCAGGCCAGACCGACCAGCAAAACCAGCGCCGTCGCCCCACCCGCCATTACGGCGTTATGCCCTGCTGGCCCGGCCTGCAGCCACAGGGTTTCGTAAAACAGGATCACTTCGAACAGTTCGCGATAGACCGAAAAGAACGCCAGGATCGCAAACCCGAAACGTCCGCCACCGCTCACCAGGCTGCTCTTGATGTAATCCTGCCAGGCCGCTGCGTGGCGACGGTCGTGCATCCACACGCCGAGCCAGAGCACCATGACGCTGGCAAACAGTGCAGTGGCGCCTTCCAGCAGCTCACGCTGGGCACCGCTGACGTCGATCACATACGCCGCCACCGCCCAGGTCGCCAGCCCGGCCAGCAGCGCCAGGCCCCAACCGATGTTGACGCTGCGCACCGCCGATTGCTGGCCGGTATTGCGCAAGAACGCCAGGATCGCCGCGAGCACCAGGATCGCTTCCAGACCTTCTCGCAACAGAATCAACAGCCCGGAAATGTAGCTCAGCGACCAGCTCAAGCCATCACTGCCCAGCAGGCCGGCGGATTCTTTCAACTTGGCCTTGGCCGCCTCCAGGCGCAGCTCGGCCTGGGCCACCGGCAAGCCGTCCTGCAATGACTGACGATAAGCCATCAGGGACTTCTCGGTGTCTTTGCGCACGTTGGCGTCGACGTTGTCCAGGGAGCTTTCGACCAGTTCGAAACCTTCCAGGTACGCCGCCACCGACAGGTCGTAGGCCTGATCGTGATCGCCGTTGCGGTAGGCTGCGATGCTCTTGTCTAACGTGGCTGCCGTGTAATCAAGCAATTGCCCCGGGCCACGCTTGACCTGCGGCGGTTGCGCTCGCTGCGCGCGGAAGGTCGCGGCCGCTTGCAGACCTTCGGCGGCCTGCACTTCGGCTGGTGTCTGACGTGCCAGGTCGGCGATGTTGTAGGTTTTCTCGGATTCTGCCGCGGCCGGATCGGCGCTGAAGCTGGCGATGTAGGTTGCCAGGTCCCAACGCTGGCGATCATCGAGCTGATCGGCGAAGGCCGGCATGTCGGTGCCTTCGACGCCCATGCCCAGCGTGTTGTAGATCGCGTAAAGACTCAGACGGTCCAGTCGCGCGGCATCACGCAGATTGGCCGGCGGTGGCGTCATGCCGACGCCCGCCGGGCCGTCACCGGCGCCCGCATCGCCATGGCACACCGAGCATTGCTGGGCATACAGCGGCGCGCCGCGGGTCGGGTCCGGGGTGATGACCGGGGCTTGGCTCACCTCGTAGGTCACCGCCAGTTTTGCCCCCAGTTGCCGCGCCTGACGGGCGACATCCGCGCCGTCCTTGCGAGCGGCGATCGCAGCGCGAAGGCTGCTGACGCCTTGCTCCAGCTCTGCGCGTTCGGACCTGGCTGGCAAATCGGCAATCAAGCCTTGCAGCACCTTCAGGAATTCCTGCTGTTCGCGGTATTCGGACTCATCGATGACTTTGCCCGCCTCGACCGTCGCCGGGTAATCGGCGCCAATGTAATCGAGCAAGTGCAGGGCCTTGGGCGCACCTTCAGCGGTTTCGGCCAGCGCACTGAAGCTGCAGAACGCGATCATCGGCAGCACAAGCCACGCCAGAAAACGAGAGGAGGCAGTCATGAATAAATCTCAAATGGAAATACGAAGTAACACATTGTTCACTTCCAATGAGTTTCACTCAAGCTTTGTTGGTATTTCCTGTGCAGCTGCGTATACATTCAGCGGCGAATTGCTATCTCCTCGCGGTATCCGATCAGGGAAGAATCATCGTCCATGCGCTCCTGCCTCTTTTTCTCGCTGCTGCTGAGTCTCGCCCTGCAACTGAGTGGATGTGCCGCGTACCGAAATTATGATCAGGAGATGCAACAGACCAACGACCAATTATTGATGGGTAACCTCCAGGGTGCGCTGGACCTGGTGGAGTCGCACAATCCCTGGGAAGACAAGGATCTGCTCTATTACTTCGAGAAAGGTGCCATCCTGAGTGTCGCCAGTGCGCTGCCGCAGAGCCAGAAAGCTTGGCGCAGCGCCGACCAGATAGTGTTCCAGCGCGAAGAAGCGGTGCCCTCCGGCGCAATGAAACTGCTCACACGATTTGGCAATGAAATGGGCACCATGCTGGTCAATGACAAACTGCGTCGCTACGAAGGTTACGACTACGAAAAAGTCATGTTGACCACGCAAATGGCCCTCAACCAATTGGCTGCGAATGACTTCGACGGCGCCCGTGCCGACATCAAGAAAACCCACGAACGCGAAGCGCTGATTGCCCGTCAGCGCGAGCGGCAGTATGAAGAGCTCGAGGAGCAGGCCAAGGCCCAGGGTATTTCGGTGCGCTACAAGGATCTGCAGGGCTACCCGGTGACCACCCTCGATGCGCCAGCCGTTGTCGAACTGAAGAACGGCTACCAGAGTGCCTTCAGTCATTACCTGGCTGGCTTCACCTACGAAGCCCTCGGCGAACGCGATCTCGCCGCGCCGGGCTATCGCCAGGCAATTGAATTGCGCCCGAACCTGCCGTTTCTCGAGCAGGCACTGCGCAATCTCGACAAGCCGCCGGCAAAAGCCGATGAAAGTGATGTTTTAATCATCGTCCAAAGCGGTCTGGCGCCGGCACGCAGTTCGGTGCGCGTGCCGATTCCGGTACGGCTCAACGAAAACCTGGTGATCGTTGCCCCGATTTCTTTCCCGGTGATGATCCCGGACAGCATCACGCCAGCGTTCGACCACATCATCGTCGATGGTCGCAAACGGCCGCTGACCGCACTCAACAGCGTCACCGACATGGCCTTGCGCACCTTGCGTGATGACATGCCCGCCATCATCTCGCGGGCCATGTTCCGCGCCAACATGGCGGCTATCGGCCAGGCCGAGGAAAACGAACGCAACCCAGCCAAAGCATCGCTGGTGGTTACCCGCGAAGACCCATTCGAGGAGGCCGACACCCGAACATGGCGCACCCTGCCGGACAAGACCCTGGTCGCGCGTCTGCGGCTGAAAAAAGGTGAACACCTGTTCAACGCGCCGAACGCGCCCGGCACCGCGCCGGTTACCCTGCGCATCGACCGCGACTTTCAAGTCATCAACCTGCGCACAATAAACACCGTGGCATTCGTCGTCGGAAGAAATGTGCAAACCTCGCCAGCGCCGATATCTGGCCAGAAATAAGCAATGGCACATTTGTGAAAACATGTAACTAAAAAGCCATTACATAGCCACCGTCCCTGTTTATAATGCCGCGCCTACGTTATTGCGATATGGCATTTAAGCTCCTTTTTTTATGAGGAATTGGCAGGAGGCCAACAGCCCTGCCGATGGGTCCCAACAGCCCGACCAGCACGCGGCTGCTTATATTCAGGGAAGACGTACACCCTATGGTATTCCGCGCCCCCACCTTGATCGCGCTCAGCGCTGTCACCTTGCTTTCCGGCTGCTCGGCCTTTCGTAACTACGATTCGGAACTTGCACAAACCAACCAGCAACTGGCTTCCGGCAACGTCGATGCCGCATTGACCCTGCTGGAAAAGAACAACACCGGCACCGACAAAGACCTGCTCTACTACTTCGAGAAGGGTGAATTGCTGCGTGCCAAGGGCGACTTGTCCGGCAGCCAGAACGCCTGGACCAGCGCCGATCAGGTGGTGGGCAAGTGGGAAGACGCGGTCAAGCTCGACACCGATAAATACCTGGCCCAGTTCGGCAGCTTCCTGGTCAACGACAAGGTTCGTCGCTACGAAGGCTACGACTACGAAAAAGTCATGCTGACCACGCAGATGGCCCTCAATCTGTTGGCGGTGAATGACTTCGACGGCGCCCGCACCGCAATCAAGAAGACTCACGAGCGTGAAGCGGTGATCGCCGACCTGCGCGACAAGGAATACCTCAAGAGCGAAGAGGAGGCCGAGAAAGAAGGCGTCAAAACCCAGTACAAGGATCTTCAGGGTTATCCGGTGGCCAGCCTCGACGCACCAGAAGTGGTCAGCCTGAAAAACAGCTACCAGAGTGCGTTCAGCCATTATCTGGCCGGTTTCGTCTATGAAGCCCTGGGCGAGAAAGATCTGGCGGCGCCGGGTTATCGCAAAGCCGCCGAGTTGCGTCCGAACACACCGCTGCTGGAACAGGCGCTGGTGAATCTCGACAAACCCGCCAAGGATGAGGACAGCGACATCCTGATCGTCGTGCAAAGCGGTCTGGCGCCGTCCCGCGACTCGATCCGCATTCCGCTGCCGTTGCCGATCAGCAACAACGTGGTGATCACGCCGCTGTCGTTCCCGATCATCAAACCGGATACCTCCACCGCTACCTTCGCCCAGATCGGCGTGGACGGGCAGCAGCTGAACCTGACCCAACTCAACAGCACCACGGCCATGTCCCGTCGCGCGCTGCGTGACGACATGCCGGGCATCATCCTGCGCACCACCGTGCGGGCGATCACCCGTGGCGTGGCACAAAAGCAGATCAACGAAACCAACCCGCTGGCGGGTCTTGCGGTCGGCATCACTTCAGCCGTGCTCGAAGGTGCCGATACCCGTACGTGGCGTACGCTGCCGGACAACACTCAGGTGGTGCGTCTGCGCTTGAAGAAAGGCGAACACCACGTCACGCTGCCGAGCGCCGTGGGTGGTTCGGTGGTCAAGGTCAACGTTGATCAGCGCTATCAGGTCATCAGCCTGCGCGCCGTGGGCAATCACGTGTTCGCCAGCGGCCTGGCAGCGCACGTAATCCCGAGCGCCAACCCGACCGCCGTGGCCAGCCTCAAACAACCTTAAGAACGGAGTCTTTGCATGCACTTCAAATTTATCGCTGTCGTTGCCCTGGCCTTGTTGGCCGGCTGCGCCACCCCGCCACCGCCGGAACCAGGCAGCGCAGCCAGCAAGGTCGTGGCCATGGGCAAACTCAAGAACATCGTGGTCGGCGCCATGCGCGTGGCTCGGGAAAACGGCTTCATGACGGTCAATGCGCAGCTGAGCAACACCAGCTACAACAACAAGACCTTCTACTACCGTTTTGCCTGGCTCGGCCCTGAAGGCTTCCCGGTTGCCGAAGAAGAAACCTGGAAAAGCCAGATGATGTACGGCGAGCAGAGCAGTTTCATTCAGGCCATTGCGCCAACCGCCAAAGCCGTGGATTTCCGTCTCGAAATCAAAACGCCTTAAGCCCGACACCCTATTCGTTCAGTTCTAGAGAGCATTCCCATGTTTGCACGCTTTTCGTTCATCGCCGTTGTCGCCCTTCTGGCCAGCGGTTGCGCCAACACTTCGCCAACGCTTGGCAGCAAAAACATCAGCTACGGTGACACCAAAGCCGTCGAGACCGTGACCAACGAGTTCGGCTCCACCGACCTGCAGATGATCGCCGAATCCATGACCCGCTCCCTGGCTCAGTCCGGCATCCTGCAAGGTCGTCCGGTGGTTCAGGTCTACGACGTGAAGAACAAGACCAGCGAGTACATCGACACCCGCGAAATCACCACCAGCATCAAGACCCAGCTGATGAAGACCGGCGTCGCCCGTTTTGCCAGCGATAACACCGCCATGCAGAGCCAGGTCGACCAGCTCAAGCTGCAAAACCAGAGCGGCCTGTACAAGAAGAGCACCGTGGCCAAGACTGGCAACATGATCGCTGCCCAGTATCGCATCGAAGGTTCGATCAGCTCGATCGTCAAGCGCAGCAGCGATTACAAGGACGTCTTCTACAAATTCAGCCTGCAATTGATCGATGTTGAAAGCGGTCTGGCCGAATGGATGGACGAGAAAGAGATCCGCAAAACCACGGAGCGTTAATCAATGCGTGCATGGATTGGCATGATGGCCCTGGCTTGCGCGTTCAGCGTGCAAGCGGCCCCGAAAGTCGCAGTCGCTGACCTGGCGTATCAGGAACGGGTGGAGCAATACGTCCACACTATTTCGGCCCAGAGCAACCACAGCGAGAGCTATTACAGCGCCAGTGGTTCGTCCAGTTACGAAGAGTACGAAGCAACCAGCAGCTACATCGAGCAAGGTGAACTGCGCAAATTTACCGGCGACATCAAGGGCGAGATCCTTCGCACCGGGATGTTCCAGCTGGTGCAGGGCACGCCTTACACAGCATCGTCCAAAGGTGACGTGTATGACGTGATCAAGCGGATCAAGGCCGGTAGCTTCAAGGGTGCCGACTACGTGCTGTTCGGCACCGTCTCAGACATCGACTTCACCCGCGACATGAATGAGCTGGCCAACACCGACAGTTATTCGGCGGTGCTGGGGCTGACGCTGGTGGCGGACTTCAGCCTGATCAACACCAAGACGTTTGAGATCACCTCGGCCTTCACGGCGATGGGCGAAGGTCAGGACACCAAACTGGTGAATAGCCGGGACATCCGGGTTTCCCTGAACCGCCCACGGGTGGTGCGTGACGTGTCCAAGGCATTGGGTGAAGACGTGGCTGCGCAATTGAGCCAACAGCTCGGTGGCGGTGGCTATGAGCAGCCGGGGCAGGCCCCGTTGCGCAATAACCTGCCCGCGGACACGGCGCCGGTGATTCTGCGCTGATCCAAGGCTGGCCACCCTGTGGGAGCGGGCTTGCCTGTGGCGAGGGAGCTTGCTCCCGTTGGGCCGCGCAGCGGCCCCAAAACCACTCCTCCGGTAGTGTCAGGCAAACTGCATCAGTCGGTTTACGACTGCTACACAGCCGAGCGGGAGCAAGCTTTCATCAAACAAAAGCCAACCCTTTGTTTTTAATGTTTTTTAAGCGACGTCGACCAACCTCATGCCCAGCTTAGTAGCCTTGCGTTGCAAGGCTCTGACCTGGCGATCACGACTTTTAGCCTCATATTCTTCCATGCCTTTTTCCACGTACGGCTGTCCTTTGGTCAGCATGGCATAGATCAACCGAGCCAGTTGATGTGCCGTGGCCTTGATCGCGCATGAGGTATCCATGCGGGCCAGTCGGGCGCGATGACTGGCGCCAATGAAGCTTTTGTCGTTGCGGGCGCTGGAAGCGGCCTGCTTCAGAGCCTGCGCCGCTCGGTTAAACACTTTCGCAACCTGACCGGGTAACGGCTTGCCCCCTGATATTCGGGTGGGAGGTGCCAGGCCCATCCAGGAAGAAAATTGCTGCGGAGTCGGAAAGCGCGACAAATCAGGTCCTATTTCGCTCGCCAGAACCAAAGCGGTTTCAACTCCAATGGTGGGAATAGCGGTCAAATCAACGCCCATGATTTTCCCAAGCGCCTCATGCAGGCTGGCCTGTTCATCTGCCGAACGATGAGGGCTGCGCAGTGCCTTGGTGGGCTGCATGGGCGCATTGTTCAATACGGGAAGTCGATCAAGAGCCTCAACGATGGCCTGATCGCACTCGGTAATTTGCTCTTCCAGAAAATCATGGGCCGCCACTTCCTGAGCCAGGGCATGCAGATGCTCGATCCGCCAGTTACCGTGCAAACTACGGGCAATGGTTTGGTGATCAGCCTTGATACGACCGTCTCGAAAATTGGCTAATACTTGAGGATCGCGCTCGCCGCCGATGATGGCCTTGATAATTTTCATGCCTGTCAGGCCGGCGATATTGCTGATGACAGTGGCTAGTTGAATGTTCATCTGGGTCAGAGCTTTTTGCATGCGATTGATGGTCTTGGCTTGATCGCGAACCTTCATGGCACGCTGGCGAACCAAAGATCGCATCGAGCAAATATCATCAGCCGGCCGGAAAGCGCCTCTGAGTAAGCCGTGGGTCATGAGCTGCCAAATCCACTGGCAATCCAGGACATCAGATTTACGGCCGGTTATCTGGCGTGTAGCCCGGGAATTGACCAAATACACCTCGAAGCCTCTCGAGTCGAGAAGCTCGAAGAGCGGTATCCAGTAAACACCGGTGGCCTCCATCGCCACGACGTTGATTTTCAGCGATTCCAGCCATTCTGCCAGCTTCACCAAATCCTCAGTAAAGGTCGAAAAGCAGCGAACCGGCGTATCGCTTTGGCCGGGGTTGATGCCGACCCAGTGCTCACGGCTACCGATATCGATCCCCGCACAATGAGGATGAATTACTTCAAATCGTTTCTGCTGGTTCTTGCGCGCCATGACAATTCCTCGCAGGATTGAAAGGCGCGCGGGGAACACGGTGGCGAACGGATTCACTCTCTCATACGTGGTCACAGCTTGCTGTGCCTACAACGACTCCACGCCGATACCGTGCAGACCACTCTCCCTCTCGGGTGCGCACACACCAGTGATGGCTACGGTCTCTGCCCCCGCGCGCTCCCCAATCTTAGGTCGGACACTTGTTTGCTGCGCGACAGCGCAGCGTCGAAGACGCGGCGACCACTCCCTCGCCACAAAAGCTCGCTCGCTACAGATGAAAAAGGCGACCTCGATAGGTCGCCTTTTTTGTGCCTGACGGTTTACACCGCTGCTTTGCGCAGGGTCGCCATGAACGCCGCCGCGCCAATGAACAACCCGGCAAAAGTACGGTTCATGCGTTTTTGCTGCTTGGGTGTGCGCAACAAACGCAGGACCTTGGCCGCCAGCCCGGTGTAGCCGGCCATGACGATCAGGTCGACGCCGATCATGGTCACGCCAAGAATCAGGTACTGGGCCACCAGCGGCGCATGGGGGTCGATGAATTGCGGCAACACCGCGAGCATGAACACCAGGGCCTTGGGATTGCTGACGTTCACCAGAAAACCACGGAACACCAGCGCCATCGGCTTGCCGATCTGCCGGATGGCAGCGTCGTCGCTCATGTGATTGGGCAGCGCGCGCCATTGCTTGATCGCGAGGTAAACCAGGTAAGCCACGCCGAACCATTTGATTGCATAGAAAGCCGTGGAGGATGCTGCGAGGATCGCACCCACACCGGCGGCGACAATTACAATCTGCAACACCAGGCCCAGTTGCAGACCCAGGGCATTCCAGTAACCGCGCCAGAAACCGTAGCGCAAGCCGCTGGACATCGACGCAATGGCACCGGCGCCAGGGGAAAGACTGATCACCCAGCAGGCGGCAAAAAACGCCAGCCATGTTTGAAGCACCATCGCACACCTCGACTCAGACTCGTGACAAACGTCTAAGCTAATGCGCCTTTGGGCCAATGACTACCGATTTTTTGCAGGAAAGAGCGACTGCCGACCAGCGTTTACGGCTTGAGCCCCCCTTCGCGAGCAAGCCCGCTCTCACACTGGATTGATGTGAATCACACATTTTGTGTCCACTGAAGATCCCATGTGGGAGCAGGTTTGCTCGCGAAAGCGGTGTATCAGGCGACATCGATGCAGGAATTCAGAGCCTATTTTTCAAACCCGCTGGACGGGAATATATCGCTACCACGCCAGCGTCGAACCGAACGCTGGAAGAACAGGCTGTTGGGCACTTGCACCATGGCGCTGCCGGTACCGAGTTCTTCGGCTTCGATCAGCGTGGTGTAGAGCAGATTGATCGCCACCACCCGGCCTTTGACGCCGGGCTTGTCGGTGGTATCCACCAACTCGACCACATCGCCGATGCGAAATGGGCCGACGGTGAAGATCAGGATCGCGCAAAGCAAATTGGAGAGCACACTCCACATGGCGAAAAACGCCACGGCGGCCACCGCCACGAAACCGGACAACGCCGTCCAGAGCACCGTGGCCGACACGCCAAGGCGTTCCAGCACGAAGATCAGCGCACTGCCCATGATCAGCCAGCGCAAACCGCCGCGCAGCGGCATAAAAAACTGCGGCGGAAACGAGTAGCGCTCGCCCAACCGGGTCAGGCATTTAGCAACGACGCGCTGGGCGATATAGCCGGCCAGCAGAATCAACAGAATTTGCACGACCAGCCAGAGCGGCTCGGCCCACATCGTCGGCAACGGCAGCTTGAAGGCTTCCATCAGGACAACGCCTCCAGCTCCGCCTGCATGCTTTCGAGCAGTTCGAGCGCTTCCATCCAGGCCTCTTCCAGCTCGGCTTCACGCACTTTCAACCTGGCCTGTTCGGCCAGCAGATCACGTAATTCGTTCTTGCGCGCCGGTTCGTAAATATCGCTGTCGCCAAGGCTGGTGTCGATCTTCGCCAGTTTCTCGTGCAGCTTGCCCAGCTCGACTTCAAGCTTGTCGGCCTCGCGCTTATGCGGTGCCAGTTGCTGACGCAACGCGGCAGCGGCCTGGCGCTGGGCCTTCTTGTCGGTCTTGTCCGGATTGACTGGAGTGTTGTTGACCGGCGCGTTGCGCTGGCGGTACTCCACCAGCCAACGGGTGTAGTCTTCCAGGTCGCCGTCGAACTCCTCGACCTTGCCGTCAGCCACCAGATAGAAATTGTCGGTGGTGCTTTTGAGCAAATGGCGATCGTGGGAGACCACCAGTACCGCGCCAGTGAACTCCTGAAGAGCCATGGTCAGCGCCAGACGCATTTCCAGGTCCAGGTGGTTGGTCGGTTCATCGAGCAGCAGCAGGTTCGGCCGGCCCCAGGCGATCAGTGCCAAGGCCAGTCGCGCTTTTTCGCCACCGGAAAAATTCAGCACCGGCTCATCGATGCGCGCACCCCGGAAGTCGAAACCGCCGAGAAAATCGCGCAAGGTCTGCTCACGCTCGGTCGGCGCCAAGCGCTGCAAGTGCAGCAACGGGCTGGCCTTGGAATCGAGGGAGTCCAGCTGGTGCTGGGCGAAATAGCCGACCACGGTGTTCTCGCCACGGGTCAGCCGGCCAGTCAACGGCTCGAGCTCACCGGAGAGGTTTTTGATCAGGGTCGATTTACCCGCGCCGTTGGGGCCGAGCAAACCGATCCGCGCGCCGGGGGTCAGTTGCAGCTTGACCTTCTCCAGCACGGTTTTGTCGCCGTAACCCAGGCGAGCATCCGACAGGTCGATCAACGGACTGGAAATTTTCGTCGACTCTCGGAAGACGAAGTCGAACGGCGAATCGACGTGGGCGGCGGACAGCTCTTCCATCCGCTCCAGCGCCTTGATCCGGCTCTGGGCCTGACGGGCCTTGGTGGCCTGGGCCTTGAAGCGAGCGATGTAGCTTTCCATGTGCGCACGTTGCGCCTGCTGCTTCTCGTAGGCCTGTTGTTGCTGGGCCAGACGTTCGGCACGGGCCCGTTCAAACGCTGTATAACCACCGCGATACAGGGTGATCTTGCGTTGATCGACGTGGGCAACATGATCGACCACGGCATCGAGGAAGTCCCGGTCGTGGGAAATCAGCATCAAGGTGCCGGGATAGCTTTTGAGCCACTCTTCGAGCCAGATGATGGCGTCGAGGTCCAAGTGGTTGGTCGGTTCGTCGAGCAGCAACAGGTCCGAAGGACACATCAAAGCCTGCGCCAGGTTCAGACGCATCCGCCAGCCACCGGAGAAATCTCCGACCTGGCGATCCATCTGCTCATTGGTGAACCCAAGACCGGCCAGCAGCTTTCGAGCCCGTGCATCGGCGGTGTAGCCGTCGGCACTATCCAACTCGGAGTGGTAGCGGGCCTGAGCGGCACCGTCATGGGCCGCTTCGGCTGCCGCAAGGTCGCGTTGCACCTGGCGCAGGCGCAGGTCGCCATCGAGCACGTAGTCGACCGCCAGGCGTTCGAGCGTGTCGACCTCCTGGCGCATGTGGGCGATGCGCCAGTCGGCCGGCAGGAAGCAGTCACCCGAGTCCGGGTGCAATTCGCCCCGAAGCAAGGCGAACAGGCTCGATTTGCCGGCGCCATTGGCACCGATGAGGCCGGCTTTGTGGCCGGCGTGCAGGGTCAGCTCGGCGTCTTCTAGCAGACGTTGCGGGCCACGCTGTAAAGTCAGGTTCTGAAGTCGAATCATAATGGCGGCGGAGTCTACCAGCTTCGCTCGCAACTGGCGCGAGTAGCACTATGTCCTCTGACCTGTGGAGCTTTTCCGTTATCACTTACTCCCGTCACGGGGTAGAACGTGCGTGCCTGCAATTGCAGTCGGCAGGCGTGAATGTGTGCCTGCTGCTGTGCGGGTTGTGGCTGGAAGAACGTGGAGTTACCTGCAACAAACAACGCTTGCAGCTGCTTCGCGATGTAGCCGGGCCTTGGGACGAGGATGTCGTGCAACCGTTGCGCGCCTTGCGCCTGCAATGGAAAGCCGCCGCTAGCGAGGATGCCGGGCTGAATGATTTGCGCGAACAAGTAAAGTCACTGGAGATGGAAGCCGAACGACATCTGTTGTCACGGCTGGAACGATTGGCACAGAGTTGGCCGCAGTATGAGGAGACCGAACGAACGGCCTGGCTCGAAGGTGTGGCGGCAGACGCCGCCAACCTGGACCGCGACGCGCTGCATCAGCTGCGCGTCGCGGCAACCGGCACTTAGGAAGCGCTGGTTGGGGTGGTGCTGGTGCTGGTGCTCGACGGTGCGGCTGGCGTTGGCGCAGACGTGGTGGTCGAGGTGGTTGCTACAGGCGCGGGCGAAGCCGAAGAAGCCCGGGCCGGAGTTGCTGGCTTGATCGCTGGCGCAGCAGCCGGTTTGGCAGTGGCGACTGGCTTTTTCACGGCCGGTTTTGCTGCTGGCTTGGCCGCGGATTTGGCTGCTGGTTTTGCAGCCGCTGGCTTGGCAGCGGCAGCAGGTTTCGCAGCAGCAGTTTTGGCAGCCGGTTTAGCGGCGGGTTTGGCCGCAGCTTTTACAGCGGGTTTTGCAGCTGGCTTGGCTGCGGCGGTTTTAGCCGCAACAGGTTTGGCGGCTGGCTTGGCAGCCGGTTTCGCGGCGGCAGTTTTAGCAGCTGGCTTGGCAGCAGTTTTAGCCGCTGGTTTTGCCGCTGCAGTTTTTGCCGCGGCGGGTTTGGCAGCCGTGGTTTTTGCAGCTGGTTTAGCGGCGGCTGTTTTGGCAGCAGCTGGCTTGGCGGCAGGTTTGGCAGTCGTCGTTTTAGCTGCTGGTTTCGCAGCACTGGCAGCGACTGGTTTTTTCGCCGCCGGTTTTGCGGCTGGCTTGGCTGCGGTTTTCACCGGAGCTTTGGCAGCAGGCTTGGCCGATGCTTTTGCAGCAACCGGTTTGGCAGCGGCTTTCTTCGCAGGTGCCGCAGCAGGCTTGGCCGAACGCAGGGATAACACCTTGCCGACAGCCTCTTGGACACGACCGACACCCTGGGCCAGTTTCAGGCTTTCTTGAGCGTCGCGTTTGAGTTGCAGGATGTAGCTGCGCGTTTCGGACTGGCGATCCTTGAGGGCGTCGAGCAAGTCCTCAAGTTCTTTCACCGCCCCTTTGGCCTTGGCTTGCGCCTTGGCTTTGCCGGCCGCCGCAGCGTCCTGCAATTTGGTCCGGGATTTGTGCAGTTTTTCCTGCGCTTTTCCGCGCTGCTTTTCCAATTTGGCGAGCAGTTTTTCAGCATCAGCCAAGGCTTGGGAACAAGCGTTTTCCAAGTGCTCGAGCAGGCTGCCCGAGAGTTGTTGGAGTAAGTGCAACGGAGTATTTACAGGCTTCTTGGTGGCCGACATGGTTTACCTCCTGGCTGACGTGAGTGCGGCTCATACTAGACCTCTGCTGCTACCGCCGCTAGGGCATGTTGACAGTATCGAAAGCACTCCGTTTCAACTGAGCAAAAATGTTCTGCGCTTACGTAAAACCAGTTCACCTCTGAGCCCATTCACACTGGCATAATCCTGCGCATTCCAGGTCGGAGAGTGCCCATGTCGCGCTACCTTTTTTTATCGCTGTGCGTGTTTTTTTCCGTGGCCCAGGCCGCCGAAAAAACCACCGCAAATGACGATCACGATCTCGCTTACAGCTTGGGTGCAAGCCTTGGCGAACGCTTGCGCCAGGAGGTTCCGGACCTGCAACTTCAGGCACTGCTTGAAGGTTTGCAGCAAGCCTATCAAGGCAAGCCACTGGCACTGAAAGATGAGCGGATCGAACAGATTCTTGCCGAGCATGAAGCCCGGGTCGCCGAGCAGCCCGCCATCGCGCAAAGCGAAGTTGCCCTTGAAAAAGAGCGGCGTTTTCTCACCGAAGAAAAAGCCAGGCCGGGCGTTCGCGAATTGGCGGATGGAATATTGCTGACGGAGCTGGTGCCAGGAACCGGCGCCAAGGCCGGTCCGAACGGCAAGGTCCAGGTGCTGTATATCGGACGCCTGCCTGACGGCACAGTGTTCGACCAGAACAGCCAACCGCAGTGGTTCAATCTTGATAGTGTGATCGCGGGTTGGCGCAGCGCGTTGAAAAACATGCCGGTCGGCGCGAAATGGCGCTTGGTGATTCCATCGGCCGAGGCCTATGGTGCCGACGGTGCCGGCGACTTGATCGCGCCATTCACACCGCTGGTATTCGAAGTCGAATTGCGTGGTGCTACAAGCTGAAAGCCGGAAACGAAAAACGGCGCGCCTTGCGCACCGTCTTAGTCTCTTGCTGGAAGAGGGTCTTGCGGGAAGGGTTCAGGCCTGGACCGAATCCTCTTCCTTGTGAGCGGTGTGCAGCACTTCGATCAGGCAATCTTCCAGTTCGAAGCGTTCGTGCAACAAGCCACCCAGCTCCTTGAATTTCTCCGCGACACACTTCCCTGCATCACACAGATCGTTGAACGCCAGCAGCTTCTCGGTGATGACGTCGATGCGCGGGTAAATCGTCTCGGCCAACTCCAGACCGCGAGTATCACCGAATGCCTTGGCTTCGCCGGTCAGCTGTTCGTAGATCTCGAAATGCCCGGCAGACACGTAGTCGACCAGCACACCGCAGAATTCCTGCAACGGTTTTCGGTTCTCGCCCAAAGCTTCGGGCTTGGCGCCGAGAGCGTCATAGGCCCGAACCAGTTCGTGACGCTCCTGCAACCAGCGATCGATCAGCAGATGCACTCCACCCCAACGTTCCTGAGCATTCTGACAACTTTCGAGCATGGTGATTCTCTCTTCCCTTGTGGGTCATGCTGCTCTACACCTGTCGCACACTTGAAGATCAAGAATCGACCAGGCAGAGCGTCATTCGAGCAACATAAATCCAATGACACGTGCGGGCCAGATTATGCCCGCACGCTTATGGCTTCAAGGTACCCAGGAGATAAAGTTCATACAAGTGTTTAATCGCCTGCCAGTGCCCGGTGCGACGACTCGCCGCTGAGCGGTCGCTGACACGCGATCCAGACAAGGCGCAGCAGCTGATACCCGCCCAGAATCATCATCGCGACGAAGAACAGCAAACTCCATTCCGGGATGCTCAGGTCGAACAGCGTCCAGGAGATTTCCGCGCAGTCGGCGGTGCCTTTGAACATTCGCTGCACGACACACATCAAGGGCGTACTGGCGAACAGGTCGGCCAGATTGGGCGAGCACACCGATAGCTGATGCACTGGATCGCTCTGCAACACGACCTGCCGCCACGCCGTGACGGTACCCGCCAGACTGCAGAGCAGGCCCAGCAGCCAATACAGAAACGATCCGAAGCGGCCAGGCCCCTGCACCGAAGCCGCCAGGCAGACACCCGTGAGCAGCGCCAGGCAAACCCGCTGCAACAGGCACAACCCGCAGGGCTTGAGGCCGACCGCATATTCCAGGTAATAGGAAACGCCCAAGGCCAGGGCACCTGCAATGAAAACCATGAAAAACAAGGAGCGTGAGCAGGCCAAAGACATGGCTTTTCCGTAACAGTAGAGACAGACGGTTACGGTAGAGGAAAGCGCAGCAGCCTTTCAAGGCAGGCCAGCCCGGACACTTCACCAGAAGTGTAGGGAATTCCCGACAGAAGCGAGAGGATAAGATGTAGTCCGCTGTAGGACTTTGCCGGCGAAGGATTACAACGCCAAAACAGTGGTGGATTCAGAGCGATTCTCGCCCCTTGTAGCAGCTGGCGCAGCCTGCGTTCGGCTGTGCAGCAGTCGTAAAACAGATACCACGGTTTGGTCTGGCGAGTCGCATTAAACTTGGACGACTGCTGCGCAGCCGAACGCAGGCTGCGCCAGCTGCTACAGGGGCGCAAATCATGCGTGAACCGGCACCGGCAGCGGTGCCGCCAGCAAGCGCTCATCCAGCAGGCCCAAGCCCTCCTGAAACAGCTGATTACTACGCTCGGCGTCACCCAGTTGCGCCAGCAACCGAGCCAGCTCGGCGCAGGCTTCAGGATTGCGCTGCACGCGCAGACTGCTCTCCAGATAATCCCTGGCCTTGCCCCACAAACTGCTTTGCAGACACAAACGGCCCAACGTCAGCAACAGGCTCGGATCGGCCGGATGATCCTTGAGCCAACCCTCGGCGGTGTGCAGCTGCCTGGCCGGATCGCTGCCGCGAACCAGTCCGTACAGGCGGGCCAGATGACTGTCGTATTTGCGCTTGAGGGCTGTACGCAGGACCTCTTCGGCCTCGACCTGTGCCCCCAGTTGCCGCAGTTGCTCGGCATAGGCCAACACCAGTTGCGGTTCCTGGCGCTGAGCGGCGGTGAGCTGCTGCCAGGCGCGATTGACCGATTGCAAACCGACTGTTGCGCCTTCTTCCTGGTGTGCCGCCAGCGAAAGATTCTCACCCCAGGCGCGGCGTTCCAGTTCAGCCAGCTCGGCCGGTGGCAGTACTTTGTCTTTGCGTAACTCCGGCAACAAGCGAACCACTGCCGACCAGTCGCCCCGCTGCTGAAGCAGGCGCTGCAACTGGCGTAGCGTCTGGACGTTATGAGGATGACGTTCGTGCATGGCTTGCAGGGTTACCAGCGCGCCTTCAGTGTCGCCGCGGTCGGTCTGCAATTGGGCATGGCTCAAGGCAATTGCCAGCTCGGCCTGAGGCTGGCGCTCCAGGGCGCGCTCCAGCAGGTTGTCGCTTTCCTCATAATGGCCTTGTTCGTTCGCGGCGCGGGCAGCCCCCAGGTAATAGAGCAGCGGCTGACGCTCGGCTTCCGCTGCGCGATACAGATGACGCTGTGCACTGGCCCAGCGGCCCTCGGCCAGATCCAGCTGACCGTGCTCGATTGCCACTTGCACCCGCCGACTGCGATTGCGCCGCGACCATGGATTGACCACCCCACCGGAAGTCGTCACCAGTTCGATCAACGCTTTGATGCCCCAGAACACCAGCCAGAGCACGGCCACCAGGGCCAGGGTTGCCCACAGGCTCGATTCAAAACGGAAGCTTTTGTAGGCGATCAGCACGTAGCCGGAATGCTCGGCAATCGCCAGGCCCAGCGCCGCGGCAGCAGCGATGACCACAAACACGATCACATAGAGGCGCTTCATGGCGTGGCCTCCTGCGCGGTGCTCGCGGCAGGTTTGGCCAGAGGTTTCACGGAGTCCTCAGCGTTGACATTGCGTCGCTCAAGGTAAGCCTGAACCGCGCTCAATGTGCCCGTCAGGTCTGGCGTGACCACCGTGACCGGCTGCTTGCTCAATTCGCCCACCTGCTCCAGCATGATTTTGCTCTGCGGGTTGTCCGGGTTGAAATTGCCCTTGAGCACGTCCCGCGCTTCGGCCAGCGCCTGGGTGTAAACCGCGGCCTGGCCATTGAGCGCGGCCCACTGCGCTTGCTCCAGCGCCAGGCTCAGGGCCAGACGCACCTGGCTCAGGCTCTGCCCAGCCAGCAACGGACGGACATTCTTGTCGGCGCTGAAGTCGATGCGGATGTAACGTGAGATCTGATCCCACCATTGCGCCCAACGACTGGCACCGTCGCCATCGGCCGTCAGGCCCAGCAGGGATTCGCCACGGTTTTTGTACTCGGGCGCCAGCTCGGTGAGGCTGATCACTTGATCGCGCAAGGCACCCAGCCGCAGGAACAACCCGGTGCGATCCGGTTGTTCGGTGCTACGCAGAGCTACCAGGGTTTTGGCCACTTGCTCGCGAGCGGCAAAAGCCCCCGGGTCGTTCTGTTCACGGAGAATCTCATCGGCGCCCACCACCAGGGCCTGGGCGCTGCTGATGTCCTGCAACGCCGACAGGCGCAGGCTGGCCAGACGCAGCAAGTGCTCGGCTTCGGCCAGGCGCCAGTCCTTGCGACTCGCGCCGAGGACGGTTTCCAGACGTTGATTCAGGCGTTGCTGATCGCCTTGGAGTTGAATGACCAGACGACTGCGCGCGTCGAGCTCCTCGGCGGCAGGCATTTGCTCGAGGCGAGCCGTCAGGCGTTGCTCGTTGAGCTTCAGGCTCTGCGCCTGATCGTTCAACACTTGTACTTGACTCGATTGCTGCTGGTTATTGGCTTGCAGGTGACGCACCTGCCAGACTCCCCAACCGCCCACGGCAACACCGGCAGCGCCCAACAGCAGCGCGACGATTGCCAGCCCATTGCCGCGGCGTTGCTCGGCAGCAGGTGGCCGGGTTTCAACCGGTGCTTCAACCGCTGCATCGAGCACCGGCTGGACGTCATCTTTAGGCAAGGCTGTTTTGCTCACGTATCCATCCTTTGCATTAGAAAACGGGCACGGGGTGCTCCCGTAACGCCGTCAGCAAGGCCGTGGCACTGGCGCCACGACAATCCACAACTGTTCGGGCCCCAGCGGCACGTACCAGCTCGGCGACCCTGGGACTTGGAACAAACAACGGCAACCGCACCATGCTCGGCCAGGTATCGCCAGCCAATCGGTGCAGGTGCTCAAAACCCTGTCCACTGCTGACCACCAGCCCGTTCAAGCGTTCCGCTTCGATCCGGTCAGGCAGCGTCGCCGGTGGGTACTGCGGCAAGCCGCGTCGGTACAACTCCAGATACTCGACACTAGCACCAAGCTCGCGCAAACGCTCAGCCAGCAGCTCGCGCCCACCCTCCCCGCGCATGATCAGCACCCGTGGATCGGGTCGGGCGATAGCCTCGCGCAACTGTGAAAGTTCGAGCAAGGCTTCACTGTCATCGCCATCGACCGGAAAGCTCACGTCCAGCCCGTTAGCCTCGAGGATCTGCGCCGTCGCCGCCCCCACGCTGAACCACCTCAGAACCGGTGGTTGCGGCCAGTACTGGTTGAGCAGGTCGACAGCGATTCTGGCGGCCGGTTTGCTGACTACGATCACCGCGCAATAGCTATCCAGGCTCTGAATCACTTCGCGCATTGTGTCAGAGGCAGGAATCGGCTCGATGTCCAAAAGCGGCAAGCTGCTAGTGAAAACCCCCGCTTCAGCCAGCACACGGGCAAGCGCCGCCGACTCATCCGCAGGACGCGTCAGCAGCAGGCGCCAGCCAGTCACTCGTGACCTGCCTCGCCATAAACTGCTTTCAGAATGGCGCCGGCACCCTGACTCAGCAGATCCTCGGCCACTTGCACACCCAGAGCCTCGGCATCGCTACGTGGCGCACGAGCTTCGGCGCTGAGCAGCAGGCCACCGCTCGGATCGCCCACCAGGCCACGCAACCAGATCTGTTCGCCTTCAAGCACGGCGTAGCAGGCGATCGGCACTTGGCAGCCGCCATTCAAATGTTTGTTGAGGGCACGTTCGGCGGTAACGCGCGTGGCAGTGTCCTGGTGATGCAGCGGCGTTAGCAGTGCATGAATTTCAGTGTCGACGCTACGGCACTCGATACCGACCGCGCCCTGGCCACCAGCTGGCAGACTGTCTTCGACACTGATGGCCGACGTGATGCGGTCTTCGAAGCCCAGGCGAATCAAACCCGCCGCAGCAAGGATGATGGCGTCGTATTCGCCGGCATCGAGCTTGGCCAGGCGAGTGTTGACGTTGCCGCGCAGGAAGCGGATTTCCAGGTCCGGGCGGCGGGTCAGCAACTGAGCCTGACGACGCAGGCTGGAGGTGCCGACGACACTGCCTGGCGGCAACTCATCCAGGCTGGCGTAGGTATTGGAGACAAATGCATCGCGCGGGTCTTCGCGCTCGCAGATGCAGAACAGACCGAGGCCTTCGGGGAAGTCCATCGGCACGTCTTTCATGGAATGCACGGCGATGTCGGCTTCGTTTTCCAGCAGCGCGGTTTCCAGTTCCTTGACGAACAGGCCTTTGCCGCCGATTTTCGACAGGGGTGAATCGAGCAGCTTGTCGCCGCGACTGACCATGGGCACCAGCGTCACGAGCAGGCCCGGATGAGCCTCTTCCAGACGAGCCTTGACGTATTCGGCCTGCCACAGGGCGAGGGCACTTTTGCGGGTGGCGATGCGGATTTCGCGAGAGGACATGGATCAATCCGTACTGAATAGATACGGCGGATAATAACAGCTCAGCCAAATCCACTTTGACTTGTATCAGCAACTGCATGGCCTCCCTGGCCCTCAATGTCCGGTAATAGGGTAGAAATCCGCCCTTAAAGCTGTTGCATCATTTTGCGCACGCCGGCCACATGCCGTCGGCTGACGATCAGGGCGTCACCGTTCAGGCCTTTGAGGAACAACTGGAAATGCCCCAGGGGCGTGCGTTGCAGCCGCTCGATGCGTTCACGGGCCACCAGTGCGTTGCGGTGGATACGCACGAAACGGTCGCCGAATTCGTCTTCGAGGGCCTTGAGTGGTTCATCGAGAAGCACTTCGCCGCCTTCGTGGCGCAAGGTCACGTACTTGTGGTCGGCGATGAAGTAGACCACCTGATCCAGCGGGATCAGTTCGATGCCTTTTCGGGTACGGGCGCTGATGTGGCTGCGCGGACCGCTGCCGGTTTCCGCTGCCGGGCGAGTCAAGGCCGCGAGCTGGATGCGATTGGGTCGCTCGGCTTTCTTTAATGCTTCGTGTAACTGTTCTGTGCGCACTGGCTTCACCAGATAGCCCACGGCGCTGGCCTGTAGGGCTTCCACGGCAAATTCATCGGGCCCTGAGCAAAACACCACGGCGGGCGGGGTTTCGCGTTCGCACAATCGTGCAGCCACTTGCAGGCCATCGAGGCCCGGCATGCGAATATCGAGCAGCACGATATCCGGCTTGTGGCTGTCGATCAGTGCCAACGCTTCTTCGCCATTCGTGGCGCTGGGCTCCAGGACATTATATCCCTCGAGTTCGCCAACCATTCGGCTCAGGCGCTCGCGGGCCAAGGGTTCGTCATCAACGATCAGGACATTCATATTGCGCTGGATTCCTGCGTGAGTCTCGCACAAAGATAGCGTAGACAGGTGAAGTGACGTCCGTCACCGCGATCCACGCTAAGACTAGCGCGAGGGCCAAAAAGTGCCGCGAGACCGGCGGCTAAATTTTCATCTGCCGGGTGACTAGCGGCCCAGGCCCGCATTGGCGAGGCATCGCCGTAGGGTTTGCTGATACACAATATGAACACCCCTCTTCTCTCTATAGTCAGCTGCAGCATCGAGAAGTGCGCTGATCCTACTGTCCAACTGTAGACGGTTGCCGGGACGATATTGCCCAATTGAGAAATATCGTTGCGCAATTTCCGTGTGGCTTGCTTCAAGTATGGGTCGCACGGTGAGAAAAAAACGTATCGACCAGTGTCAGCGACAGGATTGGCAACCCTGTTATTATCCGCGACAGCGTTCCACACCATCTTTCTTCAAGCCGATACGAGCGAATTCATGAGCACTGACAAGACCAATCAGTCCTGGGGCGGCCGCTTCAGTGAACCCGTCGACGCCTTCGTCGCCCGCTTCACCGCCTCCGTCACCTTCGACCAGCGCCTGTATCGCCACGACATCATGGGCTCGATCGCCCACGCCACCATGCTGGCCAAGGTCGGCGTGCTGACCGATGCCGAGCGCGACAGCATCATCGATGGCCTGAAGACCATCCAGGGTGAAATCGAGGCCGGCCAGTTCGACTGGCGCATTGACCTCGAAGACGTGCACATGAACATCGAAGCGCGTCTGACCGACCGCATCGGCGTGACCGGTAAAAAACTGCACACCGGCCGCAGCCGTAACGACCAGGTCGCCACCGACATCCGCCTGTGGCTGCGTGACGAGATCGACCTGATCCTGGGCGAAATCACCCGTCTGCAACAAGGCTTGCTGGAGCAGGCCGAGCGCGAAGCCGGCAGCATCATGCCAGGCTTCACTCACCTGCAAACCGCGCAGCCGGTGACCTTTGGGCACCACATGCTGGCCTGGTTCGAAATGCTCAGCCGCGACTACGAGCGTCTGGTGGACTGCCGCAAGCGCACCAACCGCATGCCGCTGGGCAGCGCCGCACTGGCCGGCACCACTTACCCGATCGACCGCGAATACACCGCGCAACTGCTGGGTTTCGACGCTGTCGGCGGCAACTCGCTGGACAACGTGTCCGATCGCGACTTCGCCATCGAGTTCTGCTCGGCCGCGAGCATCGCGATGATGCACTTGTCGCGGTTCTCCGAAGAATTGGTGCTGTGGACCAGCGCGCAGTTCCAGTTCATCGATCTGCCGGACCGTTTCTGCACCGGCAGTTCGATCATGCCGCAAAAGAAAAACCCGGACGTGCCGGAGCTGGTTCGCGGCAAGACTGGCCGGGTATTCGGCGCGCTGATGGGCCTGCTGACCCTGATGAAAGGCCAGCCCCTGGCCTACAACAAGGACAACCAGGAAGACAAGGAACCGCTGTTCGACGCCGCCGACACCCTGCGCGACTCGCTGCGGGCCTTCGCCGACATGATCCCGGCGATCAAGCCCAAGCACGCGATGATGCGCGAAGCGGCGCTGCGTGGTTTCTCCACCGCCACCGATCTGGCCGACTACCTGGTACGCCGCGGCCTGCCGTTCCGTGATTGCCATGAGATCGTTGGCCACGCGGTGAAGTATGGCGTGGACAGCGGCAAGGACCTGGCGGAAATGAGCCTGGAAGAACTGCGCAAGTTCAGCGACCAGATCGAGCAGGACGTGTTTGCCGTGCTGACCCTGGAAGGCTCGGTGAATGCCCGTGACCATATTGGCGGGACTGCGCCAGCGCAGGTCAAGAAGGCTGTTGCTCGCGGTCAGGCGTTGCTCGCCAGCCGTTAAAAGCTTCGCGGGCAAGCCTCGCTCCTACAGGGGACTGTGTTTGTCCTTGTAGAGCGAGGCTTGCCCGCGAAGGCATTCTCAAGATCGTTACACGTCTACTTTTTGGACGCGATCATCTCCAGAAACGCAGGCATCGCCGCGTCCTTGTCCTTTGCGATCCGCTGCACATGCGGACTCTGCTCCAGCCGTTCCAGCAGCGCCCTGGCCGCTGGCATCTCGGCCAGCAGATCAATATCGAACAGCTTCTGTGCCACGGCACAGGCCAACGGTACGCTGTAGAAGAAATACAGATCGGCCACGCTCAGGCTGTCACCCGCCACATAAGGGGCGAATTTGCCGTGTCTGCCCAGCGAGGCAAACCCCAGCAGTAACTCTGCCTTGGTCTTTTCCTGGATAGCGTCCGGTACCGTCATGCCAAAGAACGCCGCTGGATAACAGGCGCGTCCGGGCAGTTCGATGTACAGCTCGATTTCCTTGGCCAATGCCAATGCCCTAGCCCGCTCGAAAGGATCGCTAGGCAGCAGCGGCGTGCCTTTCTGGCTCTGTTCGAGGTACTCGAGAATGATGCTGGTTTCGTTGATAAAACCTTGTTCGACGCCCAGCACAGGAACCTTTCCACGTGGGCTGATAGCTAGCGCCTCGGGGGTAGTGCCTGGGTAAAACGGCACCTCTTCAAACGGCAGTCCCTTCTCCAGCAACGCCAGCTTGACCATGTTGTAGTAGTTGCTGACGCAAAATCCATAAAGCTTGAGCATTACATAGCCTCCAGGCCGTGCAGGGGGTTGGCAGCGCCAGTTATAGAACGCCCGGGCACTTCTTGCCAGCAGCATCACAGCGCTGAATGCAGGTAAACTGGCCGCCTTTCCTTGAGGAGCCTGCCATGAGCGAGCAAAACGACATCGACAACGACGAAGAAGAGTTCACCGAAACGACGCTGATCGAAGCGATCGAGAACCAGATCGAAAGCGATAACCCGCCAGCGGCCAAGGCGACCTTCAACAAGCTGACCCTGGTGGGTTACGAGCGTGAAGAAATCCTCAACCTGATGGCTCACGTGCTGGCGGTGGAAATCGACGCGATCCTCGAAGAAGACCGCGCGTTCAACACCGAATGGTACGAAGCGGCCCTGCGCGCGCTGCCAGAGTTGCCACCGGAAAAGAAATAAGCCAACCCTGTCACGGGGCTTTTGTGGCGAGGGAGCTTGCTCCCGTTCGGCTGCGTAGCAGTCGCAAAGCTTTTGGGGCCGCTTCGCGACCCAACGGGAGCAAGCTCCCTCGCCACAGGCAAGCCCCCTCGCCACAGAAGCCCGCCGCCACATCGATTGTCACCAATCAGTACCGCCTTGCTCCAGACGCTGACTAAACTGGAAACCACCCCGAGGCGAAAAACCCTGTTACGAGCACTGGACATGCTGCGCGAGTGGGATCACCTTAGGAGCGCTGTCGTCCAATTCCTAGAAAGTCTGGAGTCCTTATGTCGCTTACCCCTGAGTTGGTTGCCGAACTGGAAATCCTCGCCCTCTTCAACCTGGACAGTTCCCAGGAAGGTTTGAAAATTCATCAGACCGCTGCCCCGAAAGCCATTGCCGCCGCCCAAAGACTGTTCGACAAAGAATTGATCACCCAGCCCGATGGCGGTTATCTGACCAGCCTGGGTCGTGACGCCGCGCAAAATGTACAAACCGTTCTAACCATTCTGTCCGTGCGGGAAACAGCCTGAGCATCACTGCATCGCCCACGGAAAGCTCTGTCACGGGATTTCCGCGGGCACACTTTGGTGCCCGCTGTTGCCGCGCGATAAAAATCTGACGCCAGAAAAACAAAATCAGCTTAAAAGTCCCGGGGCCGAGGCGCTAAACTGCCCCTCATTCTGAGCCCTCCCACGTCCGAGCCCCGCGAGCCGGATTGAGCTGACATGACCCGTACCCATGAAATCCGCCCCGATCTGGACGAGGGAATCGACCGCAAGGTTCTCAGCCAGCTGCGCGCCCGTTTTCTGAAGCTCAACGAGGGCCGCATGGCCCGTGCCATGGAAGGGTTGTCGACCCGCCAGCAAGCGGTGCTGACACTGCTGCCGCTGTTTTTCCACGTCAATCATCCGCTGTTGCCGGGTTACGTTTCGGGTAGCACCCCGGCCGGGCTGTCGAATTTCGAGCCTGATGCCAACACTCTCGCCGAAGCCCAACGCCTGACCCGCTCGTTTTCCTATAAGCCACGCCACGGCAGCAATCCGCCGCGACCGATTCACGGCCTGTTCCTGATGGGCAGCCTTGGCACCCTGGCCCAAGCCGACCAGAGCGACATGGACGTGTGGGTCTGTCACGGGCCGGACTTGAGTGAAAGCGAACTCTCTGAGCTGCGCAAGAAATGCCAGTTGCTTGAGATATGGGCCGCCAGCCAGGGCGCCGAGGCGCATTTCTTCCTGATCGACCCGGCGCGCTTCGTCTTGGGCGAGCGCGACAATCAACTCAGTTCGGAAGACTGTGGCACCACCCAGCACTATCTGCTGCTGGACGAGTTCTACCGCACCGCAATCTGGCTGGCCGGACGCACCCCCATCTGGTGGCTGGTGCCGGTTTACGAAGAAGCGGCGTATGACCGTTACACCCACACACTGCTTTCCAAGCGCTTCATCCGTGCCGACGAAACCCTGGACTTGGGGCATCTGGCATATATCCCGCCCGGGGAGTTCATCGGTGCCGGGCTCTGGCAGTTGTTCAAAGGCATCGAGTCCCCGTACAAATCGGTGCTCAAACTGCTGCTGACCGAGGTTTACGCCAGCGAACACCCCAAAGTCCACTGCCTGAGCCTGCGTTTCAAGCAGGCCGTGTTTGCCAATCAACTGGACCTCGATGAGCTGGACCCGTACATCGTGGTTTACCGGCGCATTGAGGAATACCTCACTGCCCGGGGCGAACTGGAACGGCTGGAGTTGGTACGCCGCGCCCTGTACCTGAAGGTCAATCGCAAGCTCACCGGCAGCAGCGGTCGCACCCAGAGCTGGCAGCGTTCGTTACTCGAACGCCTGGCCCACGAATGGCATTGGGATCAGCGCCAGCTGGCGTTGCTCGACAGCCGCAGCCAGTGGAAAGTCCGCCAGGTCAGCGCTGAACGGCGGGCTTTGGTCGGCGAGCTGAATTACAGCTACCGCTTTCTGACACAGTTTGCCCGCAACGAGCAGGCTGTCAGCCTGATCAACAAACGTGACCTCAATGTGCTGGGCCGGCGGTTGTACGCGGCCTTCGAGCGCAAGGCCGACAAGGTCGAATTCATCAACCCGGGCATCGCCCCCGATCTGGCCGAAGACACTCTGACGCTGGTGCAAGCCCCGAACAAGAAAGAACCGGGGCAAACCCAATGGGGTTTGTACAACGGCAGCCTGACCACCCACGAGTGGGAGCACTTCGTCCCCATCAAGCGCAGCCGCCAGTTACTGGAACTGCTCACCTGGTGCCATCGCAACGGCGTAATCGACAGCAGCACTCGTCTGGCCCTGCACCCCGGCACCAGCGACTTGAGCGAGTTCGAACTGTTCAACCTGCTCGGCAGCCTGCAACAAAGCATCGCCCTGCCCCTGACCACTGTCGCCGAAGAGCCTTTGCTACGCGCCAGTGTGCCGAGCGAAATACTGATTCTGGTGAACGTCGGCGTCGATCCGCTCAAGCACCATCGCGACTTGAACATCCTGATGACCACCGAGCGCACCGATTCCCTGAGCTACGCCGGCGTGCGGGAAAACCTGGTACTGACCCTGGACCAGGTCACGCTCAACAGCTGGAACGAAGTGCTGGTCAGCCGCTTTGACGGCCCGCACGCCCTGCTCGACTGCCTGCGCGATTACCTCAACAACCTGCCGGGCGGGTCACAGCAGCCCAAACTGCGGGTGCGTTGCTTCTGCCACAACCGCGCGCAATTCATTGCCCGGCGGGTCGAAGAAATCCTCGATACCGCGCAAAACCTGCTGCTGAGCAAACTCAATCATCGTTACCTGATTCAGGTCCAGCAGCATTACCACGTGCTGGAGCTGGTGCCTGGCCAGGTCAATCACGTTGCCCTCGCCACGTTGCCGGCACTGCTTGACTACCTCGGCGAGGAACTGGCGAGCTACAGCCCGCTGCATCTGGACTCGATGGCACTGGAAGACCACGACCTGGCGCTGATCCTGCCCATGGGGCAACCCGACTGCATTCAGGTGTTCTACCGGATCAACGAACACCAAGCCGATTTGTACGTACTGGATGAATTCAATGCCCTGTGGCAACAGCGCTTGCCGTACCACGACGAACAAAGCCTGCTGGTGCCGCTGCAACGGTTCCTGCAGTCGATCCAGTACCGGCGCGATGCCTTACTGCCGATGGACGCAGCCCAGCCGCTGAGCCTGGAGACGTTGTGTTACCAGTTGTTGCCTTCAGGTACCGCACGGGCGCGTCGGGTCGAAGCCCGGCCGGTGCCGCAAACCCCGGTCAATAAACCGTTCTATGACGTGCAGGCCATCGTCGGCAAAGCCGCACCGGGGCAGGTACAGGTCACGTTGTACTGCAATCAGCAGGAATTTTCAGAGCTGGAGCATGGCGACCAACTGTTCAGCGTGGTCGCCCGGGAAATCGTCGAGCAGCGCCGCGAGACCGAACGCTATCGCTGCTACATCACCGATCTGGACCTGTCGGGCCTGCTCGGTGATGGTCAGAGTTCAAGCCATCTATATCTGCGCTACAAGGCCGACCTGGAGCGCGCATTGAACGAGGCGCTCGAGCAGGTCTGAAGGGATGTCATTCCGGAAAGGCGCCGCCATTGGCAGGCTGCGATTCGACTTCCAGCAACGTTAGTTTGAGGGTCTTGCCGCCTGGTGCCGGCCAGTCGATATGCTGGCCAACCTTCAGACCGAGCAACGCACTGCCCACCGGCGCCAAAATGGAAATCCGGCCTTCGTCGGCGTTGGCATCCTTGGGGTAAACCAGGGTCAGGTGATAGTCCTTGCCGCTGCTTTCTTCACGGCAATGCACTTTGGAATTCATGGTCACGACATCGGCTGGCACATCTTCGTGACCGACCAGGGTATCGGCGCGATCCAGTTCGGTTTGCAGCGCGATAACGCCCGGCAGCGTGTCATCCAGGCTGTCGATCAGGCGCTCCAGACGTTGTACGTCCAGACGGGTAAGGGTAATGGAAGGTGCGGTCATGATCAGGGCAGACTCCTTTCTTCTGCACGAAAAAAGCAAAACCCCGCCAGAAAAAGGCGGGGTTTTCACGAGCCTCGATGGGTTGAGGCGTCTCTGGACACTATCACAGCTCAATAAATATACAAGTCAGGCCGCTGAACGCCCTCTTTAGGGTTGGCGAGTAACTTTGTGGCGAGGGAGCTTGCTCCCGCTGGGGAGCGTAGCGGCCCCGAAAAGCTCACGACTGCTGCGCAGCCGAACGGGAGCAAGCTCCCTCGCCACAAGTAAGCATCGTTACCCAATAGAGTTATCAGACCGCAGATTTACGCTGGAGAGCCTGCGCGCAAATCACCCGCCGCCGATCATCATCGGCCGAACGCCATTCGCGAATATCTTCGACATGGCGCAAACACCCCAGACAGACCTTCTGCTCATCCAGCCGACACACACCGCTGCACGGCGAAGGCACTGCCGGGCTGACGTTGCTATAGAGCGGTTTGAGCGGACGAACGGGCGCGGGCGGGGTCACGATTTCACAGACCTTCGAAATCGAGTTCGACGTCGGCTTGCTGTTTGACGATGCGCTCAAGCATCTCACCCAGTTGCTCGTCGCTCTTGTCGCACATCCAGCGCTTGCTCTCTTCGTCGTAATCGAAGTGGAAGCCACCGGATACGGCCGCCAGCCACAGCTGACGCAGCGGTTCCTGACGGCTGAAGATCAACTGGCTGCCGTTTTCGAACTTGACGGTGAGCACACCGGCCGAGCTCTCCAGATCGATATCCAGGTCACACTCGTCAAAAATATCCTCCAGCGTCTGCTGGGTGGCATCGACCAGATCGTGGAAACGGGCTTCAGTCAAACTCATTGCGGGAACCTCAAAAAGTGTCTACTCACGCTCAAGCGCCGCAAGATACGGGCGAGCCCCGATGATTGCAAAGAATAACGTCCAAGCACCGATCTGTGGGAGCGGGCTTGCCCGCGAAGGGGCCAGCCCATTCAACATCTTTGGTGACTGACCCACCGCTTTCGCGAGCAAGCCCACTCCCACAGGGATTGCACCTCGCCGGACAACATCAGGCGAAGCCCCGCCGGACGGGAGGCGCGTCGCATAGGCAAGCTGCCGGGTGGCCGGTATACTCCGGCGCAATTAATGCATTTTCAAGGATTTCGCCATGAAGCGCCTGATCTCTTCCCTTGCTGCGCTCGTCGCGGTCGCCTGCCTTGTATCGGCCTGTGGTCAAAAAGGCCCGCTGTACCTGCCTGATGAAAATCAGGATCCTGCAGAGCAAGCCAAATCGTCGCAGCAGACTCCGTCGAAAGCACACAAGCACGACGTCTACTAAGGGAACGCTATGGACGCTTTTAACTACCGTGACGGTGAGCTGTTCGCGGAAGGTGTTGCCCTGTCCGCCATCGCCGAACGCTTTGGTACACCGACCTACGTCTACTCCCGTGCCCACATCGAAGCCCAGTACCTGGCTTACGCCGATGCGCTGGCTGGCATGCCGCATCTGGTCTGCTTTGCGGTCAAGGCCAACTCCAACCTGGGTGTACTGAATGTCCTGGCGCGTCTGGGCGCAGGTTTCGACATCGTCTCCCGTGGCGAGCTGGAACGTGTACTCGCCGCTGGCGGCAGCGCCGACAAGATCGTCTTCTCTGGTGTCGGCAAGACCCGCGACGACATGCGTCGTGCACTGGAAGTCGGCGTGCATTGCTTCAACGTCGAATCCACCGATGAGCTGGAACGTCTGCAAGTGGTCGCCGCCGAGCTGGGCGTTCGCGCGCCGATCTCGCTGCGCGTGAACCCGGATGTCGACGCCGGCACCCACCCGTACATTTCCACCGGTCTGAAAGAGAACAAGTTCGGCATCGCCATCGCCGACGCCGAAGACGTGTACATCCGCGCCGCGCAGCTGCCGAACCTGGAAGTGGTCGGTGTCGATTGCCACATCGGTTCGCAACTGACCACCCTGCCGCCATTCATCGACGCCCTCGACCGCCTGCTGGGCCTGGTCGACCGCCTCGGCGATTGCGGCATTTACCTGCGCCACATCGATCTCGGTGGTGGTTTGGGCGTGCGTTATCGCGATGAAGAGCCGCCGTTGGCTGCCGACTACATCAAAGCCGTGCGCGAGCGTCTCGACGGTCGTGACCTGGCGCTGGTGTTCGAGCCAGGCCGTTTCATCGTCGCCAACGCCGGCGTGCTGCTGACCCAGGTCGAGTACCTCAAACATACCGAACACAAAGACTTCGCCATTGTCGACGCGGCCATGAACGACCTGATCCGCCCGGCGCTGTATCAAGCCTGGATGGACGTCACAGCCGTGCGCCCGCGCAATAGCGCCGCTCGCGCCTACGACATCGTCGGCCCGATCTGCGAAACCGGCGACTTCCTGGCCAAGGATCGTCAACTGGCCCTGGAAGAAGGCGACCTGCTGGCCGTGCATTCGGCCGGTGCCTACGGGTTTGTCATGAGTTCCAACTACAACACCCGCGGCCGTGCCGCTGAAGTGTTGGTGGACGGTGATCAGGCATTTGAAGTGCGTCGCCGTGAGACGGTAGCCGAGTTGTTTGCCGGCGAAAGCCTGCTGCCGGAGTAAAACCATGCTGCTGCGTTTTACCAAGATGCACGGCCTGGGCAATGACTTCATGGTTCTCGACCTGGTCAGCCAGCACGCGCACATCCTGCCAAAACACGCAAAGCTTTGGGGCGATCGGCACACAGGGATCGGTTTCGACCAGCTGCTGATCGTCGAGGCGCCCAGCAACCCGGACGTGGATTTCCGCTACCGGATCTTCAACGCCGACGGCTCCGAAGTGGAACAGTGCGGCAACGGTGCGCGCTGCTTCGCCCGCTTCGTGCTCGACAAGCGCCTGACCGCCAAGCGGCTGATTCGCGTCGAGACCAAAAGCGGCATCATCGAACTGGACATCCGCAACGATGGCCAGATCAGCGTCAACATGGGCGCTCCCCGCCTGGTGCCGGCCGAGATTCCATTCGAAGCGCCGACTCAGGCCCTGAGCTATCAGGTCGACGTCGACGGCACCCCGGTCGAACTGGCTGCGGTGTCCATGGGCAACCCCCATGCCGTGTTGCGGGTCAGCGACATCAACAACGCACCGGTGCATGAACTGGGGCCGAAAATCGAACATCACCCGCGCTTCCCGGCGCGGGTCAATGTCGGTTTTCTCCAGGTCATCGACCGGAACCGCGCGCAGTTGCGCGTCTGGGAACGCGGGGCCGGGGAAACCCAGGCGTGCGGAACCGGCGCTTGTGCTGCCGCAGTGGCCGCGATCAGCCAGGGGTGGATGGATTCGCCGCTATTGATCGACCTGCCCGGCGGGCGTCTGTCCATTGAATGGGCAGGCCCTGGCCAACCGGTCATGATGACCGGCCCGGCAGTGCGCGTATACGAAGGACAAGTGCGTCTTTGAGTGAGCGAAATCCATGACCGACAAGCCTCAGATTCCCGCCCTACAGCCCGACGAATCCCCTTCCGAAAGCCTTGAGGCGGCGGCGATTGCCGCGTACCTGGAGGCTCATCCGGATTTCTTCATCGAGCATGAAGAACTGCTCCCGGCCCTGCGCATTCCGCACCAGCGCGGCGACACCATTTCGCTGGTCGAACGCCAGATGACGATTCTGCGCGACCGCAACATAGAGTTGCGTCATCGCCTCTCCCACTTGATGGACGTGGCCCGCGACAACGACCGCCTCTTCGATAAAACCCGTCGCCTGATTCTCGCGCTGATGGACGCCACCAGCCTGGAAGACGTAGTAATCAGTGTCGAAGACAGCCTGCGCCAGGACTTCCAGGTGCCCTTCGTCAGCCTGATCCTGTTGGGCGACAACCCGATGCCGGTGGGTCGCTGGGTGACACATGCCGACGCGCAAACAGCCATCGGCGGCTTGCTCTCGGAAGACAAAAGCGTCAGCGGCAGCCTGCGTGAGCACGAACTGGACTTCCTGTTCGGCGAAGAACAACGCAAGCAGATTGGCTCCACCGCCGTCGTCGCCATCAGCCACCAGGGCATCCACGGCGTCCTCGCCATCGCCAGCCGCGATCCGCAGCACTACAAGAGCTCGGTGGGCACGCTGTTCCTGAGTTACATCGCCGAAGTCATGGGCCGCGTGCTACCACGGGTCAATAGCTCCCTGCGCTCGGTACGCTGACCATGGAACGACAGCTGGACGCTTACTGCGAACACCTGCGCAGTGAGCGACAGGTGTCGCCGCACACGCTGTACGCCTACCGCCGCGACCTCGATAAGGTACTGGGCTGGTGCGTCAAACAGAACATAGGCAGTTGGGCCGCCCTGGACATCCAGCGCCTGCGCAGCCTGATCGCTCGCCTGCATGCTCAAGGTCAATCGTCCCGCAGTCTGGCGCGGCTGCTCTCGGCAGTGCGCGGGCTCTATCACTATCTGAACCGCGAAGGCCTGTGCGACCACGACCCGGCTAACGGTCTGGCACCGCCCAAGGGCGAACGTCGGCTGCCGAAAACCCTCGACACCGACCGTGCGCTGCAACTGCTTGAAGGCGCGGTGGAGGATGATTTCCTGGCGCGTCGGGATCAGGCGATTCTGGAACTGTTCTATTCCTCCGGCCTGCGACTTTCGGAACTGACCGGGCTCAACCTCGATCAGCTGGATTTGGCTGATGGAATGGTTCAGGTGCTTGGCAAAGGCAGCAAGACTCGACTGTTGCCAGTGGGCAAAAAGGCTCGCGAAGCGCTGGAGTTATGGTTGCCGTTACGGGCAATGACCAACCCGGCGGACGACGCGGTGTTTGTCAGCCAGCAAGGCCGGCGCCTCGGCCCTCGGGCGATTCAGGTGCGGGTCAAGGCCGCCGGCGAGCGCGAGCTGGGGCAGAACCTGCATCCGCACATGTTGCGACACTCCTTCGCCAGCCATTTGCTGGAGTCCTCTCAGGACCTGCGCGCGGTGCAGGAATTGCTCGGCCACTCGGACATCAAGACCACCCAGATCTACACCCACCTGGACTTCCAGCACCTGGCGACGGTCTACGACAGCGCCCATCCACGGGCCAAACGCATTAAAGGCGATGATTCATGACCATCCAATTGATCACCTTCGACCTCGACGACACCCTGTGGGACACCGCCCCGGTGATCGTCAGCGCCGAAGCCGTATTGCGTGAATGGCTGACCGAGCATGCACCGAATCTGGGCGCGGTGCCGGTTGAGCATTTGTGGTCTATTCGTGAACGGATTTTGAGCAACGAACCAAGTCTCAAGCATCGTATCAGCGCCTTGCGTCGGCGGGTGCTGTTCCATGCGCTGGAAGAGGCCGGTTACGGACATGCCGAAGCCTGCGACCTGGCCGATCAGAGTTTTGAAGTGTTTCTGCAGGCGCGCCATAAGCTGGACATCTTCCCGGAAGTGCAACCGACCCTGGAAATTCTGGCCAATAACTATGCGCTTGGCGTGGTGACCAACGGCAATGCCGATGTGCGTCGCCTGGGGCTCGCGGATTACTTCAAGTTTGCCCTGTGCGCCGAAGACATCGGCATCGCCAAGCCGGATGCGCGACTGTTCCATGAAGCGTTGCAACGTGGCGGTGCGACGGCCGAGACGGCAGTGCACATCGGCGACCATCCCGGCGACGACATTGACGGCGCCCAGCAGGCGGGGTTGCGGGCAATCTGGTTTAACCCGGCGGGCAAGGTGTGGGAAGCGGAGAAGGCGCCGGATGCCGAAATTCGTAGCCTGAACGAATTGCCGGGGTTGTTGGCGCGGTGGAATTCGGTTTCGTAGCGTTTTCGAGATCGCCTTCGCGGGCAAGCCTCGCTCCTACAGGGTTTGTGTCGTACGCCAATTAAGTGAACGACACAAATCCTGTAGGAGCGAGCGGTGCGGCGATCCGACTTGCCCGCGAAGCTCTTCGGTCCACTTATCCTCACCCATGAAAAAGCCCGCAGCGACGGCGGGCTTTTTCAGCAAGCAGGAAGCAGGCTCAGATAGGTCGGCTGCCGTACTTGTTATCAGGTTTCTTGGGAGGATCGGCGACCACATTGGCCTCCACTTCCTGCACCTTGCCACCCCGCGCCAGAAACTCTTCCATGGCCTTGGCCAGGGCATCGCGTTCCTTGTTCTTGGCTTCGACGCTCGGCAGCTCATCGACCGATACCGCAGCCTTGGCCTTGCCTTTGGCCGTTGGAACGGGCGCATCACCGCTGTCATCTTCAGCGACATCTTCTGCCGCCGCTTCAAGGCCTTCTTCGGTTTCGTCTTCGTCGCCTACTTCGAGGTCGTCGTTTTCCAGATCATCGTCGCTCATGTTCTACCTCATGACTTGCGAAAAGCAGATTAGTTATAGCCCAGCTTTGCCGTCTGTCGACGGCTGCCGGAAAAAAATCAACCACCGCTGGTAACCAGCGGTTTTATGCCCCTTCACCGTGCACGGTGGCGAGGACTTTACGGGCACCGCCATGATCACGGTGCTCGCCCAGATAAACACCTTGCCAGGTCCCTAACGCCAGTCGGCCTGCCGAGATCGGCAAACTGAGCTGACAGCCAAGCACGCTGGCCTTGAAGTGCGCCGGGAGGTCGTCCAGGCCTTCGTCGTTATGCTCATAGCCGTCTGTTCCTTGTGGGATCAGACGATTGAAAAATCGTTCGAAGTCGCGACGTACCGCCGGATCGGCGTTCTCGTTGATGGTCAACGACGCCGAGGTATGCTGTAGCCACAAATGCAACAGACCGACCCGACACGCCTTGAGTTCAGGCAAACCGGCAAGTAACTCGTCCGTTACCAGATGAAAGCCCCGGGGCCGTGCCCGCAGGGTAATCAGAGTCTGTTGCCACATACAGTTCTCCGCACGTTCGGGGCGCATTCTAGCGCGCTCTGGGAAAAAACAAAGGCCCTAATATTCCTTCAATCGTGTAAGCCATTGGCCGTAGAAAAACGCCCGTCGTAAACACGACTGAACGTGTCTGAAAAAACCTTTCAGCCCTTCCTTCACCGACAAACTCCAGACAAAAAAATGCCCGGCAAGCCGGGCAATTTTTTTATGCGCGTGCTTACAAGTTGTAGCCGCGTTCGTTGTGGAGCGCCAGATCGATGCCGACAGCCTCTTCTTCCTCGGTGACACGCAGACCCATGACGACGTCCAGGACCTTGAGGATGATGAAGGTGACGATCGCGGTGTAGATCACAGTGAAGCCGACGCCTTTGCACTGAATCCAGACTTGTGCGGCAATGTCGGTGACGGTGCCGAAGCCACCCAGGGACGGTGCTGCGAACACACCGGTCAGGATCGCGCCGAGGATACCGCCGATACCGTGCACGCCGAAGGCATCCAGAGAGTCGTCATAACCGAGTTTGCGTTTCAGGGTGGTCGCGCAGAAGAAGCACACCACGCCCGCCGCCAGACCGATCACCAGAGCGCCCATCGGGCCTACGGTGCCAGCTGCCGGAGTGATTGCAACCAGGCCGGCCACAACACCCGAAGCGATACCCAGTGCGCTTGGCTTGCCGTGGGTGATCCACTCGGCAAACATCCAGCCCAATGCCGCAGCGGCGGTGGCGATCTGGGTCACCAGCATCGCCATGCCGGCAGTGCCGTTGGCGGCAGCCGCAGAACCGGCGTTGAAGCCGAACCAACCGATCCACAGCATCGCGGCGCCCATCAGGGTGTAACCGAGGTTGTGCGGGGCCATCGGGGTGGTCGGGAAGCCTTTACGCTTGCCCAGTACGAGGCAGGCAATCAGACCCGCCACACCGGCGTTGATATGCACCACGGTGCCGCCCGCGAAGTCGAGCACACCCCAATCCCACATCAGGCCGCCGTTGCCGGACCAGACCATGTGCGCAATCGGTGCGTAAACCAGGGTGAACCAGATGCCCATGAAGATCAGCATGGCGGAGAACTTCATCCGCTCGGCGAAGGCACCGACGATCAACGCTGGGGTGATGATGGCGAACGTCATCTGGAAGGTGATGAACACCGCCTCAGGGAACAGTGCCGCAGGACCGGTCAGGCTCGAAGGTGTGACACCGGCGAGGAACGCCTTGCCCATGCCGCCGAAGAACGAGTTGAAGTTGACGACGCCCTGCTCCATGCCGGTGGTGTCGAACGCAATGCTGTAGCCATAAATGACCCACAGAATGCTGATCAGACCGGTAATGGCGAAGCACTGCATCATCACGGAAAGAATGTTTTTGGAGCGAACCATGCCGCCGTAGAACAGCGCGAGGCCGGGAATGGTCATGAACAGCACGAGGGCTGTCGAGGTCATCATCCAGGCGGTATCGCCGGAGTTGAGGACTGGGGCTGCCACTTCGTCTGCCGCCATGGCCAGGCCGGGCATGACGAGGGACAACAGGGCTCCTAGCCCTGCGATTTTACGCAGAGTCATATTGTTTTCTCCTGGGGCGTTGGGTTTGTGGCAGCTTAGATTGCGTCGGTATCGGTTTCGCCGGTACGGATGCGAATCGCCTGTTCCAGATTGACCACGAAGATCTTGCCGTCACCGATCTTGCCGGTGTTGGCAGCCTTGGTTATCGCCTCGATAACCCGGTCCAGATCCTTGTCGTCAATGGCGACATCGATCTTCACCTTGGGCAGAAAATCGACCACGTACTCCGCGCCGCGGTACAGCTCGGTGTGACCCTTCTGCCGACCGAAGCCTTTGACTTCAGTAACGGTAATGCCCTGCACGCCGATCTCGGACAACGACTCGCGCACGTCGTCCAGTTTGAACGGCTTGATGATGGCAGTGACTAGCTTCATGAAAACTCTCTCCCGATTTGGTGGACTTGCCCCAGGAAAACAAACCCGACTCAAGTCTAAGCGCAGTGCCTGGCTTTGTAACGCATCGTCGGCCTTACCTGCCCGTCCGACGCCAGCTAACCACTCCGCACGAAACTTCCCCCGTTCCGCTTGGCGCACTGCATTCGTCACAGCGACTGCATCAGTGCATGGGTCACCAGCGACTAAGCAGAAAGCTTGCCATCTATCCAAAACCCATTGATTTCAAGCCCTTGGCCGCTGCCGCAGGCCCCTCCAGCCGATTGACGCAACAGTTACGCACAACAACAGTGCACCGCCATCCACTCGCATGCGCGAAAAGCGTGCATCGCCGCTGCCGAGATTGACTATAGACACTGCGTGGTACACTGCCCGCCATTGTTGACAGGACATTTCCCCATGCTCGCGCCCAAAGACTTCCTCGACGCCCTGAGCGGCACCGCCTCCCGCCTCTTCAGCGGCGACACCCCACTGCCGAAAAGCGAAATCGAAAGCCAGTTCAAGGCCCTGCTGCAGAGCGGCTTCAGCAAGCTGGATCTGGTGAGCCGGGAAGAATTCGATAGCCAGATGGTCGTGCTGGCCCGAACCCGCGCACGGTTGGAGAGCCTTGAGGCGAAAGTGGCGGAGCTGGAAGCGAAACTGAATCCACCCGCCGAGTAATCCCACCGCTCCCAATGTGAACCCCGATCTACTGTGGGAGCGGGCTTGCTCGCGAATAAGGTCGGAACGACCTTCCGACTCACCTGTAGGAGCTGCCGAAGGCTGCGATCTTTTGATCTTAAGCCCCGCAAACATCCCGGCAACGTCCTACAAAGATCACCACCGCCGTCCGATTGCGCCGTGAAGCCAAGGTTCCTAAGCTCATCCTCAGCTGAATATTCAGCACTGGGTTTGGCGACCTGGAAACCCCCGACGCACCGCGACCACATTCGAACAGGGAACTTTTCCCATCCCGAGTTATGGCGGCTGTGCGTGGGAGACCTTCGGGTCTGCCGGATTTCGGGGTTCACCGGTTCGCCAACCCACGTACAGCTGCCACCCTTTTCGTTTGGCGACGATCAGAGGCAGTTTTCTTCACTCGCCCCCGAGAACTGCACCATGGACGAAAAC
Source organism: Pseudomonas sp. LBUM1673 (assembly GCF_059695645.1). Taxonomy (NCBI): domain Bacteria; kingdom Pseudomonadati; phylum Pseudomonadota; class Gammaproteobacteria; order Pseudomonadales; family Pseudomonadaceae; genus Pseudomonas; species Pseudomonas sp. LBUM1673. Next base: position 6,493,875 of record NZ_CP166780.1, read on the forward strand.
TATCTAACCCCCCACGTCTTCACCCGCCACAAACTCCACCTCCACGCCCTCCTCCTGGAAAACCAGGCCTGGTTCAGCGCACGCGACCTCGGCCGATTGCTCAGGCTTTTCCTGGACGAACGAGCGCTACGCAAACTCGATCCCGACCAACACCAGAATCTGCAGATGCTCATCCACGGCACCGTCGAAAACACACTGCTGATCAGCGAGTCCGGCGTCTACGCGTTACTGATCTACCACTACTGCCCCGAATACCGAGGCCTGCGCGAATGGCTGACCCACGACGTAGTGCCAGCCCTCAGAGACGCCCAGCAACCCACCTCAACCGAACGCCCGATTCTGAGCCTACTGAATTGGCCGGAAATGTCTTTGAGTTTGCTGCACTGGAATAACCAGCCGTGGATTCGGTTGCAGGATGTTCCGCAGCTGCTGCCGAATGAGGAGCGCCCGCGAGGTACGGTCAATGCACCGTGGTGGAAGCGTGCTTCGCGGGTGCTGCAGTCTTTTTAAGTAGCCGAAGCTCAACCACGCTCGATTTCGGCTCTTCGCTGATCGTAGGTCGATTGCAGGTTTAGCCAGAACTCTGGCGTGGTTTTCAGGTAGAGCGATAGCTTCTTTCACCGAAGTCCTTCATTTATCCAAGACCAGTCCTACAAAAAAATAGCTGCCGCGGCTGATTACGCCTAAATACCAGCCGCGGCATAACCTTTGTAGCAGCTGCCGAAGGCTGCGTTCGGCTGCGCAGCAGCCGTAAATCAGATCACTCGGTGCATCAAACAGACCGTACAACTCGAATTTACGACTGCTGCGCAGCCGAACGCAGGCTTCGCCAGCTGCTACGGATCGCGTTACGACTTCACTGACTGGAATCAGCTCGCCACCCCAGCAACATCCTGCGAAAGTTTGGTTACTCCGCCGCCACGCTAAATCCTCTGCCCACGACTACCCTTCAAAAACCGCAGGAAGCGGTGCTCTTCAGCTCAAGGAACGACCATGTCCCTATCCATCGTCCACAGCCGCGCCCAGATTGGCGTTGATGCGCCCGCTGTTACCGTAGAAGTCCACCTGGCCAACGGTTTGCCATCGCTGACGATGGTCGGTTTGCCTGAAGCCGCCGTGAAGGAAAGCAAGGACCGGGTGCGCAGCGCGATCATCAATTCAGGCCTGCAATTTCCAGCGCGGCGTATCACCTTGAATCTCGCTCCAGCCGATTTACCGAAGGACGGCGGGCGGTTCGATCTGGCGATTGCCTTGGGGATTCTGTCGGCCAGTGTACAGGTGCCGACGTTGACGCTGGACGACGTGGAGTGCTTGGGAGAGTTGGCGCTGTCGGGCGCGGTGCGGGCGGTTCGGGGTGTGTTGCCCGCTGCGCTGGCGGCGCGCAAGGCCGGGCGTACGCTGGTGGTGCCGCGGGCGAATGCCGAGGAGGCGTGCCTGGCTTCGGGGCTGAAAGTGATTGCGGTGGATCATTTGCTGGAGGCCGTCGCGCATTTCAACGGCCACACGCCCATCGAACCCTACGCTTCCAATGGCTTGCTCTACGCCAGCAAACCCTATCCAGACTTGAACGAAGTGCAGGGACAACTCGCGGCCAAGCGTGCCTTGCTGATTGCAGCGGCGGGGGCTCATAACTTGCTGTTCAGCGGACCGCCAGGGACGGGGAAAACGTTGTTGGCGAGTCGTCTGCCGGGGCTGTTACCGCCATTGGCCGAAAGCGAAGCGCTGGAAGTCGCGGCAATTCAATCGATCGCCAGTTGTGTGCCGTTGAGTCATTGGCCGCAGCGCCCCTTCCGACAGCCTCACCACTCTGCGTCTGGCCCGGCACTGGTAGGCGGCGGTTGTGACATTTGAAAATAAATGTAACTGAACGGAAATAGATGCAACTGGAGCGCCGTTTGAACTCACGACTGATTTTCCAGCTCGCCCAGTAAATACGGGCCGTACACCAAGGCTGGAGGGCTTTTGAAAGCTGCGCGCGCTCATTTGTGTCTACCTATTTCATTTTTTTTCGTCCTTTTAAGAGGGTCAATCACGTTTCCTCCCCAAACGACTGGGTGCGCTGCTCCCCGCGAACGCCGCTGTGTGCTGAAGGTCACAACTGATAAGCGGCTATTGAAACGATGGATCAAGTCCACCCAACAGATCAGCAACAACGATGCGAAACCCCTAGTAAAAATGGGGGAAAAGCAGATTTTCTATCTAAGAAATAGAATTTTTTTTCGGTCTGCCCGGGCATCCCCGCCGAGCTCGTCGCCCAATCAAAGCTTCAATTTCGGCAGCAAATCGCGAACCGCCAAGTACAGATAGAAAATCGGAGAAAAACGGGGACAGACCACATTTAAATCGAAAGGAGCACTGCTCTTTCTTCAAGAAAAACGTGGACTACCCCTGTTTATCCCGCCTCCTTTTCTCTTCTAGCCCTTAATCCTCAAGAATGGACCAATCAATACAAAGATCTGGATAGACCCTTAAACGCAACGCCACCGTTGAACCGTTAAAACCTCCTCGCGCACAAAGAGCATTATCAGTACCCGTCGAAATCCATACTTCACTAATCCCTTCGGAAAGAAACTTTGTCACCACATTATCTTTAAACTTTAAAACGGTCTGAACCCATCCCTCAACGACGGAAAAAGAAAAAATCAACACGCCCTCTGAACCCACAGAGATTTCATAGGCGAAATGTCCTTTCTCTCGGTCAAAAAACGATGGTTCCGTACAAAAAAACTCAAACAACTCACTGGCGTCAGGATAGCTATTCAGATTACTCATTGTTTAGTCATGCCTTTCGGAATGGTAGTAATAAAACGTCTGGACCCATCAGGAAGCACTTCATAGGTTGAGAAAAACATCACCGCTTTATTACTCGGTCCAAACAGTATTGACTCTCTGTTCTCATAGTTACCGAATTCATTCGAGAATGCTTTCGTCAGGCTCCCGACATTGTCTGGCACGCCTTTAAAATGCTCCGCCAGCACATTCCTGCTTACATCATTATCTGCAAAACCGAGCCTTTTCATTGCGGTAGCCAGCTGGTTAGCTCTCGGCGTGTTGTGATCATCTAGGGCAACATCGCCAAACAAGTATTTAAATTTGTTCGTATCAAATACGACATCCTTGGTTTTCGGACGACCCGGGTTCCCCTTAAATACATCGACATAGCCTACCTCTGTAGTGGTTTTCCCGCCACCCACAGCACCTGGAACTACACCTGGAACGTTGATAGAGAATGGATTGAACCCTGACTGATCCAGATACTGCCCAAAGGAACCCGCCCAGTTTGGGTTGTCGTTCCAGTACATGTTGGCTGTATCGTCCAGATGAAGCTGGCCCGCCAATGTCCAGTCACTGGGATTGTCACCTCCGATACTGGTCAGCCGGCCAAAAATGTCGCTGGCTTCCCCGTCAGGCAGAGTAACAGCGAGTTCATCCACGGCACGTGAACCAGCATCAATTTCCGCTCTGATTTCGGCACAGTTGTGCGTCAATTCACACCCAAGAAGTCGTTCATGATTAGCAGCGCTTCGGACTTTTACTTCTTCCGCCAACTGATCACACGTTCCCTTGGCCTCACAGGTTCTCGCCTTTTCAGCCAGCTCTCTTACATCGGTGTGATTTAAAAAGTTATTAGCCGTTGCATTTTCTGCAACCGCAGCGCCAATGGAGGCGTCGCCCCCTGTCACAGCGGCGGTCAGAACGCCCACCAACTGTGATGCCGCCAGCAACTTATTCACACCCTGGATGTAAGCAGGGCTGTTATGGTCAAGCCCGACCGGCAGCAGCTTGTCAGCCAGGAAATCAACCAGTGCTTCATTCGCCCCCGCAGCAATCGCCCCGGTACGGAAGTCCCCGCCCATAGCCTCGGCCATCAAGCCACCCAACGCGGCATGCATGACGACTTTGGACAATTTGCCATTGTCGAAAACGGTGATGTTGCCAATCTTGTTCGCCGTCACCGCGCCGCCGATGCTGATCGCCGAACCCAGTGCGGAGGCGATCAAGTTGTCTTTCAGACTACCGCCCATGATCGCTGTTTTTGCAAGGGCATCGGCCGTCGCCTTGATGGCAACGGTTTTTACTGCCTCCACCTCGAACTTCAGTTCGGTAGGGACGAAGCCAAACTTGGCGGCGATCCCTGCCGTGACACCCGCTAGCACATAGCCTTTTAGGCTCTCGGACGAAAAGACGTCCTTGAAGGTGTCTCCTAAATTGCCTTTGTTATTGATCGTACTGACTGCGGCGCTGCTGGCCATGGAGGTCAACACCGCCGAAGCCACAATGTTGCCCAAGCCCGCAGCCGTTGTCGCAGTAGCCGCAGCCGTTGTCGTAGCCAGGGTTCCGCCTGCGGCGCCCATGGTGCTGCCGGCAGAAGCCACTGCAGCACTGGCCGCCCCTGCCGTCAGCACGCTGACGATGATAATCACCGCCAACATCGCTGCCGGCCCCATGCCAGAACTGCTGTATTTGAAGGAGTCGTGAGTTTCCTTCACCAAACGCCAGTCAACATCACCGCGCTTCTCGGCATCCTTGAGCCAGGCCAGACCCGGATCAGCCTTGACCATGGCATCGATGGTCTGGCTGACGGTGTTTTGGTTGATGTCCTTGATGTCGATGTTCAAGCCTTCGACGGCATGAATCACCAGATTGCCATTGGCGATCATTTCGGTCTGGCGCAGTGTCTCGTCGGTATTGCCTCGGCCCTTGGCCGAGCTCCAGGTCATGCTGTTGCGACTTTTCTCATGGCTTTCTTGGTGAAGATCTTTCACGCCTTCGAAGGTGATGGAGCCACCACTGAGCAGGGCGATGTCCTTACCGCTGTCGAGCTTGGCAGCTTGATAGCGCTGGTCTCCACCACTGACTAAGGTCAGGTCCCCACCGGTGGTGATTTCAGTACCGACGTTTCTCACATCGGTAACTTCATCACGCTGAGTTTTCCCAGTGCCAAAACTGCCTTTTTTCTTCATCTCATACAGCGAATAATCGCTGTCTTGCGCCGCCAACAGCTCCAGATTCCCACCCGCCACCAGATAGGCCTCATCACCGGCCTTGATCCGACTCGATACCAGCGTCATGTCGGCGCCAGCGTACATGTCGACATCTCCACCAGCCGTGATGGACGACGCTACTTGGTCGACATGATCTTCCTGGCGGATGGTTTTGCGGACTTTGGAGTAGGTATGGCTCTCGTCCGCTGCGGATGTGACGAACACGTTCTCGGTGGCTGTTATGGATACGTCGCGCTTGGCAGCAATGTCGCTGGCGACCACAGCGATGTCCCGTCCGCTTTTCAATGTCAAATCGCGTCCGGCATCTATTGATGCGCCCAACTGCGTGATTTTGTCGTTAAGATAGCGAGACTTGCTGTCCGTCGTGCGCTCTTGCACAGACACAATGTTGATGTCACGAGTGGCATCAATGTATGTGTCACCGCCGCTTTTGAGCACGCCGCCAGAGTTGGTGAAGTCGCGGCCGGCCGAAATCGTCAGCTCGTTGGCGGCTTCAATCCGTGCGGCGGTATCCACAAAATCCCGATGTTGGGTTTTGCCCGAATAGCGCGCATCCATCCCTGTCACGGTGCGTTCGTTAATTACATCGCCACCGATGGCGACCATGTTCACATCACGCCCGGCAATGATTCCCCCGGATTTGTTCACCAGATTATTACTGGCCAGCAAGTCCACTCGACCGCCTGCCTCGATCAACCCACTGTTGGTCAGATCATTGCCCGCTGTGGCCTTCAGATCATTACTGGCGCGCAAAGTCCCGGAGTTGTTCAGGTTCTCACCAGCAATCAACGTCACATCCGAGCCCTGAATCAACGCCCCATTCGGTGCCAGGCGATTGTTGGCATTGGCCATGTACAGCACCGGCACCAACAACTTTTCACCATTCACTTCATGCTCTTCGAGCCAGACGATATCGTGGGTCAGGGCAGCGACTTGCTGGGCGGTAAGCGTCACGCCCACAGACAGGTTGAGTTGGTCCTTGCTGGCGATGGCGTTGTTCATCAGGTACTTGAACATCGCTTCGTCGGAGGTCTGGCCGTCGATGAAACGCTGGCCGGTGCGGGCGACTACGGCTTGCTGAACCAGACGTTGCTCGTAGAGGCCATCACCCAGGCGTTTGGCGCTGGTGTCCGGGTCGTAGCCGAGGTTGCTCAGCAGGTAATCCGAACTCATGAACTGCTTGAGGTTGGTGAGTACCGGATTGGTTTCGATCAGGTATTTGTGGCCGTTGGCCGGCGCTTTCACGTCCGGCAGGCCGGTGACGCGAGTCAGGGGACGAATGCCGATCGTGGACTTGATGTCGTTGCCGAGCCCGCCTCTGCGAGGAGCGACCGAGGTCACGGAAGCGTCGAGTGTGCTGGCTACGCCCGCAGTCACCGTCGGTGGGCGCCTGACCGGATCTACGGCGCGATCACTGCTGGAGAGGACCGCGGGGGTGTCTACCAGCAAGCTGCGCGGGCCACCGCTGGATGCAACGGTCATGTGTTCCAGAGTGCTGACGTTTTCGCTGCCGACGGTCCAGTTCGACGGATGCTGTGTCCCTACCCCCGCTGGAAGACTGCTTGCGCCCTGTTCACTGAGGCGAAACAGGCCGTTCTCCCCGGTGGGAAGGCTAAAGCCCGGCAATGTCAGCGGGTTGACTTGCTGCTGAGAAAGCTCCGGTGGTAGTTGGCTGTTGAGGTGTACCAGCAGCGGTTTTCCGGTACCGCCACCTTGGGTGTCTTGTCGGCGGTCGATGCCGGCGATGAAGCCGTAATCCTGATGGATCACACTATTGGTGAGGTTCTGCGTGGCGGTGATGCTGACCTTGCCACCTGCCTGAACGATGGCCGATTGAACTACGCCGCCGTCGCGGGACACCTCAACATCGCTGCTCACGTTGAAGCGGGTGAGCTGGGCTGGAAGAGGTAGCAGGTTGTCGGGGTCGTACTCGGAAGTTTCATAGCGTTCAGGCTTATGCCATGCGCCATATTTAACCAATTTGCGCTTGGTTACGCTGTCCACCAGGATCATGCGCTGCTCTTGACTACCCTTCTGGAAATAATCCTCCATGGCGTAGTCGGTGGTTCGGAACTGCCCGACATCATCGATGTAGTGGAACGTTAACGGCCCGTTGTCGTTGCGCTTGTTGAACTCCCACATCGCCCCTAGGGCAAATCGATTGTGCGTACCGTCGGTAATCCCCGGCGCACTGAAAATCCGTGTGCGCTCAATGGTCCCACCGGCCGCACCGATATTGCTGAAGTTGTTGGCCGCGATGGTGATGTTGCGAGCCGCCGTCACTTCGCTGCGGCTGTTGAGGAAGTCCCCGCCATTGAATGTGAAGTTACCGCCCGAGGTCAATTTTGCCCCGGGCGACTGGTCCGAAACAGAGCCCTCGTAGATCTCCCGCAGACCATAATCGACGTAATAGGTGTCGCCGCTACAATCATTGCAATGAACCGCAATGAAACTGGACACCAGCTTGCGCGATACCTCAAACTTTTCGCCACGATTGTCCAGGGTCGTGGCATTGATCGACATGTTGCCGACACTCTCCATGGACCCGGAGATGTTCGAGACCTGCAAGGCCTGATCTGCGCCATAACCCTTGATGACGACGTTACGCAATCCGTACAGATCGCCGTTCTGATTGGTGAAGTTTGCGACGCTCAGCGTCATGTCGGTGCCGCTGAAGATCAGCCCTCGATCATTGAGCAGTGACGCGGTATTGAGATCAAGGGTTTCAGCCGAGCCCAAAGTTCCATAGTTGGCAACGCTGCCGGCGCGAACCAACATTTCACCGTTGGAAGTGATACGGCCCGAATTGCCGAGTTGTCCACCAACTTTGACCGTCGAGTAGGTACCACTGGCGATACTGCCAGCGGCACCAATGTTCAGTTGCGCTGCTGTCAGAGAAAGACCACCCAGACTCGACATCCGCCCGTTGCCGCTGTAACTGCCGCCCAACTGCATATCCACGACACCATCGCTGGCGATCAGGCCATCGTTGGTCCAGTTGCCGCCACGCGCTTGCAAGTAGTCAGAAGCCAGCAGCTGACCGCTGGCGGTCTGACTGAAATTACCGACATTAACGTTCAAGCGCCCGGCCTGGATGACGCTGGAGTTGGTCCAGCTATCGGCATTCAGATCCAGCGTGCCGCCGGTGATGATGCTGCCCCCAGCACCAATGACGTTGGCGGTGGAGATATCAAACCGGCCAAGACCGACGTGATTGAGTTGACCACCGGCATTCAGAAAGCTGCCAACGGCCAAGTTCAGGTCGGTGTTGGCGGTCTCGAGCACGCCATTACGGTTATCCAGCAGGCCGCCAATCTGGAAGCTGGTCTTGCCGGTACTGCCCAAGGAACGAAGCCGGCCAGTCTGATTATCGACACTGGAGGCTTTTACCGTCAGCGTGGTCTCGCTTTCAACGATACCGGCGCGGTTGTTCAGCGCGCCGCTGAGGCTGAGGTCGATGCGGTTGCCAGCAATCTGACCGTTACCGTTGTCCAGGTTGGTACCGGTCACACCGACCAGGCCCTTGGCGTAGAGCACACCATTGCGGTTGTCGAACGCGGCGGTGGTGATGCTTGCGTCGGTGGCTTGGGCCGAGATCCGTCCACCGTTGTTGTCCAGGCCGGCCAGTGCCGACAGCGTCAGGCCCTGGGCTTGAATGATTCCGCCCTGGCGGTTGTTGTTGAGGTCGTAGCCGTTGCGCAACACGCCGACGGTTCGCGCTTCAAGGGCGCCTTTGATACTCGACAGCACCCCACCGCGGTTGTCGATGTTGGCGGCTTTGACCATCACCAAGCCGTTCTCGGCAATGACTTTGCCGCTCTGGTTATCGAGGTCGCCGCTGACGTTGAGGGTCAGACCATTCTGGCTCTGGATCGCGCCTTTGCTGTTGGCCAGGCTGGCTGCTTGTAAGTTCAGGCCGGCGTTCTGGCTGTAGATCAAACCATTGGTGTTGTTGCGTACCGCGCCGCTGGCGGTGATCTGCAAGGCGTCCTTGGCGGCGAGGGTGCCGTTGTTGCTGTTGTCCAGCGAGCCGGTCAGGAGGGTCAGCGTGCTTTGGCTGGCGAGTTGGCCGTTCTGGTTAGCGAGGTCGGTAACGCCCTTGATCAGCACCGGTCCGGTGCCGACCAGTTTGCCGCTGGTATTGGTCAATGCACCGAGCAGATCCAGCGTCACCGCGCCATTGCCGGCGATGCTCCCGGCCGTGTTGTCCAGGCCGGTGGCCGTGGCATTGATCACCTGTTGCGCATTGATCGTGCCGCCCGCATTGGTCAATGCGCCGGCAGTGATGCCCAGTGCGGCGCCGCTGTCGATCAAGCCGCCCTGGTTGTTGTTGAGGGACTCGGTCAGGGTCAGGGTCTGTCCTGCCGCGCTGCTGAGGATGCCTTTGTTACTGTTATCCAGACGCTTTGATTTGACGCTCAGGCTGCCCTGGCTGACCAAGGCCCCGGCATTGCTGTTGAGCAACGCGCCCTTGAGGTCCACGGCAACATCACCGTTGCGACTTGAGAGTGTGCCGCTGTCGCGGTTATCAAGGCTATCGCCGTTGACGGTCAGACCCTGCCAGCCGGAGATCAGTCCCTTCTGGTTGACCAGGCTGGTGCCGTTGACCGTCAGGAGCTGACTGCTGATCAGCTTGCCGGCGCTGTTATCCATGGCGCGGGCAATCACATCGAAACCGAGGTTGCTGGAGATTTCGCCGTTCTGGTTGTTGAGATCGCGCAGGTGCTTGAGGGTCAGCGGCCCCTTGGCCGTGAGCAGGCCGTTGCGATTGTCGAAGTCGCCGTTGGCCAGCTCCACGGTGACGGCTTTTTCGCCGAGCAGGCGACCGCCGTCTTGGGTCAGAGACGTCAGGGTCAGGTCAATATCGCCCTTGGCCGAGACTTCGCCATCGTTGCTGGAGTCCAGGCCAGTGGCGGTCAGGGTCAGATTGCCCTGGCTGTTGATCAACCCGCTATCGCGGTTGTTCAGCGCCATGGCGTTGAGGATGACGGCGCTCGCGCCGAGCACCGTGCCGCTCTGGTTATTGAATTCGGCGCTACCGACTTTGAGCAGTTGAGCCGCGTTGATCAGCCCCTTGGCATCGTTGCGCAATAAACCATCGACGGTCAGTTCAAGATCACCGCGGCTGGTCAGGCTGCCGCCGCTGTTGTTCAGGCTGGCGGCGCGCACGTCGAGGGACGCAGCGCCGATCAGGCCTTTGACGTTGTCCAGCGCGTTGGCGATGCGCAGGGTCAGGCCCTGATTGCTCAGCAATTTGCCGTTGCTGTTGTCCAGGCTTTGCGCGGTCAGCGTGAAGGCTTCGGCGCTGGAGATTTCACCGCTCTGGTTGTTGACGCCCTTGAGTTGTTTGAGCAACAAGGCACCGGGAGCATTGATCAGGCCGTTCTGGTTATTCAGTTGGCCGTTGTTCAGGTCCAGGCTGAGGCTGCTGTTGCTGAACAGCTTGCCACCCTGCTGATCCAGCCCGGTAACCGAAGCGGTCAAGGCGCCTTGGCTGCCGATACGGCCGTCATCCTGGTTGGTGACCTGGCCCGCGACGAGATTCAGGGTACTGGCGCTGTTGAGTCGGCCACCCTGACTGTTATCGAACGCGCCGGTGGTGACTTTCACCGCGCCTTTGGCGCTGATGCTGCCTTGCTGGCGGTTGTCGAGGCTGGCACTGGTGAGTGTGAGCGCACCATCGGTGACAATTGCACCGCCCTGGTTGCTGACACTGCCATCGCTGGTAAGCGCCAGACCGGCGGCGCTGGAAAGACTGCCTTGGGTGTTGGTCAGTTGCGTGGTTTTGACGGTCAATGCACCTTCGCTGCTGACCTGGCCCAGGCTGTTGTCGAATACGCCGGTCAGGTTCAAGTGCATGTTTTGCAAACTGAGCAGGTTGCCGCCGCTGTTATCCAGCAAACGCCCTTGCAGGTTCAGCGCGGTGGTGGCGCTAAGCAGGCCTTTGTTGCGGTTGAGCAACTGGTCCACCGTGAGGGTCAACGCTTGACCGGTGAAAACCTGGCCACCATCGCTGTTGTCGAGTTTTGTGCCGGTGACCGACAGGTCGGCGTTGGTGCTGATTTCACCACCGCGGTTATCGAGTTCATCGACCGTCAGGGTCATGGCGTTGGTGGAACCGAGCAGACCTTTTTGGCGGTTGTCGAGGGTGTCGGCGGTCAGCTTGAGCACACCGGTGGTGATCAATTGGCCTTTCTGGTTATCCAGGGTTTTGACCTGAACGGTGGCGTCGGCCTTGCCGGCAATATCGCCGCCACGGTTGTCCAGGGTGTCGGCGGTGAGCAGCAGTTCACCGTCGGCGATGACCGCACCTTGCTGGTTATCCAGTGTGTTGTCGGTGGTGAGTTCCAGCCGGTCGTGGCTGCTGATCAAGCCTTCGCTGTTGTTGAGGCTGTCGCTGTGGCTATCCAGGGACGCGGCGGAAATCACACCTTTGAGGTTGTTCAGGGCTTGCGCGATGCGCAGGGTCAGGCCCTGATTGCTCAGCAATTTGCCGTTGCTGTTGTCCAGGCTCTGAGCGGCGAGTGTGAAGGCTTGGGCGCTGGAGATTTCACCGTGCTGGTTGTTGACGTCCTTGAGGTTTTTCAACACCAGCAACGGCGCGTTGATCAGACCGTTCTGGTTGTTCAGTTGGCCGTTGTTCAGGTCCAGGCTCAGGCTGGTTTGGCTGAACAGTTCACCGCCCTGTTGATCGAGCCCGGTGACCGAAGCGGTCAACGCTTGCTGGCTGGCAATTCGCCCGGCGGCGTTGTTGACCTGCTTTGTGGTGAGCTCCAGGGTGCTGCCGCTGATGAGACGACCACCCAGGCTGTTATCAACGTTGCCGGTGACGACGCGGGTGGCATCTTTACCGGAAATCAGGCCTTTCTGGCTGTTATCCAGGCTGGCACTGTCAAGAAACAAGGTGTTATCGGTGCTGATCGAGCCGCCCAGATTGAGCAAGCCGCCACGACTGGTCACGGACAACGCACCGGCACTGCTCAGGCTGCCGGCGCTGTTATCGAGGCTGGCCGCGTTGACGGTCAATGTTCCTTCGCTGCTGATCAGCCCTTGGCCATTGAGCAAGGCATCGTCAAGGGTGATCACCAAACCATTGAGGCTGTCGAAGGTGCCGCCGGTATTGTCCAGCGTGGTGCCGGTCAACGTCGTTGCGCCCTTGGCGACGATCAGGCCTTTATTCTGGTTGATCAGTTTGGCAACGACCATTTGCAGATCGGTAGCGGCCAGCACTTTCCCGCCGTCGCTATTGTCCAGGCGCTGACCTTTGATGTTCAGCAACAAGCTACTGGAGAGCTCGCCTGCACGGTTGTCGATGTCGTCGACCTTCAGGGTCAGCGCTTTGGTGGTGCCAACCAGACCGCCATTTTGGTTATCGAGGGTTGTGCCGGTCAGGCTCATGTTACCTTGGGCGACCAGCGCCCCGCCTTGTTGTTGCAGCAAGCCAATGGTGGCGGTGAGGTCACTTTGGCTGGAAATCCGCCCGGCCGCGTTTTGCACTTCATTGGCGTTGAGGGTGACTGGGCCGATGGCACTGAGCAAGCCGCCACTGTTGTCCAGGCGAGTACCGTCATAGACGATACCGGCCTTGCCGCTGATCAAGCCTTTGTCGCGGTTATCCAGTTGGCCTACTTGCAGTTTCAGCTGTTTGTCGGCCTGGATCACCCCAGCGCGGTTATCGGCAGAATCGCTGATCACAGTCAGCGTGCCTTTACCGCTGACTGTGCCACCGCGGTTGTCGAGTTTGCCCGTGCGCACATCGATGGCGCCCTTGGCGCTAATTTCGCCCGTGTTCTGGTTATCCAGCAAACCGCTGATGCGCACGGTGAGGCCGCCGTCGCTGACCACCACGCCGGCGTCGCGGTTGTCGAGGCTGGCGGCTTTGAGATCCACGCTCTTGCCCGAACCCAATACACCGTCGCGGTTATCCAGAGCGCCGCTGAGGTCGATATTCAAACCCAGGTCGCCCAGGACCTGACCGCTGCGGTTGTTCAGTGTGGTTGCGTTGAGCCGAGTAATGCCAGCACTGGAAATCTCACCGGTGCTGTTGTTCAACTGACCGATCGTGCCCGTCAAATTACCGGTGCTGTTGATCACCCCTTTGGTGTTGAGGACCTGATTGGCCGTGACGTTCAGCGCGCCACTGCTTAACACTCGCCCATTGTTCTGGTTATCCAGGGTCCCGGCGGTGATGTTGGCGGTTTGCGCGGCGCTCAGCGTACCGCCCTGGTTACTCAGGGTCTGGCTTGAATTGACCGTTAGGGTGCGACTGGCCACCACGCTCTTGCCGGTGTTGTTGAGGTTCTGTGCGCTCAGGCTCACATCGCCGCTGGCATTGCGGCTGGTGTCGGCGTTGACCCCGGCTTCGATGACGCCGTTGTTGGTCAGCACACCGAGGGCACTCAGGGTGATGGTGTCCCGAGCGGAGAGGGTTTGCTGGTTGGTCAGGTTGCCTTGGGTTTGCACGTTCAGCGCCGTGCCGGCATAGACCGGGCCGCGAGCGTCGAGGCTGGCAGCCTTAACGTTGACGGCGCCGTTCGTGGCCGAGGTGTCGACCAGACTCAGGTGGCCGTTGGCATTGAGCTGAATGTCGCCACCGCTGGCGATCAGTTTGCCGTCGAGCTTCACCCCGACCCCGGCCTCCGTACCAACCAGTTTGATCGCCCCGGCGTACATCCCGCCCAGCGCCGACGAATCGATGGCCAGTTGCGGTTTCGCGCTGCCGTCATCGGCGCGTGCGGTGGCATTGAGGCTTTGTGCATTGACGTCGTTGCGACCGGCCACAATCGTCAGGTTTTTCGCCTGGATTTCGGCATTGATCTTCGCGCTGCGGGTGATGATTTCGAAGCTGTCGACGTTGTTGGCGTTGAGCCCGGCGCCGTCGATGGAGACGCTGCCCTGATCGACCTGGAAGCGATCCAGACGTCCGTTGTCGAGCACCGGTTTGCCTGTGGTCAACGTCACACGCGGCGTATTGATAAACCCGCAACCGTTGCAACTGATGCCGTAAGGGTTGGCGACGATAACGCGCGCCGACTGACCCGCCACTTCCGTGTAACCGCGCAACTGACTCGGACTGCCGCCGACCACTTCGTTGAGAATGGTTTGCGCAGCGACACGATTAGTGAGATTCGGGTTGCCGACGATGATGCCGCCCAATTGCGTCGCACCAGTCTGGTTGGCGACGTTGTTGAGGATGACGCCTTGGGTGCCGACGTTGTAATCGTGAAACTGGTTATGCGACAGGCCGGTGCCATTGGGCGTGGCGATGTTGACGATCGGCACGCCGTTGCCCGCCTGACCGAGACTGGTGCCTGGCGAGGCCACGACGATTCCTTCCGCTTGGGCCCACATCGGTTGCCAGAACATTACGTTGGCCAACAGGAACGCCAGTCCCCGCTTGGGCATGCCCCAGAAGTGCTCGCGGGTTTTCACGGCAGAAGAAGGCTGACGGCTCAGGAAGGCGAATTGACGGGCGTCCATGTCGAAGGTCTCGATGCAGCGAAATTAGAGGAAGAAATCCAGGCGGAAATAGATCGGCGCTTCGCGCTCGGTCAGGGTGTCTGGACGTTCGAGGGAATGAGCAAAGGTCACGCTGGCGGCCAGGTGCTGACCGCGGGCAAACACCTCCACCGAGTTGCTGGACATACGGCCGTGCTGGTCGCCGTTGTAGCGATCGCCGCGGATCACGCCCTGGTCGTAACCGAGGCTGGTGCCGTATTCGGCGAACACCGGGCGCAGCCATTCCAGCGTTACCGGACGGCTCCAGCGCAGGTCGTTGCGCCAGTAACCGCCGCTGTCGCCGGACAAGGATTGATCCTTGTAACCGCGGATCGACGACAGCCCGCCGAGGCTAGTGCGCTGCGGGCTGAACAGCACGTCTTCACTGCGCTGGCCGGTCATCAGGCTGCTGAAACTGAACGACTCGCCCCACACCTTGAACGGTTGCAGGTAGCTCGCGGTGGCGGTGTATTTGCGGTAGCGCGCATCCGGTTCGCCGGGGCCCGGGTGACCGTTGCCCTGAGCATCGAACGCGCCGATGCCTTGCTGCATGCCGAGGTCAAGGTTGACGAAGGCACTGCCGACTCGCCGACCGTGGTTGATGCCGAACTGTGCTTCGCTGATGCGGTTGCTGCTCAGCTTGAGTTTGCTGTCTTCGATGAAGTTATTGGTGCGCAGGTACGAGAGGCCGGTGCTGAGGGAGGTCTTGCTCACGGCATCGCGATGGATCACCCGCTCGGCGCGCAATTGATGGTTTTCGCTGTCGCCGGTCTGCTTGAAGTTGAAACCGTTGGCTTGCGCCTGCGAGCGGTATTCACTCTGGCTGTAGGTGTAATTGAAGTTCCACCAGCCCCACGGCAGGTTGTAATTGAGCAGCGCGTTGTTGGAGGTGTGCTGGTGATCGGTCATCGCATCGTGACCGCCGCGCAGATTCAACTGATCGGCCAGGCCCAGCGGGCTGTCCCAATCAAACGTGGTGCCCCACTGCTGTTCACCGGTGCTGCGCTGGCCGTCGTTGCTGCGGGACACCCCGGCACGCCACGGCTTTTGCGGGGTGTTCTTGACCAGCACTTCGCTGCCGCCGACGTTCTTGCCCGGAGCCAATTCCATCTGTGCCTGATTCGATGGCAAACGGTTGAGTTGATCGACCAGTTGCTCGATTTCCCGCAGGTTGACCAGTTCGCCAGTCTTGCCGGGAAAAGCCATGGCCAGTTCACGGTCCGACAGCTTGCTGTCGTCTGCGCCCTTCAACCCTTCAAGCCGTCCCTCGACCACCAGCACCTTCAAATGCCCGCCGGACAAATCCTGCTGGGGCAAGTAGGCACGGCTGGTGACCAGGCCTTTCTCGATGTAGTGGTCGGTGATGACTTTCAGCAGTTCATTGAGCTGGGTAACACCCAGGCACTGGCCGATATAGGGTTTGAGAAGCCGCTCGCGCTCACTGGCGGAAAGACTGTCGGCGCCTTTGAGCTCAATGTCCTTGATGGGGAAACAACGGGCGTCGGCCGGGGCCGTCGGTTGCGTGGGTTTGGCGGCCTTGCCGGGCAATTCCTTGAGCTCTTCGAGACGCCGACGCTGCTCTTCGAGCAGGCGATCCTGGCGTTCGCGGATGAGGTCGGTTTCACCGGGGGTGGGAGCGGCGTGAGCAAGATTTAGCGGAGAAAGGCACAGCAAAGCCAGGCACAACCTCGCCACGAGGGCGGGTGGGGACATGTTCGATCCCTCGAATGGAGAGCAGTGGCACAATAGTGGCGCGATATTAGATGGCCATTATTCTGGCGTCAATCGAATGAATTGCCGTTTGCCTGGATATTGGGCTTGGAATGGCCTGAGTAGGCTCTGATTATTTCGGACTGCTAGAGCGGGGTAATCGAGTGTTTAGTAGCGAGCCTTAGGGGAAACAATCCATTACCACACTCTTCGGATCAGCTCAAGACCTGTCGCATTTATTTCGGAATTCCACATCAAGATCATCGAACAATTAGTGGGGACGCATTCATGAAACCCGTTACATTGGAATTACAGGAGGAGCTCAGTTGGTGGAAATGCTTCACATCGACCGTTCATAATCTGCTCCCAACCCCACTCGTGCAGTCGTGCTGCGCGCCAGTAATTTTTGAGGATATCCTCTGGGGTATCCAACTCTTCGTTGAGGTCGAACTGCGGAGCCATAGGGTACTGCCACATCCACACCTAACGCCAAGGCAGGTGGTTCTCTAGCGCAGTATTTCGCGACCGGTTTCGCTGCAAGGTTGCTCGCAGGCAGCGGGTCTGGAGTTGTGAATACTGCCGGAAATTCCATCCCCGCCAACTCAGTAACTCCGGAAATACATGAAGCCAACAAGATAAAACAGCAATCTCAGATTGCCGTAATTAATGAAATAATGACAAAAATCTCAGACGCAACTGGAAAATTAGATAAAACGAAGAAGGATGCGTTGGTAAATAAGGCGACCTTTTCCAGTGAGAACACCAAACAAGCGCTATTGCGAGAGACGTCCGGCCCTAACTTTAGAGATCTTTTGCTTCTTTCGTACAACGGAACCGCAAAACCACTAAATGACGCCCTAAGCGGAGGGAAATAAAATGACTCAGTTAGCAATACAGATCTGTGACTCCGAAGACCAAGCTAAGACCCAAGCAGATTTCTACCACCAGGCCGGATGCAAGGTTGAGCCAATTTTTAGTGTACGAACTGTCTCAGTAATAGCACCGTCAGGAGACATAGAAGTCTTCGGCGACCAGGACGGCGATGACCGTGTGTGGGTTGTGCAAGTGTATAAATAGATAAACCACTCAGTACCATTGCACACGTGCCGAGTAAGGTTGCGCTGACACAGGCACTCAAGGAGGGAGACGTCATGAAAACCAAAAGACGTCGCTCCAACATAATCCCGCTTTGATCTGCGGAGCTGTGGTCCATCGAGTACCAAATAGGCCCTTTTCGTTTGTGCCTATGAATGCGCTAGTTGAGCTTGACTGCGGAATCAGGAGTTTACCCCAAACAGGATTCTGTTCAGGATAGGTATGTACGACGGCGCTTTCCTATTTTTATTCCAGAGCTAATACATCCGAATGGGGATAACCTCAAATCACCGACTGAATGCGCCATGGGATCTTACGTCCGTTCGCTTAGCGGCCACTCGCGAGTGGTTTATCGACCCATTCGGACGTTTGATGCGTCTCAGAAATCGGAAGCAACTCCCAAAACGTATGACGCCGAATGAGATGGTAAGGATATCCCGGGTGATAATGAATTGGGGCAACGTCAAGGGATGGCGGGAGATATCCAGCGATACTGCTGGTAATCGTTGACGGTTTTGCGCAAAGACCAGTGCACAGAATCATCAGTCGTAAGCTCGCGCGCCCATACATCCCGGTCTGAACGAGTGGTTTTGCAAAGAGCAACCACCACCAGCCGTCCCGCCAAAGCATCTAGCTGTGCCAGAGCTTCCAGATGCAACTTAAGTTCGGATTTTCCTAGGCGGAAGTAAAGATATTGAAAAGACTTGTCCAGCTGGTGACAAATCCGACGTTTTTGCACAGCGCTGAGATGCTTCAGAGCAGGACTGTACAACAACCGAAGAGCCGTAAGATTTGCTCCAGCAATGTCACTTGTATTTAATTGAATATCCATCACACGCCCGAGCAGCCTGACTTGTGGCAATTTGGCGTCGGGTTGTAATGCGAAGTCGATCAGAGCAGCCAGTAGCGGTTGACTCAAGCTTAACCCCTTCAACACCAATGCCTGCCGCAGTTGAAAGATGGAGTGATGCCGGACGTTCCCAGGTTGATTCAGTGCGGCATTCAATAGCACCTGTATGGTCTGCTCGCTATGTTCCACGTTGACGCAAGTCACTAGCAAATGTTGTACGGCAACCTGTGCGGAGGTACGAAGCCTGGTTTCCTGCTCCGCCCAACTCAGCACTTGGGGTTGCGAAAGCCTATTCGCCAATCTTTGCTGGATCAACAGATCCAGCAGCGCATAGGCCCATGCACGCGGTTGTGCTTTTGTATCTTGGCTCATGATCAAGGCAAGCTGTAACAGGCTCGGGGCGTGCCGCTCTGCGGCGGGACGCAGAGTTGACCAGCCGTCATTGGCAATAGCTTTATTCAGAGCGCGAATTGCCAAGGTGCTGGACTGCCCAGCTACAGCCAAGCTCAAGGCCATATCCAGATGCGAAGAGGTGCGTAATAACCTAGGCAACGCCGCTCCTAGCACGCTGACGTGGGAAGGATATTGCTCAGTGTCGCCCAACAGCGTAAGCAATGACTCTTTTGCATACGGCAACCCATTGACTAAAGCCATAGGCAACAATCGTAACAGGCTAAGGTCGTCGAGCCATTGCTTAGCTGGGATGAGACAGAGGAAGTCATCGAGTGCTGCGGGACAGCTTTCCTGATCGTGAAGTACCCGCACGAAGTCAACCACAACCGACTTAATTGATGCCTCCCATGCATAGGATTGGTCGCTCAGGCCAGCTACTAGTTGGGCGCACCGACCAATCACCTGGGAGCGCAATGCAGGCAACAGTCTAGTGCTCTGCAATTGTGGGATCACCATTTGCTGCAACAGAACCTGCAAGGCGGCGGGGCCTAAATTCTGATTCAAGCGCATCAGTAATCTATTGCGTATACCAAGCAGAGCCTCATCTTCTATCAATGCGAGTGCTCGCAATGATAGGTGCAGGTCTGCGGTCTTGGTTAAAACCACATGATCACTGTGTAGTTGGCATAGTGCGGGGAAACGTGACCATAAAATTCCCAAGCAGCGCGCCGCCAGATCTATGACCGGGCCGAGCTGCGATGCTGAGGATGATCGGGCCCACTTCAACAATTGCCTGACCAACCACCACGCATGATTGCGTTTGATGGAGTCTGCACCTGCGCAACGGATGAGAAATATTAAGGTAACCCCTTCCTGTCGACCGGTCCGCAACAAGCGAATAGAGTTTCGTAGCACAAACGACGGATCGGCCGTGAGACCGTGTTGCAGTATCTGTGTACCTATTTTCGCGACAATGCCATTAGCACTCGCCAGTCGGTTCAGGCTACCGATGAAGTTTTGTTCTCCAATCAGGCGCTTGCAAGTTGGCCAATCGACAGGGGATAGCCAGATCAGCAAATTGGAGGTCCATTGAAGAATTTTCCAATCTTGGTGGGGCTTGGCCGCCACGATCAGCGCTTGAACTTCGTCTGCACGCGAGCGCGGTAGGTGATGAATTAACTGACAGACGCGTTTGAGGACGTCGGCATTGCCATCACGAACCTTCTCCAGCAAATATTCTCGGCCACTCACATACCCATGGCTGTCCATCAAGTGCAGTCGCAAAGCAGTGCTCGAGGGGCCAGGATGGTGTTGTTGCAAAAGGCTGATTACGTACGGTGCCATCAGGGTCGCTGGCGAGGAATTGTGGCGGGCACAGTGCCAGAATTGATGCTGGCGAATAGGAAACTCGAAGCGGTCATCCGCATGCTGCAGTATGTCGGTCCTGCAAATATCAGGCGAATATCCTGACTTCTCAGCCAGGGCTAATCCCGCAATATATTCGAAGAACGTTTGGTGGAAGAACTCTATCCGACCAGCGTTTCGCCTCAAAAGGTGGCGGCTGATTAACTCACGGATGTCGTAAAAATCGACATTGTTATAAAAGGTCAAATCATCACATTGCTGTTCGGTCAAAAAAGGCGCCGACGATGCGAACATTTTTAACGCGATAAGCTTTGCAGTGTTAAGTAGGCTCTCGCGCTTTGCAGCGGAATGCGGTGTACCTGCTCGTATATCTACTTTGACACGTGTGCTTAGGTACTGTTGGTATAGCCGCAGCGAGTCAATATCTTCAGGTACTTGATCCGGCGCATACAACTCAAACAGCATGCGAAGCGCAAGTGGATTTAAACACACGTCCTTTGCGGGTCGGCCTAGGGCCACCAGTTCCGCTAACCGAGTCGCGTACAGCGATGCCTGAGCGATGGCGTCGGCACCGGCATGGAAAGCGGCACAATGTGCCTGCAAGGCTCGAGGGAATTCATCCTCGTCGTACTCGTTCAAATATAGTCGAACAGTAGACGTCACCAAGTCTTCAAATTTGAGATCAGCCAACTCCTCGGGCCGACTGGAGATGATCACCGAAGCGCCCTGCTCTACCAATTCGCGAATCAGTTGCAATGCGAGCGGCCAAAGATCCTCACGGTGCATCAGCACATCAAAGGTATCCAACCATACTGTGAATCGAATCCCAGCGTCTCGCAGATTCACCGCATGCTTCAACAACGCTCCACGTATGATCTCGAAGCCCGCACCTGGAAGCATTGTGGCCAGTTGCGCAGCCGCCAGCGGCAAGCTCACCGTGTCGGTACGCTCATCCCACCGCCTGTGGCATCCCCACAACAAGCTGGTCTTGCCAAAGCCAGCGGGTGCCACGACCGCAATCAGTACACCATGTTCTGTGGTGGTGCAGGACTTTTCAATCTTATTATCTATTTCATCTTCAATATTTCTTCGGGTATAAACCTCAGACAAGCTAATCAGGCGCTGCGTGCCGTCGTGCTTACGAGCTTGAGCAACAGCCAAGGCGGATAGCTCCCGACTTTGGTCCAACGCTTCTAACGAAAAGTTACCTTTCAACAGCTGTATGACTTGTTCTAAGCGCTCCATCACCTCAGCTTTGTCTACGACGTAACGCGCCTGAAAAAAGGTCGAGAACACCATTTCGCTACTATGCAGCCAGATCGCTAGGTCTTGCTGTTGCAGCAGTTGAATATCGATTCGGGCTAAGACGTCGCTAACGTGGGTCAGCGCTTCGGTCGGGTCCAATTTCGACAATCCCTTAAAATCAAGAATGGCCTTGTCCACAGCTTCAGTTAATAGCTTTGGAGACTCACGCAGAACACGCGCCGTTTCTTGAAACAAGGATGCGGCTTTGCCGTTGGCTCTCCTAGATAGCGCCAACACGTAGGTAAAGTCGTCAGGATTGGGCAGTAAAGCCGGGTAGATTTTCGCAGCAAGAATGAATCGACATATTTCCCTCAAAGCTTGCGGTAAGGTGTAATCGTTCGCGTAGTGTTTGCATTGAACGACGCCGACAGCCATTCCCTCACGCATCAGCACGACATCGCGGCCCATATCCGCTGTACCCTGCATCAACCAGGTACTGTCGTGTCGAATCTCAATACCACACGGATGCTTACCCTGCTCGCACTGCCAGTCCTGGAACAAGCGAAACATCAGCAGCTCAAATTCCCTGTCGCCCAAAACCTCTACAGGGACGCGCAATGGAGCTGCGTCCAGCGCACTATGAACTTCAAGATCTCGCAATTCAGATTCGATCTGCGCCTCTTCAATCTTTGCAGGCATGTCGTCTACCAGATTCGTCTGATTTTGCTCCAGTTCAGCCATCCTTCCACCCCATATCGTCCAGGAAGAGCAAAAGAACTAAGCATACTGCATTTATCAATTAACCATGCCCAAAGGGCGCTCTACTCTAAGGTGCAGTGCTTATCATGCAAATACACCTCCTGAAACGCCCCCTGTCTGTAGGCACCGAGCGACTGCTTCTGGACGAGGAAAGGTCCATTGGTTTGCAAGACCTCAGCGCCGAATCTTTGGCTCTGCTCAGTACAGATTTTTCCACCCGCGAACAAATCGACCGCTGCTGTCGCAAGCCCGCTATTCGACCTCAAGTGCAGACGGAGGCCAATTTCCTTGGGGGAATCGAAATTGTTCGCCGGGCTAATCTGTCGACTTTATAGCCTGCCAAAATCGCGTTGGCCCAAGACGACCTAGTGCACACCAAGCTGGGGATAAAACGCTTGCAGTGAACCGCCGTCCTTATGCGGCACAAGACGCCTTTTAGAGCGCAGCGGTGCAAGTTTTCATTGACCTAGCGAAAGAAGTATCCAACGAACTGGATGAGTGAGCTGGTAAGCGACGCGACTTGTGTACCCACGCGAGCCCCGCAAGTACGAATCACTTGGTATTCCGGGGCTTCAGCCTTATGGGCGTAGTGGTTTGAATGCTATGCACGCGAAAACTGCCGGGGCCTTTTTTCATGACGACCTCTTAGCTCTGTAGGATGCCAAAGTCTATCTACGCTCTTGAACTATAAGCTTCGACACCGCGCCACATTAGCGTCAGGGGGGCCGAGCCAGACACGCTTTCACGATCAGTACGGGAGAATATTGCGGGTGCGTGAGCATACCGATCGACAGCCTCATTATCGGCATAAACCCAGGACTGCTAGGTTATCGCGTGATAACCAGAAATGAGTAGTAAGCATTCCGCAGCAAACCCGGGCTATGGCTCCGCATGTACCACTATCACAACGATGTGATAACCGAGAAAGGCTCAGCATAGGCAGAGCCTGATTGTCACTCTGATTTCAGCAGCGCTTTTTTGCTGAACGGCCAAATTTCACCGCTCTGCGATGCGTTCATAAACTCACTGATCGATACGCAGGAAAACTCTTTGATCTTGGTGGACACTATGGTCGGGTACAACGTAACCATCGCGTAGCCAGCCACCTCAAGCCTAGTGTCCAAATTGAATTTATGGGCAAAGTGTTTTTCCACATTCTCCACGTTCTCTAGCACCCAGTTGTACTTCTTTATGAACTTGGCACTGTAGCTTTTCGAGTCGCCTATAAACTTGGACTGATCATCCAAAAACGTACGAGGCTCGGTCGTGAATCCAACCTGCTTCACCTCGATGATCACCAATAATTTTTGCGCCTCATGGAAGCCGAGGAAATCAATCTCACCCACTTCGGGTGGAATTTTCATGCTCTGGCCGTTACCGAACGACAAACTTTTGACTGAAGAGGATCCCGCAATGCCCAAAGTTTCGAGATTTCGTTCTACGACATTCTCGAACCACCGGCCAGATTTAAGAGACAAGACGTCGAGTGCCTTTTTTACGCTCACGGACTGCCACTCGGGCGGTAATTTTCTAAAAGGCACGTCGGCAATCAGGATGCTCAAACACTCCTGCGCCATGCGCCGGGAGAAAAATATCCAGTCAACGCCATCAATGGGATCTTTGAAGAAAGCTCGTTTATACGCACGATACTCTTGTTTTGGACGAAACAGCTCCCGATCCTCCATGGTTTGCGCACTTAGGCAAAAGCCATTCAGGAGCAACTCCGCCTGCTCTGAAGTGATGCGAAAATTCAGGGCGATCGTTTCGATTGCTTCTTTCCATTCGAACATGCCCAGCGCTTCGGGATTCTGCTTGTCGCTATAGTTGTCGATGATCCAACCAAGCGTGCCCAGCGTATCCCTGTAACTCAGACCGAGTGTCTCGACGAAGCTTGCGTCTAGGATTTCGGCGTGCGCGGCCATGTCTTGGAGGAACATAGGGGACGGCACGTACTTTTCAAAATCACGAACCGATTCACGAATGTCAAACTTGAGCTTGCCGTCCTCTTCCACATGGAAGTAGGTGAACTCGCTCGGATCGAGCGTCAGCGTGACCTCGTCTAGAAAGCCCCTGTAATTGTCGCTCCTCATGTACAAGCTGACCAACTCTTCCACCGCAATGAAGACCATAGAGATCGCGTCTTCCTGCTCGTCTTGAGTTTTGGCGACTTTGTCAGATGCCATATTGGAGCGGCACAGCAGTTCAAAAAGATGTTTGATGCCCCTTCTCGCATGCAGCGCATACGGCTGCCAGAGGTTTTCTTCATCTTCGGACAGCTTATTGAGCTTATGAGCATCAGCAACCTGACCATAACGCTCGTATTCGGACGCCAGGTAGGTGACGAACTCTCGGGGGCTAACCTTAGGTAAGTACTCATCCAGGAGCGCGTAATACTCAGTGAACATCAGGTTTACGATTTCGACAATGACAGCCTTATCAGTGTACCGACCCGGTCTGAATTTTTTGAAAACCGCTTCCTTGATTATTTTGTATACGCGCTCTTCGTGTGCTGGACTGGCTCTGAAGATCTCAATTCCGGCGATATTACGGCTCTTCAGCACAATTCTCTCCTTAGGTTGTTCGCTCTCGAATCCGTTGGTACAGGTTGAGCGCAGCGAGTAGCTTAGCGGCTGCAACCCTATCAAGAGGATATGGAAACCATCGTCACAGTTTCATTAAGTTTCTGCTGCAATTTCTTGCCATCACATGTCTGACCGTGCGGCCACGCCTACTTACAAGCGAGTCAAACACTCATCAATGCCCAAGAGCTCCTCATGTGATAGCAATGAGCCTGCATCATTCCTCGGTAAGGTCTTTCGTGTCAACGTGTGCATCGCAATACGTCGGTCCAGTAAGGCGACCCGGCGAAGTAGCTCACTCCGCAGAAGATTCGGAAAATGACTGAACTAGAAAACCGTGGCCACATCTTCATTTCTTACGCATGGGGCAATGGATTTGAGAGCAAGGAATGGGTACGGCAACGGGTCCTCACCCAAATTAGTTGGAACCATAAAGTATTTTGGGACCGTGACAGCATTGCATTTGGAGACTCGATCGATGGAGTCATCGCCAAGGCCTTGTCCGAGCGCCCGATCCAAATCTTGTGCTTATGTGACCAAGACTATGTCAATGCAGCCCAGCGAGAAGGTTCAGGTCTGCACCGCGAGCTGAAAATGCTGACCGAGATTGCCGATGAACCAGGTGTTCGAATTGTGCCGATTATTCTGGACTCGGGGTGCATTGCTAACCTGCCAGAGCCTCTGATAGGACGTCTCTACCTAGATCTGCAACCTTTGCACGAACTGGAGATTAATATTGGAGCGGCGGTGATGGAAGTAGCCGATGGCAGGACAGCGGCCCAAGTGCAAAGCAGCGTCAACGCTCGACTGGCAGCTTTCAAACTACGCGAGCGAGCCCTGAAATACTTTCAAAGGCGACCGGTCGAGGTTTGGGGTAATGGTCGCAATCATGAGGTGACTGTCTATCGAGAAGGCAGAACTCCGTGCCTGCTCCTGCCAGCGTCGTGGATGTGGGAAAGCAGTAATTGGAATTACATGCTGAACGATGAATGCCCTACGTTTTGCCCAACTGAGGGACGCTGGCATTGGGAGCTTTCCTCCTCCTCCATCGATATGCGCCCCTTAGCAACCGCCGTTTTATCGGAATTCTTTGATCAAGTGGATAGCAGGAGCGCAGAGCCTTGGCTTAATCAGGGCGGTATCGTCTTGGCTAACACGTTTTTCAGGACAGTCATGGAATCTGAGCCATTCCGTTTCGATGCGAAAGATGTAGTGGGCTTCCTTATGCGCCGCGACGAAGGCTATGAGGCCCTGGAGAAATTACTGAGCGCCGCAGTTGAAGGTAGGGACCGCGCGTAGTTTTGATATCTCAACGTAGCAGCCGTTCGGGGCTCGTCCGGACGGCTCGCGTAAGCTAATTTGTCGAGACTAGGCACTGAAAGAATGCGGTGCCAATGCTCGACAAGACGTCCGAAAGCCCCGTTTGACAATCGGCCGAACAAGCACTCACCATCGGTCAAAGCCTACGCAGGCGGCCGCTCTTAACAGCCGCCGGCGCTCACTTGAAAGAGCTGTATTTGAGAGGGCATGCGGATATGGATCTTGAACGGTTACAGCAACTCTTGAGCGGGCAAGGGGAGATCATCAACGGGTGCAGACTTTCAGCTGAAGACGCAATCAACTTTGTCGAAAGCAATTTCGGCGAATATTCGTTTTGCCTAGTGCGAGACTGGACGTTACTCGAACTTGAATCTTGCGGTACGGAGTATGACGCATTACACGACCGTGGCTTGAAACCGGTGCTGGTTTACGCGCGTAACGTAGTGCTCGATAGTCGCGAGCGCTTTAGCCCAGGCGACTGGGTACGCAGCACCTTCCAACTGAGCCACGAGCGCACAGGATTTTTCTTCACGCGAAACACTTTGTATGTCCTGCTCGGCCCGGGCACTCGACAGACAGTAACGTTGAGTGATCTTATGAGCCTGAGTTGAATGACCCCAAACCTTGCTACAAGCAAGCGGACCATTTATCGCAATTCCGGCTCTGCCGACATGCGAAGGCTCATTTACTCCATGACAGCAGGCGCTGCAAGCGCGAGCATAGATCACCATCTCTCGCTGACAGCACCAAGGGTGGATGATATGAAGAACGACAGACAATGGTACGTACAGGCTCAGGCCACCAACGATGGCAGTGGAGATGTCATCGTCGATTTACCTGCTGCCTTGTTGCAGGAGATGGGCCTGGTGATCGGGGATGACCTAGTGATCACCGTCTCCGGCGACACGATCACCCTGACGCCGATCCGCTCCCTTTCGCATGAGTATCTCGGAGCCAACGACTTCTTACGCGCACAAGCCGATGACCGCTACCGAAACCGCATGCAGGTGTTGCTCAATATCCCCGTTGACGCAACTGCTCAACAAATCCACGAGTTGATCGATGCTGGCTTTGAGGTAAATAGCGTTGCGGCAATGCGCGACTCAGGTCTTATCGACCCTGCCATTCAGAACGCAATCTTCCCAACCCGTACACTCAAAATGAAGCTGGCGAATGGCGAGCGTTTGACCACCAGTCAAAGCGATCACCTGTTTCGTCTGGCGCACATCATCGCTTTAGCTGAGTCTTTTTTTGGCGACAGTGCTAAAGCTATGCGCTGGCTGTCAAAACCGAAGTCTCTTTTCTCGGGCAAAAGCCCCATCGAGATGGTCTCCACGACCGTCGGGGCCCGTCAGGTCGACGAGCTTCTTGCTCATGCAACGGAAGGAATGTCGTTCTGACCTTATTTGTCGAAACGCTTGAACATCGATTCGACTAGCCGGATTGCCAACTTGGTGCAGACCCTTTTTGCAGATAACGCACAGCACCTCTGGCGGAGCTTCAGACAAGTCAGGAAGATAAGTTTAGTTAGACACCTATAGTTCAAGAGCTTGTAGGTAATGAATATTCGGAGTTGCAAATTATTCCGTCGAACGAAGGGAGTTCCGTCCCGCGAAATAAAATCGAACTCCACCCTGACTCTACGAGTGAACCCAGCGTTTTATAGAAGCAATGGAGTCTAGCGTTCTTGCAATTTGAGATCTTTCTCTCTCGCCTTTGCAAACCACAGTGGCACGTTGAGCGTGTCGCTACTGACTCTGTTGGGAATCATACTCCAGAACTCAACAACTGCGCCGTAGAAGTCCTCAAGCTGCTGATCAGTAACCAAAAGATTAGTGTGATCGATCCAACTGGCGTCCAGGGCACTTACGTCAGCAGACAGCACACGCAAGTACTCTGGATGGAAGACTTTGAGTTTTTCTAAAGAACTCCCTTCACCGTGTTTATAAACATTCACTACATATCGACAAGCGCTCAGCTTTTGGAGGGGGCCTGCGCCGGACTCCACCAGCCCACAACTCACTAGCAATTCTACAATGTCCTCGAATGTGGCCTTCCACACTGCATCTATAACGTTAGGACCTCTGTGCCAGTGCTGAATCTCTGTCATAAGCCACCGACGTAACTCCTTGTCCCAAGAGTGATACATGCCCGCCACGATGCTGAGCCTGGTTTGATCTCGCAACTCACTTAGCAACCTGTGATACTCAACGCCCTCATGGTAGGCATCCTCTTCGAAACTTCCGGGGTCATCTCGATCGGGGTCAAAATATTCAGAGTTCCTCTCTAGCCAGCGCTCAGCGGCCTCATGTGCTTCTTTCTCAATATTGTTAAATTGAGACAGCAGCTTATTTTTTCCCTGCTCAACGTAGAAACGATGTTGCTCTATGATCGACTTTCGCCAAGGGTCCCAAATGTCAAAGAATGTAATCGGACGCCTTTTATCTTTGCTGTCGTGGTCTTCTATCGCAGTGGACATACATCGTCTCCCAGATGAAAGTTACAAAGGTTGGCTACCCTGCTTCAGCTATTGAACTGAGAGAATTTTAAAAAGATCCGCGCGAGCGGTACGGAGATCGTTCTCAATATCGCCCCCAAAAAACTATGAGCAACTTTCCTGATACCAATGGGCTGCAGAGAACGGCGTGCTACCGTCGTGGGTAGCCCAACGCTCCTCCAGTCGACGTGACTGCCTGCCAATACGTGCGACATTTTTTGGATTCTTAACCGTCTGTAGGAGTTTTTTGAATCCGAGAGTCACCTCGTTGGAGCTGTCGCTCCCACAAAAGTAGTCAGCAACAACCATCACCAGCATTGAAAGATAATCCATCTGAGGTGTCGGAATGCGTACATCTCGAGTAGGCATGTTGATATTTCTATCAATCACTATCCGACCCGGCTGAACCTTTGCCAACCGAACAATTTTCCCCTCGAGTGCCCCCAAGTCCAAATGATTGTTTTTACCAAACTGAACATGAAACATTGGATGAAACGGAGACTGGTCAGCATTAGGCTCAATATCGAAGTGCATGGCCTCCAATAACTTAAGCGTACATTGACCGGCTGCGTTTGTGACACTATAAACTTCTAAAGATGCGCCGCCTTTATCAAAGGTTTCGTCCTTAAAATAAAAACTACCATCCATCACAATCGCTCGCTTGCTGGCAGACTTGGATGAACCTCTCAGGGGGGCATTCCAAATTATTGCCGGCTCCGAGAATCTTAACTTCGACCCTTCTTCACCTGCGTCATTCATAATCAGTTCGGGCCAAACCGCCTTGGTTTGTTGTCCTTTTTCGATAACAATGTCAGCGGCTTTCTGTATTTCTAATATATGTCGCTTGAATAATGCATACCCTTGCATAACTTCAGATTCCTGCTAATGGACCGAGTTCGTCCAAGACTTCCTCTTTGATTTTTGCTTCGGTCGCGCCCGAAGGAACCCAATCTGGACTGGTCGCCGACTGATCTTGGGTGATTGCCTCCCCGGTGATCATGCAAACAAAGGTCGGATCGCCGGCATTGTTCGAATCCACCCGTCGCAGTGGTGCACCGGTGATTGACTCATGCGTTGCGAGGTCTCCATTGCTCTCGTCCAGTAGAGCTATGAGACGGGTGCGCCAAAAGTACGGCTCTACTTGGTCAAAAGGGCCTTGGTAATGAGCCCTACCCACTAAAGAAGAAAAATCTTCCCTCGCCTCCAGTTCATCCGGGAGGACGTTGAGATAGGCAGCCGCTGCCGGTGCCGTCAGAATCGGGCCGGGAAATGTAATAATATAGTTATAAAGCCAATACCCCAGTTGGGTTGCGTACCGCTGCTCTTTTGATATTTCCTGTTCTTGGACTTCTTGCTCAGGCTTAGCAAAATAAACGAGATTTTGTGCTGCGTAGCCGAGAAATTCGTAGGAAAGATCCGTATCTCCGAGCACGCTGGCCAAAACATCGGCAGGGCTATGCCTATGCTTGTCGTCCAGCAGATCAGGATTTGATCTCAGAGCAGCGAGAATGTCCTTGAACCCTCGACTAATCGCGATTAGACGTGGGACGAGGCCGTTTATACGATCGCCGCTTACGTAGGCTTTTGGAATCCAGATCGCCGACGCCCCATCGCGGACGGTACGTTGCAACTGCTGCAGTCGCGCTAAAGGTGGCTCAGTACCTCCTTTTTGGTATCGGCAGACCGGCATCCCGAGTTCACGCAGCGCAGCTTTGTAGCTGGAATGAGGCTGTAAAGAACGGCCACGAGAAAGATCTGTGTCCAGCAATACCAAATCTATCTGCTGTTGCTCAATCTGAGCTTTCAGATGTTTGGCTAACTGTTCCTCGACTGATTCGGTTTCTTCTGGGGCCCAGCCAGCCAGCCCCACATCTGCAGGCGATAAGAACGTGAGCTCAGTACCTTTAGATAGGCCCTGAAACCTTTCAATCGCAGCTAGTTCATCTTCAATAATCAGTACCCTACACACATAACCTCCTTAGTCCTTGTCCTCAACTGGAAATGCCACTCTGAATGCGGTAACAAATCCAGGAGGAGA
Source organism: Pseudomonas sp. LBUM1673 (assembly GCF_059695645.1). Taxonomy (NCBI): domain Bacteria; kingdom Pseudomonadati; phylum Pseudomonadota; class Gammaproteobacteria; order Pseudomonadales; family Pseudomonadaceae; genus Pseudomonas; species Pseudomonas sp. LBUM1673. Next base: position 6,524,230 of record NZ_CP166780.1, read on the forward strand.
TCTCTTCATGAGCTCAATTTTTCCGCCCACACCGTCCACTACGCGCTTGACCACAGGTAGCCCTAGTCCTAAGCCCGAATTTAACGGGTTTTGGTCGTCTTGGCCTTCCGTTGTCGTAAATAACGGGTCCCAGATTCTGTCCTGCACATACTCGGGAATACCGATACCGTTGTCGGCGCAAACCAGCACGTGTTTGCTGTCAGCATTGACTGCGTAGAGCTTGATTTTTCGATCGTCGGTGCTAACACGAGCGACAAGTGCTTTCATCGCATTGGAAACCAGGTTGATCACCACGCCATGGTAGGCGGCTAAAGGTACAGCGGGGCCCGGTAAGTTAGCGTCGATATCAATCTCTATTTCGATACCGTGTTCGATTGCAAGCGCCTCTAATGTTCGTATCGCTACCTTAACCTGTGACTTTGCTTTAAACGGAGTGACGGTTAGTTTGCGCGATGCACCTACGTACAACCGCATATATTCGGCCTGCTGGGCCAGAATGACTTCGTTCTTCAGCACAAGCTCGGCGTCGTCCGCCAATTCTGGGTGATCGACCGCCAAGCGCTGTAAAATGCTGCCGACCGTGTGGATGCTCCCTAGAATCTTGTCGAACTCATGGGTCATGAATCCAGCCATAACCCCCATCATAGACATGAGTTCTAACGACATCCGAACACTTTTGTCGTACTCCTCCGCAATGGTGAATTGCTGCTCCACCTCTTGCAGCTGACGGAGCATCGCCCGTTTGTGGTCGGCATTGATTTCGGGCGACGAACTGATCTGAGCAATAGCAGAGGCAAGCCCGGTTCGTGCGTTCTTCCTGGCCTCGGCGTCTTTACGCTCTTCGTCTTTCAGTCGGAAAGATCGGTCGAAGTGAGCTAAAGCTTCAACCGTAAATCTGACGAGGTGCCATAGCAGCCGATACGCGCCATTCTCCCTGAGCTGCTCTCGGTCCATGTTCGGCTGCAGCCAGTCATCATCCTCTTTGATGTCAGCCGGCACCTTGCGCGTAGCTACATGTACACGGCCAATTAACTGGGACATGCGCGGCAATGCGAGCATGGGGTTCAGTCCCGGGCTTCGCTTAGCTGTCGGATCCATGGGGTAAAAGGATGGTGTAAATATTGATTGCCAATTGCGTTCGTTCGACGCTTTTGACGCCTCTATCGCGAGCCAATCGCTATTTTCATCCGCATAGGCTGGCATTGCGAAACCATTGTCCACCACCGCTATACCAGATTTTTCCTTTACCCACTTCATGGCCGATTTGCCATTGACTGGCAGGTCAGCGAACGTTCCCTGGCGACTAGGGAAAAAACGCAGATCCATGAGCACGGGGCTATTGAAGCCGCGGGCCAGTGGCAGGTAATCAACGCTTTCCAGCTCTAAGGGCAAGCCACGCGCATCGACGTCCCCCAACTGGGCTGACAACACTTTTGACGTATATGGCTTGGCCAGCTCTTCCAGCTGGAAAGTCTTCTTCTCAACAGGTTCTTTGGATCCTTTCCAATAAATTCGGAAGTCGACCTTGCCGTTCTCATCGACAGCGACCCGTGCCCGAGCGACATATTTCTCAAGAATCGAAGCGGCTAGGTTTTCCTGTGCGCCATCTTCTTCGTCGCCTTGGGGAAATGAAATCTGGAATCCGGGATCGGAATAAAATTGGGACTGACCCGTGGCAAAGATTGGCTGTTCAAGGCCACCATCAGCCTTTACCAACCGCAGGACATCGGTACGAACCTTTGAGACAGGAAGGTCCGCAACGTTATCCCTCAGGGTACGAATCGACAGTTTCACTCCAGAGGACTGGCCGTCTGCAGCGGGTCCAACGGTGTACTCAATGCTGATCTCAGACACATCGCGCTTAGCTGATATGTCTACCCAGTTGAAAGTAGCTTTCAACGTCATCAAAGCATCAGAGCTGGCTTCGTGAGCTGTCGACTCTACCTCAAGGACAGTCCCGAGAAAGCGAGCAGAGAAGCGGCCAACGCCCTTGGATCCTGCCATCTGACGCTTGTACTTACGTGAATGTCTGGCCTTTGCCTTATTCGTACTACTGACGGTCATCCAGTTATTCAGAAACTCGTGTTCCGTCAGCCCATGGCCGTTATCAACCACCTCAATGAGATCATCAGCAATCCTCACCGTGCAGGTTTCGGCATCAGCGTCGTAGCTATTTTTAATCAGCTCGGCGAGCGCGATCTCCGGTTTGCTGACTAAACGTTCGCCTAGCTCCTCAAACAGGGCTGCACTGATATGGAAATGCGCAATTTTTTTCCCTTTCTGGTCATCCATTGCCATGCGGTCGCGCTCATTGTTTAGTGCTTCAACGTGGAAGCAAGTCGGCCAAGACGGCGTTCAATTGACGAACCTCAACTTTTTTGAGGCCGTTGGAATGATGCACCAATCGCCGTCGGAAATCATAGTCTCGCAATTTGGTAAGCATGATTTGTGGCAAATCAGGAAGTCCGTCAAGCAAGACGCCATATACGGAACCAACTGCGACAGCGCCGACCTGGTTCAGCAACGCTTTAGGCCCCTTTGAGGTAAAGCCAGAGGCTACCAGCAATGCGGGAGCTGGATGGGGCCTATATCGCCACCAAATTTTACGCGATGTGCACGTACTGTATTTCTTCCAGGCATCGTCGTTGGTATCACTGAGGTAACGCTTCAATTCTGGTGAGTGATCATCCAAATCGCTTCTAATAAGCCAACAACGAGCCCCCGCACGCACGAAGAGTCGCTCAAACGCAGCCTCATCCAAGCGCTCCATCTCATGATTGACGGACCGTAGTGACGTCACGCAGGGCCGGACATCGACGCCTCGTTTGAGGGAGTGAAAAAGACGTTCCTCTTCTGTGAGGACAAAGATCTCTTGTCCACCGGGGCTCAAGCCGCGTATTGCCTTACAGATGTCGGTCCCGTTCGCGTACGGAATGACTCTTGAACGAGTGCCAGAGGCATGGTTTGACAACGTAACCGAGCCTGAACGGTTAATGGTCCCAAATTTCCAAGCCCCAGTGGTACCGCGCTTATCGATTATCGTAATGGATGCAGTGGTAAGAACTGTGGGGAAAATGTTTGAGTCAAATCGATACACATAAACATCCCACCCTTTTTCTTGGATAAACTCACGAAGTTCCGAAGCACTAGGGCGTGTCACCCATTCATAAGGTACGACTTGAGCAACAATTCCATCGAGCTTTGTACGCGTAAGCGCCTGAGTGAGAAACAAAATGAAAGCATTGGCTGTTTTCTTCAGTGAAGGCCCACCACTCGCTTCAATATTGCGCAGCGCCATGTCCCGCCATTTAGCATCTAAACCGTGATGGCGAATGTAAGGTGGGTTACCTACGCAAATCTCGTAATCCGACCCTTCCCACTGAAATGCGTCAGCTATTACTAGACTAGCGTTAGGAGGGAGTTTGACATTGAGTGTTTTGCTCTTATCTCTTTCAACGCCAACATAAGATTGATAAATACCTTCCACATGGCTAAAGCGCCCGTCCCCAGCACCAAGATCCAATACTGAATCAAAAAACTGCCCAGGCCGCTGCGAGGAAATTAACGACCAGACCAACCGGACGACGTCAGGAGGCGTTGCAACTTGGCAGCGTGTTAAGTGAGCTTCTTTCATTTAAAGATAATACCAAAATTCGCTGAAACCAAATATAAAAATGAACCGATTATTAGTTAATTTAACGCCAAAAATCCAATTTACAACCGGCCTACCAACATTCTCGCGAAAATTAAAAATCCAAGCTTTTTATGAATACAGATGTATCAAGACCTGTCATCGAAACCCTTCCGCTACTCACATGACGGCACAAAAAACCCTATAGAACAATTTAGCACGATAGCTGCATATGATGCTCATCAAGGGGGCGGTCTGGAGCAACGAAGATAGGCTTTTATTCGCCAGAACCTTCAAAACTCAAATTGATTTAGGTTTTAGACATCCTCGTAGGTCAGGAGCTAGATGTGAGCTTTCTGCAGCTTGCTCACTCAGAGCTTTCCCGAGCATCGGAGGTGTGAACCAAACCAAGCAACCGGAGGGGTTGAGCCCTCCTTGTTCAATGAATCTTTAGGGAAGGCATAAGACCTGCTGGAACGCTCTCCCTCAGCAACCGCAGTCCTCGTCACGTAGACGAGCTCCTTGTTCAAGCAGCGGAGGCGGTCTCGTTCTGACCCTGATCGCCGAGACGCTGAAGAAACGATCCGACTGCACGATCTGCCAACTTGGTGCGGCCCTGGTTTGCAGGTAACGTACAGCCCCTCTGGCGGAGCTTTAAACAAATCAGGACGATATGCATGAGTCCAGCTTAGTCAGCCATCAGACAGCGACGAGCTTTATGCTCCTGCATATTCGGAGTTGTGAATTGTTCCATCGAATCAAGCGAGTTCCGCCACGCGAAAATCTGTGTACTACCAAAGATGGCGAAGCCATCAATCACATCCGCAATGGCACGGTGGTGGTCTGGTCTTACGAACGCATCAAAAAAAACTTCGAAGCAGAAAGCATTCCGCTGGTTGAAGTCGTCTTTCGGTTTCTAGACCGCAACGATCAACCCGCCGGCGTGACCCAAGCATCGATCGGCGTAGGCCGGTTGGGAAGCTTTCGCCTGGGGACGATTTGGCAAGGGGGGAAATGCATTGCCGAGACCGATCTTGGTAAAGACCAAGAGTTTTCTGTGGACTTCACTGAAGGTGTCTGGTCCTACGTAAGTATCCACGGCAACCACCAATCCGCTCCCTATTTCAAAACCGATTATCCGCTGAGAAGCCAGCCAACGGACAAGATGTTGACCGAGTTTCTCAGCTTCCCCCTACCGGATGACAAAACCCTACTGATCCCCTGTATTGAGTTTCTCTACCGGTGTTATGGCAGCACATCGGACATGGCCAGAATCCTGACGACCTACCCGTGGCCAAAGGTGCAGGAACTTCTTTATGCCGACACCTCGAAAGACCCCAGCAGATGGCTTGTCAAACCACAATCCATTGTTCCTGACGATGATGGGCTGTTTCTGGCTCACGCGTTATACAACGGCTACACCGAAAAGGTGGCCAAGCTCCTCTACTCCGAACTGGACAATGCTTACGGCAAGCACATGAAAGAGATAGGGCTGCGGGTTAGACCTTGGTTTCAAGGCCCTGCAAAGGTGAAGGTTCGCGGACGTTGGATCAATAACCACAATACATTTCTGTGCTATGAAGTCACAGGCATGAGTCAGCCCCAAGATCATGCCTATGAGATAATCCGGGTCAAATACTCCTCAGAGGATCCTAAGCAGGATCAGACCCCACTGGACACGATGCGGGTCAAGGTTGAAGCGCCAAAGCCGCAGGACCCTTTTTTGATCACAGACCATCAGGAGCCAGATCAGGGAGCCTTTCGCTGGTCCAAACCCGATCCGGGATTTCAAATCCTGGGGCCCAAATGTCCCCAAACCGTGTCATACGATGATCGAGCGCTTTCCAAAAAAAGCGTCCTCACGATTCCACCGGGAACGGTCAAGGTACTCTCCACCGGAGACCCACGGGGGCACAACAAAGGCGTCGGCAAATTCACTGCGGTCGCAAAGCGCGTCCAAGGAGATGGAGGTGCAATTCAGGCTGTATGGACAGAGCTTCAGCGTCAAGAAGGCCAAAAACATTTTTCGAGCGTGGCCTGGCTGTCAGAACGCCAAGGCTTTGTTCAAAGCACAGACTTCAGATTGCTGGCACTTCCGGCCTTTACCCAATCCGAGGCACCCTCAGATAAAAACAGGACCTGGTTGGCGTACAGGGAAAATGCCATTCGCCGACGAGGGATATTGGTCGTGCGTATCAAGGTCGGTGCCCGCTGCTTCTACATGTTTGAACTCCAGCGCAAGAAAGTTCGAAAAGGCACTGTATACAGTGAACAGAAAATGTCAGGGCTTCTGATGGAGATCAACCATGAAGCCGAAGCGTTGGTCGAGATCTCCAGAATTTGCGCTGAAATCCGGACTGCCAATGGGAATTTCCGAAACCTGAGAACAGGTCTAAAGCATCGGCATAACATCTTCCGACACCACTCGGAAGTCGACACAACGATTTTCTACGCATTCTTTCACCTAGGCATTAGGCTCATCTGAGCAAGTCCCGGTGCCTAGTGTGACGACGATATGTACTGAAATTAGGCAGTTTATCTTCCCAACATAAACCCCCTAATTTCAGTACAACTCATGACGCCCGGGATCCCCAGACCATCAAGGCCAAGGGCCCGCTCAACGGCCGGATCCCTGTTGTGTCAGATACACGCAATCGGCTTTGCTCAGCTGGCCCACTGTGCAGGGAAATCAGCTCTGCGTAGGGCAGGATCACAGCCCACGATCTCGAAACTCGCCAGCCTTTGAATATCAAACGGGTCTTCTGCGATTATTTTTTCGATTGCGATCAAGTGCGGCTATAACGAAGACACCTCGTTCCGACGGGCTTACATTCAGCTGATGGGAATGACCCCGGCGGACTACAAAAGCTGGTCGAAAGGGCGATCCTCCAATGCCAATGGGTCAAGAAAGCGCTCTTTGCAAACGTGATCTTCATTTGCGGCGGGCTTGACCACTATGGCTGCTCGGAGCGATCAGCCAAAAAGCCTGGTGCCGATGCCGGGCTTGGAACCCAGTAGTTTTTGGCATTGATCACAACGTTAAAACCAGCCACGTCCTGCATGGCCATCGCGCTATAGGCGAGCTCCTTCTTGTTTACATTGCGCACACCATGTAACGCCATCAGGGCGACCTTGATCCAACTGCGTTCGTAGGCTTCGCCTTCGCCGCCGGCGGAGAGCAGAGCGTACAGTTGCGCTTCCAACTTATGGTTTTGTGCCCTAGCGACCGAGCGCTCCCTGAGTTCTGTAGAAAGACTCAGCCCATGAGTGCGGTTCAAGTACCCGATAAAACCCTGTGCGGTCGCGCGTTGGCCCGGCGTATTGGTGAGATATGCCGTCACCGTCTTTTGTGTAGGCAACTGATCGAACTGCTCTGAAGTAAAAGCCAGAACATTTTTCGCGGCACGCAAGGAGAGCCGAACAGTTCCGATCGACGTGCTCCCATCGCCTTGCTTGAGCAATAGATACGCCCGGTATCCCAGCAGCGCGTCCAAACCAACGCCCAACGGCGTCGACTCGATCATCTCTTGAATTCTGCGTTTTTCCGAATGTTCCTTGCGCAGCTGCTCATCGGCCGTAACGCCATACCGAGCATGAAGCCATAGCATCGGGGTCTGCATTCGGCGAAGCCCTTCTGCGCTGAAGTGTTCGAGCAGAAAAGCGTACGAAGGCAATCCAACGGAATGCGCATCTAGGAAGATAAAAAAGGGGACGTAGTGTTTAAGTTTCAGTGCAGCCTTGTGCGCGCCCATCTGGGTTTTGAGCCACAGACAGAAGTCATTGAAGCGTTGACGCGTACTGACATTGGCAAACAGTTCGGCATGAATACGCGTGCGCCGATCAAGGCTCTTTTCCCAGGCGCAGTCCTCACATTCGTTTTTGCGTCCCGCCGGCATCGGCCGAGCGCAGGTGGCACACTCCACCTCGCCTTTTTCAGCGCACAGCTTGCACCGCATACAGCCGTCGTTGCACTGAACCAAAAACCGGTGACGCCGGCAATCCGGGCACGTTGCCGCGCCTTTTCTTACGCATTGAGGGCAGCAGCGCACATCCGGATCAATCGCAAGAACTCGGGTTAATTGCGTCGACATCCTGCCGCACTGTTCGCACGGTTCAGGCTCGGAAAAGTGATGAGCACAGCTGTTGCATGCCGGGCCGTAAAGCGTCATCACGCCAACCGGCTTTCCGACCTTTTTGCACCGTACACATGGTGCTTTCGAAATACAGCGGGTGCACTTGTCGTCCTCTTTAAGTAGACGAGCGAAATTGCCACAGCCCGAGCACAACCGGCGCTTGAACATCCGCGCATAGCAGGTGTTGCAGAATCGCCGCCCCTGGTAGACGCGGTGAACCTTCGTCGGGATGCATTGGCATTCATCGCATTTCAGCGGCAACTCCGAGGACATCATCGTTGAAACTTCCTGAGCAATCGTTGCCACCTCATCAACACGCTTTTGACAGAGCGCGGATTGTCGATTGGAGACTGGCGGTAGTTAAGGCGTCGTCGGCTTTTCAGCACTGCTCGCAGCCCAGCAAGTGAGGCCGGCAATTCACCAGCACGCGGCAGCAACAGCGACGGCCGAATGCACTCGCATTCGGCCACCGCTATCAATCGTTCGGGACCGGCTTCCAGCATGCTCCACACGTTAGACAGAAGAACCGCCCGGTCTGCGGGTGTCAAAAACTCGAAGGGTAGGCCTGTTGATGGAGGCTTGATATCAGTCAGATCGACTCCAAGCTCATTGAAAAATGTCTGCGTGCGAGAACTAGGAGCACGTGCTGCGGTGCGCAATATACCAATCATCCAGCGCGACAGAACAAGCCATTCTGTTAGCAACAGAGGCTGATCGCCGTAGCGTCGCACAGGCAGGAAAAATAGTCCGTCGGTAGCTCGCTGGAAACTCAGCGCATTGGCCTGGCCCCCATGCGTTGGAGCACAGTGCAGCTCATACCCACACCGGTGGCATCGACCAAGCGTCTCTTGCGGTGGGGCTACTAACTGAGGGCACAGCGGTGCCTGGCAGCGTTCACAATGGTCGAGCAGGATCACCTGATGCACCGGGCACATGCTGTGCCAGGCCAGTCGATCTTGGATCAAGTAATAGGGGACGTTATCCTTGAAGCACTTGGGGCAGTATTGAAGTCCGCCGCATCGGCGTCGATTTCGATATCCCAGACAGAGAAACCAAGGCGCTATCCCTCTGGGAAAACTGGGTGTCCCCGTCATCGTCTGGTATAGCGGCTGCAAGGTCGCCTCCTGAAGTGCGACTGACGGTATGCCCGAAAGCAGACTCAAGCGATGGGCTTGCTCAAGGGACAACTCCCGGTCCGAATCGCTGCACCAAAACCTCCACCTCGGCCAGACCTCGCCGGTGAGTGTGGTGGCATCGCATCCCTGCGCCAAGGCACATCGCATCAACCAGGAAGAGATGACCTCGTCCTGGAGAAGAGGTGGTACCAATGGCCACACGGCATTTACAGGACTCGCTCCCTGACCCCATCTGCACTGGTAGGACGCATCCATTGGTTTTTCTCGAGCAACCGACGTTCAATCACTTCCGAACCGTTTCGGATTGCCTCTCTTGCACACTCACGCAGAAGGTATTCGATGTTGCCCGTGTTGCCATTGGAGATCGCATGGATGAGCAGGGTGAGCTCCGGCGAATACAGCTTTGAAGCGCATTTGAGCGGGAGCACTGACTCAAAGCTTTTAAGGAAACGCTGAAATTCGACATTGACCGACCACTTGGGCAGCGAGACCACCTCAAACCGACTTGAGTACTGCGAGTCCAACACCAGCAGCTGGAGTGCCGTTCGAGTGCCGACCAACACCAAAGGAATATGGAGAATGTTCGAGAGCATCTTCAACTCGTTCATGACGTCCATACGCTTGGCAGCCGATCCGTTATTGATCGTGTGGACTTCGTCAAGAATGAGCATGCGAGTGCGCGCATCACGCAAAAGATGGATGGCTTGATGTCGAAGCTTTGCCAACGGCGCGACGGGGTTATGAGGTGCCCAGAACTCTCTGAGGATGGCGTTATACAGCTCACGCTCATCAGGCTTGTGCACTTCAGCGCAGATCACCGGACGCACGCTCACCGCATCATCGCTGACGTAGGGCTGTCCTGACAGCTCCTTGAACCGCGTGATCACCGTGGTCTTACCCGTGTTGGATTCACCGACCAGCATGAGGTTTGGCATGCGAGGACGTTCGGGTTTGCGTAACAAACCGTCGAGAATATCCATCAGATTATTGGCCGCCTTGTAATCAACCCAGCGCGGCTGATCCAGAAATGCGAGCCGATCAAGATCGGACTTTTGCATCACATCTCTGAATTGGGGGGTGATGTGAGCGTAATCGGTCACCAGACTTCTCCGAAAGTGTCTACTTCATCAACCGACAATAGCTGCGGCGAATCAGATAAACCGATAGGTGGAAACTTAGGCTCGACATGTGGCGTAGGCCGTGCCGGCGTAGTTTGCTTGGTGTTGTTCGTACGCTTTTGAACGCTCTTGCGGGCCTGCTTGGTGCGCACGGCGGCCTCAGCTTCCTGCTTTTTGTTCTCGTCCAACATCCGTTCGATAACGTCATGGTTGACCGCGTCGTGTCCTGCCTTCCTGGCTTTCTTCTTGGCGTTGACGTACTCACCGACCGTAACGCCGGCGTATCGACCGCGAATGATCGGGATCTCGAAGTGCTCTTTCAAAGCTGGGTCGTAGAACCAGATTCGGTTGATGTCCCGAGGGTCGCGCCGGAAAAGGAATTTTCGTGCCTTGCCTGTTTCAGGATCGGTCGCACCTATCCAAGGCCGAAGAGCTTCAGCGAAATACATCGCGTCCATTTCCACACCGTAAGGGTGAATGGTTCTCAGCGTCGCGGGCAGGAAGTCGAGTTGAAACCCCCAAGGATCCGCAACTCTAGGAGGTAGCGGCAAGATCGAGTCATGCTCTTTGTCGCCAAAGAATGCCAAGTTCCACTTTTTGATCGGCGCCATGTCGATCTCTTGATGGTACTTGTTGTTGTACTTGATGATATTTCTGACAAGCCGCTGCTCGTATTCTGCGAACGTATAAATCGACTGTTTCTCGGAGTCGTACTCTCGGCGCTCCGCCGGATTGCTGAACGTCGCTCCCCGATCCTTTTTGTTGATGCCAGCGAACGTACCCATCCAGCGTTCAATGTGTCCGCCCCATTGCGGGTTTTTCTTCGGCCTGAAGTCGCGACGGATATTGTGGTTCACACAGGACTGCACGAGGCTGTTGGTCCTGAAGTCAGCACCGTTGTCACTGTGCAGCGTACTCATTTTGCCCCACACCGGCCATTCGGCATCCACGCCATGAAGGGCCAGCCATTTCTCCTTGGGCAGGATGGAATGAACAACACACATCGCCACCGAGACCGCAGAGGGCGCATCCATCGACAGGTAGTAGCCGGTCACCATCCGCGAATACACGCAGATTGCCAGAGTCAGCCAAGGTCGACCGATGGGACGCCGGTGGACGTCGTCGACAATGATCATGTCCGCCGGCGTGTGGTCGATTTGAACAATCTGGAGCGGGTACTCGGTGTTGAGCCCCCCCGGACGCGGGTCGTATTTATTGCCAGCGAGTTCTCTATCGCCGCGTCTTCGCAAACGCGTGCGATCAGGAATGTTCTTGATGCGCGCCTGCACCGTTGAAACGGATGGAGGAGACAGCTTCAAAGCTTTGCAACGCCTTCGGACCTCATAAACAGTCGAGGAAACGTCCGGGCGTTGCTCGGTCAGGTAAAAATCCTCAATGGTCTCGGCAATAACGTTTTCGACGCCCTCAGAGATCCTGGAGCGCCCCTTGCCCCATCCTCGTTTGAGCGGGATGAGCGCGGTCACTTCACCTTGTTCTTTGTAACGGCGCAGCCATCGATAAACCGTCACAGCATCAACGCCGGCATCCTTAGCATGTTGTTCGACCACGCTACGTGACTGCCCCTCAATACCCAGAAGGGGGGCAATAACTGCATAGCGCTTCTGTGCAATCGCCCACTCTTCAGCACCGATGTCTTCCAGGTCGTAATCGGCGTACGGCCCTCTGACTTTGTCGCCAAGAAAGGGCTTGAGCTCACCGATTCGCAGCACCTTCGGTTGCCCGGTTTCGACATTGATCGCCAGTACAGACTGGAAATCCAATACCTGGGTGATCCGGAAGGTCTCTTTCTGATAACACGCAAGTTCGCCCGGCGCGATGTTGACGAACGACCGGTCGATCTTCCCTCTACGCGGCTGTTCACTCACGAAATCATTCATTCAGCCACCATGACTTCTAACGAATCGTTCAGAGGCCCAGTGATGTCGCAATCGAGCTGGCGTTTCGCGATGAGATGAAAAATGTGGGACCTGCCTAAGGCTTCAGCGCCTTGAAAGTGCAGTGCCACAAGATAGCTGACTGATGCAATGCCTTTGAAAGCGACTGTGCGAATAATCGGGTCCAGATCCTGCTCGGCGTAATCACCATTCTTGAAACGCTCCAGGTACTGGATGTTCTTCAGCGATTGGCCTCGAATCCGCGATTCGTCATAGATGTGAAAGCGCCAGCCTCGCTCCTTCGCATACCGCAACGCGGCTTTCCATTTTGGCAACAGCTCGCGCCAGTTCTCACGCCAGTTTTCAGCTGGTTTGACCTCCACCAGCATGGGGCTCAGATGGGTATGAGAATGGAAATGAACAAGATAATCCGGGGTGTAGGTATAGGACCGGCCGCTGCGAGAAACGAAATCCAATTGCACCGGCTGCGAGCGGACAGCGAGAACATCCCTCCTGAAATCCATGCGGCTTAGGAAGTCACGTTCAAGCATTGACTCGAAAGCAACGCCTTGTCCGCGAAAAGCAAACACTCCGGAAAGGCTACGCGTCGTAGATTTTATGCGCCTCGCAACTGAAAACCGAGGCTGGTTGCAGCTATTACTATCCATAATGAGGCCAGTTGCACTTATTAAAAGATCTGAGTTGCATAATATTGGGATAAATCATACGACAGATGCGGCTTGCGGCGAAGGTGCGTTGCATCTATTCCCACATGTCACAGCGGTTCGAAACCACAACCCGGCGAAATCACCCTCGCCCACCATGGCGTGCTGTTCCTCGATGAACTCCCGGAGTTTGATCGCAAGGTATTGGAGGTGTTGAGAGAGCCACTGGAATCCGGCCACATCGTGATCTCCCGCGCCAAGGACCGCGTACGCTTCCCGGCGCGTTTCCAGCTCGTCGCAGCGATGAATCCCTGCCCCTGTGGATATCTTGGCGAGCCGAGCGGCCGCTGCTCCTGTACGCCGGATATGGTGCAACGTTATCGCAACAAACTGTCGGGACCGCTGCTGGATCGCATCGACCTGCACCTGACGGTTGCTCGCGAAGCCACGGCGTTGAATCCTGCGTTAAAACCCGGCGACGACACTGCTACCGCCGCCGAGCTGGTTGCCGATGCAAGAGAGCGGCAACACAAACGCCAAGGCTGCGCCAATGCCTTCCTCGACCTGCCAGGTCTACGCCGGCACTGTAAGTTATCCACAGCCGATGAAAACTGGCTGGAATCCGCCTGCGAGCGCTTAACGCTGTCGTTGCGGGCGGCCCATCGACTGCTCAAGGTCGCGCGCACGCTGGCAGACCTTGAACAGGCCGACGGGATCAGACGCGAGCACCTGGCCGAGGCGCTGCAATATCGGCCGACAACGCTCTAGTCGGCGTCATCCCTTGCTGAGATCCACCAACGGCGTCTGCCGCACCTCAGTCTCCCGCCCACCCTGAATCTCGCTCACCTGCTTCAACGCCTTATCCACAGCCGCTTTATCCGACAACAAGCTATAGCTGATGCGGAACTGCTTCTGTTCCTTCGGCGCAATCGTCGGCACCAGGTTCAGTGGCCGCTGATACCGGCGGTTGTAGGAAAAACTAGTCCCCGGCTCCAGCCCCGTGACATAGCCCTGCCCTTGGGTATCGGTGTTTTTCCACAAGGAGAACACGGGCAGTGTTTGAGTATTGAAGCCGACCGAAACACCCAGACTGCCGGCCTTGTTATGCAGCACGGTCAATGTATCGCCCTTTGCATCGGCATACGGCACCACGTTGTAAACCGTTTCGTCGTAGTCCTTGGTCGGTGCACGGTAGGTTTGCCAGTCCGGCAGATCGCCTTTGGCCTTGTCGTTGAAAGGCGATACCTGCTTCACCGGCGCGGCGAAGCGGGCGCCCTGCTCCAGGAACGGCGTACTGAAGTTGCTGTGATACAGCGCCTGGTATTCCTTCGGATAGTCGCCGTTGTTGGTCAGGGTGTCGTTGAGGGCGAACGCTACGCTGCCGGGTTCGGTGACCAGTTCGGTTGCGACGGAAAAGTCGACTTTCTTGAACGCCTGCTCTTTCAGCTCGCCACGCAGGCTAATGGCGTACGGTGGTTTTTCGTCGATGTGCAGGGTGACTTTGTTGGCCGGGATGTTGGCGGCGCGACCGTGCAGGGTCAGCAGCTCACCATTGTCCATGCCGGGGTGGCCGACCCATTCGTAGCCGCAGCGGGTGACCAGTTCGTTGAAACCTTCCAGCCAGCCCAGGCCACCGCGGCCGTTGAGTTCGATGAAGGATGGATTGACCACCTCCTTGACCGGCGAATCCCAGCCCATGCGTACATCGCCAACCGAGGCCTGCAGGACATTCATGCCACGAGTCGGCACCACCGAGAGTTTCATTGTGCCGTTATCGATGTCGACGATGCTGACGCCCTCCTGCCGCCCACCGTGCAAAGTGCGCAGGGTCACGCTGAAGGGTTTGTCGGTTTTTACGCCGAGTTGCTGGCTGGTGATCTGCCAGTTCTGGGCGGCTTTGTCGGTGTCGAGCAAAACATAGTCCCAGGCCATGGCTTGGGAGGCAGCGGACAGTGCGCTGAGGGCAACGATGAGTTTGAGCGGGGTCATGGCAGCAGCCTTTCTTGGAGTTGTGCCATTTTTATAAACTTGAAGAAACGTTTCAGCAAGCTTAAAAATCGAGACACGGGCGTTAAATGCCAAGAAAGATAACCAGTAAGGAATTGATTCGCAGCTTTGAGACAAATCGGGAATTGAGGCGATCCCTTCGCGAGCAAGCCCGCTCCCACATTTCATCTCGGGTGTCACCGCAGATCTAATGTGGGAGCGGGCTTGCTCGCGAAGGCGATTTCAGAGGCGACTCAACGAAACCGGTCAACCTCATGCCGCAGATCGGCCGCGAGCTTCTCCAGCTCTTTGGCAGTCACAGCCAGGTTCGACACCACTTCCCGCTGCTCACTGTTGGCCAAAGCAATACTTTGCAGATTGCTGCTGAGCAAGGTCGCGGTGCTGCTTTGTTCCTGGGTCGCAGTGGTGATCGCGGCGAATTGCTGACCCGCCGAGCGGCTTTGTTCATCGATCCGCGCCAGCGCCGAAGCGACGTTGGCGTTGCGCGACAGGCCTTCTTGCATCAGCACGTTGCCCTGCTCCATGGTGCTGATGGCGTTGCCGGTTTCCTGCTGAATGCTTTGGATCATCCCGGAAATTTCGTCAGTGGCCTGGCGGGTGCGTGAGGCCAGGTTGCGCACCTCATCGGCCACCACCGCAAACCCACGGCCTTGCTCACCGGCACGGGCGGCTTCGATGGCCGCGTTGAGCGCCAGCAAGTTGGTTTGCTCGGCGATCGCGGTAATCACCCCGACAATGCCGCCGATTTCCTGGGAGCGCTGCCCCAAGGTATTGATCACCGTCGCGGTGCTGTTCAGCGCACCGGCGATTTGCTCCAGGGACGAGGACGCTTCGTCCATCGACGTACGACCGATCTGGGTTTGCTGTGCGTTTTCCTGAGCCATACGCTGGGTGTTGCCCATGTTGTCGGCGATGTTCAGCGAGGTGGCGCTGAATTCTTCTACAGCGCCGGCCATGCTGGTGATTTCGCCGGACTGCTGCTCCATCCCTTCGTAGGCACCACCGGACAAACCGGACAACGCCTGAGCGCGGCTGTTGACCTCTTCCGAGGCCTTGCGGATATGCTCGACCATGGCCGACAACGCCTGGCTCATTTGGTTGAAGGCACGGGCCAACTGACCGATCTCGTCATTGCTCGACACGTTCAGGCGCACACTCAAATCACCGGCGCCCAAGGCTTCGGCCTGACGCACCAGATCACCCAGCGGCGCCAGTTTGCTGCGCAGCAACCAGACCGCCGCAGCGACTGCCAGCAACATCGCCAGCAGACTGCCGATGGCCAATTGAATGCCGACGCTCCAGGTCACGGCGCGGATTTCGGTTTTCGGCATGCTCGCCACCACCGACCATGGTCCGCCTTCGAACGGCACGGCAATGCTGTAGAAGTCTTGCGACGAATCGCTCCAGAAATCGCCCTTGCCCGGCGTCTTGGCCAAACCAACGATGGTCGGGGCCGCCTGATCCAGCGCTTGTACACCAGCAATCGGCACCAGCCATTTGTTCTGCTCATCCAGCAGTGCCAGGGAGCCGGTCTGGCCGATGCGAAAGCGCTTGAGGTTGTCGAACTGGACATTCTGCGCGTCGGTGTAATCGAATCCTACGAACAGCACGGCTATCACCTTACCGCCACTGTCCCGTACGGGGGTGTACTGAGTCATGTAGGACCGTTCGAAGAGCAAGGCGCGACCGACGTAGCTCTGCCCCGCCATCAAGCGCGTATAGGCCGGATGAGCGTGATCCAGCAACGTGCCGATGGCCCGGGTGCCGTCCTGTTTGCTCAGGGAAGTGCTGACCCGAACGAAGTCTTCGCCTTTGCGCACGAACAGCGTGGCGACACCGGCGGTCATTTGCTTGAACTCGTCCACTTCCTTGAAGTTGTTGTTCAGCACTTCGCTGCCCAGGTGCAGGCCCGGGGTCTGCACACCCGCCACGGTCACCGGCTCATCCGGGTGCACGCTCAAACCGGCGCTGAAGCGTTTCTCGAACAGGCCGCTGAGACGCTGGGTACTTTCACGCAACGTGCTGTGAAAGGTGCTCAGTTGATCGGCCAGCAACCGCGCCTCGCTGGCCAGGTGCTCTTCGCGGGTAGCGAGGTTGGCAGTGTCCAGCGAACGCAGAGCGAATACAGTACTGCCACTGATGACAATCGCCAGTATCACGGCAAGCGCAAGACCCAGCTGTGAGGCGATCCGAGCACGAGGTTGAGACATGACAGCTCCTGACCCAGTGGCCGGATCATCCTGACCCCATCGCACACTCGGCAAAATTTCTGATAGGGGGAAAACATGGAGCCTGCACGAAGGTCCCATCAGCAGACTTTCGGCGGCAAAGCCGAATACTTGAGTGATGAACCGGGATATAGCTCAGGGCCGCCATTGCGGTCGCTCCATCGATTCAGCCCAGACGTTCGACATCCGGTAACTCCATGGCCCGGACTTCGCCTTGCAGGAAATCGCTGAGCCTGCGTAAACGCTCACCGCCAGGGCGGGTTTTCGGCCAGACCAGGTAATAATTCTCACCACTGGCAACGGCCGTCGGCCACGGCAAACTCAGCCGTCCCTGTGCGACATCCTCCGCCACCATCAACAAGTCGCCCATGGACACGCCATAGCCTCGGGCAGCAGCGATCATGCCCAGCTCCAGCGTGTCGAATACCTGCCCGCCCTTGAGCGAGACTTGATCGGTCAGGCCCATGCGCTCCAGCCAGTTGCGCCAGTCCCGTCGATCCGGCGTCGGGTGCAGCAGCTCGGTACTGGCCAGGCGCGCTACGTCCCACGGTTGATCCTTCAGAAGATTCGGTGCACCGACCGGAATCAGCTCTTCGGGGAACAGGAAAGTCGCCTCCCAGTCCGGTGGAAAATGCCCGTTGCTAAGAATGACGGCGCAGTCGAAGGGTTCGTGGTTGAAGTCCACCGTATCGATGTCCATCCAGGCGCTGGTCAATTGCACCTCGTTCCCCGGTCGCAGGTGCCGAAAACGACTGAGCCGCGCCAACAGCCAGCGCATGGTCAGGGTCGATGGGGCTTTCATGCGCAAGATGTCGTCCTCGGCACGCAAGGTATTGCAGGCCCGCTCGAGGGCGGTGAAGCCTTCACGAATGCCGGGCAGGATCAGCCGCGCCGATTCGGTCAGTTGCAGGTTGCGCCCGCTGCGATGAAACAGCCGACAGGCGAAATGCTCTTCAAGCGTACGAATGTGCCGACTGACCGCACTTTGCGTGATCGACAGCTCTTCGGCGGCGCGAGTAAACGAGCTACGCCGCGCCGCCGCTTCAAATGCTCGAAGGGCATACAAGGGAGGAAGACGACGAGACATCAGGAAAGCTCCTATAGCGCGACTGCACCAACTTATCAGAAACTCCCAAGCATGAGTTTTAATCATGCCACCCATCCTTTTTATCCCTTTGTGCAAACCCCGCAGAGCGCCGAGAATCGACGCTTCCTGTTCATTTTGACAATCGAGCGTGATGACCATGCAGCATCCAGCGCGTATTGAACTCTGGGCCATCTTGCGGCTGGCGGGGCCGTTGATTGCCTCGCAGTTGGCGCACATGTTGATGGTCCTCACCGACACATTGATGATGGCGCGCCTGAGCCCCGAGGCGCTGGCCGGTGGTGGCCTGGGCGCGGCGACCTACTCGTTCGTGTCGATCTTCTGCATCGGTGTTATCGCGGCGGTCGGTACGCTGGTGGCGATCCGTCAGGGCGCGGGCGATATCATCGGCGCGGCGCGGCTGACCCAGGCCGGGTTGTGGCTGGCCTGGTTGATGGCGCTGGTGGCGGGTTTGCTGCTGTGGAACCTCAAACCGGTGTTGCTGCTGCTCGGACAAACCGAATCCAACGTCCAGGCTGCCGGCCAGTTTCTGTTGATTCTACCGTTCGCCCTGCCCGGCTACCTGAGCTTCATGGCACTGCGCGGCTTCACCAGTGCCATCGGCCGGGCGACACCCGTGATGGTCATCAGCCTCGGCGGCACGGTGGCCAACTTCCTGCTCAACTATGCGTTAATCACCGGCATGTTCGGCCTGCCAAAAATGGGCCTGGTGGGCATCGGCCTGGTCACGGCGATCGTTGCCAATCTCATGGCGCTGGCGCTCGCGCTGCACATTCGTCGGCATTCAGCCTACGACGCTTATCCGTTGCGCCAGGGCCTGTCGCGGCCCAACCGTCAGTACTTGCAGGAATTGTGGCGCCTGGGCCTGCCGATTGGCGGCACCTATGCGGTAGAAGTCGGCCTGTTTGCCTTCGCCGCGCTGTGCATGGGCACCATGGGCAGTACGCAACTGGCGGCGCACCAGATCGCCCTGCAAATCGTCTCGGTGGCGTTCATGGTTCCGGCGGGGCTTTCCTACGCGATCACCATGCGCATCGGTCAGCATTACGGCGCCGGGCAATTGCTCGATGCGCGGCTGGCAGGACGGGTCGGCATTGCTTTCGGGGCTGCGTCGA
Source organism: Pseudomonas sp. LBUM1673 (assembly GCF_059695645.1). Lineage (NCBI taxonomy): Bacteria > Pseudomonadati > Pseudomonadota > Gammaproteobacteria > Pseudomonadales > Pseudomonadaceae > Pseudomonas > Pseudomonas sp. LBUM1673. The sequence goes on from NZ_CP166780.1 coordinate 6,543,263, forward strand.
TGCTGGGGTTTGCCATGGTCTTCTGGCTGCTGCCGAATCAGTTGATCGGCTTGTTCCTGGACCACAACGACCCGGCGTTCCGCGAAGTCATCAACCTGGCCGTGAGCCTGTTGGCGGTGGCGGCATGGTTCGAGCTGTTCGACGGCACGCAAACCATCGCCATGGGCTGCATCCGCGGGCTCAAGGATGCCAAGACCACGTTCCTGGTGGGTTTGGGTTGCTACTGGCTGATCGGTGCACCGGCCGCCTGGTGGATGGCCTTCCATTTGACTTGGGGGCCGACAGGGGTCTGGTGGGGCCTGGCGCTGGGGCTGGCGTGTGCGGCGGTGAGTCTGACATTGGCGTTTGAGTGGAAGATGAAGCGGATGATTCGGCGGGAACCGTCGTCAGGGGCGAGCTTCCAAATCGCTCAGCCAGATTGAGATCCCCTGTGGGAGCGGGCCTTTGTGGCGAGGGAGCTTGCTCCCGCTGGGTCGCGAAGCGGCCCCAAAAGCTTTGCGACTGCTTCGCAGCCGAGCGGGAGCAAGCTCCCTCGCCACAAAAGCATCCACAGTTGTTTGTGGTTAGCTCACGACTTCCAGTGCGGGCTGCTGGCTGCTGCCAAAGGTCAAATACTCCACCAACTCTGCCAATGGCAACGGCTTGCTGATCAGATACCCCTGCACCTGATCGCAACCAAACCCGCGCAACAAATCCAGCTGTTCCGGCGTTTCCACACCTTCGGCAACCACTTCGAGGTTGAGGTTGTGCGCCAGGTTGATCATGGCGTGGACCAGTTTACGATTCTCTTCCCGCTCTTCCATGCCGCCGACAAAGCTCTTGTCCACCTTCAACAACGCAATCGGCAGGCTGTTGAGGTGCACGAACGAAGAGAACCCGGTGCCGAAGTCGTCCAGCGAGAAGCGCACGCCGAGGCGTCCGAGGGCATCCATGGTCTGCTTGACCAGATCGCTGCGACGCATCACCGCGGTTTCGGTCAGCTCAAATTCCAGCCATTGCGCCTCGACACCTCGCTCGGCAATCAACCGGCTCAGGGTCGACAGTAATTGGCTGTCCTGAAACTGCCGGAACGACAGGTTGATTGCCATGTGCAGCGCTGGCAGACCCCGTTCTCGCAACGCCTGCATGTCTCGCAAGGCCCGGGAAATCACCCAGTAACCCAGCGGCACGATCAAGCCGCTTTGTTCGGCCAGCGGCACGAATTCGCTGGGGGGCAACAAGCCGCGTTCGCTATGACGCCAGCGCACCAAGGCTTCGAGGCCGACGATCTGGCCGTCCTCAAGGTTCAGCCGTGGCTGGTAATGCAGCTCCAGTTCATCGCGACGCAAGGCCCGGCGCAGCTCGCTTTCGAGGTCGGCGATGCTGCGGGCATTGCGATTGATCCGTTCGTTGAAGATATGAAAGGTGCAGCCCTGGGTGCTCTTGGCCTGCTGCATGGCGATGTGCGCGTGCCACATCAATGGGTCGGCGCCGGCCTGTGCTCGTGCGTGGGCAATGCCCAGGCTGGAACCGATCAACAGACTTTCGCCGTCGACCCAGTAGGGCTCGGACAGGGCTTCGGTAATACGCTCAGCCATCCATTCGGCGCGCTGAGGGGCGCGGCGAGTGTCGATCAGCAGGGCGAACTCATCGCTGCCCAGCCGCGCCAGTTGATCGCCGACCTCCAGCTGGCTTTTCAGCCGCGAGACCACTTGGAGGATCAGCCGGTCACCGGCCTGATGGCCGAGAGCGTCATTGGCATGTCGAAAGTTGTCGAGGTCGAGGTGACCGAGGGCCAGACCGCGGCCGTCGTTTTCGGCCAGACGCGCCGCCAGCAAGGTCTGGAAACCCTGGCGATTAGCGATACCGGTCAACGGGTCCTGTTCGGCCAGGCGCTGCAGCGTGTTTTCCAGCAAGCCGCGCTCACGCACATGACGCAGGCAGCGACGCAGCATGCCGGGATCCAGCAGATCGCGTACCAGCCAGTCACTCACACCGTCGGGCGGTGCCAGCGGTTCGTGTTCGAGCAGCAACACCGTGGGTAGGTTGCAACGGCCAGGCAGGGGCTGGAGAGCAGGAATCGTCAACAACACCGCGCTACGGTTGTCATCGAACAAATTGCTGACCGACTCCCAGCTCGGGGCGCTGATCAGAACAGCCGAACTCCCCATCGGAGCCAGACACTCGCGCAACAACGCTGCCCACGCCGGCTCTTGGGCCAGTAGCAGCAAACGCAAGGGTTCGACAGGCGTAGACAAGCTAGCTCCCTAGACTCTGCAAAGATGTAGGCGGCGGGAATTATGCCGCGCGGGTAACCAATGACCAAATGACATCGGTTATCAAACACGTTTTTGTGTCTCGAATACGAACATTAGACGCAAATTCACTACGCATCCTGCGTGAAAGTTGCAAAACCGGCAAATGAAGATAGCGTGTTGCGTCACAAGTCGGACAGAGCAGCACAATTCGCTGAGCCTGTTAAAATGCCGGCCCATTTCGCTAACGACTCCCTGATTTCGTATGTCCCGACTCAATCCCCGGCAGCAAGAAGCCGTGAGCTACGTCGGCGGCCCTCTTTTGGTGCTCGCCGGCGCAGGCTCCGGCAAGACCAGCGTGATCACGCGCAAAATCGCGCATCTGATCCAGAGCTGCGGCATCCGCGCCCAATACATTGTCGCCATGACCTTTACCAACAAGGCCGCGCGGGAGATGAAGGAACGGGTCGGCACCCTGCTCAAGGGCGGCGAAGGCCGCGGCCTGACGGTCTGCACCTTCCACAACCTGGGCCTGAACATCATCCGTAAGGAACACGTGCGGCTGGGCTACAAACCGGGCTTCTCGATCTTCGATGAGACCGACGTCAAAGCCCTGATGACCGACATCATGCAGAAGGAATACTCGGGCGACGACGGCGTCGACGAGATCAAGAACATGATTGGCTCGTGGAAAAACGACCTGATCCTGCCGCCCGAAGCCCTGGAAAACGCACGCAACCCCAAGGAACAGACCGCCGCCATTGTCTACACCCACTACCAGCGCACGCTCAAGGCGTTCAACGCGGTGGACTTCGACGACCTGATCCTGCTGCCGGTAAAACTGTTCCAGGAACATGACGATATCCTGGAAAAATGGCAGAACAAGGTCCGCTACCTGTTGGTGGACGAATACCAGGACACCAACGCCAGCCAGTATTTGCTGGTGAAACTGCTGATCGGCAAACGCAACCAGTTCACCGTGGTGGGCGACGACGACCAGTCGATCTACGCCTGGCGCGGCGCCCGCCCGGAAAACCTGATGCTGCTCAAGGACGACTATCCGTCCCTGAAAGTGGTGATGCTGGAGCAAAACTACCGCTCCACCAGCCGCATCCTGCGCTGTGCCAACGTGCTGATTTCCAACAACCCGCACGAATTCGAAAAACAGCTGTGGAGTGAGATGGGCCACGGCGACGAGATCCGCGTGATTCGTTGCCGCAACGAAGACGCCGAAGCCGAACGCGTGGCCGTGGAAATCCTCAGCCTGCACTTGCGCACCGACCGGCCGTACAGCGATTTCGCGATTTTGTATCGCGGCAACTACCAGGCCAAGCTGATCGAACTGAAGCTGCAGCATCACCAGGTTCCTTACCGACTTTCCGGAGGCAACAGCTTTTTCGGACGTCAGGAAGTGAAAGACCTGATGGCTTACTTCCGGCTGATCGTGAACCCGGACGACGACAACGCCTTCCTGCGGGTGATCAACGTCCCGCGCAGGGAGATCGGTTCGACCACGCTGGAGAAGCTGGGCAACTACGCTACCGAGCGAAAAATCTCGATGTACGCCGCCACCGACGAAATCGGCCTGGGCGAGCATCTGGACACGCGCTTCACCGATCGCCTGTCGCGCTTCAAGCGTTTCATGGACAAGGTCCGCGAGCAGTGCGCCGGCGAAGACCCGATCTCTGCCCTGCGCAGCATGGTCATGGACATCGACTACGAAAACTGGCTGCGCACCAACAGCTCCAGCGACAAGGCCGCCGACTACCGCATGGGTAACGTCTGGTTTCTGATCGAGGCGTTGAAAAACACGCTGGAGAAGGACGAAGAAGGCGAGATGACCGTCGAGGACGCCATCGGCAAACTCGTCCTGCGCGACATGCTGGAACGTCAGCAGGAAGAGGAGGACGGCGCCGAAGGTGTGCAGATGATGACCTTGCACGCCTCCAAGGGGCTGGAATTTCCCTACGTGTTCATCATGGGCATGGAGGAGGAAATTCTCCCGCACCGCTCCAGCATCGAAGCCGACACCATCGAAGAGGAACGTCGCCTGGCTTACGTCGGGATTACCCGAGCGCGTCAGACCCTGGCCTTCACCTTCGCCGCCAAGCGTAAGCAATATGGCGAGATCATCGACTGCGCGCCAAGCCGCTTCCTTGATGAACTACCGCCGGACGACCTGGCCTGGGAAGGCAACGACGACACCCCGACCGAAGTCAAAGCCGTTCGCGGCAACAGCGCATTGGCGGATATACGCGCGATGTTAAAGCGCTAGAATCGACTACTTTTAACCGACTTTCGGCACGCAAAGCGCCAATAGAGGAAGCTCCGTGGAAGCACTGCACAAGAAAATTCGCGAAGAAGGCATCGTGCTTTCCGATCAGGTCCTGAAAGTCGACGCCTTTCTGAACCACCAGATCGACCCGGCCCTGATGAAGTTGATCGGCGACGAATTCGCCACGCTGTTCAAGGATTCGGGCATCACCAAGATCGTCACCATCGAAGCCTCGGGCATCGCTCCGGCGATCATGACCGGCCTGAACCTTGGTGTGCCGGTAATTTTCGCCCGCAAGCATCAGTCCCTGACCTTGACTGAAAACCTGCTGTCGGCGACCGTTTACTCGTTCACCAAGCAGACCGAAAGCACCGTGGCGATCTCCCCACGCCACCTGACCAGCAGCGATCGCGTGCTGATCATCGATGACTTTTTGGCCAACGGTAAGGCGTCGCAAGCGCTGATCTCGATCATCAACCAGGCCGGCGCGACTGTCGCAGGTTTGGGTATTGTGATCGAGAAGTCGTTCCAGGGTGGCCGTGCGGAACTGGATGCCCAGGGTTATCGCGTTGAATCGTTGGCGCGGGTGCAGTCCCTGGCCGACGGTGTTGTGACCTTCATCGACTAAAACACCAAAAAACCAATGTGGGAGCGGGCTTGCTCGCTCCCACATTAAACCGCGTCCGCCTGGACAACTCGGTCAACTGTGGGAGCGAGCTTGCTTCGGCCGGCGTTCCGACGATGAACGATAACGCGGCGATTCAGTGATTACTCGGACACTTCGGTTTCAAGCCTTTGGCAGGTCCATTCTGTAACCCGCCCCAGGCGCTCCTTCATGCATCGCCGCCTGAATGTCCGCATACAAGGCGTTCGCCTCAGCGGTAGTGATTGATCGCGAACAATCACGCAGCACCACGCGTAAAAGCACATTTTCCTGACCCGGCAGCAGCCCAAGCCGTTCAATTGCCTGCGCGGGTAAATCCGAGAGCTCCCACCGTCCCTTGACTTGCATCTCCTCGATCCAGTCAGAGCAGTCGCCGGCCGCCTGCAACATTCTTTCGGTCAACACTTCCTCGCTCAGCCCTGGCGTTACCGCCAACGAAATGTCACGAGCAATCGATGGCAAACGAGATACCGCCGTCCATGGATTCAGATCATGCATCTGCGCCTGCACTCGCACGTTCTGATCGCGCAGCAAGCGAATATCCGGAATGCCTTTTCGCAACATAGTCAGGCGATCTAGCCCCATCCCGAGCGCCAGCCCTCCATGATGCAGCGGGTCTATGTTCAAGCGCTCCAACAAAGACCTCGCAATACGACCGCACTCCAACACCTCAACCGGAGCCCCATCATTCAACACATTCACTTCGATTCCGCCCTCTGTGTAGTGATGCGGACTATCGCTATAGACCCAACGTTTGTCAGGAACGGCAGACTTAAGGATATCGCCGACCAAACGCAACAGATGTTCGTTCGTTGCCAGTTCCGGATCACCCAGCACCCAAATATCCATTTGATGCGGTTCCGCGCAATGCCAACGATCCCGGCTATCACGACGGAAAGTAATACCTGGCGCTGCCAGCAATATCGTCTGTCCCGGCTGGCGCACCTGAGCCGCTCGCTGAAGCGCTATCGGGATCTGGCTGGTGGTTTGTGTTCGCAATAGCGAGTGCTCATCGACCCAACGGGTGTGTTCACTCCCCAGCGTAACCTCCGCCGGGTCATAACCGAGCAAACCGTAATTTTCTTCAGCAGACACAATCCTCGGCCCGGTTTGTAGTTCCGCTTGAGGCCAACCTTTTTCAGAGAGTCCTTTGAGGATTTCATTTAGCAGCAATCGGACGGCGTGATCGGGATCTTTGGTTTCGGTTAGATCATCCAATAATAGGGCCTGATGGACAGACGTATCTGTCAGATATTTCTTTGATGCGCGCACTATATAACCCTCGATCTACAGTTGAATATCGAGCCAGAAAACCAAGCCCATAAATAAACCTAACGACACAAGATCATCTACCACAACCAAAAAATGGCAAATACCAAAGTTTCAGAACAAGACTACAGATACGCCCCACCCAAATAACCGAATTAAACCTTCGAGCCCCTTGGCAGACAAATTGATTCTAAAAAACGCCTAACAAATCATTTAACACATCAAAAAATTCTGTATTAATTATTCCACTCCCAAGCAGTTCGGGGAGCAAAAACCAAAAAATGAAAAAGGATGATCAGATGAAAAATGAAAAAGTCGTCAAAGAAAAGCTTAACCGGATCACTTCTGGCCCGGATAATTTTGGGGGGGCACCGTTGGCTTGGGCTCACACCGAAGAATAAATAATACCAATGCGCGGCGAGTATTCTTGCCGCGCATTGAAAAAAACAGGAGGGTTTTATGTCGCCACCGAATATGATATCGACACTCTTCGGCCATGAGGACTTATCCATTATTGCAGATTCAGAGGACTTCCTCAGAGAATATGCGCTCTTAGGGTTCAATACGGTCAATATTTCTGAACTAAAGAAATTACCAAAAAATAGTATTGTTTTTTCTTTTAGCAATGACGCTGCAAAAATGACGTTTGAGCTAGCAAAAAACACAGAAAGCAAGAAAAGCGTTTTCTGCGCAACTCAAGTGTTCGAACCCAGCGTAGCTGCTGCACTCTATAGCCTCAAACTTTTGCTGAGCTGCAATTTTGAACATGCCTTATGCACACAACGATCCGTATTAAACATGCTCAATTCAAATGAGTCATTTCTCCTGTCTGGTAACGGCGCCGATGCGCAGGTCTCAGTTTTTCCGCACGCCCAACCTTACGCGCTACTTGCCGAAGACGTGTCTCATGATTTTGTTCAGTCCGTGGCAGAATTTTTTGAAGTTCATTACGCACACATGAACCCACAAGAGCTCTGTCCGTTTTCTTTTACCGGCATATTAAAAATCGCTGGAATATTGACAGTACTTAGAAAACCTAATCCGATATTACCAGAGGGCTTGAAAACCTCCCTTAAATGGTTGAGTGACCGAATTGCGAAAGAAGGTGCATTATTATCAATTAAAGACAACACCATCACTTCACTAAAAATAAATAACGAGGAACACATAAAACTTCTGGATCTTGCGGCTGGCTTTCGTGGACTCAAGCTGACGGAGTTCGCCATTGGAGTAAACGAGGCCATCGCATTAAACATTGATTATAAAATAAACTCACAAATTAATGAAGGCATCAGCGGGGTCAACCTAGCTATTGGTGACGGGTCTTCCGGTTATCACATAGACTTCCTTAGTCCATCCGTGAGCGTAAATCCAATACACTAGTGAATTGAGCAGTCACTCGAGAAAGTTGAAAACACCTGATCTATATCTCCTGTCTCAATAACGCCTGCGTATGCGGCCCCTATGGGGCGTCGCTGAATACATTGCTATCACGAGCAAGCCCGCTTCCACATTGGATGTTCGTCGGACACAGAATATGTATTCTCTGGAGATCCGTGTGGGAGCGAGCCTGCTCGCGATGAACGATTACACGGTTTTCCAGTGGTTACTTGGGCCGGTTTACCGCCAGCTCCGCCAGCATGATGATCTGTTGAATCGCCATCGTGTATGCCGGCGTACACTTTTAAACAGGCACTTCGAGCTGGCTCCTATATCGCGGACAAGCCTGCTCCCACAGGTTTTTGTGGTGGCTGTTACTGCGCCGTGGCCTTCAGGCCGGTGAGCAACAACCGCTGAAACAGATCCTCCTTCAGCCCTTCCGGTTTCGTCAGCTGCATCCTTTCCAGATGCACGGGAAATTCCGAAGCCGCTGGCGCATCCAGCGCAGCCTTGCCCAACTCCAAAATCTCCGTGAGCTTGAACTTGCTCTTCAACCAGTTCAGCGCCCGCAATAAGTCCCGTTCCTCAGCAGTGAAATCGCAGCCCAACGGATATTCTGGAAACAGATTCGAATGCCGCCCCTGAATGGCCTGCAACCGCTGTGGGCTGTTGTCAGCGAAACGCGGATCGAGACGAAAATGCTTGGGCAATTTGCCAACGCTCTGCGCCTGCTCGATCAGCCCCGGCTGGAAGCGTGAGTCGCTGATGTTCAGCAACGCCTCGATCACCGCCGCGTCGGTCTTGCCCCGCAAATCGGCGATGCCGTACTCGGTGACGACGATGTCCCGCAGATGCCGCGGGATCGTGCAGTGGCCGTATTCCCAGACGATGTTCGAACTGACATCACCGCCCGACTCGCGCCAACTGCGCAGCAGCAGGATCGAACGCGCGCCTTCCAGGGCATGGCCCTGGACGACAAAGTTGTATTGCCCGCCAACGCCGCTCAGCACCCGCCCGTCTTCGAGCTGATCGGCCACGCCGGCACCGAGCAGGGTCATGGTGAAGACGGTGTTGATGAAGCGTGCATCGAGGCGCTGCAAGCGTTTGAGCTCTTCCTGACCGTAAAGCTCGTTGATGTAGCTGATGCGGGTCATGTTGAATTCGAGCCGCTTACTTTGTGGCAGCTCGCGCAGGCGCTCGTAGAAACTGCGCGGCCCGAGAAAAAACCCGCCATGCACCGAGATGCCGTCAGTCTGCGCCGCTTCATCCAGGGTGCCGGCATTCGCCTGTTGCTGGGTCGGCACATCGGGGAAGACCTTGCGCCGCACAATCCCGGCGTCGGCCAATACCAGCAAACCGTTGACGAACATTTCGCTGCAACCGTAAAGGCCCTTGGCGAACGGTTCGAGGCCCCCTTCGCGCTCAATCAACTGCGCCCACTGGCTGAGATTCAGGTCCGCCAGCAACGCCTTGTAACCGTCATTGTCAGCCTGGCGCGCCAGCAATGCCGCCGTCAGGGCATCCCCCATGGCGCCAATGCCGATCTGCAAGGTGCCGCCATCGCGCACCAGCGTGCTGGCGTGCAGCCCGATGAAATGATCCTGAAAACCCACCGGCATGTTCGGCGTGGAGAACAGCGTGGTGTTGTCCTTCGCGTCGATCAGCAGGTCGAAGGTGTCGATGCCGATTTCCGCATCGCCGGGCATGTACGGCAAATCGTTGTGCACCTGCCCCACCATCAGGATCGTTTCCCCCGCCGCCCGGCGTTTAGCGATCATCGGCAACAGGTCGAGGGTGATGTCCGGGTTGCAGCTCAGGCTCAGTCGATCGGGATGCTCGGCATGGCTGGCCACCAGTTGCGCCACGAGGTTCAAACCAGCGGCGTTAATGTCCCGCGCTGCATGGCTGTAATTGCTGCTGACGTAATCCTGCTGGGCCGGTGCGCTGTTGAGCAAGCTGCCCGGCTGCAAGAAGAATTGATGAATGTGGATGTTGTTCGGGAGGCTGTCGCGATGCAGGTCAGCGAGGAAATTCAGTTCCGGGTAATCGCCGAACACTCGCTCGATAAAGGGTTCGAGGAAACGTTTTTGCAAGCCATCGCCCAATGGTGGGCGTCCGAGGCACAGGGCGGTATAAATCGTCAGTTGCCGCTCGGGCAGTTGCGCGATCCGTTGATACAGCGCGTTGACGAAGTGGTTGGGCTTGCCCAGCCCCAGCGGCAGGCCCATGTGGATATGCGCCGGCAACCGTGCCAGGACGTCATCGACCGCCTGCTCGATAGAACACAACTGCACCATCTGATCCTCCCGCCCGTTCCATGAATTGGGGTGGAGCCGAGCTTGCCGGGGCTTTGCTGCAAAGCATAGCCTCGGGGGGGAAATCGCAGGCACAAAAAAGCCGCTCGTAAGCGGCTTTTCGCTGAAAATGAAGGCTTATTTCAGGCCAGACATCTTCTGGATGGCACCCTTGAGATCGCCATCAGAGCAATCGGCGCAGGTGCCTTTTGGTGGCATCGCATTGACGCCGGAGATTGCTTTCGCCAGCAAGCCGTCAAGGCCGCCTTCTTTCTTGGCGCGCTCGCCCCAGGCTGCGGCATCACCGATTTTCGGCGCGCCCAACAGGCCGGTGCCGTGGCAAGCGTTGCAATGTTTTGCAATCACTGAGTCAGGGGTTTTGGCATCACCACCACCCGCGGAAGCAGCGACTTCCATCCCCTTGCACTCTTTGCCCTGCACACAGACCTGGCCGACTGGTTCAAGACGTTTAGCGATATCGTCGTTGGTCGCAGCTTGTGCGCTGACTGCCCAAAGGGCCAATACGGTTGCTGGTGCGGCCAGCATTTTCATAATTAGGTTCACGCGTACACCCTCAATGGTGGCTAGTCACGCCCACGGCCACGGTTCGCAGGCGGGCGCAAGTATAGCGGTAAGCCCGCCACACTGAAACAACCCCAAAGTCGAAGGGGTCTTATCGTGAGACGGAAATACAGCATGGGCGTCTCCGCAATCCGGGCAGGACGCCTCTTCTCTTAGAAATTCGCTGGAGTGGCTGCGCTGATTAGTCGCGCCGGAGCATCGAACGGATTACGGAAGCGGTGCGGCTTGGTACTTTCAAAGTAGTAGCTGTCGCCGGCTTCGAGCACAAATGTTTCGAGCCCGACCACAAGCTCCAGCCGGCCTTCCACCAGAATCCCGGTTTCTTCACCCTCATGGGTGAGCATCTCGTCACCGGTGTCGGCGCCAGGCGGGTAGATTTCGTTGAGGAACGCGATAGCCCGGCTCGGGTGAGCCCGACCGACCAGTTTCATGGTCACTGCCCCATCGGAAATATCGATCAGCTCGTGGGCTTTGTAGACGATCTGAGTCGGTTTTTCCTGCAGGATTTCTTCGGAAAAGAACTCGACCATGGACATGGGAATCCCGCCCAGTACCTTCCTCAGCGAACTGATCGAGGGGCTGACACTGTTCTTCTCGATCATCGAAATGGTGCTGTTGGTTACCCCCGCGCGTTTGGCGAGCTCACGCTGGGAAAGACCTTTGAGCTTACGGATGGATTGCAGTCGTTCACCGACGTCCAATGCTGGAGCCTCCAGGGATTCAGGTTGCAGGAATATTGAGCGTTATCATGGCGACAGCGTTCAGTATTTACAACACTTGGACCTGAATCCTGTTTGGCGAAGCGACTTTCGGTCGAAAGCGCTATTGGTCAGACCCCGGAATAGAGCAGCGGCACCCGACGCAGGTTGCAGAAAATCTGGTAAGGAATCGTGCCCGCGGCTGTCGCGACGTCACTGGCGAGGATATTTTTGCCCCACAACTCGACGGGCGAACCGAGACCGGCTTGCGGCACATCGGTCAGATCGACGCAGAGCATGTCCATCGATACCCGGCCCAACAGCTGACTACGCTGCCCAGCCACCAGCACCGGCGTGCCGCTCGGTGCCTGGCGCGGATAACCGTCGGCATAACCCATTGCCACCACGCCCACGCGCATCGGCTTGGAGGTGACAAATTTCGCGCCGTAACCAATCGGCTCGCCGGCCGGTAGTTCACGCACGCAAATTACTTTCGATTCCAGGGTCATCACCGGTTGCAGGCGGGACGCCACGGCATTGGCCTCTTCGAACGGTGTCGCGCCGTAGAGCATGATGCCTGGGCGCACCCAATCGCTCGGAATCTGAGGCCAACCGAGCACCGCCGGCGAGTTACGCAGGCTGATTTCGGCCGCCAAACCCTGACGCGCCGCCTCGAACACTGCAACTTGATCGGCGCTGGCCTGGCAGTGCAGCTCATCGGCACGGGCGAAGTGACTCATCAGCACGATCTTCGCCACTTTGCCGCTGGCCAACAGCCGCTGATAGGCCGCCTGGTAATCCGCCGGATGCAGGCCAACCCGATGCATGCCCGAGTCGAGCTTGAGCCAGACCGTGATCGGTTTGCTCAGCGCGGCTTTTTCGATGGCTTCGAGTTGCCACAGCGAATGCACCACGCACCAGAAGTCATGCTCGACGATCAGCGACAACTCATCAGCTTCGAAAAAACCTTCGAGCAACAACACCGGCGCACGAAGGCCGGCGGCGCGCAACTCCAACGCTTCTTCGATGCACGCCACGGCGAACCCGTCCGCCTCGGCTTCCAGCGCCTGGGCGCAGCGTACCGCGCCGTGGCCATAGGCATCGGCCTTGATCACCGCGAGGGCTTTGGCCCCCGTGACTTCACGGGCGATCCGGTAGTTGTGGCGCAAGGCTTGAAGGTCGATCAGGGCACGGGCTGGACGCATGGCGGCAGACTTCTAGTCGGTCATTGGGGAAAAACCGGCGCTGGTTGACAGCGTGAACCGCCAACAGCGCGCCGGGAGAGGGATCTTTCTGAGCTACTTGTGTCAGAGCAGTTATGTCAGAGCGTTTATGGCAGTGCGGCAACAACCGACAGCTCAACCAGGATTTGCGGTTCGCACAGCTTCGCTTCGACTGTCGCGCGGGCCGGTGCAACGCCTTTTGGCAACCACTGGTCCCACACCGAATTCATGCCTTCGAAGTGCGCGTCGATGTCTTTCAGGTAAATCGTCACCGACAGCAAGCGGCTCTTGTCGGTCCCGGCCAGATCCAGCAAACGCTCGATGTTGGCGAGGGTTTCACGGGTCTGTTGTTCAATCCCGGCGCTCATGTCATCGCCTACCTGCCCTGCCAGATACACCGTACTGTTGTGGACAACGATCTGGCTCATGCGCTCATTGGTGAGCTGGCGCTGGATTGACATGTTTTGCGGACTCCTGAAGTTTGTTGCCATAACGGGAAATATCAAGGCCTTCGGCGCTGATCTGCGGCGTTCTCTTCGCCATCAGGTCAGCCAGCAAACGACCGGAACCACAGGCCATGGTCCAGCCGAGTGTGCCGTGGCCCGTGTTCAAAAACAGGTTCTTGAACGGCGTGGCACCGACAATCGGCGTGCCGTCCGGAGTGGTCGGACGCAGACCAGTCCAGAAACTCGCCTGGGCCAGATCGCCGCCCTGAGGATAAAGGTCGTTGACGATCATCTCCAGGGTTTCGCGCCGACGTGGGTTCAACGACAGGTCAAAACCGGCGATTTCCGCCATGCCGCCGACGCGGATGCGGTTGTCGAAACGGGTAATCGCGACTTTGTAAGTCTCGTCGAGAATAGTCGAAGTCGGGGCCATCGCCGGGTTGATGATCGGCACGGTCAGCGAGTAACCCTTGAGCGGATACACCGGCGCCCGGATGCCCAACGGCTTGAGCAGTTGCGGCGAGTAGCTGCCGAGGGCCAGCACGTAGCGATCGGCGGTTTCCAGCTTGCCATCGATCCACACGCCGTTGATGCGATCACCGGCAAAGTCGAGGCGCTGAATATCCTGGCCGAAACGGAACTCCACACCCAGCTTCGTGGCCATCTCGGCCAGGCGGGTGGTGAAGATCTGGCAGTCGCCGGTCTGGTCGTTCGGCAGGCGCAAGGCACCGGCGAGGATGTCGGTGACGCTGGCCAGGGCCGGTTCGACCCGGGCAATGCCCGCGCGGTCGAGCAGTTCAAACGGCACGCCGGACTCTTTCAGCACGGCGATGTCCTTGGCGGCGCCATCGAGCTGCGCCTGGGTGCGGAACAGCTGGGTAGTCCCCAGGCTACGACCTTCGTAGGCAATGCCGGTTTCGGCGCGCAATTCGTCGAGGCAGTCGCGGCTGTACTCGGACAGACGCACCATGCGCTCCTTGTTCACCGCGTAACGGCTGGCGGTGCAGTTGCGCAGCATCTGCGCCATCCACAGGTATTGGTCGATGTCGGCAGTGGCCTTGATCGCCAGAGGCGCGTGACGCTGCAACAGCCACTTGATGGCTTTGAGCGGCACGCCCGGCGCGGCCCACGGCGAGGCATAACCCGGCGAAACCTGCCCGGCGTTGGCGAAACTGGTTTCCATGGCCGGCGCTGGCTGACGGTCCACGACCGTCACTTCAAAGCCGGCCCGTGCCAGATAATAGGCACTGGCGGTACCGATGACGCCGCTACCCAAGACCAGAACGCGCATTTTCATATCCCTCATCGCGGCTTACCGCTGACGTTTATTGTGCAGACCGAAGATGTGGGCAGTTTAAAAAAGATTAGCCAGTGCTTTTCACTATATAAGTGCCTATATTTGGCGACAATTCTCGGCAAAAACCCTTTTCACGGAGGCGCATCCCCTATGCGGACCAACACTCAGACCAAACGTGAGCTGGACAAGATCGACCGCAACATCCTGCGGATCCTGCAAGCGGACGGGCGTATTTCCTTCACCGAACTGGGGGAAAAGGTCGGCCTCTCCACCACACCCTGCACCGAACGGGTACGGCGGCTGGAGCGTGAAGGGATCATCATGAGCTACAACGCCCGCCTGAATCCGCAGCACCTCAAGGGGAGTCTGCTGGTGTTCGTCGAGATCAGCCTCGACTACAAATCCGGCGATACTTTCGAAGAGTTCCGACGCGCGGTGCTGAAACTGCCCCACGTACTGGAATGCCATTTGGTGTCAGGTGATTTCGATTACCTGGTGAAAGCACGGATTTCCGAGATGGCCTCGTACCGCAAACTGCTGGGCGACATCCTGCTCAAGCTGCCGCATGTGCGCGAATCCAAGAGCTATATCGTGATGGAAGAAGTGAAAGAGAGCCTGAATCTGCCGATTCCGGATTGAGGTTCAGCCACAAGGAAAGGGTTGTCTGAGCGACCGCTATCGCGAGCAGGCTCGCTCCCACAGGTACAGCGGTGTCCTTGTGGGAGCGAGCCTGCTCGCGATTGAAGCGACTCGGTCCCAGCTAAACCAACACCTGCCGGGTACTGGCCATGTACTCATGAATCTGCTTCTCGACCCGCGGATGGATCAGCTCCACCGGTCGCCGCCCATTAGGGCACGGTAAAGTCTTTGTGGTACCGAACAGCCGACAAATCAGCGGTCGTTCGTCATACACCGTGCAGCCGTCAGGCCCCAGGTGAACGCAATTGAGTTCATCCATCGCTGCGTCCTGCTCGGCTCGGGTCTTGCGCGGCAGGCGGGACATTTCTTCGGGCGAGGTGGTCACCGGCCCACAGCAGTCATGGCAGCCGGGCACGCACTCGAAGGAGGGAATCTGCTGGCGCAGCGTACGAATTTTCTGACTGTTGCAACTCATCGAAGCGGTGACCGAATGCGGAATAGATCGGGATTCTGACGCAAAACCCCCGATCCAGACAGCGCCAACCGACCGGTGTTGCCCGCGTTCGAAGCGGCGGCTTATGCTCCGTCAACTTTTTCAAACACACGCATCAGGATGACGGATATGAACGCCCCTGTTCAGCAACCTGCCCCGAGCCATCAACACGCGGCCTCTTATTATGCCGCCAGCAGCTTGCCGCAGCCCGACCTTCCGGCGCTTACAGGTGAGCTGGCTGCGGACGTGTGTGTGGTGGGCGGCGGGTTTTCGGGGCTGAACACCGCGCTCGAACTGGCCGAACGTGGCTTCAGCGTAGTGCTGCTGGAAGCCCACAAGATCGGCTGGGGCGCCAGCGGACGCAATGGCGGGCAATTGATTCGCGGCGTCGGCCATGGTCTCGATCAGTTCGCCAGCGTGATCGGTGCGAACGGTGTGCGTCAGATGAAACTGATGGGCCTGGAAGCGGTGGAAATCGTCCGACAGCGAATCGAGCGCTTTCAGATCCCTTGCGATTTGACCTGGGGCTACTGCGACCTCGCCAACAAAGCCCACGACCTGGAAGGCTTCGCCGAAGACGCCAGCGAGCTGCACAGCCTCGGTTACCGTTACGAAACCCGTCTGCTGCAAGCCAACGAAATGCACAGCGTGGTGGGTTCTGATCGCTATGTCGGCGGCTTGATCGACATGGGCTCCGGGCATCTGCATCCACTGAACCTGGCCTTGGGCGAAGCGGCCGCCGCCCGAAAATTGGGCGCGAAGCTGTTCGAACAATCGGCGGTAACCCGCATCGATTACGGCCCCGAGGTCAAGGTCCACACTGCCCAGGGCACGGTTCGCGCCAAGACGCTGGTGCTGGGCTGCAACGCCTACCTCAACGATCTCAACCCGCAACTCGGCGGCAAGGTGCTGCCTGCTGGCAGTTACATCATCGCCACCGAACCCTTGAGTGAAGAGCAGGCTCGCGTATTGCTACCGCAAAACATGGCGGTCTGCGATCAACGGGTGGCGCTGGATTATTACCGACTCTCGGCGGACCGACGCTTGCTGTTCGGCGGCGCCTGCCATTATTCAGGACACGACCCGAAAGACATCGCCGCGTACATGCGACCGAAGATGCTGCAGGTGTTCCCGCAACTGGCCGGGGTGAAAATCGACTATCAATGGGGCGGGATGATCGGCATCGGCGCCAATCGCCTGCCGCAGATCGGGCGGCTCAAGGAGCAGCCGAATGTGTATTACGCCCAGGCCTATTCCGGCCATGGTGTAAATGCCACACACCTGGCGGGCAAGTTGTTGGCTGAGGCCATCAGCGGCCAGCAGAGCGGTGGGTTCGACCTGTTTGCCAAAGTGCCGCACATCACCTTCCCGGGCGGCAAACATTTGCGTTCGCCGCTGCTGGCGCTGGGGATGCTTTGGCATCGGATGAAGGAGTTGGTCTGATCGGTTGGCTGCGTTCTTACGGGCCTCATCGCGGGCAAGCCCGCTCCCACAATGGTCGCTGGTGTTCACAAGAGTTGTGTTCACCACCAATCCCTGTGGGAGCGGGCTTGCCCGCGATGAGGCCCGTAAGAGCGCCATAGAACTCAGATCCGCCAGAAAGGCTTAAGCCCCTCCTCCTGCGCCTGCTCCAGACTCAACCCGACATCCTTGAGCTGTTCCGGCGTCAATTCCAGCAAGATCTTGCGCGTGTGCAGACGATGCCAGAACAGGCCCCAGCGACCCAGGCAGGACGGCGCGTTGCGCTTGAGCCCGTTTTTTTGCCCTGCCGCCAGTTCCTGACTGTGTAACGTCAGCCGCACATCGCTCAAGCCGTTCATTTTCGTCGCTCCTGTTTACTTGGGTAGCCAGAGGTTTCATGATGCGCGGACGGAAAAAAGCATTACAGATTCAAAGAGAATGTATTAACTCCATACAGATTTTCCGTTTAAGCCTCTGAATCGTATATTTTTGCCCAATCTGTACTGGTTAACCGAATCACTCACACCGAGACTGCGCCATGACCCTTTACGTCAACCTCGCCGAGTTGCTCGGCACGCGTATCGAACAGGGCTTCTATCGCCCCGGCGACCGGTTGCCCTCAGTACGGGCGCTGAGCGTCGAACACGGGGTCAGCCTGAGCACGGTGCAGCAAGCTTATCGAGTGCTGGAAGACGTCGGTCTGGCGATGCCCAAACCCAAATCCGGCTACTTCGTACCGGCGAGTCGTGAACTGCCGGAGCTGCCAGCAGTTGGCCGGCCAGCCCAACGACCGGTGGATATTTCGCAGTGGGATCAAGTGCTGGAACTGATCCGCGCCGTACCGCGCAAGGATGTCGTGCAGCTGGGTCGCGGCATGCCGGACATCACCACGCCGACCATGAAACCCCTGCTGCGCAACCTGGCGCGAATCAGCCGTCGGCAGGACATGCCCGGCCTGTATTACGACAACATCTGCGGCACTCTCGAACTGCGCGAACAGATCGCTCGCCTGATGCTCGATTCCGGTTGCCAGTTGAGCGCCAACGATCTGGTGGTCACCACCGGTTGCCACGAAGCGCTGTCCACCAGCATCCGCGCTATCTGCGAGCCGGGGGATATCGTGGCCGTGGATTCACCGAGCTTTCACGGCGCCATGCAAACGCTCAAGGGCCTGGGCATGAAAGCCCTGGAAATCCCCACCGACCCGCTCACCGGCATCAGCCTCGATGCTTTGGAACTGGCGTTGGAGCAATGGCCGATCAAGGTCATACAGTTGACCCCCAACTGCAATAATCCGCTGGGCTACATCATGCCGGAGTCGCGCAAACGTGCGTTGTTGACGCTCGCGCAGCGTTTCGACGTGGCGATTATCGAGGACGATGTGTATGGCGAACTGGCCTACACCTACCCACGCCCGCGCACGATCAAATCCTTCGACGAAGATGGCCGCGTCCTGCTCTGCAGTTCCTTTTCCAAGACCCTGGCACCGGGCCTGCGCATTGGCTGGGTCGCACCGGGGCGTTATCTGGAACGGGTGCTGCACATGAAGTACATCAGCACCGGCTCCACCGCACCACAACCGCAGATTGCGATTGCCGATTTTCTCAAGGCCGGGCACTTCGAACCGCATTTGCGGCGGATGCGCACACAATACCAGCGCAATCGCGACGTGATGATCGATTGGGTCACCCGTTATTTCCCCACCGGTACCCGCGCCAGCCGTCCGCAAGGCAGTTTCATGCTGTGGGTCGAACTGCCGGAGGGCTTCGACACCCTGAAACTCAATCGCGCGCTGCATGATCAAGGCGTGCAGATTGCCGTCGGCAGTATCTTTTCTGCCTCGGGCAAATACCGTAATTGCCTGCGGATGAACTACGCTGCCAAGCCAACGCCGCAGATCGAAGAAGCCGTGCGCAAGGTAGGCTCGGCTGCAATCAAACTGCTGGCGCAAGCCAACTGACCTTTCTTCGGGATCCAGCGTCCATGTAACTAACAACGGCCGCCACCGGAACATGCTCCGTGAGAATCAGACAGCCAAGGACCTGGAAAACACCCGAACCCGACTGGACGAATCCCTAGAGGAAACGCGCAAACAGAATCACGCGCTCTATCAACAGTTGATGACCTACACCACTCATCCGCGCCTGGACGTCTGGCGCCGAGAGTTGATCTGGGCGTGGACCCAGGCGCTGTGGGACGCTCCAAGCAAGGTGCTGTCAGACGGCGAACCTGACCCGCACTTGCTGCTGACCACCCAGTTGGCACCCGAGCTCAATGGGGTCAGCAAAGAGCTGATCATGGTCTCGGCCTACCTCGTACCCGGCCAACCGGGGCTGGTTTACCTCACCGGTCGCGCCGATGCCGGCGTGTCGATCAGTGTGCTGACCAACTCACTGGAAGCCACCGATGTACCCGCCGTGCATGGTGGTTACGCGCCCTATCGCAAAGCCTTGCTGGAGCATGGCGTGCAATTGTTCGAATTGCGTCGCCAGCCCGGCGACAACGGCGGCAGCGCGCCGCGCCTGTTTTACAGCAAGTCCAGCCACAGTTCCGACTCCAGCCTGCACAGCAAGGCAATGATCTTCGACCGGCAAAAAACCTTCATCGGATCATTCAATTTCGACCCGCGCTCGGTGCTGTGGAACACCGAAGTCGGCGTACTGGTGGACAACCCGCAGCTCGCCAGACGGGTGCGCGAACTGGCGCTGGAAGGTATGGCGCCTGCCCTCAGCTATCAGGCCCGGCTGGAACAGGGTCAGATGGTCTGGGTCACCGAAGATGACGGCAAGCAGCACACATTGACCAAGGAACCGGGGAGCTGGTGGCGGCGTTTCAATTCGTGGCTCAGCAGCATGGTCGGTCTGGAGCGGATGTTGTAGTCAGGAGGCTGGCGATAAATTTTGGCGAGGGCGCTTGCTCCCGCTCGGCTGCGCAGCAGTCCCAAATCGGCATCTGCGTTCTACCGGCGCATGATTTAGGGCCGCTGCGCGCCCCAACGGGAGCAAGCTCCCTTGCCACAGACAAGCCCATTGCCACAGGTTTTGTGCAGCGCTCAGGCCGGTTCGGCAACCGTGCCAAACGCCCCTTGCCGCGACACCAGAATCACCAGCCCCAACGCGCCCGCCGCCATCAGCAACGGCAAGGCATGCCCGCTGATCCACTGGCTTCCCGCACCAGCCGCCAAAGGTCCGACCAAGCAACCAATGCCCCACAGCTGCGCGATGTGGGCATTGGCCCGCACCAGCGCATCGTCGCGATAACGCTCGCCGATCAGGATCAGCGACAAGGTGAACAAACCGCCAGCACTGGCGCCAAACAACACCCATAGCGGCCAGATCAGCAGCGTGTCGATCAACAACGGAATCGCCAGGCTCGACAGCAGCAAGAGCAACGCGCAACCGGTAAATAACGTTCGCCGGGACAAGCGATCGGCCAGCGCGCCAATCGGCAATTGCAGCAAGGCATCACCCACCACCACCGTGCTGACCATCGCCAACGCGATTTCCGTGGTGAAGCCCTGGCGCAGGCAGTAGACCGGCAGCAAGGTCAGGATCATCGCTTCGAACGCCGCGAACAGCGATACCGCCCAGGCAATCGCCGGCAAGCCTCGGCAGAAGGTCAACAAGTCACCGAGGGTTACGCTGCAAGCTTCGCTGGTGGGCGCCCCGCTACGGCCCAGCAACAGGAACGGTGCCGCCACCAGCAAACCGACACCGACCCAGAAGCCATAATCGTGCTCGGTGCCCAACGCACCCAACAGTAACGGCCCGGCCAGCTGACTCAGCGCATAGCTACTGCCATACAGCGCCACCAGTCGACCGCGCCATTGCTCGATCACCAGTTGATTGATCCAGCTTTCACCGAGGATGAAGACAAGAGTCAGGATCACCCCGATCATCAACCGCAGCACCAGCCAGACCGGGTAGCTCGGCCACACTGCCAGCAAGCCGATGGATACCGCACCGGCCCACAGGCACAGGCGCATCAGATTGGCCGTACCAAGACGGGCCGCGAGGTGGCTGGAGATTTTCGCCCCCAGCAGTACCCCAATCGCCGGCATCGCCGCCATCACACCGATCGCGAACGAGCCATAACCCCAGCCTTCCAGACGCAGCGACACCAACGGCATGCTGACACCCAGGGCCAGGCCGACACTCAAGACAGACGCCAAAACGGCGAAATACGTCGCCCAACGCATGTTCCACACTCCTGTGGATATTTTATGTGCAGCGCAAAACACTGTGGGAGCGGGCTTGCCCGCGATGGCGTCTTAACATTCAACATAAAGGTTGGCTATCAGATTGCTATCGCGGGCAAGCCCGCTCCCACAGGGGATCTGTGTCCTTCAGGAGCCCGATGTTCAATCGGGCCCCTCACAGGCTTACAACTTGATCCAGGTCGCCTTCAGCTCGGTGTACTTGTCGAACGCGTGCAGCGATTTGTCGCGACCGTTGCCGGACTGTTTGAAGCCACCGAACGGCGCGGTCATGTCGCCGCCATCGTACTGGTTGACCCACACGCTACCGGCGCGCAGTGCCTTGGCGGTGAGGTGGGCCTTCGAGATGTCCTTGGTCCATACCGCAGCGGCGAGGCCGTACGGCGTGTCGTTGGCGATCTGGATGGCTTCTTCGGCTGTATCGAAGGTAAGCACCGACAACACTGGCCCGAAGATCTCTTCCTGGGCAATTTTCATCGCGTTGCTGACACCGTCGAAAATCGTCGGCTCGACGTAGGTGCCCCCGGTTTCCTGAAGAATGCGCTTGCCGCCAGCCACCAGTTTGGCGCCATCGGTGTGGCCGGACTCAATGTAGGACAGCACGGTGTTCATCTGCTGGGTATCCACCAGCGCACCCACGTTGGTCGCCGGGTCCAGCGGGTTACCCGGCTTCCAGGCCTTAAGAGCTTCGATCACCAGCGGCAGGAATTTGTCCTTGATCGAGCGCTCCACCAACAGGCGCGAACCGGCGGTGCAGACTTCACCCTGGTTGAAGGCAATAGCACTGGCAGCCGATTCGGCGGCAGCTTGCAGGTCCGGCGCATCGGCAAACACGATATTCGGGCTCTTGCCACCGGCTTCGAGCCAGACGCGCTTCATGTTCGATTCGCCGGAGTAAATCAGCAATTGTTTGGCGATCTTGGTCGAACCGGTGAACACCAGCGTGTCGACGTCGTTATGCAGGGCCAGGGCCTTGCCGACGGTGTGACCGTAGCCCGGCAGCACGTTCAGCACGCCCTTCGGGATGCCGGCTTCAACCGCCAGCGCTGCAATGCGAATGGCCGTCAGCGGCGATTTTTCGGAAGGCTTGAGGATCACCGAGTTACCGGTGGACAGTGCCGGGCCAAGCTTCCAGCAGGCCATCATCAACGGGAAGTTCCACGGCACGATCGCACCGACCACACCGACCGGCTCGCGAGTCACCAGACCCAACTGATCGTGCGGGGTAGCGGCGACTTCGTCATAAATTTTGTCGATGGCTTCACCGCTCCAGCTCAGGGCTTGTGCCGCGCCAGGAACGTCGATGTACAGGGAGTCGCTGATCGGCTTGCCCATGTCCAGGGTTTCGAGCAGGGCCAGCTCTTCGGCGTGCTGTTTCAGCAGGCCGGCGAAACGGATCATGGTTGCTTTGCGTTTGGTCGGCGCCAGGCGCGACCAGGCGCCGGAATTGAAAGTGACGCGGGCGTTGTCCACGGCACGCTGGGCGTCGGCGGCGTCACAGCTGGCAATCTTGCCCAGCAGACGGCCATCGACCGGGCTGATGCACTCGAAGGTCTCGCCGGAGACGGCATCGGTGTATTCGCCATTGATGTAGGCGCGGCCTTCGATCTTCAGATCGCGAGCCCGTTGTTCCCAGTCGGCACGAGTCAGGGTGGTCATTCGAGTGTCCTCCTCTTATTGAATACGAGTGCCCCGCGTTCTATGCGGGTGCTGTCAGGAATTCTGCCCGGCCAGCCTGCTTTTCGGCTCAAGGCAACCGTTACCCTAAACCAGCGGCCGGTGAAGTTTCAATATATTTGACATAAGGCCGGCAAACGGCCTTGCGATGTTCAATTTAATAAACATAGACTTTCAATTTTCCAGCCAGTCGCGCCGTAATCACGGGGAATACCAGCATGAGCATTCAGGATATCGTCGATTTCAGTCAGGCCACCACCCAGCCCGATCGCTATCGGCCAGACCCGACAAAAGTCCTCAAGGGCGACCCCGAACAAGCGGTGTACAACCACTACAACAGCCCGTGCGGCCAGATGAGTGCAGGTGTTTGGGAAGGCGAAGTCGGCCAGTGGCTAGTGAGCTACACCGAACACGAATACTGCGAAATCGTTCAGGGGGTTTCAGTGCTGCGCGACGGCGCTGGTAACGCCAAGACCCTGCGCGTGGGCGATCGCTTCGTGATTCCGGCCGGTTTCAAAGGCACCTGGGAAGTGCTGGAGCCGTGCCGCAAGATCTATGTGGTGTTTGAACAGAAGGCTTGAGGATTTTTGCTGTTTGGGCCGGCCTCTTCGCGAGCAAGCCCGCTCCCACAGGGATCTGTGTCAATCACAAAACCTGTGGGAGCGTGGCTTGCCCGCGATGAGGCCCTGACAGACAACGCATAACCGAAAGGCAACAAAAAAGGCCCGTATCTCGCGATACGGGCCTTTTTCGTAAGAGAGAAAAATCAATTACTTGATTTTTCCTTCTTTGTAGATCACGTGCTTACGAACAACCGGATCAAATTTCTTGATCTCGATTTTGTCCGGAGTAGTGCGCTTGTTCTTGTCGGTAGTGTAGAAGTGACCAGTACCGGCGCTCGAAATCAAACGAATCAATTCACGCATGATTAGCTCCCTTAGATCTTGCCAGCTTTGCGGATTTCGGCCAGCACGACAGTGATGCCACGCTTGTCGATGATACGCATGCCTTTGGCAGATACGCGCAGACGCACAAAACGTTTCTCTTCTTCAACCCAGAAGCGGTGATGCTGCAGGTTCGGCAGGAAACGACGACGGGTTTTGTTGTTTGCGTGGGAAATGTTATTCCCAGTCACCGGACCCTTACCGGTAACTTGACAGACTCTCGACATGCCTCAGCCCTCTAAAACCACATGCCCAACCCGGCATGGGTTGGCCGCTTAATCTCTCAGTCATTTGGCGCCAGGCGCCGCGTTTCTTTAAGGGTCTTACCGGCTACACCTACAAACGAAGGAACCGGGCCCCTAGAAAAGAGCGCTGCTTTATACCAGAAAGACCAGAGAGCAACAACAACCGGTGTGCATTGAGTTGATAAAAACCCGACTTTCCGGGCGCCGAGCGCCTTGGACAAAGGCCGCGACCGATAGCGACCGCTCGTCGCAGAGAATCGGCCAACGGGCCAATTCAGGGTTTTCTTCAACCATCATTCACCGAAAACAATCACCCATATTCCCCTCAAAATGAAAAAGGGGATAGTCATTTGCAAAAGAGCCCACTAGGGTAAGCCTTTTCCAGACTGCACTTGCAGATGGGCCTTCGATCTGTAAAGGAATCCGACCATGCGCCTCGCTGCCCTACCGCTGCTGCTCGCCCCGATTCTACTGAGCCCCCTGGCCCATGCCGCTGCCCTGAGCGTCTGCACCGAGGCCAGCCCGGAAGGGTTCGATGTGGTGCAATACAACTCGCTGACCACCACCAACGCCTCGGCCGACGTGCTGATGAACCGTCTGGTGGACTTCGACACGGCCAGCGGCAGAGTGGTCGCCAGCCTCGCCGACAGCTGGGAAGTCACGCCCGACGGCCTGACCTACGTCTTCAAATTGCACCCGCAGGTGAAATTCCACCGCACCGAGTACTTCAGCCCGACGCGTGACCTGACCGCCGAAGACGTGAAATTCAGCTTCGATCGCATGCTCGACCCGGCGAACCCATGGCACAAAGTCGCCCAGAGCGGCTTCCCGCACGCCCAGTCGATGCAGTTACCGGCGCTGATCAAGAAGATCGATGCAGTGGACCCGCTCACTATCCGCTTCACCCTCGATCACCCGGACTCGACTTTCCTGCCAACCCTGAGCATGGGCTTCGCCTCGATCTATTCGGCCGAATACGCCGACAAACTGATGAAGGCCGGCACCCCGGAGAAGCTCAATAGCCAGCCGATCGGCAGCGGTCCGTTCATCTTCACGCGCTTCCAGAAAGATGCCTCGATTCGTTACAAGGCCAACGCAGACTACTTCCGTGGCAAGCCTTCGGTAGACCCGCTGATCTTCGCCATCACCCCGGACGCCAACGTGCGCTTGCAGAAATTGCGCCGCAACGAGTGCCAGATCGCCCTGTCGCCCAAACCGCTGGACGTACAGGCTGCAAAGCAGGAATCGACCCTGAAGGTTGAAAAGACTGACGCCTTCATGACCGCGTTCGTCGGCATCAACAGCCAGCATCCGCCGCTGGACAAACCTGAAGTGCGCCAGGCGATCAACCTCGCGTTCGACAAGGCCAACTACATCAAAGCCGTGTTCGAAGACACCGCCGAGCCTGCCAGCGGACCCTACCCACCCAATACCTGGAGCTACGCGAAAAACCTGTCGGGTTATCCCCATGATGTCGAGAAAGCCCGCGCATTGATGGCCAAGGCCGGGCTCAAGAGCGGTTTCCAGACCACCATCTGGACCCGCCCTTCCGGCAGCCTGCTGAACCCCAATCCGAGCCTCGGCGCACAATTGCTTCAGTCCGACCTCGCGGAAATCGGCATTCAGGCCGAGATTCGCGTGATCGAATGGGGTGAACTGATTCGCCGTGCCAAGGCCGGCGAGCACGACCTGCTATTCATGGGTTGGGCCGGCGACAACGGTGACCCGGACAACTTCCTCACGCCGCAGTTTTCCTGCGCGGGGGTCAAATCCGGCACCAACTTCGCCCGCTACTGCAATCAGGACCTGGACAAGCTGATCAGCGCCGGCAAAACCACCGGCGAGCAAGGTGTACGCACCAAACTCTACGAACAGGCCCAGGAGCAGATTCAGCAGCAGGCGCTGTGGCTGCCGCTGGCTCATCCGACGGCCTTCGCCCTGACACGCAAAGACGTCGAGGGTTATCAGGTCAGCCCGTTTGGTCGGCAGGACTACTCGAAGGTTAACCTCAAGTAATCCGCCCCGACACAAAACCCTGTGGGAGCGGGCTTGCTCGCGAAAGCGGTTTGTCAGTAGACATTGATATCGACTGACACGACGCCTTCGCGAGCAAGCCCGCTCCCACATGGGTTGCGTACCCCTCTAGCCCTCTCACATCCACCCATACTCGGCCATGGACAGCGGATCGCCATCACCGATGATGAAATGGTCGAGTACCCGCACATCGATCAAGTCCAGCGCCTCTTGCAGGCGCTTGGTCAGCAGTCGGTCGGCCTGACTGGGGTCTGGATTGCCCGACGGATGGTTGTGGCAGAGGATCAACGCGGCGGCGTTACAGGCCAACGCGCGTTTAACCACTTGTCTGGGATAGACACTCGTGCTGTCGATGGAGCCGCGAAACAGCACTTCAAAGGTCAGCACTTGATGCCTGGAATCCAAAAACAGACAGCCGAACACCTCGTGAGGCTCGTGACGCAGCATCGACTTCAGGTAATCACGAACGGCCTGCGGATTTTCCAGCGCCGACTTTTGGCGCGCACGCTCGGCCAAATGCCGCCTGCCCATTTCCTGCGCAGCTTGCAACTGAGCGAACTTCGCTGGCCCGAGACCCAATTGCCTGCTGAACGCCGCCTGATCGGCCTCGAGCAACGAGCGCAGGCTGCCGAACTGATTCAGCAGGTGTCGCGCCAGATCTACTGCGCTTTTACCCGACACGCCGGTACGTAAAAAAATCGCCAGCAACTCGGCGTCCGAAAGGCTCGCCGAACCCAACTCCAGTAACCTCTCCCGCGGCCGCTCCGCCGCCGGCCAATCGCGAATGCTCATAACACCTCCATGTCTGTGGGCGCCGCTGTTCCGTAGCGGTCGCTGTGATATCGTAGCCCATCTTTTTTGCTGGCGAATTCATCCCTGGGGAGGGGGTATCGCCAAGCAGTCACCAACGAAATGAAAGGCAGACCTATGCAGCGGTTGTATCGGAAACGCATCGTTCTGGGCGTCGGCGGCGGCATTGCTGCCTACAAGAGCGCCGAGCTGGTTCGTCGCCTGATCGACCAGGGCGCCGAAGTGCGCGTGGTCATGACCCGTGGCGGCAGCGAATTCATTACCCCGCTGACCATGCAGGCCTTGTCCGGGCATCCGGTCCACCTGGACCTGCTGGACCCGGCAGCCGAAGCCGCCATGGGCCACATCGAGCTGGCCAAATGGGCCGACCTGGTGCTGATCGCTCCCGCCACGGCGGACCTGATCGCCCGCCTGGCCCAAGGGATTGCCGACGACCTGCTGACCACGCTGGTACTGGCCACCGACGCGGTGGTCGCCGTGGCGCCAGCGATGAATCAGGCCATGTGGCGCGACCCGGCGACCCAGGCGAACCTGCAAACCCTCGAAAGCCGCGACCTCAAAGTCTTCGGCCCGGCCTCCGGCAGCCAGGCCTGTGGCGACGTCGGCATGGGCCGCATGCTCGAAGCCACCGACCTCGCCCTGTGCGCGGCGGACTGCTTTCAGCGCCAGGCGCTGACTGGCAAACACGTTTTGATCACCGCCGGCCCGACCCAGGAAAACATCGACCCGGTGCGTTACATCACCAACCACAGCTCCGGGAAAATGGGCTTTGCCCTGGCCGAAGCGGCGGTGGAAGCCGGCGCCCGCGTGACCCTGATCACCGGCCCGGTACATCTGCCGACCCCGGATCGCGTCACGCGCATCGACGTGGTCAGCGCTCGCGATATGCTCGCCGCCTGTGAAGCCGCGATCCCTTGCGACCTGTTCATCGCCTCTGCTGCGGTCGCGGATTACCGCCCGGAAGTCGTGGCCCCACAAAAACTCAAGAAAGACCCTACGAACGGCGACGGCTTGTTGCTACAGATGGTGCGTAACCCGGACATCCTGGCCACCATCGCCAC
This sequence comes from Pseudomonas sp. LBUM1673, assembly GCF_059695645.1. NCBI lineage: Bacteria > Pseudomonadati > Pseudomonadota > Gammaproteobacteria > Pseudomonadales > Pseudomonadaceae > Pseudomonas > Pseudomonas sp. LBUM1673. The sequence goes on from NZ_CP166780.1 coordinate 6,571,205, forward strand.
TCGCCCTGACCGTCCGTTCAGTGTTGGCTTTGCTGCCGAAACCGAACACCTGCTCGATTACGCTGCCCGCAAGTTGAAAGACAAGAACCTCGATTTGATCGTCGCCAACGACGTCGCCAACCCGAGCATTGGCTTCAACAGCGAAGAAAACGCCTGCAGCGTGATTGATCGGGAACTGCACGCCACGCTTTTCGCCCAGACCAGCAAGAGCAAAATCGCTCGCCAGCTGATCACTTTTATCGCCGAACGTCTGAACCAGGTTTAATTTACATGCACGCTTTGCAAGCCAAGATCCTCGACCCCCGCATCGGTACCGAATTCCCGCTGCCGCAGTACGCCACGCCAGGCTCCGCCGGCCTCGACCTGCGCGCCATGCTGGAAAAAGACACCGTCATCAAGCCGGGCGAAACCCTGCTGATCCCTACCGGCCTGTCGGTGTACATCGGCGATCCGGGCCTGGCGGCGTTGATTCTGCCTCGCTCGGGCCTGGGCCATAAGCACGGCATCGTGCTCGGCAACCTGGTCGGCTTGATCGACTCCGATTACCAGGGCCCGCTGATGGTGTCTTGCTGGAACCGTGGTCAGACCGATTTCAACATGGTGGTAGGCGAACGCCTGGCCCAATTGGTCCTGGTGCCGGTGGTACAAGCGCATTTTGAAATGGTCGAAGAGTTCGTCGAAACCCAACGCGGCACCGGCGGTTTCGGCCACTCCGGCAGCCACTGATCCGATAGAGAACCCCTGTGGCGAGCGAGCTTGCTCGCGCTGGGCTGCGAAGCGGCCCCAAGATTTTATGGGCGCTGCGCACCCAAGCGGGAGCAAGCTCCCTCGCCACAGGTGCATTGCTTGCTGAAAATTGCGCAACCACATCTGGAAGGTTTACCACTGAAAATCAAGGCATTGAACGGCCAATTGCTCGCAGATGCTGATGGCATGGCCTTTTCACACCACGAACTCTCTGTGGAAAACGCCGTCATACCCTTCAGTTTGAGCCTGTCGACGAGTTCTTCGCCGACAGGTCCAGCCACTTTCGAGATGGAGCATTCCTACAGATGAGCACCCCAGCCCAAGTCGCACCCAAGTTTCCCGACAGCATCTTCCGCGCCTACGACATTCGCGGCACCGTCCCGGAATTCTTGAACGCTGAAACCGCTTATTGGCTCGGTCGCGCCATCGGCTCCCAGAGCCTGGCCCAGGACGAACCCAACGTGTCCGTCGGTCGAGACGGCCGCCTGTCCGGCCCGGAACTGGTCGAACAATTGATCAAAGGCCTGGCCGACAGCGGTTGCCACGTCAGCGACGTCGGCCTGGTGCCAACCCCTGCGCTGTATTACGCCGCCAACGTACTGGCCGGCAAGTCCGGCGTGATGCTCACCGGCAGCCACAACCCGTCGAACTACAACGGCTTCAAGATCGTCATCGCCGGCGATACCCTCGCCAACGAGCAGATCCAGGCCCTGCACGAACGCCTCAAGACCAACAACCTGAGCAGCGGCAAGGGCAGCATCACCAAGGTCGAGATCCTCGACCGCTACAACACTGAAATCGTCCAGGACATCAAACTCGCCCGCCGCCTGAAGGTTGTGGTCGATTGCGGTAACGGCGCGGCCGGCGTAATCGCCCCACAACTGATCGAAGCCCTGAACTGCGAAGTCATCCCGCTGTTCTGCGACGTCGACGGCAACTTCCCGAACCACCACCCAGACCCGGGCAAGCCTGAGAACCTCGTGGACCTGATCGCCAAGGTCAAGGAAACCAACGCCGACCTGGGCCTGGCCTTCGACGGCGACGGCGACCGTGTGGGCGTGGTGACCAACACCGGCAGCATCGTCTACCCCGACCGTCTGCTGATGCTGTTCGCCCGTGATGTGCTGGCGCGCAACGCTGACGCTGAGATCATCTTCGACGTCAAATGCACCCGTCGCCTGACGCCACTGATCAAGGAATACGGCGGTCGTCCGCTAATGTGGAAGACCGGTCACTCGTTGATCAAAAAGAAAATGAAACAAACCGGCGCCCTGTTGGCCGGTGAAATGAGCGGGCATATCTTCTTCAAGGAGCGCTGGTTCGGTTTCGACGACGGTATTTACAGCGCCGCGCGGCTGCTGGAGATTCTCAGCAAGGAAAAATCCACTGCGGAAGAGCTATTTGCGACCTTCCCGAACGATATTTCTACGCCAGAGATCAATATCCATGTGACCGAAGAGAGCAAATTCAGCATCATTGATGCATTGCACGACGCACAGTGGGGCGAAGGCGCCGACCTGACCACCATTGACGGCGTGCGAGTCGACTATGCCAAAGGCTGGGGCCTGGTTCGCGCCTCCAACACCACACCGGTGCTGGTGCTGCGCTTCGAGGCCGATGACGAGGCTGAACTGCAGCGCATCAAGGATGTGTTCCACGTCCAGCTGAAGCGTGTTGCACCTGATCTCCAACTACCATTTTGACCTTCTGAAGCGCCCTTATTTGAAGTGCCGGAGCCCTGAATGACCCTCGAACGCGAAGCCGCCGCCAACACCGCCAAGGTCCTGTCCGAAGCGCTGCCTTACATCCGCCGCTATGTCGGCAAGACGCTGGTGATCAAATACGGCGGCAACGCGATGGAAAGCGAGGAGCTGAAAACCGGCTTCGCCCGCGATATCGTGCTGATGAAAGCCGTCGGCATCAATCCGGTGGTGGTTCACGGTGGCGGCCCGCAAATCGGCGACCTGCTCAAGCGTCTGTCGATCGAGAGCCACTTCATCGATGGCATGCGCGTGACTGACGCGCAAACCATGGACGTGGTGGAAATGGTCCTCGGCGGCCAGGTCAACAAGGACATCGTCAACCTGATCAACCGTCATGGCGGCAGCGCCATCGGCCTGACCGGTAAAGACGCCGAGCTGATTCGTGCGAAAAAGCTCACCGTCACCCGCCAGACACCGGAGATGACCCAACCGGAAATCATCGATATCGGCCAAGTGGGCGAAGTAGTCGGCATCAACACCGACCTGCTGAACCTGCTGGTCAAAGGTGACTTCATCCCGGTGATCGCGCCAATCGGCGTCGGCGCCAACGGCGAGTCGTACAACATCAACGCCGATCTGGTGGCCGGTAAAGTGGCCGAGGCACTGAAAGCTGAAAAGCTGATGCTGCTGACCAACATCGCCGGCCTGATGGACAAGACCGGTAAGGTCCTGACCGGACTGAGCACCCAACAAGTCGACGATCTGATCGCCGATGGCACCATTTATGGCGGCATGCTGCCGAAGATCCGTTGCGCGCTGGAAGCGGTACAAGGCGGTGTGGGCAGCTCGCTGATTATCGATGGTCGGGTGCCGAATGCGATTCTGCTGGAGATCTTCACCGATACCGGTGTGGGCACGCTGATCAGTAATCGCAAGCGTCACTGATTCAAACCTTAAAAAGATCGCAGCCTTCGGCAGCTCCGACAGAGGATTTTCGGATGTACGAAAACCCTGTAGGAGCTGACGAAATCTGCGATCTTTTTTATGCGCGCAGGAAGCGTCTGACCTGATTGTGCGAAACATCCGACATCCGACCAGCATCAGTCCGCATAGGATCTTCCCTGAGTCCACAGGAGATCTACCCATGCAAAAAGACTACGTCTCATACGGCAGCGATGTTTCACCTGGCACCTATGCCTGCGTCGATTGCGGTCATGAATACTCGAATCAGGCCAAAACTTCGATGCCGCCGTGCCCGCAACTCCGGAAAACCCCACATACCCGTCATGGCTGGAAAATTCTTACCGGTCAGGGCGATGCCGCTATTGATCCGTACCCAGAGAAAGTCGATAAATCCGCCGGGATCAAAAAGGCCGAGGCATTCAGCAGTACCAGCAAAGAATAATCCCGGAGGAGCCATGCAGATCTCGTTCACGATCGACGCCCAGGCCTTCGACCTGGAACAAAAGGAACCGGTCAAAAAAACCCTGAGGATTTCCGACCACGAGATCGCTCATGCCCTACAGCGAATAGCCAAGGCGAGTCTGACCGAATACTTGAAAATGCTGGTCGAAGGCGGCATGCCCAGCAGGGCCGATGAGGCAAAGCAAGATCGTTTGCTGTATTTGATTCAAAGCTACTTCGGGCAAACGCTCCCGACCGAATCGCAGATATCAACAATCTTCCAACTGACCCAGAGCCAAAGCAAAACGCTCCTGAAGAACACCGTCTCGCGGTTTCGCAACCAACTCGACGAAATCCTACACAACAGCATGCGGGCCGTGATCGAAACCGCAGACCATGCACAGACGGTTTACCTGGTGGTCATCAGCTCCGACGTCATTCGTGATGAGCTGAATATGCTGATCACCCAGAACGAGCCGACCTTCAAACCCATCACCAAACGCAAAGGCAGCGCCGGGCTGTTCGAAATCAGCGAAGACTCTCACAATCTGCTGTGCCGGACGCTTGGTCTGAATGCCGTTCAGTGACATCGTCGCGGTCAGCGGTTTGCTGCTGACCCTGACCACTTTCATGTTCAACCTGGCGTGGCCAAAGCTGCATGAAGCGCTGGATCTGGATGAAAAACAGTCAGGTCCACAGGCGAGAAAACGCAGCCGGGAACAGGTGATCAATGTTTTCTTCAGCTGTGCATTGCCGCTGACTTGCACCTTCGTGGCGCTGTTTTACGTCAACCTGCCGGCTGCCGTGCGGATCATGCGCAGCAGCACGCTGGATCTGTGGGATTTCGACGTGGATCGCACGCTTTACGTGTTAGTCGTCCTGGCGCTGCTGGTGTTTGCCCTGTTCAACCTGGGATTGGCGCTAAAGCTGATAGGAAAATGGCGAAGACTGCACTGACAAAAAAAGACCCCGCTCAGACTGGCTGAGCGGGGTCTTTTTTTGCCTGCAATCCCTGTGACAATCCATCTTTTGTGGCGAGGGAGCTTGCTCCCGCTTGAGTGCGCAGCGCTCACAAAATCCTTGGGTCTGCTACGCAGCCCAGCGGGAGCAAGCTCCCTCGCCACACAAGCCCGCACCCACAGGAATTATGGTCAGACGCCGAATTGGGCGCGGTAGGCTTCAACTGCCGGCAAGTGCTGCTTGAGCTGCGGATCGTCAGCCAGGAACTCGAGCACCTGGTTCAGCGAAACAATGCTGATCACCGGAATACCGAAGTCACGCTCCACTTCCTGAATGGCCGACAATTCACCATTGCCACGCTCCTGACGGTTCAGGGCAATCAGCACGCCAGCGGCTTTGGCGCCGTCCTGGGACGCGATGATCTGCATCACCTCGCGGATAGCCGTCCCTGCGGTGATCACGTCGTCGATGATCAGCACGTCGCCGGTCAATGGCGCGCCGACCAAGCTGCCGCCTTCGCCGTGGGCCTTGGCTTCCTTGCGGTTGAAGCACCATGGCAGGTCACGACCATGATGTTCGGCCAACGCCACGGCAGTGGTTGCCGCCAACGGGATGCCTTTGTAGGCCGGGCCGAACAGCACATCGAACGAAATACCACTCTCGACGATGGCTGCCGCATAGAAACGACCCAGCTGCGCCAGGGCAGAGCCCGAGTTGAACAGGCCGGCATTGAAGAAGTAGGGACTGGTGCGTCCGGACTTCAGGGTGAACTCACCGAAGCGCAAAACGCCACGATCAATGGCAAAACGAATGAAGTCGCGCTGATACGCTTGCATGAAAAAAACCCCAAATACCACGGATTTAGCTAATTAGGTAGACGCCGTGTATCATACCCGCACGCGATTTTTGGGGCCACTTATGCGGATCATCAGTGTGAACGTCAATGGTATTCAGGCTGCAGTCGAGCGTGGTTTGCTCAGTTGGCTGCAAGCACAGAATGCCGACGTCATCTGCCTGCAGGACACCCGCGCCTCCGCCTTTGAACTGGACGATCCAGCCTTCCAACTGGATGGCTACTTCCTTTATGCCTGCGAAGCCGAAGTTCCCGCCCAAGGTGGCGTGGCTTTGTACTCGCGGTTGCAACCGAAGGCTGTCATCAGCGGTCTCGGCTTCGAGACGGCCGACCGCTACGGGCGTTACCTGCAAGCCGATTTCGACAAGGTCAGCATCGCGACCTTGCTGCTCCCTTCGGGGCAGAACGGCGATGAAGACTTGAACCAGAAGTTCAAGCTAATGGACGACTTCGCCCGTTATCTGGATAAACAGCGGCGCAAACGTCGCGAGTACATTTATTGTGGCTCGCTGTACGTGGCGCAACAGAAGCTGGATATCAAGAACTGGCGCGACAGCCAGCAATCCCCGGGCTTTCTGGCACCTGAGCGTGCCTGGATGGACGAGATTGTCGGCAACATGGGTTATGTCGATGCCCTGCGCGAAGTCAGCCGTGAGGGCGACCAGTACAGCTGGTGGCCGGACAACGAACAGGCCGAGATGCTCAACCTGGGCTGGCGCTTCGACTACCAGTTGCTGACCCCTGGCCTGCGCCGCTTTGTACGCAGCGCACGCCTGCCACGTCAGCCACGGTTCTCGCAGCACGCACCGCTGATCGTGGACTACGACTGGACGCTGACGATCTAAGCGTCTTTTCGCAGATGCAAAAAAGCCGACTTCAATGTCGGCTTTTTTGTGCGCGCTGTCTCAATCCTGTAGGAGCGAGGCTTGCCCGCGAACGGTGCGCCGCGGCGTGTCATCTGCACCGCGTTATCGTTCTTCGCGGGCAAGCCTCGCTCCTACAGATACAGAGGCGAAGCTACTTCACCAGGCGCCAGGTGAACGGATACCGGTAAGGGAACCCTTCATTGGCTTTCACGCCGGCAATGATCGTCAACACCAGCGCACCAATCGCCACCAGACCAAACAGGAAGAACCCGACGATCACCACCATCAGCAGAAAGCAGATGGCCGAAGCAATGGCGACGGTGATCTGAAAGTTCAGCGCTTCCTTGCCTTGCGCATCGATGAACGGGTCAGACTCGCGCTTCATCTGCCAGAGAATCAGCGGCCCGATCAGCGTACCGAACGGCAGCCAGATCCCCAGCAAGGCGGACAGGTGACAAAACATCGCCCACTGACGAACCTCTCGGCTCGGTGTGGGTAGCGGCAGTTGCTCGTCACTCATGCTGTCCTCCTTGCGTGGAGCGGGTCCGATCAGTCGGCCAGTGCAGCCTTCTGCAGTTCGAAAATCTCGTTCATGCCTTTCTTCGCCAGTGCCAGCATCGCGTTCAGCTCTTCCGGCTGGAACGGCGCGCCTTCGGCAGTGCCCTGAACTTCGATGAAGCCGCCGGTGCTGGTCATCACCACGTTGAGGTCTGTCTCGGCAGCCGAATCTTCCAGGTAGTCGAGGTCAAGCACAGGCTCGCCCTGGTACATGCCCACCGAAACGGCAGCGATCATTTGCTTGAGCGGGTCGCCGCCTTTCAGGCCGCCGCGCTTCTTGATCACTTTCAAGGCGTCGACCAGTGCAACCATGGCCCCGGTGATGGACGCGGTGCGGGTGCCGCCGTCAGCCTGAATCACGTCGCAGTCGACGTACAGGGTGACGTCGCCCAGCTTGGACATGTCCAGCGCAGCGCGCAGGGAGCGACCGATCAAACGCTGGATTTCCAGAGTACGGCCGCCTTGCTTGCCGCGGCTAGCTTCACGCTGGTTACGTTCGCCAGTGGCGCGCGGCAGCATGCCGTACTCGGCGGTCAACCAACCCTGGCCCTGACCTTTCAGAAAACGCGGCACGCCATTCTCGACACTGACGGTGCAGATGACTTTGGTATCACCGAACTCGACCAGCACAGAACCCTCGGCGTGTTTGGTGTAGTTGCGGGTAATGCGGATCGAGCGGAGCTGATCGGCAGCGCGACCACTTGGACGTTTCATAGGGATTACCTGTACGGGGGACGGAAAACTGCCGAGCATTATAGAGCCGTGGGCCGCCAGTGGGCACTTCTAAAAAAATCGCCCGACGATTGAATCCCCTGAATAGAGCTTAGCCGACGGCCTGCAGCTCTTTGTCACAGCGTGTGTTTGGGCGCATCCGCCCCACTGCGCTACAATCCTGCGCCTTTGCTGCTTGTCGGCTTTAATTCACAGATAGCGGGTGCGCGAACCCAAGGGTTACGCGCCGACCTGCATTGCGAGGTACCTCCATGGTGCACAGCATGACCGCCTTCGCCCGCGTCGAAAAAGCCGGCGTCCAGGGCACCCTGAGCTGGGAACTGCGCTCGGTCAACAGTCGCTACCTGGAACCCCACCTGCGTCTGCCGGAATCTTTCCGCGACCTTGAAGGCGCGGTCCGCGAAGCCCTGCGCCAGGGTCTGTCCCGGGGCAAGCTCGAATGCACCCTGCGCTTTACCGAAGAAAGCACCGGCAAACCATTGCAAGTGGACCGCGAGCGCGCCGCGCAACTGGTCGCTGCTGCCGAGACGGTCGCCGGGCTGATCAAGAACCCGGCCGCGCTGAACCCACTGGAAGTCCTGGCCTGGCCCGGCGTGCTGGTGGCCGATGCCGTCGATCCGCAAGCGCTGAATGCCGAAGCCCTGGCGCTGTTCAATCAGGGCCTGAAGGAACTCAAGGCCGGCCGCGAGCGTGAAGGCACAGAGCTGGCGCGGTTGATCAACGAGCGCCTGACGTCCATTGAGGAAGATGTGGTGATCCTGCGTGAGCTGGTCCCGCAGATGCTCGCCACCCAGCGCCAGAAAGTCCTCGACCGCTTCACCGACATGAAGGCCGACCTCGACCCGCAACGTCTGGAACAGGAAATGGTCATGCTCGCGCAAAAGAGCGACGTCGCCGAAGAACTGGATCGCCTGAGCACTCACATCATCGAAGTTCGCCGGGTGCTCAAGTCCGGCGGCGCTGCCGGTCGGCGCCTGGACTTCCTGATGCAGGAGCTCAACCGCGAAGCCAACACACTGGGCTCCAAAGCCTTCGACCCGCGCAGCACACAGGCGGCGGTCAACCTCAAGGTGTTGATCGAGCAGATGCGCGAACAAGTGCAGAATATTGAGTAAGGCAAACCCGACATGACCCACAGCACCGGCACCCTGTACATCATTTCCGCCCCTTCGGGCGCGGGCAAGAGCAGTCTGGTCAAGGCCCTGACCGACGCTGATCAGGAGATCCGTGTCTCGGTCTCCCACACAACCCGCGCCATGCGCCCCGGTGAAGTGAACGGCGTGAACTATCACTTCGTCGAACGCAGCGAGTTCGTGAAGATGATCGAGCATGGGGATTTCCTCGAGCGCGCCGAAGTGTTCGGCAATCTCTATGGAACCTCGCAAAGCCATCTGCAGCAGACCTTGGACGAAGGCCACGACCTGATTCTGGAAATTGACTGGCAGGGTGCAGAGCAAGTGCGCAAATTGATGCCCCAAGCCCGTTCGATCTTCATTCTGCCGCCGTCCCTGGAAGCCTTGCGTCAGCGCCTGAACAATCGCGGCCAGGACAGCAACGAGGTCATCGAAGGCCGGATGCGTGAAGCGGTCAGCGAGATGAGCCACTACGTCGACTACGACTACCTGATCATCAACGACGATTTCGCCCACGCGCTGCGCGATTTGCAGGCGATTTTCCGCGCCAATCAGCTGCATCAGAAGCGTCAGCAGCAGCGTCATGGCAAATTATTGGCTGAATTGCTCGGCTAAACAGCTCTTCCCAAAACCGCTGCAAGGGCTTTACATTGGCACTTATAGCGCGTTGAAGAGCTTGGTCAAAAAATCAGCGCTTCCCTAATCGCTGGTGATTTTTTAAACTGTTGAGTCCGCTCGCCCAACCGGGCAGCGCGCATATTGCATTCGCTCCGAGGAATACCATGGCCCGCGTAACCGTTGAAGACTGCCTAGAACACGTGGAAAACCGCTTTGAGCTGGTCATGCTCTCTACCAAGCGTGCCCGTCAACTGGCCACCGGCGGCAAAGAGCCCCTGGTTCAGTGGGAAAACGACAAGCCTACCGTTGTGGCCCTGCGTGAAATCGCTGAAGGCCTGATGAGCTACGAGTTCATCGCCAACGCTGAAATCGTCGAAGACGAACCGCTGTTCGCAGCGTTCGAGGACGAGTCCAACGAGGCAGTATAAGCCCATGCCTGGTCGACGTAGCACGGCGCGGGGTCACAGCGAACGGCAGGTGTCATCATGCCGAGCATAGACGCCCTCGCCGATCGCTTATCGACCTACCTCGGCAAGGACCAGGTCAATCTGGTCCGCCGAGCGTACTTCTACGCCGAACAAGCCCATGACGGCCAACGCCGCCGCAGCGGTGAGGCGTACGTCACGCACCCACTCGCGGTTGCGAATATTCTTGCCGACATGCATATGGACCATCAGAGCCTGATGGCGGCCATGCTGCATGACGTGATCGAAGACACCGGCATTGCCAAGGAAGCGCTGCAAGCGCAGTTCGGCGAAACGGTGGCCGAACTGGTCGACGGGGTCAGCAAACTGACCCAGATGAACTTCGAGACCAAAGCCGAAGCCCAGGCCGAAAACTTCCAGAAAATGGCCATGGCCATGGCGCGCGACATTCGCGTGATCCTGGTCAAACTGGCCGACCGCCTGCACAACATGCGTACCCTGGAAGTGCTATCCGGCGAAAAACGCCGGCGGATCGCCAAGGAAACCCTGGAAATCTATGCGCCCATCGCCAACCGGCTGGGCATGCACGCCATCCGCATAGAGTTCGAAGACCTCGGCTTCAAGGCCATGCACCCGATGCGTTCCGCGCGGATCAACCAGGCGGTCAAACGCGCCCGGGGCAACCGCAAGGAAATCGTCAACAAGATCGAAGAGTCCCTCAGCCACTGCCTGGCCATAGATGGCATTCAGGGCGAGGTCAGCGGTCGTCAGAAACACCTCTACGGCATCTACAAGAAAATGCGCGGCAAGCGTCGAGCCTTCAACGAGATCATGGACGTTTACGCGTTCCGGATCATCGTCGACAAGGTCGATACCTGCTACCGCGTGCTGGGTGCTGTGCACAATTTGTACAAACCGTTGCCGGGGCGCTTCAAGGATTACATCGCGATCCCCAAGGCCAACGGCTACCAGTCGCTGCACACCACGCTGTTCGGCATGCACGGTGTACCGATCGAAATCCAGATCCGCACCCGTGAAATGGAAGAGATGGCCAACAACGGCATCGCCGCCCATTGGCTGTACAAATCCAGCGGCGACGAGCAGCCCAAAGGCACCCACGCCCGCGCCCGCCAGTGGGTCAAAGGCGTGCTGGAAATGCAGCAACGGGCCGGCAACTCGCTGGAATTCATCGAGAGCGTGAAGATCGACCTGTTCCCGGACGAGGTCTATGTGTTCACGCCCAAGGGCCGGATCATGGAGCTGCCCAAAGGCTCCACGGCGGTCGACTTCGCTTACGCGGTACACACCGACGTGGGCAACAGTTGCATTGCCTGCCGGATCAATCGTCGCCTCGCGCCGCTGTCCGAACCGCTGCAAAGCGGCTCCACGGTCGAGATCGTCAGCGCCCCGGGCGCGCGGCCGAATCCGGCATGGCTGAACTTTGTGGTGACTGGCAAGGCGCGGACCCACATCCGCCATGCGCTGAAACTGCAACGCCGCTCCGAATCCATCAGCCTCGGCGAACGCCTGCTGAACAAGGTACTCAACGGCTTCGACAGCTCCCTGGAAAAAGTCCCGGCCGAGCGCGTGCAGCTGATGCTTCACGAATACCGCCTCGAACTGATCGAAGACCTGCTCGAAGACATCGGCCTGGGCAATCGCATGGCTTATGTGGTTGCCCGTCGCCTGCTCGGCGAAGGCGAACAGTTGCCTAGCCCGGAAGGCCCGCTGGCGATTCGCGGCACCGAAGGCCTGGTGCTCAGTTACGCCAAGTGCTGCACGCCGATCCCGGGCGACCCGATTGTCGGCCATCTGTCCGCCGGCAAAGGGATGGTGGTGCACCTGGACAACTGCCGCAACATCAGCGAAATCCGCCACAACCCGGAAAAATGCATCCAGCTCTCGTGGGCCAAGGATGTCACCGGCGAATTCAACGTCGAGCTGCGTGTCGAACTGGAACACCAGCGCGGCCTGATCGCCCTGCTGGCCAGCAGCGTCAACGCGGCCGACGGTAATATCGAAAAAATCAGCATGGACGAACGCGACGGTCGTATCAGCGTGGTCCAACTGGTGGTCAGCGTGCACGACCGCGTGCACCTGGCCCGCGTGATCAAAAAACTGCGCGCCCTGACCGGAGTGATCCGCATCACCCGCATGCGCGCGTAGCCTACCCCTAACAAGGAGTCATACATGACCAAGACCGTTATCAACAGCGACAAGGCCCCGGCCGCCATCGGTACGTACTCCCAGGCGATCAAGGCTGGTAACACCGTTTACATGTCGGGTCAGATTCCTCTGGACCCAAAAACCATGGAACTGGTCGAAGGCTTCGAAGCCCAGACCGTCCAGGTGTTCGAGAACCTCAAAGCCGTGGCTGAAGCGGCCGGTGGTTCGTTCAAGGACATCGTCAAACTGAACATCTTCCTCACTGACCTCAGCCACTTCGCCAAGGTCAACGAGATCATGGGCAAGTACTTCGACCAACCTTACCCAGCCCGCGCCGCCATCGGCGTAGCAGCCCTGCCAAAGGGTGCGCAGGTTGAAATGGATGCCATTCTGGTCATCGAGTAATGTGTCCGGCGCAGCCCTCTAACGGCTGCGCCGATCCTGCTTTGAAAGGATTCCACCATGCGCCAAGCGCTAGTTCTCTCGCTGGTTGCCCTTCTCTTGGGCGGTTGTGCCAGCGACCCTGCCGACCGTGATATCAGCGGCACCTGGATCAATCAGTCGGCGATCGATGCTGCATCCAATGGCGGCCCCCTGCGTGAAGCACTCCAGGCCTATGGTCCGAACCTGGAATGGGACGTCAACACCAAGGCCGGTCAGGCCCGCTACACCAATGGTTTTGAAAACGTCGAAGGCAAACTGCTGGGCGAAGAGTCCGGCGCCTGGAAAGTCGACTTTTATGGCAGTTCCGCCAGCGAGCTGAAGCGTGATGGCAAGCAACTGAGCCAGGCCGCCAACGACAACGAGCCGGAGCAAGTCTTCGACCGCGCACAGATCCAGGTACCGGAGGGCGCACCGATTGGCGCGAGCTTCGAACGTGCGTTGTACTCGGCCTATATGGGCGGCAGCTGGAAAATCGTCAGCGGCCCCGGCGAAGGCAATACCGTGCAATTCCAGGCAGATGGCCAGATTGCCGGTTTACCGAGTGCTGATCGTTATGCCCTGTGCCTGGCGGGTGATTGTGCGTCGATGAGCGGCGGCAACGACAACATGTGGCTGCAACTGAACGGCCAGGGAAACACCTGGATCTTTGCGCGCAAAGGCAAGGAACTGGAAATCCTCCAGGCGGTGAACACCGCGCAGGCGGATGAAATGCCGCAGTTCACCCCGGGTGATCGCAAGTGGTTGCTGGAAAAGCAGTGACCCGGCTCTAGAACCAACGCCGAACCAATGTGGGAGCGAGCCTGCTCGCGATGGCGGCATAACAGTCAACGAAGATGTTGAACGTTAGGGCCTCATCGCGAGCAGGCTCGCTCTCACAGTTGTTTTGGGGTGTTTGGGGATTAGCAGCGGCCTTCGAGGATGGCGGCGTAGCCTTCGCGATAGCTTGGGTACTTTGGCGTCCAGCCCAAGGCTTTGGCGCGCGCATTGCTGCAACGCTTGCTGCCCGTACGCCGTACGCTCGCGTCGTCAGCCCATTCCGTCACGCCCAGATACTCACGCAACCAGCCCACCACTTCCGCCAGCGGTGCGGGCGCGTCGTCGACACCTATATAGACGTCATCCAGCACAGCCCCCCGTTGATCCGCCTCCAGCAGATACGCTATCAACCCCGCCGCATCGTCCGAGTGAATACGATTGCCGTACAACGGTGGATTAATCGCCACGCGATAACCCCGACGAACCTGAGTCAGCAGAAACTCTCGGCCCGGACCGTAGATCCCGGTCAAGCGCACGATGCTCGCCGGGATGCCGCTCTCAAGTGCCACTTGCTCGGCTTCCAGCATCACACGCCCTGAATAGCCAGCGGCCACGGTCGGCGAGTTCTCGTCGACCCACTCGCCCTCTTGCTGGCCGTAAACGCTGCTGCTGGAAACGAATAGCAGCCGATTGGGCACTTGCCCGTAGTCGCCCAGCCATTCCAGCACGTGCTGCAAACCCTGAATATAAGCGGCGCGGTATCCGGCCTCATCGTGATCGGTAGCCGCCGCGCAATACACCAGGTAATCCACCGCCCCGATTGGCCAGGTCGCCGGGCAGTCTTTATTGAACAAGTCACCAGCAACGCCAATCACCCCTTGGGGCAGGTGTGAGACGTCACGCCGCAAGCCGTGAACCTCCCACCCCGAATTCAGCAATTGCGTGGCCAGACGACTGCCGACATCACCGCAGCCGGCGATCAAAACAGAAGGCGCGGACATCAGAAAACTCCCATCGGAAAGCTACAGACTAGCGCTGGCAACGGACACGCGGCTAGCAATGAAGGAAAAAAAGATACTCTATTACTTTTGTTAACAAGAATTACTTGCAATAATGCTCGCCACTTTTGTTCTCGGCCTCACGAGGCCTGGAAGAACATCTACCTTCTTTTTTTCTCAGGTCCGGCCAGCATGACACCCAATCAATTCCCCGCTTCGCCAACCAAACGACCTCGCGCCTGGAGCGCAGTGGCCGCCCTGCTGCTCAGCCTGATGCTCGCGCCGACCGCCGCATTCGCCGATGAAGCCTCTGTACCCGCAGCCGCCAATGTGCCAACTGCTAACGCCACGCCTGACGTGCCGAGAAACCCTGATGGCAGCGTCGATACCTCGTCACTGCCACCAGAAGTGCAAAAAGCTTTGGCTGAATTCGGTGAACAGACAAAGCTGATGGAAGAGCAGCTGGAAGAAGGTAATTCCCTAGGCATGGCCCATGACCTGTCGCCGTGGGGCATGTACCAGAACGCCGACATCATCGTGAAGATCGTGATGATCGGCCTGGCCATCGCCTCGATCATCACCTGGACCATCTGGATCGCCAAGGGCTTCGAGCTGATAGGCGCCAAGCGTCGTCTGCGTGTTGAAATCGCCCACCTGAAAAAAGCCGCCACCCTTAAAGAAGCCAGTGCGACGGCGGCCAAGGAAGGCACCCTCGCCAACCTGCTGGTCCACGACGCACTGGAAGAAATGCGCCTGTCGGCCAACAGCCGCGAGAAAGAAGGCATCAAGGAGCGCGTGAGCTTCCGCCTGGAGCGCCTCGTCGCCGCCTGCGGTCGCAACATGAGCAGCGGCACCGGCGTGCTCGCCACCATCGGTTCCACCGCGCCGTTCGTCGGCCTGTTCGGCACCGTGTGGGGCATCATGAACAGCTTCATCGGCATTGCCAAAACCCAGACCACCAACCTCGCCGTCGTGGCCCCCGGCATCGCCGAAGCCCTGCTGGCGACCGCGCTGGGGCTGGTTGCAGCGATTCCTGCGGTGGTCATCTACAACGTTTTCGCCCGCTCCATTGCCGGCTACAAGGCGCAAGTGTCCGACGCCTCGGCAGAAGTCCTGCTGCTGGTCAGCCGTGATCTCGACCACCTGCCGGCCGAGCGTAGTACCTCGCAACCGCACATGGTGAAAGTGGGGTAATCGGCCATGGGCCTGCATTTGAAAGAAGGCGCAGACGACGATCTGGCCGAGAACCACGAAATCAACGTCACGCCGTTCATCGACGTGATGCTGGTGCTGTTGATCATCTTCATGGTGGCGGCGCCGCTGGCCACCGTGGACATCAAGGTCGACCTGCCCGCCTCCACCGCCAAACCGGCACCGCGGCCAGAGAAACCTGTGTTCCTTAGCGTGAAAGCTGACCAGCGCCTGTTTCTCGGCGAAGACGAAGTGAAGGCCGAAACCCTCGGCGCCACGCTCGACGCCAAGACCCAGGGCAAGAAAGACACGACGATCTTCTTCCAGGCTGATAAAGGCGTGGACTACGGCGACCTGATGAGCGTGATGGACGCCCTGCGCGCCGCCGGTTACCTGAAGGTCGGCCTGGTCGGACTCGAGACGGCAGCCAAAAAATGATCAACACGCGCCAAAAGCTGACGCGTTACAGCGCGAGCCTGGCCGTGGTGCTGGGCGTGCATGCGCTGGCCATTGCGCTGGCGCTGAACTGGACGTCGCGCCCGCCGATCGAGCTACCGCCGCAAGCGATGATGGTCGAACTGGCGCCGGTTCCGGCCCCGCCACCGCCCGCACCGCCGAAGGTGATCACGCCGCCACAGCCACCGGCCCCGGTAGAAGAACTGCCGCTGCCGAAACTCGCTGAAGCGCCGAAGGCCGAGATTGCCGTGCCCAAACCGGTCAAACCCAAGCCAAAGCCAAAGCCTCAACCGCCCAAGCCTGTGGAGAAAAAGCCGGAGCCACCGAAGGAGAAACCCTCCGAGGAAAAACCGAGCGACGCGCAACCGACCCAGGCACCGACGGAGAAATCCGCTCAGCCGGCACCCGGTCCATCGCCCGCGCAGCAAGCGGCCAAAGCCAATTGGCAAGGCACCCTGCTCGCGCACCTGGCCAAGTACAAAAAGTACCCGGCCAGTGCACAGATGCGGAACAAGGAAGGTTTGAACCGTCTGCGTTTCGTGGTGGATGCTGAAGGTAACGTGTTGTCATTCGAACTGGTGGACCGCTCCGGCAATGCCGATCTGGACCGGGCCACCCTGGAAATGATCCGCCGTGCCCAACCGCTGCCCAAGCCACCGGCCGACATGCTGAACAACGGCTCCATCGAAATTACTGCGCCGTTTGTATACTCGCTGGAAAAACGCCGGCGCTAAGGCATCCCTGATCCACTGTGGGAGCAACTGTCTTGATGGCCTTTATTTTGAGACCGTTGAGCTCCCACAGCTTTAGGCCATGTGATTCCTTCCTACAGAAACACCGCCACTGCGCAGACAAAACAGACCCTCCTGTAGGAACTGCCGAAGGCTGTGATCTTTTGATCTTGATCCCCTCAAACCTCTCGGACATTTCCTTCAACACGCCGGGCTGTTCATGAACTATCCGGCCCTCGCTTTCACCGATAATCTCTATTTGTCACCGCAAAAACGGTGACACGGACGTGCAAGTCCGGTACATATCGACGCGCAAATCGCCTAGCCAAACATCGAGCCTTTAAATGCTCGCTGTAACGCTTTATGGCGGCTGTGCGCGGGAGGTCCCTTTGGGGTCTGCCGGGGTCCGATATGCCCGGTCTTGCACACCTGCGCACAGCTGCCACCCTCATTCGAATGCAAGCGAACGGGTGTCAGCTCCTTAAAATATTCATATCGGAATACACCTATGTTCAAGCCAACACCAAATCCTCCTGAAAACGAATCTACATCCCCCTACGAATCCTTCGATTCGAAAAAACTCCACGAAGCCGCCGAACGCGCCCTCGACCACCATTTCGCCCCACCACCCAAAGACAAACCCAAGCGCAAAGGCAGACTCTTCACCGTCTCCCCCGACATCGACACCGAAGCCCTCCTGGCCAACGCCTCCGAAGACCTGCTATCCATCAGCGCCATCGCTGCCGACCTGGCTGACGACATCGACGGCACTCGAAGATCAGTAGCCTTGGCGCTCAGCAGAATGGCGGATGGGGTGCAGTTGCTGGTGGAGCGAGCGCTGGATCATATTGATTCGCCGAATCCGGCGGAGCATCGGGCTAAGGCGTAGCGAAAAGAGGACTTGGCATAATGCCTGCCGGTTAAACGCAATCTATGTGGGAGCGGGCTTGCTCGCGAAGACGGCGGCACAATCAACATTGATGTCGCCTGACACTCCGCATTCGCGAGCAAGCCCGCTCCCACAGATTCCGCGCCTTAACTGACTGGCATTTGGGACTTGGCATTCCTTTCCTGCTGATCCGAGGTCCAGGTTTTCGCTGACCAGTTCCAGGTCGAAGTCCCTGTTCGATAGTCATCCGTCGCCCGGAGTCGCAGACGTTGCGGCCAAGACGATTTGGCACCCATAGCGTCGCGCAGTTGGGCGACGGTGATCGTTCGATCTGCCGCATCGAAAGCCAGCGCCGTTCGCAGGGCTGGCCAGCAGTGTTTCGGTAAGTTCTTCGGTGCTTGCAGCTCGCGCTGCAGGTACTTGTCGCGGGCCTGGGTCGAGGGCAAGCGGCGGAATGGGTGTTTGCCACCCGCCAGTTCGTAGAGCACGCAGGCCATGCCGTACACGTCCGCACTGGCCGACAGCGCCTGGCCTTCGAGCAATTCCGGGGCGGCGTAGTCAGGGGTCCAAGCGGTGAAGCGGCTGCGGCTCAGGTGCGGCAGGCCGGGCAAGATGCCCTCTTGCGCCTGGCCGAGGCCGAAGTCAAACAGGCGCACGCCCTCTTCGCTGAGCATCACGTTGCTCGGTTTCAGATCACCGTGCAACACGCCGCGAGCGTGGGCGTAGGCCAGCGCGTCGAGCAGCGGCAGCGCGATGTCACGCAGCTCGAACCACGGCAAACCCAGAGGCCGCTCGCAGAGTAATTTGTCCAGGGTCAGCCCACGCATGAGTTCCATGGTGATGAAGGCGCGCTGGCAGTCGGTGTCCACTTCATAGGTGTGCAAACGCAGCACATTGTCGTGGCGCAGTCGTCGGGTCAGGGCGAACTCGCTGTAGAGCAAGGCACTGGCGTCCGGCGATTCGGCAAATTCTTCGCTGAGGATTTTCAGCGCGATGTAAGGGGCGGGATCGCCGAACTGTTCGTACAGCAAATCCCTTGTCCGGATTCGGATTGATGGGACTTGGCGAATGTGAACAAGTCAGGTTATTGGCTTCTTCGGTCACCAGTCGGAGCATCGGACTAAGGCGTAGCGAAACCACGAATAGAGAAAGGGGACTTCATGTCCCCTTTTTTGATCCGGAATCGCACTTCGTGATCAAACATTGCTACAACAACCTTCATTTACGCGGACGCGAAAAATTCACCCCCCTCCTACGGCCTCGGCCCCACGTTTTACGGCGGGGCTTGAGGTGTACCTGGGCGGCAGATCCGCACCATTCCTATGCACCCAGTTTCGGCGGTGTAGGTTTGATCCAGACCATCACACCCAGCCAGTTCATCAATACGTGATCTGGCTCAGAAAAGTCCCCACCGGGCAACAGCCGAAAACGCTTCGCGGCTCTTATTTCAACCTGCTTCGAACGAACATTGAAGATCACGATGCAACTCCTAGACCTCGACGATTTCCAGTCGGTACTCGTTCATCCAATCAGTACCAGCACCACCATCATCGGTGACAACACCGTTATCGTGCCGATTGCGAAACGCTTGCTCGACCTCTTGCAGTGATTCGCACAGTACGTCTTCATGGTTAGCATCGGTTACTTTTACTTTGATTTTCATGCTCGCTTTCCTTGAACACTTCAGATGCTATTTGTATCCAGCAGACGTCTGCGAATGACATCCATCAAATCGCATCCGTCCCTCAACAAAAGAACGAGCACATCCGAAATTTCCTGTATCAAAATGGGCTTCCCGAAAGAAGCTTCCTGATGAATTAGAGCCTCAAGAAACTGCGTTGCGAGCCTAATTCGATGATCAGCATTTTCATACAGCACATCAATTGGCGCATGGGTATCAATCAATAACGCTGGGATACTGCAATCTATTCCAGTAATTGGCTTGTAGCGACTCACGAGGCATCTCCTAGCGTGTGAAAGGGCAGAGTCCGACAAAAGTGCCTGAGGACCATCTAAAGCTAAGTTGTTCCCCTGAGCTTTCGCCACTTCACGTAATTCGCTACAGCTTGAAGGAAACCTCCTACAGAATACGTCCTTTCCTACGCCGGAAGGCCGTAAGCGTTCGGGCATCCCGTATTGCGTAACTAAGTCGGTTGCCAACGATGCGGCAACAACTCCCCGATTTCACTCGCCCGCTGCGTCGGCAGGCGAGTGAGGACGTCCTTCAAATAAGCATATGAATCATGCCCGTTGAGCTTGGCCGACTGGATCTAACTCATCAGCGCCGCCGCCCGTTTTCCACTGCGCAACGAGCCGGCAAACAATTCGGCGAGCACCAATAACCAAATAAAAAACAACATCAAATTTATAACAATTTATGCACCCAACATTTTGAATGCGGAAATTTCAGGCTTGGCTTCCAGCCCCTTCCTACATCAATCATCAAAGTGCCTTGTTAGCGTGTTCAGCCATTGACGCCTGTCCGGGCCAGGTTACGCAGTCGCTACATCCACCTTTCCGCTAACTGGAACGCAGCCAAAGGCCTGAACAGCAGCGACATGAACATCGTTTTTATCAACCGACCGACCAAACACAACCAACGGGTGGTGCATCTCGATGAATAACTTCGCCCGATTTACCAAAAAAGGCGCAGGTCTGTTTTTCGGATTGCTGTTGGCTGGCTGCACGCAAAGCTTCGCTCAACCGGCTAACAAATTGCCTTGGTTCCTGGGCTTTTCAGCACCAGCCTATATGGAGGTCTGGATCGAAACAGCGGATGTGGTGGATATCCAGGAACGAGTGTTTCGGGGGGCAGGAGGCGGTATCGCTTCTGTTCCAACACCTCCGAAAAATCAAGGTATCGCCAGAGGCTGGGTAAGCAGTAATGGTGCAGGTAAAGGCAAGTATGTCACCGGTGCCGACCTGCCCCGACTGATCTACGTACGTTGGCAATCCTTGGCTGAACCGCAAACCTACGAGGCCTACATCGTCATTCCCGAATCCGCCCGGGAGATCATGCGCAAACCTGAAAAAGCCTTTTGCCATTTTGGCGCCGAATGGATCACCGAATCCCGCGACAACATCGGCATTGGTTTGGCGCCGGGCGGTATTGCCAAGGTCTGGCTTGGTGGTGCCTGCCTGGACGCAGTCGAGATTGCTCGGGTCGTAGGCACCGTCAATAAACAAGGTCCGTCTCAAGGCAAAAACGAAGGTCGCTACGCCTTGCCTCTTGAGCCGGAGTCCAAAGCCTACATCGACAAATTCGGTATCCCCTATGGAAGTTGGTAAGGAGAGCAAATACATGGATTTAAGAACATTACTTTTCGCAGCGTTTATGTGGCAGCCCCTTGCTTACGCCGCAGCAGAGTCCAGTTCGCTGGACGGGCATTATTTCTTGCACGGTGCAATGGAAATGGGAGCGGAGTTGCTGCTGCGAAAGGACGGCACTTTTGCCGGAGGGATAACTTATGGAAGCGCTGACGGTATTGCCAAAGGGACTTGGCATGTCGAAGGCAACACCCTGACGCTAAAGGCTGACACCTTGCCCGACAAAGATAATTTGGGAGTCTTGTTCGACGACCTTCAGTTGGCGATTGAACCTGATTGCCTCGCGGTGGATTTTGGCTCTGGTAAAGCGTGCTTTCGCCGCCGTTAACATCCTGCTCTTTCTAGGGGTGTTCATTCCATCAGCGCCATCGTCGCCGACCTCGCCGACGATGTGGACGGCTCACGCCGCTTTATAGCCTTGGCACTCAGCCGCATGACCGACGGGGTGCATTGTTGGTGACGCGAGCGCTGGATCATTTACAAGCGCTGGAGATGGCGGCGCATAGCGCCAAGGTGTAGCCAGTACAGAGCATTCCCACGCAAAGCGTGGGAATGCTCAAAGACCTACAGAAACTCAATCAAACATTCGGGCAAGGCACCGGTGCCCAGTCGCCCAGGTCCGGGTTCTTGCACATGCTGTTGACCTGAGTGGTGCCTGCGCTAGCCACTTGCTTGCTTTCCGCCTGTTTGGCTTGTGCGGTCTGCAGGGTTTTCTCGGTGGTGACCGCTTCTTTCGGCACGGTTGGCAGCACCGGTTTTTTCGCCGGTTTCACGATTTTTTTGCTCTTGGTCGGCGCCACGACCGGCGTGATGTCGGCGGTCGCCACGGTGACCACATCGGTGCGCTGCACGCCTACTTGCTGCAGGTCTTTTTCGTAGGCCTGGGTGTAGTTGTTCAGGTCTTCGCTGGCTTTACCGTTAACCGCGACGATCAGGTCGTTGGACTCTTTGAGGCCAGCGACGATTTCTGCCAGGCGCTTGCGGCCTTCGGTGTCGTTGACGGTTTTGGCCTTGCGGTCGGCAACCAGTTTGGTGAACGCGCTCTGGTAGCACTGCTGCGAAGTCTTGGCGTACGCAGTGCTGCGGTCGATGTCGGCGGCGCTTTTGTTGACGTCGGTGGCGTAGGACGCGATGCGCAGGTTGTCATCAGCGATCTGCTTCTGACGCTCGGTGTAGTAACCGGCCGCGCCGCCCGCCAGGGCACCGCCCGCGGCACCGATGGCGGCGTTGCGGCCACGGTTCTCGGAATCGGTCAGGGCGCCCAGCAGAGCACCACCGACAGCGCCGACAGCCGCGCCGGTGACGACTGACTTGGTCATGTTCGAATCGGTGGCACGCAGGTGCTGCACCGGCTCGTAGCAGTTCGGGTAGTACTCGACCTTGGTGCTTGACGCGACCTTGGAGGTTGGCGACGTCGCGCAACCGGTCAGTACGGTGCTGAAGCCGACGGCGATCAGCAGCAAGTTACGCTTGGAAAGCGAAGCAAAAGGTTTACGGGAGGAAAGCATAGTTGTGTTCTCTTTTAAGTTTGACCAGCTCAGCACGGCCCACCGCCGCCTGAGTCCCTTCCAAGCTCGCTGTACAACGAACGATCAAGACCGCTGAGCGTTCGATGCGAGCAATTCCTTCAATATCGCCGCCGGGTCGGCTCGTCGTTGCTGACGATAATCACCGACATGGCGAACGAATAATGTCGCGCGCGTCACCAGGCTCTTGCCCAGTACCGGCTTGCGCTCCAACTCTTCCTTGATGCGTTGAAACTGCGCCTGGATCACGGCATCGGTGTAGCGCGTGCCGGTCGCCAGGTTGTCGATGTAGATCGCCACCGCGCCGTCCAGCGCACTGCGGCCGTTGTCGATAGCCGTGGCGAACAGCTTGGCGCTGGCCTCGTCCTTGGCGTCCAAGGCCTGCTGGCGACTCTTGTGCAAATTGGTCAGGCGAATGTTGTAGTTGTTGACGGTCTCGGCCACCAGGGCCGCCGACTGAATCAGGTTGCCGGCCGCTTCTTCGCGCTGCTGGGCGATGAGCGAGACGTTGCGCTTGAGCTCTTCGTTGACCAGCCCCAACTCGGCTTGCAGGCGCGGGTCGATACTGGCGGCGATGATGCTGTCCAGGCGTTTGGTCGGGTCCTGGGCGTCGTCGATGGCATCGGTCAGCGAAGCCAGCCGACCTTCTTTCTGCCATTGGGCAAACAGTTCCTTGTAGCGCGAACGTGGCGCCGACAACGCGCCAATCGCGACCCGGAACCCGGTGGTTTCGTTGTGTTGCTCGGTGCCGTCGGCAGCGAACAGCGGGTACTCGCGGCGCATCCCGGTGAACAAGGTGCCCTCGCCTTCCAGGTAGTTGCCACCCTTGACCACGAAGCCGCCGTAGGTGCCCTGGCGACGTCCGGCGTGCACCAGTTGGAAGGATTCCTGGACCATCTCGGCGGCGTTGCCGATCACGTCGAACAAGCCGATGGGGTTTGGCAGTTTGCTACCGATCGGCATCAGCCGCGCTGCCTGACCGGTGCCGCCGGCGACCTGATTGAAGACCGCCCAGTCCGCCAATGGCCCGTCGCTTTCGCTGCCCTCCAGACGCCGGGGAAACAGGCGCCCTTCCAGGTCCTGACGGCTAACGGCCTGCCCGCCACGGGCAGCGAATTCCCATTCGACCTCGGTCGGCAAGCGCACAAAACCCAGCCCGCCCTCTTCAGCCGAAGTGCCGCGGCCGCTCACCGGTAGCAGGTCTTTGTGGTACTTCATCAACCAGGCGCTGTACACCGCCGAGAAGCGTTCGGCCTCGAATCGCGACAACTTCACCTTGGGCAAGCGTCCGGCCATGCCTTGCGGCACCTGCGCTTGCAGTGCCTCGCAGGCTGGCGCCGGCTCGCCGCTGGCCAACGATTGCGCCTGGGCCATGACCTGGGCGTATTGGCGGTCGGTGACTTCGTATTTGCCGATGAAATAGAGCATCGGTTTGAGCGGGGTCTTGGCATCAGCCTTGGGCATCAACGGCGTGATGCTCTTGCCCCAATCCTTGGGCAGATCCTTGAGGGTGAACTGGCCGTTGATAAAGTCCCGGCGGTAACCGGAGATGAACGACTGTTGATAACCGGCCTCGCCCTCGCTGAATGGATAGCCGAGACTGATCTCGCGGTCGTCCAGGGTGCCTTCGGCCAGAATGTACACGTAGCGAAACACCATCTGCCCTTCGCACGGCAGCGGCAGGCTGACGTCATCGGGCAACGGCTTGGGGTTGTCCAGTTTATCTGTATTTTCATCAGCCCAGACCATGCTGGCCAGGCTCAGCGCCACGGCGGCGCCCAGTAACTTATACATCTCGAATTCCTTCACACGCGTGGATACGCGCCACTCGCCAGCCACCACAGACCGCCGCCACGGCGCTGACGCCGAGTACTGCCGCCAGGGCCAACGCGTAGTGACGCGCCAGCAGATGGCTGGCGTACTCGCCCGGCATCTGCGCAAATAAATGGTTCAGGCCCGATTGCGCCAGGCCATACAGCCCGGCACTCAACAGGGCGGCAAGGCCGGCGCTGTACAGCGCCTGCAACACCACAAACAAAAGCAACGCCGCCGTGGAAAACCCCAGCAGGCGCAACACCGACAACTCTCGACGCTTGCGCTCGACCGCTGCCAGCGCACCGGAAAAAATCGCCGCGAACGCGCCCGCCAAAGCCAA
Organism: Pseudomonas sp. LBUM1673; assembly: GCF_059695645.1. Taxonomy (NCBI): domain Bacteria; kingdom Pseudomonadati; phylum Pseudomonadota; class Gammaproteobacteria; order Pseudomonadales; family Pseudomonadaceae; genus Pseudomonas; species Pseudomonas sp. LBUM1673. The sequence goes on from NZ_CP166780.1 coordinate 6,595,843, forward strand.
TCCGGCGATGATCCAGAACACGATCGACAGGTTGCGACTCAGCGATTGCACTTGGGCGATGGTCTGGGCCTGGGTCGAGACCAGCAGATTCTGTGCAGCGAAGTACTGGCGCAGCGGCTCGACATCCTTGAGGCTGCGGGCGTACAGGCGAAACGCCGGATACACCCGTTGCTCCGTCATGCCCGCCGCATCACCTGGCCAACCGAACGCTGGCACGGCGCGGCCGTCCCGGTAATCTTCAGCCGCTTCCAGTAACGTCAATGGCGCGAACAATCCGTCCCGGGCGAAGGCTTCCAGCGGCAGAACGTGCAGCACCTGGACGCGAGTGCGCTGCGCCTCGCCACGACCGGCCACCTGCCGGCCGAAACTGGCCTCCAGCCAATCACCGGCCTTGGCCCCGAGCTTTTCGGCGGCGGTCTGGCTGAGCAGCACCTGATCCAGCCCTTGGGGCACCGGCAGACTGCCGAGCAAGGGATCGTTGGCGGCGGTGGGGATCATTTCGACAGTCACCATCGACGCGCCAGCGGTCAGATCCGCCGTCGCGGCAATCTGCCGGGTGCGCGGTAAGGTGAAGGCCACGTCACTGCGCTGGCTCAACTGTTCGATAAACGCGGCGCTGAACCGGCCGCCACCCAGGGGAATGATTTCCCGGGTGGCCGGGTCGTTCTCCAAGCGTTCGGTCAAACTGCTGACCAGGCCGAATTTCAAGCCGAACAGCACCAGCAACGGCGCAACCACCGCCACCAGCGCCAGTACCGAGCAGGCCGACAGCCACGCATCGTTGCGGTAATCCTGCCAGGCCAGGGAAGCCACCAGCGTATTGCGCATCAGCAGGCCTCCCCGAGGGTAGCGGTGACACCGCCATCGACGTCGCGACGACAACTGATGCGCCGCACCTGCAAACCGCTGGCGCGGGCCAGTGACTCGTCGTGGGTGGCGACGACGCAGCACACGCCGTGTTCGCGGGCCTGGGTCACCAGTAACTGCATCACTCGTTCCGCGTTCAGCGGATCGAGGGCGGCGGTCGGTTCATCGGCCAGCAGCAGACGCGGCCCATGGGCCAGGGCGCGGGCGCAGCTCACCCGTTGCCGTTGGCCGACCGACAAGTCGCCCGGCTTTTTGCCCAGTTGATCAGCGATATCCAATGCTCCGGCCAGGCGATCCACGCTGCCGTCGTCTTTCAAGCCGAGCAGTTTGCGCGACAGGTCGATGTTGCCGCGCACGTCCAGAAAATCCAGCAGGCCACCGGTTTGCAGCACGTAGCCCAAGTGCCGGCGGCGCAGGTCCGCCAAGGCACTTTGCGCATCTGCGCGCCACAGCCCGGTAATGTCCGTCCTGGTTTCGCCGGGCGCAAAATCAAACTGCCCGGCCTGATCCGGCGCCAGCACCAGCGCCAGCAAATCCAGCAACGTGCTTTTGCCACAGCCACTGGGACCGACCACCGCTAATTGTTCACCGGCATGCAGTTGCAGCCGTGGAATCACCAGGCTATAGCGCTGGCTGCCGACGCCGCGGTTTTTGTGCACTGCGTTCATGTTCAGCATCACGGCAGCGTCGACAACGGAACGCGGTACAAGGCATCACCCGGTTCGGCATCGCCGAAACGCACCCAGTTGGCCAGGTCATTGTGGAAGGTTTCGTAGAGGCGGATCTTGGAGTCCAGCTCATCGATGAAGTCTTCCTGCTCGGCCACGCTCAGGGAAAGCCACAAATCCTGGGTCATGTTCAGCGACTTGCTGCGGTATGGCAGCCCTTCCAGGTACTCACCCAGAACCCCGCCATCGGCCAGGTTGCCACCCTTGCGCAAGGCCGAGGGATCGCGGCTCATGTAGGCACTGGCGCTGGCGATTTCCTGGAAGAAATTCTTCGGCGAGGTCTGAGTCTTGCGGGCGGCATCGACGATCAGTTTCAGCGATTGCTGCAAGTCGTTGAGCTGTAACTTGGTCAGCATCACGCACACCTGGAATGCCGGCAGTGCCGGGTTGGTCAGATCGCGATCGGCGGTCCAGGCGCTGACCAATTGCGGAGCCTGGCTGGCGGCTTTACGTCCCAGGAAGTCCATGTGCATCGCGTAGCCGACGGCGGCCGATTTGTCGCTCAGGCTCGGCGCGGCGCTCAGCAGCGGCACGGCTTGAGGCTTGTTGCTACGCACCTGATGCACCAGGTTGGCAAACACCGAACCGATCTCGTCCACCCGCTCACCGAACTTGCGCACATCAGCGCCTGGCACCGGAATGTACAGGTCGCCGATCTGCGGGTTGGCGTCGGCGGTCAGGGTGCGATATTGGCTTTGCGCGCCGCCATGGGTTTTCTTGCCGGCATCGCTGAGCAGGTGCAAGGCGTAGATCTTGATCTGCTTGCCCAGCGCGGCCTGGCGCACTTCGGCCTCGTTCATTTGCGTGGCGGCATACGGGTCGTTCTTGCGCAAGGCACCGGCATCGGTGACCAATAGAATCAAGCGCCCGCCATAGCCGGACCAATCCATGCCCTCGACCGCTTCCATTACGCCGGCAAATGCATCTTCGTTGAACGAATGGCTGGAAACCGTGGACGCCTTGACCTGCCGCGCCAAGTCCATGAAGCGCTGTGGGTCGCGGCCCTGGTCCAGGGTGATCAAGGTTTTGGCGACGTATTCCAAGCCCGGAGTTTTCTGGATGCTGCTGCGAAAGCCCACCAGGCCGAAGCTGACGCTGTCCTGCTCACCACGCTCGGCAATGCGGGTTTGCAGCTCGTGCACCACGTCGCGCACCTGGTCGATGTAGGGCTGCATGGACACGGTGGTATCGACCACTAGCACCACGGCGGTGCGGAAGGCGTCGGCGTTAGCGGTAGTGATTGGCGTGTTGTTGGCGGCAGCCTTCGGAGCATTACCGGGGTCGATGGACGCCACGTTCAGCAACTGCACCGGCTGGCCGTTTTCATCGAAGCCCTCGCGCGAATCGAAGATCGGCAACAGGTAAAACTGGTTCTGCGGCACCGCGCTGGCAGCCGGTTCCAGGGCCAGTACCTGCTGGTTGTCTTCGCGATTCTGCTGGGTCTTGAGCAGCAGGTTTTTTGCGGCCGATGGATCGGCCAGCAGCTTCTCCACGTCGCCGGGCTGACGCAGGAACATCACCGGCGCACGGCCGGAGCGTTCGGTGAACTTGAGCACCAGGCTTTGCTTCCAGTCGCTGACTTGCTCGGCCGGCAACCAGCCGTCACTGCGCCCGTCGGTGGCGGTGCCGACGCGCAGCCATGGGCTACCAGCAACCTCTTTGCGCTGATAGACGTAAAGCACGGAAAACGCCGGCAAGGCCTTGCCTGGTGCGGCCCCCGGTTCGCTGGCGATTTTCGCCCCTGGCTTGCTGAGCACCCGCTGGAACAAGGTTTTTTTGCCAGCCATCAGCAACGGACGCTGACCGCCATCGACTTCCGGCGCCACGGGGGGCTTTACGGGTGGCGCCACGGCCGGCGGCGAATTGGCTGGCGGCGCTGAAACCACCGGCACCTTGGCGTCCGCTTCGACGTCACCCGACAGCCACCAATAACCCGCGCCGCCCAAGGCCAGCGCCACGGCTACCGCGACAACGGCGAGTGCGAACACCGGCCCCTTTCGCTGCTCAGAAACCGTGGGCTGCGGAGTGGGCTGCGGAGTCGGCTTCACAGTCGGCGGAACAGGCTTGGGTCGAGGTTGTGGCTGCGCGGGGCCGGTCGGTATATCGATGGACACCGGCGTCAGTCCCGCCAGGTCATTGCTCACAGGAATGGGCAACGGCTGGATCAAGGTCGCTTCAACCGATTCCCGAGGCAGATTATCCAGCGCCTGCAACAGCGCCGCCGCATCCGGGAAACGCTCGGCCGGATCCTTGGCCAACAGCTTGCGCAGCACCTCTTGATAACGACCGTGGTGCACCGGCAGCTCCGGCAACGGTTCGGTCAAATGCGCCAGGGCCGTGGAGAGCGCGTCGTTGCCGGTATAGGGCAATTTGCCGACAAGGATTTCGTAGAGCACCACGCCCAGGGCATAAAGATCGGCCCGGCCATCAATGTCCTGGCCACGCGCCTGTTCCGGGCTCATGTAGCTGGGAGTGCCGACGGCGAAACCGGCCTGGGTGAACTGGGTGCGGTCGTCCAGGGACTTGGCGATGCCGAAGTCCGAGAGCACTGCCGTGCCATCGGCACGGAACAGAATGTTCGCCGGTTTGACGTCGCGATGAACCAGCCCCAGCCCATGGGCATAGCCCAGGGCCGAGGCGATCTGGCGGATGTAAATCAGGCCCTGCTCCGGCGTCAGGCCGGCGGCGATGCGCTCCTTGAGCGTGCCGTTGGGCAGGTATTCCATGGCCATGTAATACAGCTCACCGACATTGCCGATGTCATGGATGGTGACCGTATGCGGGTGAGACAGGCGTGCCAGGGTTTTGCCTTCGCGCAGGAAGCGCTCGCAGAAACTCGGGTCGGCCGCCAGCGCGGCGGCCATGATCTTCAAGGCCACCTTGCGCTCCAGCGAGCGCTGGGTCGCCAGGTAAACGCTGGCCATGGCGCCTTCGCCGATCTCACCGCCGATGTCGTAGCCCGGGATCAGAATGTTCAGGGTGGGGTTCATGAAGGCACCTTCACGACGATGACGGTGATGTTGTCCGGAGCGCCGCGCATCAGGCCCAGGGACACCAGGCTGCTGGCGATTTCCCCGGGCTCGTCGTGGCTCAGCACCTCGGCGATTTCACGGTCCTCGACGGTCTTGTTCAGCCCGTCGCTGCACAACAGGTAACTGTCGCCGGGCATCAACAGTAGCTCGACCATCGCCAGCTCCAGTTGCGCCTCGACCCCGATGGCGCGGGTGACGATATTGGCCCGTGGATGCACCCGGGCTTCGGCTTCGCTGAGCAGGCCGCTGTCCTGCAAATCCTGAACGTAACTGTGGTCTCGCGAGATGCCTTCGAGCAGGCCGTCGCGCAGCCGATACAAGCGGCTGTCACCCGCCCACAGGCACATCCCGCGCAAGTCACGCGCCGCCAGCACCACCACAGTGCTGCCCATCATGGTCACGCCCCGGTTAGCGGTTTCTTCACGCACGGCGGCGTTGACTCGCAGCAGGTCGGTTTGCAGCGCCGCAACGTATTCATCCAGCGAGCGGCCCACGGCAATGCTACGCAGGCTGTCGACAATCAGACTGCTGACGTAGTCGCCCGCCGCGTGTCCGCCCATGCCATCGGCGACCACCCACAGGCCGTTTTCCGGCAGGTCCAGGCAAGCGTCTTCATTCACCTGGCGGACCATACCGACATGGCTCTTGCTTGCAGACTTGAACGTCTTTCCAGCGCTTGGACGCATCTACACAACACCTTCTTGGCCGAGCAAAAATTGCGCAAAATCGGCGGCGACAGGCAGGCCATGACACCGCAATAAAGCAGGGGCGATACGCTCCGAACCCTGGCCCCACCACAGGCTTGCGCCTTCGCAGGCCTGTTCGGCAAGCGCGGTCATTCGCGCCTTCGGGTCGGTGGCATCAAAGCGATGCAGCCCGGCAAAACGGCTGCTTGGCGTGCGTGGCAGGCACACCGGGCTGCCCAGCGTCTCCAGTCCTGCACCGAAGGCTTCGAAGCTCGCCTCCACGCTCAGCGTGCTCAACAACAATTGCTCAACCTGTTCAAACCAGACATCCGAACCGCCCACCACCGACGCCGGATCAGCGTCGTGATCCAGCAGCACCGCAACAGTCAGCGGAAAATAACGGCCGACCCGATCGATGCTCGGCATCACCACCCCAACGGCGGCCTCTGGCCCACACACACCGGGCGCGACCATGAAACGCCACAGCGGGCTAACCAGATAGGCATCCAGCCAACGGTCCCCGAGGCTGGTCTGGCTGGCGAGCAAACCCGCCGCCAACCACGAATCCCACGGGCCGATAAAACTCTGCGGCAAGCCACGGCTGACAAAGTCCCCGCGACTGGCCAACTTTCCATAGAAGCCTGGCGTGCTCATAACCGCTCCGGCAGGCTGAAACCGCTGAGCACACGGCTCTTGAACGGGTTGAAGGCGCTGTTGGCCCGCAACTCATAAGAGGCGCTGGCACCGTCGACCCGCAGCCGCAGATTGAAGCGGTCCGGCGAATTACCGGCCGTCAGATCCGATTGTTCCAGCAGACGGAACCAGGCCCAGGGCCCGTCCAGGGTGATGCCGGAACGACCGCTGGCCGAAGGCGGCATGATCGAGATCCGCACCACACCGATGCTGCCGGGGTTGGGCCATTGCATGGCCGTCGGGCGGCTCGGGCCGTGGTCGTAGCTCAATTGCTGGCCGTCGAGGTCGAGCAAAAATTGGGTGATGGTGGCGTCCATCGCCACTGGCTTGAGTTCGAAACGCACCATCGGCTGGGTGCCACCGGAACGGAAAAACGCATCCCGGATGGTCGCTGCCCGCTGGAAGGTTTGCAGTACGCCCGGGGCAATGCCGAGCTTCTGCGCGGCGCCCGGTTGCCAGCGCCAGGCCTGGGTCGAGGTATCCACGTACGGCTGCAGGTATTTGCGGAAGTAGTTGTCCATCACCCCGCCCACGCCGAAGAATTGGCCGAAGTCGTCCAGGGTCGCGTCCCGCGCACTGCCCGGCGACATCGGATAACGCCCGGCCAGGGACTGGCGATAGATGTTCACCACTTCGCTGGTCCAGGCTGCGTTCAGTTGGTTGCGTACCCCGCCCATCATGCTGTTGGTGGTGGAGTTGACCACCGACTTGACCAGGCCCTGCACCAACGCCGGTTGACGCTCGGCGTTGAGGCTGACCCGTGTCGCGGCCGCTGCGGCCTGGTTCTTGGCTTCGCCGAGCAAAGCATCGCCGCTGGCGCCGACCATGGCGCTGACCTGCACATACAGGGCGTTCATGTCGGCCAGCAGGCCGTCGATGGCCGCCGGCTCGCCTTCGTTCTTGCTGACGATGCTGTTGAGTTCGGCAAAATGCGCGGTGATTGGATCGTCACTGGCCTCAGGTGCGTTTTGCGTCGCCTGCTCCTGGCCGAGCAAGGTGCCCAGGCGCTCCTTGAGCTTGTCGACCCCGCCGTCCACCGGCGCACCCTTGGCAGCCAGCAGGCGCTCTTCCTGTTGCAGGTCGGTTTCCTTCGCCACCGCCACCAGCAGTTTTTTCAACGGCGAGGTCGGGCCGGAAATCACCCGCAACACGTCGGCGGCCTGGGCCACGCTGGTGATCGGCACGAAGTCGATATCAGCCAGCAAGGCGTCCCACTGGCGCTGGTAATCCTGGAAATACAGACGGCGCACGTCGGCGGCCAGGCTGGCGACGTTCTGTTGTTCTGCCTGGTCGTGACCGAGCACCCATTGCTCCTCGGCCAGGGTGCCGGTCTGGTTCAGGCTGGTGAGCAAAAACCCTTGGCGGTAACCCTTGGCCGTGAAGAAGCCGCTCAGGGGTTCGCCCAGCGGCTTGCCGCTCTTGCGGCTGAACACCAGCGCGGCATCGCGCCCGGCCGCTTCGTTGATACGAAAGTCTGGAATGCCGTCCGGCAGTTTCTGGCGCTTGATCCGGTCATAGACACGCTGGGCCACCGGCAGTTGTTGCAACTGTCGGCGCAGATCGTCGATCAGGCGCGGGTCAAGACGTGCGGTGGGCGGATGGCGCTCGAACAGTGCCTGCAAGTGCTGCCCCAGGGCCTGACGCTGATCGGCCGGCAAGTCGCGCGGCAGGTTGCGGTCCCAGTCCAGGGCGATCCACGCCTTGATGAAGTCGGCATCGTAATGCTCGCTGTCGGCGAGCATCAGGTAGGCCTTCAAGCCTTCGTAAAGGAAGTCCGAATTGCCGCCGCCGTGCAGTTGCTCTTCGATGCGCGTGAGCAAGCGTGGCGCGAAGACCGCGATCAACAGCTTGCGATAGACGCTGCCGGACTCGGCTTCAAGCATGTCGCCCTGATACAGGCCCAGGCCTTCGGCCCAGCTCGGCGCATCGTCGGCCAGGTGCTTCACCGCGTTGAGCAAAGGCAACACCGCAAGCACGTCCCGTTGTGCCGGGCTGAGGTTCTGCACGGTCTGGCCCAGGGGCGCGACTTTCTGATCGACTTGCGCGATATACGCCTGGTTGGCGCGGTAACTGACCCACCACAAGGTCCCTACCACCAGCACCAGGGCCACGGTCGAGGCCAGCACGCCCCGGGCGATCCACTTGCGCCGACGTTCGACTTTCGGGTTGACCCCCACCAGCCCACGCTCGGCAAAGGCCACGGCGGTGAAGAGTTTTTCGATGAAGTAACTGCGCCCGGTGCCGGTCTGGCGCGCCAGGTGCTGGCGGTCCAGGTTCATGCTCTGGGCCATGGAGCCGATCAGCCGGTCAATCGGGCTGCCTTCCTGGGTGCCGCTGGTGAAATACACCCCGCGCAACAGCACCCGCTCTTCAAAGGCGTTGGGTTTGAACACGCCCTCAAGGAAGCTTTGCAGGCAATCCTTCAACGCGCCGAACTGTTGCGGGAAGCCGTAGATCAGATCGCGCCGTGCCGGGTCGCGTTCCTGTTGCAAACGCTCCACCAAACGATCGTTGAGGCGCTGTTCCAGGCCGGCGAATTCGCTTTGCAGATGGGCCAGCGGGCTGTCATTGCTTTTACCGTCGTCCAGGGCAAAGGTCATGCCCCAGACCTGGGCCCGCTCTTCCTTGCTCAGGGTATCGAAATACTCCATGAACCCCGGCACCAGATCGAGCTTGGTCAGCATCAGGTAGATCGGAAAGCGCACGCCCAGTTGGGTGTACAGCTCCTGGATACGCAGGCGGATCGCGGCGGCATGGGCGGCGCGCTCGGCGTCGCTGCCCAGCAGCAGGTCGGAGAGGCTGATGGCGATAAAGGCACCATCGATCGGACGCCGGGCCCGCTGTTTTTTCAACAGGCCGAGAAAGCCCAGCCACGCGGCTTTATCGACTGTCGCGTCGCTGTCCTGGGTGGTGTAGCGCCCGGCGGTGTCGAGCAGTACGGCCTGATCGGTAAACCACCAATCGCAATTGCGCGTGCCACCGACGCCACGCACCGCCCCGGCGCCCAACTGCGCCGCCAACGGAAAATGCAGCCCGGAATTGACCAACGCCGTGGTCTTGCCCGAACCCGGCGGGCCGATGATCACGTACCACGGGAGTTCGTACAGGTTACGTCGCTCGTCACCGCCCAACTTGGCTTTCTTCAACAGCGCCAAGGCTTCGTCCATGCGCTGGCGCAGGGTTTCGAGCTCCTCGGCGGTGGCGATGCTGGTCGGGTCCGGCGGAGTTTGCGCCGCCAGGCTGCGCATGACTTCGGCGGCCTGACGACGGGCCTGGATGATGCGAAACACCCGGTAGGCGATCCATACCGCGAACACCAGAATGATCAGCGCCCAGCGCCGGCCTTCGGGCACCAGGAATTCGAGCAGCGGCCCGACAAACCAGATGATCAGGCTCAGGGCGATCAGCCCCAGCAACGGAATGACCCAGCGGATGATAAAACTGAAAAACGCCTTCACTCGACCCCCTCCGCCAATACTGTGATTTCGACCCGACGATTGCGTGCACGGCCCTCTGTCGTAGCGTTCGAGGCCAACGGCTCGGTGTCGCTGCGGCCTTCGGCGCTGAAGCGCTCGGGCTGGCCGGTCTTGGCCGAGAGGATTTGCAGCACCGACGCGGCCCGCGCCTCGGACAAGGCCCAGTTCGATGGAAACCGCAGGGTGGCAATCGGGCGATTGTCGCTGTGGCCGGTCACCCGGACCTGGCCCTTGATCTTGCGAACCGCATCAGCGATGCGCAGCATCAACGGCTGGAAGTCGTCCTTGATGCTGGCGCTGCCCGAGGCAAACAGTTCATCGCCACGGATGGTCACCACTGAACGGTCGACGGCGTCTTCCACCGCTATCCGACCGGCCTTGATTTCATCGGCAAGGAAGCCCGCCAGGCGGGGGCGCTCGATCAGTTTCGGTTGCACCACCGGACGGTCGATGGCCTGCACCGGGATCTCGCCCAGTGCATGGATGTTTTTAAACACCGGCTCGGCATCGGCGGCCAGTTTCAAGCGCAGGCCGAACAGCAGTGCCAGCAGCAACGCCACGCCGATGGCCACGGCGATCCATGGCGGCATGAATTGCGCCAACCGGTCGCGGGCCACGGTGACGCCGCGCCAATGGGGCGACAGTTCACGCTCATACTCGCCACGGGCGCTGCGGATGACCGCACTGGTGCGTTCACGCAAGGCTTCCAGTTGGCTGCGACCGTCGTTCATGACCCGATAACGCCCTTCGAAACCCAGGCACATGCACAGGTACAACAGCTCCAGCAGATACAAACGTTCGCGGGGGCTTTGCAGGCAATGTTCCAGGAGCTGGAACACCTTCTCGCCACCCCAGGCTTCGTTGTGCACGGTGATCAGCAGGCTCTGTTTGCCCCAGTCGCTGGTACCGCCCCACGGCGTACTCAACACCGCTTCATCCAGGGCGGTGCACAAGGCGTAACGGGCCAGCAACACATCGTTGCGCACCACGCCGGCGGCCTCGGCGCGCTCCTCGAACTGGCGCAGGTAGGCCAACAGTTGCGCCCGCAGGCTCGCCGGCGCCGGGTGGGCAATGGTGTTGCGCAAGCGGGTCAGCAAAGCCAGCAGCGGGCCAGCGGCGCTTTCCAGGGGGTTGAGACCTTCGGCTTTGCCGGTCAAAACCGGCGCGGCCGGCATCGAAAGCGGCGCGGGCTGGGCGCGGCCAGCATCCGGGCGGGCCGGGTCGGCGCCACGGCCACCGGGGGTCGGCATGAATTGGGTACGATCGTCATTGCTCATCGCGGTTTATCCTCGGATCGCCCAGAAAGCCAGGTTCAACCCCGGGAACTGCCCCGCGATGTGGAACGCAAAACCGCCGGAGTTGGCCAGTTGCTGCCAATGCTCGCTGCCCCGGTCCAGTTCGTAATAGGTGGAGCCGGCGTGGTAAGGAAGTTGCCGTGGTGCCACCGGTAGCGGCAACAGCCCGATACCCGGTAATTGCAGGTTGACCAGGTTGCGGATGTGCTCCACCGAGCCGACCTTGCTCTGTTGGCCGAAGTGGCCGCGCAGGGTCTCGGCGGGTACATCGGCGCGCACCACCAGGATGAAACTGGCGCTGTCGAGCAGGGTCTTGTCAGCCAGCATGGCCACATGAATACCGTAGGCTTTTTCGACGATCGGAATCGGCGTGGCCTTGCTGTCGATCAGCATTGACAGAGCCTCACGCAGGGCTTGCATCACCGGCGTAAAACTCAGCGCCAAATCATCGTGCTGGTACTGCGGGTATTCCTGCGGTCGTCGCCCGGAAGCGGTAAAGGTCGAGAACTCTCCGGCCAGGCTCACCAGCTCGCTGTAGAACCGCTCGGGGTGCAAAGGGCTCGACTGGCTCAAGTGCTGGATCAGCGGTTGGGCACGGTTGACCAGTTGCAGCAGCATGAAATCGGCAATCTCCGAGGCACCGCCGGCACCGGACGCCACCACCCGCCCGGCGAGGGCTTCGCCGCGTTGATGAAGCAGGCCCAGCAGTTCGCTGCGAAACGCGGCCAGGGGTTTGGAGGCGACCACATCCAGCAGCGGCGGAATGTAAGTGTCATCGAGCACCAGGGCGCGGTCGGCGCGTTTCTCCTTGATTCGCACCAGGCCGATGGCGGCGTAATCGCTGATGCCATCCTGGGCTACCAACAAACGCAGCGCCCTCGAACCCACGGCCACCGGGGCCCGGTTTTCGAACGGCGCGTTGTCGTCCCGTACTTCGCGTACCTGGCTCACGTAGCGCGCAGCGCCCAGGGCTTCGCCTTCTTCAACGGTGTCACGCGCACCGGCGCGCTTGAGCGGCAAGGCCAGGTACACCAAACCATCGCGCAGGTTGTCGTCGACATTCAGCGGGCTCGGCGCCAGGTCATCCTGGGGAATGTTGAATGGCGTGCCGTCCGGCAACAGGCCCCGTGCCGAGATGATCGCCAGTTTGCCCTGGGCCAGCAGGCCCTGGTCGATCAGCAATTCAGAGAAACCCCAGGCGCCGGCCGACAGCGGGCGGCTCCGGGCGTCGATAAGGTTTTCCAGGTAACGGTCATGCTGCTGGAAGTGCTGCGTTCCAATGAACATGCCTTCCGACCAGACCACGCGATTGTTCCAGGACATGGGGGCTCCGATTGCTTATTGGGCAGGGCTGGATGGGGAAACCACGACGGCGCTGCGCACGGCTCGCACATCGAGGCTGATCTGGTATTCGGTGTATTGGCGCGGCGGGACGTTCATCACCGAGCGCCACAGCGACTGATCCAGCTCGCGATACCCCACCAGTACGCCGATATGGCGTGTGGCCGGGTCGAGGTCGCGCTGCAGGCTCAACTGCTGGCCGGGCTGGATCAGCACTTCGTCCTGGTCGATCAAGTCCGCACCGAGCGTCGCCTGGGCCCGTTCGGCCAGTGCGAAATAATCGGAACGGCCGAAGGTAGCGGCATTTTTCAGTTCGAAAATGCGCACCCGGACCGGGGCCGGCTGGCCAGTGGCGCCGGGGTTGAGCCCGGCAATGGCGTGAAAGTGCAACTCGACGGCGGCCGTGTCGACCTCGGCCTCAGCCTCAGCCTCTTCGGGCTGGGGTTTGGCCGCATCCTTGGCACATGCGGTCAGCAGAAGCGCGGTGGCAACTGCGAGTAAAAACCTGGGAATCATCCTGCGTCCTCATGACGTTTCAGCTATCCGTTGTTCCGTTCTTTGCTATGAATGGCGTTATGCGACAGCGACGCTCAAGGGCGCTGCTGCCTTGTACTGTGTTCTTCGTAGGCGCGGCTGAATTCCCGACCGAACAGGTCCTGGAAATCCTCTTGGGCCTCACGGGAAATATTGCTGTAGAGCTCGGTGAACTGCTGCCAGTATTGGGCCTGTCGCGAGCCATTGAAAATGCTCGACAGGCCACCGGGCTTGCCCATGCGTTCTTCCAGTTGCGACGGTTCGAAGCGAGCCAGTAGATGTTTGATCGCTGCCTCCACTCCGGCCATCACCGCCAATTGGTGGGCACGCAAGTCATCGAAGCTGTCACGCACCGCCAGGTCCGGCGCCATGAACGCCTGATTGCTGTGGCGCAACAGCAACAGCAATGCTTCATCGACGTTAGGAGCGAATTTCAGCGGGTTGTTTTCCACCGGTCGAATCATCGTCTGCTGAATGCGGAACTCGCCCTTGAGGCTGCTGCGGGCGCGCAAGACATCGATCAGGCCCTCGACCATCAGCCGATAACTGCGGCCGATGCTTTCCATCTGCGCTTCGGCCTCGGCCCTGTCCAGACGCACTTGTTCCAGCCCGGCGCCGCGCAGAAAGGCTTGCAACAGGTCGGGTTGAGAATTGTCCGCCGGGGTGACCGGATTGACCGGATTGACCGGATTGACCGGGCTTTCGACGATGGCCACGGGCGGTTCGCGCAGGGGTGCCGGTTCGATCGGTTCGCTGATTTGAGGTACGGGTGGCGGCGCAACCTCTACAACAGGCAGAGGGGTGACAGGCAGGGGGGCAACTGCCACCGGCGCAGGCTTGTCGCTGAACAGGTCCCAATCTTCCGGAATGACCGAGGCCGACACCAGCGGCGCAGGCTCGGCCATGGGCGTTGGGTCGGGGATCGGGGTCGGCGGGCGGAAGTCGTGCTGCTCGGCCGGGACATGGTCGGGCTGGGTGGCCGGCGGGACACTGCTCGGTGCCAGGAAGTCGAAAAGGTCCGGCAGTGTGTCCATGGCCGACACGCCCTGGAAATGTGCAGGTGGTGCCACGGGCAACGATGTCGGCGTATTCACGACGGCGCCCTGGCGCCCCATCAAGGCATCGAAGCTGCTGGACGCATCGGCAAAAGGGTTGCTATCGGTCACCGGCAGACTGAAATCGACCCGCGCCTGGATTTCATAATCACCGATGCGGATAACTTCGCCATCTTGCAACGGTTCGCTGTTTCCCTTGCGCAGACGAATGCCTGCCTTGACCAATTCCACACCATTAGTGCTGTTATCGGTTAAGTAGTAGCGACCATCTTTATATTGAATAACGCAATGTTTGCCAGAAACCAGGCGCTCTGGGTCGGGCAATACCCAGTCATTATCAGAATTGCGGCCAATTGCCATCACGCCCTGATCCATGGATTTCTCAGGGCACTGGCCAGGGGTAATCTTGTGATAACTAGTGATAGTCAAACACAGCGACATCTTGCCTCCTTGCTGAACACTTTGCGCGCGGGCGAGTCAGGGATCTGCACCCGCGAGACTCGCTCCGACAACCTTGCAAACAACCTCAAAAACGGCTTTTTGCCAGCATGATCGCTGATCTTAACCGGCTTGCGTGGCAAAAAACCTGCATCAGTGCTTGCTTCGACCCACCAGTCGCGCAGGTTGTTAAGCACCTCACATCTGTCACACAGAGGAAATAGCTTACCTTGACAAGCCACAAGTACTACACCAAAAATACACAACTTCTTGAATATCAATGATGGCACTTTAAGATCACTGCGTATCCAAAGGGCCATTACACTCAAGGAAACATGTGAAGTTCCACCTGGAACTAACGTGTGAACTGCCCGACTGTCCGTCGGGCGATAGGGAGATCAAATTCAGTGGAAGTGCCTCTGTTGCTTGCTGCCGTTTCTGCGACTTCGCCTTGTGGTGAAGATTTGGAATATGACGCGGATTTTTTGCGCCTGGAACGCGATTCCCTGGGCCAGCCCGAGCGCAGCATGGGCGATTCGATATTGCCTGCCGAACCCCCTGAATGGCGCAGCATCCAGCAGCAGAGCCTGGATTTGTTGCAGCGCAGCAAAGACCTGCGTATCACCCATTTCCTTTTGCAAAGTTCCCTTGCCCTCGAAGGCCTCACCGGCCTGGCCAGCGTCCTGACGCTGATCAGCGAATTGCTCAAGCAATACTGGGCCGACCTGCATCCGCGCCTGGATGCCGAAGACGACAACGACCCCACCGTGCGCATCAATGCCCTTGCGGGCCTGACGTCCGATGCCACCATTCGCCTGCTGCGCGAAAGCATCCTGGCCCGCTCGCGAACCTTTGGCGCTGTCAGCCTGCGCGCCGCCGCCAATGCCAGCGGCCTGCAAAGCTTCCCTGACGAAAACCTCGGCGCCGAGCAGCTCGCCGGCGCGTTTGTCGACAGCGATCCCGGGCAGCTGGAAATCACCCGCGCAGCCTTGCACGAGGCCCGCAGCGCCGCCGAAGCCATCGAGCAACAGGTCAGCGAACAAGTCGGTTCCGCCCAGGGCGTTGACCTTGGCCCGTTGAAGCAGCCGCTCAAAATGGCCTTGCAGATTCTCGGCCAGTTCGCCCCGCAGAGCGGCGACAGCTCCCTGCCCGATTCCATCAGCGACGACAGCGCCGCGCCGGTTGAATACGCCACCGCGCCGAGCGCCCCGCGCAGCACCGGCACTGGCGACATCAACAACCGCGACGACGTGCTGCGCAGCCTGGACCGGATTCTTGCGTATTACACCCGCCATGAGCCCTCCAGCCCGCTGCCGGTGCTGTTGAACCGGGCGAAGAATCTGGTGCACGCCGACTTTGCGGCCATCGTGCGCAACCTGATTCCCGACGGCATGAGCCAATTTGAAAACCTGCGCGGACCAGACAGCGAATAAAAGCGGACGGATCACGCAGTCACGTCACCGGTACCACCGATGACGCCAACACCGTCGCTTGAGCGACCAGGAGCAGCAACGTGGCGAAGCAAAGTTCTCAGAAATTCATCGCGCGCAACCGCGCGCCTCGAGTGCAGATCGAGTACGACGTCGAGCTTTACGGCGCCGAGAAAAAGGTCCAGTTACCCTTCGTGATGGGGGTTATGGCTGACCTCGCCGGCAAGCCCGCCGAGCCTCTGGCACCTGTGGCCGATCGCAAGTTTCTTGAAGTGGATGTGGATAACTTCGACTCCCGCCTCAAGGCCATGCAGCCACGCGTCGCGTTCCACGTGCCCAACGAGCTGACAGGCGAAGGCAACCTGAGCCTGGACATCACCTTTGAAAGCATGGACGACTTCAGCCCGGCCGCCGTGGCACGCAAGGTCGACTCGCTGAACAAGCTGCTCGAAGCGCGCACCCAACTGGCCAACCTGCTGACCTACATGGACGGCAAGACCGGGGCCGAAGAAATCATCATGAAGGCCATCAAGGATCCGGCGCTGCTTCAGGCGCTTGCCAGTGCGCCGAAGCCAGCCGAGCCTCAGGCTTAATCAGGACGAATGATCATGACCGATTCAGTACGTGCAGACGCTCAGACATTGGGCACCACCGAAGAAGCCAGCGAGTTCGCCTCCCTGCTGCTGCAAGAATTCAAACCCAAGACCGAACGTGCTCGCGAAGCCGTCGAGACCGCCGTGCGCACCTTGGCCGAACAGGCCCTGGCGCAGACCGACCTGGTGTCCAACGACGCGATCAAGTCGATCGAGTCGATCATTGCCGCCATCGACGCCAAGCTCACCGCTCAGGTCAATCAGGTCATCCATCACCCGGACTTCCAACAACTGGAAAGCGCCTGGCGTGGCCTGCACTACCTGGTCAACAACACCGAGAGCGACGAGCAGCTCAAGATCCGCGTGCTCAACATCTCCAAGACCGACCTGCACAAGACCCTGAAGAAATTCAAGGGCACCGCGTGGGACCAGAGCCCGATCTTCAAGAAGATGTACGAGGAAGAATACGGCCAGTTCGGCGGTGAACCTTACGGTTGCCTCGTGGGCGATTACTACTTCGACCAGTCGCCGCCGGATGTCGAGTTGCTGGGCGAGTTGTCGAAAGTCTGCGCCGCCATGCACTCCCCATTCATCGCCGCCGCGTCGCCGACCGTGATGGGCATGGGCTCGTGGCAGGAACTGTCGAACCCGCGCGACCTGACCAAAATCTTCACCACCCCGGAATACGCCGGCTGGCGCTCGCTGCGTGAATCGGAAGACTCGCGCTATATCGGCCTGACCATGCCACGTTTCCTGGCGCGCCTGCCGTACGGCGCCAAGACCGACCCGGTGGAAGCCTTCGCCTTCGAAGAAAACACCGATGGCGCCGACAGCTCCAAGTACACCTGGGCCAACGCCGCTTACGCGATGGCGGTGAACATCAACCGCTCGTTCAAACACTTCGGCTGGTGCTCGCGCATTCGAGGCGTGGAGTCTGGCGGTGAAGTGGAAAACCTGCCGGCGCACACCTTCCCGACCGATGACGGCGGCGTAGACATGAAGTGCCCGACCGAAATCGCCATTTCGGACCGCCGTGAAGCGGAACTGGCGAAGAACGGTTTCATGCCGCTGCTGCACAAGAAAAACACCGACTTCGCCGCGTTCATCGGCGCCCAGTCGTTGCAGAAACCGGCCGAATACGACGACCCGGACGCCACCGCCAACGCCAACCTGGCCGCGCGCCTGCCGTACCTGTTCGCCACCTGCCGTTTCGCCCATTACTTGAAGTGCATCGTGCGCGACAAGATCGGCTCCTTCAAAGAGAAGGACGAAATGCAGCGTTGGTTGCAGGACTGGATCCTCAACTACGTCGACGGTGACCCGGCGCACTCCACCGAAACCACCAAGGCCCAGCACCCATTGGCTGCAGCCGAAGTGATCGTCGAGGAAGTGGAGGGCAACCCGGGGTACTACAACTCCAAGTTCTACCTGCGCCCGCACTATCAGCTCGAAGGTCTGACCGTGTCGCTGCGCCTGGTATCCAAGCTGCCTTCGGCCAAAGGCGCGTAAAAACCTGCTGAACGGGACGAGGTAAAAATGTGGGAGCGAGCCTGCTCGCGATAGTGGTGGATCAGTCGCTGCCAGTGTTGCCTGACACTCCGCCATCGCGAGCAGGCTCGCTCCCACAGGGGTCTTCATTAGGTTGGAGATCACCTTGAACCCGTTCAGCAGAACAGATTTTCGCAAGGTCGGCGTTAACCAAACAATGTGGTAGAGACCACACAGGGAGAAAACATGGCTGTTGATATTTTCATCAAGATCGGCGACATCAAGGGCGAGTCCATGGACAAGGCCCACAAGGACGAGATCGACGTCTTGAACTGGAGCTGGGGCATGTCTCAGTCCGGCAATATGCACGTGGGCAGCGGTGGTGGTGCAGGCAAGGTGAACGTCCAGGACCTGTCGCTGACCAAGTACGTCGACAAAGCCTCACCGAACCTGATGATGCACTGCGCCAGCGGCAAGCACATCGACAAGGTCAAGCTGACCGTGCGCAAGGCCGGCGGCGAAAGCCAGGTCGAGTACATGGTCATCAACCTGGAAGAAGTGCTGGTCACTTCCCTGAGCACCGGCGGCTCGGGTAGCGATGATCGCCTGACCGAAAACCTCACTCTGAACTTCGCCAAGGTGCTGGTGGACTACCAGCCGCAGAAAGCCGACGGCACCAAGGAAGGCGGCCCGGTCAAGTTCGGCTGGAACATCCGTCAGAACGTCAAGGTGTAATCGAACATGCCCCCGGCGTTATACGCCGGGGGTGTTTGGTGCTTGCTCGAATCCAATCCTTTCCCCTCCGGTGTCTGAGTCATGGCCAAGCCTTCGTTTATTAATTTGTGGAAAGCGTACTCCGACCTCTTGGTTACGCACCCTGACGCAAAACCCTGCAACGGTCCGTGGGAAAATCAGTGTGCTATCCGCATGAGCATGACGCTCAATGCAGAGCTGACAATCAAGGTCAACAAATCCACCTATACCGAACCCAAATGTGCACATGAGCACGCCAGGGGTGCCGAGTCACTGGCGAACTGGTTGTGGAAACATCATCTAGGGCGGCCGCTGATTCTCGGTGGAAGTGCCGAAGAACGGCGCAAGTTGCAAGACAAGACCGGGCTCATCTTTTTCAAGGATTGCTTCCAGCAGTCAGGGGAGTCTGCTGACAATCGCACGGGCGATCATATCGACCTATGGAATCGTGGCTTGACCATTGGCCGCTACAACGACCCTGCCTACCGATCCAGGGCCATCTGGTTCTGGGAGCTGACATGATCAGACCCAGCCGAAACCTGGCGGCAATGTGCTGTGTGTTGTCGAGCCTGTGGGCGTGCGCCGGCCAACAGGCTGCCCCTGCTTCCGAAGACCAGGTCGTCACTCTGGGCGAACAACGACTGACGCTGGGGAACGATCAGCAGCAATGCGTGTTGCGTAAACCGGATCAGAGCGTGCTGCCCCTCGAGATGCCATGGCCTTGCCAATTTGCCGTCGACCGGCAGGGCAAACCTCACGTCGAATCCTTCAACAACGTACCGATCGTGATCGTGCTGCATGTGAGCGTTGATCCCGCAAACAGTCGCGAATGCCGGTCCGAGTACCGCGCCGTACGCCAAGTCAAAGGCCAGCTCGAACCTTCGGTGGTCGCGCGCAGTGCCAGTTGCCTACGGGGTGCAGGCGATCAGAAAGATTACACAGGTCTTTTCCTTTGGTAACCGACCTCACATGCGATCGTCCACGAGTCTGCACATCGCTCAAAACAGATTGGGCTTTGAAGGTTGAAATGGTCAAACGTACCCTGTTGATACTGTTGTCGGGCTGCCTGCTGAGCCTCAATGCCTGGGCCGAACAGCAACCACCTGCGGCCCCCGGCAATCAAGTAATTCTCGCCGGACAAACACTGACCCTGGAAAGCCACGATCAGCAATGCGCCTTGCGCAAACAGGACCAAAGCCTCTTGAAACTGGACATGCCGTGGCCTTGTTTTCTGAGCGTCGACCGAAAAGGTCAGCCACGGGTCGAAACCTTCAACAACGCCCAAATCATTATCGTGGAGCACTCCACGCCCGAGCCCCCTCCGAGCCCTGATTGTGACGCTCGGTATCAGGCCATCCGCCAAATCAAAGACCAGCCCATGGAAGTGTCGAAGGTCGCCCATAGTGCTGGCTGTATGACCGGCGTCATGGACCAGAAAAGTTTCGTGGCGCATTTCTCGTGGTAACCGAAATCGCCACCCGCGATCGTCTGCAACCGTCCCTGCTGGATCGGTTGACCGACGACGACCCGAGCAATCTCAAGGAAAGCGCCGACAAGCGCGTGCTCTCCCTGACCCAACTCAAAGCCTCGGTGCTGCGTGATCTGGCGTGGCTGCTCAACACCACTTCGTTGCTCAGCGCCGATGCGACGTTGCACACCCCGGCCGGCACCTCGGTCGTCAATTTTGGGCTGCCAGCCCTGGCCGGCAACAGTGCGTCGAACGTCGATATCGCAGCGCTTGAAGCGCTGATCCACCAAGCCATCGCCACGTTCGAACCGCGGATTCTGCGCCATACCCTGCGCGTGCGGGCCCGGGCGTCCGCCGAGATGAACCACAACGCCCTGAGTTTCGAGATCGAAGGCGATCTCTGGGCTCAGCCAGTGCCACTGCGCCTGATGTTGCAAACCGACCTGGACCTGGAATCCGGCCATGTGCGGGTGGTCAACGCCGACCAGCGGAGACGCTCATGAACCCACGGCTGCTGGAGCTGTACAATCAGGAATTGCACCACGTTCGCGAAAGCGCGGCGGAGTTCGCCCAGGAATACCCGAAAATCGCCAGTCGGCTGACGTTGTCCGGTATGGACTGCGCCGACCCGTACGTCGAGCGTTTGCTGGAAGGGTTCGCTTACCTGACGGCGCGAGTACAGCTCAAGCTCGATGCCGAATACCCGACCTTTACCCACAATCTGCTGGAAATCGCTTACCCCCACTACCTGGCACCGACACCGTCGATGACCGTGGTGCAATTGCAGGCCGACCCCGATGAAGGCTCGCTGAGCAGCGGCTTCCCGCTGCCCCGGGACACGGTCCTGCGCGCCGCCCTGGGTCGTGAAACCCAAACCTGCTGCGAGTACCGCACCGCCCATGCGGTGATGTTGTGGCCGTTGCAGGTCAGCCAGGCCGAGTACTTCGGCAACCCGTCCGCCGTGCTCGGGCGCTTGGCCGCCAGCGAACCCAAGGCCAAGGCCGGCCTGCGCCTGACCCTGCGCACCGGCGCCGAACTGCCGTTCAACAGTCTGGCCCTGGACAACCTGCCGCTGTACCTCAGCGGCGCAGACGAGCAGCCCTTCCGCCTCTACGAACAGTTGCTGGGCAACGCCTGCGCCGTGTTCGCCCGTCAGCCCGGCGGCGATTGGGTAGAACGCCTGCCACAGGACGCACTGCGTTCCCAGGGATTCGACGATGCCGACGCCGCGCTACCAGTGGTCCCGCGGGCCTTCCAGGGCTATCGCCTGTTGCAGGAATACTTCGCCCTGCCCCAGCGTTTTCTGTTTGTCGACTTCAGCCAGTTGAGCCGAGCGGTCAAACGCTGCGACGGCCAGGAACTGGAATTGATCGTGCTATTCGACCGTCACGATCCAAGCCTGGAAGGCAGTGTCGGTGCCGCGCAGTTCCTGCCGTTCTGCACCCCGGCAATCAACTTGTTTCCCAAGCGCCTGGATCGCATCCACCTGTCGGAACGGGTCAATGAACACCATGTGATCGCCGACCGCACCCGGCCGATGGATTTCGAGATTCATTCCCTGACCGCCCTCACCGGCCACGGGACCGGGGCGGAGCAGCCCTTTTTGCCGTTCTATGCCGTACGCGATCCGTCTCGCTACGGCCGCGATCAGGCCTGGTACACGGTGCGGCGCGAACCCCGCGTGCTGTCCAGCGGCCAACGGCGCAACGGCCCGCGCTCGACTTACATCGGCAGCGAGACCTTCGTCAGCCTGGTGGACAGCCAGCAGGCGCCCTATCGCCACGACCTGCGCCAACTGGGTGTAACAGCGTTGTGCACCAACCGCGACCTGCCGCTGTTCATGAGCGTGGGCCATAGCAAGACCGACTTCACCTTGGCCGACAGCGCACCTGTAGCGGCGGTGCGCTGCGTGGCAGGCCCGAGCCGCCCACGCGCCAGCCATGCCCACGATGCCAAGGCCTGGCGGTTGATCAGCCAGCTTTCGCTGAACTACCTGTCCCTCAGCGAGCAAGGCCAGGGCGCCGCCGCCCTGCGCGAACTGCTGCGCCTGTACGGCGACAGCAACGATGCGGCGTTGCAATTGCAGATCGAAGGCCTGCGTGAAGTCAGCAACAAGGCCTGCACCCGACGCTTGCCAATGCCGGGCCCGATCGTGTTTGGTCGTGGCCTGGAGATCACCCTGGAATTTGATGAAAACGCGTTTCGCGGCACCGGGGTCTTCTTGCTCGGTGCAGTGTTCGAGCGCTTCCTGGCACGCTACGTGTCGATCAACAGTTTTACCGAGACGGTGATCCGTACCACCGAACGCGGCGAGATCATGCGATGGAAAGCCAAGCCCGGACGCCGTCCGACCCTGTGAGTACCCTGGACGCGATGCACCAGGAGCCCTGGGAATACGACTTCTTCCAGGCGTTGCGGCGTATCGAGTGCGAATCGCCTGAACTACCGCGCCTGGGCCATTCGTTGCGCCTGGCCGATGATCCGCTGCGCCTTGGGCAACAGGCCGATTGCACCTTCGCCCCGGCGACCCTGGCCTCGGTACAACCGGGCCTCGACGGTTCGCCGGCGCGCCTGGAGCAATTCTTTTTCGGCCTCGGTGGCCCCAACGGCCCGTTGCCGCTGCACATCACCGAATATGTGCGCGAACGCCAACGCAACAACGCCGACAGCACCAGCAAACGCTTCCTGGATGTGTTCCACCATCGCCTGCTGAGCCTGTTTTACCGGGCCTGGGCCGAAGCGCGGCCGACGGTCAGCCATGATCGCCCGGACGATGACTACTGGTCGGCACGCCTGGCAGCACTGAGCGGCCGGGGCATGCCGAGCCTGCTTAAACAAGGGCTGATCCCCGACACGGCGAAGCTGCATTACAGCGGTCATCTGTCGGCACAAACCCGCTACCCGGACGGTTTGAAGGCCATTCTCAGCGAGTACTTCGGCCTGCCGGTGGAGATCGAAGAATACGTCGGCCAATGGCTGGAGCTGCCGGAACGTAGCCGCGTGGGCGTCAGCGCCCATCAGTTGGGCGTGGATTTTTGCCTGGGTCGTTACGTCTGGGATCGCCAGCACAAATTCCGCATTCGCCTGGGGCCACTCAAGCTGGATGACTACATGGGCATGCTGCCCGGCAGCCAGCCCTTCAATGAGCTGGTGGCCTGGGTGGCCGAATACCTGGGCCATGAACTGGACTGGGATCTGAACCTGGTTCTGCAACAGCCCGAAGTACCGGCGCTGCAACTCAATGGCCGTTTCCGCCTGGGGTTCAATACCTGGCTGGGCCGGCCTGAAACAGATGCCAAGGATTTAATACTGGCCCGGCATTACGCCGAGCAGGCCAACACCTCACAGACCTCAAGGAGCCATGAGCATGGGTGAAATCAGTCGCGCCGCGTTGTTCGGTAAACTCAACAGCGTGGCCTACAAAGCCATCGAAGCCGCCACCGTGTTCTGCAAGTTACGCGGTAACCCTTATGTGGAACTGGCCCACTGGTTTCATCAGTTGCTGCAATTGCAGGACTCAGACCTGCACCGCATCATCCGCCAGTTCAATATCGAGCCGGCACGCCTGGCGCGTGACCTGACCGAAGCCCTGGACCGTTTGCCACGGGGCTCGACCTCAATCACTGACTTGTCCTCCCATGTGGAAGAGGCCGTGGAACGTGGCTGGGTCTACGGCAGCCTGATGTTCGGTGAAAGCCAGGTGCGTACCGGTTATCTGGTGCTGGGCATCCTCAAAACGCCGAGCCTGCGCCATGGGCTGCTGGGGTTGTCGGCAGAGTTTGACAAGATCAAGGTCGAGGCCCTGAGCGAGCGATTCGACGAATACGTCGGCGACTCGCCGGAGAATGCGCTCAGCGCCAGCGATGGTTTCAACGCAGGCAGCGTGCCCGGTGAAGCCAGCGGTGCCATGGCCCCAAGTGCCATGGGCAAACAGGAAGCGCTCAAGCGTTTTACCGTCGACCTTACCGAGCAGGCCCGCAGCGGCAAGCTTGACCCGATTGTCGGCCGTGACGAAGAGATCCGCCAACTGGTGGACATCCTCATGCGCCGTCGACAGAACAACCCGATTCTGACCGGTGAAGCCGGCGTCGGTAAAACCGCCGTGGTCGAAGGTTTTGCCCAGCGCATCGTCGCCGGTGACGTGCCGCCGGCGCTCAAGGACGTGGAACTGCGTAGCCTCGACGTCGGCCTGTTGCAGGCCGGTGCGAGCATGAAAGGTGAATTCGAACAGCGCCTGCGCCAGGTCATCGAAGACGTCCAGGCCTCGCCAAAACCGATCATCCTGTTTATCGACGAAGCCCACACGCTGGTAGGTGCCGGTGGCGCCGCCGGCACCGGGGACGCGGCCAACCTGCTCAAACCGGCCCTGGCCCGGGGCACCCTGCGCACCGTGGCCGCCACGACATGGGCCGAGTACAAGAAGCATATCGAAAAAGACCCGGCCCTGACCCGCCGCTTCCAGGTGGTGCAAGTGGCCGAGCCGTCCGAAGACAAGGCGCTGCTGATGATGCGCGGCGTGGCCTCGACGATGGAAAAACACCATCAGGTGCAGATCCTCGACGAAGCCCTGGAAGCGTCGGTCAAGCTGTCTCACCGCTACATCCCGGCGCGCCAGTTGCCGGACAAATCCGTGAGCCTGCTGGACACCGCCTGCGCCCGGGTCGCCATTAGCCTGCACGCCGTGCCGGCCGAAGTGGATGACAGCCGTCGCCGCATCGAGGCGTTGGAAACCGAGCTACAAATCATCGCCCGCGAGCACGCCATCGGCATCGTCATCGGCGCCCGCCAGAGCAATAGCGAAAACCTGCTGGCCGCCGAACGCGAACGCCTGGCCGAACTCGAAAGCCGCTGGGCCGAAGAAAAAACCCTGGTGGACGAACTGCTCGCCACCCGCGCCACCTTGCGCGAACGCGTCGGTGTGGTAGACAGCGACGCTGGCAGTGAAGACAGCCACGCCCTGCGCGAGAAACTGGTGGACCTGCAACAGCGCCTCAGCGCCCTGCAAGGCGAAACCCCGTTGATCCTACCGACCGTGGATTACCAGGCCGTGGCCTCGGTGGTCGCCGACTGGACCGGTATTCCGGTGGGCCGCATGGCCCGTAACGAACTGGAAACCGTGCTCAACCTCGACCAGCACCTGAAAAAACGCATCATCGGCCAGGACCATGCCTTGCAGATGATCGCCAAACGCATCCAGACCTCCCGCGCCGGCCTCGACAACCCGAGCAAGCCGATTGGTGTGTTCATGCTCGCCGGCACCTCCGGCGTGGGCAAGACTGAAACCGCCCTGGCGCTGGCCGAAGCCATGTACGGCGGCGAGCAGAACGTCATCACCATCAACATGAGTGAATTCCAGGAAGCCCACACGGTATCCACCCTCAAGGGCGCGCCACCGGGCTACATCGGCTATGGCGAAGGCGGCGTGCTGACCGAAGCCGTGCGGCGTAAACCCTACAGCGTGGTGCTGCTGGACGAGGTGGAAAAAGCCCACCCGGACGTGCACGAGATCTTCTTCCAGGTCTTCGACAAAGGCGTGATGGAGGACGGCGAAGGCCGGGTGATCGACTTCAAGAACACCTTGATCCTGCTGACCACCAACGCGGGTACCGATCTGATTGCCCAGGTCTGCAAAGACCCGCAAAACGTGCCCGAGCCCGAAGAAATCGCCAAGGCCCTGCGCCAGCCGCTGCTGGAGATTTTCCCGCCGGCATTGCTGGGCCGCTTGGTGACCATTCCGTACTACCCGCTCAGCGACGAAATGCTCAAGGCCATTACCCGACTGCAACTCAACCGCATCAAGAAGCGCGTGGAGAATACCCACAAAGTGGCTTTCGATTACGACGACGCAGTGGTCGACCTGATCGTTTCCCGTTGCACCGAAACCGAAAGCGGCGGGCGGATGATCGACACCATCCTGACCAACAGCCTGCTGCCGGACATGAGCCGCGAGTTCCTCACTCGCATGCTCGAAAGCAAAGCGCTGGCGGGCGTGCGGATCAGCGCCCGGGATCACGAATTGCACTACGACTTCAGCGACGCCGCATAGCCCTTGGAGGAATGCGGTCAGTGTGGGAGCTGGCTTGCCTGCGATAGCGGTGTATCAATCGGCATCAATGCTGAATGTCCCACCGCTATCGCAGGCAAGCCAGCTCCCACATTTGATCCGGTTTCTGCTGGGAAAAACGGCGCGGCGATTACAACGTTTACGGGATAACTGATGCTATTCAAGCAACTCTCACGCCTGGCAAAAATCACCAGCCCCCTGGGGCCGGATGTGCTGTTGCTCAAGGACATGGGCGGCGGCGAAGAGCTGGGGCGGCTGTTCAACTATGAGCTGCAGCTGCACTCGCTGGACAACGCCATCGACCTCAACCAGTTGCTCGGCAAGCCCATGTGCCTGAGCCTGCAACTGGACGGCGGTGGCGAACGTCATTTCCATGGCATCGTTGCCCGTTGCAGCCAGAACGTCGACCAGGGCCAGTTCGCCAGCTACCAGGCCACGCTGCGGCCCTGGCTATGGCTGCTGAGCCGCACGTCCGATTGCCGGATTTTCCAGAACCTGACCATCCCGCAGATCATCAAGCAGGTTTTTCGTGACCTGGGGTTTTCCGATTTCGAAGATGCCCTGAGCCGGCCCTATCGCGAGTGGGAATACTGCGTGCAGTATCGCGAAACCAGCTTCGATTTCGTCAGCCGCCTGATGGAGCAGGAAGGGATCTACTACTTCTTCCGCCATGAACAGGGTCGTCATGTGCTGGTGCTGGCCGATGCCTACGGCGCCCACACCAGCGCGCCCGGCTACGCCTCGGTGCCCTACTACCCCAAGAATGAACAGCAGCGCGAACGCGATCACATCCACGATTGGCACCTGGCCCAGGAAGTCCAGCCGGGTTCGCTGGAACTCAACGACTATGACTTCCAGCGCCCCAGCGCGCGTATTGACGTGCGCTCGGCCATGCCTCGTCCGCACACCGCCGGCGATTATCCGCTGTACGACTACCCCGGCACCTATGTGCAAAGCGCAGATGGCGAACACTACGCCCGCACCCGCATCGAAGCCTTGCAGACCCTGCACGAACAGGTCGAGTTCGCCGGCAACGCCCGGGGTCTGGGGTCGGGTCATTTGTTCAGCCTCACCGGCTTCAGCCGCCAGGACCAGAACCGCGAATACCTGATCGTCGGCGCCCGCTATTACATTTCCCAGGAAAGCGGGGAAACCAGCGGCGGCGCGGCCTCGGCGCAGTTCGAAAGCAGCCTGACCTGCATCGACGCCCAACAAAGCTACCGCCCGCTGCCCAACACCCACCGCCCCATCGTTAAAGGCCCGCAGACCGCGCTGGTGGTTGGCCCCAAGGGGGAGGAAATCTGGACCGACCAGTTCGGCCGGGTGAAGGTGCACTTCTATTGGGACCGTCACGACCAATCCAACGAAAACAGTTCGTGCTGGATTCGCGTGTCGCAATCCTGGGCCGGTAAAAACTGGGGCTCGATGCAGATCCCACGGATCGGCCAGGAAGTGATCGTCAGTTTCCTCGAAGGCGACCCGGACCGGCCGATCATCACCGGTCGCGTCTACAACGCCGAACAAACCGTGCCCTACGACTTGCCGGAAAACGCCACCCAGAGCGGCATGAAGAGCCGTTCGAGCAAGGGCGGCTCACCGGCGAATTTCAACGAAATCCGCATGGAAGACAAAAAAGGCGCCGAGCAGCTGTACATCCATGCCGAGCGCAATCAGGACATCGTGGTCGAGGTCGATGAAAGCCACTCGGTGGGCCACGACCGCAACAAGAGCATCGGGCATAACGAGACAGTGACCATCGGCAACAACCGCCTGCGCATCGTCAAACAGGAAGACATTCTTTCGGTAGGCCAGCGCAAGACCGACAGCATCAGCCAGAGCTACGTCATTGAAGTGGGCGAGAACCTGCGGCTGGTCTGTGGTGAAAGCATCCTGGAGCTCAATGCCAGCGGCCAGATCAACCTGACCGGCGTGCAAATCAGCTTCTACGCCAGCGGTGACGCCGAGATCAATACCGGCGGCGTGCTGCACCTGAACAACGGCGGCGGCGCTGGCGCCACGCCTGATGGTCAGGGCGTCAAGGCCAGTATCGACGCCAACATCAATGCCGCGTTCCCCAAGCCCAAGGGCTAATCACGAGATCTGTGTTCCATGACTTACCGAATCAATGAATTCCAGTTCCAACTGCCGGCAAGCGAGCTGCTGGACGCGACGATCAACATCCTCAAATTCCCCGAACTGGGTACTTCGCTGATCGTCAGCCGCAGCTTGCTGGCCGAGGGCGAAACCTTGCAAAGCAACTTCGACGACCAGCTCAAGCGCCTGGAAAAACAAGTGCAAGACCTGCGTTTTCAACCGGGCGTCGCCGTGCGCCTGGGGGCCAACCAGGAAGTCGAGGGCATCGAATTGCGCAGCCAGTTCAACAAGGGCAACGACAAAGTCTTCCAATACCAGTTGGCGCTGGTGTTGCCCGGCACTCGCAAAATGCTCGCCCTGAGCTACGTGAAGGCCGAAAAACTCGGCGATGCCGAAGCCGCGCATTGGGCGACCATCAAGGGTTCGCTGTTGTTCGACGTTCCGGCCTGATGAGCACCTTGCATGTCTGACGCGCTCTGGGCCGCCCGGCTGGGCGATGCGCTGAACCACACCTCGATGATGGCCGACATTCTTGGCGGCGTACTGGAAGTGGCGGCCAATATCGCAATTACCGCACTGGCCACCGCTGCAGTGGTGGCGGCCACGGGCATTACCGTCGCCACCGGGGGGCTGGGTTGCATCCTGCTTGGCGCGGTGGTGGGCGCCGTCGTCGGCCTTGCCATGAGCAAGACCGGGGCCGACAAGGGCCTGAGCAATTTATGCGAGAGTTTTGGCAACGCGCTGTTTCCGCCCACGGTGCAGGCGAACATTCTCACCGGCTCCACCAATACCCTCACCAACAACATCCCTGCTGCCCGGGCCGCCGGAGCGATTCAATCCCATGTCGCACCGGCCGGTACCGAGCTGGAGGAAACCGAGCCGGAAGCAGAACCCAGTTATCTGGACATGGCCGAGAGTTTCTTCTCCCAGATGTGGCGCCCCACCGTCGCCACCCCGGCGCCCGGCGCCGTGCCCAAGCCGCTGGACCTGCTCGTCTGCATGAAGCATCCGCCGATGCCGCCGCAGTTTTTGGCCGAAGGCTCGGACAAAGTCACCATCAACGGCCAGCCCGCCGTGCGCAGCGGCGACCGCAGCACCTGTGATGCCACGGTGGTGTCGTCCGGGCTGATCTCCCCCAACGTGACCATTGGCGGCGGTTCAGTGGTGGTGCGCGAGATCCGCAGCGGCAAGACCCCAGGCGTGGGGCTGGCGGTCACGGCGTTGCTGATGCTCAAGGGTGGCAAGGGCAAATTCCTGAGTAACCTGCCGTGCATGTTGATCGGTGGTGCAACGTCGATGGCCGTCAGCAGCGCGATGGGCGCCATGGCCAACGCTGCCATGGGCTCTTCGAACCCGGTGCATGCCGCCACCGGGGCCAAGGTGCTGGGTGGCGCTGAAGAGCTGGATTTCGTGTTGCCTGGCATCTTGCCGATAGATTGGCAGCGCTTCTACAACAGCCGTGACGAACGTCGCGACGGGTTGTTCGGCGCGGGTTGGAGCGTGTCTTACGAAGTGTGCGTCGAAATCCTGCCTCATCCCGAGGGCGGCGAAACACTGGTCTACACCGACGAACAGGGCCGGCGCATCGACATGGGCTCGATCCCTCTGGGCGGCGCGGCGTTCAGCGCCGGTGAAGGGCTCAGTGTCCGGCGGCATCGCAATGGGCAGTTGTTGATCGAAAGTACAGACGGGCTGTACCGACTGTTCGACGTTACACCCGGTAAACCGTCCTTGTTGCGCCTGAGTCAGCTCGGCGATCGCAACGACAACCGCATCCATCTCGACTATGACGACGACGGGCGCCTGCTGCAGCTGCGAGATACCTTCGATCTGGTCAGCATTGAACTGATCTACGATGCGCGCTGGCGCCAACGGGTCAGCCGGATCGAGCGATTGTACGCAGACCAGCGCCGTGAAGTGCTGATGCACTACGGCTACGATACCCAGGGCGATCTGGCCGAGGTGCGCCAGTCCAACGGGCAGGTGAAACGCCGGTTTGCCTATGACGCCGGACGCCGTATGGTCGAGCATCAGTTGCCGACCGGGCTGCGTTGCTTCTACGAATGGGCATTGGTTGACGACCTTGAATGGCGCGTGGTCCGGCACTGGACCGACGCGGGTGACCAATACACCTTCGATTACGATCTGAAAGCCGGGACCACACGCATCACCGACGGTCTCAATCGGGTCAGCACGCGCCACTGGGATACTCAGCACCAGATCATCGAAACCACCGACGCGCTGGGACGTACCTGGACATTCCGGTGGAATGACGACAGCCAATTACTTGGGGCGACCGATCCCGGGGGTGGGCAGCATCAATTCAGCTACGACGAAGCGGGCAACCTCAGCGAGACCCGCGACCCCCTCGGGCGCAGCGAATCGACCCTGTGGCTGGAACACTGGGCCTTGCCGCTGGCAGAAACCGATGCGGCGGGAAATACCTGGCAGTATCGCTATGACTCACGCGGCAACTGCATCCGCGAAACCGACCCGCTGGGCCACGTTACCCGCTATCGCCATGATGCCCACGGCCAGGTCGTGGAAATCATCGACGCCAGCGGCAAGCGCAAAACGTTACGCTGGACGGCGCTCGGCCAACTCAGCGAACACACCGACTGTTCCGGTTTCACCACGCGGTTGAGTTACTGCGAGCGTGGGCTGCTGCTCACCAGTAGCGACGCGCTGGGCGAACGCACTCGTTTCACCTACGACGACCAGGGCCGGTTGCTCGGCAAGCAACTGCCGGACGGACGCACTGAACATTATCAGCGTGACGCGAGCGGCCAGTTGATCGGCTACTGCGACCCCGCCGGGCACACCACTCACTTCGAACACACATTGAGCGGTCACCTGCGTCTGCGCACCGACGCCCACGGCCGCCGGGTGGAGTTGAACTACGACGTCTATGGTCGCCTGCAAACCCTGACCAATGAGAACGGCGAACGCTATAAGTTTGCCTGGGATGCCAGCGACCGGCTGATTGCGCAACATAGCCTGGACGGCAGCCTCAAACGCTACGCCTACGACCCGCTGGACAACGTCACTCGCGTGGAGGCACTCGCCGCTCCCGGTAGCACGGACCTGGACCTTTCGCCGCAAGCGCCTGCCGTCCATGACCTGGAACGCGATGCGATGGGTCGGCTGGTGGCCAAACTCACCGAGGATGGCCGCACCGAGTACCGCTATGACGCGCTGGATCAGGTCACCGCCATCACCTTCACCGCCCACACGGGCGAGCAACAGAACCTGGGCTTCAGCTACGACCCCCTTGGACAACTGATCGCCGAACAGGGCTGGGCCGGGAGCCTGGAACATCGCTATGACGAGCTGGGCAACCTGACCCAAACGCTGCTGCCTGATGGCCGATGGCTGAACCGCCTGCATTACGGCAGTGGTTATCTGCATCAGATCAACCTCGACGGTCAGGTCATCAGCGACTTCGAACGCGATCGCCTGCACCGCGAAGTGCTGCGAACCCAGGGACGTCTCAGTACCCGTAGCGAATACGACCGCAGCGGCCGCCTGCGTACCCGCCAACGTCGACATCAGAGCCAGTCCGCGCTGCTGCCACCGGCGACGCAAAGCCAATTTGGCTATGACGCCAGCGATCAACTGGTCGAACGTTTCGACAGCCAGCCCGACGCCCAGCACCGCCAATTGCTGCACTACGACGCCACAGGCCGCATCCTCGCCAGCCAGGACAACGTCCAGGGCCAGCGCGAAGCGTTTGCCTATGACCCCGCCGCCAACCTGCTCGATGGTTTATCGACGGGCGCAGGCCTGGTGCTTCATAACCGACTGCTGACTTTTCAGGACAAACGTTATCGTTATGACGGCTTCGGCCGTATGGTTGAAAAACGCAGCGCCCAACGCGGTGTCCAGCGCTTCAGCTATGACGCCGAGCAGCGTCTGGTGGAAGTTCGCAACGACAACGGCTCGGTCGTGAAGATGACCTACGACCCCCTGGGCCGGCGCATCGAAAAGGCCGAGTATGACCGCCATTCCACCCTGCTGAGCCGAACCCGCTTCACCTGGGATGCGTTGCAACTGTTGCAGGAGCATCGAAATAACCAGACCAGCCTCTACATTTACGCCGACGAGGGCCATGAACCACTGGCGCGGGTCGACGGGCTGGGTGAGCAACAGAAAGTCCGTTATTACCACAACGACCTCAATGGCCTGCCCGAGCAACTCTCGGAAAGCGACGGCCACACGCTCTGGCAAGCCCGTTACCGGGTCTGGGGCTCTGCGGCCGAAGAGTTGCGCGAACCGTATTACATCGAAGAACAGAACCTGCGATTCCAGGGCCAATACCTGGATCGGGAAACCGGGCTGCACTACAACACGTTGCGCTTCTACGACCCGGACATCGGGCGTTTCACCACGCCGGACCCTATCGGGCTGGCTGGCGGGCTGAACCTCTATCAATACGCGCCAAACCCGGTGAGCTGGATCGATCCACTGGGGCTGATGAAATGCTCGAGCCCGCCAAAGGGTCGAAAAGTCAGCCGAACGGTTTACCGTTTCGAAGAGCCTGGGCGTATCAGCACGACTTGGCAGGCTCACATGTGGAACGTTGCATCCAGACACCGCTATACGGCCAAAGGCCTGGGTGGGGTCTATGGCGCGAATTCACGCAAGACTGCGCTAGGAGAGGTCAATCACTGGGGGGTTGATCTGTCTACACGGGTACTGGTCAGCAAAAAAGTGCAGCTCAACAACGTCCTGGATTTGACCCGGGCCGATGTGCGCAAGCAATTGGGCGTTTCCCTTAAAAGCATTACCGGCGACAAATACACCCAAACCCATCAGATTGGCGCCTGGGCGAAAGCCAATGGTTATGATGGCATCCTGGCGCCGTCGGCGCGAAACCCGACCGGTAGCAACTTAATATCATTTGCAGGTTTTTAGAATGGGACTGGAAGACGAATACACCGGCGATGACGATTGGCAGGATTTCGTGGATTTGTATAACAAAGTCTATCTCGACGACGACGCCCGCACGCTGGCGAAAGCATTGGATGGCAACCTGGATATGGCGGTCGTCCTCAACGGTAAAAGAGGGCTTAAGGAAGGGTTGTGGTGGATCAAGCAGAAAGTGCCCGCCCTCGGTAAAAAACGGCCGGCCGATTGCCTCAAGGATCCGAATCTGATCAAACGCCTGAGAATGGTGCTGATGAGTATGCCGTAACCGACGGTTGGGTTGCTTCCTGCTCGGTCAGCCCACTACTTGGGAAAGAAAACTTCGAACGGTTTTTTAATTATTTTTATGGTTGATCTTTAGGTCGTGGATCTGACTTGGCCAATGTGCACAAAATAGCTGGATTTTTTGAAGATGGAACAACTGGAAGACGAATACACCGGCGATGCCGATTGGCAGGATTTCGTGGATTTGTATAACAAAGTCTATCTCGACGACGACGCCCGCACCCTGGCGAAACAACTGGATGGCAACCTCGATATGGCGGTCATTCTCTACGGTAAAAGAGGGCTCAAGGAAGGTTTGTGGTGGGTCAAACAGCAGGTGCCGGCCTTGGATAACATACGGCCGGCCGATTGCCTCAAGGATCCGAAGCTGGTCAAACGCCTGAGGACTGCGCTAATGCGCATGCCGTAACCAACAAGGAGAAAGATGCAATGGAAGGCATCGAATTACGCAACAAGCGCAACGATTGCGCGGTGGCCAGACGCTTGTGTCAGATGAACACCGCGCATGTCTGACGCGCTCTGGGCCGCCCGGCTGGGCGATGCACTCAACCACACCTCGATGATGGCCGACATCCTCGGCGGCGTGCTGGAGGTAGCAGCCAACATCGCGATTACCGCGCTGGTCACCTTCGCCGTGGTGGCGGCCACGGGCATTACCGTCGCCACCGGCGGGCTCGGTTGCATCCTGCTTGGCGCGGTGGTGGGCACCGTCGTCGGCCTCGCCATGAGCAAGACCGGGGCCGACAAGGGCTTAAGCAACTGGTGCGAGAAGATCAGCAACGCGCTGTTTCCGCCCACGGTGCAGGCGAATATTCTCACCGGCTCCACCAACACCCTCACCAATAATATTCCCGCCGCACGAGCCGCCGGGGCGATTCAATCCCATGTCGCGCCAGCCGGCACCGAACTGGAAATACCCGAGCCCGAAGCAGAACCCAGTTATCTGGACATGGCCGAGAGTTTCTTCTCCCAGATGTGGCGCCCCACCGTCGCCACCCCGGCACCCGGCGCCGTGCCCAAGCCGCTGGACCTGCTCGTCTGCATGAAGCATCCGCCGATGCCACCGCAGTTCATGGCCGAGGGCTCGGACAAAGTCACCATCAACGGCCAGCCCGCCGTGCGCAGCGGTGACCGCAGCACCTGTGACGCCAAGGTGGTGTCGTCCGGGCTGATCTCATCCAACGTGACCATTGGCGGCGGTTCGGTGGTGGTGCGCGAGATCCGCAGCGGCAAGACCCCGGGCGTGGGGCTGGCGGTCACCGCGTTGCTGATGCTCAAGGGCGGCAAGGGGAAATTCTTCAGCAAACTGCCGTGCATGCTGGTCGCAGGCGCGACGTCGATGGCCGTCAGCAGCGCGATGGGCGCCATGGCCAACGCTGCCATGGGCTCTTCGAACCCGGTGCATGCCGCCACCGGGGCCAAGGTGCTGGGTGGCGCTGAAGAGCTGGATTTCGTGTTGCCTGGCATCTTGCCGATGGATTGGCAGCGCTTCTACAACAGCCGTGACGAGCGGCGCGACGGGTTGTTCGGGGCGGGTTGGAGTATGTCCTACGAGGTGCGGGTTGAAATCCTGCCTCACCCGGAGGGCGGGGAAACGCTGGTCTACACCGATGAGCAGGCCCGGCGCATCGACATGGGTTCGATCCCCTTGGGCGGTGCGGTGTTCAGCGCGGGTGAGGGGCTTAGTGTTCGACGCCATGTTAATGGGCAGTTGTTGATCGAAAGCGATGACGGCATCTACCGCTTGTTCAATCCAACGCCGGGCAATACGGCGCTGCTGCGCCTTGATCAATTGGGCGACCGCAACGACAACCGCATCCATCTCGACTATGACGACGTCGGGCAGCTTGTTCGGCTAAGAGACACCTTTGATCTGGTGCAGGTCGAGCTGATTCAAGAAGGCAGTCGAGTGACTCGGGTTGAACGCCTGTACCCCGACCAACACCGTGAAATACTCGTCAGCTATGGCTACGACGCAGCCGGCAACCTGGCCGAAGTGCACGACGCCACCGGCCAAGTACAACGGCGCTTCAGTTACGACGCCGGACAGCGGATGGTCGAGCATCAGTTGCCCACGGGGCTGCGTTGCTTCTATGAATGGGCGTTGATCGAAGACCTTGAATGGCGCGTGGTCGGGCACTGGACCGACGAAGGCGACGCTTACCAGTTCGACTATGACCTCGGCGCCGGTGTCACGCGCATCACCGATGGTTCGCAGCGCGTCAATACGCGCCGGTGGAACACCCAGCACCAGATCACCGAATACACCGACAACCTCGGCCAGACCTGGCAGTTCGAATGGAACGACGAGCGCCAATTGCTCAGTGCCACCGACCCGCTGGGCGGGCACTACGCCTACAGCTTCGACGACGCCGGCAACATGATCGGCGAAACCGACCCGCTGGGCCGCAGCGATTCGACCCTATGGCTTGAACTCTGGGCCCTGCCGCTGGTGGAAACCGACGCCGCCGGCAACAGCTGGCAGTATCGCTACGATCAGCACGGCAACCGCATCGTCGAGACCGATCCGCTGGGCCACATCACCCGCTACCGCTACGACGCCCACGGCCAGGTCGTGGAAATCATCGACGCCACCGGCAAAAGCAAAAAGCTGCGCTGGAACCCGTTCGGCCAATTGATCGAACACATCGATTGCTCGGGTTATCCGACGCGGTTCAGCTACGACAACCGGGGCTATCTGCAAGTCATCACCGATGCCCTCGGCGAACGCACCCAATTCAGCTACGACGCCCAAGGGCGGTTGCTCAGCAGCCAATTGCCGGACGGGCGCACCGAGCAGTATCAGCACGACGTCAGCGGCCAGTTGACCGGTTATACCGACCCGGCCGGGCACACCACGCTCTATCAACACAACCGTCGCGGCCAGGTGCGTCAGCGTACCGACGCCCATGGCCGGCAGGTGCAGTTCGGGTATGACAGCTACGGGCGGCTGCAAGCGCTGACCAATGAGAACGGCGAGAGTTATCGGTTTGCCTGGGATGCGGGGGATCGACTGACAGAACAACAGGATCTGGATGGCAGCGCCAAGCGCTACACCTATGATCTGCTGGATAACATCGCGGCGGTCACGGCTGTTCCGGCGCCTTACGGCAACGGCCTGGCCGTCGTCCCCGAGACGCCCCTGGCCCCCATCGTTCATCGACTGAAACGCGACGCTGTCGGCCGGCTGATCGCCAAAATCACCGACGATGGCCGTACCAACTACACCTACGACCCATTGGACCAGCTCACCGCCGTCACCTTCACCGACCACCACGGCAATGCACAAACCCTGAGCTTCGCCTACGACGCCCTCGGCCAGTTGCTCGAAGAACAAAGCGCGGCTGGCAGCCTGCAATATCACTATGACGAACTCGGCAACCTGATCCAGACCCAACTGCCCGACGACCGCTGGCTCAATCGCCTGTACTACGGCAGCGGCCACCTGCACCAGATCAACCTCGACGGCCAGGTCATCAGCGACTTCGAGCGTGATCGCCTGCACCGCGAAGTGCTGCGCACCCAAGGCCAGATCAGCACCCGCAGCGAATACGACCGCAGCGGGCGCTTACGCTCACGCCAACGCCGACACACCAGCCAGCCATCGCTGATGCCGGCCGCCGTGCAGAAACATTTCGAGTACGACCCCGCCGACAACCTGATCGGCAAACTCGACCAACAACCCGCCGCGCAACACCGCCAACTGCTGCACTACGACGCCACCGGCCGCATCATCGCCAGCCAGGACAGCCTGCACGGCCAGCGCGAAACCTTCGCCTACGACGCCGCCGCCAACCTGCTGGACGGCCCGCAACCCGGCGCCGGGCTGGTGGTGCACAACAAACTGCTGACCTATCAGGACAAGCGTTACCGCTACGACGCCTTTGGCCGGATGATCGAAAAACGCAGCGCTAAACGGGGCCTGCAACGCTTTGCCTACGACGCCGAAAGCCGGTTGATTGAAGTGCGCAACGAAAACGGTGCGCGGGAAACGGTTGTGCGCATGACCTACGATCCGTTGGGGCGGCGAATCGGCAAGACCGAGCACGACAACAACGGCTATCCGCTGGGTGAAACGCGCTTTACCTGGGATGGCTTGCGCTTGTTGCAGGAACACCGCAATAGCCAGACCAGCCTGTATCTGTATGCCGATAACGGTTATGAACCGCTGGCGCGGATCGATGGCAGCGGCGGCTTGCAGAAGGTCCGTTACTACCACAACGACCTGAGCGACCTGCCCGAGCAACTGACGGAAGCCGACGGCGCCATGGTGTGGCAGGCCTGGTATCGAGTCTGGGGCAACACCCTCCAGGAGATACGCGAACCGTATTACATCGAGGAACAGAACCTGCGGTTCCAGGGTCAGTACCTGGACCGGGAGACCGGGCTGCACTACAACACGTTTCGGTTCTATGATCCGGATGTGGGGCGTTTTACGACGCCGGATCCGATTGGCTTGGCGGGTGGCCTGAACCTCTATGGTTATGGACCCAACCCCATTGGCTGGGCAGACCCGTGGGGCTGGAGCCCCAGCTCTGTCCTCGATAGATCTCTGGGAGGCGTCGTTGGTGACAACATGCAAGCCCAACATGTCATCCCAGTAGCGGTATGGAAGCGGCATGACAAATTCATGAACTCCATTGGTCTGGGCGGCACACAAAACAAAGCCCCCAACGGCCTGCTGATGCCAGATAGCCAAGCAAAGGCCGCGGCCATTGGCAGACCGGTTTACCACAATGGTTCACACAAGGACTATTCGGACCTGGTGGACAGAAAACTGGGCAGGATCAAAGCACGCTATAACGCAAAACTTATTACCAAGGCACAGGCACAGCAACAGGTTTCATCACTACAAAGCAGCCTTCGCAAGAAGACTATTTCAGGAAGAATACGAACCAAATCCAGTACCGGTCGACTTTGCTGACAAGAGGCTTTCATGTTCTATACCCTTGCATTCAAGAAAGACAAAAACTGCCCCACCTTCATTGATGGCGTTATTCATGAGTCGTTCAGCCCTGGCGCCTATGACCATGCGATGGATGCCGACTGGCACGACGCGGGCCCCGACGAAGCTCTCGCTCCCCTCCCGAAAAAGCTGGTGCTGATTACCAAGGACAAGCGCTATGACTTTGACTTTTGCACAGCCTTTGAGGGGCATATTGTCAGTGAGCGCTTCCTGAAAGCCTTCCAGACCCTCAAGACTTCCCGATGGGAGATCGCAGAACTGGAGATCGTCAACCCGAAGGGCGTTTCGGTCGCACAGCGCCAATATTTTTTCATGCGCCAGCAACGAATAGACAAGGAGCCTGTGGACGTGATCGATCAGACACAGTCGAAGATTAATTTTCGAGCGAGCGGCGAAATCAAAAATATCATCAGCCTGACAATCAAAGAAAATATCAGCACAGATTTTTTTAGTATCGATGAAATTACTTTACTTGGATTCGTATTTCTTTCGCCTCACGCCGCCACTGCACTTAAAGAACTAAATCTGATAGGTGCAGAAGTGGTCGATACGGAGAAGGTCGGCTCAATTGATAGAGCCTAGGTCCCACTCAGCATGCAGGTGATTACCCTTTTCAAGATCCAGCTAACCAAAACCGAACCAATCGATTTACTCAAGGGTGACTGAACAAAAATCGTTCTACAACATCTTGTACAGCCTATAGAACGATAATTCAGTTGCCGGCAAAGACAAAAAATGGGCACCCGATTCAATCGGCGTGCCCATTTTTCAATACGGTTCCCCCCACTATTCTGGGAGTTCGCCGCAATTATGGATTGACGCTGTCTTTCAACGACTTGCCTGGCTTGAAGGCGACGGTGTTGCTGGCCTTGATTTTCACTGGCTCACCGGTTTGCGGGTTTTTGCCGGTACGTGCACCGCGATGGCGTTGCAGGAAAGTCCCGAAGCCCACCAGCGTAACGCTGTCTTTGCGGTGCAGAGCGCCGGTGATTTCTTCGAGAACGGCGTTGAGAACGCGGTTGGCCTGCTCTTTGGTGAGGTCTGCTTTTTCAGCAATTGCAGCAGCGAGTTCTGGTTTACGCATTAGTGAAGCCCCTTTGACGGTTTTTTGTTGTTATGTCCGTGCTGTTCTCGTTGGAACAGCGCCCAAGGCGCCGCAGGTGCTCTACTCTGCGGCAGACGGGAGTGAGAATGGCACGCGCTTAAGAGCGGCGCCAGTCTCCCCGCAACCTTTGTAGGGGCAAAAGCGGGGTGATTCCGACAGAACGACCGGTATTTACGCCAGCAAGGGTGGAAGTTCTTTGTTCAGGGCGAGTTTTTCCATCACCGCCGCGCCTGTCAGGGCATAGCCCAGCAATTGGCCGGCGCTGTCGCGGCACAGCACCTTGATGTCCGCGCCCTGCCCTTCGACCGTCCAGACGCCTTCCGCGCCCCGTGGTGGTGGCGAAACCACCAATGGACAGACCGGGGTTTTCACAGTGATCGGCATCGGGCCATAACTCACCGCCACAGGGTTTCCGACGAGGGTCTGGGCCAGCGCTCTCGCACAGCTCATAAGGGGCATGACGTACAACAGATTCAGCCCATCGACCTCGGCGCAGTCGCCCAAGGCGTAGATATTGGCGTGAGAGGTTTTCAGGTGACGGTCGACCACCACGCCACGGTTGACCTGCACACCCGCCGCAGCCGCCAGATCAATGCGCGGACGCAGACCAATGGCCGAAACCACCACGTCGCAAGGGATGACCTGACCGTCGGACAGATGCGCTTCCAGGCCGTCAGCCACTCGTTGCAAGCGATTGAGCACCGGCCCGAGGTGGAAGCGCGCGCCCAGGCTTTCCAGGCCGGCCTGGACCGCAGCGGCCGCGGCCGGGTGCAACAAGGTCGGCATGACCTGTTCGCAAGGTGCCACCAGTTGCACCTCGTAACCACCGAGGATGAGATCGTTGGCGAATTCGCAGCCGATCAAACCGGCGCCCAGCAGCAACACCCGACGCTTGCCGGCCGCGGCCGCGCGAAAGCGTGCGTAGTCTTCAAGATCATTGATCGGGAAAACGGCATCAGCTGCGTCGCCTTCGATCGGCACTCGCACGGTTTCCGCCCCCCAGGCCAGGATCAGGTCGCGGTAGATCACCGCTTCCTCACCAATCCACAGGCGTTTATGGCCAAGATCGATACCGCTGATGCGCGTGTGGGTGCGCACTTCGGCCTTCAATTGCTCGGCCATGGCGCCCGGTTCGGCCATGCTCAGGCCATCGGCGTCTTTATTCTTGCCGAAGCCGGTGGAGAGCATCGGCTTGGAGTAGGAGCGCCCGTCATCTGCAGTAATCAGCAGCAGAGGGGTTTCGCCATCGAGTTTGCGAAACTCCCGGGCCAGGTTGTAGCCAGCCAGCCCAGTGCCGACGATCACGACAGGTGCGTTCATTCCTTGTTGCTCCTTTGATTCTCTTAGTTGATTTCAATCATTTCGAAATCCATCTTGCCCACGCCGCAGTCCGGGCACAGCCAGTCTTCCGGTACGTCCTGCCACAGTGTGCCCGGCGAAATGCCATCGTCCGGCCAGCCGTCGGCTTCGTTATAGATCAGGCCGCAGACCACACATTGCCACTTTTTCATTCAGGTATTTCCTCGGGATTCAGGCTTTTGCCGGCGCGAACGGTCGATGGGTGAGGCGCTGCCGTCCGGCTCAGGGCGTTTTGTACTGATCGGGCCCGACAGATGCAAGCCTGTTTGGTGCAACGGCAGGCCGGATCAATCAAAATCGTTGCCTGACATGGTAAGCTCGCCGCCTCATTTGCTGCCAATAATGACTCACTGTGCCGCACTCAAAAGCCCCCTCCCCGACGCCGCTCTGGCTCCCTCGAAGCCAACTGACGCACCTCCCCGACACGTCTACGCTCAATTGGCTGTTCGATGAAGGATCGCTGACCCGGCGCCTGATCCGCCTGTCGAATGACGGTTTCAGCATCACGCCGTTGTTCGAAGGCTGGCAATCGCTGCGCGCCGACGAATGCGCCGCGCTGGATCTGGCAGAAGGCAGTGAAGGCTGGGTGCGCGAGGTGTATCTGCATGGCCACGGTGAAGCCTGGGTGTTTGCCCGCAGCGTAGCGGCGCGCAGTGCGTTGCAGGGTGATGGATTGCATATGGACGAGCTGGGCAGCCGCTCCCTGGGCGAATTGTTGTTTTGCGATCAGGCGTTTCAGCGTCGGGCCATCGAGGTTTGTCATTACCCTCAGGAATGGTTGCCGGTGGATGCCCAGGCGCCTGAACTGTGGGGCCGACGTTCGCGCTTCGATCGCGGCGCCTTGAGCGTGCTGGTGGCCGAGATCTTCCTGCCGAACTTGTGGAGCGCCGCCCGCGCCCATCCGGAGATTTGCTGATGTACCAGAGCCTGCTCAAGTCCCTGAATCGCTTGAATCCACGAGCCTGGGATTTCATTCAGCTGACCCGCATGGATAAGCCGATCGGCATTTATTTGCTGCTGTGGCCAACGTTATGGGCACTCTGGATTGCCGGTGAAGGCTCGCCTTCATTGGCCAATATCGTGATTTTCGTGCTCGGCGTGGTACTGACCCGCGCTGGCGGTTGTGTGATCAACGATTGGGCGGACCGCAAGGTCGATGGCCACGTGAAACGTACCGAGCAACGGCCGCTGGTGAGCGGCAAGATCAGCTCGAAAGAAGCACTGGTGTTCTTCGCGGTGCTGATGGGTGTGAGTTTCCTGCTGGTGCTGTGTACCAACGCGGCGACTGTCTGGTTGTCGCTGGGCGGTTTGGCCCTGGCGTTCAGTTACCCGTTCATGAAGCGCTACACCTATTACCCGCAAGTGGTATTGGGCGCGGCGTTCTCCTGGGGCATGCCCATGGCGTTTACCGCCGAAACCGGTGAACTGCCAGCGGCGGCCTGGTTGCTGTGGATCGCCAACCTGTTGTGGACCGTGGGC
This sequence comes from Pseudomonas sp. LBUM1673, assembly GCF_059695645.1. NCBI lineage: Bacteria > Pseudomonadati > Pseudomonadota > Gammaproteobacteria > Pseudomonadales > Pseudomonadaceae > Pseudomonas > Pseudomonas sp. LBUM1673. The sequence continues at coordinate 6,637,998 of NZ_CP166780.1, forward strand.
TACGACACCTATTACGCCATGACCGACCGCGACGATGACCTGAAGATCGGGGTGAAATCCACGGCGATCCTGTTTGGCGACGCCGACAGGGCAATCATTCTGACCCTGCAAGGCCTGGCGTTGGGTTGCCTGCTGCTGGCGGGTTCGAAATTCCATCTCGGCGGCTGGTTCCACCTCGGGTTACTGGCGGCGGCGGGCTGTTTTGCATGGGAGTTCTGGTACACCCGCAGCAAGGACCGGATGCGCTGCTTCCAGGCGTTTTTGCACAACCACTGGGCGGGCTTGGCGATTTTTGTCGGGATTGTGCTGGATTACGCGTTGCGTTGACTGCGATTGATCTGTAGCAGCTGGCGAAGCCTGCGCAGCCGAACGCAGGCTACGCCAGCTGCTACAGTCTTGAGCCGGTTACTTTTGCGACTCATGGACGACGTGCCAGACATCCTTCATGCCGTCCCCCTTCATTTCCCCAGGTTTTTCGTCCTTCACAAATGTATACAGCGGCTTACCGTCATAAGCCCATTGCATGGTGCCATCGTCACGTTTGATAGCCGTCCATTTGCCTTCTGCCTTGGCGCCCGCCGGGGCCATCATCGGTGGCCAGTTCTTGGCACAATCATCGTTACACATCGACTTGCCGCCGGCGTCCTTATCGAACGTGTAAACGGTCATACCCTTATGATCGACCATCATGCCGCCCTTCATCATGGCTGGATCGGCGGCGAAGGCCATGGTCGGAAAAATCAGGGCAGCGCCCAACAGCAGGGATTTGAAGGAAAACGTACTTTGATTCATGGAAACCTTCCTTTTGTGGTTGTCAGGATTCGGACTTAGAGCTTAGTTCAGGATCACGACAATCGCAGGGCGGCTAAAATACTGTCACACGACTGCAATAATTCCGTTATCTAATGCGGCGCAAGACAGTTAAATGACAAGAGGATTAAGGCATGGTTGGCAGGAGCATTCTGATCGTCGACGACGAAGCGCCCATTCGCGAAATGATCGCCGTTGCGTTGGAAATGGCCGGCTATGACTGCCTGGAGGCGGAAAACTCGCAGCAGGCCCATGCCATCATCGTCGACCGCAAGCCGGACCTGATTTTGCTCGACTGGATGCTGCCCGGCACCTCCGGCATCGAGCTGGCCCGCCGCCTCAAGCGCGATGAACTGACCGGGGGTATCCCGATCATCATGCTCACCGCCAAGGGCGAAGAGGACAACAAGATCCAGGGCCTGGAAGTCGGCGCTGACGACTACATCACCAAACCGTTTTCCCCGCGCGAGCTGGTTGCGCGCTTGAAAGCCGTGCTGCGCCGCGCCGGCCCGACCGATGGCGAATCGCCAATCGAAGTCGGCGGCCTGCTGCTGGACCCGATCAGCCACCGCGTGACCATCGACGGCAAACCGGCGGAGATGGGCCCCACCGAATATCGTTTGCTGCAATTTTTCATGACTCACCAGGAACGCGCCTACACCCGTGGCCAGTTGCTGGATCAGGTCTGGGGCGGCAACGTCTATGTCGAAGAGCGCACCGTCGATGTGCACATCCGTCGCCTGCGCAAAGCCCTCGGCGATGCCTATGAAAATCTGGTACAAACCGTGCGCGGCACCGGCTACCGGTTTTCCACCAAGGCCTGAGCCGACCGCCAGACTCGCTGACAAGGACGCATTTTTCCGTGAACCAAAACTGGCATGGCACCCTGATTCGCCACATGCTGTTGCTGGTCACCGCCTGCCTGGTGATCGGCCTGATTTCCGGCTACTACGGCTGGAGCCTCGCCGTGGGCCTGGGCCTTTACCTGGCCTGGACCCTCAAACAGTTGCTACGCCTGCACGAATGGCTGCGCCTGCTCCAACCCGATGAAGCACCGCCCGACGGCTACGGCCTATGGGGTGAAGTATTCGACAGCATCTACCACCTGCAACGCCGCGACCAACGGGTGCGCGGGCGCCTGCAAGCAGTGATCGACCGGGTCCAGGAATCCACCGCCGCGCTCAAAGACGCGGTGATCATGCTCGACAGCGACGGCAACCTGGAATGGTGGAACCGCGCGGCCGAAACCTTGCTCGGCCTCAAGACCCCTCAAGACAGCGGCCAGCCCGTGACCAACCTCGTGCGCCATCCGCGCTTCAAGGAGTACTTCGAGCAGGACAGCTACGCAGAGCCGTTGGAAATACCGTCGCCGATCAACGATCGCCTGCGCATTCAGCTGTACATCACCCGCTACGGCAACAACGAACACTTGATGCTGGTGCGCGACGTGACGCGTATTCATCAGCTGGAACAGATGCGCAAAGACTTCATCGCCAACGTATCCCACGAACTGCGCACGCCGCTGACGGTGATCTGCGGCTATCTGGAAACCCTGCTCGACAACGTCGAGGACGTGAACCCGCGCTGGACCCGTGCCCTGCAGCAGATGCAGCAGCAAGGCGGGCGCATGCAGACCTTGCTTAACGATTTGCTGCTGCTGGCCAAACTGGAAGCCACCGATTACCCGTCGGACAATCAACCGGTGTCCATCGACAGCCTGCTGCAATCGATCAAGGGCGACGCTCAGCAGCTGTCCGGTCAACGCAATCAGACCATCACCCTGGAAGCCGATCCGACGATTCTGCTCAAGGGCAGCGAAGCGGAATTGCGCAGCGCGTTTTCCAACCTGGTGTTCAACGCAGTGAAATACACCCCGGCCGAAGGCAATATCCGCATACGCTGGTGGGGTGACGATCAAGGCGCACACCTGAGCGTGCAGGATTCGGGGATTGGCATCGACAGCAAACACTTGCCACGCCTGACTGAGCGCTTTTACCGCGTCGATTCCAGCCGCAACTCCAACACCGGCGGCACCGGGCTGGGGCTGGCCATCGTCAAACACGTGTTGCTGCGCCACCGGGCACGCATGGAAATCAGCAGTGTGCCGGGCCACGGCAGCACGTTTACTTGCCATTTTGCGCCAGCCCAGGTCACCAAATCCCGCGTCATCAGCGCCGCCGACTGATACCAGTCAGCACTCGCCACTAGGCAATTGCCCGGTCAGCCGCTACATTGGCTGACTTGTGCCTGCCCTTCAGGCGCACTTTTTTCTTTCCTTTCGAATACACGGAACCCGCAAAACTCCATCATGGACCCTTCCCCTGGCTTGACCCTCGCGACACTTTTCGCCGATTTCGGCATGATTCTTTTTGCTCTGATCCTGGTTTTGCTCAACGGATTTTTCGTTGCGGCAGAATTTGCCATGGTCAAACTGCGCTCGACCCGGGTCGAAGCCATCGCTGAAAAGCACGGCTGGCGCGGGCATATCCTGCGCACCGTGCACAGTCAGCTCGATGCTTACCTCTCGGCCTGCCAATTGGGTATCACCCTCGCCTCCCTCGGCCTGGGCTGGGTCGGTGAGCCGGCGTTCGCGCACATTCTCGAGCCGGTGCTGAGCGCCGTTGGCGTAGAGTCCGCCGAAGTGGTCAAAGGCGTGTCGTTCTTCACGGCGTTCTTTATCATTTCGTACCTGCACATCGTGGTCGGCGAACTGGCCCCGAAATCCTGGGCCATCCGTAAACCCGAGCTGCTGTCGCTCTGGACCGCGGTGCCGCTGTACCTGTTCTACTGGGCCATGTACCCGGCCATCTACCTGCTCAACGCCAGCGCCAACACGATTCTTCGAATCGCCGGCCAGGGTGAGCCCGGCCCTCATCACGAGCACCATTACAGCCGTGAAGAACTGAAACTGATCCTGCACTCCAGCCGTGGCCAGGACCCGAGCGACCAAGGCATGCGCGTACTGGCCTCGGCGGTGGAGATGGGCGAGCTGGAAGTGGTCGACTGGGCCAACTCCCGGGAAGACCTGGTGACGCTGGAGTTCAACGCGCCACTCAAGGAAATCCTGGCGATGTTCCGTCGCCACAAGTTCAGCCGCTACCCGGTGTACGACAGCGAGCGCCAGGAGTTCGTCGGCCTGCTGCACATCAAGGATCTGCTGCTGGAACTGGCCGCTCTGGACCATATTCCCGAGTCGTTCAACCTCGCCGAGCTGACCCGGCCGCTGGAGCGTGTATCTCGTCACATGCCGCTGTCGCAGCTGCTGGAACAGTTCCGCAAGGGCGGCTCGCATTTCGCTGTGGTCGAGGAAGCCGACGGCAACATCATCGGTTACCTGACCATGGAAGACGTGCTGGAAGTGCTGGTGGGCGATATTCAGGACGAACACCGCAAGGCCGAACGCGGGATCCTCGCGTATCAGCCGGGCAAACTGCTGGTGCGGGGCGATACGCCGCTGTTCAAGGTTGAACGCCTGCTGGGCATCGACTTGGACCACATCGAGGCCGAAACCCTCGCCGGGCTGGTCTACGAAACCCTGAAACGGGTGCCGGAAGAGGAAGAGGTGCTGGAAGTCGAAGGCTTGCGGATCATCATCAAGAAGATGAAAGGGCCGAAGATCATTTTGGCCAAGGTGTTGATGCTGGATTGATAGGCTGATCCGGATCCGCGTCGACCCCTTCGCGGGCAAGCCCGCTCCCACAAGGATTTGCGCAGGACCTGTGGGAGCGGGCTTGCCCGCGATGGCGTTGGGTCAGGCAACCCATTACTGCTTGCCCAACGCAAAGTTGGGCAACGCCCCCACCGGTTGATTGAACTGGTACGGAATCGACACCAGCCCCAACCCGGTATTGCGCTGCACCACAAAGTGCAGGTGCGGGCCGCTGCTGTTGCCGGTATTGCCCGACAGCGCCAGCGCACTGCCCACCACCACTCGCTGACCTTCCCGTACGCTGATTGAACCTTTCTTGAGGTGCAGGTACACGCCCATGGTCCCGTCATCGTGCAATACCCGCACGAAATTGCCCGACGGATCGTTGCCGCGTCCGTTCTGGCCATTCTCGGTTTTCACCACCATCCCGCCGCGCGCCGCGATGATTGGCGTGCCTTCGGGCATGGCGATGTCCATCGCATAACGGTTCTTCGGCCCGTAGTGGCTGTATTGGCCATTGGCGCCCTGACTCAGCCGAAACGGCCCACCGCGCCAGGGCAACGGATATCGATAGGCCATGGCGGCCCCTGCGGGGTCGCCCAGGGAATATTCGAACCTTGGGGTGTATGCCAACGGCCTTCCGGCCTTCGTCGCCTTGAGCAGTGCCAGACGAAGGTTACTGCGCGCCGGCAGAACCCGACGGATCGGCCGGCTCGGCGCACCGCTGACGTTATTCAGCCCGGAAAAACTCAGCTCGATCTCGACCGGCGCATACAGGTCGTTGCGTACGAACACGCTGTCCATGCCGTTCTGCTCCTTGATGTCGAGGTACACCTGCCGCTCAAGGCGCTCGACCATCCGGTCCCGAAAAACGAACACCTTCGCGCCTTTAGTGGGGCGGTCGCTGTAAGAGACCACGCCACTGGCGTCGGTGGACCGGTAAATCGTCATGGCCACAGCCGAGGTGGAGGCCATGAAAAGACCACAGAAAAACAGCAGGCGCGCGAGCATGGGCAAGATTCTGTCGAGTAAGGCCTGGGAAGGAGCCTAGCAGCTGAAATGGACCAGCGTAGTCGGCAGATGTTTCAAAATGGGCTGTTCGGGAGAGGTGCGGCGAACTCGATGGCCTCTTCGCGGGCAAGCCTCGCTCCTACAGGTAAACGGTGAACCTGTAGGAGCGAGGCTTGCCCGCGAAGGCGTACGAGAAGGCGACGCCGGGCTTACGCGCCCGGTACGAAATGCTTCTGCGCGGTGCCCCGGGCAATCAGGCGGGAGATGTAGTCGAGCTTCTGCGCATCCTGGTCGACAAAACGGAAGGTCAGTTGCAGCCATTCGCTGTCGGGCTTCGGCTCGTGGGCGACGATGGCGTGCAGGTAGCCGTTGAGACGAGCAACTTCGGCGTTGTCGCCCTGCTCCAGGTCGAGTACGGCGCTATCGAGGACTTGCGGCAAGGTGTCGGTGCGTTTCACCACCAGCAGTGCTTCCTTGATGCTCAAGGCCTTGATCACGCATTGCTGAGTGCCGCTCGGCAAGCGCAGTTGGCCTTGGCCACGACCGCCAGCTGGCGCGGCGGAAGCAGCAGGTGCCTTGACCGGCGGGCTGTTGAGCAGGCCGCGAGACGGTGCCGCGGCCGGGGCTGGCGCGGCGGCGACAGGTTTGGCGAACGGGTTGACCGGTGCAGCCGAGGGCGTGACCACGGCTGCCTTGCCACCCGTCAACGCGCTCAAGGAGTCATTGCCGAATGCCGAGTTCATTTTGGTCGGCGCGCTGTTCATCAAAGTGTCGAGCTTGCCGACCTTGTTCAGCGCCTGTTTGACCTTGGTCAGCAGCTGTTCATTGGTGAACGGTTTGCTGACGTAGCCGGAAACCCCAGCCTGAATCGCCTGGACCACGTTCTCTTTGTCGCCACGGCTGGTCACCATCACGAACGGCATGGTCTTGAGGTTGTCCTGCTCGCGGCACCAAGTGAGCAATTCCAAGCCAGACATTTCCGGCATTTCCCAGTCGCACAACACTAGGTCGAACGCTTCCTTGGCCAACATGGCCTGGGCCTTTTTGCCGTTGACTGCATCTTCGGTCCGGATCCCCGGGAAGTAGTTACGCAGGCACTTCTTCACCAGGTCACGAATGAACGACGCATCGTCCACGACCAACACACTGATCTTGCTCATCCAACACCCCTTTAAAAATCCCGGCAAGCATAACGCTGGCTGATGGCACTTTGCCAAAACTCTTCAGTCACGCCGGGACTTTTCGTTCGCGGGTGCTGCTTTTCAATTCGAAAGCCACGCAAACAAAAACGCCCGGCCAAAGGGCCGGGCGCTTTCCTAGGGGCAATCCTACTTATCGTCAGCTTTGCCCGGAACATTAGCGGTTTCGGCACTTGTGCCTTCAACTTCTTCTTTCATGCGCTTGAGGCCCAGGTGACGCACGTCGGTGCCGCGCACCAGGTAAATCACCAGTTCCGAGATGTTGCGCGCATGGTCGCCGATTCGCTCCAGGGAACGCAGCACCCAGATAATGCTCAAGACCCGCGAGATAGAGCGCGGGTCTTCCATCATGTAGGTGGCCAGTTCACGCAGTGCGGTCTTGTATTCGCGGTCGATGATTTTGTCGTATTGCGCCACCGACAACGCCAGGTCGGCGTCGAAGCGGGCAAACGCGTCCAGGGCATCGCGAACCATGTTGCGCACCTGGTCACCGATGTGGCGAACCTCGACGTAACCGCGCGGCGCTTCGCCTTCTTCGCACAACTGAATGGCACGACGGGCGATCTTGGTGGCTTCGTCGCCGATGCGCTCCAGGTCGATCACCGACTTGGAGATGCTGATGATCAAACGCAAGTCCGACGCCGCCGGCTGACGACGGGCCAGAATGCGCAGGCATTCTTCGTCGATGTTGCGTTCCATCTGGTTGATCTGGTCGTCGATCTCGCGCACTTGCTGGGCCAGGCCGGAGTCGGCCTCGATCAGCGCAGTGACCGCGTCGTTGACCTGCTTCTCGACCAGCCCGCCCATGGCCAGCAGGTGGCTGCGCACCTCCTCGAGCTCGGCGTTGAACTGTGCGGAAATGTGGTGAGTAAGGCCTTCTTTACTAATCATCTTTGGCGTCCTTGGAGCGTCCGGTAAGGTGCGGCGGACCGCAGCGTCAGTTCAATGAGCAACAACAGCTTCCTAGCCGTAACGACCGGTGATGTAGTCTTCGGTCTGCTTCTTCGCCGGATTGGTGAACAGAGTATCGGTGTCGCCGAATTCCACCAGTTTGCCCATGTACATGAACGCCGTGTAGTCGGAAACCCGCGCGGCCTGTTGCATGTTGTGGGTCACGATAACAATGGTGAACTTGGATTTCAGTTCGTAGATCAGCTCTTCGACTTTCAGCGTGGAGATCGGGTCGAGTGCCGAGCACGGTTCGTCGAGCAGCAGCACTTCCGGCTCCACGGCGATGGTGCGGGCAATCACCAGACGTTGCTGCTGACCACCGGACAGGCCGAGCGCCGACTCGTGCAGACGGTCTTTGACCTCATCCCACAGCGCCGCGCCTTTCAACGCCCACTCGACGGCTTCGTCGAGGATGCGTTTCTTGTTGATGCCCTGGATGCGCAAACCGTAAACCACGTTTTCGTAGATGGTTTTCGGGAACGGGTTGGGCTTCTGGAACACCATGCCGACCCGGCGACGCAGCTCGGCCACGTCCTCGCCCTTGCGGTAGATGTTGTTGCCGTAGAGGTTGATCGCGCCGTCGACGCGGCAGCCGTCCACCAGGTCGTTCATGCGGTTGAAGGTACGCAGCAGCGTGGACTTGCCGCAGCCGGACGGGCCGATGAAGGCGGTCACGCGCTGTTTCGGGATGTTCATGCTGACGTCGAACAGCGCTTGTTTGTCGCCGTAGAACAGGCTCAGGCCCGGCACTTCGATGGCCACGGTTTCCTGCTCGAGGCTCAGGCTCTGTTTGTCGCGGCCCAGGGCCGACATGTTGATGCCGTGAGTGTGTGCTTCGTGCTGCATGGGAGGCTCCCTGTGCTAACAAATTCGGTTCGTTGAACCGCTGGCTTGGTGTTCGGGCCAGCGGCTTACTCAAAATCTCTGTCTGACGCCGGTCCCTGTGGGAGCTGGCTTGCCTGCGATGGCATCACTGCGGTGTTACTGACAGACCGAGTCGTCTGCATCGCAGGCAAGCCAGCTCCCACAAGGGACAGCGCCGACCAATCAATTTAGCTATCCAGTGCTTTGTATTTTTCGCGCAGATGGTTACGGATATAAACGGCCGACAAGTTGAGCGTGGCAATCACCAGCACCAGCAGCAATGCAGTGGCGTACACCAGCGGCCGCGCGGCTTCGACGTTCGGGCTCTGGAAGCCGACGTCATAAATGTGGAAGCCCAAGTGCATGATCTTCTGGTCCAGGTGCAAGTACGGGTAGTTACCATCCAGCGGCAGCGACGGCGCCAGTTTCACCACACCCACCAGCATCAGCGGCGCCACTTCACCGGCGGCACGGGCCACGGCGAGGATCATGCCGGTCATCATCGCCGGGCTGGCCATTGGCAGCACGATCTTCCACAAGGTTTCGGCCTTAGTCGCGCCAAGGGCCAACGAGCCTTCGCGCACGGTGCGAGGAATCCGCGCCAAGCCTTCTTCGGTGGCCACGATCACCACCGGCACGGCCAGCAGCGCCAGGGTCAGCGAGGCCCAGAGCAGGCCCGGCGTACCGAAGGTCGGCGCTGGCAGTGCTTCAGGGAAGAACAACCGGTCGACTGAACCACCGAGCACATAGACGAAGAAGCCCAGACCGAACACGCCGTAAACGATGGCCGGAACACCCGCCAGGTTGTTCACCGCGATGCGGATCAGGCGAGTCATCGGCCCCTGACGTGCATATTCACGCAGGTAGACCGCTGCCAGCACGCCGAATGGCGTCACGATCATCGCCATGATCAACGTCATCATCACGGTGCCGAAAATCGCCGGGAAAATCCCACCTTCGGTGTTGGCTTCACGCGGGTCATCACTGAGAAATTCCCAGACCTTGCTGAAGTAGAAGCCGATCTTGGTGAAAGTGCCCATGGCATTCGGCTGGTAGGCGTGAACCACTTTGCCGATGCCGATTTCGACCTCTTTGCCGTTCGCATCGCGAGCGGTCAGGCTGTCGCGGTTGAACTGAGCGTGCAGATCATTCAGACGCACTTCGATTTCTTGATACCGGGCATTCAGCTCGGCACGCTCGGACTCCAGGTCCGCTTGTGCGCCAGCGTCGAGATGGCCGGCCAGTTCCAGTTTACGACCGTGCAGACGCACACGTTCGAGACCGGCGTTGATCGCGCCAATGTCGACCTTTTCCAGGGTCTTGAGCTGCGCAGCGAGTTGGTTGACGCGATCAACACGCGCCTGCAACTCAGGCCATGCGGCCTCGCCTTCAGCGATGACCTTGCCATCCTGTTTGACGTTGACCAGGTAGCCGTAGAAGTTGCCCCACTCGCGACGCTCGATGGCCATCAGCTCTGGCGGGGTTTTCTGGTTGGTCAGCCACTCACCGACAATCCAGGTGAAGTCAGTGCCGTTCAAATCACGGTTGCCGACCTTGATCAGCTCACGGGTCATGAACTCCGGGCCCTGATCGGGCACCGGCAGGCCAGCGCTTTTCAGACGCTCGCGTGGCACTTCTTCCTTCTGCACCACTTCGCCGATGACGAGGTGATTGGCCTGGCCCGGCACGTCGTAACTGGCGTGGATCAGGTCCGCCGGCCAGAAGTGACCCAGACCGCGCACGGCAATCACCGCCAACAGGCCAATGGTCATGATGACCGCAATGGACACCGCGCCACCGCTGATCCAGACGCCGGGGGCGCCGCTCTTGAACCATCCATTCAGGGAGTTCTGTTTCACAGACTTCTACCTTTCTTAAAGCGACGAGTATTTCTTGCGCAGACGCTGACGAATCAGTTCCGCGAGGGTGTTCATGACGAAGGTGAACAACAGCAACACCAGCGCCGAGAGGAACAGCACGCGGTAGTGACTGCCGCCGACTTCCGATTCGGGCATTTCCACCGCGACGTTGGCAGCCAGGGTGCGCAGGCCTTCGAACAGGTTCATTTCCATGACCGGGGTGTTACCGGTGGCCATCAGTACGATCATGGTTTCACCGACCGCACGACCCATGCCGATCATCAGCGCCGAGAAAATGCCCGGGCTGGCAGTGAGGATCACCACACGCGTCATGGTCTGCCACGGCGTGGCACCGAGGGCCAGAGAGCCCAGGGTCAGGCCGCGAGGCACGCTGAACACGGCGTCTTCGGCGATGGAGTAGATGTTCGGAATAACCGCGAAGCCCATGGCCAGGCCGACCACCAGAGCGTTGCGCTGGTCGTAGGTAATCCCCAGGTCGTGGGAGATCCACATGCGCATGTCGCCGCCGAAGAACCAGGTTTCCATGTACGGGCTCATGTACAGCGACAGCCAGCCCACAAACAGAATCACCGGAATCAGGATCGCGCTTTCCCAACCGTCCGGCACTTTCAGGCGGATGGATTCAGGCAGGCGACTGAAGACGAATCCCGCCACCAGAATGCCGATCGGCAGGAGCATCAGCAGGCTGAAGATGCCCGGCAAATGCCCTTCCACATACGGCGCCAGGAACAGGCCGGCGAAGAAACCGAGGATGACCGTCGGCATCGCTTCCATCAGCTCGATCACCGGTTTGACCTTGCGGCGCATGCCCGGAGCCATGAAGTACGCGGTATAGATCGCTGCGGCGACGGCCAGCGGCGCGGCCAGCAGCATCGCGTAAAACGCAGCTTTCAGAGTACCGAAGGTCAGCGGCGAGAGGCTCAGCTTGGGTTCGAAGTCGGTGTTGGCGGCGGTCGATTGCCAGACGTACTTAGGCTCGTCGTAGTTCTCGTACCAGACTTTGCTCCACAACGCGCTCCACGAGACTTCCGGGTGCGGGTTGTCGAGCAGCAGCGGTTGCAGTTTGCCGCCCTGCTCCACAATCACGCGGTTGGCCCGTGGCGACAGGCCGAACAGGCCTTGGCCGTCGACCACCTGGTCCACCAGCAAAGTACGGTGAGCGGTGCTGTGGAACACGCCGAGCTTGCCGGACGCGTCGAGGGCAACGAAGCCTTTGCGGCGTTCTTCGGCGGTGATTTCAACGATCGGCGCAGTGCCCATCTGGAAGGTACGAATCTGCTTCAGACGCAGCTCGCCATCCGGGTCGCGGGCCATGAACCACTGGGCGAGACCACCCTTGGAGTTGCCGACGATCAGCGAGATGCCGCCCAGCAATTGAGTGCTGGCGGTCACTTCGGCATTGCCGTCTTCAAGCAGCTTGTAGCGACCGTTGAGGCTCTTGTCGCGCAGGCTGAAAACATCGGCCTGAGCGCGGCCGTTGACCACGTACAGCCACTGTTGACGCGGGTCGACGAAGATATTCTTCACCGGCTCAGTCATTTGCGGCAGGTCGATGCGCTTCTGCTCGTTGGTGACTTCGCCGGTCATCATGTTTTCTTCGCTGGTCAGCGACATGACATGCAGCTGCGCACCGGTGGAACCGGCCAGCAACAGGGTCGAATCGGTAGCGTTGAGGCTGACGTGCTCCAGAGCACCGCCCGCCTCGTTCAGCGCGATGGGTGTTTCGCCGTATGGATATTCAACGGCCGGCGAGATGGTTTTCTTGCCGTCCGGGTAACTGACTTTATACGTGTGACGGAACACCAGGGCCTGACCGTTGGACAAACCCACCGCCACCAATGGATGGCCGGGTTGATCTTCACCGATGGAGGTCACGCTGGTGCCGGCCGGAATCGGCAGGTCGACGCGGCGCAGCTCGGCGCCACTGTCGATATCAAAGAACAGTGCCTGGCCCTTGTCGGAAACCCGCATGGCGACCTGGTTCTGCTCTTCGAGGGAGATCATCAGCGGCTTGCCAGCGTCTTGCATCCAGGCGGGCGTGATGGCGTCTTTGGCGGTCAGGTCGGCACCCTGGAACAGGGGCGCGACGACGTAACCGAGGAAGAAGAAGATCAGGGTGATCGCGCCAAGAACGGCGAGGCCGCCGACAAGGACGTACCAGCGGGTCAGGCGATCTTTCAGCGCACGAATGCGGCGCTTGCGTTGCAGCTCAGGCGTATTGAAGTCAATTCGCTTGGGGGGATTTGTAGTCATGGTGGAGTTGGCCAGATCATTCATGCGCACACCCTAGCGATTCTGTATGACAGAAAGATGACAATGCAGTGACGCAACAAATCCGCCGCCTGTGGGAACTGGCAGCGGAGCAAAAATTCGAGGTGTGTGGGAGCGGGCTTGCTCGCGAAAGCGCTGACCGGTTTACGATTGCTGCGCAATCGAACGGGGGCAAACCCCCTCGCCACACAAGCCCGCTCCCACACTGGAATCCGGGACTACCCCGGATTCAGGGTTTTACTTTTTTACGACGTTGGCGCCTTCTTGCAGACCCAGGTCAGCCAGTGCTTTTGCAGCAACCTTGGCTGGCAGAGGGATGTAGCCGTCTTTCACAACCACTTCCTGACCCTGTTTGGACAGGATCAGTTTCACGAACTCGGCTTCCAGCGGGGCCAGAGGCTTGTTCGGGGCCTTGTTGACGTAAACGTAGAGGAAACGCGACAGCGGATACTTGCCGTTCAAGGCGTTTTCTTCAGTGTCTTCAACGAACTCGGTGCTGCCTTTCTTGGCCAGGGCCACAGTTTTCACGCTGGCGGTCTTGTAGCCGATGCCCGAATAACCGACGCCGTTCAGCGAGGAGCTGATCGACTGCACGACCGAAGCCGAGCCTGGTTGTTCGTTGACGTTTGGCTTGTAGTCGCCTTTGCACAGGGCTTCTTCTTTGAAGTAGCCATAAGTGCCGGATACCGAGTTACGACCGAACAGTTGCACTGGCTTGTTGGCCAGGTCGCCGGTCACACCCAGGTCGCCCCAGGTTTTCACGTCGGCTTTGGCTCCGCACAGACGCGTCGAGGAGAAGATCGCGTCGACCTGTTCCATGGTCAGGTGCTGGATCGGGTTGTCCTTGTGCACGAACACCGCCAAGGCATCCACGGCAACCGGGATAGCGGTTGGCTTGTAGCCGTACTTGGTTTCGAAGGCTTGCAGCTCGTTGTCCTTCATCTTGCGGCTCATCGGGCCCAGGTTAGCGGTGCCTTCAGTCAGCGCGGGTGGCGCGGTAGAAGAACCGGCAGCCTGAATCTGGATGTTTACGTTCGGATATTCTTTCTTGTAGTTCTCAGCCCACAGGGTCATGAGGTTGGCCAGGGTATCGGAGCCGACGCTGGACAGGTTGCCCGACACACCAGTGGTCTTGGTGTAGCTCGGGATAGCAGGGTCAACAGCGGCAACCGCATTGGCAGTCGCAACGCCAGCAGCGACAAAAGTCATTGCCGCCATCAAACGCTTCAGTTTCATGCCTTACTCCTAGCAGATAGGTGTGTTAAGTCGGGGCCAAGTATCAGCAGGCCGTGTGAACACTCTATGGCTGAAATATGACAATTGGATGAAAGGCCAGTATTTGGTTTTTACAAGATGATTCGCGTCGCCTTCATCGCGAGCAGGCTCGCTCCCACAGGGGATCTGCGGTGAACACAGAACCAATGTGGGAGCGAGCCTGCTCGCGATGGGGCCAGTGCAGTCGATACAATGAGTCAGCTTAACGCCCTTTCTTCCAGAGATACGCCCCCACCAGAATCCCGACGCCGCAAATAATCGCTACATAATAGGCAGGCCCCATCGGGCTTTCCTTCAGCAACAGCGTCACCACCATCGGCGTCAGGCCACCGAAAATCGCATAAGCCAGGTTGTAGGAGAACGACAGGCCGCTGAAACGCACCACGGCCGGGAAGGCTTTGACCATCACGTACGGCACCGCACCGATGGTACCGACCAGCAGACCGGTCAGGGCGTACATCGGGAACAGCCAGTCAGGGTGATTGAACAGGCTGTGATAGAAGGTCCACGACGTCAGCAGCAGCAAACCGCTACCGAACACGAACACCCGACCGGCGCCGAAGCGGTCCGCCAATGCACCGGAGGCCACACAGCCCAGGCTCAGGAACACGATGGCCAGGCTGTTGGCCTGCAACGCGGTAGTCGGCGGGAAGTGGTAAACGGTCTGCAGCACGGTCGGGGTCATGAGGATGACCACGATGATGCCGGCGGACAGCAACCAGGTCAGCAGCATGGAGATCAGAATCGCACCGCGATGGTCGCGTAACACGGCGCGCAGCGGCACTTCCTCGGCCAGGGCCTTGCGCAATTGCAGTTCGGCGAACACCGGGGTTTCGTGGAGCCAACGGCGCAGGTAGACCGAAAACAGGCCAAACACGCCGCCCAGCAGGAACGGGATTCGCCAGGCGTAATCCGACACTTCCACCGGCGTGTAAATACTGTTGATCGCGGTGGCGACCAACGAGCCCAAAAGAATACCGGCGGTCAGACCGCTGGTCAGCGTGCCGCAGGCATAACCGATGTGCCGCTGCGGCACGTGTTCGGAAACGAATACCCAGGCTCCTGGCACTTCACCACCAATCGCCGCGCCCTGGATCACCCGCATCAGCAGCAACAGGATCGGCGCCCACATCCCTATCTGCGCATAAGTCGGCAGCAGGCCCATGATCAGGGTCGGCACTGCCATCATGAAAATGCTCAGGGTAAACATCTTCTTGCGTCCCAGCAGGTCACCGAAGTGCGCCATGACGATGCCGCCCAGCGGGCGCGCCAGGTAGCCGGCGGCGAAGATGCCGAACGTCTGCATCAGGCGCAGCCACTCGGGCATGTCGGCGGGGAAGAACAGTTTGCCGACCACCGTGGCGAAGAACACGAAAATGATGAAGTCGTAAAACTCCAGCGCGCCGCCCAAGGCAGACAGCGATAACGTCTTGTAGTCGTTGCGGGTCAGCGGACGTGCGGGTTGGGTTGGCTGCGCGATGCTCGAGGGCGCTGTGGTCATGGCAAGGGCTTCTCTTATAGTCGGATCTGCAACCTCAGCAACGCTGGCGGAGGCTTGGGCAGGCTCGGCACGATAGCAAATTGTTCGAAAAAGCACATAGAGGCGCGTATTTGACGGTCGAAATGAGAACCGGACGGTCGTCTCGGAGTCTACCGATCGATATACTCGCAACATTGCAACGGCTTGTAAGGGGTTGCTGTGCGAAACCGTCGTTGGCACCCGGCAGCCGATTTCGCAGAGTTTCCCTTTAGGCGCCTTACGAAAAACGTGACGAACGTAGTATGTTCGGGGCTGAATCGTTTTTCCAAGGCTCCAGTGCGCAAAGTCGCCGAGCGAAGGTCAGGCAAGGAAAAAACAGGCGAGGACGCGTAGTTTACTGCTGTAAATGAGCGTCCGGGCCTGTTTTTAACGCAGCATGACCGAGCGCAGGCACTTTGCGCGCGGAGCCGCAAGACGGCTATTCAACCTGAAGTACCAATGAAGAGTCACGGGTCAGAGGCCCCCCCGGCATGATAGAGCTCGAACAAGAAGATCCGATCCCGCAAGGCGACCTGGCCCTGCAAATCACCGCGCTTCCGCGCGAAACCAACGGCTTTGGCGATATTTTCGGCGGCTGGCTGGTCGCGCAGATGGACTTGGCAGGCACCGCAATGGCCAGCAAGGTTGCCGGTGGTCGCGTAGCCACCGTTGCGATCGATCGCATGGCGTTCCTGGTGCCGGTAGCGGTGGGCGCTCAGCTCTCCTTCTATACCCAGGCCCTGGAAATCGGCCGCAGCTCGATTCAGATGATGGTCGAAGTCTGGAGCGACGATCCACTGTCCAGCGAATGGCGTAAAGTGACCGAAGCAGTCTTCGTGTTCGTCGCCATCGACGGCAGTGGCCGCACTCGTTCGGTTCCGCCTAGAGCTCGTTAAACCAGAGCTCGAAAAAGGGTGCGTTAAACCCGGCGACCGTTTTGCGGTCCATTGCAGTCCTGTTCCTGATCGAGAGTTGCCCCATGAGCACGCCCAACGTTGAAGCCGTGAAACTGGATGAACTGAACTGCTGGCGCATCCGTCACGGTCAGGCTGAATTGCTGGTGGCCCAGCAAGGTGCGCACATCCTCAGTTATCAAGTGGACGGTCAGCCGCCGCTGATCTGGCTCAACGACAAAGCTGTGTTCAAGACCGGCAAGAGCATCCGCGCCGGTGTGCCGGTCTGCTGGCCGTGGTTCGGCAACCTGTCGCGCAACCCGCAGAGTGTCCAGGCCATGCGCATCAGCCAGGAACCGCCAACCGCTCACGGGCTGGTACGGGCGATGGACTGGGAACTGGGCAGTATCGAAGCCGAAGGCGAAAGCCTGAAGGTGGAATTCGTCCTGCCCTACCCCGAAGGCGGCCTGCCGGGATGGCCCCATCGGGTGGACTTGAAACTGAGCATTCGTCTGGATGAGCAGTTGCATATCAGCCTGACGAGCGAGAACAAGGGCGCCGAACACGTCACGATCAGCCAGGCACTGCACAGCTATTTCGCCGTCAGCGATGTACGCAACGTGCACGTTGAAGGGCTGGATGGCTTGAGCTATATCGAAACCCTGGACGACTGGAAAACCGTAACCCAGACCGGTGATTTGCGTTTTACCGGCGAGACCGACCGCATCTATCTGAATACCCCGCCGAAGCTGAGCATCGTAGACCCGCACTGGGAGCGACGCATCGAACTGACCAGCAGCGGTTCGCGCTCGGCGGTGATCTGGAACCCCTGGATTGACCGCGCCGCGGCGTTCAGCGACATGGCCGACGATGGCTGGCAGCGCATGCTATGCATTGAAACGGCTAATGTGATGGATGATGTGGTGAGCCTGGCACCAGGGGCGAGTCACACCCTGGGCGTGAGCATCGCCAGCAAATCCCTTTAACACCACAAAACGAATGTGTGTGCGGGCTTGCTCGCGAAAGCGGTGTGTCAGGCAACATTAATGTCGACTGATACGCCACCTTCGCGAGCAAGCCCACTCCCACATTTTGATCTGTGCCAGGCTGACTGGCGTTTTTACAAATCCGACTCTTTGACCACCCGCACTTGCGCTGCATCCAGCGCATACGCCGCATCCGCCAGATCGTTGTTGACCTTCTCGATCTTCAGCGTGCCGGTCACCCACAGCGGTGTATAGATGTCATCCAGCTTCAGGCCTTTGGGATAACGCACCAACACCAATTGGTTAGGCGGTGGCGGTGGCACGTGGATGCAAGCGCCCGGGTACGGCACGAGAAAGAACAACGTACTGCGACCCTTGGCGTCGGATTCCAGCGGTACCGGATAACCGCCGATGCGGATGTGCTTGTCATTCATCGACGGCACGGTTTTGGTCGAATACATCACCGCCGGCAAGCCCTTGCTCTGCTTCATGCCACCCTTTTGGGTAAAGGTGCCATTGGCTTCCGGGGAGTTGTGATCGATTTCGGGCATGGCCTCGAGGGCTTTCTGGTCCGACTTGGGCATCAGTTCGAGCCAGTCGGTTTCCGGCAGTTCGCCGGCATGGGCCAATCCACTGCCCAGGATAAGAAGAGTCAACAGAAGACGGCGCATGGAAATGCTCGGCAAAGGAAAGGACGATGTAACGCCGAGCATTCTAGCCCTCTCCGGCGATGGCGCAGAGAGGGCTTTGTCGCTTCAGTTAGTTCTTTTTTTGATCAGGCCGTAGATCACCAGCAACACCACCGCGCCCACCAGCGCACCGATGAAACCTGCGCCTTCGCCAGCGCGGTAGATGCCCAGAGCCTGGCCGCCGTAAGTAGCCGCCAGCGAACCGCCGATACCGAGCAGGATGGTCATGATCCAGCCCATGCTGTCATCGCCCGGTTTCAGAAACCGAGCCAGCAGGCCGACGATCAAGCCGATAAAGATGGTTCCGATAATTCCCATGGCATTCCCCTCTGATTGAATGGCTATGCGAAAGCCTAGTCAGGCCTTGGCATCCTGCCATCAGAGAACGGCGGACACTGAAGGTTCCGCCGCCACCACATGAAACTATTCGGCAATCAGCGCTTCGACCTTGAGGATCTGCGCAGCCAACGTCTCACGGTCCGCACAGCGCAGATTGGCGTGACCGACTTTGCGGCCGACCTTGAAGGCCTTACCGTAGTGGTGCAGGTGGCAGTCGGCAATCGCGATCACTTTCTCTACTGGCGGCACGACTCCGATGAAGTTGAGCATCGCGCTCTCACCGACCTTGGCGGTCGAACCCAGCGGCAGACCGGCGACGGCCCGCAGGTGGTTTTCGAACTGGCTGCACTCGGCACCTTCAGTGGTCCAATGCCCGGAGTTATGCACGCGCGGGGCGATTTCGTTGGCCTTCAGGCCGCCGTCGACTTCGAAGAACTCGAACGCCATCACGCCAACGTATTCCAGTTGCTTGAGCACCCGGCTGGAGTAGTCTTCGGCCAACGCTTGCAACGGATGGTCGGTGCTGGCCACGGACAGTTTGAGAATGCCGCTGTCGTGGGTGTTGTGAACCAGCGGATAGAACTTCGTTTCGCCATCGCGAGCGCGCACCGCGATCAGCGAGACTTCGCCGGTGAACGGCACAAAGCCTTCCAGCAAGCAGGCGACGCTGCCCAGTTCGGCGAAGGTACCGACCACATCTTCCGGCTTGCGCAGGACTTTCTGGCCCTTGCCGTCGTAACCCAGGGTGCGGGTTTTCAGCACGGCAGGCAGGCCGATGGAAGCCACGGCGGCGTCCAGGTCAGCTTGCGACTGGATATCAGCGAACGCGGGAGTCGGAATCCCCAGGTCCTTGAACATGCTCTTTTCGAACCAGCGATCGCGGGCGATGCGCAGGGCTTCGGCGCTCGGGTACACCGGAACGAATTGCGACAGGAAGGCCACGGTTTCGGCCGGGACGCTTTCGAATTCGAAGGTCACCAGATCGACTTCATCAGCCAGTTGACGCAGGTGATCCTGATCGCCGTAATCGGCCCGCAGGTGTTCGCCCAACGCGGCTGCGCAAGCATCCGGCGCCGGGTCCAGGAAAGCGAAGTTCATGCCCAGCGGAGTACCCGCCAGCGCCAACATGCGACCCAACTGGCCGCCACCGATTACACCGATCTTCATCGTCAACAACCTCAGGCGATGCGTGGGTCTGGATTGTCCAGGACGCTGTCTGTCTGCTCTGCGCGGAATTTTTTCAACACGGTATGAAATTGCGGATGCTTGGCGCCCAGGATGCTCGCCGAGAGCAGGGCTGCGTTGATCGCGCCGGCCTTGCCGATGGCCAGGGTGGCGACCGGAATGCCCGCGGGCATTTGCACAATAGAGAGCAGCGAATCGACACCCGAGAGCATCGACGACTGCACCGGCACGCCCAGCACCGGCAAGTGGGTCTTGGCCGCACACATGCCAGGCAAATGGGCCGCTCCACCGGCACCGGCGATGATCACCTCGACGCCACGCGCCTCAGCCTCTTCGGCGTACTGGAACAGCAGGTCCGGGGTGCGGTGGGCAGAGACCACTTTCACCTCGTAAGGGATGCCGAGCTTTTCCAGCATATCGGCGGTGTGGCTAAGGGTGGACCAATCGGACTTGGAGCCCATGATCACGCCAACCAGTGCACTCATCGTCGTGCCTCTTCTCTCTGGGCGCCCGCAGGCGCGTCAAAAAACAACAAGCCACGCAAAATGCGTGGCTTGATTGTACGAATTATGGCCAGTAAAGCCGGCCGAAGGCCGCGCAGTATACCTTAAAGAAGCAGATAAACAGCCCCCGATACGACCATCTGTCATACGGTGTAAAGCAGCGGTTTTATTGACCTCAAGGTCAATCCAATACACCACAAATCTACTGTGGGAGCGGGCTTGCTCGCGAAGGCGGTCTGTCAGTCACATCAATGCTGGAAGTACCGCCGCCTTCGCGAGCAAGTCCGCTCCCACATGATCTTCAGCGGTCTCAAGATCCGGTCGTGCCTTGGGCTGCGCTGCCTTCCAGTTTGCGCCAAAGCAACCGTACATTCGCCTTGCGCACCAAGGCGCAACGGTACAAGCGAATTTCCAGCGGCACATGCCATTGCGGACCGCCGCAGACCACCAACTCGCCGCGAGCCAGTTCGGCGCGCACGCTCAGATGCGGCACCCAGGCAATCCCCAGACCTTCCAGCGCCATGCTTTTCAGGCTGTCGGCCATGGCGGTCTCATAAATAGTGGTGAATCGCAGGGCTCGCTGGCGCAACAGCATGTTTACCGAACGCCCGAGAAACGCACCCGCGCTGTAGGCCAACAGCGGCACACTGGTTTCGCCTTCCAGATCGAACAATGGTTTGCCGTCAGCGTCCGCGGCGCAGACCGGGAGCATTTCGGTGTCCCCCAGATGCAGTGACGGGAAAATCTCCGGGTCCATTTGCATCGCTGCGTCCGGATCATAGAACGCCAGCATCAGATCGCAGCCGCCTTCGCGCAGCGCATGCACCGCATCGCCGACGTTGGTGGCCACCAGTCGCGTGGCGATGTTCAGCCCTTCGTTGCGCAGTTGCGCGATCCAGCGCGGGAAGAAACCCAGCGCCAGGGAGTGAGCGGCGGCGACCTGCATCACCTCGCCCTGCCCGCCTTCCAGGTGATGAAGGTGGCGCAGCACTTCACCCAACTGTTCGACCACGGTCCGCGCGGTGACAAGAAAGAGCTGCCCCGCCGCCGTCAGCTCGACCGGCGTGCGGGCGCGATTGACCAGGGTCAGCCCCAGCGCGGCTTCGAGGCTGCGGATCCGCCGGCTGAATGCAGGCTGGGTCACGAAGCGTCTTTCAGCCGCCTGGGAGAAGCTGCGGGTGGCCGCCAGAGCACTGAAGTCCTCGAGCCATTTGCTTTCCAGATTCATCACGCCCTCCCGGACACGCACCAATTTAGGTCACACGCTCGCCGCACACGCGGCGTCACATGGGCATTATGCCGAATGTGCATAGGCTAGTGTTTAACAGCATTGGCTCTAAATTCTTCACAAGCCTAGCATTTACCGTGTTCCGGCACAGACCGGGTCCATATCGAGATGATTTCTATCATGTCTTCCGCTGCATCTTTCCGCACAGAAAAAGACCTGCTTGGCGTACTCGAAGTACCTGCTCAAGCGTATTACGGCATCCAGACCCTGCGAGCGGTGAACAATTTCCGTCTCTCCGGCGTTCCGATTTCGCATTACCCGAAACTGGTTGTTGGTCTGGCGATGGTCAAACAGGCCGCCGCTGACGCCAACCGCGAGCTGGGTCACCTGAGCGAAGCCAAGCACGCTGCCATCAGCGAAGCCTGTGCCCGATTGATCCGCGGCGATTTCCACGAAGAGTTCGTGGTGGACATGATTCAAGGCGGCGCTGGCACTTCGACCAACATGAATGCCAACGAAGTCATCGCCAACATCGCGCTGGAGGCCATGGGCCACAGCAAGGGCGAATACCAGTACCTGCACCCGAACAACGACGTGAACATGGCGCAGTCGACCAACGACGCCTACCCGACCGCAATCCGTCTGGGTCTGCTGCTGGGCCACGATGCGCTGCTGGCCAGCCTCGACAGCCTGATCCAGTCGTTCGCCGCTAAAGGCGAAGAATTCAGCCACGTTCTGAAGATGGGTCGTACCCAGCTGCAAGATGCCGTGCCGATGACCCTGGGCCAGGAATTCCGCGCCTTCGCCACTACCCTGAGCGAAGACCTGGCGCGTCTGAAAACCTTGGCGCCTGAATTGCTGACCGAAGTGAACCTGGGCGGCACCGCGATCGGTACCGGCATCAACGCCGACCCGCGTTACCAGGCCCTGGCTGTTCAGCGTCTGGCCCTGATCAGCGGTCAACCGCTGGTTCCAGCCGCCGACCTGATCGAAGCGACTTCTGACATGGGCGCCTTCGTGCTGTTCTCCGGCATGCTCAAGCGCACCGCGGTCAAGCTGTCGAAGATCTGCAACGACCTGCGCCTGCTGTCCAGCGGCCCACGCACCGGCATCAACGAAATCAACCTGCCAGCGCGTCAGCCAGGCAGCTCGATCATGCCCGGCAAGGTCAACCCGGTTATCCCGGAAGCCGTGAACCAGGTTGCTTTCCAGATCATCGGCAACGACCTGGCCCTGACCATCGCGGCCGAAGGCGGCCAGCTGCAACTGAACGTGATGGAGCCGCTGATCGCCTTCAAGATCTTCGACTCGATCCGCCTGCTGCAACGCGCCATGGACATGCTGCGCGAGCACTGCATCGTCGGCATCACCGCCAACGAAGAGCGCTGCCGTGAACTGGTCGAGCATTCGATCGGCCTGGTCACCGCGCTGAACCCGTACATCGGCTATGAAAACGCCACCCGCATTGCCCGTGTCGCCCTTGAAAGCGGCCGCGGTGTGCTGGAACTGGTGCGCGAAGAAGGCTTGCTCGACGAAGCAATGCTCGCCGACATCCTGCGCCCGGAAAACATGATCGCTCCGCGTCTGGTGCCTCTGAAGGCTTAACCAAACGCTGGCTCTTTTGAAGAGCACCGCTCACCAGGTCGAGGGACTAGACACCTCTCACCTTTTGAGGGCTTGGGGATTTGTTCCCTCAAGCCCTTTTTTTTAAATCTTTGCGGATTTCCGAACATGGAGTGTTTTCAGTGCCGCCAAGATCGCAGCCTTCGGCAGCTTCTACAGGGTTTGACACCCCTGTAGAAGCTGCCGAAGGCTGCGATTTTTGATTTGCAGCCATCTCGTTTTCGTCGCTTGCACCACAATCGTGCAGACGGAAGGCACTCTCCTATGTATAGTGCCGGCCCTCTTCGCTTGAGCGGTCGTCGGTAACGAGACCCAAACCCATGCGAAACCCGAACTAATAAAACCCGCGATATGGAACAGGGACGAACCTTCAGCCCACCTGCTGTGCCACGCGCAAGAGGGTGAAATGCGATGTGTCGGACCACCCAGTATTCGCACACACAAAAAATAGCGAGGAATAAGCCATGCTCGAAGTCATCAACGACTTCCTCTCAGGGAAAGTACTGATCGTGCTCATTGTCGGGCTCGGTAGCTACTTCACGATCCGCTCGCGTTTCGTTCAGTTCCGTCATTTCTTCCACATGTTCGCGGTGTTCCGTGACAGCCTGCGCAGCAGCGCCGGTCAACTCAGCTCGTTTCAGGCCCTGATGCTCAGCCTTGCCGGCCGTGTCGGTGCGGGCAACATCGCGGGTGTCGGCATCGCCGTGACCCTCGGGGGCCCCGGTGCAGTGTTCTGGATGTGGGTGACCGCGCTGGTCGGCATGTCCAGCAGCTTCTTCGAATGCTCCCTCGGCCAGCTCTACAAGCGCTGCGACTCCGAAGGCCAGTACCGTGGCGGCCCGTCCTACTACATCCAGCACGGCCTGCAGAAACGCTGGCTGGGCATGATCATGGCCGTATTGCTGCTGGTGACCTTCGGCTTCGCCTTCAACGGTCTGCAATCCCACGCCGTGACCCATTCGCTCAATAGCGCCTTCGGCCTGAACACCACCTACACCGGGCTGGGCCTGGCGGCGCTGTTGGGTCTGGTATTCATCGGTGGCATCAAGCGTATCGCCAAGGTCGCTGACCTGCTGGTTCCGGTGAAGACCCTGGCCTACATCGGTGTAACCATCTACGTGATCGTGCTGCAATTCGAGCACGTGCCGGGCATGCTGATGACCATCGTCAAAAGCGCCTTCGGTCTGGATCAAGCTTTCGGTGGCCTGATCGGCAGCGCCATTGTCATGGGCGTGAAACGTGGCGTATTCGCCAACGAAGCCGGTTTGGGCAGTGCGCCGAACGTCGCCGCTGTGGCGCAGGTCGAGCACCCGGTCGCACAAGGTGTGGTGCAAGCGTTCAGCGTGTTCCTCGATACCTTCTTGATCTGCACCTGCACCGCGTTGCTGATCCTGCTGTCGGGCTTCTACACTCCGGGTTTCGAAGGTGACGGCATTGCCCTGACCCAGAACTCCCTGGCTGCGGTAGTCGGTGAATGGGGCCGGATGTTTATCAGCGTCGCACTGGCGTTGTTCGTGTTCACCTCGATTCTCTACAACTACTACCTGGGCGAAAACAGCCTGCGCTTCCTGCTCGGCGAAAACCGCAAGGCGCTGATGGGCTATCGCGCGCTGGTACTGGTACTGATCTTCTGGGGCGCGATCGAGAACCTCGGCACGGTGTTCGCTTTCGCTGACATCACCATGACCCTGCTGGCTTTCGTGAACCTGATCGCGCTGTTCCTGCTGTTCAAGGTCGCCATGCGCATCCTGCGTGACTACGATGACCAGCGTGCTGCCGGCATCAAGACTCCGGTGTTCGATTCGAGCAAATTCCCGGACCTGGACCTGGACCTGAAAGCCTGGCCGGCCAATCCGCCAGCCGTTCCTCAGGCACAGGCTCAACCGGAAGGCGTGACCGCAGCGCAACGCTGATCGGTAAAAAACCGGGCGCACCCCCTGCGCCCGGCGTGACACAGCGTTCGGTCAGCGTCATGCTTGGCCTGACGCTGTGGCAGCCCAATGAAGCTGCCGTTTTGGTTCGAGTCCGCAAGACCGCATCGCTCCCTTCGCGAGCAAGCCCGCCCCCACAAGTCATCGTTTTCGGAGAATGACCATGAATTCCTCGACTTTTCCTGCTGCCCAGCACGTCATGGTGCTCTACACCGGTGGCACCATCGGTATGCAAGCCAGTACCCACGGCCTGGCTCCGGCGTCCGGGTTCGAAGCACGAATGCGCGACTACCTGCACAGCCAACCCGATCTGGTAGTGCCGCAGTGGCGCTTTCGCGAGATGTCGCCGCTGATCGACAGCGCCAACATGACGCCCGCGTACTGGCAGCAACTGCGTGAAGCGGTGGTCGACGCCGTTGATGTTCAAGGCTGCGACAGTGTGTTGATCCTGCATGGCACCGACACTCTGGCCTACAGCGCCGCGGCCATGAGCTTTCAATTGCTCGGCCTGCACGCCCGCGTATGTTTCACCGGCTCCATGCTGCCGGCCGGCGTGACCGACAGCGATGCCTGGGAAAACCTCAGCGGTGCATTGGCTGCCCTTGGCCAGGGCCTGGCGCCGGGTGTCCACCTGTACTTCCACGGCGAGATGCTGGCGCCGACCCGTTGCGCGAAGGTTCGCAGTTTCGGTCGTCATCCGTTCAAGCGGCTGGAGCGCCAAGGCGGCGGTGTGAAGGCGACTTCCGTGCCGGCGCAGCTGAACTACAACCAGCCCAAACAACTGGCGGAAGTCGCGGTACTGCCGCTGTTCCCAGGCATCGGCGCCGAGCAGCTGGATGGCCTGCTGAACAGTGGGATTCAGGGCCTGGTGCTGGAGTGCTACGGCAGCGGCACCGGGCCGAGCGACAATCCTGAGTTTCTCGCCAGCCTTGCGCGGGCGCGGGACAACGGTGTTGTGGTGGTCGCGGTCACGCAATGCCATGAAGGCGGTGTGCAGCTCGACGTGTACGAGGCCGGTAGCCGCTTGCGCGACGCCGGTGTGTTGTCCGGTGGCGGCATGACCCGCGAGGCGGCGCTCGGCAAGTTGCATGCGCTGCTGGGGGCAGGCCTTGAAACCGCTGAAGTTCGGCAGCTTGTAGAACTCGACCTGTGCGGCGAACTTATCTGATCCAACACCAAAACCTGTAGGAGCGAGGCTTGCCCGCGAAGCTTTTGGCGCACTTGAGGACGCCTTCGCGGGCAAGCCTCGCTCCTACAGGGGTCGGATGCGTCATTCGAGGGCATCGGTGCGCCATCAAGGGGCGAATTCCGGTCAAATCTTTTGGCCATATCAATCCCTTTTTGGCCTTTCCTGCCGTTCTCCCAAACGCCACCCGCCGCAAGACTGTGTTCAATCGAATCAGCCTGCGGAGAACAAGAAATGCTGATGATCTACTCGGACGATCATCACCTGCACCACGGCCGTTGTGAATTGATGGACGGGCAACTGATGCCCTGCTTCGAAATGCCTTCCCGTGCCGACCATGTTCTGCAGCGCGTGCAGTATCGAGACCTGGGCCGTCCACCAGGACACCATGCCGCCAGTGACTTGATGGGCGGTTATTGCTACCTCAACAACGCCGCCATCGCCGCTCAGGCATTCCTTGATCAGGGCCATAAAAAGGTCGCGATCCTCGACGTCGATTACCACCACGGCAATGGCACCCAATCAATTTTTTACGAGCGCAACGACGTACTGTTCGCCTCGATCCACGGCCATCCGGAAGTCGAGTTTCCGTTCTTCCTCGGCTACGAAGACGAACGCGGTGAAGGCGCAGGCGAAAGGTTCAACTTCAACTACCCTTTGCCCGCCGGTTCTGGCCGGGACAGCTGGAGCGCAGCGCTGGAACAAGCCTGCAAAGAGATCGAAAAGTACGGTGCCGACATCGTCGTCGTTTCCCTGGGCGTCGATACGTTCAAGGACGACCCGATCTCCCAATTCAAACTCGACAGCCCGGATTACCTGGCGATGGGCGCGCGCATCGCGGGCCTCGGCAAGCCCACGCTGTTCGTGATGGAAGGCGGTTACGCGGTAGAAGAAATCGGCATCAACACCGTGAACGTTCTCGAAGGTTTTGAAAGCGCCCAATGAGGAATTGGAACAATGAACAGACTCAAGCGTTTTATCGCGCCAGCGCTCTTCTCCACAGTGCTATGCGCCACGGTACTCAGTGGCGCCGTTCACGCTGAAGAACGTACTTTGCGGGTGTACAACTGGTTCGACTACATCACCCCCAAAGCGCTGGAAGACTTCAAGGCCCAGAACACCCAGACCAAACTGGTCTATGACATTTTCGACACCAACGAAGCGCTGGAAGCCAAGCTATTGACCGGCAACTCCGGCTACGACGTGGTGGTGCCGTCCAACGTATTCCTCGCCAAGCAGATCGAAGCCGGGGTGTTCCAGCCGCTGGACCGCAGCAAATTGCCGAACTGGAACCACCTCGATCCCAAGCTGATGAAGCTGATCGAAGCCAACGATCCGGGCAACAAATTCGCCGTCCCGTACATGTACGGGACCATTCTGATTGGCTTCAACCCGGACAAGATCAAGGCGGCTTTGGGCGACAACGCACCGGTGGACAGCTGGGACCTGATTTTCAAAGAAGAGAACATCAGCAAGCTCAAACAGTGCGGCGTGGCCCTGCTCGACTCGCCGTCGGAGATCTTGCCGCTGGCCCTGCAACACCTCGGCCTGGACCCCAACAGCAAGAAGCCGGCGGACTACGCCAAGGCTGAAGCGCTGCTGATGAAGATCCGTCCGTATATCACCTACTTCCATTCGTCCAAGTACATGGCCGACATCGCCAATGGCGATATCTGCGTGGCGGTCGGTTACTCCGGCAGCTTCTCCCAGGCCGCCAACCGCGCCAGGGAAGCCAAGAATGGCGTGATCGTCGACATGCGCCTGCCCAAAGAAGGCGCGCCGATCTGGTTCGACATGCTCGCGATCCCGAAAGGGACGAAAAATCCGCAAGACGCCTACACCTTCATCAATTACCTGCTGCAACCCCAGGTCATCGCACCGGTCAGCGACTTCGTCGACTACCCGAACCCGAACAAGGACGCCACGGAAATGGTCGACCCGGCGATTCGCAACAATCCGAACCTGTACCCGTCCGAAACGGCAATGAGTACGCTCTACACCCTGCAGCCATTACCTCGCGATGCCGAACGGGCGCGGACCCGGGCGTGGACAAGGATCAAATCCGGCCAATGAATGTGGCATAAACCTGACCTCGCAACGCCACCCCGGCGTTGCGAGGCGCCTATATATAGTTACCACCCTGCCTGTCTTGCTTGTCCCTAGCATGGAAAAGCCTAAGCGTTCAGCTCCGGCGATTGCCATATCACAAGACAGGAACATCCTATGACGCAATCCTCTTCAACCACGACTTCGTCGCCTGATGCCGACCCTGGAGCCGCTCTGGTCAACCAGATGAGCGTCGGCCCCTCCTTCCCCGAGGTTGCCGCAGTGCTACTGCGAGAAGCCCTCAAAGAGGTGTATCCGACACTAAACATTGACCCGCACATCGCCATGGTCGGCGATCCGGATTGGGAAATGGTCGATGGCGAAATCTTAGCCCTCCCTACTCGCTATAAGGCGCTCAGCGATATGCTGGCCGAGCTGGCGATCCAGAAAGATTCGACGCTGCTGATAGAAGGTTTGCATTTTCTGACCCAACAACCGATCACAACACCTGCAATGCATTTGCCCGTGCGTATCGACCGGGTCGGGCGTCTGCTCAATGAACTTGTGCCGGCCATGCTACCGGCCTTTCAAGAGCAACAGCTGACGTTCTGGAATGAATCCAACGACACATCGGGCCCGCGCTGGCATGAACTCTCCAGTACGTTGCGCAAGGTCTGGAATGTCGAACAGAGCGAAGACTGGAGCTCGACTGAATGCAACATGGCCAGACAGTTGTTCGCTAACCCAGACCTGGAAGATCGCAAAGCCAAGGACATCTACAAGACTCATGCCTATCTGCTCGATATCGATGAAGTCGATGGCGACGAAGTGAGACATCTGAACGAAACGTCCCTGGTGGTGCTGATCGGCGAAATCGAGAGCAAGGAAGTCATCCTTACGTATTCAATACTCAACGGCTACGAAAAATTCGACTCGCAAGAAGCGTTGGGAGAGTCCCTGGCAGCTCACCTGGACACCTCGGTAGAACGCAAGAAAATCCAATGGCGGTTGTATGAACCCGCTGGCAATATTTTCGATCACCAGGCCTGTGCGTTGATTGCCATGCAGATCCAGGCCATCGGATCCATTGATCTTTCAGGCAACTCGACATCCGGCAATACAGACCACCCATTGAGCAAGCCTCCCGGCACCGAGGGGCCAGTGGTTAAAAAAAGCCCCGGCCAGGGGTGGTTTCAAAAACAAATGCCCGACTGGTTGCGCGCAGCGTCAGAGTCCGATCAGACGCTGTTCGCTCGACACATGAAGAATCTGTCGGCTCTGAGCAGTACGCAAGCCGGCAAAACCTACCTGGACGATATTCCATCCATCACCGACTATGCGTTGAGCGCTCTGAAAAAGCAGATGCAAACAGAACACGCCGACGCCTCGACTCTCGATTTGAAGAAAGTCCAGATTGAGGTCAAGAGCCTGGTTGTCTGGGGAACTTTTATCGTTCCCGGCAAAGTCGAGACCACCACGTTCAGCCTCGTGGATCTTGCACTGCAAAATCTGATTGCCCTGCCCCTCGGGAACAAGACAATCAAATACCAGAACGGCAAACCGGTGCCCAAGTGGATGACTGTCGATTACATCGAAAAGCTCATTACCACCGTAGACATCGGCCGCACTTACCCCGCATTGGTCAAAAGCAAACTTCTCGACGACTCATCGGAATCAACCCGCCGCGAAAAGTTGTATACCAGCCAGTTACGCATTCAGTTACCGCTGCTCACGTTGGAGCGCAAGATTCGCGGACAGGCCAACATAGACGAACGGGGTTACCGTTATGTCGCCGCGCTGATGGAACCCGAGGAAACGGATCGCAAGGTAGACGGGCACACCATCGTCATGCGCAAACTGGTCTTCGTACCCGATTTCGGACTGAGCACCTCAGAGGATGTCGTGGCCAACATGTTCTTGATCGGCCCGCAAGAACCGGATGCCGGTCCTTGTCTGCTTTATCGACCGCTGCTCGACCCACCGATTTCCCAATATCCGTCGCTCAGCAACTTGCTATATGCGATCCGGAAATCGGCGCCTCTGCGCCAATCGGTACTGGCATGGCTGCCCGACGGGGTGCGCGAGGATTACAGCCGATACACTTTTCCTGGCCCCTTGCCCTCGCCCTGGGCCGTCGTGAAATATGTGGCAAACCCCATACTGTCATATATGAAAAGCGGTCCCGTCCAACTGGGCCAAGAAACCCTCAAGGGCGATTTCCTGGCCGTGTTGTTCAAAGCCAATACCGATGCTCTGGTTGAACTCGCCAACCGTCAGTCGGTATCTGACAGCGAAAACCGCTGGGAGACCTTCAAACGGGCTGGCTGGCAGATTTTCAGTTTGACGCTGCCGTATCTGGGAAACACCGCAGGGGTTGCGACCTGGCTCTGGCAGATCATGGATGATCTGGAAAAAGTGACCAACGACAGCGATATAACCGACAGTCAGACCAAATGGGAAGCATTCGTTGACTTGCTGCTGAACATGGCAATGGCGGTTACCACTCATGCCATCAACCGCGCCAGGGATACCGGCAGTCGCCGTCGAACAGACGCGCCTGAGGTGGTACCAGACGTGGAAAACCTGCCGAAACCAACACTCGTCACCGAAAAGCTCGCCCCTCTCAAGACCGGAGAGCTGCCACCCGATCACCATGAGCCCATCCATACCAACGGTGCCTTGACAAGTAACCAGAGAAATCGTCAGAGCGCCCTGAAAGCCTTCAGCACGAACAAGCCCACAGACCTTGGGCAGCCCGAGGCCGACGGCATGCGCAAGGGCCTCTATAAGCATGCAGAAGAATGGTATGCCGAAGTGACGAACACATGGTTCAAAGTCACGGTGGAAGGCGATGAAGTGCTCATTGTCGATGCGAAAGATTCTACGCGCACGGGCCCTCTGTTGATGAGTAACACTCAAGGCCAGTGGAACATCGACACCCGCCTGCGCTTACGCGGAAGCGGATCAAAAGGTGCCCGGCAAAACGTCAAGGCCGACGCAAGACGCCGCAGCATTGAACTGCTCGACGAACTGAACCGGTTTGAAGCGAAGAAACCGCAGCAACAGGCCGCGCTGAAAATAGCCTACGACGACGTGACCAATGCCCCAGGCTCCTCCAGGGAGGCTAAGCGCGATGTTTATATAAAAGCTCTGAGCATGGAGCGAACAAGCTACGAAGCAGCGTTGAAAATACTGATCGAATGGCCCGTCTTCGAGTCGATGCCCGACTACGCACGAAGCAGGCTCGGCTACCTCAACGCGCAAATAAATTTCACCTTCGCAGAGATCGATGCACTGCTCGAACGGTTTAGCCCGGCCGTGAAAAAAGCCACGGACATGATCGACTCTAAGGTCGATGTACTGGAGCAACAGCACATTGATGATGCCCAAAGCATGATCACGGTCGGTGACGACATGATTGAGCGTCTGGACTATATGGAAACACGCTTTGGCGCGCTCAAGACGCTGGGTCGGGAAGGTTTCGAACTCATCAGGCAACACCGTAAAGCACTGCCCGTCTACAAGATCGACGATCTTCGACTCATCCAGTTAGAAATGTATCGCTATCTCTGTCTGTCACTGGACAGCGTCAAA
The DNA here is from genome assembly GCF_059695645.1 of Pseudomonas sp. LBUM1673. NCBI lineage: Bacteria > Pseudomonadati > Pseudomonadota > Gammaproteobacteria > Pseudomonadales > Pseudomonadaceae > Pseudomonas > Pseudomonas sp. LBUM1673. The sequence goes on from NZ_CP166780.1 coordinate 6,669,630, forward strand.
ACCGTACCCGAAGGCTGGGCAACCCTCGAACAAATTGTGGATAACGTTACGGTCTCGTTTCAAAGCCTGCGCGACGCTATTGATGAACGAAGCGTGATACGCCTGGACGAACAGATCAGCGCGCTGGGAAGCCTGACCGAACAGTTCACGGCCATCGAAGAGCATCTGAAGCACTTTGGTGAAGAGTACAAGGATAGCGCCCGCCCGGAACAAATCACCCGACTGAATCGGCAGATCGGCGGCATCAAAAAACGTGCCTTGCGTCATCTGGCGCATGCCCTTGACAAGAGATATTTTCAGAGAAACGCAGGCAACCCTTACGAACCACGTCCAGGACCCAGGAAAAAATTCATAAGGACACGTCATTGGGGCATCGTCAGCGGCGAGCCTCGCTTATCGAAAACCGGGAAAGAGACCGACTGGGTAGATGTCAAGAATCCGTTCTCGAAAAAGGTCATCGTCACGTTCCACCACAAGGGAGCAGGCGAGTGGGTAGCCCACGAAAGGCATGGCTCTCACCCAGCTGTCACCCCTGCGCTGGCAAGCAGTATCACCAAGGGCAATGCTTTAATCGACGGCTTGGCTGCGTTCAAGACGAAGGTCGAAGAACAGGTAAAACAGCCAGACCGAACGTCGACCGGTATCGGGCTGATCATGCATGAACATGCAACGAGGCTGGAACTCGTCAGCCGAGCGATCAAGACGCGACTGGATGCGGAAAATGTTTCTGAAGAGGAAAAGCGTTCGGCCGAATCCTTGCGTACAACGCTCGACAAGGAGTCCAAAGAGCTTCATACGTTGGCCATCAAAACCGTGCTGAGTGTAATCAAACAAAGCCCCCCCACCATGGATAACGTTAAATGGCTTAAAGACAGGGGTGAAATTTCCATCGAGAAACAAAAAAACAGGTCTCAAATCGACGGCCCACGACGCGATTATCTCGACAGGTATCAGATCAAGGATTTAACAGAGGGGCAGACGCTCTGGTTCGCCGACTTCCATTACTCGACCAAGTGGGCACCTGTTCATGCGTACCTCTCTGCCCGCTTGAAAACGCCAGAACAAATCAAGCAAGGAACAGCCGTCGATACCACCGAGGGGTTGAACCAGCGTCAACTGATCAGTCGCTACCGTAGTGAAATTGCCGTAGATCAGGCCAAGGAGCTGTTCTTCCCAAAACAGCCGTCATAAATGCGCAGACCAGGGTATCCCGTCATGCCCTGGTCTTCGAGCCGTCACATTGTCCAGGCCCTTGTCAGACTTGCCAGCGCGATGCGGATCGCCGCTGGCGGGACGGCCGCGAACCCCAGAACCAGCCCCGCACGCATTTGCGACGGCTCCGTGGCGGGCAACCAATAGCCGCTCAATCCATTGACCTCGACACCTACGCTGGCAGCCTGTGCCACCAGATCACGCTCGCGTTCGACGCTGTCCACCGCAACGGTGACATGCAGCCCGGCCACGACGACCGGCATGGCGCCGATGCCCGGAATATTCTTCGGCCACCCTGCAAGCAGCGCATCACGCCGAGCCAATGCGGCCCGGCGCATGCGGCGGATATGCCGCTGAAAGTGCCCTGCCGCCATGAACTCGGCCATCACTGCTTGGGTGCTCACCTCAGAATGTCGAACATCGACCGCACGGCGCTGAGAAAACGCGTCTACCAGTGCCGGAGGCAACACCAGATACCCCAAACGGAGCGCCGGAAAGGCGACCTTTCCGAAAGTCCCGACATACAGCACCCGCCCCTGCCGATCGAGTGCAGCCAATGGTGCCAGCGGCGCGCCGCTGTAACGGTATTCGCCATCGTAGTCATCCTCGACGATCCACCCTTGGGTGCGTTCGGCCCAGGCCAACAATTCAAGACGTCGCGCCAGACTCATGACCACCCCGGTCGGGTACTGATGCGACGGCGTGACATAAGCCAATCGACAATCGCTGAGCGCCGCCAATTCGGTGCAATCAATGCCCTCACTGTCCACCGCTATCCCGTGCAATCGCGCGCCGGCTACAGCGAACGCATGACCCGCCGCTCGATACCCCGGATTCTCAATGCCCACCCCATCGCCAGGCTCCACCAGCAACTGTGCACAAAGGCTAATCCCCTGCTGCGCACCACTGGTGATCACTATTTGCTCAGCCGAGCACTGCAAGCCCCGCGAACTGCGCAAGTACGCGGCAATCATGCCGCGCAACCGCGCATCGCCCGCCGGATCGCCGTAACACAGCTGCTGTAAATCCGGTTTACGCCAGAATGCCGCATTCAGCTTGGCCCAGACCGCGAAAGGAAACAGATCGAACGCTGGAACGCCAACCCGAAATGCCCGAGGTGGGCCACTGGGAGGCAAGGCCAAATGGTTCTTTTCAACGCGACCCAAAGCGCCGCTGTGGATAACTTTACTGGATGGAATCACAGGTAAATCCAGCCAATTTGTGGATAAGGCTGTGGGTAAGCCTGTTGAAAACCCTGTGGATACTTTTGTGGATAGTTTTTTCGCCGCAAGCGCGGGTTGAGGCAATTGCGCGACATACGTCCCGTCGCCAATACGCCCCTCGATGAAGCCTTCAGCGTAAAGCTGATCGTAGGCACGAACCACGCTGTTGCGGGAAATCGATAACGCCGCCGCCAGATCGCGACTGGCTGGCAGTCGGGTGCCGCTGGCCAATCGTCCGTCGAGCACTCGCACTCGCAACGCCTGATAGAGCTGACGGCTCAAACCCTGACGGCGGTCGAGTTCGATACCCGCCGGGTTGAACGACGTGGGAAACGGCGTATTCGACATGGGAATGGACCTATGAAATTGGTCATTAATGGCTCTTACAACAGACCAATAGCCTGCCTAGGATGCAGGCATTCGCCAAGGAAAATTTCCATGTACACGCCCAGCACTTTCGCCATCGATGATTTGAATGAACTGCATCAGCAGATACTCGACACTCGTCTCGCTGTCTTGGTCACCCACGGTGAACAGGGCCTGCAAGCCAGTCATCTGCCGCTGCTGCTGAATGTTGACCAAGGCCCGAATGGCACCCTCTACGGCCACCTCGCCCGGGCCAATCCACAATGGCGGGAATTGCAGAACGGCGCCGAGGCGCTGGTGATTTTTGCCGGTGCCGATGCTTACGTCAGCCCGGAGTTTTACCCGAGTAAAGCCGAACACGGCAAAGTCGTGCCGACCTGGAACTACGTCGCCGTGCACGCCTATGGCATGGCCGAAGTGTTCACCGACGCCGATCGCCTGCGCAATCTGGTCAGCGCTCTGACTGATCGTCATGAAGCCGGTCGCACCCATCCATGGAAAGTCGCCGATGCCCCCACCGACTACATTGATGGGATGCTCAAGGCCATCGTCGGTTTTGCCTTGCCGATCCAGCGTCTGGAGGGCAAACGCAAGCTCAGCCAGAACCGCAATGCTGCAGACATCGCCGGTGTGCGCGAGGGGCTGGCCGCCAGCCCTGATGTGCATGACCAGGCCCTCGCCCACTTGATGCGTTAAGGAACCAACATGAGTCAGATCGACATTCGCCAGGTCTCCGCCGACGATTACGCTGCCTGGCTGCCGTTGTGGCAAGCCTACTTGCGCTTCTACAACACCGAATTGCCCGATGCGGTCACTCAAAGCACCTGGCAGCGCCTGCTCGACCCGAGCGAACCGACCCACGGGTCGCTGGCCTGGGCCGATGGCAAAGCGGTGGGCATGGTGCATTTCATCTACCACCGCTCGAACTGGAGCATCGAAAACTCCTGCTACCTGCAAGACTTGCTGGTAACGCCCGAAACCCGCGGCACCGGTGTCGGTCGGCAACTGATCGAATTCGTCTACACCACGGCCAAGGCCGATGGGTGCTGCAAGGTTCATTGGCTGACCCACGAAACCAACGCCACCGCGATCCAGCTCTATGAGCGCATCGCCGAGCGTCCCGGTTTCATCCAGTTTCGCAACGTCCTATAAGGTTCAAGGAGAGCAGTATGTCGACTTCACTCGCGGACTGGAAAGGTGTTCCGCCGCCCTCGGTTCAACTGATCGAAGGGCGTTTCATCCGCCTGGAAAAACTTGACCCAGCACGTCACGCCGACAGTTTGTGGAAAGCCCTGGAAGGCCCGGGCTCGGATCCGAAGCTCTGGGACTATTTGCCTTACGGTCCTTTCCCGGAGCGCAGCGCATTCAACGATTGGCTGAACAACCACGCGGCCAACAGCGACCCGTATTTTTTCACGGTGATTGACCGCGCCAACGGCGACGTACAGGGACTTCTCAGCCTGATGTCGATTGTCCCGTCTCAGGGCCGCATCGAGATTGGCCATGTGACCTTCGGCGCACCGATGCAGCGTTCGCCAAAAAGTACCGAGGCGGTTTATCTGCTGGCCAAGGAATCCTTTGCCTTGGGTTACCGGCGTCTGGAGTGGAAATGCAACAACGACAACGCCCGCTCCAAATACGCGGCGCAGCGGTTGGGGTTCAGTTTTGAAGGGGTATTCCGCCAGCACATGGTGGTCAAGGGTCAGAACCGTGACACAGCGTGGTATTCGATTCTGGATTCGGAGTGGCCGGCGATTGGAGCGGGGGTCGAGCGGTGGCTGTCCGATGAAAACCAGACGGAATCGGGGCAGGTGAAAACGCTGGTTGAGTGTCGCCAGTAATTTTCGGCGTCTGGGAGGACGCCTTCGCGGGCAAGCCTCGCTCCTACAGGGGTTTTGTGTCGATCACCATTTTATGGTCAACCGAAAACCTGTAGGAGCGAGGCTTGCCCGCGAATGGCATCACGCTAATTTCTGGGCCAACACCGCAATATGCTCCGGCCCGATTCCGCAGCACCCGCCTAAATGGCTGGCCCCGCGCTTCTGCCAGTCGGCTGCCCATTGCAGATAACCCGGCGGGTCGAGATCTTCGCGCAACGGGTCCAGACCGTCGTTGGCCGTGGCCTCTTTCGGTTGCGGCGGGAAGGCATTGGCGTACGCGCCGATCTGAATCTTTACCCCCAATCGTTCGAAGGTTTCCCGCGCCGCATCAATCGCAGCGCCAATCACTTCCGGCTGACTGCAGTTGAACAGCAAGGTCTCGACACCCAACTCCGCCGCCACCGCTGCGGCCTCAGCCACGGGCTCACCGGAGCGCAAACGCGGCACTTCGTCGATGTCTTCATCCTTCAAGGTAAACGACAGCCAGAACGGCTTGCCGTCCTTCGGCAGGCCGGCATGGATCCCCCGTGCCTCGATAATCGAGCTCTGGGTTTCGGCCAGCCACAGATCGACATGCGGCGCCAGGCCATTGACCAGAGGGGTCAGCAGTTCAGTCACCCGGGCCGCATCGAACAGATCGGGACGGTAGGAGCCGAACAACGGCGGCAATGAACCGGCCACACGCACCGGTTTGCCCGCCGCATCGACCGCTCGCCGGGCCAGCTCACCGGCCAACGCCGCAAGGGCCTGACCTTCAGCGGCAAAACGCGCTTCACCAATATGGAACGGCACCACCGCGTAACTGTTGCTGGTGATCACGTTGGCACCGCTTTCGATATAGGCCGCGTGCACCGCCTCCACGGCTTGCGGCGCCTCGCTCAAGGCCAGCGCCGACCACTCGGGTTGCCTGAACGGCGCCCCTCGGCGTTGCAGCTCACGACCCATGCCGCCATCCAGAATTACCGTGCTGCTTGCGCCCATATGCTTTTCACTCATAAGCTTATGAAAATAACTCACTACCAGAGTCGTTCTTATAACTATTTAATACGCACCACCCGGTTAATAACAACCTCTTTTTTTCAGGGATCAACTGTGAAATTTCAACCGCTGCTGGCCCTGGGCCTGACGATTCTGGCTGCCTCCACCCAAGCCTTTGCGGGCGCCACTCTGGACCGCATCGAGCAAAAGAAAGTACTGGTAGGCGTGTTGATGGAAAGCTATCCACCTTTCTCGTTCCTCAACGATCAAAACCAGCTTGATGGTTTCGACGTCGACGTGGCTAAGGCCGTGGCGGACAAACTGGGCGTCAAGCTGCGCCTTGAAACGCCGTCCTGGGATGTGATCGCCGCCGGTCGCTGGAGCGGACGTTACGACATCTGCATCTGCTCCATGACCCCGAGCAAGGCTCGCGCCGAAGTCTTCGATTTTCCGGTCGAGTACTACGCCTCCCCTGCCGTGATCGTAGTCAATGCCAAAGACAACAGCATCCACAGCGCCAAGGACCTGAGCGGCAAAAAAGTCGGCCTCACCAGCGCCTCCAGCTATGAAAGCTACCTGAACAAAAACCTGGTGATCGAAGGCGCTGAAGATACCCAATTGCAGTACCCCTTCGAGAATGTGCAAATCGCCCCGTATGACACCGACAACGTCGCGTTCCAGGATTTGGGCCTGGGCGCCGGTGTGCGTCTGGACGCAATCCTCACCAACCTTGTCACTGCCCAACCGCGCCTGAACGAAGACAAACGCTTCAAGCTCGCCGGTGAGCCGTTGTACTCGGAGCCGAACTCGGTGGCCATCGAAAAAGGCGATGCCCAGTGGGACGCCAAAGTACGTGATGTGTTTGCCCAGTTGAAACAGGACGGCACCTTGAGCAAGCTGTCGCAAAAATGGATCGGCGCCGACATCAGCAAATGACTTCTTTCCCCAAACCACCTCAGCCGCCGCAACCGGTGGCTGAGTCGTTGCTGCAACGGGTCTTCGGTTTCCGCACGCGGTTGTACCTGACCTGGGCAGCGATGTTTGGCTTGTTCGCGAGTTTCTTCCTGAGCTTCGACCTGAAGTTCTCGATCATCCTCGACAAACTGCCAAACCTGATCGGTTTGCACCTGGCGCCCAACGGCTTTCTGCAAGGCGCGGCGCTGACGCTGTTTCTGTGCCTGTGCTCGATTGTGGCGTCGTCGCTGCTGGGCTTCATCACCGCCTTGGCTCGACTGTCGAAAAGCGCGGTGGCGTTCGGCATCGCAAGCTTCTATGCCTCGTTCTTTCGCGGCACACCGCTGCTGATCCAGATCCTGCTGATCTACCTCGGCCTGCCACAACTTGGCGTCGTGCCGGGTGCCATCGCCGCCGGCATCATCGCCCTGTCGCTGAACTACGGCGCCTACCTGAGCGAAATCTTCCGCGCCGGTATCCTCGGCGTCCCCCACGGCCAACGCGAAGCGTCACTGGCCCTGGGCATGCGCGAAACCGTGATCTTCTGGCGCGTCACCCTGCCCCAGGCCATGCGCACCATCATCCCGCCCACCACCAACCAGTTCATCTCCATGCTCAAGGACTCGTCACTGATATCGGTGATGGGGGTTTGGGAAGTGATGTTCCTGGCGCAATCCTATGGGCGTTCGAGCTATCGCTACATCGAGATGCTGACGACGGCGGCGATTATTTATTGGCTGATGTCGATCGGGCTGGAGCTGATTCAGGCGCGGATGGAGCGGCATTATGGGAAGGCGTATTTGAGCCGTAGCTAGTCGACGCACACCCTATCAGGAGGGCTGCGATCTTTTGATCTTTAACGTACAGCAGATGCGTTTTTGACGGTGCGATAGCCCCTGTTTCTTGATTCATTGTATGAAAAAGCCACAGCTCGAACGGGTAAAAACAGCTGCACTCAAGCGACTGACCATTTTCTCCACAACCATCTGACACTCCCCGCAAGCCCGTCGGAAGCAGCTGACATCGGCACCTATAGCCTCCCTCTTAGAGTTTGGCCTCCTGTCAAAAGAGGCCGTACTCGATGCCCGTTCAACACAAATACAAACCCCACCACCTTGTCTTGGCCATTGCGCTTGCAGTTGGTTGTGCAGAGTTCTCCCTGGCCCAGCAACTGGAGCCTCAAGTCGACGCCGACGCAAAACCCACCAAAACCCGAAAAAAAACCGCCAAACCTGTAGCCCCCACTGACAGTGGGTTTGAAGACATCGAACCCATCGGCCCACTTGAACTTACAGCCCGATCAGCGGCCCCACCGAACGAAGATCAGACAACTCTGCCGGCAGCGACAAAACCTGTCAGTGCTGCAATCGAGTTCGACGATGCCTTCTACGAAGCCCTTGTGTTCCCCGAACCCTCCGCGACAGAAGCAGCAGTCGTTGCAGCCGAAGAGAACCCTTTCGACGACTTCCAGAATGCCTATACCACTCAGCACACAATCCCTTCAAAGCCCCTCGAAAACATTGATGGCGTCTCCTTGCAGCTGGGAGAGGCCGACGACCTGCTCGTGATCAACAATGGCATCCGATGGGACGGCCGTATAGACGGGGGCGAAGGGAAAAACGGCTTGCTGCTGAACGCCACCGAAGGCGGTGAGATTGGTGAAACAAGTAACTTTGAAGGTGTCCGCGTAGCCCGAGGCCTTTGGACACTAAGCCATGATTTCAACGGCACCGCCGAGGTCAAGGCCGGGGCCGCCCTATTGAACAACGGCTCGATAAAGGGTGATGCCTATGTCGACCAAGGCGCAATCTTTGCCGGTAAGGGCGACGTTCAAAATTTGTACGTGGATGGAAGGTTGTTTGTCAGAAAAGATAGCGCCCCCATCATCAGGGGTAACCTGGAGTTATCCGAAGACGCGGCTATCGACTACATCGTGTCGGCCACCGAAGGCGCTTCAGCGCTTACGGTCAAGGGTACGGCCACACTGGGTAACGCAGGTTTGAATGTTATTGGTCTTCCCGGTAACTACGCCCAAAGCACCGTCCACACCGTGCTGAACGCCGGAAAGATTGAAGGTGAGTTCGGACAAGTCACCAGCAATCTGGTATTCATGACGCCGAAGGCTTCCTACAGTGACACTCAAGTGACGCTGACCTATACGCGCAACGACGTGCCGCTCGAGACAGTTGCCACCTCTGCCAGCGGGCAGGCCCTGGCCCGCAGTGTGGACACCCCCAAAGCCATGACCGCCAACGCCGCCATCAGCGCGCTACTGGCCAGCAACAAGGCCAATGCCTCCGTCGCCATTGAACAATTGGCCGCAAGTAGCAACGCCAACCTCGCAAAAGCCACTTTAAGCAGTGTCAGCCCGGTCAGCGCCAGCATGCTCTCAGCCATGCGCCAGCTGGATAACGGCACGAGCACTTTCTCCGACAAAGCTCCACGCCTTGCCACTGGTAGTGAAAACAGCAGCCGCGTCTGGCTTCAGGCGTTGGGCAATGGCGGCAAAATCGAGAGCGACTTTGACAACACGCTGAAACATTCCACCCAAGGCCTCGTTCTGGGCGCCGACTGGCGGCTCGACGAGCAATGGCAAGTCGGGGTGATGGGCGGAAAATCACAGACGAAACTCGATGCCCGGCAATTCGACGGCGATCTCGACAGTTGGCACCTGGGTGCTTATGCGGTGCGCCAGGACGGCCCATTGGCGCTGCGTCTCGGTGCTACCTACGCCACTCATGAAGGCAGCAGCAAACGTCGGGTCGCATTCAACGGATTCAACGACCGCCTCAAAAGCAGTTATGACGCCAACACTCAGCAGGCCTTCGCCGAAGCGGGCTTCAATCTGGGCCGCAACAATGTGACGGTCGAGCCATTCGCCAGCGTCGGCTATCAACGCTACCAGCGTGACAACCACACCGAAAAAGGTGGGGATGCAGCGCTGAAAGTCTATGGGCAAACCCAGGACAACTTCAGCAGCACCTTCGGCCTGCGCGCGGCGAAGCTGAACACACTGGACAACGGCATGCGCCTGACACCGCGATTCAGCGCCGGCTGGAAACACATCTACGGCGAGCTCGACAGCGAAACGCGCCAACAGTTGGTCAAGGGCGGGAAACGTTTCGACATCGCCGGGGCAGCGTTTGATCGCGACAGCCTGTCGCTTGATGCCGGGCTCGACCTGGGGCTCTCGGCCCACCACACGCTGGGCGTAGGCGTCACCGGCGAAATCGGCAGTGATAGCCGTAATCATGGGGTGATGGGGCAATGGCGGATAGCGTTCTGATGAACCCGCCTCATCCTCACTGATTCAGTGCAATACCTTGTGGGATCGGGCTTGCTCGTGAATGCGGTGTGACATTCAGCATCCATATTGACTGACACTCCGCTTTCGCGAGCAAGCCCGCTCCCACACTTGATCTGCAATCCACCCAAACGCCGGGCAAAAAAAAGGGGAGCACATGCCCCCCCGAGGTTTAAAGCGGTGTTATCTCGGCTGTTAACTCAGCCTTCGATCTCGATCAGAATCTCGCCCGGGTTCACCCGGTCGCCCTTGACCACGTGAATGGCGGTGACTTTGCCGGCGATGGCCGATTGGACTTCGGTTTCCATCTTCATCGCCTCGGTGATCAGCACGGCCTGGCCGGCTTTCACGGTGTCGCCTTCCTTGACCAGCACGTCGACGATGTTGCCCGGCATGGTGGTGCTGACGTGGCCCGGTGCAGTGGCTTGTTTGCGTTTGCTGCTGCCACCGCTGACGAATTCGTTGAGCGGTTCGAACACCACCTCTTCCGGCATGCCATCGATGGACAGGTAGAAGTGGCGCTTGCCTTCCGCCTTGACGCCTACACCGGTGATATCGACGCGGTAGGTTTCGCCGTGGACGTCGATGACGAACTCGGTCGGCACGCCTTCGCCGCCGGCCGACGCCACGCCGCCCACTTCCGGAATCGGCAGCAGCACTTCTGGTGTGAGGGTGCCGGCTGCGCGTTCTTCGAGGAACTTGCGGCCGATGTCCGGGAACATGGCATAGGTCAGCACATCTTCTTCAGACTTGGCCACGGCGCCGATTTCGGCACGCAGCTTGGTCATTTCCGGCTTGAGCAGATCGGCCGGACGCACGTCGATCACTTCTTCGCTGCCGATGGCCTGACGACGCAGTTTTTCGTTCACGGTGCCCGGCGCCTTGCCGTAGCCACCTTGCAGGTAGAGCTTCACTTCGTTGGTGATGGTCTTGTAGCGCTCGCCGGCCAGCACGTTGAAGAACGCCTGGGTGCCGACGATCTGCGAGGTCGGTGTCACCAGCGGCGGGAAGCCGAGGTCTTCGCGAACGCGAGGGATCTCCGCCAGCACTTCGCTCATGCGGTTCAGGGCGCCCTGCTCTTTCAACTGGTTGGCCAGGTTGGAAATCATCCCGCCCGGAACCTGGTTGACTTGCACACGGGTGTCGACGGCGGTGAACTCGCTTTCGAACTGGTGGTACTTCTTGCGCACGGCGTAGAAGTACAAGCCGATTTCCTGCAACAGCTCCAGGTTCAGGCCAGTATCGAACTCGCTGCCTTTAAGGGCGGCAACCATTGATTCGGTACCCGGATGGCTGGTACCGGAAGCGAAGCTGGAGATCGCGGTGTCAATATGATCGGCACCGTTTTCGATGGCCTTGAGTTGGCACATGGTGGCCATGCCAGCGGTGTCGTGGGAGTGGATGAACACTGGCAGCGACTGCTCGGATTTCAATGCCTTGACCAGTTCGCCGGTGGCGTACGGGGTCAACAGGCCAGCCATGTCCTTGATCGCCACGGAGTCGCAACCCATGGCTTCCATTTGCTTGGCTTGGGCCACGAAGGCCTCGATGGTATGTACCGGGCTGGTGGTGTAGGCGATGGTGCCTTGAGCGTGTTTGCCGGCAGCTTTCACGGCTTCGATGGCGACTCGCAGGTTACGCACGTCGTTCATCGCATCGAAAATACGGAACACGTCGATGCCGTTGACCGCCGCCTTGGCGACGAAGGCTTTGACCACGTCGTCGCTGTAGTGGCGGTAGCCGAGCAGGTTCTGGCCACGCAGGAGCATTTGCAGACGCGTGTTAGGCAATGCCGCGCGCAGCTGGCGCAGGCGCTCCCACGGGTCTTCTTTCAGGAAGCGTACGCAGGCGTCGAAGGTCGCGCCGCCCCAGCATTCCAGCGACCAGTAGCCGACTTTGTCGAGCTTGTCGCAGATCGGCAGCATGTCTTCGGTGCGCATGCGGGTGGCGAGCAGCGATTGGTGGGCGTCGCGCAGGATTGTGTCGGTAACGTGGATTTGTTTGCTCATTGTTCTATTCCTCACAGGCCTGCGTGGGCGGCGATGGCGGCGGCGATGGCCAGGGCCAGCTCTTCGGGTTTGCGCTTGATCGAGTAGTTGGTCAGTTCAGGGTGGCTTTCAACGAAGCTGGTGTTGAACTGGCCGCTACGGAATTCCGGGTTACGCAGGATTTCCTGGTAGTACGCGGCGGTGGTCTTGACCCCTTGCAGACGCATGTCGTCCAGAGCGCGCAAGCCACGGTCCATCGCCTCTTCCCAGGTCAGCGCCCACACCACCAGTTTCAGGCACATGGAGTCGTAGAACGGTGGAATGGTGTAACCGGTGTAGATCGCCGTGTCGGTACGCACGCCGGGGCCGCCGGGCGCGTAGTAACGGGTGATCTTGCCAAAGCTCGGCAGGAAGTTGTTTTTCGGGTCTTCGGCGTTGATCCGAAATTGCAGCGCGAATCCGCGGTGCTGAATGTCTTCCTGTTTCACCGAAAGCGGCAGACCGGACGCGATGCGGATCTGCTCGCGAACAATGTCGATGCCGGTGATTTCTTCGGTGATGGTGTGCTCCACCTGCACCCGGGTGTTCATCTCCATGAAGTACACCTCGCCTTCGGCGAGCAGGAACTCCACGGTGCCAGCGTTCTCGTAACCCACGGCCTTGGCTGCGCGCACCGACAGGTCGCCGATGTAGGCGCGCTGTTCCGGGGTCAGTTGCGGGCTCGGAGCGATCTCGATGAGCTTCTGGTTGCGACGCTGGATCGAGCAGTCACGCTCGAACAGGTGCACCACGTTGCCGAAGCTGTCGCCGAGGATCTGCGCTTCGATGTGTTTTGGATTGACGATGCATTTTTCGAGGAACACTTCCGCGGAACCGAAGGCCTTGGTGGCTTCGGAAATGACACGAGGGAATGCTTGTTCAAGTTCTTCCCGGCTGTCGCAGCGACGGATACCACGGCCACCACCACCGGAAGTCGCCTTGAGCATCACCGGATAACCGATGCGGTCGCCTTCGATCAAGGCTTCCGCGATATCCGCGACGTTGCCTTCGGTCCCCGGGGTGACGGGTACGCCAGCCTTGATCATGCTGCGACGGGCTTCGGTCTTGTCGCCCATGCGGCGAATCACTTCAGCCGATGGACCGATGAACTTGATGCCGCGCTCCGCGCAGATATCTGCCAGTTCAGCGTTTTCCGAGAGGAAACCGTAGCCGGGGTGCAGCGCATCGCAACCGGTTTCTACCGCCAGATTCACCAGCTTGCGCGCATTCAGGTAGCCGGCCAGTGGCTCGGCACCGATGCTGTGGGCCTCGTCCGCGCGTTTCACATGCAAGGCATGACGGTCGGCGTCGGAATAGATCGCGACCGAGCGAATGCCCATCTCGGCGCAGGCACGTACGATTCGTACGGCAATCTCACCACGGTTGGCGATCAGGATCTTTTTTATCACTTGGAGGTTCCCTTGAGCCGGTGGTACCCACGACCTGTCAAACCAGGTCGACGCGTGACCAAATGTTTCAATTCAGTCGCAGCTCCACACTAGCCTTCGCAAGGGATTAACAAAAATGAATAATAATTGGGTTACACATAAGCAAAGACTTATAGTTGAGGCATCAGCATTCGCCCAGGATCTCTAGAAAATGCGTAAGTCATTGATGCGTATGACATTGCGTCAATTGAAGATCTTCAATGAGGTGTGCGACTTAAGATCCTACAGCCGCGCTGCCGATGAAATGTCTCTCACACAACCTGCCGTGAGCCTACAGATTCGTCAACTCGAGGAGCTGATCGGCCAACCGTTGTTCGATTACGTCGGCAAAAAACTCTACATGACCGAGGCAGCCGAAGCACTGCAGCGCGCCAGCCGGGACATTTTCGGGCGCCTGGAAAACCTCGATATGCAACTGTCGGACATGCAAGGCTCATTGCAGGGCCAGCTGAAGCTGGCGGTGGAGTCCAGCGCCAAGTATTTCGTGCCGCACCTGTTTGCCGCGTTCAAGCGTCAGCACCCCGAAGTGAACCTGCACCTGACGGTGGTCAACCGAGGCCAGGTCATCCGGCGCCTGTCGGACAACCGTGATGATCTGGTGATCATGTCGATGGTCCCACAGGACATGGGGCTGGAATTCCTGCCGTTCCTCAATAATCCGATTGTCGCTGTAGCGCCGCCGGATCATCCACTGTGCCACATGGGCCCCCTGCGCTTGCAGGATCTGGAGCCCTACACATTGCTGTTGCGCGAACCCGGTTCCGGTACGCGATTGGCGTGCGAAGAGTATTTCAAAGAGAAGCGGGTGCACTTCACCCAGACCCAGGAGGTCGCCTCGGCGGAAGCTCAGCGTGAATGCGTATTGGCGGGTCTGGGCCTGGCGCTGTTGACACGCCATGCCCTGAACCTTGAGTTGGCGACCGGCGCCCTTATTGAGCTACCGGTCGAAGAGCTGCCGCTGCTGCGTAGCTGGTGCCTGGTGCAGGCCAAGGCCAAACGGCTATCGCCGGTGGCCCATGCATTCCTTGCGTTTATCCGCAGCGAACGGGCGCAGATCAGCGCGCTGGTTGAGCGTTTCGACGGGAAACTGCCGGTGCTGCCTGCCAGTAGTTGAGTTCGAGGTCGTCAGGAAATTCGCCAATTTCATTCAGAAGCTGGCGGCGTTCGCAGCGATCTTCAATGGCGCGGCGAAATTCCATGCGGCGCTGGTCTTCTTGCTGACGACGGGTTTTGACGGCGCTGTTGCGTTCTTCGTAGGGCTGAGCCATTTCGAGTCTCCCAAGGCGAGTACGGGAGTTTCACGATAGGCGCGAGGGATGACGGTTTGGCGGCTTGTAAGTTACAGACTGATGAAATTCATCAGGCGACGCCGTACATGTGACGAGGGGGCTTTCCCCCGTTGGGGCGCGTAGCGGCCCCAACGCGTTTGCGACTGCTGCGCAGCCGAACGGGGGCAAGCCCCCTCGCCACAAGGTCCGCGACAATCTTGAATCAATCGTCGAGGGCTTTTACTGACTTGGGCGACAGTCGCAAGCTGCGAAGGCTGCGTTTGACGCTTTTCAGGTGATTGACCAGGCTCGGCCCGCGAGCCATGGCTACGCCCATCGCCAACACATCGATCACCACCAGATGCGCGATACGTGAAGTCAGCGGCGTATAGATTTCGGTGTCTTCGTGCACGTCAATCGCCAGGTTGACGGTCGACAACTCGGCCAGCGGTGTCTGACTCGGGCACAGGGTGATCAGCGAGGCGCCGCTTTCACGCACCAGGTTGGCAGTGATCAACAGGTCCTTGGAACGCCCCGACTGGGAAATGCAGATCGCCACGTCGCTCGGCTTCAAAGTCACCGCCGACATCGCCTGCATGTGCGGGTCGGAATACGCCGCTGCGGTCAGCAGCAAACGGAAGAATTTGTGCTGGGCATCCGCCGCCACTGCACCGGACGCGCCGAAACCGTAGAACTCGACACGCTGGGCCTGGGACATGAGCGACACAGCCCTCTGCAACTCCACCGGATCGAGTTTCTCGCGAACCTCCATCAGGGTGTGCAGGGTGGTGTCGAAGATTTTCAGGCTGTAATCGGCGACCGAATCGTCTTCATGGATCGCGAATTGCCCGAAGCTCGCGCCAGCCGCCAGGCTCTGCGCCAGTTTCAGCTTCAAGTCCTGAAACCCGGAGCAACCGATGGCGCGGCAAAACCGCACGATGGTCGGCTCGCTGATGCCCACGCTGTGGGCCAGGTCGGCCATGGAACTGTGCATCACCGCCGCAGGATCAAGCAGCACATGGTCGGCGACCTTGAGCTCCGACTTGCGTAACAGGTGGCGTGACTGGGCGATGTGTTGCAGCAGATTCAAAGGGCTGGACTCTTTGTTATTGGCAGGTGCCGGGGATGTAGCACGCTTGTAGTTATACTACATGAATGGGCTTTTTGCCTGCTCAATACGTAACTCAATGTCCCGTTTCACGCGACATGCACTCCATGTAGCCCTCTCGATCCTTGTAGCAGCTGGCGAAGCCTGCGTTCGACTGCGAAGCAGTCGTGTAGGTGAATGCGGTTTAGCAGGAAAAATCCGGTACGCAGGTTTTACGACTGCTGCGCAGCCGAACGCAGGCTTCGCCAGCTGCTACATGGGGCTGGCGTCGCGACGTAAAAGTTCGGCCAGGTCAGTGGCTTCGGCCGGACGACTGATCAAATAACCTTGCACTTCATCGCAACGCTCGGTTTTCAGAAACTCCAGTTGCTCCGGCCGCTCGACACCTTCAGCCACCACTTTCAGCGACAGGCCGTGGGCCATGGCAATGATCGCCCGAGTGATCGCCGCATCCTCGCTGCTCTCCCCCAGGCCGCGGATAAACGCCTGATCGATTTTCACGTAGTCCACGGGGATGCGCTTGAGGTAGCTGAGAGACGAATAACCGGTACCAAAATCGTCAATCGCCAGTTTCACTCCGATATCGCGCAACTGCTGGAAGGTCGCGATGATGTGCTCGACGCTGTCCAGCAACTGGCTTTCGGTGAGTTCCAGCTCCAGGTAGTGCGGCGCCAGACCGGTTTCTTCCAGCACCTGGCGCACCAGGCTGACCAGTTTCCCCTGACGCAATTGATGTACCGACAGGTTGACCGATACCCGAATCGGCTCAAGTCCCTGACGCTGCCACTCACAGGCCTGCCAGCAAGCCTGACGCAAAACGAACTCGCCGATAGCGCCGATCAGCCCGGTTTCCTCGGCCAGTCCGATGAAATCCCCTGGCGGTACCTGGCCCAAAGTCGGGTGACTCCAGCGTACCAACGCCTCGGCGGCGTTCAGCCGGCCGGTGGCGAGGCAGAGTTTCGGTTGATAAAACACCTTCAGCTGCTTTTCTTCGATGGCTTTGCGCAACTGGTTCTCAAGCTGCAAACGCTCAAGGGTGCTGGCTTGCAGGCTGTCGGTGTAGAACTGGAAGTTGTTGCCGCCCAGATGTTTGGCATGTTGCATGGCCATGTTCGACTGGCTGACCAATGCGGAAATCTCCCGCGCGGTGTCCGGCAACAGGCTGATGCCCATGGACGCGCTCACCACCAGTTCATGCCCCTCTACGGTGATCGGCAAACGCAGCTTGGTCGACAATCGGGTCGCCACGCGCGCCAGGCTCGACAGGTTGCCGTAGGCATCGAACAGCACCGCAAACTCATCACCGGACAACCGGGCGATGGTGTCTGCTTCCGGCAGCGCATTGACTAAGCGCCGGGCCATTTTCTGCAACAGTTGATCGGCAATTTCGTGACCGAGGCTATCGTTGAGCAGTTTGAAACGATCCAGATTGATGTGCAGCAACGCCAGACTGCGCCGACCGCCCTGGCGCACCCGCTGATGAGCCTCGCGCAGCCGTTCGCGGAACAACGAACGGTTGGCCAGCCCCGTGAGTTCGTCGTAATGCGTGAGGTAGCGCATACGCTCTTCGGATTCGCGTCGCGCAGATAGATCGGCGAAGAAGCCGACAATATGACTTACATTTCCCCGCGTATCGCGTACGGCATTCAGTTGCAGCCATTGCGGATACAACTCGCCATTCTTGCGGGTTTCGACCAACTCGCCCTGCCAACTGCCGTGCTGTTCCAGTGCCTGACGAATCGCCGCGTAATGCCGGCGAGCGTCGCGGCTGCAGGGCAAATCGACCACTTTGCGCCCGAGCATGTCGTCGATGTCATAGCCAGTAACCCGACTGAAGGCCTGATTGACGGCAATCAAGGCGTAATTCGGGTCGAAAATCACAATGCCTTCGCTGGCCGCCTCGAATACCGTCGCCGCCAGTTGGCGCTGTTCTTCCAGACCTTTGCTGGCACTGATATCGCGGCGGGTGCCGACCATGCGGATCACCCGGCCGTTTTCGCTGCGCTCAACCGCTCGACCACGGTCCTCGATCCAGACCCAATGGCCATCGCCATGCCTTACGCGGTATTCGATCTGATAGTCCTCGCTGCGGCCCTTCAAATGCTCGACCAGCGCCCGCTTCAGCGACGGCAAGTCTTCAGGATGCAGCCGCGGCTTGAGGTGGCTGAGCATCGCCGTCACGTATTCCGGCTCCAACCCGAACAACTCCTGAAGGTGAGTGTGATGGACTTCGTCTGTTTGCAGATTCCAGTCCCACAAACCGAGCTCGCTCGCCTTCAACGCCAGCGCCAACCGCGCTTCGCTCTTGCTCAAGGCCTGATTGGCCGCGTCCAGCTCCAGGCTGCGTTGCGCGACTCGGTTTTCGAGGCCGACCTGGGTTTCGCGCAATTCGTCTTCGGCGCGGCGGCGCTGGTCGATTTCCTTGGCCAGCTCTTGGTTGAGCTGGTCGCTGCGGCTTTGCGCCTGCTGCAAGTGCTCGATCAAGGCCTGATTTTGAAAACGCCGTAGCAATCCCTGATTGATCAGCCGATTGACCTGCCAGGCGACCACACTCAACGAACCCAGCAAAATCAACCCGAACCAGCCCCAGCCCTGTTCCTGCTCATCGCCGCCCCAGAACAGATAACCGATGGCCGGCAACAGACAGGGCAAGGTAAAGGACAGAAAAGCCGGCAGGCTGACCGCGTAAGCGACGCTGGCCGAAAGGGTCGCGGCGCCGATCAGGCCGAACACCCAGGCTTGCTGCATGAAATTGTCAGCAGGCACCAGTGCGATGCCGGCACCGGCCAGGGTCAAACCAGTCATAGCCGAGCCGAGCAGGAACATGCGACGCCAGATCGGGTGGGCCTGACGGTGGGGAATCGCCGAATCGAAGGCTGCGACCTGAATCACTCGCAACGCCACCAGCGACAACAACCAGATCAGCCAGACGCTGACCACGAAGTAACGCTGCGGGCTCCAGAGCAACCCGGCGCAGACCAGACCGTTGATCAGCATGAACAGCGTAGGCAACAGCGAGCCCTGGTACAGCAGGCGCGTGCGTTCGACCGCCATCTCCATGGCGTACTGTTTGCGGATAACCCGAGGCTCCACAGAGGGGCCCGACAGGTCGGAGCTGAGGGTCATAGGCAATGTTCTTGTTCTTATAGTGAGCATGGGAGCCCGAATTGTGGACCGAGCATACACAAGCAAATGCCCGGACCAAACAGCCCAGGGTCATAAAATAGACAAAAAGTTTGAGTCGCCCGCGCCGGTGCAAAAGCAGCCAGACGAGTCCCACCCATGCTTGCAGCCAATGACCGACCGGTCGTCATCGGTGCTTCTTTCATCGGCTAATGCAAAGCTCGGTTTGCCCGGTGCGACGGCGCACCCTAGAATGCCCCGATGCGCGATGATCTCTCCCTTCTGCTGAACTCCCTCAACGATGCCCAACGTAAGGCCGTAGCTGCCTCCGTGGGTCGTCAGTTGGTCCTGGCCGGTGCTGGCTCCGGTAAAACCCGAGTGCTGGTGCACCGTATCGCCTGGTTGATCCAGGTCGAAAACGCCTCGCCCCACTCCATTCTGTCGGTGACCTTCACCAACAAGGCCGCTGCCGAGATGCGTCATCGCATCGAGCAGCTGATGGGTATCAACCCGGCCGGCATGTGGGTCGGCACCTTCCACGGCCTGGCGCACCGCTTATTGCGGGCGCACTGGCAGGAAGCCGGCCTGAGCCAGACCTTCCAGATTCTCGACAGCGACGACCAGCAACGGCTGGTCAAGCGGGTGATCCGCGAGCTGGGCCTGGACGAGCAACGCTGGCCAGCACGGCAGGCCCAGTGGTTCATCAACGGGCAGAAAGACGAAGGTCTGCGCCCGCAACATATTCAAGCCAGTGGCGATCTGTTCCTGGCGACCATGCGCAGCATTTATGAAGCCTATGAGGCCGCGTGCCTGCGCGCCGGCGTGATCGACTTCTCCGAACTGCTGCTGCGCGCCCTCGACCTGTGGCGCGATCACCCGGGCCTGCTCGCCCATTATCAGAAACGCTTCCGGCACATTCTGGTGGACGAGTTCCAGGACACCAACGCCGTGCAGTACGCCTGGTTGCGTCTGCTGGCCAAGGGCGGTGACAGCCTGATGGTGGTCGGTGACGATGACCAGTCAATCTACGGTTGGCGCGGCGCGAAAATCGAGAACATTTATCAGTATTCCGACGACTTCCCGGATGCCGAGATCATTCGTCTGGAGCAAAACTACCGCTCCACAGCCGGGATCCTCAAAGCTGCCAACGCCCTGATCGCCAACAACACCGGGCGCATGGGCAAAGAGTTGTGGACCGATGGCGGCGAAGGCGAAGCGATCAATCTGTACGCCGCCTTCAACGAACACGACGAAGCACGCTACGTGGTTGAAACCATTGAAAGTGCGCTGAAAACCGGCTTGGCCCGCAGCGACATCGCGATTTTGTACCGCTCCAACGCCCAATCGCGCGTTTTGGAAGAAGCCTTGCTCCGTGAGCGCATTCCGTATCGCATTTATGGTGGTCAGCGCTTCTTCGAACGAGCAGAAATCAAGAACGCCATGGCGTACCTGCGTTTGTTGGAAGGCCGTGGCAACGATGCGGCACTGGAGCGGGTGATCAACGTTCCGGCCCGTGGCATCGGCGAAAAAACCGTCGAAGCCATCCGCGATCATGCGCGCCACAGCGATGTGTCGATGTGGGAAGCCATGCGTCAGTTGGTGGCCAACAAAGGCCTGACCGGTCGCGCTGCCGGCGCCCTTGGGGTGTTTATGGAGCTGATTGAGAACCTTGCCGCCAAGTGCATGGAAATGCCGCTGCATTTGATGACCCAAACCGTGATCGAGCAGTCGGGGCTGATTGCCTACCACCAAGCGGAAAAAGGCGAGAAAGGCCAGGCCCGGGTAGAAAACCTTGAGGAACTGGTCAGCGCCGCGCGCAACTTCGAAAACCCGGAAGAGGATGAAGAGCAGTCGCCACTGGCGGCATTCCTCGGTCACGCTTCGCTGGAGGCCGGAGACACCCAGGCCGACGAGCACGAAGACAGCATTCAGTTGATGACCCTGCACAGCGCCAAGGGCCTGGAATTCCCTTACGTGTTCCTGGTGGGCATGGAAGAAGGTCTGTTTCCGCACAAGATGAGCCTGGAAGAGCCCGGCCGTCTTGAAGAGGAACGCCGCCTGGCCTACGTCGGCATCACCCGGGCGATGCAGAACCTGGTGCTGACTTATGCTGAAACCAGACGCCTGTACGGAAGCGAGACCTACAACAAGGTGTCGCGTTTCGTACGCGAAGTGCCAAAAGGTCTGATTCAGGAAGTGCGACTGTCCAACAGTGTCAGCCGTCCGTTCGGCGGCGGCCAGCAGCAGAGCTCCAGCAGCCTGTTCGGCGGCAGCGAGATCCCGGATACCGGGTTCAGCCTCGGCCAGACGGTGCGGCACTCGGTGTTCGGCGACGGAGTGATCCTGAATTTCGAAGGCGCCGGCGCTCAGGCGCGGGTGCAGGTGAACTTCAGCGAAGGCAGCAAATGGTTGATGCTGGGTTACGCCAAGCTGGAAGCGATCTAAAGGCTAAAAAGATCGCAGGCTTCGCCAGCTCCTACAAGGAATTCGCATACCCTGTAGGAGCTGCCGAAGGCTACGATCTTTTTCCAAAGCCGCCTCATAGTCAGCTTGCGCAGCAACACTAGGTATCCTTCCTACAGAACTCATCCACTCATCCTACAGACCAAAGTTAACAGGCCTTATTGCGCTGACTGAAGCTGAACACAACCTGTCAAGCAAAAGCCCGAAACACTCTGCCGCTAGCCAGTAACACTCCAGCTGTGCAACATGGCGCGCGTGCCTTCCACAAATGGGAATTCCCTTTATGAAACGTTTTCTTAGCATCGCCATGGCGTTGTGCATTGGCCTGACGATGAGCCTCGACGCCAATGCCGCCAAGCGCTTTGGTGGCGGCAAGAGCTCCGGCGCTGCGCCGACTCACCAGACCAGCCAAATGGCTCCTTCTTCTGCTGCAGGCGGCGCTGCTGCCACTGCGGGCGCGGCCGGTGCTGCTGGCGCCGCTACCAAGGCCAGCGGTGCTTCGCGCTGGCTCGGCCCCCTGGCCGGTATCGCTGCCGGTGGCCTGCTGGCCTCCATGTTCATGGGCGACGGCTTCCAGGGCATGCAGATCTTCGACATCCTGATCATGGCGATCATCGCCTTCCTGGTCTTCCGCTTCATCGCTGCCCGTCGTCGCAAGCAGCAGGAGCACATGGCTCCAGCCGGCGCGCCGATGCAGCGTGAAGTGTTCGAACAGAAACCAACAGCCATGGGTTCGATCTTCGGCGGCTCGGCTGCACCTGCTGCCGCTCGTCCGGTGATCAATGCTCCGGCCTGGTTCAATGAAAACAACTTCATTGAAGCGGCCCGCAACCACTTCCAGTCCCTGCAGCAACACTGGGACGCCAACGAAATGGACAAGATCGCCGAGTTCGTGACTCCGCAACTGCTGGAGTTCCTCAAGCGCGAACGTGCCGATCTGGGCGACGGCTTCCAGTCGACCTACATCGATAACCTTCAGGTACAACTGGACGGCGTTGATGACCGTGCGGACAAGACCATCGCCACCCTGACCTTCAGCGGCGTGTCGAAGAACTCGCGTTTCGACCAGGGCGAAGTGTTCAGCGAAAGCTGGAACATGGAACGTCCACAGGGCGAAAACCAGCCTTGGCTGGTAGCGGGTATCCGCCAGAACGGCTGATCACTTCCCGCGTTTCACCTGCTGTAATAAAAACCCCGGCCTCGGCCGGGGTTTTCTATTTCGCGGTTGCATCTATAGCGAGCTACTGTATAAACCGCCCCAACTAAACCGCGCCATCAAGCAAGAGGATCCCGGACGTGGAAGAAATCATCGAACAACTGCGTGAAGCCAACGAACCGGTACCGGTCCCCTTGGAGTTGCCCGACGAAGATCTGCTGGTAGAAATCGAAGAACAACTGTTCATCGATATTCCATTCGTATTCAGAGAATTCCTGCTGACCGTCAGCGATGTGGTCTATGGCAGCCTTGAGCCTGTAACCGTCACCGACCCGCAATCCCACACCTACCTGCCAGACGTTGCTGCCAACGCCTGGGACGCTGGTGTCGATCGCAGCATGATTCCGATCTGTCAGGATGGTGACAACTACTACCTGGTCGAAGAAGACGGCACCGTGGTGTTGTGGTTGGCCGAAGAAGAGCTGATCGCCGAAGAAACCTGGGAATCGGTATGGCACTGGGCGCGGGACGTCTGGCTGGAAAGCTGATTTTCTCCTGCGCGACTTTTTTGCAGCAGCTGGCGCAGGCTGCGTCCGGCTGCGAAGCAGTCGTAGATCTGCGACCCGGTTAACCAGACTCACATCATTGCCTCATTTGCGACTGCGTCAGCCGGACGCAGCCTTTGGCAGCTGCTACAGGTGCAACGTCAGTGGCCAGAAGCATCCTTGTGGTTATCCAGGGTTTCCAGCAAGGCCACTTGCATCCGCGTATGCACGCGAATGAACCAGCGCCAGAGCAGCGCCGCCACGGTGGCCGCGACTATGGCGATCAGCACCAGTAACTTGTTGGTCGGCAGAGTACTGGCCGACAAGGCCGCCAGCAGCAGGAAAACCACCAACAGCGAGAGGATCGGGATCACTTCGGCGATCACCCGACGCACTCGCTGTGTATGGCGGCCGGCCATCTCCGGCTTCACCCCCATCTCTGCCAGCAGCATCGACAGCGCCTTGAGCTTGCGATAAGCGGCGATCAGAAACGGCAGTGACAACAGCAACGCCCCGCCCCAGATCAACGCTTTCTGCCAGCTTGGGTCGCTGATCCAGGCTTGCAGGTAAACGGACATGCGCTCGGCGAAGAAGGCGCCCGATAAAAAGATCGCTATCACCAGCGCCAGATTGACCCCTACCTGCAACAGAATCCGCCGAATCATCGACGCCAACAGTGCGCCCTCACCCTGAGGCTGAATGCTGCGCAGCCATTCGCCATACATCGCCAGCACACGGCCCAGACGCTGCGGCATCACCGCAGCAAGCTTGATCGACAGCGGATCGGCCGCGCGGATCAGATACGGCGTTAGCAGCGTGGTGATCACCGAGACGGCCACAGCCACCGGATAGAGAAAGTTGCTGGTGACCTGCAGCGTCACGCCCAACGCCGCGATGATGAAAGAGAATTCACCAATCTGTGAAAGCCCCATCCCCACTCGCAGTGAAGTACGTCCGTCATTGCCGGCGATAAACGCGCCGAGGCCGCAGGACAGCATCTTGCCCAGCACCACGGTCACGGTGATCACCGCGATCGGCCAGGCGTATTGCAGCAGGATCATCGGGTCGAGCATCAGGCCGATGGCGACAAAGAAAATTGCGCTGAACAAGTCGCGAACCGGCTCGATCAACTGCTCGATCTTCAGCAGTTGGTGCGATTCGGCCATGATCGCGCCGATCAGGAACGCGCCGAGGACCATGCTGTATTCAAGTTTGACCACCAGCAGGCAGAAGCCGAAACACAGGCCCAGCACGGTGATCAGCAGCATCTCGTTGCTTTCGAATCTGGCCACATAAGCCAGCAGCCGCGGCACCAGCAGGATGCCGATGACCAGCGCGACGATCATGAAAAGAGAGAGCTTACCGACCGTGGAAAAGACCTCGTTAGAACTGACGGTGCCGCTGACCGCGATACTCGACAGTAACGCGATGATGCCGATGCCAAGGATGTCTTCGACGATCAGTACGCCGAAGATCAACTGAGCAAAGCGCTCGTTCTTCATCTTCAGGTCGTTGAGCGCCTTGACGATGATGGTGGTCGAGGAAATCGCCAGGATCGCACCGAGGAACAGCGAATCCATGGTATTCCAGTCGAACCAGCGGCCGATTTCATAGCCGATCCAGATCATCAGGACGATTTCCAGGAACGCTGCGATGAACGCCGTGGCGCCGACCTTGAACAGCTTGCGCAGGCTGAACTCCAGGCCCAGGCAGAACATCAGGAAAATCACCCCGAGCTCGGCGAGGGTCTTGATGGTTTCTTCGTCGTGGATCAGGCTGAACGGCGGCGTGTGCGGACCGATGATGAAGCCGGCGACTATGTAACCGAGCACCACCGGTTGTTTGAGACGATGAAAGAGCACGGTCACCACGCCCGCGATCAACATGATCACTGCCAGATCCTGAATGAAACTGATGGCATGCATGGTGTGTGGCTCCTGGGGTGGGCTTTTGAAGGGTAACATCGCGACTTCCGACGGGAAGACGGTGCAATATATGGAAACAGATCGATCCGGGCGTGACGGCGGCCCCCCGCCCGGCGTCCCGATAACTGTTGGTTTGAAAAACCAAGCACCCACAGAGGTGCAACCCCGAATCCTGCCTTGAACCCGTGAGTACGTTATGGAACCCGGAAACGCCCAGCTGTCGATGACGGTATTGATGACCCCCGACATGGCCAATTTCTCTGGCAATGTCCACGGCGGCACCTTGCTCAAATACCTCGATGAAGTGGCCTACGCCTGCGCCAGCCGGTATGCCGGCCGCTATGTGGTGACCCTGTCGGTGGATCAGGTGATTTTCCGCGAGCCGATTCACGTCGGCGAACTGGTGACTTTTCTGGCCTCGGTCAACTACACCGGCAACACCTCGATGGAGGTGGGCATCAAGGTCGTGACCGAGAACATCCGCGAGCGCTCGGTGCGCCACACCAACAGCTGCTTCTTCACCATGGTCGCGGTGGATGACCAGCGCAAACCGGCCGCGGTCCCGCCGCTGCAACCGCAGAACAGTGAAGACAAGCGTCGGTACATGCAGGCCCAGCAGCGTCGGCAGATTCGTCAGGAACTGGAAAAGCGCTATCAGGAAATCAAGGGCGACGCCTGAGCTGTTCAGTGCGTTCGATGGTGTTCATGAGATCATCTTCGCGAGCAAGCCCGCTCCCACAATAGATCTTCAGTGCACACAGATTTCGTGTACGACAGAGAGCCCGTGTGGGAGCGGGCTTGCTCGCGAATGGCGTCGACACGGATCTCAGAGACTGATCGCAGTCGCCTCGAACCGCACCCGGGGATGGGCGACCCGGTCCTGCGCCCGCACCAGTTCCAGCTCATAGCTGGCGCAAGCCTGGGTTTCCAGCAGCACTTCATGCACCGCCGCTGCGGTGAATTCAAAGGCGCTTACAAGACTGTCCCCCAACAGCACACGCGCCAGGAACAACCCGGAAGTCAGATCACCAACGCCCACCGGCTGACGCGGAAACGCCAGCAACGGCCGACGCAGGTGCCAGCTGCCTTCAGCGGTCACCAGCAACATCTCGAAGCCATCCGTCAGTTTGCCGGGATAGTCCAGATGCTTGACCAGCACCGCCTTCGGACCGCGTGCCAACAGCGCGCGAGCCATCGCCAGGCAATCGAACAATGACTGCGCCTTGCGCCCCGAGAAGCTGTTCAGCTCCAACTGGTTCGGGCACATGAAGTCGGCCACCGCTGCGGCCTCTTCCAACAGAAAATCGCTAACCTCCGCCGGTACGCTGCAACCCTTCTCCGGATGGCCCATCACCGGGTCGCAGAGGTATAACGCTTTGGGATTGATCGATTTGATTCGCTCCACGCCCGCGAGAATCGCCCGACCCTGGGCCGCGCTGCCGAGGTAGCCGGACAACACGGCATCGCAGTTGCCCAGCTCGCCAATCGCCGCGATCCCTTCCACCAATTCCGGAATCTGATGCGGGGCCAGCACTTCCCCGGCCCACTGGCCATATTGCGTGTGGTTGGAGAACTGCACGGTATTGAGCGGCCAGACGTTCACCCCGACCCGCTGCATCGGGAAAACCGCGGCGCTGTTGCCAGCGTGGCCGAACACCACGTGGGACTGGATGGCGAGCAGATGGGGCGTACGTTTCATGCGGGGAGTTTTCCGTAAAACGATTGAAATTCGAGCCGCGCAGTATGCGACTAAACGCAGCCTGTACGACAGACCGGCGACGCAGTTAAGCTGGCACTATCTTGTTGGAGCACCCCGTTGATGCTGACCCTCGGAAATATCTTCGTGCTAATGCTGCTCGCCACCGGTGGCGCGTGGTTGTGGCACAACCACGGCTTGCGCGAACGCGCACTGGAGCGGGTCACGCAGCATTGCGCCAAGCTGCGGATCGAGCTGCTGGACGGCAACGTGGCCTTGAAGAAGATCGCTTTCATTAAAGATGCCAACGGCCGTCGGCGCCTGGCCCGTGTGTATAACTTTGAATTCACCGTGACCGGCGAAACCCGCCACACTGGCACCATCACCCAGTTCGGTGCCCATAGCGCACAGATCGAGCTCGCGCCCTACCCGATGCCGTTCGACGACACACCGCCGGTGGTCGATGTCGCGAAGCCCCGCGCCGAGGTGATTGAACTGAGCCAGTGGCGGCAAGAACACACCAAGTGGCGTCCCTGAGTCGGGTGTCAGTCTGTTAAAACCAATCGCGGGCAAGCCCGCGCCCACAAGGTTCACACTGTACCTGTGGGAGCGGGCTTGCCCGCGATGAGGCCTTCAAAAACTGCGCAAAAACTCGCTAATTTGCCTAGGTGCGGCACCCCGCCAGACCTTTCTGCAGCACTTCTACAGCCTGCTGCTCACTGAAAATCAACTCGATACGCGAATCTCGCCGCCATTCGCTGGGCTGCCAATCCGGCACCGAGTTATCCAGCGCATTGGCCGACACCCACCCCCCGACGCTGTGGATAACCAGCTTCGCCCGCCGCCATTCAAGGCTCTGAAGCCACTTTCCGATCAGTTCAGCATCGAATGTCTGACCTGGATGCCAGCGCCAGCCGACGCTCCAGCCGCCCTCTTGTGCCTGACTCAAGCAAATCGGCAGCGCGGGGTCGGTCCAGATGGCCGGCATCTGCGCCAATCCCTTGGGCACGATGAAGTTATCCACACCCGCTACAGCCTGAGTCTTGAGACCCGGTAACTCGCTCAACGGCAAGACAGCTTGCTGCGTCCAGTACAAAGGACGTGTCGGCAACTGTGCGGTGATTCGCTGGCGATCACTGTCGTCGAGGCCTTCTGCCTTGTTCAGCAACAGCAACCCGGCACTGTCCATGGCTTGCTGTTGCGCCGCAGGTAGCGGTTTTCCGGCCGCGAGCGCCTGGGCGTCCAGCACCAGCACGCAAGGTTGAACAGCCAGGACGCCTTGCCACGGCGCCTCACTCAATTGCCTGAGCAACTGCGCCGGATGTCCCAGCCCGGAGGGTTCGATGAACAGTCGATCCGGTCGCGCCTTGCGCAGCAACCGCCCGAGGCCGATCTGAAACGGTGCACCATTGACGCAACACAAACAGCCCCCGGCCACTTCCCCCAGTGCGATACCATCGGCGTCCTGGGTCAACAGCGCGGCATCCAGACCAATCTGGCCGAACTCGTTGATCAGCACCGCCCAGCGCTCACCTGCGGGCCGTTGCGCCAGCAGGTGCTTGATCAGGCTGGTCTTGCCGGCACCCAAAGGGCCGGCAATGACGTGGGTGGGAATGTTCTGCAACATGGTCGAGGTTTTCTGAGGAGGTAAAGAATGCGGTTGATGGGATGGTCGTTGCTACTGGCGCTCACATCGGGCGAAGCGCTGGCCCAGGCCTGCGTAGTGCACAGCACAGCTGAGCGGCTCGACGTGAAGGTCTGCCAGCAAAACCGCAACATCCCGGAAAAACTGTTCGCCGATGGTTTCTGCCAGCCGAATCTGCCCGGGCAGAAAGTCGAGGTGCAGTATGTCGACCAATGCCCCACCGGCGCGTTCGGGGTGTGCAGCAACGCTCAAGTCGCCAATATGCCTTACCGGCAGGATATTCACTATTACGGCGTGGCCACCGATGCGGCGTATTTGAAGCCGTTTTGCGAAGCCCAGAGCCAGGGAACCTGGCTCAAACCTTGAAAGGTTAACTCAGCCAGTCGAGGGTCAGGATCAAACGACGCTCGCCCGGCGCCGGCTGCGGCGAGCGATGGATCAGGCCGAGGCCTTCGTTGCCGTGCCACTTCTCCCCTTTGAGTAGTGCCACTTCGCCGCTGACAATCTGCTGGATCAGCGAATCGTCCTGCGGTTCGGCGTCAGGTTTGCCTAATTGCCGGCGATCCATCGCCCCTTCTTTCAGCCACTGGCTGCCGATGCCTGCGTAGGTGGTGATCAACCGCACCGGCACATGATCGACGTGGAAACGCGGGCACATGGCTTTGTCCAGAACCCGCAGACGCAGGCCGATACGCTGGGCGCCCAACAGGCAGGCAAAGGCGCTGACCAGCCAGGAAACGTCGGCGATGAAGCCTTCGTAGCCCTCGATGTCGCTGAAGCCTGAGGCTAAACCGTGGAGATTGGGTGCGGCGTCATCGCTAGGCATTTCCAGGAACAGCGACTCGGCCAGCGGCTCGTTCAGGGACAACAACAAACGACCGAAATCGGCAATGTGCGCCGGGAGTTGGCGTTGCCAGAGGGCGAGGTTTACGCCGTCATCCAGAATTCCGGTCAGCGCTTTTGGCGTATCACCTTGAACCTGACGAATGACCGGTCGCAGCTTCAGGCTGGGCGCCAACATCAGGCGGCCGCCTCTTCGTGCCAAGGACCAAACGGATCGGGCAGTAACTGCCAGCCCTCGACACCTAAGGCCATTTCAGCATCCGTCAGCAGGCAGTTATCGAGTTCGACCGTGAGTTGCGCGAAATCGATGTTCTGGCCGATAAACACCAGTTCCTGGCGGCAATCACCGGTGGCCGCCGTCCAGTTTTCCATGATCCCGGCGGTGCTTTCTTCGTCTTGCGGCCACTGGTTTTTCGGCACGAAACGCCACCAGCGCCCGGCAAAACCGTGGCGCATCAAGCCGCCGGCCTGGGACCAGCTGCCAGCGTCCCTGTGTTTGCTGGCCAGCCAGAAAAAGCCTTTGGAACGCAGCAATTTGCCGTTCACCCACGGGCGGTCGATGAAGCTGAAGAAACGCTGTGGATGAAACGGTCGCCGCGCACGATAAGCCGTGGAGGCGATACCGTATTCCTCGGTTTCCGGCACGTGCTCACCGCGCAGTTCCTGCAACCAGCCCGGGGCTTGGGCAGCCTTTTCGAAGTCAAAGCGGCCGGTGTTGAGAATTTTCTTGAGCGGCACTTCGCCCATGACCATCGGAATGATTTCGGCCTGGGCATTGAGCCGTTCGAGAATCGCGATCAACTCCTGGCGCTCACTGCTGCTGATCAAGTCGATCTTGCTGATCAGGATCACGTCGGCGAATTCGATCTGCTCGATCAGCAGATCGGTGATCGAGCGTTCGTCCTCCTCGCCGAGGGTTTCGCCCCGAGAGGCGAGGCTTTCGGCGGCCTGATAGTCGAGCAGGAAGTTCATGCCGTCGACCACGGTGACCATGGTGTCGAGCCGCGCAATGTCCGCCAGGCTCTGCCCTGCTTCATCGCGAAACGTGAAGGTTTCCGCCACGGGCAGAGGCTCGGAAATCCCCGTGGACTCGATCAGCAGATAATCGAAACGACCGTCCTTGGCGAGTTTGCTGACTTCATCGAGCAAATCTTCACGCAAGGTGCAGCAAATGCAGCCGTTGCTCATTTCCACGAGCTTTTCTTCGGCACGATTCAGGCTGACATCGCGCTGAACTTCGCTGCCATCGATATTGATCTCGCTCATGTCGTTGACGATCACTGCGACCCGCAGATTATCGCGATTACGTAGTACGTAATTAAGCAGCGTACTTTTTCCGGCGCCGAGAAAGCCCGACAGGACGGTCACGGGGAGACGATTGGGCATCAGGTATTCCTCATCGGATGTGGCCGGTCAGATCGCCCGTTGATGGCGTTCGCGCAGCTCTTCACGTTCTTTGGCTTCAATACACAGGGTGGCGGTGGGTCGTAGCAGCAGGCGCTTGAGGCCGATCGGCTCACCGGTTTCACGACACCAGCCGTACTCGCCGCGGGCCAGGTGTTCGAGGGCTTCGTCGATCTTGTCCAAGAGCTTCTTTTCCCTCTCCAGCAGGCGCAGTTGCCACTGGCGCTGTTCTTCGGCGCTGCCAATGTCAGCGGGATCGCTGTGGGGTTCCTGCTCGCGCAACACATCGAACTCTCCGGCAATGCGCTCTTGCAGCTCGCTGCGCTGAGCCAGCAACAGGTCGCGAAAGAAGCCTTGCTGGGCGTCGTTCATGTAATCGGCGGCGGGTTGAGCGAGGAGTTCTTGTTCAGTCATGGCGGTGGATCACAAAAGCGGGCGTGCCTTTATGTTATAGTATAACAACACAAACAAGCCACTCCCCTCTTGCTCGCCGCGACAAAGGGCACGATGCTTTAACCCGTCCGTCCCTTTGAGAAATGCCATGGGAAACACCCTGAGATTCTCGCTGTTGAGCCTTTCGTTGCTGATCGCGGTCGATGCCTGGGGACAAGTCCCGAGCCTGGCCAACTGCACTCGCAGCGCCAATCTGCTGGCTTGCGTAGATGCCGACGGCAATGCCTACAGCGTTAACACCGTCGGTAACACGATCTATTTGCGCGGCTTCGAAGTGGCCGGCAAACGCCAATGGGCGCAAACCAACAGCCGCTATGGGCAACTGACGTTCTTCACTGGCATCGCGTCCGATGGCGAAGCCTGGGTCGGCTACAACCGCCGGGTTGGCTGGACAACCATCAATCGGTTTTCCAGCTCCGGCGGCAGCAGCGGCAAGTTCACGTGTAGCCGAATGACCGGCTGCTAGGCCTGCGCCTTTTTCTGTTCCTGCTGCCAGGCGATGTAGCTGTTCATCGGTGGGTTCTTCTGAAAATAGCGCTGCAAACCTTCGAACAAACCATCTGCCACGGCCTGCTGATGGCGGGCGGTGACCAGTCGCTGGCTGTCGCGGGCATTCGAGATGAAGCCGGTTTCCACCAGAATCGACGGCACATCCGGTGACTTCAATACAGCGAATCCCGCTTGTTCCACGCGCTTCTGATGCAACGTGGTGATGCCCGCCAGACTGCCGAGTACCGTGCTTCCCAACTGCAAACTGGCGGCGATGGTGGCGTTCATCGACATGTCGAGAATCACCCCGGCGAGCATCGGATCCTTGTCCTTGAGATTGAGCAGGCTGGTGGCGCCCAGCAGATCTGCACCGTTCTCTCGTTGCGCCATGAAGCGCGCCGTGGCCGAGGTCGCGCCGCCTTCGGACAGGCAGTACACCGACGCACCTGAAGCGGTCAGACGCGGCGCCGCATCGGCATGAACCGAAATGAACATGTCGGCATTGTGCTTGCGGGCAATCTCCACGCGTTTGCGCAGCGGGACGAAAAAGTCGTCGTTGCGCACCAGTTTCACGTCGAAGCCCTTCTCGCGCTGCAGCCGCTTGGCCAGCAGTTGGGCGATCGATAGCACCACGTCTTTTTCCCGCTCACCTTTGGCACCGACCGCGCCCGGGTCTTTGCCGCCGTGACCAGGGTCGACCACCACGATGATGTCGCGCTTGGGGTGGGCCTTGTCGGTGACGGGTTCACGTTTTTCCGACGGCGCCGCGATCTGTAGCGGTGCAACACTCTTCAGATCGAGCACCAATCGATGCCCCTGCCCGTCCTGCGGCGGTAACAAGAAACTGTTGAGCTGCACCGGGCCGCTGAGGTCAAGGACGATGCGCGTATCGCCCTGACCGAAATGTCCGGAACGGATCGCGCTAATCACCGTGTTGCTGAGCACCAACTGACTAAAGTCGCCACTAAGGCTTGCGCCACTCAGATCGATGATCAACCGCTCCGGAGCACTCAAGGAAAAGGTTTTGTATTGCACCGGCCCGCTCAGATCGAACACCAGGCGCAGCTTGTCGTTGGAACGCCACAGTCGTGCATTTCGAATTTGTGTGGCGGACGCACCAAAGGGTAAAGCGAAGGCCGCGCTGGCCAGAATCAGATTGAGCAAGTGACGTCTGTGCATGGTGAAAGCCCGCTCACGAAAAAGGCATCGTCGATTTGGTTGTTATAATATAACATGCCAAATCAACTCCTACGATGGACCTGCTCATGAATGCGCTGACTCTGCCGGATATCGCCGCGCAGGCCTCACGCCAAGCCCTGTCACTCGATTGGGTGGGCATGTGCGGCATTGCTCTGCCTGTTTTGTTCGATGGCCAACGACTGAGTGCCAAAGCCGACGCAGGCGTTAGCCTCGACGATGGAGAGGCGCGCGGTATCCATATGTCGCGGCTGTATCTGGCGCTGGAAATGCTTGAGCAGGAAAACCTTTCGCCCGCGTTATTGCGGCGAGTCTTGCAGAGTTTTCTTGAGACTCATGAAGGACTTTCCCACAACGCTTACCTAAAAATTCACACCGAACTATTGCTCAAAAGACCTGCGCTCGTCAGTCCACTGGCCGGCTGGAAAACTTATCCAGTGAGCATCAAAGCGAGTTTGAAAAACGCGATGTTCCACGTGGAACTAAAAATCGACGTTCCTTATTCCTCAACCTGCCCGTGCTCAGCAGCACTTTCGAGACAATTGATTCAGCAACAATTCGTTGATGACTTCGCCAATCGGCCATTACAACACGCCGACGTTTTGGCTTGGCTCGGCTCCACGAGAGGTATCGTCGCGACGCCGCATAGCCAACGCAGCAATGCGCAATTGCAGCTGCGCCTGCACGACTATCTGGATGACCTGCCGCTGATCGCAGCAATCAACGACGCGGAAGCAGCCCTCGGCACCGCGGTGCAAACCGCCGTGAAACGTGCTGACGAACAAGCTTTCGCCCTCGCCAACGGACAGAACCTGATGTTCTGCGAGGACGCTGCCCGACGTTTGAATCTGGCCCTGAAACGCTCTCCAGGCATCAACGCCTTTCACGTGCGAGTCGTCCACGCCGAAAGTCTTCACGCCCACGATGCCGTCGCCGAAACCCGCTGGAATTGGGAGGCCGCATGATCCGGTGCCAAGCTTTGCGCTGGGGCGCACCCGGTCAACCGCTCACTCCGCCGGTGGATTTCCAATTATCCAAGGGCAGCCTGACCGCCGTCATCGGTGCCAACGGTTCGGGCAAAAGCAGTTTGCTGAAAGTCATCGCCGGCCTGCAAAAACCACTGGCCGGCAAAGTCATCATTGATGTTCCACGCAAAGGCGGCCTTTCGTTTCTGCCTCAGCAACAACACCTGGACCGACAATTCCCCATCAGTCTGCAAGAGTTGGTGGCCGCTGGTTTCTGGGGCAGCAAACAAGCTCCGGAAATTCGCAGCCAGCGCCTCAAGTCAGCGCTGGAAGACTGGTGCCTGACCGGCCTGGAACATCGCCCATTGATGGCTCTCTCCGGAGGCGAATTACAGCGGGCCCTGCTCGCCCGGTTGAGTCTCGCCGAAGCCCCCTTGTTGTTGCTCGACGAACCCCACGCCGCGCTCGACGAACTCGGCCAGGCGCTGCTCTGGAAACACATCCACGCGTGGCATGCCGAAGGTCGAACCCTGGTCGTGGTGTGTCATGACCTGGCCGCTGTGCGCCAACACATCCCACAAGCCCTATTGATCAAAAGCAGCGGCTGCGTCCTCGGCCCCAGTACCGATCTGATTCGCCAACAACCCCAGACGCAGGTGGCTTGATGATCGCCGCCGCTCAGCTTTGGCAACCGTTCCACGAATTCGTATTCATGCGCCGGGCGTTGCTTGGTGGTCTTGTTCTGGCGTGCAGCACCGCTCCGCTTGGGGTGTTTCTGATCCTGCGGCGCATGAGCCTGATCGGCGATGCAGTGGCTCACGGCATCTTGCCGGGCGCCGCATTGGGCTTCTGGTTCGCCGGTTTGAGTTTGCCCGCGTTGACCATCGGTGGCCTCGGCGCTGGTCTGAGCATGGCCGGGCTGGCCGCCTGGATCACCCGCCGCACCGGCCTGCGAGAGGACGCGAGCCTGGCCGCGATCTACCCGATATCGTTGGCCAGCGGCGTGCTGATCCTCGGCATCGCCGGCAAGCGTCTGGACCTGTTGCACCTGTTGTTTGGCTCGGCGCTTGCGGTCGATGGGCCGACCTTGACCGGCATGCTCTGGGTCTCGGGCTTCAGTCTGATCGCCATGGCCCTCATCTACAAACCCCTGTTACTGGACACCCTCGACCCACTCTTTCTGCAAACCGTCAGCCGCCTCGGGCCATTGGCTCACGGAGTATTTCTAACCCTGGTGGTGCTGAATCTGGTGATCGGGTTTCAGGCCATCGGCGCCCTGATGGTGGTCGGTTTGATGATGTTGCCGGCCGCGGCTTCGCGCTTCTGGAGTCGCCGCTTGCCGGCACTGATGGCCATCGCCGCGCTGCTCGGCTGCCTCTCGGTCTGGCTCGGATTATTGCTGTCGTTCTACTACTCGCTGCCCAGTGGCCCGGCGATCGTGCTGGTGGCTGGCGGTTTGTATCTGCTGTCCGTGGTGTTCGGTCCGGTGCACGGTTTGCTGCGCCGCCCGCCTTTACTCACATCCCAATGAGGTGTTACCCGATGCGCGCTTTACTCGTGCTGTTCAGTTTGATGCTGTCGATGTCGTTGTCTGCCGCAGAAAAACTCCAGGTAGTCACCAGCTTCAGCATCCTCGCCGACATGACTCATCAGGTCGGCGGCGACCATATTCAGATCACCAACATGGTCGGCCCGGACGCCGATGCCCACACCTACGAGCCGACTCCTGACGATGCAAAGGCATTGCTCAAAGCCAAACTGATCATCAAGAACGGGCTAGGTTTCGAGCCGTGGCTGGACCGCCTGGTGACCAGCACTGAGACCAAAGCCCCGGTCATCAGCGCCAGCCACGGTGTCATTCCGCGCTCGCTGGATGAAGACGGCGAAACCATTCCCGACCCACACGCCTGGCACAACCTGGCGAACACCGAGTTGTACATCAGCAACATCACCAAAGCGCTGATCGCCGTCGACCCTGCAAACAAGGCCGACTACGAACACAACAGCCAGGCCTACCTGAAAAAGATCTACGCCTTGCTCGCCGAGGCCAAAGCCAAGCTCGGCTCGCTGCCGCCAGGTAATCGCAAAATCGTGACCTCCCATGACGCCTTCGGCTATCTCGGTCAGGCTTACGGCATCGATTTCATGGCGCCTCAAGGTCTGTCCACCGAGCGCGAACCTTCGGCCGCCGAAGTCGCTGCGCTGATCACTCAGATCCGTCAGGCCAAGGTCAAAGCGGTGTTCATGGAAAACATCAAGGACGCGCGCCTGCTCAAGCAAATCGCTGATGAAAGCGGCGCGCATATCGGCGGCACGTTGTACTCCGATGCTCTTGCGGCAACCGGTCTGGCCAGCACCTTCACCGGGCTGTTCGAATACAACCTCAACACCTTGTACGACGCGTTGAGCAAGCCATGATCCGCAAGAATCCTTCCGGCGATCTGCCGTCGATTGCGGAGTCGGCGTATGTGGATAAAACCGCCATCATCTGCGGCAAAGTGGTGATCGGCGAGAACGTCTTCGTCGGCCCCTACGCGGTAATTCGCGCCGACGAAGTGGACGACTCCGGTGAGATGGAAGCGATCACCATCGGTGCCAACTCGAACATCCAGGACGGCGTGGTGATCCACTCCAAGTCCGGCGCGGCGGTGACCATCGGCGAGTTCAGCTCCATCGCCCACCGCTCCATCGTGCATGGCCCCTGCACCGTCGGTAACCGCGTGTTCATCGGGTTCAACAGCGTGCTGTTCAACTGCGCGGTGGGCGACGGTTGCGTGGTGCGGCACAACTCGGTGGTCGACGGTCGTGACTTGCCTGAAAACTTCTACGTGCCTTCCACCACGCGCATCGGCCCCAACACTGACCTGTCGCAGTTCCCACCGGTGAGCGTCAGTGCCTCGGAGTTTTCCGAAGACGTGGCGCGTACCAACGTCGATCTGGTGCGCGGTTACAAAGCCCTGCAGAACGAGTTCTGACCATGAGCAGCGTGCTGATTCGCAACGCCCGGTTGGTGAGCGAAGGTCGTGAATTCGACGGTGATTTACTGGTAAACCACGGTCGCATCGTCAAGATCGCCAGCAGCATCGCCGTTCCTGCGCGCTGATGCTGGCCATGGCCGTCAAACAGCTCCATCCGAATGCACAGTTGCGAGCCGGGTCGTCGCTGGGTGATGGTTTCTTTTATGAGTTTGCTTTCCAGCGCTCTTTAACTCTGGACGAGCTGCCAGTTATCGAAGCGCGCATGCATGCACTGGCGGCGACCAACCATTCGATCCGACGGGAAACAGCTCCCCGGGCGACGCCAGCCGAACGGCTAACGCTGTATCGCTTGGGGGATTTTGAAAGTTTTGCCGCAGGCCCGCATGTTCCCACCACCAAGGTATTGCAAGCGATCACTCTGGACCATATCAGCGGCACGTCGCAGCAACGGATCTACGGCACGTGTTGGTCCAGCCAACAGGAGCTGGACACCTGGCGAGCGCCGCCACAGGTGATGGTCGTGAACATCGATGAACGTCAAACCGGTTATGCACACTCATTGACCGAATCGCTGCGCCGCCGCGGACTGCGTGCCAATTCGGACCTGCGGAACGAGAAAATAAGCCACAAGATTCGCCAACACAGCCAGAAAGTGCCGTATCTGTTGGTGGTGGGAGAGAAGGAAAGGGACGGTGGATTTGTCAGCGTGCGCAGCAGCAGTGGGGAGGATTTCGGGAAGAAAGGGATTGAGGCGGTGTGTGAGTTGTTCAATTCAAGGTGACTAAACGGACGCCTTCGCGGGCAAGCCTCGCTCCTACAGGATTTGTGTCGTTCGCACGATCACGAAACGACATTGATACCCTGTAGGAGCGAGGCTTGCCCGCGAAGCTTTTAAGCTCGTGGTTTAACGGTCCCGCAATCCTGGCCCAACCACACAGCGCGAGTATCGAGGCTACCCTTCTGCTGAATGCCGGTGGCGTTGAAGGTGCCGTTGACCTTGGTGGTGAACTCACGATCGCTGAGGAATGTGGCGACACCCGCACCTTGCGCTTTCGGACAGCTGAAACGGAATTTCCACTGGTTGCCGGTACGCTCGGTGATTTCCTGCTTGCAGCCCGATTGAGGGTCCGTCAGTGGAATGTTATCGGTCTTCACCTGCTCAGGTGTCAGGCAGGCCCGAATCCCTTTGCCGCCCATGGTGATGCCCTGCTTCTCCAGCTGCGCGCGCTGTTCAGGGGTCATCTGACTCTGTATCTGGCCGAGAATCAGTTGCAGATCAGGCAGGTTCTGGTCATCGACCTTCATGTTGCTTGAAGTCATTTCCCACAAACCCGGTTGCAACATCTGCGCCTGAGCGGCCACAGGAAGTGCCAAACCAAGCGCCATGGCCAAACCCAGCAGACGAACGTTCATCGAGTAACTCCTGATCATTAGTGGCCGTTAGACGTCAGCCACGGGCTTCGGTTCATGGACCAATTAAATAGCGACATTCTGCACGGAACATGGTCTGTTAAGCATTGAATCTTCAGGAGCAAGGCTGCCCCATGGATTATTTTGGACCGCATGTTTTCGGCTATCTGATCGCTTTGCTGCACACGCTGGGTTTGATCGCTGCCATCCATGCCGTATTGACCGTTCGGACCGCTCAGGGTTCGATCGCTTGGGCTCTGTCACTGCTGTTCATTCCCTATCTCACGCTTATTCCTTATCTGGTCTTCGGCCGCAGCACCTTCGATGGCTACATCAAGGCCCGGCGGCAAGCCAACGAGGAAATGCGCAAGGCAATCTCCGAGCTGAACTGGCGCCCTTGGGTAGAAGAGGCACTGACTGCTCGTGCCTCCAGCGCTTACGCCTCTTTGCGGGCCATGCCTAAATTGGGACGCATGCCGTGTCTGGCGAACAACGAAGTGCGCTTGTTGATCGACGGCCAGGCTACCTTCGATGCGATTTTCGACGCCATCAGCAACGCCCGGCAAGCGGTGCTGATCCAGTTCTTCATCATCCACGACGACCGCCTCGGCCAACGCCTGCACACACTGCTGACGAAGAAAGCTGCCGAGGGCGTGGCGATTTACTTGCTCTACGACCGCATCGG
This sequence comes from Pseudomonas sp. LBUM1673, assembly GCF_059695645.1. Lineage (NCBI taxonomy): Bacteria > Pseudomonadati > Pseudomonadota > Gammaproteobacteria > Pseudomonadales > Pseudomonadaceae > Pseudomonas > Pseudomonas sp. LBUM1673. The sequence goes on from NZ_CP166780.1 coordinate 6,708,375, forward strand.
CAGCCACTCCCTGCCCCACGGTTATGTGCAACCGTTGCGTGATGCCGGTATCGAGGTCAAAGCCTTCGCCACCCGCAGCGGCTGGCTCAACCGCTTTCAGGTCAATTTCCGCAACCACCGCAAGATCGTAGTGATTGACGGGATTGTCGGTTTTGTCGGCGGGCTCAACGTCGGCGACGAGTACATGGGCGAGAAACCACCCCTTGCGCCATGGCGTGACACCCACGTCCTAGTGCGCGGGCCAGTGGTGGCCTGCATGCAGGAATCCTTTGCCGAAGACTGGTTCTGGGCGGCCCGTTCGCTACCGCCGTTGATCTTGCCGGAGGTTTATCCGGATGACGGCGTGCTCTGCCAATTGCTGGCAACCGGCCCGGCGGATTCCTACGAAACCTGTTCGCTGTTCTTCGTCGAAGCCATCCATGCGGCGACGGAACGGGTGTGGATCACCACCCCTTACTTCATCCCCGACGAAGCGGTGTTCGCCGCGTTACGACTGGCAGTGTTGCGTGGTGTGGATGTACGGATTTTGTTGCCATCACGGGCGGATCACCGGATCGTCTACGCCGCTTCCAGCCTTTACGCCTTCGAAGCGGTACGTGCTGGCGTGCGCCTATTCCGTTACCAGCCGGGGTTCATGCATCAGAAAGTGGTGTTGATCGACAGCGAAATCAGCGCCATTGGCAGCGCCAATATGGACAACCGTTCGTTCCGGTTGAATTTCGAAGTGATGTTGCTGACGGTCGACAGTGCGTTTGCCGCCGAAGTAGAACAGATGCTCAACGACGACTTCGCCCAGGCTCACGAAATCGCCAAAGAAGAAAGCCGGGAAACCCACCGCCTGCAACAGGTTGGCATGCGCATCGCCCGGCTTATTTCACCGATTCTCTAATTGTAAATGTCGTCGCGGGTCCACGGCAGTTCATGGCTGCCATCGGGATGGGTTTTCACCGCGAGGATTTGGTGCAGGTTGATCCAGCCTCTGGCGAAGGCATAGGCGCACCCTGCCAGGTACAACCGCCAGATCCGCAGTGCCTGATCCGGGACCAGCTTGGCGGCGGCTTCCAGATTGTCTTCCAGGCGTTCGCTCCAGTGGTCCAGGGTTCGCGCGTAATGCAGGCGCAGACTTTCGACATCGACGATCTCCAGACCCACGTCGCTGATCTCGGCCGAAATCATCGACAGGTGCGGCAGCTCGCCGTTAGGGAACACGTACTTCTCGATGAACTCACCGGCACCGCGCCCGACCGGACGACCGTCGATGTGTTTGGCGGTGATCCCGTGGTTCATCACCAGGCCACCCTCTTTCACCGCGCCGAACAAGGTTTTGCAGTACTCGGCAAGATTCGCATGGCCAACGTGTTCGAACATGCCGACGCTGACCACCTTGTCGAAGCGCCCGTCCTGAGGCAAATCGCGGTAGTCGAGCAGTTGCAGTTCGATCTGATCCTCCAGACCTTCGGCTTTCACCCGTTCGCGGGCCAGTTCCAATTGCTCTTTACTGAGCGTGATCCCGAACACCTTCGCGCCGAACTCCCGAGCCGCATACCGCGCCAACCCGCCCCAACCACAACCGACATCCAGCAGATATTCGCCTGGTTGCAACCGCAGCTTGCGGCACAAGTGGCGAAACTTGGCCTGCTGGGCTTGCTCGAGGGTTTCACTGCCGGTCTCGAAATAGGCGCAGGAATACGCCATGTCGCTGTCGAGCCACAATTGGTAAAACGCGTTGGAGAGGTCGTAGTGGTAAGAGATGGCTTTGGCGTCGGTTTCCTTGTCGTGAACCGAGCGCACCGGTTGCTCATCTTCGTCCTCGTTGATCAGCGCCTGACTCCATTCATCGCAAACACGAATCACGTCGCTGATGGAGCCTTCCAGCTCTAGCTTGCCTTCGACAAACGCCGCCCCCAGTGCGTCGAGGCTGGGATGAGTGAACTGGGTAACCATGTGTGGGTCCTTGACCACAATGGTGACGCTGGGCGTCGGCCCCAGATTGAACTCATGGCCGTCCCACAGTCGCAAGCGAAGTGGTAATTGCAGATTCTGTAAGGCCGGTGGAAGTTGCGCGAGCATGAAAAGTCCCCCTTGTTTCAGACGTCAAATCTGAGGGTAGACCATCCTTGAAAAATAGCAGGCTATCGATTTAATAGCCTTTTTCTATTCCCGGTGTTGCCACAACAGTGAAGCCAGCCAACGGGCGACCCTTGAAAATGACCGCCTTACCCTAGATGACTACAAATCCGGCACACAGTTCTGAAAAGTTGTAGACGCTCACACCTCATCCTTAAGCTTGAGTAGGGGTTCCTGAAAGCGTAGCAAACGCCCGGCATTACCGAGCACTAATAACGTACTCAAGTTATGCAACAGCGCGGCAATCATCGCCCCAGCCGCGCCAAGCCAGCCGAATGCGGCGAACGCGACGATGGCCAGGGTCCAGCCCAACCCGATAATCACGTTGACCTGCAAGGTCTGCCGACATTGGCGACTCAAGCGCACACAGGTGCCGAGCCGGCGCAGGTCGCTGCCGATCAACACGATATCGGCCGAAGCCAGCGCGATGTCCGCGCCGCCCGCACCCATGGCCACGCCGACGACACCGGCCTTGAGCGCCAGGGAGTCGTTGATGCCGTCTCCCACCACCATCGGCCGGAAACCGCTGCCGATTTCTTTCAGCACGCGGTTGAGTTTGTCCTCCGGCAAGGCCTGGGCTTCGACATCGCTGATGCCCACATCCCGGGCCAGCGTGTGCGCAACACTTTGGCGATCCCCGGTGAGCAACAGCTGACGACCCAAACCCAATTCACGCAACTCACTCAGGGCAAACCGCGCCTCGGGTTTGACGCTGTCAGCGAGCAACAGCCAGGCGAGAAATTCACCGTTGAGTGCCAGCCCGGCGATAGGGCCGTCGTGTTCGGGAACCGCTGATGTGGCGATGCCCAATTGTGCGAACAGCTCCGGACGACCGAGGGCCGCTTCGCCCTGCTCGGTCATCGCCACTACACCCAGCCCCTGACGCTCATGAATGTCAGAGAGCAGCAGAAAGTGTTCCTGAGTAACCAACCCAGCCAAGGCGCGGCTGACCGGGTGACTGCTGGCGGAACCGAGACTGGCAGCGAGTTTCAGTACGTGACTGCGATCCTCCAACGGACTGTCGATCGATTGCAGGCGCAAGGTGCCGAACGTCAGGGTTCCGGTCTTGTCGACCACCAACGACGTCAGGTCAGCCAACTCTTCAAGAAACGCCGAGCTGCGAATCAGAATCCCGTGCCGTGCCGCCACCGCCACCCCGGCAATGGCCGTGGCCGGTGCCGACAACACCAGCGCACAAGGGCAAGCGGCCACCAACACCGCGAGCATCGCTTGAGCATCGTTGGTGATGAACCAGGTCACGGCGGCCAGTAGCAGCACCAACACCATGTAACTGCCGGCATAGCGTTCCAGCAAACGCGTGATCGGTGGTTTGGAACGCTCCGCGCTTTGCATCAACGCAATGACTTTACCCAAGGTCGATTCGTGGCCCGTGCGGGTCACTTCAATGCGCAGCAGGCCATCGAGGTTAATCGCCCCGCCGAACACCGACATGCCCACACCAGTATCTATTGGCACCGACTCACCGGTGATCGATGCGGTGTCGAGGCTTGCCTGACCAGACAGCACCCGACCATCCGCCGGCACTCGATCACCGGCACGCACCTCCACGAGGTCACCGGCCTTGAGCGTGCCGTTGTCGACTTCGACGACGGAGCCGTCAGCCTGGATCTTTCGCGCATGGCTGCGCGTCAGTTTGCCGAGGGCGTGAATCGCTTCCTGGGAACCGATCACGCTGCGCTCTTCCAGCACGTGACCGAATATCATGATGATCGGAAGCAGTGCCGCGGTGAGCAGATCGCCTGTGGCCCAGGCACCGAGCATGGCCAGGGCAATCAGCTGATCGGTGATCCCGTGCAGGCTCGGATAACGCAGGCTGTACCACGCCGAGCGCATGACCGGTACGGCCACCAGCAAAGAAGCAAAACCCAACAGCAATTGGCTGACACCGGTCTGCTCCGGTGACAACCAGCGCCAGGTCAGGCCCAACGCAAGCAAGCCCAGAGCAAGCATGGCCAAGGTCAACTGGCGCGCGGCGCTACGTTGTTCTGCCGAGGACAACATGCTTGGTGCGGCGGCGGTGTGGGCAGTCATTGTGCAGCTCCCTGAATGATCAGGCGCGAATCGTCTTTCGGATCGACCGTGGTCACCGAACCGGCCTGACCAAGAATCTTCGGCATTCGCTCACGGTAAATACGCAGCAGCATTTGCGGGTCGATGCCCTGCTGTTGCGCCTTGGTCAAACCCAGCACAGTGGCAGTGTCGGCGGAGGCTTTGGCCAGTCGTTCGCTGGCTTGAGCGTGAGCCACTTGCAGCGCGCGGTCGGCTTGTTCGTTGGCGCTCTGGGTCAGTTTCTCGGCTTCAGTGCGTGCATTGGCCACGGCTTTATCAGCTTGCTGGCTGGCGGTTAATACCGCGTTGAAAGCGTTCACCGCAGGGCCGGGCAAACTCGATTGCACATCGACCCGCGCCACTTCGACGCCCAAGCCCTGCCCGGTCGCCGTCAGTTCGGCCAAGCGTTGATTGATACCCCGCACCAGATCGCCACGCAGACGTTCGCGACGCTCCGCCGCCTGATTGTCGGCGCCGATCAGTTCCGGTCGAGCCACCAGAATGGTGTCCAGGTCTCGCGCGGCGGTGAGCGCCACGGCACTGCGGGTCACCAGCCGATCCAGTGCCGGCAACACATGTTCACCCTGAAGAACGAAGGCATAAGGCTCGGTGACTTTGTAGAACACCCGCACATCCAGTTGCACCACGCCCGCATCACCGGTCAACAGATAACCGGAACCGGCGAGCGCATCGCTGATGGGCGTGGCGAAACTCGCGACTCGATCCGCCTGCAATGCAGCATCCGTGCGCAGCAGATTTTCCACCCGACGCTCGATCACCCGATCCGCCGCAGGCAACAAGATTACCTGCTCGAACGGACGCGGCCATGCCAACAATAAACCGGCATTTTGAATGCGATCCAGTGCGCCGAAGTGCAGCACCACGGCACGATTTTGCGGGTCGATTTGCCGCACATTGGAAAATGCCCACGCCAACGCAGCCAGCACGGTCACGGCGTAAAGCGCCAAAAAAGCCAAGCGCCCGGCCTGAATCCAGGGGCTGCTCAACTCATTTGTTCCACGTGGAACTAAACTCATGGCTGCGACCCGGACTTGTTATCGAGCGTCGGCGGGCCGTCAACCAACACCCGAAACGGCGCGGCATCGGTGCGCAAGATCAGTTTGGTGCCCGGCGTGACGATGGTGCCCAAGGTGTCGAGAGAACGCAGCAAGTTGTAGAGCTGCGGTGAACCGGCGTAGGCACGGCCGTAAATCTGCGCAGCTTCGACGCGGGATTGGGCTTCGATGTCCGCGGCTTTCACCGTCGCATCGGCTTGCACGATTCGCGCATCACGCTCGGCCGCGGAGCGGATTTGCGCGGCTTCGCGCTTGCCGATGGCCGTGCGTTCAGTCGCGATGGTTTCACGCTCGGCGCGCATACGATCGACAGTCGCGGTGAGCGTCACCGACGGCAGGGTTAAACGCTCGATGCCGACTTGCAGCACTCGCACGCCATAAGTGGTGAGCAACTGTTGATCGATCTGCTGACGCAGTTGTGCTTCGAAATCGGCGATGTGCACCTGGTTGGCGTCGGTATTCACCAGGTTGGCCAGATCAAAACTGCTGGCGGTGGTTTCCAGCGCCGAGCCGACAAAGGTGCGGATCTGCCGCGCCGCTTCGTCCGGCTGGTTCTGGACGGCGCGCATAAAGCGTTGCACGTTGTCCGGATCACCCTGCACCTGCCAAGCCACGTAGGCTTGCACGATGATGCGCAGACCATCGCGCGTGCCCACATCCTGCAAACCACTGGAGGTGGTACGCAGCCGCAGATCCACCGGGATCGCCGCTTCGAATGGTGCCGGCCAGCGCCAGCCAAGACCCGGTTCCAGCAATACCCGCGATGGATTACCGAAGCGAGTGATCACCGTGGCCTCTCCCGAACGCACTTGCACCAGGCTCGCTGCCGCAATGGCAAACGCCACCAGCAACGCCGCCCAACCCATTCGCCGCCACGGGAAAGAGCCAGCTTCGTATGGATCACCGTGGTGATGATGGTGATGACCGTGGAGATGTCCGCCATGGCCGTGATCGTGGCCGGCGTGATCATCGTGATCGCGATTGTGTGTAGGCGTCGGCTGGCTCAATGGACGGCTCCTGGCAGAACGGTATTACGCGATGGCGCAGGGTCAGCCGGCAGCGTAAATGTACGTAGGTCGATGGTCGGCGCATTACCGCTGCCGCCCAGACGATGATCGAGAACCAGCAGCTTGGCGTTGGCCAAACCTTGGGTCAGTTGACTGAGGTATTGCTCCAGCACAAAGGCCTGGCCGGCGCTGGAAAAAGCCTTTCGCTCGGCGGCAAATTTCAGGTCGGCGGCCTGAGCGCTCGAGTTGATTTCATGCGCACTGGCCGTGGCTTGATCGCGAGCGATGCTGGCCTGCAACTGCGCCTGGTTGGTCGCCTCCGCCGCTGCACCGCGCTCACGGGAAATTAATGCCTGAGCACCAATCTGCGCCGCTTGCACGCCGTGATAAGCGTTGGCCGCCCCCGCTGGCGGGTGGATGGCTTCGACCACCGTGGCGAGAATTTCCACGCCGCTGTCGAGTTTTTCAAGGTCCACCTGCACGGCACGACCGATCTCTTCGGCAAGCCCTACCCTGTCCTCGCCGAGCAAACCATCAAGGGTTCGCGAGGCGAAGTCGTGAACCAGAATCCGGCTGGCGGTGCTGCGGATCAACGTTGGCACGTCGGCGCTGTTGTAGGTCGCGGCCAGCGCCGCCTGATCATTCAGGCCGATGCGATAGACGAAGCGCACGTCCATATTGACGATCTGAAAGCTCTGTTTGTCGGCGCGGCTGCTGGCGATGACTTGGGATTTGTCGTTCACATGGCTGGCGTCCCACAAGCGATTGGCAATCGCTGGTGCCGGGCCTTCGGCTGGTTCGGCCGCGACCTGTGCTGACGTTTCGCCCACGCTGGTAGCCAACTCGTGGACCACACCGTTTTCGACGCTCAGCACGCGGCCCAGCGGCCACGGCAAACCGGCGTGCAAACCAGGACCGAAAACCTCCACCGGTTTGCCGAAACGCTCATAGATACCGCGCCCTTGCAGCGCAATTTCGTGAATGCCGGTGAGCGACCAACCGACGATAGCCACCACCGCCAGCACCGGCAAAAACGCCCGGCGCATGTAGGTGAAGGCCCAGATTTGTCGCAGGTCGATACCGAAGCGGTTGTGCAGTTCGTGCTGCAATGCGAGCAAAGGCTGCGGCGGCCAGCGCAGCATGTCGGCGACGAAGCTTCGCGCCAGCAAGGCCGGTTCAAGTTGTTCACGACGGGGACTGAACAGCGACAACACGGCGCGCAGCAGCAACTCGATGGCGACCAGCCCCGGCAGCAAACCGATCAGCACCGCCAGACGCACCGGCCAGACCGATGTTTCGCTGCCGAACAATAAACACAATGCGCTGAGCACCAGACAAATAATCGCCACCCGCGTCAGCTGCGCCAACGGCCCTGCTTCCGGCCACTGGGCGGCGTTTTCCTGCGCCAGTTGCCGTTCCAGCACCAGCAAACCGAAAGCCAGCAGCAACGACAGCGCGGCGCCGACACTGGCCGACAACCCCAGCGCAGCGGGCGGCAAGGTCAGATTCCAGACTTGCCCGACGCTGTACAACGTCAACAACGCCCAGCCGCCAAGCCAAAGCGTCGGTGCACCGATCTGCCCCAGCAAGCGCAACCAACGCTGACTGATCCGGTCCAGCAACCGCTCGTACCAGCCTTCGCCGGCAACAACTTCTTCAGCGACAGCCACCGGCACCAACACGGCCGGATTCATCGCCCGTGCGCGCCACTGCGTTACCCACCAGGCCGATTGCAGGCCGGCAACCAGCACCAACAAACCGGCGCTCTGATTGACCAGCAACGCCGACCAAAGCGACTGCGGCGCAAACAGACCGACAAAAAACGCCAGCACCAACCCTGTGCCAGCCAAGGCACCCAAACCGATTGCCAATTGTCGCAATCGACGTCCTTGAACGACCGCCTGCTGAAAGCGCGGCAGCCCTGCTATCTGTGCTCCATCGCCATCGAGATCGACTTGCATACCACCCCAGCCATCGCTCACATCACAATTCGTTACGATATAACGAAAGTGGTGAAATATTCGTCGTAAATCGCTCTATCTAAAAGCGCTGAACCTGTCGCCAAGCTGAAGCCTTGACCGAAATGGCTCGAAACGCACATATTACGTTCGTAATTTTTATCAAAGGCTACTTTTTATCGATCCTGCCCCCTTTCACCAGGAGTACCACTATGAGCACCTATGACGTCGTGATTCTGGGCGCAGGCCCCGGCGGTTACAACGCAGCGATCCGCGCCGGCCAGCTGGGCCTGAAAGCGGCATGCGTGGAAGGCCGCGCCACCTTGGGCGGGACCTGCCTGAATGTCGGCTGCATGCCGTCCAAGGCCCTGCTGCATGCCTCCGAACTCTACGACGCGGCCATGGGGGCGGAATTCGCCAACCTGGGGATTGAGGTCAAACCTGTCCTCAACCTTGCTCAAATGATGAAACAGAAGGATGAAAGCGTTACCGGGCTGACCAAAGGCATCGAGTTTCTGTTTCGCAAAAACAAAGTCGACTGGATCAAGGGCTGGGGCCACATCGACGGGCCGGGCAAAGTCACGGTGACCGACAGCCAAGGCACCAAGACCGAGCTGAGCGCCAAGGACATCGTGATCGCCACCGGTTCCGAACCCACTCCCCTGCCCGGCGTGGACATCGATAACAAACGCATCCTCGACTCCACGGGCGCCCTGTCGCTGGACGAAGTACCGAAGCGCCTGGTGGTGATCGGTGCCGGGGTGATCGGCCTGGAGCTGGGCTCGGTATGGCGGCGCCTGGGCGCTCAGGTGACGGTAGTCGAATTTCTCGATCGGATCTGCCCCGGTGTGGATGACGAAGCGGGCAAGACCCTTCAGCGCTCATTGAGCAAGCAAGGCATCAGCTTCAAGTTGAGTTCGAAAGTCACCAGCGCCACGACGTCGGCGAGCGGTGTTCAGCTCAGCGTCGAACCGGCCGCGGGTGGCACCGCCGAGTTACTTGACGCCGATTACGTGTTGGTGGCCATTGGTCGACGCCCTTATACCCAAGGCCTGGGGCTGGAGAACGTCGGTCTCGCCACGGACAAACGCGGCATGCTCGCCAATAAGGGCCACCGCACCGAGGCCGCTGGCGTCTGGGTTATCGGTGATGTGACGTCGGGGCCCATGCTCGCCCACAAGGCCGAAGACGAAGCCATGGCCTGCATCGAGCAAATCGTCGGCAAGGCCGGCGAGGTCAATTACGACCTGATCCCCAGCGTGATCTACACCAAACCGGAGCTGGCCAGCGTCGGCAAGACCGAAGAACAGCTGAAGGCCGAAGGTCGCGCCTATAAGGTCGGCAAATTTCCCTTCACCGCCAACAGCCGGGCGAAGATCAATCACGAAACCGAAGGCTTCGCCAAAGTATTGGCCGATGAGCGCACCGACGAAGTCCTCGGCGTGCACCTTGTGGGCCCGAGCGTCAGTGAAATGATTGGCGAATATTGCGTAGCCATGGAGTTCAGCGCCTCGGCCGAAGACATCGCCCTGACCTGTCATCCACACCCGACCCGCTCCGAAGCCTTGCGCCAGGCGGCAATGGATGTGGAGGGGATGGCGACGCAGATGTAGGGCCGATGATTTGGTGGTGACTGAACTGACGCTTTCGCGAGCAAGCCCGCTCCCACAGTAGATAATCAGTGAACGCAGATTTTGTGTTCGACAACGATCTACTGTGGGAGCGGGCTTGCTCGCGAATGGGTCGACTCGGTCTAAAGCGGCAAATGCTCCAACGGCAATGCCCCCGGCGTCTTCACTGTGTGAATCGCAAAGTTGCTGCGGATGTCGCTCACACCCGGCAATTTCAGCAGTCGTCCGGTGAGAAAACGGTCATAGGCGCGCAAATCCGGCACCACCACTTGCAGCAGAAAATCTGATTCCCCTGACACCAGGAACGCCGAAATCACCTCAGGCAATGCCGTCACGGCCAAGCGAAAGGCTTCGGCCTGTTCATCGTTGTGTCGTTCGACTTTGACCCCGACAAACACTGTCAGCCCAAGGCCCACTTCATCTCGATCCAGATTGGCCTGATAGCCGCGAATCACTCCGGCTTCCTCCAGCATCCGTACCCGACGCAAACAGGGCGAGGCGGACAATCCGATTTCGTCAGCCAATTGCACGTTGCTCAGGCGACCGTCCCGTTGCAGCGCCGCGAGAATCTTGCGGTCATAGGCGTCCAGTTTCATGGTTTGGCAGATCCTGATGGTTCGATCATCAAAAAATGGCAGGTTATGCCAAATATGGAAGCTTTAGAAGCTGACTACGCAACCACCTGCCCTGCTTTTCAGCCATAGACTGATCCCACAAAATCGACAACGAATGGGGTGCAACATGGCAGGACTCTGGCTGTTTTTCATGGCACTGGCGGTGGTGTACCTGTTGCCCGGCCCGGACATGATTCTGTTGTTGCAGACCGGCGCGCGTCAGGGCAAAGGCGCGGCGCTGGCCACGGCGTTGGGGCTGGGCGTAGCGCGCGGTTGTCATGTGGCATTAGCGGCATTGGGTTTGGCCGCGCTGTTCAAGACAGCGCCCTGGACCTTCGACGTGGTGCGCCTGGCCGGGGCCGCGTACCTGCTGTGGATCGGCATTCAGTGCCTGCGCACCACGATGCTGCCGAGCTTGAAGGGTACAGACGCAACCACCGAAAAACCGCATTGGCGCGAGGCGATCCAACGCGGTTTGCTGACCAATCTGCTCAACCCCAAGGCGCTGCTGTTCTGCTCGGTGCTGTTGCCGCAGTTCATCGAGCCGCACGCCGGGCCAGTGCTCGCGCAATTTGCGACGCTGGGCATGATGCTGGTCGGTGTCGGATTGTTGTTCGACAGCGCCTACGCACTGGTCGGCGCCGCACTGGGCCGCTGGCTGCAACGCAGTCCATCGGCCCAGAGGGTGCAGCAGTGGTTGTTCGGCAGCCTGCTGATCGGCTTCGCGGTGCGGCTGACATTTGTGCAGCAGGCTTGAGGGTTGAGGTTATCGCGCTCTACGACGGCGGCGACTGATCAGCAGCAAAGCCGCCGCCGTGATCGCCACGATAGTGCCTACTTGCACCGGCTTCTTATAGGGCCGCAGCATCGAACGCGTAGCATCGGTGGCCTGGGTTACATAACGTTTGCTGGCGTTTTCAAAGTCGGGATAAGGGCATTGGTGACCGAAGTTCTCCGCCCAATCCACGTACGGCCCTTCTTTTACATACCGTTGATAGAAGGCACTTTCTTCTTCAAGACTGGTGTTCCACCCCGCCGCCGCACACAACACCGCCGCAAAAGCCTGGCTGGTATGAGGCAGATTATCGGCAGCACGACTGGCCAAAGCCGTTGCGACATAACGATAGTGATAGCGCTCATCGGGTTGAGCGGCACTGGTTTGCTGACGCAGGACTTCATCTTCAGCCACTAACGGGCCGACCTTTAGCTCACGGCTCTCAAGGCTGTAATTACCGCCGAACGTGGCGTAATCCGGCGCCATTTCGTAGCCGAGAAGCTCCATTCCCCATTGGCGTGCCGTCGAAGCGGCGTTGAACAACGCCGCGGCACGTTTGGTCGGCCACCAGGCCGCGTCCGCTTCCTGACGCAACTGTCCATACGCCTTGGCCTTGTTCTGCAGATCGACGTTGTCGAAGTAAGCCGGGGCTTCGTCATAACGCCCTTCACGCAGCAGGCGCCGCCCGAGCAAATTGCGCAGGTTCGCGGCTACCGACAACGGCACATAATTGTCGCGATCCTGCTGGGTGAGCGGCGGCGGTGCGGGCACCTGAGTGTCGACGTACTGCTTGAGTTCATCGAGGGTCAGCACCCGCTCGGCAACGGTGGCCGCGTCGAACCAGTAGATGCCTTGGCTGCGATAGAGCTGATCGAAGGCTTGCAGGTAATCCCCGCGTTGCAGCGCCAGGATCGCGCTTTCGCCGTCGACCCGGCACTTGGGCTGCACCGTTTCGTAATCCCAGTCCGGGGTCCGCCGTTCGCCCCAGGACTCATTTTGCGGGAAGGCCTGGGCTGCCTTGGCATAGGCCGCCGCGGCCGCGTTTTTGTCGCCATCACGCAACGCCAGCTTCGCCCGCAACCACCACGCGAGGCCACCGTCACCGGCCTGTTCAAGGAAGGCTTTGGCGCTGGCGTAATCGCCCTGTTGATAATTCATCGCCGCCAGGCGATCCGCGTTATCCAGGCTGCCGCGGGTGCTGGTTTGCAGCAGCTTGATCAGTTTCTGTTCGCTCGGTGGCTGATCACCAAATGACCAGCCCAGTCGACTGATCAACGACGCCGTCACCAGTTGCTGTACCGTTTTGCCCTTGAGCAACACGGCCAGTTGATCGTCGGGCATCGCGGCCAGATCGGCCGTCAACAACTTCAATGAGCTATAGCCCACTGCCGAACCGTGTAGGTTCTGCGTGGCGTAGAGTTCGATGGCACTATCCCAATCGCCAGCGGTGCGGGCCACTCGCGCTTCTTCACCGAGGCTGGCAACACCCAATTCCAACGGGTCGCTGAAGCCGTCGATACTCAGCTGACGAGTCTGCTCGAAGGCTTTGCGGGACTGGGTCAACAGGTCCGCGCCGGCATCCGCCTCTGAACTCATGGCAAACAGTGCCCGCCCCAACGAGTAAGCCGCCCAGGTGCTGCGCAACGCGCGTTGATCCGCCGGCAACGCCAGCACTTTCTGAAAGTATTCGGCGGCCAAGCCATGGTCACCGGCGTTGAACGCCACGGCACCCGCCAGATAGAGTTTGTGCTCGGCCGGCAGGCTCACGCCTTGTTCTTCAACCTGATGGGCATCGGTCAGGCTGCGCAGCTGTTGCACCAGCGCTTGCTGCTCAGGTGTCAAACCGGCCTGTTCGGCTGTGTTCCGCTGATCGGCATAATCAGGCGCATCACCGTAACCGTAATCCGGGCTATGAGTGGCAGCCGTGGCGCTTTTCAGTCCCGCGATGGCATGCCCGAGGCGGTTGATCTCAAAATTGAAGTTGCCTTCCGGCAGCTCCGCCAGTGACTGGCCACGGTTGTCCAGCAGACGCATGGGGAAGTCCGGCCCGCAGGCCAGCGCCGAACCCAACGGCAGGCTGAGGCTCAGGCAAAGCATATGGCGGGGCCAGTTACGGGTGAACATTCGAACCTCCTTGATCAATATTTGCGCAGCGTGCCCAACCGATGGCGCGCTGCCCGCCGGCCGGGATTCGACCCTCGCGCAGGCGGGTGAAGGTAAGCAGATCCGGGCGCTGTTGCAATGCATAACCGGCCAACGCATCGGCGCCCTCGCAACCCTGCACCGCCAGTGTCAGGCGTTCGGGCCAGGCGCTGTCGAGGTTGCCTTGGTTGCTGACGCTGATGTCGTAGAGTCCGTCCTGCGCCGAGAGCTTCAGCCCCACGCGGCTGTCGAGCGTATCGCCACGCGCCACAGCGATTAGCGTCGTCAGGCTCCAGGCCCTGCGATCATTGACTAGCGGCAGGCGAAACCAGATCAGCCCGACCAGATGAGCCGGAGGATCGGCGCGCAACTCGGCACCGAGTTCGCTCAGTTGCAGTGGGTCCGCCAGCAACTCCCGGCGTTTGCCGCCCCGCTCGATGGGCACTTCGCTTTCCACGACCGGCGCGCCACCGGCCACCGGCAACAACGCCACACCATAAGCGGGCAGCGCCAGATAAAACGGTTTCGACGTGATGCGGCTCCAGGCTTTGGCCCATTGCCGGGCCTGATCCGGGTCGAACAGCCCACGCCGTGGATCGCTCACCGCGTGCACCTGCAATACGCTGCTGTCGACCGTCGCCAGCAACGCCGGCAATTCAGGGCTGTCGAGCCAGGCCGGCAACGCGGTGATGCTCAGTGGCACAGAAGCCGGCAGAACAGTGCGCAGATGCGTGAGGAATTCGCGGTAGGCCGGTAGCCGGGCGTTGCCCGCATCGTGGTCGATTTCCACGCCGGAGAGGATCAGCCCCTGCCCTTGCCAATCGCTGAGCACCTGCTGGATGTGCGCCGTGACCTCGTCCTGATCCAGCTCCTTGAGCTGGCCATCCAGACGAATCACTGCAATCAGCGGTCGACCATCACGCTTGAGCAGCGCCGGATCGATCCGCGCCCGGCTCCAGCCGGCCTGCGGAAACGCCTGCAAGGCCAGTACGCGCAAGGTCGAGAAATCGGCACGGCTGTCGCGTAACGCGGCGTCATGGGCTGGCGTCCATTGCCGTTGCCAGATATAGAGTTGCTGATCGAGCGGCGGCGCGTCCGGTCGCTCGCAACCGTTGAGCAACACCGCTGCCAGCAAAACGATCAAGCGTGTGAAAAACACCATGAAAAACCTTATCCCTGAAATACAAAAAGGGCCTCTGAAGGCCCTTTGTCGCTCTGCTCGTTACCCTACTCAGCCATTGGCTTGCGGGCAATGATCACCTGACTTTTCGCCACCACCGCGTCCAGCGCCTGTTTGATCTGTGCGCCCCGTGGCGACGACAGCACGGCTTGCCAGGTGTCGGCCCAGTGGTTGAGCAATGGATGGTCGGCGTTGCTGAAATCGACCTTGGCTTCCCAGAACAACAGCATCCACATCGACCAATAGAACCCGTACTGGCTGTGGCTGATGACTTCCAGGCCGGCGTCGCTGACCATCGCCTTGAACTGCTCTTCGCTGATGATGCGAATGTGGTTAGGCTTTTGGAAATACTCCGGCGCGGCGATGTCTTTTTGCAGGTCTTCGGAACTCGGGTGCGGAACACTGAGCAAATACAGCGCCCCAGGCTTGCCGACCCGCACCAGTTCGGCGAGGAACTGCGCTGGATCGTCGACGTGCTCGATGACTTCGGTGGACACCACCCGGGTCGCGGTCGCGTCGGCAATCGGCAGCGGATTGCAGTCCGTGACGTGGCACTCGACGCCCCGCGCCGGCGTGTCGCTCAGGCGCTGACGAGTCGCTTCGACCTTGGCAGCGTCGATGTCGGCGATGATGATCTTCGCCCCGCGCATGCCGCAGAAATGCACGTTGCCACCGTCACCGCAGCCCACGTCCAGCAGCGTGTCCTCGGGGCTGACCGGGAAACCGGTGAACAGCTCGCCGGTTTGCTGGTTGAACCAGCCACTGAGCATCGCGTCGTGCAGGCCGAGCATGTACGGGTCGACCTTGTCGGCAACCGAGGGTGCCGGCGCGGCAACGGATGTGCCCGTTGTGAGTTTCTTCAAAAGGCTCAGCATGAGGTGGCTCCAGAGGATGGAAGGGCTGATCGGGACGCTCGCAAGCGATGCACTAGACGGGCACCCCGATTGCGCATGGGTAGCTCGATGAATCGGTAGTTGAGTTCGCTCAGCAGCACGATCAGGGTCATGGCGCAAAACAGCGCCAGTATCGGCTGCATCGCCACGTCCTGCGAACCGGCGGGCGCGAAACGAAACCAGCCTTCGCGCACGGCAAAAAACGCCGGGATGTGGATCAGGTAAATCCCATAGGAACGGGCGCCCAACCAGACCAGTATTTGCTTGAGCTTACCCTTGGGCAGCAGGTAATCGCGATTGTAGGAAGCGATCCAGACCAGCGCCGCACACAACATCGCAATCGCCCCGATTCGATAGTTCGCCAGATTGAACGGTGCGCTCGCCAGGAAGCTCAATGCAGCCCCCAGGCCGATCAGCATCAACGGGCCTGTCCAACGGCGGCGCAAAAACCGTGGCTCCCAGGTCAGATAGCTCGGCCTTGAGCTCCACATCGCCAGCAACACGCCCAACGCCAAGGCATCAGTCCTGATGCTCATCAACAAGGCTGAGCGCCAGGTGAACAGTTGCACGGCAACCAAGGCCAGCAACACCCAGACCAACCGCTTGCGGCAGACGAGGATCAATAACGGCAGCAGTAGGTAGAACTGCTCTTCAAGGGACAGGCTCCAGTAAACGAAGCTGGCGCCGTATTCGAAGCGCATGAAGCTTTCGGCAAAGCGGAAATTGGCAAACTGCAGAAAGCCCGCCAACGTCGCCTGCAAATTGGCCTGCACCGTGCCAAAGGCGCCCGAATGATTGAACAACAGCGTCGCCAACAACATCAGCAGCAGCCACAACCAGGCAGACGGCAACAAACGAAAGGCCCGACGAATCCAAAAGTCGCGGGTTTCCTGCCAGAAGGTCTGCGGTGTCTGGCATCCGCGCAGCAACGGAATCAGGCCACGGGCGATCACAAACCCCGAGATGACGAAAAACAGGTCCACGCCCCACCAGAATTGACCGTGGTCCATGCCCGACTCAAAGCCTGGCAGCCCCCCCGGAAACGGCATGCTTTGCAGGTGATGCACCAGCACGCCAAGCACGGCGATCCCGCGTAACAACTCGATGTCGAGAATCCGTCGACTACTCATGGCGCAGTCCCGGCCCTTGAGCCAGTCGTCATCGGTTTGCGTGCAATGATCACCTGGCTCTTGGGCATGAACTGATCGAGCATCTGCTTGATCGCCAGGCCATTGGGTTGCGCCAGCAGGTCTTGCCAGGTTTTCGCCCAGCTCTCCATCAGCGGCGGGTACGGCGCCTGAATCCGGTCGCGCACCGCGCCGCCCAGGTCGCGCCCGGCCGCGCGCTCGCTGGCCCAAAAAAAGATCATGCCCATCACCCAGAAAAACCCGGTGGCCTGCCGATGTTCGATCACCAGGCCTGCGTCCTCTACCAGCGCGGCGAAGCGTTCCGGGGTAAAAATCTGTACGTGATTGGGCGACTGGAAATAGCTGGCCGGGGCGATGCCTTGCTGCAGATGCTCGCCCACCGGCGCCGGCACGCTGAGCAGATACTGCGCACCGGGGCGGCCCATGCGCACCAACTCGGCCATGAACGGCTCGGGCTGGTCGATGTGTTCGAGCACTTCCATGCACACGACTTTGCTCGCGCAGCCATCGGCCAGCGGCAACGGCAGGCTATTGCTGACCAACCCCAGTCTTGGCTTGTCCGTCTGCGCGTCCACTTGCCGGGCCAGGTCACGGACCTTGTCGTGTTCACTGTCAGTGAAAATCACCGACGCGCCCTGACGCACCGCAAACAAAGTCGCCACGCCCTCGCCGCAACCGACATCCAGCAACGTGTCGTCCCCGGTGATCGCAAAGCCCTTGAGCAATTCACCGCTGTCGCCGGAAAACCAGCCGTCGAGCATGGCGTCGTGCAAGCCGATATCGCGCGGCGACACACTGCCTTGCGTCACTGGTGCCGGTACAGGTTCGGGTTTCGC
The DNA here is from genome assembly GCF_059695645.1 of Pseudomonas sp. LBUM1673. Lineage (NCBI taxonomy): Bacteria > Pseudomonadati > Pseudomonadota > Gammaproteobacteria > Pseudomonadales > Pseudomonadaceae > Pseudomonas > Pseudomonas sp. LBUM1673. The sequence continues at coordinate 6,725,832 of NZ_CP166780.1, forward strand.
CACTGGACGCAGCCGCCTCATCAATGCGCGGATCATGCCTCGGGGGTTTCCACAGCGGACGTGTTGCGGGTTTCGAACAGCCGGGCAAAAAATTCTTTCAGACGCTGTTCAGCGGTCGTCTGGCTGCAGAAGGTTTGCAGGCTGGTCACTGCGTGGGCGGACATCCTTGCATAGCGTTGCGGGTCGTCCCGGGCCACGTCATAGCTGGCCCGATAGGCCGTGCACAACGAGGCCCAGTTGGTGATGTAACGCAGGGTGCGAAACGCCTTGCGCGGGTCATGGGGCCAGGCCGTCAGCTCATCCGTGGAGTCGATGAGGAAAGCATTGTCGGCGTCCAGGTAATCGATCATCGCCGTGGTGCGCGGTGCCACCGCCGGTTTGCCGCACGACATGAATTCCATCAGTGGCAGGCACTGGCCCTCGCCGTAGGACGTGTTCACCACGTAACTCGTGGCCTGCACCAGACGCTCGTAGTCCGTATCAGCAAGGTAGCCATAAATCAGCACGATACGGCAGCGGTAGGACTGGTTTTTGTACAAGTGATGAAGGATATCGGTCAGCGCTTCTTCGGCATCGTGGTGCGTCAGTTTGAGCACCAGTGTTGCGTCTTCCACCTCGCGGAAGGTCACGCAGAAGGCACTGAGCATGTCTTCCCAATTCTTGCGCCCGTCACTGGGGTTGAACACCGAGGTGTAGATCACACCGTCGAGTACCAGCTCCTGTTCACGAGCAGGCGCCTGAAAGTCGATGCCCTTGCCGGTTCGCAAATGTACAGGACCAAAGGCCCGCAGATCGAGTTGGCGACTGTCCGCGAGCAAGCCTTTGATCTTCAATCGCACTTGGCGGGCCTTTGGCTGGCGCTGCAACTGCGCACCACGTTCGGCAAAGCGATCCCACACCGGCGCCGGTACCGCGACGATCGGATAGTCGGCGCCCATGGCTTCGCGCACGGCATTGACGGTGTAGCTGGAATGGGTGATTGCCGCACCGCACGCACGCAACACCGTGCGCCAGTCATTGCGCGGTTCACCGGCGAACGGCTCGTTGGGAATGGTGCTGAATTCCCACGCAAACACCGCCAGAGTCGGACAGGCGAAATGCACCGGCGTGCGATGGGGCGGCGAGAACGACAGGAACACACAGTCTTCGCCATGGGACAGGCAGTCGAGGTACAGGGCGTCGACTTCAGTCTGCGGGTCGCTGACTTCCACTACCCGACCCAGTCGCTCCAGCACCGGCCGATACTCCTTGAGTACGAAGTAGTAGCTGTACTCCGAACGGCCCAGGTTCTGAGCAATGGTGCGCTGGTTGGTTTCCGAATGAATGATGATCAGCATGAGGCGTTATCCGTCACGGCCGCTGCCGGCACAACCTGTGGCGCCAGCCCGAAAAACTCCGCCAGGCGCTGTTGCACCGCAGCGAAGGCGCAGTAATCGTGCATGCGCTCGACTGCGGCGTGAGACATGCGCTGGTATTCCAGTGGCTGCTCCTTGGCGATCCGGTAGCTGTTTTCGTAGGCCGTTTTCAACGACCCCCAGTCCGGTCGATAACGCAGGGTCCGATAGATGATGCGGGTGTCCTGGGGCCAGATGGTCAGCTCTTCGCTGGACTTGACCACCCATGCCACATGCTCATCGATGTAATCCTCCATGGCCGTGTGGTCCGGGGCGATCACCGGTTTGCCGCTGGCCATGAACTCCATCAGCGGCAGGCACAGGCCTTCGCAGCGCGAGGCGTTGACGTAATAACTCGCCGCCTCATAGAGCCGGGCATACTGCGGATCGTCCAGGTAACCGTGCATCACCACCACCCGACAGGCGAACGGCGACAGCTGCGCCAGCAAGGTCATCAGTTCGGTGTAGTAGGACGACAGGTCGCTCTGGGTAATCTTCAGCACCAGCGTCGCGTCCTCGGTTTCCCGGAACGCCCAGCAGAATGCGCTGATCAGTTGATGCCAGTTCTTGCGTCCGTCCCGAGGGTTGAACACGGTGACGTAGACCACGCCGTCGACTTGGGTCTGGACCTGAGCAGTGGTATCCGGCAAATCCATCGGTGCCGGTACGGGGACCGGGACCGACTGCCGACCGGCAATGGCCGGGAGGTATTTTGCGACTCTGGAGTGAGCCGGGGTTGACAACAGATCGCGAATCCCTTCCCAGTACCACTGGCTCAGAAAGTGAGTGCGATGGACCGGTACCGGCTGCGCCTTGCCCAGGTCCAGCGCCCACAGGCGCAGGTAGTGCCTGGCGATGACGAAGCGGCGTTTCAGGGTCAGCGGCGGCGGTCGCAAGGCATCGAGTTCCGCCTGCTGTTCAGGGGTCAGTGGCGGTGGAATCAGCGAGTCGGCGGACAGCCCAAGCGTGCGGGTATCGAGGATGCAACCCCTGATGTCGAGGGTCGAGCCGGCATTGACCGGCACGCTGGTATGGCGACTACGAATGGCCGCGAAGTTTTCCCACAACGGGGTTGGCAATACCAACACCGGAAAGTCTTCGCCCATGGCCCGACGGATCGCCCGGGCGGTATGGCTGGAGAGTGTGATCACCCGGCCCTGGCGCGCTAGCATGTGAGTCCAGTCCTGTCGCGGATCGTTGTCCCACTGCTCGTCAGGAATCGAATCGAACTCCCAGGCCACCACGCAGATCGTCGGGCACTCAAGGTCGTTCGGGGTTTTCTGCGGCGGAGTGAAAGACAGGAACAGGCTGTCTTCGCCAGCGGCAAGCAGTTGCCTGTAGAGGGGATCGACCTCGGCCGTGGAGGACACCACATGCACCCGCCCAAGGCTTTCGAGCACCGGGCGATAAGCCTTGAGCACGAAGTAATAACTGTATTCGGGACGACCGAGGTTCTGGCTGATGGAGCTGTCGTTGACGTCCGAGTAAAGAATGAAATTCATGGCATCCCACGATGAGGCCGCCATCCCGGCAACCTCACTCTATGACGGCGAAACCACGGATCGAGTCGGCGTTTGCCCGCCCTCGTCCATTGTCTTCGTACCCGTCTACGTTCTTGTTTTAGTGGTCAGGTTCTCGGAGTTTCGGAACAACCCTGCCGAACCCCGGGCGATCGTGACGAGGGGCATTCTAAACACATCCGTTAAGGGTTCGTGAACCGTCCGGCGAGAATAAATAGAGCTGCAAAAACGAGAACTGACCGGTCACGGTGGGACGTGTTGAAATTGCTGCGTAATTGGCACAGATTGGCGACCAAACAACTACAACAACGACTTCGCCTGTCTTTCGACCCAGTAATCCACCCGGTCTGTCAGACATCTCCGTCAAGCCTGTGGGGAATGGACGAGGTTTTATGATCAAGGGGTTTCGCTGCTTGAAAAAGCGTCTGTTCGTAACGGGTCTGAGTGGATTCGTAGGACAACACATCCAATCTCGTCTGAAGGCTGATGCCTCGGAATGGGAACTGCTGCCTGCCCCTTCCCGGTACGATCTCGCACAGCCAGAAAGCCTTGAAGGCCTATGGCCGGAGATGCCCGATGCGGTCATTCACCTGGCCGGTCAGACTTTCGTCCCCGAGGCCTTCCGTGATCCGGCGCGCACGCTGAACATCAACCTGCTGGGCACCCTCAACCTGCTTCAAGCCCTCAAGGCCCGCGGCTTCAACGGCACCTTCCTGTACGTCAGCTCCGGGGACGTCTATGGCCAGGTCAACGAAACCGATCTGCCCATCACCGAACTGCAGCCACCCTGCCCGCGCAATCCTTATGCCGTGAGCAAACTGTCGGCGGAGTTCCTGAGCCTGCAATGGGGCCTGAGCGAAAGCTGGCCAGTATTGGTCGCTCGCCCGTTCAACCACATCGGCACCGGGCAGAAGGACAGCTTCGTCATCGCCAGCGCTGCGCGGCAGATCAACCGGATCAAGCAAGGCCTGCAAGCACCGCAACTGGAAGTCGGTGACATCGATGTCACTCGCGACTTCCTCGATGTGGGCGACGTGGTGTCGGCCTACCTGGCGTTACTGGAAAAAGGCACGCCGGGGCAGGTCTACAACATTTGCTCGGGGCGCGAGCAGAGCATTCGCAGTTTGATCGAACAACTGGGAGACCTCGCCCAGGTCGATATGCAACTGATTCAGGATCCGGCGCGTCTTCGCCGCGCGGATCAGCGTCGCGTTTGTGGCAGCCACGCCAAGCTCGCCCAGACCACAGGATGGACGCCTGACATCACAACACAACAATCCCTGCGGGCGATCCTGTCCGACTGGGAGAAGCGAGTACGACAAGAATGACCAAAAGTGCACTGATCACAGGTATCACCGGCCAGGATGGCGCGTATCTGGCCAAACTGCTGCTCGACAAGGGTTATAAAGTCCACGGGCTGGTGGCGCGGCGCAGCAGCGATTCGCGTTGGCGGCTGCGCGAGACGGGGATCGAGGGTGATATCGTCTATCTGGACGGCGACATGGCCGATGCCTGCTCGGTGCAACGTGCGGTGATCAAGTCGGCGCCCGATGAAGTCTACAACCTGGCGGCGCAAAGCTTTGTCGCCGCCTCCTGGGATCAACCGGTGACCACCGGCATCGTCGATGGCCTGGGCGTGACTCACCTGCTCGAAGCGATCCGCCAGTTCAGTCCGCACACCCGCTTCTATCAAGCGTCCACCAGCGAAATGTTCGGTTTGATTCAGGCCGAGCAGCAGGACGAAAACACGCCGTTCTACCCCCGCAGCCCTTACGGCGTGGCCAAGCTCTACGGCCACTGGATCACGGTGAACTACCGCGAAAGCTTCAACCTGCACGCCAGCAGCGGGATCTTGTTCAACCACGAATCACCGTTGCGTGGCATCGAGTTCGTGACCCGTAAGGTCACCGATGCCGCCGCCCGCATCAAGCAGGGCAAACAGCAGGAGCTACGGTTGGGCAACATCGACGCGAAGCGGGATTGGGGGTTCGCCGGCGACTACGTCGAAGCCATGTGGCTGATGCTGCAACAGGACAAGCCTGATGATTTCGTGGTCGCCACCGGGGTGACCACCACTGTGCGCGATATGTGCCGCATCGCCTTTGATCACATCGGCCTCAATTACCGCGATTACGTGAAGATCGACCCGGCGTTTTTCCGCCCGGCCGAGGTTGAGGTGCTGCTTGGCAACCCGGCCAAGGCCCAGCGCGTTCTGGGCTGGAAGCCAAAAACCGATCTGGGCACCTTGATCCGCATGATGATGGATGCGGACATGAAACGCGTTGCCAAGGAGTAGGCCGTGCTGATTCCTGTGATTCTCTCAGGTGGGGCCGGGACCCGTTTGTGGCCGGTGTCCCGCGAAGGCCATCCCAAGCCGTTCATGACCCTGCCCGACGGTCAGTCGCTGCTGGGTAAAACCTATCGGCGTGCGGCGGGTTTGCTCGATGGTTGGGGCGATATCGTCACGGTGACCAACCGCGACTATTACTTCCAGAGCAAGGATCACTATCAGGACGCGCGCCTGGAGCGCCATCGCGGGCATTTTCTGCTCGAGCCGACAGGCCGCAATACGGCCCCGGCCATCGCGGCGGCTGCCCTTTCGCTACAAGCCCTGCACGGCGACCAAGCGATCATGGTGGTGATGCCTGCCGACCATTTGATCCTCAACGAAGACGCCTTGAAAATCGAAGTCGAGCACGCTGTGACTCTGGCCAAGGCCGGTCATCTGGTGACGTTCGGCGTCGTGCCGACAGCCCCGGAAACCGGCTTCGGCTACATCGAAACCGGTGCCCCGCTGGACGATAAAGGCGCCGCCAAGGTGCAGCGCTTCGTCGAAAAGCCTGACTTGCAGACCGCCACGCATTATCTGGAGAGCGGTAATTTCCTGTGGAATTCGGGGATGTTCTGTTTCTCGATCGCCACCCTGCTGGCCGAGTTGCACCTTCACGCCCCTGCACTACTTGAACAGGCTCGGGCCTGCATGGCGGCCAGTGCGCCGGTGGAAACCGGCGGTTGCCTGCAACAGGAGTTGTCGCCGACGCATTTCGCCGAAATCACCGATATCTCCATCGACTATGCCTTGATGGAGCGCTCCGACAAAGTGGTCGTGGTGCCGGTCGGTTTCGACTGGAGCGACATCGGGTCCTGGGGCGCCGTGGCAGCATTGGTGCCCGCCGATGCACAGAACAATCGCGCCAGCGGCGACGCGATCTTCATCGACAGCCATGACAACTTCATCCAGAGCGAAGACCGGTTGGTCGCCGCAGTGGGTGTGGATAACCTGATCATCATCGACACCGCCGACGCGGTGCTGGTGGCCCACGCCGACCGCGCCCAGGATGTGCGTCGCGTAGCCCGGCAGCTCAAGGACGAAAGACACGAAGCCTATCGCCTGCACCGCACGGTCAGCCGTCCCTGGGGCACCTACACCGTGCTCGAGGAAGGCCCGCGCTTCAAGATCAAGCGCATCGTGGTCAAACCCGGCGCCAAGTTGTCGTTGCAAATGCACCACCACCGCAACGAACACTGGGTAGTGGTCGAAGGCATGGCCAAGGTCACCAACAACGGTGCCGGTTCGCACCTGGTGGCCAAGAACGAGTCGACGTTCATTGCCGCCGGGCACAAGCATCGCCTGGAAAACCCCGGCGTGATCGACCTGGTGATCATCGAAGTGCAAAGCGGCGAATACCTGGGGGAGGACGATATCGTTCGCTTCGAAGACCAATACGGCAGGACGGTTTGAATGCTGCTTTCCCTGTATCGCTCGCTGCGGGGCTATCGAGGTTTCATCCTCGGTAGCGTCAAGCGAGAGTTTCAAGCGCGTTATCGCAATTCGCTGTTCGGTGCCCTCTGGACCGTGCTCAACCCGCTGTCGATGATCGTCGTCTACACGGTGATTTTTTCCCACGTCATGCGTGCACGCTTACCGGGTGTGGATGACGGCATGGCTTACAGCATCTACCTCTGCGCCGGGTTGCTGACCTGGGGCCTGTTCTCGGAAATCACCCTGCGCAGCCAGAACATGTTTCTGGAAAACGCCAACCTGCTGAAGAAAATCAGCTTCCCGCGGATCTGCCTGCCGGTGATCGTGCTGTTCAATGCCGGCATCAACTTCGCAATCATCATCGGACTGTTCCTGGGCTTTCTGCTGATCACCGGACGCCTGCCGGGCATCGCCCTGTTGGCGTTGCTGCCGTTGATGGCGTTGCAAGTCATGTTCTGCGCCGGGCTGGGGATGATCCTCGGCGTGCTGAACGTGTTCTTTCGTGATGTCGGGCAATTCTTCGGCATCTGCCTGCAATTCTGGTTCTGGCTCACACCGATCGTGTACCCGTTGAGCATCCTGCCCGAGTGGGTGCAACGACTGTTGCAACTCAACCCCATGACCAACCTGATCGGCAGCTACCAGAACCTGTTCCTCTACGGCCAATGGCCGGTCTGGAGTTCCCTGCTGCCGATCTTCGTGATCGGTGTGTTGTTCTGCGTGATCGGGCTGCGGCTGTTTCGTCAGCGGGTCGGCGAAATGGTGGATGAACTCTGATGGGGCACATACGCGTGACCGGCCTGGGCAAGGCCTACAAGCAATACCCCACGCGCTGGAGCCGACTGGCCGAGTGGCTGATCCCGTTTTCGCCGATCCGTCATCGCCAGCACTGGGTGCTGCAAGATGTGGCGTTCGAGATCGCTCCCGGTGAAGCGGTGGGCATCGTCGGGGTCAATGGCGCCGGAAAAAGTACCTTGTTGAAGATGATCACCGGCACCACCCAACCCACTTGCGGGCAGATCCAGCTTGAAGGCCGCGTCGCCGCCCTGCTGGAACTGGGCATGGGCTTTCACCCGGATTTCACCGGCCGCCAGAACGCAGTCATGGCCGGGCAATTGCTGGGCATGCAGGTCGAAGAAATCGAAACCCTGATGCCGGAAATAGAACACTTCGCGGAAATCGGCGAAGCCATCGATCATCCGGTGCGCACCTACTCCAGCGGCATGCAGATGCGCCTGGCGTTCAGCGTGGCCACCGCCCGGCGCCCGGACATCCTGATCGTCGACGAAGCGCTGTCGGTGGGCGACGCCTACTTCCAGCACAAGAGCTTCGACCGCATCCGCAGCTTCCGCAAGGCTGGCACCACATTGCTGATCGTGTCCCACGACCGCTCGGCGATTCAGTCGATCTGCGACTCGGCGATCCTCCTGGAAAACGGCCGCATGGCCATGCATGGCAAGCCCGAAGCCGTCATGGACTACTACAACGCCCTGCTCGCCGAACGCGAAGGCCAGACGGTGCGTCAGGAAATGCTCGCAGGCGGCCAGGTGCAAACCGTTTCCGGCACCGGTGAAGCCGGGATCCTCAGCGTGCGCATGCTGGATGAGCGCGAACGCGCCATCGATGCCGCCGAGGTTGGCCAGCCGGTGGTGCTTGAGGTGCAAGTCGAAGTCCGACAAGACATCGAACGCCTGGTGCTGGGTTTCATGATCAAGGATCGCCTGGGCCAAGCCATGTACGGTATCAACACCCATCGTCAGGACCTCGCCCTCACCGACCTGCAGGCCGGCGAGCGGGTGACCTACCGCTTTGCCTTCGTCATGGGCCTGGGCAAGGGCAACTATTCCGTGGCCCTGAGCCTGTCGCGACTGGACTCGCACCTGGACCGCAATTTCGAGTGGCGCGACTACGGTCTGGTGTTCCACGTGATCAACAACCGACACGAAGACTTCGTCGGCTGCTCGTGGCTGGGGGCGAAAACCACCATCACCCGCACAGCCGAATCGATTGCCTCGGAGAACACGCCATGACCCGTCTTCTGGTGGAATGCACGTACGTGTTCCAGCACCCCAAGGTCAATTCGGGCATTCAGCGGGTAGTGCGCAACGTCATCAATCAGTTGCCCGAACGCGTCGACGGCGTTGAGTGCATCCCGGTGGTGATGCTCAAAGGCAAGCTCTACCGGGTTCTGAAGCTCAGCCCTTCGGGCATACCGTTTTTAGATGGGTTGATGGAATTTGGTGGGCGTCTGGAGCGTTTGGCCCATCGTTTCTGGCAACTGCACCAGCGCCTCGACAAACGCTGCACATCGCGATGGACCCGGCATGCGCTGTACGTGGCCTACCGCTTTATGGCGCTGGCGGGTTTCAGCGTACCGCTGCGCCTGATCGACCGGATCAACCAATATCATCTGCCCAAACGATGCTCGCCGTTGCAGCATCAACCGGGCGATCAATTAGTGCTGCTGGATTCGTCCTGGCACGCCGATTTCTTCCCGTTGGCCGAACAACTCAAACGCGAAGGCGTGGGCATTGTCTCGGTGATTTACGACCTGATTCCCCTGACCCACCCGCAGTTCTACGACACGCGACTGGTGCAGATTTTCAACGAGTGGTTCGACTGGATCGCCAAAACCGCCGACGGCTATGTGGCGATTTCCGCCACGGTGCGCGATCAGGTGCGCGAGGAGTTGAGTCGTCGAGTCGGTCCTGCCAAGGCCGACACATTATGGTTCGACTACTTCCACCTGGGCTCCGAGCTGGACCTGTGCGAAGAAACCGCCACCGTCGAAGCACGCCTGACACGGCTGTTCGATACCCCGGAACCGGTGTTCCTGATGGTCAGCACCATCGAGCCGCGCAAGAACCACGACTATTTGCTGGACGCCTTCGAACTCGCCTGGGCCGCAGGCTCCAAAGCCCGGTTGTGCATTGCCGGGCGCATTGGCTGGAAGTGCGATGCCCTGCTCGCCCGGGTGCGCAATCACCCGGAACTGAACAAACGCCTTTTCATGTTTAACGACTTGAGCGACACCAGTCTCGAACACGCCTATTCCCACGCTAGCGCGCTGGTGTTTGCGTCTTACGTCGAAGGCTTCGGTCTGCCACTGGTGGAAGCCATGCAGCGCGGCTTGCCGGCCATGGGCAGCGACATCCCGATCTTCCGTGAAATAGGCGGCGAATTCATGGCGTACTTCGATCTGGCCGAACCACAAAGCCTGGCCGATCTTGTTGCTCGATTGGAGAGCAGCGGTCAATTCCCGGCCGCCCGCAACGTGGCAGACTGGCGCTGGATCGGCTGGCGTGAAGCCAGTGCGCAACTGGCCGAACGAGCCCTGCGCAACCTGGAAACACCCGTGGTGCAAGAGAGGCAACATGCGAATTGCCCTTAACGCCCGAATCCTCCAGGCCCCACGCACCGGCATCGGCCATTACGTCGCCGAGCTGGTGAACGCCTTGGCCAGTGAACCGGATGTCGAGTTGTCGCTGTTCCATGGCTGGGGCTGGAGTTCTTCACTGCCCAATGCGGCCATGCCGGGTTACTCGCGACTGACACCATTGCTGCGGCAAATACCCGGGGCGTACCAGGCGCGACGCTGGCTGGCGCAAAAACGCTTCGATCAAGGCCGCTCCCGGGCGATCGATCTTTATCACGAACCCAGTCTGTGGCCGCTGTCGTTCGACGGCCCGACGGTCATCACCCTGCATGACCTGACGCACCTGCACTATCCCGAGACGCAACCACCGGCACGCTTGCGAGAAATCGAGCGGCGACTGGCCGACGGCGTGCAGCAGGCGCGGCTGATTCTCACCGACTCGCAGTACATCGCCGACGAGGCCCAAGCCTATTTCGCACTGCCGGCCGAGCGTTTTGTGGTTGCACCGCTCGGTGTGGCCTCGCGTTTCCACCCACGCGAACCCGAGGCCATCGATGCGGTGCTCAAGGCTCATGGGGTCGAGGCACGGGAATACTTCCTCTGCGTCGGCACTCTGGAGCCACGCAAAAATCTGACCCTGGCCCTACGCGCCCACGCCCAACTACCGGAAGCGTTACGTCAGCGCTTTCCACTGCTGATCGTCGGCATGGCCGGCTGGCAGCGCGAGCAATTCAGCACTGAGCTGCACCAGGCATTGGCCAATGGTCACGTGTGCTTGCTCGGTTATCTGCCCGACGAGCAGGTCGCACAGCTGTTGGCCGGCGCTCGGGCGCTGATTTTTCCGTCGCTCTATGAAGGCTTCGGCCTACCGGTGCTGGAGTCCATGGCCAGCGGCACGCCGGTCATCCTGACTCGACGCTCGGCCATGCCCGAGGTTGCAGGCAGTGCGGGCAACTATATCGAACCTGACGATCCAGACGGCTTGCGCGATGCCATGCGCCGCCTGATCGACGATCAAACACATTGGCAGGCATGCTCGGACGCCGGATTGCAGCAGGCAAGGCTTTTTTCCTGGGAGCGTTGCGCGAAGGTCACGGCCCGCGCCTACCGCCAGGCTATGGGAGGTTGAATGCGAGTTCTTCATTTTTTCAAGACGTACCTGCCTGACTCGGTCGGCGGGATCGAACAAGTGATCTTCCAGTTGTGCGAAAGCGGCGCCCAGCATGGCATTGAAAGCCAGGTGTTGACCCTCAGTACCGATCCGACACCGCCGGTGGTGCAGCTCGGGCAGCATGAAGTCCATCGGGCCAAACTCGACATTCAGTACGCTTCCACAGGCTTTTCTTACAGCGTCTTCAAACAATTTCGCGAAATGGCGGCTGAGGCGGACGTGGTCAATTACCACTTCCCTTGGCCATTCATGGACCTGGTGCATTTCCTCAGCCGCGTGAACAAACCCAGTGTGGTGACCTACCACTCGGACATCATTCGCCAGAAGCACCTGCTCAAACTTTACCGGCCACTGATGAACCGCTTCCTCGCCAGCGCTGACCGGATCGTCGCCGCCTCCCCCAACTACCTGCACACCAGTGATGTGTTGCAGCAGTTTCAGGACAAGACCCGAGTCATTCCCTATGGCCTGAACAAGGCCGGTTATCCACAGGCCGATAAGGAACGCATGGACCATTGGCGGCAAACGCTTGGGGATAAGTTTTTCCTGTTTGTTGGCGTGATGCGCTATTACAAAGGCCTGCACATTCTGCTCGATGCCTTGAAAGACGTGGATTACCCGGTGGTGATCGTCGGCGCCGGACCGCTGGAAGCCAAACTTCACGCCCAGGCCGCTGCGTTGGGTCTACGCAACATTCACTTCCTCGGGCGTCTGGGGGACGAAGACAAAGTCGCACTGCTGCAACTGAGCTACGCCATCGTGTTTCCATCGCACCTGCGCTCCGAAGCGTTCGGCATCTCGTTGCTGGAAGGCGCGATGTACGGTAAACCAATGATCTCCAGCGAAATCGGCACCGGCACCAGCTACATCAACATTCACAACGAAACCGGGCTGGTGGTGCCGCCAAGTCATCCACAAGCGTTCCGTGAAGCCATGCGCACCCTGTGGGAAAACCCGACGCTGGCGGCGCAAATGGGTGTCAAGGCTGAAGCTCGTTATCGGCAGTTGTTCACGGCTGACGAAATGGGTCGCAAGTGGACGGAGTTGTATCAGGAGTTGTTGGAGGAAAAAGCGCTGCCTTATGGGCTGACGCAGCGCTGATCCATGAGTTATCCAGCACCAGCGGCTTCTTCCCTGCACCTTTGGCGCAGTGTCAGCCGCTGTAGCAACTGCGGGATCGCCCTCAGTCCTTGATCAATTGCATGATTTCGAACGCGTTCAACGCCGCGCCGCGCAACAACTGGTCGCCGCTGATGAACAGGTCCAGGCCGTGCTCTTTGTAGATCAGGTTGTAGCGTATCCGTCCGACTTCCACCGCGTGTTTGTAGGTCGAGGTCATGGGCATCGGGTAACGGCCCTGTTCGGGCACATCGACCACTTCGACCCCCGGTGCGGCACTGAGCAGTTCGCGAACGTGGGCCAGAGACCGGATCGGTTTCTTGAAGTGCAGGCTCAGGCTCTCGGCGTGGGAACGCAAGGTCGGCACTCGTACGGCCGTGGTGCTGATGGCCAGGTCCGGTTCACCGAGTACCTTGCGCAACTCCCAGACCACTTTCATTTCTTCGCGGGTGTAGCCGTTGTCTTCGAAAGAGTCGACCTGGGGAATCACATTGAAGGCCAGGTTATGGGCAAAATGTTCGGCGCCGTTGTGATCACCATAATCGGTAAAGGCCTTGGCCCGTTCCCGCAGCTCTTCCATGGCCGGTTGACCGGCGCCGCTGGCGGCCTGGTAAGTGGAGATGATGGCGCTGTCGAGCTGGTATTCGTTGTGCAGCGGACCCAGCACCATCAAGGCGATGGCTGACGAGCAATTGGGGTTGGCGATCAGTTTTTCGCCGGCATAGCGTTGACCATTGATCGGCGGTACCAACAGCGGCACGTTGTCGGCATAACGGAACGCCGAGGAGTTATCGATCACGTAGGAAGACTGGGCCAGGCGCTCGCCGTACTCCAGGGCAAACGTCCCCGAAACGCACAGGAATACGATATCGCAGGTGGCACAGCCCTCGACCGAGAACGGTTCGATCACGTATTCGGTGTTGCCGGCCTTCAGGCGCTTCCCGGCGGACCGGGACGAGGCCATGCATACCACCTCGTACGCGGTATTTTCAAGCAGTTGGAGCATGGTCATGCCCACTGCACCGGTACATCCGACCACAGCAACTTTTTTCATTTCAATCTCCTTGTTCGCCAGCCGCGCCGCCGGTGGGCGGCGCGCTGGTGGGGTCATGCGGTACGCAGTTGAACGGACAATTTGGCAGCGGCCGCCGCACGTTGCACCCGAATGGAATTCCAGGTGAACAAGGTCAGCGCCAGCCAGATAAACGAGAAGGCCGCCAGTTTCAATGACGAGACTGGCTCACCGTACACGAATGCCGCCAACACAAAGTTGCAAATCGGTGGAACAAACTGCAGAAAGCCCAAGGTAATCATCGACAGTTGCTTGGCAGCCAGGCTGTACCACCACAATGGCAGAACAGTAATCAGGCCCGTGGCGACCAACAGCAAATCGTGGCTGGTCGACAGCAGGAACTGATGACCTTGCCCCGCCGCATGGGCCAGCAGTAGAAACACCGCCGCAAACGGCAATAGCACCATGATTTCCAAGGTCTGAATCACCACTGGATCGCCAGGCACCTTCTTCTTGAATATCCCGTAGAAGGAATAGCAGAAACCGATCACCAGCGCGATCCAGGGGAACGAGCGCAGGTTCAACAGTTCGAAGGCCATCAGGGTAACGCCGGTGACCGCCAGGAAGATTGCCCAGGTCTGCAAGGTACTCAACCGCTCCTTGAAGATCACCCGAGACACCACCATGCTCATGATCGGGCTCAGGAAGTAGCCGAAAGCGACTTCCAGCACGCGGCCCGTCATGATTCCGTAGATGTACATCAGCCACCACAGTCCCAGTACCGCCGCCACGACCAGCACGTTGGTCGGGCGAACGGTCTTGAGGGTCGAACGCAGTACCGGCAGGCGCCCCGTCAGCAGCAACAGGCCCACCAGGAACAGTTCAGCGAACACCACCCGCCACGACAGGAGGTGGTAGGCGTCCAGCCCGGCCAGCGGTTTGTACCACAGCGGGTAGGACCCCCAAAGCAATGTGGCGCCGAGGCCGAAGGCCACGCCATTGCCCGATTCGTTTTTCACAGTCATTGGCGTGCCTCGGAGTTGAGTTTACGTTCGATACCGTCCCAGAACACTTCCATCAGGTGCAGGTACTGTTCAATGCCTTCAGCGAACAGACGACGCTGTTCTGCGCTTTGCAGGTGTTTTTCCATGACGTTGAACACGGCGTTGGAATGACCCACCTCCACTTCCATGTGCAGGGTCCAGAAGAACCGACCACGCTCATCCACGCCTTCCTGGATCAGGCCATCGTTGTATTTGGAAACCATCGACGCCGACATGGCTTCATCGGCAAACAGCCCACCGAGGGCCTTCTGCAGCGGTGGCGTGCTGTACAGCGCGCAAATACCATCGTTCAGCGCCTGGGTGCTGGGCAGGCATTTGTACGCTTCGATCTGCGCTTCATCGATGCCCTTGTCGTGCAGGAATTTGCGATACAGGTCCGAGTGCGAACGGGTTTCGCCCAACTCGTCACGGGCGTTGAATGCAATGGTGCGCAACACCGCTTCGTCACGGGTAATCGTGGAAATACCGCAGACGTAGAACGGCAGGAATTTGAAGTAGTGCAGGGTTTCCAGGTACAGCACCTTGCTCTGCTCAGGGGTCAGGCCCTTTTGCGCATAAGCATTGAGGAACGGGTGCTCGGTCGCGCGATGCTTGAGGATGTAGTCAATCTGCTCATCCATGAACAGCTTGAGTTCGAGATCGACACCGGTATCACGGACAACATAGGCGGATTCGGACTGGAACGTTTCTTGACTGATGGACATGGCACTTCTCCTTGTATATACGAATGGCAACGGCATTTCAGTTGCAAGCCGCGCGGGCGGGTCGGTGCCCACCCGGCGGTATCGGCCGGGTGATCAGGCTTCTTCGGGGGTGCGGGCCTCGGTGCCCCAGATCACATCGATGCTCTCGTGAGCGACATCGGTACGACGGTCGTGAGCACTGGCCCAGCAGGTGTTGAGAATGATTCGGGTGGTTTCCTGCTGGATCGGCACCACGTGATGCAAGGTGGTGTCGGACTTGAGGAAGTACACGTCACCCTTGAGGTGGTGATATGACTTGATGTCGTTGTTGAGGATGTATTGCCAGATCTGCGGGTTTTGTTTGTCCCATTCACTGTGGGGCACGCACTGCAACACACCACCGATCGCCGGGTCTTCGGGCGCCTCGATGATCCAGATCATGGTGTAAGGGTAGTCGCCCCAGTGCCAGCCATGGGTGTCGCCTGGATGGCTCAGCTTGGTGACCAGGTACTGTTCCTGCTCCCAGCAGGACGCAAGGTCGTCACCGGCAATGTTGCCAAGGAAACGACGCAGAGCCTGAGACTCATAGAGCGCAGGGATCAACGTACCGCCTTCGGCGATTTCCGGTTGGTTGACGTTGTACATCTTGCGGTAGGTATTACCGGTAGACGGTACGGTCACATCACGACGGACCGAGTATTCATCGAGCAGTGCGTGCACTTCTTCATGGACACTTTCCAATACTTTGCGCGGCAGGAAGGTGAAATCCTTGAAATTGAAATAACCGTCGCGACGAAACTCATTGCGAATTTTCTTCATCCGGTTTTCATCGGACAGTATCGCCTGAAAGTGTCGCTCAAGTTGTTGTTCAAGTACGTCCACAACCAGGCTTGGCTTTTTATTTTCCATGCTAACTCCCTTTCCTTTTCTTATTGATTGGTATGAAAAATCCATCACGAATAGAAAACTTTCTGCTGTGCGTTCAAGACCGGCGAAGCACCCAGAAAGAAGGCCAGCGTCGGTGTTTCAAACTTAATAACGGTCCCGTCATCAATGTAGTGACAATGGTCATCACCACCAGCGCAGTAAACAGTTCATTGCCGATGATGCCCAGGTCCAGGCCGATCTTGAGCACCACCAGTTCCATGAGACCCCGGGTGTTCATCAAGGCGCCAATGGTCAGGGCCGTCGACCATGGATAGGCCATCAGACGAGCGCCGAGCGCGCTGCCGGCCACCTTCCCGACAATGGCCACCAGCAGAATCACCGCCAGTACGGGCAAGCCCAGGCTGGAAAATGCCGAGGCGCTGGTACTCAGGCCGGTCAGGGCGAAGAAACACGGCATGAGGACAATCAGCGAAACGTGTTCCAACCGTTCGATGATCATCTCCAGCAATTGCTGCTCCCGAGGCAAGCAAAGCCCGAACAGAAACGCCCCGAACACCGCATGAACACCCAATGCATGGGTCAGGCTGCCGTAGATCAGCACCCCTGCCATCAACAGTATCAGGACCTTGGGCTGGGCCAGACGACCTTCCCCCGCCAGCCAGACCTTGAGCAGCGGTTTGAGCACCAGAAAAGACGCCGTGACCAGCAACAATAAGCCGCCGATACGCCCGGCAAGAACCAGCCAACTGCTGTCATGGCCGTTGACCATCGCCACCACCGCAATCAGTAGCCAGGCGACGACATCGGTCATGGCCGCCGCTACCAGGGCGATCGAACCGATTTCACTGCCGAGCATGGCGCGCTCCTTGAGAATCCGCGCCAGCACCGGAAAGGCCGTGACCGAAAACACCGTACCGATAAACAGAACGAAGCCGAGCCGGGATACACCAGGCATCGCAAAGCGCTCGTACAACCAGGGGCCAATCGCTGTGCCCAGTGCAAATGGCACGGCAATGCTGAAACCGCCGATCACCAGGGCCTTGATCCCACTCTTGCTGTCCTTCGCGGGAAAGCGGAATTCAGCACCAATCACAAACATGAACAGCAGCAGTCCCAGTTCACTCAGCACTTTCAATTGGCGGGTGGCGTCGGCATCGAACAACTGTTGATGAAAGCCTGGGAACATTTGCCCCAGAATGACCGGCCCCAGCACGAAACCGGCGATCATTTCTCCGACAACCTGGGGTTGCCCAAGGCGAGCCAGCGCAGCGCCCAATAACTTGGCGGTCAACATGACAAACAATATTTGAACAAACAACATAGTCCCTCCTTCACAACGTCCCAGTTAATCCAGATACAACTATCGGTGTTTAATAAGCACCCACACAACCAACTGTCGAACCTCTGTCATATGCCCTCAGAGTTATTCGTCAGTCCATACCCGAAAGTCAGCAATTATTTTAAAAAGCAGGAAAGTAAAGATCAGGAAAGCTTGACCAAATCATTCATATAGGGCGACACGACTCGCACACTTGCTTATAGGGCAAGTTAACCTATTCGTCGTTTGGACAAGTGGGCAATCGTATGTCGGCGTCATGGTGGCTGCCGACAGCGCGACTGTCGCTTGGGTAAAGCTCAGTCGTCTGTTCTTGTCTTGATTGCCTGGCAATGATTGTAGGGGGGTCAAGGGGTGGGCTACAGTGCAGCACACGACAATAAACGGTAAATTTACGCCAAATGCTTGATCACCCCGGAGCTGTCGCCATCCTGGCGTACCAAGGTCTTTGCGTATTCGAATTTGGCATCGCGCTGGAGATCTTCGGCCTTCCGCGCCCCGAACTTGATGTCCCTTGGTATAAATGCCAGATCGTAGCCGTTGAACCCGGCCCCATGTACGCGCTGGGCGGCCTTCAAATCAGCGTAGATGCCGGACTGGAGCTGCTCGACAGCGCCCAGACCATCATCATTCCAGGCTGGCGCAGCCGCCACGAGCCACCGCCGGAAGCCTTGCTGCAGGCGTTGCGCAACGCCCATGCACGGGGCGCTCGATTGCTGTCGATCTGTTCGGGGGTATTTGTCCTCGCCGCCACCGGGTTGCTCGATGGAAAAACGGTGACGACTCACTGGCAGTTTTCCGATGAGTTGGCCAAACGCTTCCCCCTGATCAAGGTCGACCCGAATGTGTTGTACGTCGATTCGGGGCAACTGATTACCTCGGCCGGCAGTGCCGCAGGCATTGACGCTTGTCTGCACTTGATCGCCCGTGATTTCGGCACCCATATTGCCAACTCGGTGGCCCGTCGTCTGGTGATGGCACCCCAGCGCGCGGGAGGCCAGTCACAATTCATCTTGACCCCCGTGAGCAAATCGCCGCGCAATGAACTGACCCGTGTCCTTCAATGGGCCCGTGAACATCTGGATGAGCCGTTGAGCGTTTGTGAGATGGCCAGTCAGGTGGCAATGAGCGAACGTACCTTCCTGCGGCGCTTCGTCGAAACCACTGGGCTGTCACCCAAGGCCTGGTTGCAGCAGGAACGTCTGAGCCGCGCACGAGATTTACTGGAGAGTACCGATCAGAGCACCGCGAGCATCGCGCAAGTCTGCGGCTATCGCTCGGTGGAAAGTTTTCGCGTGGCGTTTCGCAACACCGTCGGCCTGCCGCCCTCCGCCTACCGTGAACGGTTTGGCAATGGCATGACCTGTGAACAGGCCGCGTGGCTGGCAAGCTGCTGACAGAGCTAAAGCAGGTCGCCAAGGTGACGATGTCACCACCGCCCCACACATGGACGTTGTTGCGGCAAGCCATGGCGGGATCGTGGTTCCCGCCCGGCTAGTCCATTATTTTTTAGGCCACAGGTGATCCCAAGGAATAAAACTGTCGCAGCGGCTGCCCAGAATCTGGGCCTCCGAGCGGACGCGACGGGAATCTAAAAACTGTCGCAACCCTTAAAAACCGGAAATTGTCAGAATGGCGAAGTAATAAAAACTGTCGCAACCGTTCAACAGATCGATCATCCATACACATAAAGCATCGCAGTGCTGGAACCGCTTCGGAACTGCCTCTCATTATAGGCACTTTAGATCTATGGCGGACGTTGGTAAAAATCACTAAAGCACTCCGCTTTTACCGATCATTGCCGGCTTGACGCTGAGCATATGATTTCTGGCCCACATCGCCGGCAACCAAAATCGCTACCTTCGAGGCCGTATTGGCGAGGGTACTGAAAAAAGGGACATATTTCTTTTCTATCCCAACGTCCGTTATGAGTCGAAAGCCCCCATTTTCGTAACTAGTCGGACGTCCGAGAGTGATGTGATGCTGGCTTACCTGCACCGCATATCAAGGCGACTATCGGTTCATGCTGCGCTCATAGGCTGCCAAGACAGTTCGCTCCGATTGGACCAGGTAGGCATCTAGCATAATAGTCGCCTCGTCTGCGCGGCCTTCCTCAAGGCATCGAAGTATCGAAGCGTTCATATCGAGAAACGGCAAATGTAAGAATTTTGGATCGTTGAGCAGTCCAAAGGCCAGCCGCAATTCAGCCGAGATCTGCCCATAAAAAACGAGCAGGCGCGGACTGTCGGCCAGTTCAACGATTGATTTGTGGAACATCATGTTGGCAGTGCCGACCGCTACCCAGTCTTTCGCTTCGCGCGCGCGTACGCCTAATTCGACCGCCTCATGCATGTGCAGGGTGCCTGGGTGTTGGGGGTAGCCTTGGGCGATCGCCTTGCATTCGATGAAACGGCGCACCCTGTAGATGTCGATAATCGACGCCATGTCAGGCTCCGCAACCGTTACTCCGCGGTTGGGTTCGTGTTTGAGCAACCCTTCACGCGTCAGGACTCTGAATGCCTCTCTCAAGGTGTTCCGCGAGATGTCCAGGTTTTCGGCCAGTGCGGCTTCTGAAAGGCGTTGGCCGGGCACGAGTTCACCCTCGACCAACATTCTGCGTATTTCTTGGGTGATGGATTCTCCCAGTGTTCGAGGAAGAGCGGGAGAGGCGTCGTTCATAAAAAATCCAAGGTGAGAAAAACCGCTCCATTATTCCATCAGAGCTTAGTGCATGGCACAAGGACGAAGCGTGTAGCGTGCTTCATTAAGTAGCACTTTTATACGATGAGGTAACAATTTGGTGCCAATAGCTCAATCAGAATAATAGGATTGTTCAACAACAAAGCCTTAATCCACCTACAGTACATGGGGATTGCTTGATTCTTGGCATGCTCATTGCTCAGTCAAGATATCTCTCACCGTAGGAATGATGCCGTGACACAGACCACTCAAGATTTTACAAAGGCGCGGCGCGCTTCTTTGATCGCCGCGATTTTCATGATGGCGACTTCTGCCATCGGTCCTGGATTCATCACCCAGACCGCCACGTTCACGGCCAAGATGGGTGCGGCATTTGCGTTCGGTATCCTGGCGTCGATTCTGATCGACTTCGTGGTTCAACTTAACGTCTGGCGTATCGTCTCCCTGACCCGAATGCGTGCCGCAGACGTGGCCAACAAAGCGATTCCAGGCAGTGGTTACCTGCTAGCGGTGCTGGTGATCTTCGGCGGGCTGGTATTCAACGTCGGCAACATCGCCGGTGCCGGGCTGGGTCTGAACGCACTGATGGGGCTTGATGCAAAATGGGGCGGCGGTCTAAGCGCCCTGCTGGCCATCGGCATCTTCCTCTCCCACCGCGCCGGATTGGCCGTCGACCGGCTGATCGTCGTGCTGGGTCTGGTGATGATTGGCCTGACACTGTTCGTGGCCTTTGCCTCTAACCCGCCACTGGGTGAAGCCCTCTACCAGACCGTACTTCCGGACCAGATCAACTTCGCCACCATTACCACCATTGTCGGAGGCACGGTCGGCGGTTACATCACATATGCGGGGGCTCACAAACTGCTGGACCGCGGTACTACCGGGGTAGAAAATCTCCAGGCAGTGACCAAAGCAGCCCTGAGCGGCATCATGGTCACCGGCCTCATGCGCTACATCCTGTTTCTCGCCATCCTCGGCGTTGTTGCCAGCGGCGTAGTCATCGACACCTCGGGTCAGGGCGCCAATCCGGCCGCACAAGCCTTCCAGGCAGCGGCCGGGCAGATCGGCCTGCGCGTCTTCGGTCTCATCCTCTGGGCCGCCAGCATCACCAGCGTGATCGGCGCCGCTTACACCTCCATTTCCTTTATCACCGTGTTCAAGCCGAACATCACTGAGCAGGGTCGCAACCGCGCCACAACAGTGTTCATTGCCGTATCGCTGCTGATCTTTGTACTGATGGGTACTGCTCCTGCCGCACTGCTGCTCTTCGCGGGCGGTTTCAACGGCCTGATACTGCCAATCGGCCTGAGCATCTTTATCTACGTCGGCTGGCGCCGGTCCGACCTCATGGGCGGTTACCATTACCCACGCTGGCTGCTGGTGCTGGGCGCCCTGACCTGCCTGCTGACTTGGTACATGGCAATCAAATCCGTTGGGCCGATATTCGCCTTCCTCAACGTCGCCTGAGCCCGATAACGAAAAAGGAGTCACGTGAATGCCAACGATAGATATCAACAGCGACCTAGGCGAAAGCTTTGGCGCCTGGAGCATGGGCGACGATGCCGCCATGCTCGATGTGGTGACCAGCGCCAATGTCGCCTGTGGTTTTCACGCCGGCGACCCGGCTGGCATCCTGCGGACACTGAAAGCCGCAGCAGCAAAAAACGTCACCATTGGCGCCCATGTCGCCTACCCGGACAAGGTCGGCTTCGGTCGACGGAACATGGACCTGGCCAGCGATGAACTGACCGCCGACGTGATTTACCAGATCGGCGCGCTTCAAGGCCTGGCCAAGGCCGCGGGCACCTCGGTGCGCTATGTGAAGCCCCACGGCGCCCTGTACAACACCATTGCCCACGACCGTCGCCAGGCGCTGGCGGTGATCGCAGCCATCCGCGCCATCGACCCCACGCTGATACTGGTGGCTTTGGCCGGCTCGGAGCTGATTGAGTTGGCGCGTAACGAGGGCTTGCAGTGTGTCGCGGAGGCCTTCGCCGACCGTGCCTATACACCGCAAGGCACCCTGGTTTCGCGACGCGAGCCGGGGGCCGTGCTGCACGATCCCCAGATAGTGGCCCAACGCATGCTCCGCCTGGTTGAAGACGGCACCATCGAAGCCATTGATGGCAGTCGAACCCGAATCCAGGCTGACTCAATCTGTGTTCATGGCGACAGCCCCGCTGCCGTAGAAATGGCTCGCGAACTGCGCCGAGTCCTAGAGCACGCCAACCTGTCCCTGCTGCCTTTTGCTGGAGATCGTCCATGAATGCTCTCGCCCGCGCCCGCCAGGCGGCCATTGCCGCTGCCCAAGAAGCACGCAAAACCTACCGTGGCGGACTGGTAACCCCCACGGCCGGTATTGCCCCGGGCATGACCCAGGCCAACCTGATCGCCTTGCCGCGCGAATGGGCCTACGACTTTCTGCTGTACGCCCAGCGCAATCCGAAAGCTTGTCCGATCCTCGACGTCAGCGATGCGGGCAGTCCGAGGACACTGCTGGCTGAAGGCGCAGACCTACGTACCGACATCCCCCTGTATCGCATCTGGCGGGACGGAAAAATGGTCGAGGAAGTCAGCGACGCAACCCAAGCCTGGGCTGAGCACGACGATATGGTGGCGTTTTTGATTGGTTGCAGCTTTACCTTTGAAACCGCCTTGCAAGAAGCGGGCATCGAAGTGCGGCATATCGCAGATGGCTGCAACGTCCCCATGTACCGTACCAACCGCGCCTGCCGTCCGGCGGGACGCCTACAGGGTGAAATGGTCGTGTCCATGCGCCCGATCCCGCCCGATCGCGTGGCAGAGGCCAGTGGAATCTCCGGGCGCTATCCCTCCGTCCACGGCGCTCCGGTGCACATCGGCGAGCCCGCGCTGCTGGGCATCCAGGACCTGAACCGCCCCGACTTTGGCGACGCCGTGCGCATCGAACCGGGCGAGATCCCGGTGTTCTGGGCCTGCGGTGTGACGCCCCAGGCGGCCGTCGTGGCCTCGGGCGTGCCCTTCGCCATCACCCATTCGCCCGGCCACATGTTCATTACCGATGTGCCTGACAGCACCTACCACGTCTAGGAGTCTCCCGTGCGCTTTCTACCGGTCAACCTGGACACCCTGCTCGTCGAGTTGAACGACCTCGACGAGACCTTGGCCTTGTTCGACGCCCTGATGGCGGAGCCTATTGCGGGCGTGGAAGAAATTGTTCCTGCCGCGCGAACGCTGCTGATCCAATTTCGCCCCAGCGCCATCGAGCGCCAGGCGCTGGTCGACCGTATCGCCGGCCGGGACCTGAGCCAGCGCCGCGAGGGCGAGCAGCGCCGGGTGGAAATCCCGGTGCACTACAACGGCGAAGACCTCGACGAGGTCGCCACGCTGCTGAGGATCAGCCGCAACCAAGTGATAGAGCGCCACACCGCCCATGACTACAGCGTGGCCTTTTGTGGTTTCGCGCCGGGTTTTGCCTACCTCACTGGCGGCGCCGGTTTCCAGGTGCCGCGCCGGCAAAACCCACGCACCCGCATACCGGCGGGCGCCGTGGCCCTGGCCGGGGATTTCAGCGGCGTCTATCCGCAAGCCAGCCCAGGTGGCTGGCAGATCATCGGCGTAACGCCATTGCAAATGTGGGACCTGAACCGCGCTGAACCGGCGCTACTGCGCCCCGGCTACAAAGTGCGCTTTACCGATGCCGGACCTCTCCCCGCCAGCGGCTTGCCTGCCCCCAACCCGCCTGCATGCGCCGCCGTATCCAGCGGCCCCTACTTGGAAATCATCACCCCCGGATTGCACAGCGTATTGCAGGATATGGGGCGTCCCGGCCAGACCGGCCTGGGTGTCTCCAGGTCCGGCGCACTGGACTTCGGTGCCCTGCGGGCGGCCAACCGCGCGGTCGGCAACCGCTCGGACATGGCCTGTGTGGAATCGGTACTCGGCGGCCTGAGCTTTGTTTGCCATGGCCGCGCCGTGATAGCGATCACTGGCGCACACACCCCGGTCACCATCACTAACGCCAGCGGCCTGCAATGGCCGGCCAGCAACTACCAGCCCATCGAGCTGGACGTGGGTGACCGTGTCAGCCTGGGTTCACCCCTTGCAGGGCTGCGCAGCTACCTGGCGATTCGCGGTGGCTTTGAAGTCACGCCGGTGCTCGGCAGCCTGTCCACAGACACTCTGGCCCAGGTCGGCCCTCCGGCGCTCGCCGTCGGCGACCGACTGGGCTTTACCACACTGACCACGGGCACCAGTGTATCGCTGAACGAAGCCCCGGCCTTTGAACTGCCGACGGCGGCCAACATCGTCACCCTTGACGTGGTCATGGGGCCGCGCACCGACTGGTTTACCGAAGACGCCATCCAGCGCCTGAGCAGCCAGCTCTGGCGCGTCACCTCACAGTCCAACCGGGTGGGCATTCGCCTGGCCGGTGACACGCCGCTGACGCGCAGCAATCACCAGGAGCTGCCCAGCGAAGGCACTTCCGTCGGCGCCATCCAGGTACCGGCCAGCGGCCAACCCGTGCTGTTCTTGGCCGACCACCCATTGACCGGCGGTTATCCGGTGATCGCTGCGGTGGCCAGCCACCATCTGGACCTGGCTGGGCAGATACCGATCAATGCGCAGATTCGCTTCAAACCTCTGAACGGATTCAACGAAATCCAACCCAGCACAGACGCCTCTTTTTCAACTGCCGATGCGAAGAAAACCCCATGAAAAAATTACTGATCGCCAACCGTGGTGAAATTGCCGTACGCATCGCCCGCGCCTGCCGCGACTACGGTGTGCAGTCTGTCGCGGTGTATGCCGACGCCGACATCGACGCCCTGCATGTGCGCCAGGCCGACGAAGCCTTTTCTCTGAACGGCCAACGCCCGGCAGAGACCTACCTGGATATCGAAAAGCTCCTCGCCATCGCCAAACGCAGCGGCGCCGACGCCGTGCACCCAGGCTATGGCTTTCTGTCTGAGCGAGCCGACTTCGCCCGCGCGGTGATCAACGCCGGGCTTATCTGGGTCGGCCCCAACCCAGAGACCATCGATGTGCTGGGGGACAAGGTCGAAGCGCGAAAACTGGCCCAGCAGGTCGGTGCGCCCCTGGTAGCCGGCACGCCTGGACCTGTCGAAAGCGCCGCCGAAGTGCTGGCCTTTGCCGAGCAGCACGGCCTGCCGATTGCCATCAAGGCCGCCTTCGGTGGTGGTGGACGCGGCATGAAAGTCGCCTGGCGCCTGGACGAGGTCGCCGAGCTGTTCGCCTCGGCCGTGCGCGAAGCTGAAGCAGCCTTCGGTCGTGGCGAATGTTTCGTAGAGCAGTTCCTCGACCGCCCTCGGCACATTGAAGCGCAGATACTGGCCGACAAACACGGCAAGGTGGTGGTGGTCGGTACGCGTGACTGCTCGCTGCAACGACGCAATCAGAAGCTGGTGGAAGAGGCGCCCGCACCGTTTATCAACGACACACAACGCCAACGCATTCATCAGTCGGCCCACGATATTTGTGCCAAAGCCGGCTACGTCGGCGCCGGCACGGTGGAGTTCCTGCTCAGTCAGGATGGCACGCTGTCGTTTCTCGAGGTCAACACGCGCTTGCAAGTCGAGCACCCGGTGACCGAAGAAACCACCGGCGTCGACCTGGTGATTGAACAGCTACGCATCGCCGACGGTTTCCCGTTGTCGTTCAGCGAAACGCCGACTCCGCGCGGCCACAGCTTTGAATTTCGCATCAACGCCGAAGACGCGGGCAAGGGCTTTTTGCCGACCCCCGGACAAATCACCGAGTTCCAGCCACCCTCTGGCCCGGGCGTGCGCCTGGACAGCGGCGTGACCAGTGGTTCAAGCGTGCCCAGCACCTTCGATTCGATGATGGCCAAGCTGATCGTCAGCGGCGCCACCCGCGAACAGGCTATCGCCCGCGCCCGCCGCGCTCTGGCTGAATTCAACATCGAGGGCATCGCCTCGGTGCTGCCCTTCCACCGTGCCGTGATGGACCATGCCGACTTCACCGGAGCTGACCGATTCGCCGTGCACACCCGCTGGATCGAAACAGACTTCGCCGAACAAATCACCATCGCTCCGCGCAGCGCCGTGTCGGCCGACCCTGAGGTGCTGCGCACGTTCGTCGAGATCGACGGCAAGCGCCATGAACTGGGCCTGCCTGCCGCGCTGTTGCGGGGCGTCAGCCTGAGTGCAGCGGGCCCCGCCAGCGAAAACATGGCCCCCATCGAGGTCGCTGATCCACAGGCGGTACTGACCCCCGTGGCGGGGAATCTGCATACCTGGGTCGTCGGGGACGGCGAATCGGTGAGCACCGGGCAAGTGATCGCGGTGGTAGAAGCGATGAAAATGGAAACATCGATCCTGGCCCCCTGTGCGGGCGAAGTTCATATTGCCAAACAGGCAGGTGCCTACTTCGAAGCCGGTTCCATGATCGGCCGTATCAAAACAGCTAATTGATTTAAACGCTTTTCTTTTCGCAGACGGTACGCGCAACGGGCTAATAACCCGGTTGCCGCGTGCTGCCCGCAGAAATCTGTAGATGTAAATTTACACTCAAAATAACGATAAAACTCAACCAATAAATCTGCCGTTATCTGGAGCATAAAGAGCATGTTGATCAAAAAGACTTTCGCTATTGCGGGTACTTGCGCGTTGGTTTTCCCATTCACGGCATCTGCAGATTTTATTGCCGACAGCAAGGCTAGCGTGGAACTGCGCAACTTCTACTTCAACCGTGACTTTCGTAACGGGCCGCCCACCGCCGAGCGTGATGCAGCCGCAGAGTGGGCGCAGGGCGCCATGTTGCGATTCGAGTCGGGTTATACCACAGGGACTCTGGGCCTGGGCGTCGACGCCGTCGGCATGCTCGGCCTCAAGCTTGATGGCGGCGATGGCTCTGGTGGTACGGGCCTGTTGCCAGCTGACCTGAGTTCAAAGAACGGCCGCGGTTCACAGGACGAGTATTCAAAACTTGAGCTGACGGCCAAGGCCAAGGTGTCGGAAACCGTTCTAAAGGTGGGCTCACTCGCCTTCCGTACACCCGTAGTCTCGAGTAATGACTCGCGCCTGTTGCCGGCCACTTTCGAAGGCGCACTGCTGAGCTCAAAGGACATCGATAAGTTAGTGTTGCAAGGCGGCAAACTGGAGCAAATCAAGTTCAACAGCTCCTCAAACTATGAGGACTTCACGGGCAACCGCATCGGCGGCGTCAGCGATGACTTTCGCTTTGCCGGCGGCACCTACAGTTTCAACAAGGCCCTGAGCACCAGCCTGTACTACGGCAACCTGGAAAACGTCTATCGGCAGTTCTTTGGCGGCGTGGTCTACGAGATCCCCCTCGCCGCGCAACAGTCGCTGAAGTTCGACCTGCGCTATTCGAAAAGCACCGACGACGGCAACTTCCGCCCACTCGATAACCGGGCGGCGAACGGCCTGGTGTCCTACACCCTGGGCTCCAACGTATTCACCGCTGCCTATCAGCGCATGAGCGGTGACGACCCCTTCCCGTACATTGCCAATAGCGACCCCTACCTGGTCAACTTCGTCCAGATCAATGACTTTGCCAACACTCAGGAACGCTCCTGGCAGCTGCGCTATGACTATAACTTCGCCGCGCTGGGCATCCCTGGGCTGACGTTCATGAGTCGTTATGTCCAGGGTGACAACGCGTTAGTCGCCGGCAGCAACACCGGTAAAGAGTGGGAGCGCGACACCGACATTGGTTATGTCATACAGACGGGTTCGCTGAAAAATCTCGGCCTGAAAGTCAGAAACGCAACCGTCAGGTCAAACTTTGGTAATGATCTGGATGAAACCCGCCTGATCCTTAGTTACACCTTGGCATTGTGGTAACAGCGAAACGCTCAGGTAACTTTCAGCCATAACCTGTATTTGGCCCTTTAAAACTTTATCAATCAATAACGCAAGGCAAGGTGTTTCGTACGCCTTGAAGTTAGCTGCAGCAGGGACTTTTTTATCCTGACCCCATATTTTGGCAGGCGCTGCAAAGCAAACTTCGGACAATTAATAGCTCCGGTTTATACAAGGCGGCAATTGCGCTCTTAAATAACAAGGCCCCGGGGCTGATAACCCAGCCCCGGAATCCCTCAGCCGCAACCGTGATACATGGTTTACCGATTTATACCTGGAGAATGAGCGATGGGACATCTCAAATTTAATCAGAAGATATTGCTGATCGCCTCCTTGGTGATCATGGCGGTGTTTTGCGCGTTTTCCGTGTTGAATGACTTTCGCCTTCGTGAAGACAGTTCGCAGAAAATCGAACAAAACACACGCGCCCTCGCCGCCTCCATGGCACATGACATCCAGAGCTGGCTGGACGGCCGGCTGATTTTAATGAAGAGCGTCGCCGAATTTATCGGGCAGAACCCTACGGCAGAAAACGTCCTGGCCAAGTTACAAAACCAAGTGCTTATGGAGCAGTTCATTGCCACGTATGCCGGCACCCGTGACGGCAAATTTCAGATCTATCCGCCACGGGAAATGCCTGCGGACTACGACGCCCGACAGCGCCAGTGGTACAAGGACGCCATCGCCAACGGTGCGGCGATGACCGAGCCCTACGTGGGCGCGGGGATCGATTACAGGATCATCACCCAGGCAGTCGTTATCCCTTCCGGGCAGCAAACACTCGGGGTTCTGGGCGCCAGTCTGAAAATCGAGACGATCTCGCAAACACTCAATGCCCAGGCGTTCGATGGCAACGGCTACGCCTTTCTGGTGAGCAAGGAGGGCAAGATACTGGTTCACCCTGACCAGGCGCTGATTGGTAAAACCCTGGCCGATCTGTTTCCGGGCAACACCTTGATGCTGAACGATCGGCTGGTCGAAGCCGCGTCGGTTGATGGCATGAAATTCACCCTGTTCTCTGCGGTCAAGGGCCTGCCCTCGCAGGATTGGTACATCGGTATCGTCCTCGACAAACAAGCGGCCCTGGCCAGTGTCTCCGCGTTCCGCAATTCCGCGATCATCGCGACGATTGTTGCCGGCCTGGCCACGTTGCTGCTGCTCGGGCTGCTGATTCGCGTGCTGATGAGGCCCCTGCATTCGATCAGCCACGCGATGGAAGATATTGCCCAGGGCGACGGCGATTTGACCCGTAGATTGTCGATCTTGTCGAAGGACGAATTCGGGCAACTGGCCATTAGCTTCAATCGCTTCGGCGATCGGATCCACGCCTCTATCACCGAGGTATCGTCGACGACGAATGCTTTGGGTGAAGCCACGCGCCGGGTGCTATCGGCGTCCAATTCCTCGGTGGAGAAATCGGAACACCAATCGGGTTACACCACCAGTGTGGCTGCCGCGATCGAAGAGCTGGGCGCGGCGGCGCAGGAGATCGCTTCAAGCGCCTCGGCAGCGTCCAAAGGTGCTTCCAGCGCCAGGTTACAGATCGAGTCGACCTGCGACCTGGTGGAGAATACGGTCACGGCCATGAGCCGCCTGCAGGAAAATATCGAACTGACCCGCTCGCAGATCGAAGACCTCAACGCCAAAACCGTCAACATCGGAAAAGTCCTGGAGGTCATTTCGACTATTTCCGGAAAGACCAATCTGCTGGCCCTGAATGCGGCTATCGAGGCGGCCAGAGCCGGAGAGGCGGGACGCGGCTTTGCCGTCGTGGCGGACGAAGTCAGAAGCCTTGCCCATCATACCCAGAACGCCACCGAAGAAATTCGCCAGGTAATCGAAGCGTTACAGGCCGGCGCCACCCAGGCTTCCCGAACCATGCTTCACAGCAATGAAATCGGCAGCCAAAGCGTGCTCGTCGCGAAACAGGCTGGGGCCAGCCTTGTAAAAGTAGTCTCAAGGATCGGTGAGATTGATGAGATGTGCCTTACAGTCGCTGCCGCGACTGAAGAGCAAACAACAGCCGTCGATCAACTGACCAAGGATGTGCATGAGATCAGCCAGTTGAATCGCCAGACCACTGACAATCTTAGCGCTACCCTCAGAGCCTGTGCAGAGTTGGATTCCGAAGCTGGGCGACTCAGAAATGTGGTCGATACTTTCAAGTTGTAGGCGTATTAGTTAAAAGCGAACAATCTGTGCTGGCCCCGGCCTGATTTGATCGCCAGAGTGGTGGGACTCACTTCCGCCACTTTTCACCAAGGCCATGGCCTGCCTGAGTAAGTAAAACTTCGAATCCTGACAACGGGACTCACTGTCAGCCCATGGTTAGGTAACTGTCCCATCATGCTGTGTGATCCGCGCCAGCCAATGCAGAGATTTTGCCGCAGACCAGACTAGGTCTACCGTCAGGAACTGCCACAGGCTTCATCGGCTACCTCGCTATTGAGGCACATCAAGCCACTGCGCGGTCTTTCACCGTTTAAATCTCTGCCAACCACAGAAGAAGCGGCAACCTGCTTCATTAAATGCCTCACTCGTAAGCCCCGAGGACATTACCATCCCCTCAAGCACCTCGTGTGATGGTGCAGTAAACGATTAAAACCATAACAACCTTTCCCGTTAAGAACTGAAGCTATAGCTTTAACATCCGCCGCCCCAATGGAATACTTTGAAAACTGTTCGAATAGTTCCACATGTGGCTGTTTCCAGCCCACGTATATACTTCTTTCAACGTACGAACGTAGTGATTCTTCATTTTGTATTTGGAGCAGCATATCAGGGCACAGGAGGGAACGATTTGACGGCACTGGCTGACCGGGTCAAGCGCAGGCAGGCATGAGGCTTGGAGACCCTGCGGGTCTCCAAGCTGCGACAGTTTTTATTACTTGAGACCACAGGCCGATCAGCCTGTGGATAACTCACTCTACGGTGACCGACTTCGCCAGGTTGCGCGGCTGGTCGACGTCGGTGCCCTTCAACACCGCCACGTAGTACGACAACAACTGCAACGGAATGGTGTAGAGGATCGGCGACAGGATGTCGTGGATATGCGGCATCTGGACGACATGAGTGCCTTCACCATTGGTCATGCCGGCCTGCTCGTCGGCGAAGACGATCAGCTCACCGCCACGGGCGCGGACTTCCTGAAGGTTGGACTTCAGCTTCTCCAGCAACTCGTTGTTCGGCGCCACAGTGACCACCGGCATGTCGTTATCCACAAGCGCCAATGGGCCATGTTTCAGTTCGCCCGCCGGATAGGCTTCCGCGTGGATGTAGGAGATCTCCTTGAGCTTGAGAGCGCCTTCCATCGCCACCGGGAACTGCGCGCCGCGGCCAAGGAACAACGTGTGGTTCTTCTCGGCGAACAGCTCGGCGATTTTCTCCACGGTGCTGTCCATGGCCAGGGCTTCGCCCAAGCGGGTCGGCAGGCGACGCAGTTCTTCGACCAGTGTGGCTTCGACACCTTCGGCCAACGTACCGCGAACCTGACCCAGAGACAGGGTCAACAACAGCAGGCCAACCAATTGAGTGGTGAAGGCTTTGGTCGAGGCGACGCCGATTTCGCGACCGGCCTGGGTCAGCAGCGTCAGGTCCGATTCACGCACCAGGGAGCTGATGCCAACGTTGCAGATTGCCAGGCTGGAAAGGAAACCCAGCTCTTTGGCATTGCGCAGGGCGGCCAAAGTGTCGGCGGTTTCACCTGACTGGGAGATGCTCACGAACAGGGTGTCGGGCTGCACGACCACCTTGCGGTAGCGGAATTCGCTGGCAACTTCGACCTGACACGGAATGCCGGCCAGTTCTTCGAGCCAGTAACGAGCAACCATGCCGGCGTGATAGCTGGTGCCACAGGCGACGATCTGTACATTGCGCACCTTGGCAAACAGCTCGGCAGCTTGTGGACCGAACGCCTGGACCAGCACCTGATCGTGGCTCAGGCGACCTTCCAGGGTGCGTTGCACCACGGCCGGCTGCTCGTGAATCTCCTTGAGCATGTAATGCCGGAATTCGCCTTTGTCAGCGGCTTCGGCACCGTCACGATACTGAACGCTTTCACGCTCGACGAGTTCGCCGTTGATGTCCCAGATCTGCACGCTGTCGCGGCGAATTTCGGCGATGTCGCCTTCTTCCAGGTACATGAAGCGGTCGGTGACCTGGCGCAGGGCCAACTGGTCGGAAGCCAGGAAGTTTTCACCCAGGCCCAGACCGATCACCAGCGGGCTGCCACTGCGGGCCGCCACCAGGCGATCAGGTTGGCGGGCGCTGATCACGGCCAGACCGTAAGCACCGTGCAGCTCTTTGACGGTCGCTTTCAGGGCCGCAGTCAGGTCGGGCTGCTCATTGAGTTTTTCGTTCAGCAAATGCGCGATGACTTCAGTGTCAGTGTCCGACGTGAACTCGTGGCCCAGAGCCTTGAGTTGCTCGCGCAGGGCTTCATGGTTCTCGATGATGCCGTTGTGCACCACCGCCAGATCACCTGAAAAATGCGGGTGAGCGTTGCGTTCGCACGGCGCGCCGTGGGTCGCCCAACGTGTGTGGGCGATGCCCAGACGGCCGACCAGAGGCTCTTGGGTCAGCGCCTGTTCCAGTTCGCTGACCTTGCCTGGACGACGCACGCGCAAGAGTTTTTCATCATTGGTGTACACCGCCACGCCGGCGCTGTCATAGCCCCGGTATTCCAGACGCTTGAGGCCTTCGAGCAGGATGGCGGTAATGTTACGTTCTGCGACTGCACCGACAATTCCACACATGCTAGTTCTCCTGACTGACAGCGGCGCAAATCAAATTGATGCCGCGGGCCTGAATCTGATCGCGTGCCGCAAGCGAAAGGCGATCATCGGTAATGAGGGTATGGACGCTGCTCCATGGCAGCTCCAGATTGGGAATTTTGCGACCGATCTTGTCGGCCTCGACCATCACGATCACTTCGCGGGCGACCTCAGCCATGACGCGGCTCAGGCCCAGCAACTCATTGAAGGTGGTGGTCCCGCGCACCAGATCGATGCCATCGGCACCGATAAATAACTGATCGAAGTCATATGAGCGTAGTACTTGCTCGGCCACCTGACCCTGGAAGGACTCGGAATGCGGGTCCCACGTACCTCCGGTCATCAACAGCACCGGCTCGTGCTCGAGTTCGCTCAAGGCGTTGGCAACATGCAGGGAGTTGGTCATCACCACCAGACCCGGTTGTTGGCCGAGTTCCGGGATCATTGCGGCGGTGGTACTGCCACTGTCGATGATGATCCGCGCATGCTCGCGAATTCGCGTGACGGCGGCGCGGGCAATGGCCTGCTTGTATTTGGAAACCGGTTGGCCGAGGTCGGCGACCAGCTCCTGAGGCATGGTGATCGCCCCGCCATAACGACGCAGCAACAGACCATTGCTCTCAAGCGCTGCAAGATCCTTGCGAATCGTAACTTCCGAGGTTTCGAAGTGCTTGGCCAGCTCGTCCACACTGACTTCCCCCTGCTCATTGAGCAAGGCGAGGATATTGTGGCGGCGTTGGGGCGTATTGCGTTTCGACATGGTCTGGTAAGTTTCGATTCGAAAGATAACGTAAGCAATCAAAACCTATCAGCGAAACTTCGTCAAGCCGGAACAAGAAAAATTATCTGTGGATAAAAGCATCGCGGGCAAACCTCGCTCCTCCGGACGGTGATATCCGTAGGAGCGAGGCTTGCCCGCGAAAGCGATCTCATGAGCGCCAAATCATGCGCTGTGGATAACTTAACTCTTCTTGATCTTCTCCGGCCGTTTCCAGCCATCGATGTTTTTCTGCCGAGCGCGACCAACGGCTAACTGAGCCTTATCCACATTCTGGGTAATGGTCGAACCCGCCGCCGTGGTCGCACCCGCTGAGATATCCACAGGCGCCACCAACGAGTTGTTGGAACCGATGAACACATCTTCACCCAATACGGTTTTCCACTTGTTGGCGCCGTCGTAGTTACAGGTAATGGTGCCCGCGCCGATGTTGGTGCGCGCACCGATCTCGGCGTCGCCCAGATACGTCAAGTGCCCGGCCTTGGCGCCCTCGCCCATGTGAGCGTTCTTCAGCTCGACGAAGTTACCCACATGCGCGCGAGCTTCCAGCACTGTGCCGGGACGCAAACGAGCGAATGGGCCAGCATCGCTGCCTTCGCCGAGGATCGCGCCTTCGATATGACTATTGGCCTTGATCACTACGCCTTTGCGCAGGGTGCTGTCCTTGATCACGCAGTTCGGACCGATCACTACGTCGTCCTCGATGACGACTTTGCCTTCGAGGATCACGTTGATGTCGATCAGCACGTCGCGACCGACGATGACCTCTCCACGCACATCGAAACGTGCCGGGTCGCGCAGGGTCACGCCCTGAGCCATCAAACGACGAGCAGCGCGCAGCTGATAGTGACGCTCAAGCTCGGCCAGTTGCTTGCGATCGTTGGCGCCCTGCACTTCCATGGTGTCATGGGGGTGTTCGGTAGCCACCACCAGACCATCACTGACCGCCATGGCGATCACGTCGGTCAGGTAGTACTCGCCTTGGGAATTGTTATTGGAGAGACGACTCACCCAATCACCCAGACGTTCGAAAGGTAGCGCCAGAATGCCGGTATTGCCCTCAGTGATCGCACGCTCGACGTCGTTGGTGTCTTTATGCTCGACGATGGCGGTAACTTTGCCGGCGGCATCGCGGACGATGCGGCCGTAACCAGTCGGGTCATCCAGCTCAACGGTCAACAGGCCCAGTTGCTGCGGTGCAGCCAGTTTGAGCAACCGTTGCAGGGTTTCGACTTCGATCAACGGTACGTCGCCATACAGAATCAGCACGGTGTCGGACTTAATGAACGGCACAGCCTGGGCCACCGCATGTCCGGTACCCAGCTGTTGATCCTGCAGGACGAAATTCAGGTCATCGGCCGCCAGACGCTCGCGCACCGCTTCGGCACCATGGCCGATCACCACATGGATACGTTGCGGATCAAGTTGCCGGGCCGTGTGGATAACATGGCCAAGCATTGAGTTACCGGCAACCGGGTGCAGAACTTTCGGCAAAGCCGAACGCATGCGCGTGCCTTGGCCGGCAGCGAGGATAACGATTTCAAGAGACATGACAGGCTACTAATCCTGGGAGGTCAGCGGCTGCGACCGGGTGATGAAAGTCAGAAAAGAAAAAAGGGTAGCCGAGGCTACCCTTTTTAATCAATCACACAATAAGTCGACGGCCGAATTAATGGCCGAACTTCTTGCGGATCTGCTGGACGGTGCGCAGCTGAGCTGCAGCCTCGGCCAGACGTGCGGCAGCAGAACCGTAATCGAATTCCGCGCCTCGCTCATGCAAGGCCTTCTCGGCAGCCTTAACGGCTTCCTGAGCGGAGGCTTCGTCCAGGTCGGCAGCTCGTTGCACGGTGTCGGCAAGAACCTTGACCATGTTCGGCTGAACCTCGAGGAAACCGCCGGAGATGTAATACACCTCCTCTTCCCCGCCCTGCTTGATCAGTCGGATCGGGCCGGGCTTGAGATTAGTGATCAGCGGCGCGTGACCCAGAGCGATACCAAGATCACCCAGTGCACCGTGCGCAACCACCATCTCGACCAGGCCGGAGAAGATTTCCCCTTCCGCGCTGACGATATCGCAATGGACTGTCATAGCCATCTGATTGCCTCAACCTAAATTAGCGCCCGTTGCCGGGCGCCGGGATTACAGTTTCTTGGCTTTCTCGATCGCTTCTTCGATGCCGCCGACCATGTAGAACGCTTGTTCTGGCAGGTGGTCGTAGTCACCGTTGAGGATGCCTTTGAAGCCAGCAATGGTGTCTTTCAGGGAAACGTATTTACCCGAAGCACCGGTGAAGACTTCAGCCACGAAGAACGGCTGCGACAAGAAGCGCTGGATCTTACGAGCACGGTTTACCAACTGTTTGTCGGTTTCCGACAGCTCGTCCATACCCAGGATCGCAATGATGTCCTTCAGTTCTTTGTAACGCTGCAGAACATACTGTACGCCGCGAGCGGTGTCGTAGTGGTCCTGGCCGATCACGTTCGGGTCCAGCTGACGCGAAGTCGAGTCGAGTGGATCGACCGCTGGGTAGATACCCAGGGAAGCGATGTCACGGGACAGAACGACGGTAGCGTCCAAGTGGGCGAAAGTGGTCGCTGGCGACGGGTCAGTCAAGTCATCCGCAGGTACGTATACCGCCTGGATCGAGGTGATCGAACCGTTTTTGGTCGAAGTGATGCGCTCTTGCAGAGTACCCATCTCTTCGGCCAGGGTCGGCTGGTAACCTACTGCAGAAGGCATACGGCCCAGCAGCGCGGATACTTCAGTACCGGCCAGGGTGTAACGATAGATGTTGTCGACGAACAGCAGAACGTCGTTACCTTCGTCACGGAACTTCTCGGCCATGGTCAGGCCAGTCAGTGCTACGCGCAGACGGTTACCCGGCGGCTCGTTCATCTGACCGTAAACCAGTGCCACTTTGTCCAGAACGTTGGAATCCTTCATCTCGTGGTAGAAGTCGTTACCCTCACGAGTACGCTCACCCACACCGGCGAACACGGAATAACCGCTGTGCTCGATGGCGATGTTACGGATCAGTTCCATCATGTTTACGGTTTTGCCTACACCGGCACCACCGAACAGACCGACTTTACCGCCCTTGGCGAACGGGCAAACCAGGTCGATAACCTTGATGCCGGTTTCCAGCAGGTCGTTGCCGCCAGCCTGTTCAGCGAAGGTTGGCGCAGGACGGTGAATGCCCCAGCGCTCTTCGGTGTCGATCGGGCCAGCTTCGTCGATCGGGTTGCCCAGTACGTCCATGATCCGGCCCAGAGTCGCTTTACCGACCGGTACGGAGATGGCTGCGCCAGAGTCGGTGACTTCCAGACCGCGCTTCAAGCCCTCGGTGGAACCCATTGCAATGGTACGAACCACGCCGTCGCCCAGCTGCTGCTGAACTTCGAGAGTGGTGCCTGCATCGCTTTTTACACTCAAAGCGTTGTAGATGCTCGGTACGCTGTCGCGTGGGAATTCCACGTCGATAACGGCGCCGATGATTTGAACGATACGTCCGCTACTCATAGCTGGATCCTCTGAATATTTGAACCGTTAAACCGCGGCAGCGCCGCCGACGATTTCCGAGATCTCTTGGGTGATCGCAGCCTGACGCGCCTTGTTGTAGACCAGCTGCAAATCGCTGATCAAATCACCGGCGTTGTCGGTAGCGTTCTTCATCGCGATCATCCGCGCAGCTTGTTCAGCCGCGTTGTTCTCGACCACCGCCTGGTAGACCTGCGACTCCACGTAACGGACCATCAAGCCGTCAAGCAGCTCTTTGGCGTCCGGTTCGTACAGATAATCCCAGTGGTGCTTGAGTTCTTGATCCGGGGTTGCCACCAGTGGAATCAACTGCTCCACGGTAGGCTGTTGCGTCATGGTGTTGATGAACTTGTTGGACACCACGGACAGGCGGTCAATACGGCCGTCCAGGTAGGCATCCAGCATCACCTTGACGCTGCCGATCAGATCATTGATCGACGGCTCTTCACCCAGGTGGCTGATAGCTGCAACGACGTTACCGCCGAAGTTGCGGAAGAAAGCCGCACCCTTGCTACCAACGACACACAGATCAATCTCGACGCCGTTTTCGCGGTTTACCGCCATGTCCTTGACCAGAGCCTTGAACAGGTTGGTGTTCAAACCACCACACAGACCACGGTCACTGCTCACCACGACGTAACCGACGCGCTTTACTTCACGGTCGATCATGAAAGGGTGGCGATATTCCGGGTTGGCGTTGGCCAGATGGCCAATAACCTGGCGGATGCGCTCCGCGTAAGGACGGCTAGCAGCCATGCGCATTTGTGCCTTGCGCATTTTGCTGACCGCCACTTTTTCCATGGCGCTGGTAATCTTTTGCGTGCTTTTGATGCTCGCAATCTTACTGCGAATCTCTTTTGCGCCTGCCATGTAACACCTATCAGGTTAGCAAGCGGGAGCCTTGCGGCTCCCGCTGCGGCTTACCAGGTTTGGGTGGCCTTGAACTTCTCGATACCGGCTTTCATGCCAGCGTCGATTTCGTCATTGAAGTCACCCTTCACGTTGATCTTCGCCATCAAATCGGCGTGATCGCGGTTGAAGAAAGCAATCAGCGCTTGTTCAAAGCTGCCGATCTTGGCGATTTCGACGTCAGTCAGGAACCCACGCTCAGCGGCATACAGCGACAGCGCCATGTCAGCGATCGACATTGGTGCGTATTGCTTCTGCTTCATCAGCTCGGTAACGCGCTGACCATGCTCAAGTTGCTTACGGGTCGCTTCGTCCAGGTCAGAAGCGAACTGGGCGAATGCCGCCAGTTCACGGTACTGAGCCAGAGCGGTACGGATACCACCGGACAGCTTCTTGATGATCTTGGTCTGAGCGGCACCACCCACACGGGATACCGAAACACCGGCGTTCACAGCAGGACGGATCCCGGAGTTGAACATGGCCGATTCCAGGAAGATCTGACCGTCGGTGATGGAAATCACGTTGGTCGGAACGAACGCGGAAACGTCGCCAGCCTGGGTTTCGATGATCGGCAGTGCGGTCAGGGAACCGGTTTTACCGGTCACTGCGCCGTTGGTGAACTTCTCTACGTACTCTTCCGAAACGCGGGATGCGCGCTCCAGCAGACGGGAGTGGAGATAGAACACGTCGCCTGGGTAAGCTTCACGGCCTGGTGGACGGCGCAGCAGCAGGGAAATCTGGCGGTAAGCCACTGCTTGCTTGGACAGATCGTCATAAACGATCAGCGCGTCTTCACCGCGGTCGCGGAAGAATTCACCCATGGTGCAACCGGAGTACGGAGCCAGGAACTGCAGTGCTGCAGATTCCGAAGCGCTCGCCGCCACGACGATGGTGTTAGCCAGTGCGCCGTTTTCTTCCAGCTTGCGAACAACGTTGGCGATGGTCGATTGCTTCTGACCGATTGCTACGTAGACGCAGAAAATGCCGCTGTCTTTCTGGTTGATGATCGCGTCGATCGCCAGAGCGGTTTTACCGATCTGACGGTCACCGATGATCAGCTCACGCTGGCCACGGCCGACAGGGATCATGGCATCGACAGCCTTGTAGCCAGTCTGTACAGGCTGGTCTACCGACTTACGCCAGATCACGCCTGGAGCAACTTTCTCGACCGCATCGGTCTCGGTGTTGTTCAGCGGACCTTTGCCGTCAACTGGGTTACCCAGTGCGTCGACTACGCGACCCAGCAGTTCCTTACCAACCGGAACTTCGAGGATGCGGCCAGTGCACTTGGCGCTCATGCCTTCAGCCAGAGACTGGTAGGAGCCCAATACAACGGCACCTACAGAGTCTTGCTCCAGGTTGAGAGCCATACCGAAGACACCGCCCGGAAACTCGATCATCTCGCCGTACATGACGTCGGCCAGACCGTGAATCCGCACGATACCGTCAGATACGCTGACGACAGTGCCTTCGTTACGGGCTTGGGAGGTCACATCGAGCTTGTCGATGCGGCCCTTGATAATTTCACTTATTTCGGAAGGATTGAGTTGCTGCATTGCTCTGCTGCCCCTTCAAACTCAAGATTTCAATGCTTCGGCAAGGTTCGCGAGTTTGCCGCGAACCGAGCCATCGATAACCAGGTCGCCGGCGCGGATGACAATGCCCCCAATCAGGGATTTGTCTTCCTCGACTTGCAGGCGCACTTCCCGGTTGAGTCGTGCACTGAGAACCTTGGCGAGTTTGTCTTGCTGTTCTTGGTTCAATGCAAAAGCACTGGTCACTTCAACGTCTACCGACTTCTCTTGTTCAGCCTTGTACAGGTCGAACAGAGCGGATATCTCCGGCAAAAGCGGGAGACGGTCGTTTTCGGCAACGACGTTAATGAAGTTCTGTGCCTTGGCATCAAACTTGTCGCCGCACACGTCAATAAACGTGGCGGCCTTGTCTGCGCTCGTCAGTCGCGGGGCCTTGAGCACGCGCTGCATGGTGTCGTCTTGCGACACTGCTGCAGCCAGGCCGAGCATGGCTGACCAAGAGGCCAGTTGCTGGTGGGCCTGGGCGTGCTCGAAGGCTGCCTTAGCGTAAGGTCGGGCCAACGTGGTCAATTCTGCCATGATCGCCCTCGCTTAAATTTCAGCAGCCAGTTTGTTTACCAGCTCCGCGTGCGCGTTTTGATCGATTGTGGCACCCAGGATCTTCTCGGCGCCGCCGACAGCCAGTGCACCCAGTTGGGCACGCAGCGCGTCTTTGACACTGTTCAGTTCCTGCTCGATCTCGGCCTGAGCCTGAACCTTCACACGGTCAGCGTCGAGACGGGCTTTTTCAACAGCCTCGTCAACGATCTGATTACCGCGTTTCTTGGCTTGCTCAATGATTTCAGCTGCCTGAGCTTTCGCTTCGCGCAGTTGCTGACCCACTTTCTCATGGGCCAACTCCAGGTCGCGAGCTGCTCGGCTGGCAGCGTCCAGTCCATCCGCGATCTTCTTCTGACGTTCGTGCAAAGCCGCGATGACCGGAGGCCACACGAACTTCATGCAAAACAGTACAAAAATGAAGAACGCAACGGACTGGCCAATCAGGGTTGCATTAATGTTCACGCCAACACCTCGCTCGTTCGTTGCACATCACACCAATCAACTCGAAGGTTCGAGTGATTAGCCAGCGAGTTGACCAACGAATGGGTTCGCAAAGGTGAAGAACAGAGCGATACCAACACCGATCATGGTTACGGCGTCGAGCAGACCGGCAACGATGAACATTTTAACTTGCAGCATTGGAACCATTTCTGGCTGACGCGCTGCGCCTTCCAGGAACTTGCCGCCCAACAGGCCGAAACCAATTGCGGTACCCAGTGCGCCCAGGCCGATCAACAGTGCAACAGCGATAGCGGTTAGACCAACTACAGTTTCCATCTTTCCTCCCGACTTTTACGTCGTATGGTTTAGGTTTTTTAGATTTTAAAGCGGTAAAACAAATCGTTTCATAGCCCTGTTCGGGCACCCTCTCGTTTGACCGAGAGGGACATCAGACTAGTCGAGACTGGTCTTAATGGTTCTCTTCGTGCGCCATCGACAGGTAGACGATGGTCAGCATCATGAAGATAAACGCCTGCAGGGTGATGATCAGGATGTGGAACACAGCCCACGCCCACTGCAGAACTACGCCCAGGCCGCTAAGCCAGAGCAGACCGCTGCCGAACATCACAGCAATCAGAATGAAGACCAGCTCGCCGGCGTACATGTTGCCGAACAGACGCAGTGCCAGGGAGATTGGCTTGGCCACCAGCGTCACGAACTCCAGCAGGAAGTTCACCGGAATCAGCAGGGCTTGAACGAAGATGTTCTTGCTGCCGAACGGGTGCAGGGTCAGTTCGCCAATGAAGCCGCTGATGCCCTTGACCTTGATGCTGTAGAAAATGATCAACGCGAATACCGACAGGGACATACCCAGGGTCGCATTCGGGTCAGTGGTAGGAACGGCACGGAAGACCAGATGCGGGTCGCCGGAAATGATGGCAGCCAGCTTCGGAATCCAGTCAACCGGTACCAGGTCGACGGCGTTCATCAGGAACACCCAGACAAAAATCGTCAGGGCCAATGGCGCGATCAATGGATTACGGCCGTGGAAAGTATCTTTCACGCTGCCGTCGACGAACTCGATCAGAACCTCGACGAAGTTCTGCAGGGCGCCAGGCTGACCGGAAGTCGCCTTCTTTGCCGCCATGCGGAAAAGAAGAACGAAAATCAGACCCAACGCGACCGACCAGCCGAGAGTATCGACGTGGAAAGCCCAGAAGCCCATTTCTTTGGCTTCTGCTGCGGTGTGGGCAAAACCCCACCCGCCAGTTGGGTGCTGACCGAAGGTCAGGTTCTGCAAGTGGTGCTGGATATAGCCCGAAGCGGTTGTCTCTGCCATGGTTGCCTCAAACGCCCTAAGGTCTCGAAAGTCTTGTTCTCATTAGCAGGGGAGCGAACCAGCTAACCAGTTGGGTCAGCACGAAGACGCCGAATACTGCTAACGGCGCCAATGGCTTCACACCTGCAAACGTCAATGCAAACAGCACTGCCGTCAAAATCAGTTTGCCCGCCTCGCCGGCATAAAAAGACCGGACGATGGCTTGAGCTGCTCGGGCGCCGGAAAACCGAAATGCCCTGTGAGCGAAATAAATATTGGGAAGCAAGGCTATCAGGCCTCCGCAGAGTCCTGAGTACCCGGCAACGACTCCATGCCATTGCCAGAGCGCCAAAGCGCCAATCAGCAAAACGACAAATTGAGCCATTAACACCGGAAAAACTGCCAGGCGATGGAACGGCAAGCGGTCTGGCGTGCGGTTTTCCATCTCTTTTGCTCCCCAATGGTCGGCTGCCAGAATTCAATAACCTGGCATAATTTGTGCCGACAAAATGCGCGCAGAGTATAGGGGCGGTTCTGCCCCTATTCAACTGTCAGGTAGTGATTTCCGACTTCACGCTACATGAGGAATTGTTTCAGCGGATGTGTGCAAGCACACCTTGAAGCTCATCAAGAGAGTTGTAGCCGATCACCAGCTGCCCCTTACCCTTCTTTCCGTGGCGGATCTGCACCGCAGAGCCTAGGCGCTCGGCCAGGCGCTGCTCGAGTCGGGCAATATCCGGGTCCGGTTTTGCAGGTTCCACAGGCTCCGGTTTGCCACTCAACCACTGGCGAACCAGTGCTTCAGTCTGGCGCACAGTCAGCCCCCGTGCGACAACGTGTCGCGCCCCTTCAACTTGTTGATTTTCCGGCAAACCGAGCAAGGCACGGGCATGACCCATTTCCAGGTCGCCGTGAGACAGCATGGTTTTGATGACTTCCGGCAGCGCAATCAGACGCAACAGGTTGGCGACGGTGACGCGGGACTTACCCACAGCCTCGGCCACTTGTTGCTGAGTCAGCTGGAATTCCTGCTGCAAACGCTGCAAGGCCACCGCTTCTTCGATCGGATTGAGGTCTTCGCGCTGAATGTTCTCGATCAGCGCCATGGCGATGGCGGTTTCATCCGGCACATCGCGAACCATCGCCGGGATGGTTTCCTGGCCAGCCTGCTGGCTGGCACGCCAGCGGCGTTCACCGGCGATGATTTCGAAGCGCCCGCTGCCGATTGGGCGAACCACGATCGGCTGCATCACGCCCTGGGCCCTGATCGATTGCGCCAGCTCCTCCAGCGCTTGAGGATCCATGTCCCGACGCGGCTGGTACTTGCCACGCTGGATCAGGTCCAGGGGCAGGTGCTGCAGCTCACGCTGATCGGCTTGTACCGCTTGCTCTTCCAGCGAGCTGACAGTCGGACCACTCAGAAGTGCATCCAGTCCACGTCCGAGACCTCGTTTCTTGACGGCCATGGGGATTCCTTAAGTTGCCTGGACAGCGGCGGTGCGTGAGTTTTTGCGCTGACGGCGAACCATCTCGCCAGCCAATGCCAGATAGGCAATCGCGCCCCGCGATGATTTGTCGTACGCCAGCGCCGGCATGCCATAGCTTGGCGCTTCGGCCAGGCGGATGTTGCGCGGAATCACGGTGTCGTAGAGCTGATCGCCGAAGTGTTCCTTGAGCTGCGCCGATACGTCGTTCATCAGGCTCAGGCGCGGGTCGTACATGGTCCGCAACAGGCCTTCGACTTTCAGGTTCGGGTTCAGCAGTTCGGCAATGCGCTTGATGTTATCCACAAGGTCGCTCAACCCTTCCAGCGCGAAGTACTCGCACTGCATGGGGATAATTACCCCATCGGCGGCAACCAGCGCGTTGAGCGTCAGCATCGACAGCGACGGCGGGCAGTCGATCAAAATGTAATCGTAGTTTTCACGGATCGGTGCCAGCGCACTGCGCAGACGGCTTTCCTTCATCTGCATTTCCAGCAGAACGACTTCGGCCGCGGTCAGGTCGCGGTTGGCCGGCAGCAGCTGGTAACCGCCATGCTCGGAGTAGTGCATGGCCTGGGCCAGATCGCATTCGCCGATCAGCAGGTCGTAGACCGAATTTTCCAGGCCGTGTTTATCCACACCGCTACCCATGGTGGCGTTGCCCTGTGGATCAAGATCGATCAACAGCACCCGGCGCTTGGTAGCGACCAGGGAAGCTGCGAGGTTGATGCAGGTGGTGGTCTTGCCCACACCACCCTTTTGGTTCGCTATCGCGAATACCTTAGCCATTCTTGCTTGTGTTCCCAATCATGCCGTGCGGCGCAGTATCAGCAGATGGCGTTGGCCTTGGCAACCGGGTACGGCCAAGGCGTGTTCGCTATCGAGGTAGAAGTCTGCCGGCAATGCTACCAGCTCATCGGCGGGATGAACGCCCTTCATTGCCAGCCAACGTGTATCGGCATCGCCCAAATGGCGAGTCCAGTTGCTGAAGTTCTCCATGCTGCTGAACGCCCGGGAAATAATCCCGTTGAACGGCAGCTCAGGCTGGAAGGCTTCGACGCGGCTGTGGATAACTTGCAGGTTATCCAGTTTGAGCTCGAGTTTGACCTGGGTCAGGAAGCGGGTTTTCTTGCCGTTGCTGTCCAGACAGGTCACTTGGGACTCTGGAAACAGGATCGCCAACGGAATCCCCGGCATGCCGCCACCGCTGCCAACGTCCAGCCAGCGTCCGTTTTCGATGAACGACATCACACTCAAGCTATCGAGCAAGTGACGGGAAACCATTTCGTCCGGATCGCGCACGGCGGTCAGGTTGTAAGCCTTGTTCCATTTGATCAACAAGGCCAGATAACCCAGCAGCAGAGCGTGCTGGGTTTCAGTCAGTGTGACACCAAGCTGGCGAGCACCTGTGGATAACTCTTCTGCATGTTGCGAGGTAACCAACGAACTCAAGCGCTTTGCTCCAACTGACGGCCCGCGCCGCGTTTTTTCAAATGAATCATCAAC
Organism: Pseudomonas sp. LBUM1673; assembly: GCF_059695645.1. Lineage (NCBI taxonomy): Bacteria > Pseudomonadati > Pseudomonadota > Gammaproteobacteria > Pseudomonadales > Pseudomonadaceae > Pseudomonas > Pseudomonas sp. LBUM1673. The sequence goes on from NZ_CP166780.1 coordinate 6,770,586, forward strand.
AGCGAAATCGCTGCCGGGGTCACACCCGGAATACGCGACGCCTGGCCCAGGGTCTCTGGACGGGTCGCACCGAGCTTGCTCTGGATCTCTTTCGAGAGACCGGAGATGTTCGTGTAATCGATATCCACAGGCAGTTTGGTGTCTTCGCTGGCCCGCAAGCGTGCAATTTCATCCTGCTGACGATCGATGTAACCGGCGTATTTTGTCTTGATTTCGACCTGTTCGGCGACCTGTGGATCTTCTGCGCCCCCACCGGTCACCGCAATCAGACCAGCGTAGTCGATTTCCGGACGGCTCAGCAGGTTGAGCAAATTGTATTCGTGGGTCAGCGGCGTGCCGAATTTTTCGGAAATCGCATCGCCCTGCTCGGTGCCCGGGCGAACCCAGGTGCTTTTCAGGCGCTGCTCTTCCAGATCGATGCTTTCGCGTTTCTTGCAGAAAGCCGCCCAACGCACGTCATCCACCAGACCCAGTTCGCGACCTTTCTCGGTCAAGCGCAGATCGGCGTTGTCTTCGCGCAGAATCAAACGGTATTCGGCGCGAGACGTGAACATCCGGTACGGTTCCTGGGTACCCAGGGTAATCAGGTCGTCGACCAACACACCGATGTACGCCTCATCGCGACGTGGGCACCAGGCGTCTTTGCCCTGAGCACGCAGCGCAGCGTTGGCTCCGGCCAGCAAACCCTGGGCGCCGGCTTCTTCGTAACCGGTGGTGCCGTTGATTTGCCCGGCGAAGAACAGACCGCCGATCACTTTGGTTTCGAGGCTGTACTTCAGGTCACGTGGATCGAAGTAGTCGTACTCGATGGCATAGCCCGGGCGAACAATGTGCGCGTTTTCCATGCCGCGGATCGATTGCACAATCTGCAGTTGCACGTCGAACGGCAGGGAGGTGGATATCCCGTTGGGGTACAGCTCGTGGGTGGTCAGGCCTTCTGGCTCGATGAAGACCTGATGGCTTTCCTTGTCGGCAAAGCGGTGAATCTTGTCTTCAATCGACGGGCAGTAACGCGGGCCGATGCCTTCGATCAACCCTGCATCGGAATACATCGGGGAACGGTCGAGGTTCGCGGCAATGATTTCGTGAGTACGGGCGTTGGTGTGGGTAATCCAGCAGCTGACCTGTTTCGGATGCTGCTCTTTGGAGCCCATGAACGACATCACCGGAATCGGTGTATCGCCTGCCTGCTCGGTCATCACCGAAAAATCCACAGTACGACCGTCGATACGCGGCGGTGTACCGGTTTTCAGGCGACCGACGCGCAGTGGCAATTCGCGTAAACGGTGAGCCAGGGCGATCGACGGCGGATCACCGGCGCGACCACCGGAATAATTCTGCATGCCGATGTGGATAAGTCCACCGAGGAAGGTGCCAGTGGTCAACACCACGGAATCCGCGAAGAAACGCAGGCCCATTTGGGTGACGACACCGCGCACTTGTTCCTGCTCGACAATCAGGTCATCAGCTGCCTGCTGAAATATCCACAGGTTCGGCTGGTTTTCCAGGGCTTCGCGGACAGCGGCCTTGTATAGAACCCGATCTGCCTGAGCGCGGGTTGCACGCACGGCGGGGCCTTTGCGGCTGTTCAATACGCGAAACTGAATACCACCTTTATCGGTAGCCATGGCCATCGCGCCGCCCAGGGCATCGATTTCTTTAACCAAATGGCTTTTGCCGATCCCACCAATGGCGGGGTTGCAACTCATGGCACCGAGGGTTTCCACGTTATGCGTCAGCAACAGGGTTTTTGCCCCCATACGTGCTGACGCCAGTGCTGCCTCGGTACCGGCATGACCGCCGCCGATGACGATCACTTCAAAACGGGAAGGGAAATCCACCACGCACCTCGTGCCTGCTTCAGTCAGGTAATCCGGAATAGTTTGAGCTCAGGTTTTTGGACCTGGTCGGCAAGTATAGGGACTTAGGCCTTCCTAAAGAACCCTTTGCACAAAATTTAACCAGCTGTGGAGAAGTCGGGGTTATAGAAATTAAAAAGAGAGAAATTTATTAAATCTTTGTTTTTATGTTTATTTCTACTGACCCACCTTTCTGTGGATAGATTTGTGTAGCCCTTTATTTTCAATGTGTACAGAGATTCAAAACCCTGTGGTCATGTGCCAAGGAGGCCCTTGGATAACCGGTGTAAGCCTGTGGATGAAAGAGATGGTTATCCACAGAGGCGGTTATCTTCAGTTTTCAGGCCTTGTTATCAACTGCCCTTAGCAGCAGTTATTCACAGGGCTTAATCCACAGAAAAGCCGCCGAATGAGCAAATCCCGGGCAAGGGAAATTCGCTCAATCGAAGAATTTGCTCGGCACTGGGGGGGAAATTTCAGAAAATGAGGGAACAGACAGGCGCGAATGGCCTGTCTGTGGACAGCTAAAGGGATTATTTACCGATACAGAAGCTGGAAAAGATCCTTCCCAGCAGGTCATCGGAGCTGAATGCGCCGGTGATTTCGCCCAAAGACTGCTGCGCCTGCCGTAAATCTTCGGCCAGCAGCTCACCGGCACCCGCTAACGTCAGCTGCGCACGGCCATGCTCAAGGGACGCACTCGCATGACGCAGTGCCTCCAGGTGACGCCTGCGAGCACTGAAGCTGCTTTCGGAGGTCTGCTCGTAACCCATGCAGGCTTTGAGGTGCTCGCGCAGCAACTCCAGGCCTTCGCCGGCGGATCTCGCACTGAGGCTGATAGTGACGTGGCCATCGTCACTGACTTGCAGGGCAATCGCTTCGCCCGTCAGGTCTGCCTTGTTACGGATCAGCGTAACTTTTGCCGGATCCGGGCGAGTTTCGAGAAATTCAGGCCACAAGGCAAATGGATCAAGGGCCTCGGGAGCCGTGGCATCGACCACCAACAATACCCGATCTGCCTCGCCGATGGCTTTCAATGCCCGTTCGACACCAATTTTTTCCACCTGATCATCGGTATCCCGCAGGCCGGCAGTGTCGACCACGTGCAACGGCATGCCATCGATGTGGATATGTTCGCGAAGAATGTCCCGGGTCGTGCCGGCAATCTCGGTCACGATCGCGGCTTCACGTCCGGCCAAGGCATTCAGAAGGCTGGACTTGCCGGCATTCGGCCGGCCGGCGATCACCACGGTCATACCATCACGCAACAAAGCCCCTTGGCCGGCTTCACGCAGCACTGTGGATAATTCGTCGCGCACTTTGTCGAGCATGCTCAGCACATGGCCATCGGCAAGGAAGTCGATTTCTTCTTCGGGGAAGTCGATGGCCGCTTCGACGTAAATGCGCAGGCCTATCAGTTGCTCGGTGAGGTTATGCACACGCTGGGAAAACGCACCCTGCAACGAGCGCAGGGCATTTCGTGCCGCCTGTGCAGAACTTGCCTCGATCAAGTCGGCGATGGCTTCGGCCTGAGCCAGATCGAGCTTGTCGTTGAGGAAGGCGCGCTCGCTGAATTCACCCGGCCGAGCCAGACGACAACCCAGCTCCAGGCAACGCTTGAGCAACATATCCAGAACGATCGGGCCGCCGTGGCCCTGCAGCTCAAGCACATCTTCGCCGGTGAACGAGTTCGGTCCCGGGAAATACAGCGCGATGCCTTCGTCCAGCACCTCTTCGTTTGCACTGAGGAACGGGCCGTAATGGGCAAACCGCGGCTTCAGTTCGCGACCGCTGATGGCTTTGGCCGCCACACTCGCCAGCGGCCCGGAAATACGGACGATGCCCACACCACCGCGACCTTGAGCGGTGGCGACGGCGGCGATGGTTTCACGAGGAACGCTCATAACCGGTATCCAGACAAAAGTGACAGATAGCAAAACGCCCCACTAGGGGGCGTTTTGAGTGGTTATCCACAGAGTAAGTTACGCCTCGGCTTTTTTGGTAGCCGCTTCGATCTTACGCGTGATGTACCACTGTTGTGCGATGGACAGCACGTTGTTCACAACCCAGTACAGCACCAGACCTGCCGGGAACCACAGGAAGAAGAAGGTGAAGATGATTGGCATCATTTTCATGACCTTCGCCTGCATCGGATCCGGAGGAGTCGGGTTCAACTGCTGCTGGATGAACATGGTTGCGCCCATGATGATCGGCAGAATGAAGAACGGATCCTTGATCGACAGGTCCGTAATCCACAGCATGAACGGCGCCTGGCGCATTTCCACGCTTTCCAGCAGAACCCAGTACAGCGAAAGGAAAACCGGCATCTGCACGAGGATTGGCAAGCAGCCACCCAGCGGATTGATCTTCTCTTTCTTGTACAGCTCCATCATGGCTTGCGACATTTTCTGCCGGTCGTCGCCATGTTGCTCTTTCAGCGCGGCCAGTTTCGGTGCCACTGCACGCATGCGCGCCATGGATTTGTAGCTGGCAGCCGACAGCGGGAAGAAAATTCCCTTGATCAGCATGGTCAGGAAGATGATCGACCAGCCCCAGTTACCGACCAGCGCGTGGATATGTTGCAGCAACCAGAAGATTGGTTGGGCAATGAACCACAGAATGCCGTAGTCGACGGTCAGTTCCAGACCTGGGGACAACTCTTTCAGGACAGCCTGGCTTTTCGGACCCGCGTACAGAACGGCACTGGTTTCGGCTTTCGCACCCGGCGCGACAGTCATTGCCGGGGCGGTATAGCCGATGATGTAGTTGCCTTTGCTGTCTTTACGGGTCTGGACGATGTTGTTTTCGCCCTTGACCGGAATCCACGCAGTCACGAAGTAGTGCTGCAACCAGGCAACCCAACCACCGGTGACGGTTTCTTTCAGCTGAGCCTTGTCCATGTCGCTCATCGACACTTTCTTGTACGGCTCGTTACTTGTCCACAGGGCGGCGCCCAGGTAAGTCGCGGTGCCGGTGGCGGTGCTGGAAGAAGGATCGGAGCTGGCATCACGCTTCAATTGCGCGAACATTGCACCGGACCAGGGTTGAGCGCTCTGGTTGTCGATCAGGTAGGAAACGGTTACGTCATACAGGCCACGTTTCAGCGTGAAACGCTTGATGTAGTTAACGCCGTCCTTGCTGAACTTCAGGTCCGCGACCAATTGGTCTTGACCGTCGGCCAGTTGATAAATCTTCTTCTCGGAGGAGTAAACCGGACGACCGGCAGGACTTGCGTCCGGACCGTTGGTGCCGATCAGGCCGCTCTGAGCCAGATAAGTCCGCTCGTTGCCGTTATCGAACAGCTGGAATGGAATTTCCGGATGGTCCTGGCGACGTGGATACAGCGGCAACGTCAACTGGGCAACATCTCCACCTTGTGGATCGATGGCCAGGTTGAGCACATCCGTTTTGATCTGGATGAGGTCTTTGCTTGCAGCTACTGGTGTTTCAGCAGGTGCAGTTGCACTGGTATCGCTTGCGGCGCGTGGAATGTCGTCACTGACAGAAGCATTATTGCCAGTCGCCGTATCCGGTAGGCCCGGTGCGGTAGTACTGGAAGCAACATTCTGAGTCGGCAGGGCAGCCTGGCCATAGTCCTGGTTCCATTTAAGGACCATAACGTAGGACACGATTGCCAGGGCGACGATCAGGATCGTGCGTTTGATATCCATGATTACTCGGCCATCGAAGAAGAACGGGAGGTAGGGATAGATGGAACCGGGTCATAACCACCGGGATTCCACGGATGACAGCGACCTAAACGACGAAAGGTCAGCCAGCCACCGCGCAGAAGGCCATGATTTTCTATGGCTTCATACGCGTAGCAGGAACAACTGGGGTAGAAACGACAGTGACTGGCCATCAGGGGACTGATGGCATAGCGATAAAACTGGATCGGAACGAGCGCCAGTTTACGCATCGGGACTGTCTACCCCTACAGTTTCGGTTTTGACTGCTGGTACCGGCTTGCTGCGTGCCAGACGTTTCCAGAGTTTGTCGAAATGCTGAATCAATTCGGGGCTTTCTACGTCACCCAAACCTTTGCGCGCGACGATAACAATGTCCCAACCGACCAGTAAATCCTGGTTCAGACGAAACGATTCGCGCATCAGACGTTTGAGTCGATTGCGCTCGACGGAGAGCTTTACGCTCTTTTTCCCGATAACCAGCCCGAGACGGGGGTGATCAAGATCGTTGTTGCGCGCAAGGAGCAGGAGATTTTTCCCCGGAACCTTGCCGGTAGGGGAGTCAAAGACTGCCTTGAAATGTCGGGGAGTAAGCAGACGCTTTTCCCGACTGAAGTCCTGACTCACCTCCAGTGCCGGATTATCAAACTGCCAGACGCGCACGACCTTTGGCGCGACGACGCGACAGGACGGCACGACCGTTCTTGGTAGCCATGCGAGCACGGAAACCGTGGGTACGAGCGCGTTTGATAGTGCTTGGTTGGAAAGTACGTTTCATTGTCGTGTTACCTGGTTCGTCCACAACGGGCCGGAATGGCCCCCGTTTTAAGAGACCGGGGATTCTAGAGAAAGCAAGCCTCTAGGTCAATTTCCAACCAGCGTTTCCTTATAAATAGATCTCCAGACGATTTGCTCGCCCGAAGGTCGTTCGCTAGATATAGAAATAAAGAAGGGAATTATTTAAAGCTTTTCTGTAAAGCTTATAAAAGCTAGGGACACGATCATCTGTGGATAACTACCTTAAGCCCTTCTAAACCGTGATGTACAGAGAATGACAACTACGGTGGAAAACGGTGGTCAGCCTGTGCTGCGCTGTCGGATAAGCTGTGTGTGGAAAGGCCAGTTATCCACAGGTCGGTTATCCACCGAGTTTCACCCCCACTTGTCCAGTGCCCTCATGGGCGGTTATCCACAGAGCTTATGCACATACCGTTGGTCTTCTTTTCGAGGGTTAACGCATTGATAAATCATGCCCTGTGCGCAACCTGCATGTGGATAAGTGGACGTCTGGTCGCTACAATGACCGCTTGTTTTTGCCTCACCGGCTTTCAACTTAGGGGATATCC